>CAVVVQ010000019.1:0-233222 GCA_963751725.1 uncultured Verrucomicrobiae bacterium
GCATTTCGCGCGTTGGCCAGAAAACCGAGGTGACCAAACATCCAGCCGATATAGATAAATCCGACCATACCTAACGACATCCGTTGCAGTTCGCCCCGGGCCCGGTTCCGCAAAATCGGCACCAGCAAGATCAAGGCAATGGCAAACACCGGGACCGCCACGAAAAAGCCATACCATCCCGTCCCCGATTCTTCTCCACGTGGATGTGACAGTAACGAAGCTAAGCCGACCGTCACAATTCCAGCGTAAGCTGCTCCAGTCATCCACCAATCGCGATAAAGTCCGGACGCCCGGGCGAATTCCTTGAATCCAAAAATTCCAAGCAACGTCACTCCAACGATGGTGGGAACGCGTCCCGCGAAAACTACGGCCAACCCAATCGGCGCCAATACCAGCCACGAGCGATACGTGCGCCAGATCGGCCCAAGCGGTTTTCCGGAAATTGCCTGAACAAGCCAGAGCACAATTCCTCCGCCAGCGAGGGAGCCAAAGATGATCAAAAGATAAGCGCGAAAAGTCTGATCGTAGAGCGCCTGGTGGGGTGACATCAATTGGCCTTTGTCCGCAGCGCCACCATGATTCGTTTCAATCGGATAATCATCGTCTGCAAACAGCCCGCGATCACTATAAGGCAGGCCCAATCGAGCACCGTCAAGCTCGCGAATCGAATTTGACCGTTGTTCCACCAAATGCAGCCAAGCGTAACCCAGGCTCCAATATGCACTGCGACCATTCGCCATGGCTTCGACATTATTCCGCCAAATTCCCTTCGCCCGCCGACCGCCTGTCCGAATAAACCCACATAAGCAGTCATCAACGCCAAAATCGCAGCCCAATATCCAAAAACAGGATTCATCAAGCCGCTATGCGCTACACCAACAAAAATCAAAATATCCGAAATCCGATCAGGCAAATCGTTAAAGATTTCTCCGCGCCAGCTCGCTGTGCCCGATGCGAGTGCAACCATTCCATCAAGCATGTTGCACCAGAGGCGAAGGTAACAGAAGCCGGGCGCAACGAGCAGGAAGATGGGATACTGACCTGATTTCCAAAGACAGACTGCAGCCAATCCGGCAGCAAAGATAGAAAAGCAGGAAATTGCGTCCGGACTAACGTGATGGCGAACGCAGTATTGGGTCGCGCTTGAAGCGGTTAGGCGGAAAATATCCGCGATCGGGCGGCGCGAAGTGGGTTTATATGGATGATCCACAGATTTCGCAGATTTCCACAGATTAAGAATGAATGGAACAAGTGTTCCAAAAATCTGCGTAAATCTGCGAAATCTGTGGACGCCCAATTTCCTACGAAACGGGAAAGCGCAGGATATGAAAATCCTGCGCTTCCGGTCAGCCCAATCGGGCTTACATGTAATTCAACGCGCCACAGCGCCAGCAAGTGAACCACGTCCAATTCGAGTCCACGTAGTTGCCGGCCCCGTCATTGAAGCATGTGTAAAGCAACTTCCGGCCACGACCACCAGCCTCGCTGGAATCGTCACCTTTTTCGGCGCCGGATCCGCCAGCCTTGTCCGGTTTCTTACCTGTCTTTTCGTCAGCCATACTAACTGTCCTTTCGTTGTTCGTTGTTTTACTTCGCCGCCACATCACTCGATCCGGCGGCAAATTCTTATTTAATTTCAGTTGGCGAAACAAGCTTTGCCTGCCGCCATTGTTCGTTATTTCCTATTAGACTAATGAAGTTTCGTATCTTGCGAGCAATTTAGACGTTAAGGCTTAGCTGATTGTGCACGGGCCCTTTGAGCCATTCCTCACGCAGGAGCAGCCTGTGCAGGAAGTGCATCAGCAGTCGGGGTTTGCGCCTCCGTGGCGTGGTAAAGGGCGTAAAATAGACCGCGTTTAGCCAGCAATTCATCCCCGGTCCCGCGCTCAGCGATCTGCCCCTCGTTTAAGACGATAAAATAATCACAAAACGGCAGTAACCAGCGAAGATCGTGGTCAACCACCATGACAGTGTGATTTTTCGCGGCCTGCCGGATCATCCCGAGAATTGCGAATTTTTCCTGGTTATCCATTCCGACGGTTGGTTCATCTAAAAAGAGCACCGCCGGGTTCCGCAGAAGACAACGGGTTAAGGCCAGTAATTTGCGTTGGCCGCCAGATAATCGGCGCCCAGCCGCAAATTCTTGATCAAGTGGATTGCCGTTCGTTCCAGCCTGAAGAATTTTCCAGATCCCGGTTTCCTCACACAACTTCCGGATTTCTTCGTCGGTCGCGTTCGGTTTTGCCATTTGCATGTTGGCTCGGAGGGTATCGAAGAAAAACGCCGGGAACTGCGACATCATAGCGATGTGATCATAGAGATTGTCGGCAGCATATTCTTCCACCGGCCGGCCGCCTAACAGGACTTCCCCTTGCTGCGGATCGTAAAACCGCAAGGCTAACTTGAAGAATGTTGTCTTGCCCTGGCCCGTCTTCGCCACAAACCCCGTGATCTTTCCCGGCGGCAATTCAAAGGAGACATTATTATAGATGCGCCTGGAATCAGGCCGATAGGAAAAGGTTAGGCCACGCGCTTCAAGCGTCGGTGCAATCGATTCAACTCTAACTGTTCCGGAGCGTTCCTCCCGGCTGGCCCGCGATTCCAGCATTTCAGTTACCGTCTCGATCCGCGGCCACGCACCGCCGGCCATGACAATGTAGGCGGAAAGCGCGCCGATGGGCTGCATCAGCGCCGGAGTCAGAAGAAAAATCGCAACCACATTGCCCGCGCTCTCGGCGTTTCCGGAACGAATGGCCAGGAAAACACCAAACGCCAACATCAACGCCTGAATGAACCAGCTTGGGAGTCCGTTTACGAGATTGAGGGATTCAATCGTGAGCGTCTGTTTCAGCCGGGACCGGAGCAAGGCCTCGAGCTGCACGTCGTGTTTGGCGGAGAAAATCGGTTCCGCCTCCATTGTCTGAATTTCTTCAGCCGATTGCATCGCACCGGTGACGTGGCTGTTGATCGCCAGCATTTTCTCCTGCATGTCCCGCGACACATTGCCAACACGCTCGGACATTTTTCCGGTGATATACGGCGCGATAAAGGCAAACAGAACAATCCCGATCGGAATCAGCGCCGGCGGAATCTCCATCCCGAAAAGAACCGGCGGCGGTCCGTTCATTTGGAAATTATAAATGAGGAGGCCGACCGTGCAGGCGAGGACGGCCATTTGCAGGATCATATCGACAGATATTTGCCGCATGGTCATCGCAGCTTCGACGGTAAACTGATTGGCAATCGCGTTTAATTCACCCGGATCATGCTTGTGATAGAACTCCGGACTCTGCCGTAATAATCGTTCGAAGAGTCGACTCCGCAGATTGTTAGAGATAGTGAGATCGAGCTTGGTGGAGATCGCACGAAACGGAATTCCTAAGGTCAGGACCCCAAATGCACACATCGCCCAGAGCGCACAAATCCAGATTAACCGTTTGTGATTGGCTGGCGGCTGTCTCTCTGCAACCGGACCGGAACTGATACTGGTGGCGGGCGAATCCGATGCCGGTGCCGATGCCGAAACCACGCTCCGCAGGACGAGTCAGTTCCTGAGTGATTTTCCCTACCAACTGCGACATTCCAAGGTTCACTCCGTTTTGGAGGAGCGTCATCAGGCAGTAAACCAGGACGAGATACTTGCAGGCGGAGATCATCTTCAGCCCCATGCGGAAGATCACGCCCCAGCGAACGTCGCTGAGTTTCACGTCTTCGCTTTGCGACCCCGGCGGCATCGCCTGCATCGCACCGGGAGGCTTTCCGGCGCCGGATGGCGGCGGAGTTCCTGCCGCTTGCGGTCCCCTGCCCGATGGCGTCCCTCCGGTATATCCTGGCGGTGGCTTCCCTGTCATAATCAATCTGAAACAGCCGAAGCGAGGGCAGCAGGCATATCCTTTTATCGACTAACCTAGCGGGCCGACCTTTTGCCAGATTGGCCGGGCCATTGCAAGAACAAAACTATCCAATCAAAACTCTCGGACTGGCCATGTCCGGATTTCTCGCAATAGTGTCGAATGGACGATCACGCAGAAAGAATCAAACTGTTGGAACAGACTGTTATTCAATTAAACTCGGTGATCGAAAACTTATCTGCCAGCACGATGGTTTTGTCGGCACGCCTGGCTGCTTTGCGCAAGATGATGATGCAATCGCTGACAACGCTTGGGTTTAGCACGCCAGACCAAACACCGTTAACGATGGCAATTGGTCATATGGAACGGGAAGCGTGTCACAACCAATTGGCATCCGTTTCGGATAACGACCCTCGTTTGGCGGCAGCGCTGAAGAAGATGATTGATGAGGTGTCTACGGAGTAGTGGCGCTGTGCGCAGTTTGGTTGAGTACCCCAACGGTCGATCGCGTTGAGTTCCCGACAGGATTAACAGGATTTTACAGGATTGAAGAGAACGAGCCAGCCGAGGCAACTCAGAAACCAGTCCAAATGTTTCTAATCCAGTAAATCTTGTTAATCCTGTCTGATACAGGGCCGGTTCAAGAGTCTCACGTCACCCCCGCACCAACCGTCACGGCCCCGCTAGGGCCTCATTTGACATGGCATCGGCAATGCTGGTAGGCTTTTCCTTACCATGCGCCCTATCTGGAAAGGCAGTATTAGCTTCGGGCTGGTTTACATTCCAATCGCTGTATATCCAGCCACCAAAGAAGAAAAGGTTAGCTTCCGCCAGCTTCGCTCCAGCGATCTGAGCCCAATCAAATACAAAAAGGTTGCGGAAGCGGACATGAAAGAAGTTACCGCCGATCAAATCGTCAAAGGCTACGAGTACGAACGCGGCCACTTTGTCGTCCTGAAGGAGGAAGACTTCGCGAAGGTAAAGATTGAGTCGACTCATTCGATCGACATAACGGATTTCGTTGAACTCGGTCAGGTCGATCCAAAGTTTTTTTATAAACCATATTTCCTCGAGCCGCAGAAGGGCGGCGAGAAAGCCTACTCACTCCTGCACAAGGCATTGAGCGGCACCGGCAAGATCGGGATCGCAAAAGTCGTGATCAGTAATCGCGAACACCTGGCTTCAGTCAAACCAGATGGATTATTCCTGATCCTCGAGCTCATGCATTTTGCATCGGAAATTCTTAGTCCCGAAGAATTGAAGAACGGAACGGTGACCAAGATAACCGAAAAAGAATTGAAGATGGCGCAATCACTGGTTGAAAGCATGTCTGTCCAGTGGGAGCCGGACAAGTATCGCGATGAATATCGGACGGCGGTCATGGAAATGATCGAGCAGAAAGCGCAGCACAAAGAAATCACTGGAAAACCAGTGTCCGCTCCGCGCGCGACTAACGTGGTCGATCTGGTCAAGGTTCTGCAGGAAAGCCTGAATCGGAATCAGGCAATCAAGCCGAAGCGGAATGGCGCTCGAGCAGCGAAGGCGCGTTCGACGTCGAGTTTGGTGAAAGCGAAGCGCCGGGTGGCAGCGTAGCGCGAATAGAAGTGCGGCGCGTTAGTTAGGGAGCCGCGTTCTCCCTCATGGGTCCTATAGGTCACATAGGACCTATTCGGGTTTTGCCAATAGTTCACCCAATTCCATCGCCAACTTCGGACCGATCCCGCTTTCTTCGTGCTTGAAATAGACGTACGCCTCTGACCAGGCAGCGTCTTGAGCTTTGATCGTCTCGGCCCAACGGGTCACATCAGTGCTCGTGTAGTCCTCGCGCCGAAGTCGGAGATAACCGTAGTCGGCGGTCGCCACCACCGGTGTCGCAATGGATTCGCTCTCTGCGATGCAAAGCGCAATGTTCTTGCTCTTAAGCAGTTCGAAGATCTCGTCGTTAAACCAGGATTCATGACGAAACTCAAAGGCAGCCCGCATCCCTGGCGGGACGTCATTCAAGAACTCGCCCAGAACCGTAGCATCTTTCTTGAACGCAGGCGGTAATTGGAAAAGCACAACACCCAGCTTTGCTTCCAAATCGCATATGACTTGGAAAAAATAGCGCAACGTGTCGCCACAATTCCGTAGCTTGGCGAAGTGCGTTACCTTCTGCGGCGCTTTCAAGCTGAACTTGAATCGCTCCGGTGTGAGACCCCACCAATTCTGCATTGTCTTCGGGCTCGGAATTCGGCGAAACGTATAATTGACTTCAGTACTCGACAGTCGTTCTGCGTAAAACGGCAACATCTTCGCCGCGGACAGATCCTCCGGATAAAATGTTCCTTTCCATTCAGTATATTGAAAGCCGGAGGTACCGATCCAGGTGATCATGTTTGAAGTATGCCTGTTGGCAGAGCGTTGCTCAAGCAACGCGTGTGGAGCGCCGCTGCAAACCAAGGAGGGGCGGCCGGCTCGCGAATACTTTCGGAGATGCCGATCTGCCCACCTATCACCATTCACAGTATCCCGCAAATAGGCGGAGGTCCGCGCTCAATCCCAGAGATTCGATCGCTCGGAACGATCAGTAAGTTCAGACCTATTGAAGATGATACGCTTCGATCAACGCGGTGCCGGTTGCACCATTCACCCCGCGCACGACCCTGTGTAGGTCCCTGGGTTAAGCGTCGCGAGAATGGCTGATTCGGCATCGTCCACCGGCGCTACCCCGGTCTCTTCGATCGCCTCTTCTTGCGACTCTCTCCAGTTATCATTGAGAGCAAGGCGTTGTCCCTGCACATCGAACAGTTCCATCGTCGGATTCGAGAGAGGCGTTTCAATCCCCTGCCCGCCAGCGACGGCCCGATCGCACGAAAGAGAATTCCAGCCGGATCCGGTCCCTGAAGAATAACTCCACCAATCATCGCCCCTTGATCTGTGCCCACCAGTCCGCGAGTGCTGATATTTGCCAGAATCGAGGTCGACCCATGCTCGACATCGTAGACTTCAACAAGGCAAACACCGGTGGCCCCGTTCTTCCCGCGAACAATGGCGGTATAGGCTCCCGGTTGAAGCGTAATGAGAATGGCCGACTCCAAGTCACTAGACGGCGCGAGCTGCGTATCTCGAATGCTCTGTTCCTGCGTGTCTTTCCAGTTATCGTTAGTCTGGATCAGGCTCCGCTCGAATCCCACAGCTCAAGCATCGGATCACTTAACGCCCCGGAAACACCGGCTCCGGCAAGTGAAGGCCCGATCGCTCGGATCACGACTTGTTTTTCAGTCGCGCCCATGCACGATGAACCCGCCAATTGGAATTTCCTGATCATTAGCCAACCGGGCTCGGGTCGAAATGTTGACCAAACTGCCGTGCGTCGTTACGCGGACGACGACTGCATCATAGGCCACCGCATGGACACCGTCGCTCGCGCTGAACATGAAAGTGTAAGTCCCGGGCTGACTGAAGGTGACTCTGGTGTTGGGCTGACTGGGATCGGCAAACGTTACGGATCCTGGTCCGGAATAAAGTCTCCATTGGGTCGAGACATTCCCAAGCGGAGCGCTAACGAGTCCGTTCAAGGTAGTCTGGCCGGGAAACGCAATGAATTGATCGGGACCGGCATCCACCGTTGGCGCCCCGGGTGAGCGAGGTCCCTCGTTCGGGCCAGTAGTTTCCACCACTTCAAAGTTATCAATCGTAATGGTCGAAAGATGATCGAACGCATTCGAGGCAAAACGATCGTCAGGCGCAACCGAAACGGAAAAGAAGTTACCGTTATCGGCAACGATCGCGCCGTATTTTTTCAAGGCAAGCAGCACGGCTTTTTCTTCGATTGTCCAATTTGGAGGAATGACAAAGTCCGAGTTCAGACGCAGCCGCTGCCCCATCGCGGGATAATTCACCGAGGTCGCCGGAATCGAGGAGGCAAAATGGAGCGCCGGATAAATGTATTCGCGCCGTGTTTTCTTCACGACTAATCGAACGGCGTGTTCGACCATGCCGCGCCGGCATTCGTCATAGCGAACCAGAGCCGGAAACATCGGGAGCCCGGCTGCATCACCCGAGGTCCATCCGTCTGGACGCATCGCATTTGAATTGAGATCGAACTTTGCGCCATTCGAAGCTTCCCAACCGCTTTCCGTCAGTCGAGTCAACCATGTCTCCCAAATCGAGCCTACACCCGGTGCGACCATGATCGCGTGACGATCTCCGCCGTCGTTGTTCACGTCCTGTTGCCATTGTTGCAGGGTGAGGTTGCCGGTCCCAAGCGGCCACGATTCGATCGGGAGATTTGCTGGGATCGGATAGTTGCCATTCGGGAAGGTGCCGCCATCGAGATCTGATTCGTCGGGATAATTAAAGAACGGAAGAGTGACGCGTGGCTGATTATCCGGGACGAGCGCGTAATTCATTTCGTAGAACGGCCGCAATGTCCTGCGGTTTGACGCGAGGTCGCTGATGATCTGCGCAATGATTCCGCCAGAGTTCGAATGAACCGGGCGATGCGAGATGTCCTCGTTCCATGCGGAATCGATCGGCATGATTTGCATGGCGGAAACGATCGCGTCGCCGGCGGATGTATTAAACAACGTTGGCGCGGTGACAACGGGCAGCGGCCCGAGGATACGGCCTTCGTGGTTGATGCGTTCGGCCTGTGCGGTCAACGCGCAGATCGACGTGAGAACCAGTGCGACGACTGAGACGACAAGCAGCTGGGCGGGGTGATTTGATTACGTTCTCCATCATACTTTTGATTCGCGGAGAAGCTCGGAGAAGCCGCATTAATCGCAGCAATATTTGCGCCGGTGGACGCCGGACGGCGGAATCCCAAGCTGCCAAATCCCAGGCAAATCAAAGTGTCAAACGCAGACCGAGATCACAAAGGCGCTAATTTTCTGATTCGCCTTTGTGTTCCTTTGATGTTGTTTGGAACTTGCGATTTGGGTCTTGGACTGTCCGCGACTCTTCAATCGGCCAGCGCTTTTCCAAACCGGATCAATTCGTCCGCGAGTTCCTCGATCCGTTTCGCAACCTTCTTGTCTTTCAATTCGTCGTCCTCAAATGAATCGCCGGTCGCATAAACGAAACGCGGAAGAATCACGCACCGAAAATCGAGCATCAGACTGTTCGCGAATGCCATGACCGACATGTAACTGCTCATTCCACCGGCCGCGCAAAGGAAACCCACAATCTTGTTTTCCCACGAGCTGCCCGTCAGCTCGACCATGTTCTTGGCCGCCGCGCTCACATCGTAGTTGTAAACCGGCGTCGCAACCAGGATCGCATCCGCCGCTTCGATGCTGGCGTTGAGTTTTGCGCTGACGCCAGCGCATAACATGTGTCCGCATCGCACAACGGCAGATCCATCGTACTGATATCGAGCCATTCGCAATCCACTTTCGCTTTTTGCAAATGATTAAAGGCAACCCGTCCCATCCTTCGGCTGTTGCTGTCGGGATTACCACTCGTGCTGACGACCAAATATTTCGGCATGGACTTGTGATATAACGTCGCTCAATCGAGCGCCGATCAAGCACCTTTGATTGAACCTGCCAAACAGATAATCTCGTCACCCGAGTTCACATGCCCGATCAGATCAGCCTCATCCTCATCGCCGGATCCGACCACAAACGCCGACCGCGCTACCGCGGCAAGCATCCGCGCCGGTTCGAGGAGAAGTACAAAGAGCACGATCCCCTGCGTTATCCGGAAACCGTCACCAAAGTCATCGCGTCCGGCAAAACACCAGCCGGCACGCACCGGCCCATCATGGTGGCCGAGATCCTGGAAGTCCTTGCGCCCAAACCGGGCGAAATCGCGGTCGACTGCACTCTTGGTTATGGCGGACACGCACAGGAAATTCTGCCGCGCCTTCAGCCAGGAGGAATGTTGCTTGGACTGGACGTCGGATCCGATCGAATTGCCAAAGACCGAAGCCCGTCTTCGCGCGTCGGGTTTCGGTCCGGAAATCTTCACCGCGCATCGCTCGAACTTTGCCGGCTTGCCGAAAATTCTGGCTCTGAGGCCGGCTTCGAGCGGCGCTGACATCATTCTGGCCGATCTGGGTGTCTCATCCATGCAGATCGACGATCCCAGCGCGGGCTTTTCCGTGAAGCATGAGGGCCCGCTGGACATGCGCATGAATCCTCAGCGGGGCCAGCCAGCCTCGGCCTTATTGCAAAAAATCGATACCAGATAGCGCTCGCCTCCTTGCTAGCGGAAAATGCGGACGAACCGCATGCCGGCGTGTTGCTGCCGCGCTGGCCGGAAAGGCATTCGATTCCACTGCTTCCCTGGCAGCCGCCATCCGCGCGGCATTGCCGCGTTTGAAGGAAAGATGACTCCGATCTCTCCATTCGCCGCGTTTTTCAAGCGTTGCGCATCGCGGTGAACGACGAATTCTCCGCTCTCGACACTTTTCTGCGCAACTTGCCTTTATGCCTTAATCCCAGGCGGGCGGGTCGCGATTCTGACGTTTCATTCCGGAGAAGATCGCCGGGTAAAGAAATCTTTCGCGGCCGGTTTGCGTGAGGGATCGTACTCGGAAATCGCGCCAGAAGTCATCCGTCCGAGCGCGACGGAACGCAATTCCAATCCACGCTCTGCCTCGGCCAAACTTCGTTGGGCGCGAAAGCACCTCCTCCAGATTTCACGATTGATCAGAACGCCCTGCAACGTTCCGGGAAATCCCAAACGCCAGGCTTCAAATCCCAAACAATTACCAAAGAGCAAAGAATCGGAGACAGCCAAAGCGAGTCAGTTCCTGTGAACGTTATCGAAATTTGCGATTTGGAGTTTGTTTGGGATTTGGACCTGGGTTTGGGATTTCCGCGGACGTCACCTTCCCCACGAACGCCGTGGCGAGGTGCCGCCACTGCGACGCTGGCCGTTACCGTCGAGCACTCCCCTTCTGCGCGGAGAATTTCCCGGCAATTTCGGCTCCGCCTGTCGGCTTTGGGAAACCGGCGGTCTCCCCTGCCCCGCTCCTCCCGTGGTGGCGCAGCCGCATTGTAATCGAATCCTTCCGCGCGTTTGCGCACGATGCCCCGCCCGATGAAACGTTCGAGCGAACGCAGCGGTCCGTGATCCTCCGGAGTAATGAAACTGATCGCATCGCCAATCGCATGGGCGCGGCCAGTTCGTCCAATCCGATGGACGTAATCCTCGGAGTGCATCGGAAAATCGTAATTCACAACATGCGAAATTCCATCGACATCGATTCCGCGCGCTGCAATATCGGTCGCCACCAGCACCCGCACGGCGCCAGATTTGAAATCCTTCAGCGCTCGGAGCCGCTGATTCTGCGAACGGTTCGAATGGATCGTTCCCGTCTTGATTCCGCTTGCTTCGAGCCGACGCGCGATGCGGTCGGCGCCATGTTTCGTGCGGGTAAAGACAAGAACGGTATCGAATTGCGGATCGGCCAGCAAATGAAGAAGCAGCGCGGGCTTCAGGTGCGATCGACACTTCGTAAACAAGCTGCGTCACCGTGTCCGCCGGATTCGCGCGCCGGCCGATCTCAACAATCTTCGGCGACTGTTGGAACTCGTGGGTCAACTTTTCGATCTCAGCGGGAAAGCGAGGCCGAGAACATCAGCGTCTGACGCTTCTTCGGTAGCGCTTTCACGATCTGCCGAATCGGCGGAAGAAAACCCATGTCCAACATCCGGTCCGCTTCATCCAGCACGAGAAATTCGATGCCGGAGAAATTGCAGACCCGCTGTCCCATCAAATCAATCAACCGGCCGGGCGTTGCGACGACCAAATCGACGCCGGAACGCAACGCCTCGATCTGTGGGCGTTCGCTCACACCGCCGAAGACCGTGGCCATGCGCAGCGGCAGATGTCTCGCGTAGGCACGCACGTTTTCCTCGATTTGCACGACCAGCTCGCGCGTCGGTGCAACCACGAGCGCGCGCGTGCTGCGCCTTTGCCCATTGCTCGATGGAAGCAGCGAGCTTCGTCAGGATAGGCAGAACAAACGCGGCCGTCTTTCCCGTTCCAGTCTGCGCGATGCCGATGAGATCGTGGCCGCCTAGAATATGCGGGATAGCCGCGACTTGGATAGGAGTGGGCTCGGTGTAGCCGGCTTGCTGAACGGCTTTGAGAATCTCGAGAGGAAAGGTTTAGAGCGCGAAATGGCATAAGACCGGGGACTATCGTCCTTTAAGGGAGCAATCGCACCCGTTATCTTGAGGCGGAGGGACTGCTTTCAGCGTCTGACGCTCGATGGACTGGTTAGCCGGCGGCTGCTAAGCCGCCGCTTTAGCGCAGAATGTAGCTTAGCGCCGACAGGAGCTAATCGCCAAGTTGGTTCGCCGGCTCAGATGAGCTGACTTGATGGCCCTGTACGCTGATGCTTCGGTCTACCCATAACCGGCGGCGTGCACCGCCGGCTCATCTCCGATCCCGTGGCTCAGACGTACACGCTTTCCACGAAGTGTGTGCGCACATGTAACTCAACGTGTAGGCTGCACGAGCCAATTCTCCTCGTTGTTTTGTCTTCGTTATTATGAAAAACGATCTCTTTATCCTGGCGGCCCTCGCCTTTTCCTTCATCTTCCCCTCAGCCATGCGCGCCGACCCGACACCCGCCGAGCGAGTCGCGCAGATTCAGGCCGCCCTGCAAACCGCAAAACTCGACGGCTGGCTCTTTTACGACTTTCGTGGAAGCGATCCGCTCGCGTTACGAATTCTTCGACTCGACAGCCACGCCGTCGGATCGCGCCGCTGGTTCTATTACATCCCCGAGTCCGGTGAGCCGACGAAGATTGTCCATTCGATCGAGCGATACAAACTCGATGCCTTGCCCGGAAAACGCCTCATCTATCGTGGCTGGCAGGAACATCACTCCCATCTTCGGCGAAACGTTGTCGGGATGCGTCCCCGGCGCGACGTCCGATGCCACAAGACATCGCGTTCGCATCGCGATGCAGTATTCCCCGATGAACGACATCCCCTACATGTCGCGCGTCGACGCCGGCACGATCGAACTCGTCCGTGCCTGCGGCCCGAGGTAGTCACCAGCGCCGAACTGGTCCAACAATTCGAAGCAGTCTGGACGCCCGCGCAAAAGCAATCGCATATCGAGGCGTCCGACAAGACACATCGCATCATCATGGAAGCCTTCGCCGAGATTGCGACGCCGCATCCTGCCGACGAGCCTGTTACGGAATATGACATTCAGCAATTCATCGTCCGCCGTTGGACTGAGGAAGGAATGATACCCGAGCCAGGAATCGTCGCCGTGAACGCAAATAGCGCCAACCCGCATTACGCCCCGACCAAAGAATCAACTCAACCGATCAAGCGGGCGATTTCGTCCTGATCGATGTGGCCTCAAAGCTGAAGAAAGATGGAGCAGTCTTTACCGATCAGACCTGGACCGGATTCGTCGGCGAAACGGTTCCTGAAGAATTCACGTCGAAGATCTTCAACATCGTGCGCGAAGCGCGGGACGCTGCGGTTGAGTTTACGTCCGCAAGAATATGCGCGCTGGCAAATCGATTCGCGGCGCCGAGATCGATGACGTCTCGCGCGGCGTCATCCAACGCGCTGGATACGGCGAGCAGTTCACCCATCGGACCGGCCACTCCATCGGCGAAGAAGGTCACGGCAACGGCGTGAACATCGATAACTTTGAAACCCGCGATTCGCGCCGGCTTATCCCCGGCATTGGGTTTTCCATCGAGCCCGGCATTTATCTCGAGGGCAAGTTTGGAGTGCGATCCGAGATCGATGTCTACGTTGCGGAAAATGATATCGAAGTCACTGGCCAACCGATTCAGACGGAGATCGTGCCGATTTTGAAGGCGGAATAGGATTACGCGTTGAAACGGATTTCCTCCCACAAAGGGCACAAAGGAACACAAAGGGAAGGGAATTCACCTCCCTCTCTGGCCTCCTCGTTTCCAAACTCTGTTTGGGAACGCCAATGCCTACGCAACTCTGTTGCCCCGCATTACATTATCAAACTAAGCACGCACGTCGGCGAAACAGAGTTTCGAAGACAAGTGCGTTCCCAAACAGAGTTTGGGAACGAGGAGCACTGCGCGTGTCCGGGATGATTTTGAGGCCCGCTTGAAACTCTTTCTCTCGATTGACGCGTGTTTAGCGCCAAATCTAGCCCGTCATTGATATCGGATATTGCCTCTGCCTTGTCCGTGTTTAATCCGTGTGAATCCGTGGCGCCTCGTCGATGCCAACTCGACACCCGAACGGCCCACAGGGCCGTGGCTACAGGGCTTCCCTTTACAAATTAGTCGGGATTCATAGATTCGCGTTTCGATGAGACACGCCGGATTTCGTCGAAGAACAATCGTTTGTCTTTTTTTGGTTGTGGCGTTTGCCGCAACGAACAATTTCTTCGCGGCCGATCCGCCGAAGCCTGGTCTCGATCTCGGCCCCGGTCCAAGAATCGATAAGGCGCAAATCCCAAAATGGTCCGCGGACGATTTGCAGTTTTTTCTCCACGGCTCAATGAGCACCGAAGTTGTTCCCGAACCGGTCATGCGCGCGTTTACCAGAACGTATCATGACCTATTCAAACGCCCGGATCTCTCTAATCTCGGATTGATTCCCGATCGGGAAGTCGGCCTGCCGATTGGTATTTCGCGCCGGGAAGTAAAACACCTCGGCGGTTTGCCTTCCCTCGGCGTGAACTGCGCAGCCTGCCACGTCGCGCAAATTCACTCTTCTGAAAGTAACGAACGCTTGCGCGTCCTTGGCGCAACCAGTCATTTCGATGCCGAAACATATTTCGGCAATGTGATCGTCGCGACATTCCAAACCGCAGCGCCGGATAACATGAAAAAGTTCCTGGCCGCATATCTGGATGAGATCAATCGCCCGAAAGACTCAAAGTGGAAAACCAACTTCGATCATCAATGGGAGACGGAATCCAAGCAGATTACCGATTTGCTTGCGGCAGACCCCACGGCCAGTCAGGGAGTGCAACCAGGGGCGATGCACGATATCACGCCCGACTCTCTGAAGCTCGATTTACAAAAGCTCGGATCGACTGACTCGAAGCTTTTGACCAACCTTAGCCAAGCAATTCTGAAATTGTTTCACAACATGCGGACCGCTCTCCATGTTCCCGAAAAACCACCGGAGAAGCTACCACCGCCCGCAGGTCCGGGACGAAACGATGCCTTCGGATTGCTCTCAGCTGCTTTGTTCAATGCGCCACAACCGTTTGCCCCTGTTAAATTCGGATTGGTCTGGAACGTGGCGCACCGGAGTTGGGTTCATTGGGATGGGAACACCCGTTCTCCGCTTGGTCGAAACATTCTTGCTTCGCTTGGTTTGGGGGCGCCGCTCCATGGCAAACATGGGGATCTCGATTTCAAATTGATTAAACGACACACCGATTTAACCGAAATGATTCAACCGCCGCATTATCCATATAAGATTGATCAGGCGGCAGCCCAACGCGGTGCGACCCATTTCACTGCGAACTGCGTTTCGTGTCATGGCGGACCGGAAAATGACAACCGATTGCACTCCGTGACGGAAGTTGGGACCGACCCGTTGCGCGCCGAAGTGTTCACGCAAGCGCAAGCTGATCGGTTTAACAAGTTTCTCGCTGAACTCGAGATGCCCGGCTACAAACCTTCGAAAGAGGATGGGCTGCGCGGAACCGGAAAGTATTGGGCAGCCAATTTGCAGGGCGTTTGGGCACGATCGCCTTATCTCCATAACGGATCGATCCGGACGATGCAGGAACTGCTGACCGTTCCGGACCAACGGGCAAAGACTTTTCAGCGCGGCTCACAATACTTCGACACCAACCAGTTGGGCTACACCGATAACGGCGTTTACATTTTCGATACTTCAGTTCCAGGGAATTCGAACTTGGGCCACAGTTACGGAACTTCCCTAACGGATGAACAAAAGCACGATCTGATCGAATATCTCAAAACGTTGTGAGATTTAACCACTAATGGACACCCGCCTTCGTCCCGCCCCTGCGGGACTACGGCGCGGCAGGCCAATTGACACGAATCCAAGATGGAAACAGGCCGCTTGGTTGCCTCTTCTTCGTGTGCATTTGTGTCTATTCGTGGTTAATGCCTTTAAGAATTCTTTTACCACTAATGGACACCAATTGACACGAATTTAAACGGACTAGGCCGCTGTCTTCTTCGTGTGCATTTTTATCGGTTAATGCTAAGAATTCCACTAATGACCAATTGACACGAATCCAATCCGATTGTTTTACGCTGTGCTTTCGATTTAGGTCATGAAAGCATGCCCAGCATGAAAAGAAATATCGGCACCATTCTGCTCGCGCTTTATCTGATCGTCGACAGTCTCCTTGGATTCGGAATCGTTCTCGGCCCGTTTGTTTTTCTGCTTTACCTCATCGGTTTCGCCGGTGGGATTTGTTTGCTTCTTGGCAAATAAGTTCATCCCCTCATGGGACCTATGTGTCCTATAGGACCTATGAAACGAATGTTTTGATTTTCGGAACGTCGATAATCCTCACATTAGTCGCAGGATTTTCGACTACCCAAACCATCGCAGAAAGAATCTGCGATATCGTGACCAACCCTAATCGTTGCGCGGATTCGCGCGTTGACGGTATCCGTTCGCAAATCCAATAGAACGGCAGAAGAAAATACGGCCAACGATGTCCTGGCCCCAAAACATACCATGGCCGAACGAATGTCGCCGACATCCCGCTTTCCCTGATCATCGCTTCGCCCTGACTCCGGACCGCGATAAACGCTTTCATCATGCTCGCCGGCTGTGCCACACTCAGATAAACGAAATGCGTGATCCCCGCCTCCCGCGCAGCCTTCACCGCGACCTGGATCGAGACCAGGTCGATCTCGCGAAATTGCTTTCCCTTCGATGGACTCGGATGCGGCACACCAATCAGATGGACAAAAGTATCCGAACCGCGCACCCGGTCGGTATAAGAATCCATCTGCAACGGATCAGCGATGACTGGTTCGGCTTTCTCCGGCAATTTTTTCTCCGAACCACTTCGAACCACCGCTTGGACCTGATGGCCACGCTGCGTTAACAGAGGAATGAGTCTCGAGCCGATGTAGCCAGTGCCGCCGGTGACGAAGACCTTCATTAGAGCTGCTCTATTTTGTATCCTCTCCCCTTTAAAAGTGCGAGCACTCCATCCGGACCACCCATATGGGCCGCACCCGCCACGACGAAATAGACCTTCCCGCTACGCAAGTAGCCTTCGATTTTCGGAATCCAACTTTGGTTTCGGGCCCCGAGCAGCCGGTGACCCATGCCCGGGAAATCTCGGTACCCATCATGCACCATTCGCCAAACCGTATCCGTATCGCCCCGTCGCCAGGCAGCAAGAAGTCGGGATGACTCGGCGCTTTCGCGATCGAGGTTGATGAAAGACAGAAGCAAGCAGGCTTCGCTTTCCTTTTCACTTAATCCTGAAAAAACGCGGAGATGCGCCGAATTCGACTCCAAAGCCGGTGATCGGCTTTTTCCCTTGTGCCTTGCGGGTTAAATAAGTCTCGACGCCCAGGCTAGTACTGAAAGTGTCCGCTCCGGGAGCCTCCAACAGAAAACTAATAAACCACGGTCGGAATCTTGAGATTACATCCGGGGTTAATTTGGAGCGAGCCAACACCTTTCGGAGGTATTCATATGTTCGCGGATCAACGTGATTCTTCAGCTGATCACCTCTTGGATATTCACCTGCTTTGACCAAGCTGGAACCGAAATCAACCTTGTCATCAATCTCGAAGGCGAGCCGTGACGAAGCGGCAAGAGCGCTATCGAACGCTACCGGTAACGGGTAATCGGACCGGCGCAGGGAATGGCAGGAACCGCCAAGATAAACCGTATTGCCTTTGGCATCGGTTACCTTCCAAACACTGGTGGTTCCGGCTAGAAGGCTCGGACAAATCAAGACAAACAAAAGAAGGGCAAGTCCGTTCCCGGTCGTTAGAAAGCGTTTTTGCATCTGCCCGCTCTAGCAGCGACGAATCGGCGTGACAAGCCTTCCCTTCTCTTCCTACTCTTCCCAGCCACACATCACCTTCCGAATCCAATGCAATTTCGAGTCCGAATCCTCCGCTTTTTCTTACTCTCAATGCTGACCACCACCTTCGCGGTGGGACTGCATGCCCAGGAGCCGTCGATTGACCGATTACTGTCCAAGCTGCCTCCTCCTGAAAAATTCAAGAAGCCTCCTTTGGAAACGGCACTCGAACAGCAGGACCCAGCGCTTGAGGACTCATTGGTTAACCAGATTGTGACCGCCGCTAACGCCCGTTCGTACAAGCGGGCTATGGAAATAAACCGCAAACTGATCGCTCGTTATCCACATAGCCCGGGAGCGTATTGCCTTCTTGGGGTGCTCGGGTTGCTGGCGCACCAATATGGAGAAGCCACCGCAAACTTTAAGCGAGCCTTGGTCGAACGTCCCCATTACACCCTCGCTTATCTTGGTCTGGCCATGGTTGAGTTGGATCAAAACCATTTTGGCGCAGCGATACCACCCTTACTGCAGTATGTCCGATTGGAACCGCAATCCACTAGCGCCTGGTTAATACTTTGTGATTGTGCTCTTCACGTTGGCCGCAAAGAAGACGCAGCCAACTACGCGCGACGGGCCACTGCAACCGCGCCTTCGTCGGCGATTACTTGGCTGCATCTTGCTCGTGCGGAACGAGCGCTTGGGCACGCACAGCAAACGATCTCAGCGGTTGCGCGTGCTGCGGAGGTAACACCGGATAACGCGGAGATGCTCGCGGTCATTGGGTTCAGCTATATCAATCTAAACCGAATCGCCGACGCTATTCCTCCGCTGGAACGCGCGGCTCGCAAGAAGCCTCGTGATTATCTAATCCAATCGCAGCTCGGCTTTTGCCTGGGTCATGTCGGCCGAACCAATGAGGCGATTGTGCACTTGAAAACGGGGGCGAGCCTTCGGCCGAACTACGGACCTGTCTGGGAACATCTTGGCTTGGTTTATCAAAAGCTCGGACGACACGAAGAAGCGATCAAAGCGTTTGAGAGAGCTGCCCAGCTGATGCCGCAATCGGCATTGCCTCGCAAGCACCTGCAAGAAGAATACGCCACAACCGGGCGAGCGCCGGGCGGGAGTAATCACGCATCCGCTCCAGCGCCGGTGAAGGTGAAAAAACGCTAGAGGAATCGCCTGACGGTTGCGTCTCATTTTCGTCGTTTAACTTGTTAGTGGAGCGAGACGCTGCCCGCTCGCGAACGCTTTCGGAGTCGAGCCGCAACGAACTCGCTGAAACCGTCTCGCGACCACCGGCCGCCGCTGCAAATCCGGGTCCGACAACGCGCGATAACTTTAAGTTTTTCTTTCCTCCGGTGTCTAACTGGTAATGAAACATTGGAAAGGATAACTACCCATGGCTAGTGCATTGCTTTTTCAACCGAGACCACGCTGGCGCTTTGGAATCGCCCTAGGAGCAGCCATCCTGATTCATTGCGGAGCGATTGGTCTCGCCAGTATTCACAAAGATAACCAGATCGATTCTGTGGGAGGCCTCGAGGGTCCAGATTATACACCAGTCATTATAGACATAGAGCATCCACCGGAAAACTCGACGCCGCCTCCTGAACCGATAGAAACACCGCCACCGGTCGTGCCTAATGAAGACTCATTTCCAGAAGAGCATCCGACTACTCCCCCACCCGTTCAACGCCACCCATCGAGAACCGTCACGTCGATCCAGAAAAATCAAACCGGCATCCAAGGTTCAACCAATTTCGTCCACCGCGAAAGCCCTCGCGGTCCACGCTCCGCGCCCGGAGTATCCGTACGAAGCTCGACGTCAGAGGGTAACTGGCGACGGCGTAGTTGTTATGACAATCAATCCAATCAGCGGAACAGTGACCGACGTGGCAATGTTGCAAAGCACTGGCAGTCCTTTTCTGGATAACGCAACCCTGACGGCGTTTCGACGGTGGCGCTTTAAACCCGGCACAATCTCAAAAGTGAAAGCGCCAATTACGTTTACCCTAACCGGCGCGCAGTATTAGCGGGGAAAGACTGAAAGGGCCACGGATGAACACGGATTGACACGGATTTTTTGCGCCTCAATCTCCGCAGCTCTGCCTTTGTCCGTGTTTGATCCGTGTCATTCTGTGGCAAAACAGAACGTCTTGAAACAGGTTTCACGATTGGTTATCAGTGATTACAATCTCAGTGTTCCATGCCTGCGGAGATCATCCCTGCTTATAACGTTCCGTTGTCAGAACAAGCGAAGGTCTTTACAAATGCCTTTGCCAATTATGTCGCCGGCTCATTCCAAATGGATGCTGCCGCGCTGGCGCGTTTCATTCTTCACCAAGGCGCCGATCTCGTTTACAGCTGCCTTGCTCGCGGATCAGATGAATTCGTTGGGATTGCCTATGTCAGTCGGACCGGTGACGTGGCGCGCCTTGCCGGAATGGGAGTTGTTCCTGAAGCCAGGCGAGCAGGAATCGGACGGCTGCTGTTACAACACGTCATCGACGAAGCAAGAGCGCGTCATGATAAGGTCCTCATGCTTGAGGTAATCGTGCAAAATCCGGCCGCGCATCAGCTCTATCAAACGGCCGGTTTCCGGCAGGTCGCGCATCTCTTAAGCTGGCGATCTGGCCAAAGGAAAGCGATCCAAAACCAGCCGGATCGACTCACAGAAATTTCACTGACCACCGCCAGTCAATTGCCGGGCGCACTGGAGTTTCCCGATCTCCCTTGGCAAATCTCCCGACACGCCATCGCCAAACTCAGTTCTGGTCGCGCGTTTCAACTGGAGAATTCCATTGTTGTGATTGGTGACCCTGAAGTTTCACCGGTCCGGATTCATTCTCTGATGTCTGTCTCAGAAACAATGAATTGGGATGGAATCAGGACTGCGTTAGGCAGAGTGCTTGATTGTTTTCCTGATTGCGAATTCTTCGCTCCCCCACTTTTCCCGGAAGAATTTGGCGAAAAAGTCTTTCACCCACTGGGATTCACGCAGGATTCACTAAGCCAGTTTCTGATGCGATATGACATTTCGCCTACGAAGTAGTGAAGCTGCCTCCCATAGGTCATATGGGTCCTATAGGACCTATTTCGCGAATCTACGCATTGAGAGAAACTCTATCTCATACGGTGAGTTGCCATCCAGCGCCAGTGCAGCCGCGATTTCACCAATGACAGGGGCAAACTTGAACCCGTGCCCGGAGAAACCACCGCACAAAATCAAATTTTCGTGATCAGGATGCCGATCGACAACAAAGTTTTCGTCAGGAGTCAATGTGTACATACAGGGAGCGGCTTCCTTGAAAATGACGGCAGCCCCCGGCATCCATCGTTCCATGGCTTGAACGACCGGGCGCACATCGCGAGCAGAATCAATTGTCCGATCCAAGTGTGCAGCGTCGTCGGTGAAGTTCGTTGAGCCGTGAAAAGCCGCTTTGACGCCGTCGCCGAAATCTGGAAAACCATAGAGCGGCGCGGGAAGGCCGGGCCGGTTGAGCAGGAACGCGGGAAAACCAGGAGCCGCATAGGCAGCGGTCGCCGGCGAGAACCAGACCTGGACGTTCCGCTGCACGCGAATTGGAACTCCGAGAGCCTCCAACGCCTTCTTGAACCATGCGCCCATGGCCAGAATCAGGCGCGTCGCATGAAGGTGTGTTCCATCAGAAAGATGGAGGTCGAAGCCGCTGCCGGTTGATTGCCAGTTTTCTACGGTCACCCCGAAGTACAGTTTTGGCTCCATTCGATTCGGCAACCTTCAAGTGCGCCCGAATCGATGCTTCCGGATTTAGAACGCCTCCGTCGCCTTCAAAAAGTGCGACTTCATTTTTCATCAATTGAAGAGTGGGATAACGCGCTTTGAATTCCTGACGACTCAATGTCTCAAGCTGCAAGGCATGTTGCGCCGCCGCCCGTCGGGTTCCTTCGATAATTTCACTCGATTCCTCACCAACGGAGAGGAGCCCGGTCATTTGCAGAAGGTTCTGGCCGGTCGCGCGTTCAAGGTCACGCCAGAGCTCGTATGCTCGAAGGACCAGCGGAACGTAGGCGGCATTCTCAAAATAAGCGGTGCGAATCATCCGGGTTTTACCATGGGACGAGCCGCGATCGTGGACCGGATTAAATTGGTCGATCCCAATTACTGAAGCACGGCGGGTTGCGCACTGGGCGAGAATCGCGCTCCCGATTCCACCAAGACCGACAACGGCAACATCGTAGTTCATTCGAATTTAGATTCCTTTAACAGTTTTAGCCCACGGTCCAGCGGGCCGTCGAGATTAGGCGTGATTATCTCCCGCCATCCTATAGGTCCTATGAGACCCATAAGACCTATTGGGCTTTGAATGTGACCCCGCTCCTATAACGTCGTCTTCGGGGAAGCCGATCCACTTCGCAAAATCGCCCCTCGGGAATACCATTTTTGAAGCTTGGATTTTTGAATTTCTCCCGCTTAAGTAGCGCCGACCAATGCTTTTCAACTCCCTTACCTTCGTCGTTTTCTTCGCGATCGTGGTCAGCGCGTACTGGAGTATTGGATCGTGGAATGCGCGAAAAAATCTGCTCCTGATCGCGAGCTACATCTTTTACGGGGCTTGGAATCCGCCATTTGCCATTCTCCTCTTTTCCACGACGGCCCTCGATTTCTGGCTGGGTGCTCGCATAGCGAAGGCAACGGACCCGCGTCAGCGAAAAGCGTGGATGATCGGCAGTCTCGCCTCGAATCTCAGCATGTTGGGATTCTTCAAATACGGAAACTTTCTGCTCGAGAATTTCCAATGGTTGATGGCGCGGATTGGGGTGGCATATCAACCACCTCATCTCGATATCCTGTTGCCGGTGGGAATTTCGTTTTACACCTTTCACTCGCTCTCCTACACGCTGGATGTCTATCGCGGTGTGATGCAACCAACCCGGTCTCTGCGAGATTTTGTGCTCGCAGTTTCCTTTTTCCCGCAGCTGGTCGCGGGACCAATCGTTCGGGCCGGAGATTTTTTACCGCAGTTGGTTGCGCCAACAAAACCGGAGACGAACCGTTTCCTCTGGGGCCTGGCGCTGATGACGTTGGGATTATTCGAGAAAGTTGTTCTCGCGGACACCCTGTTGTCGGGTTCAGCTGACAAGGTTTTCGGATACGGAGGTCCACTGATTGCCACTGATTCGTGGCTGGGAGTGATTGCGTTTGCCGGTCAGATATTCTTCGATTTCGCTGGTTACTCTACCTGTGCCATTGGTGCGGCGCTCTGTCTTGGTTTTCATCTCAAAGACAATTTTCGCTATCCTTATGCGGCGATCGGCTTTTCAGATTTCTGGCGACGCTGGCACATTTCGCTTTCGACGTTTTTGCGCGATTACCTTTACATTCCGTTAGGCGGAAACAGAAGCGGGCCGATTCGTGCAGCGATTAACCTGATGATCGTCATGTTCATCGGTGGTCTCTGGCACGGTGCGGCGTGGACGTTTGTGGTCTGGGGTGTTATTCACGGACTTTACCTCGTGATCGAACGAATCGTGCGCGGATTGGTCGGCGACGCACTGTGGACCCAAAGTTTCGTTGTTAAACTTTTGGTCGGCCTGATTACCTACACCGCCGTCCTGGTCACCTGGGTATTTTTCCGCGCCTCGGATTTTACAATCGCCGCGCGACTAATCACCGGAATGTTTGGGGGGCATCCGCAAGGCGACGCGATTCTTTCCACTCGCGAAATGCTCCAAATCGCGCTGGTCACAATCGGAATGTTGGTGGCGCATTGGTCACTGCGCGAGAATGGACTGGAAGCGGCGGTCAATCGCTTGCCGCGCGCGTTGGTAACGGCGGTGTGGGCGCTAATGGCTTGTGCAATTATTTTGAACCAAGGGAACAGCAATGCCTTTATCTACTTTCAATTTTGAGCGACCGATCCCGGCTCTTCCGTGGCGCGGAATCACCGTGATTGTTGCGCTGCTCGTGGTCGCGGCTGCAGCCGCATGGGAATTTTATGTTCGATCAATTGGATACGCTCCTTGCCTGAATGATACGGACGATCTTTGGGTGCAGGCTCGCCGGACGGTCAAACCGGAGTCCGTGGTCATCATTGGCGATTCCCGACCGTTATTCGATCTCGATCTGGATGAACTGGAGAAAACCTTTGGTAAACGACCCGTTCAACTCGCGATTGCCGGGACCTGCGCCTACCCAATTCTAAGCAACCTGGTCAATGACGAACAATTCCATGGCACGATTATCTGTAGCATTGTCCCCGGGATGTTCCTTGCCCCTGGGGGACCGCTTGTTGAAAACTCGGAAAAAGCGCTCAAGCGATATCGCAATCAGACGATCGCGCAACGAGCCAGTCATCATCTTGGCATGTTCCTCGAAGAACATATCGCATTCCTTAAACAGGAAGATCTAACACTCGAGCAGCTCTTGTCGCGCCTACCCATCGCAAATCGCCCTTACGCCCAGGTGCCGCCAATGTTCCCGCCTTATTTCCAAACCTCGGATCGCGATCGTCGGACCCGGATGATCGAGAAATGTGCGCGTCCCGGAGAATTACAAAGCCGGATTCAACAGATCTGGCTACCGCTGTTCACTCCTCCCCCGCCCCCGAGCTACGTGCCGAAGGAGATTTTCTTCGAGAACATGCACAAGGCCATCGAAGCCCGGTTCACTGATACAGTGAAAGCGGTAGAAAAACTTCGGTCGCGCGGCGGGAAGATTGTTTTTGTCCGGTTTCCGCACACTGGTGAACTGAAAGCGCTTGAGGACCGGTTAAATCCGCGTGAGCGCGATTGGGAACGACTCATTCGGGAGACGAAGGTTCCAGGGATTTATTTTCAGGATTACCCGGAGCTAGCGAGCTTCGACTGTCCCGAGTGGTCGCATTTGTCGGCAGGCGATTCAGTCGAATTCACGAAGCGATTAGCACCGCATCTGCAGTCAGCGCTGCAGTAGCTGATGGCTAACTTCACGGATACTCACACAAAGGGCACAAAGGAACACAAAGGTTTTCTTGATCATTAATCCTGCTCTTTCACTTGCTCTGTCGATGCGAGCGTGTTAACAAGTCAGATCGACGCGCGATTATGAGCAAGAGCAAGTGAAAGAGCAGGATTAAAGGAGAAGAATAGGCGAAGCCTAATCGACTTCCCCGCTCAAACACGGCGTTGATCTCAGAAAACGGGACGGCGTCGGCGAAGGAATCGAACGTTCCACTCGATAAAATATCTTTGGCCGAACGAATGAATGCGCCCCACGCCACACACGCCAATGATGAACCAACCGAAATGCGACGCACCCCGAGGTCGGCCAAACGAGCAACTGTGAGATCCTTGCTCGGCGAATGTGCGAGAACGTTGACCGATTTGGGGGCTACTGCCCTCACAATTTCTTTAATCTGGGTGAGATCTGTTACGCCCGGCGCATAAAGACAGTCAGCGCCCGCTTCTGCGTAGGCAACCAACCGATCCAAGGCGAAAGAAAATGGATCAGGTTGACCAACTAACCACGCCTCGCACCGTCCAGTCAGCACAACCGGGATCCCCGTTGCATCGATCGCTGCGCGCGCCGCTCGGATTCGTTCCACCGCCAATCGTTTCTCATAAAGCGGGGCATTGGTTTTCCCGGTGTTATCTTCAATCGATAAGCCCGCCGTTCCAGTTTGGACACACCGAGTCACGTTTGCCGCCACTCCTTCCGGGCTATCGGCATATCCGGCCTGAAAATCGGCATTTACCGGTAACGGTGTTGCGGTCGAAAGGTCGTGGATATGGGCGAGCATTTCTTCAAGTGGCAACGCTGGAGTCGTATCTGGACGAGCCCGGGTAAACGCGACACCTGCAGATGTCGTGGCAAGCGCCTTGAATCCGAGCTGATACAAATAGACGGCTGTGCCTTTGTCCCACGGGTTTGGCAAAATAAAGCAGCCGGACTGGTGCAAAGCGCGGAATGCTTCGCAGGCTGAATGTTGTTTAGAGTCGACGGCACTCATACGTCACATACGAGAAACATGTCATGGGACCAGGAAGTTCTTACCGGTATATGGATCTTTAACCAATGAACCACTCGCGAACCCACGGACATCTACATATCCCGCCTTTGGTGCATAGGGGCTGGTAACGAATCCGGGTTTGTTTGGGATCGGGATCCCAAAGGGCACGTCGGGCAATGGCTTCTTGGCCGGGGGCGGAACGCCGACGGCGGATCGAACCACGACCGGGATGGGCATTGGCACGTGCCGCGGAGTCGGCGTTGGCCGGGTAGTCAACCGTGGGGCCGGAGTCGGCTCCGGCGTAGGAGTCGGTGCCAGCGGGGGTTCTCCCTCAGCTGGACCGGCGTTCGATTCTCCTGGGGCCGCCCCTTTATCCTGATTCGTGGGCTTCTTGGCGGCGGTCGCCGTGCTCTTTTTCTTACTTCCTTTATGTGGAGCGGGTGAACTCTTCGGATGCGCGAGCGAGTTACCCAGTTTTTTAAAGAAATCGACGATCGGATTCGGAGAGGCCGCGGCTCAGTAGAGTACGCGCCGATAGGGAACAACATGACAAACAAAACTATGATGATTTTCCGAAAGGGGAGCTCCATGACTGGGCTTCACTTTGCACGGGCGAGGCGGTGGGATCAATGGGGAAGCGTAGACTCGCAGTTACCTTAAACGCGGATTTTTCAAGTGAGAATCCGTCTAAACATCATATGAGGTCCCTACGGTTGCTGGGCGTTCTCCTCGTTCCCAAACTCTGTTTAGATGGTAGGACGAAATGTTGTCGAGCACGCTGTAGTCCAGCGAAAAGCGCGCGGGACGGTGGGATCGACGTCAGCAGGAGGTTGACTTCGCATTAGACACAAGGAGGGGCGGATGCCGATCCGCCCACCTATTCGCGTCGGAAAATGGGAAAGGTTACGGGCGGCATGTGATTCATCGTGGCCAAAGGTCGGACGAAGACGGTGCCGCCCGTGGCTTCCTTTCCGTTCAACGCCGATAGGTGGGCGGATCGGCGTCCGCCCCTCCTTGGTATTGGTTCGTCGCGTGAGCTAGGAAATAGGCGATACCCAACGGCCCATCCGCCTTCACTGAACAACTAGGAATTCCGAAGTCCGTGTTTAATCCGCCTGCCACGCCGTAGCCTTAGCGAAGGCGGGTGTCTGTCCGTGGCTTTTCCACATGCAGATCGGCATCAATGAAGTAGAACGTATTCTCCGGATCAGTGCTCCAGTTCAATCGCGTGCTTCCGCCGGAATTCATCTTGTTGATCTTCAATTCAAACAACACACCCGCTCCCGTGAGCGGCATCATGTCAATCGAATAACCGGATACGCGGAGTGTTCGAATAGGACCGGGGCCGTCTAAAACGTTTCCAGCGACATTCCAGTTTCCAGCGGTGAGCCCGGCTTTCTGAACCGGTTCGCTCGCGAAACTAAACACTCTTTCATCGAAGGTGATGTCGCCCTGGAAAGCCACCAGGTTATTCGCTGCATCAACGACCGTTGTCGTAATCGCAGCAGTGAAATTAGTCGCGCTGCGATTCATTATTACGTCTGGCAATGCCACGCTGGCACCCGAGCCGGTCGCCATGTCTGGCGCCGGACCGCCTGGCCGTGGGTTTGCAACCGGGTTGGCTACGTCACCAAGGATTAGCGTGCCGAAGTCCTGATTGGCCTGCGACGATGACAGCGGCGAATAGGTGCGGCTTGCCGGCGAGAACGTGTAGGTACCGACATTACCGATTTGCGCAGGAATCGTTCGGCCGAGTGCGAACGCC
Organism: uncultured Verrucomicrobiae bacterium; assembly: GCA_963751725.1. Lineage (GTDB taxonomy): Bacteria > Verrucomicrobiota > Verrucomicrobiia > Chthoniobacterales > UBA10450 > AV80. Next base: position 27,544 of record CAVVVQ010000019.1, read on the forward strand.
TGGATGGCGAGCACGTCGACTGTATTGATTCCAGCTCCACCCGCGGCTTCCCCAGCCGTTAGGCGACAACCGGTCAGGAGAACACGCCCCAAGGCATGATTCTGTTCGGCAACAACATCGACGGTATTAATGCCTGCGCTGGCCGGAACCCGTCGAGCCTTGGTCGGTGTAATCGTATAGCTCCCTCCGTTGGCAAGCCCAAGGAACTGGTAGAACCCGGTTCCATCGGTCGATGTGCTACCGGCAGAAGTTCCGGTCAACGTCATGGTCACATTGGACAAGGCGACGTTAGGCGTTGGGGTTGGGGCAGCCGCTGCGCAGAGTAACGCGACTCCAGAGATATTCGAGACCGGCGGCGTCGGGGTTGCCCTCCATGCAATCGGTGACTGAAACAGCCATCAACCCACCAACCGGTGCTGCTGATACTGCAATCAGTTGCCATGCGAAAACGTAACTTGATGTTTTGACCCGCAGCCGCTGCCGGAATGTTGGCCGTGGTAGTGATGTAGGCTGGTGAACCGGTATTCGTTCCAGACCAAGCCTGTCGTCCCTTGATTGGGCTATTAAACTGGGTCGAGATGGTCGCGTTATAGCCGCCAGTGACGAAGCTGCCACCAGCAGTGACAATGTCAGTAAACCACCGCCACCGATGGAGATCTCAAGAACACCGCCATCAAACGTGCTTTCGGTTATGTAATGATTTCGGAAAGTCACTTGAGCAGCATTTGAGGCGATTGGGATCGAGACCGTATCCAACGTGCTATCGGTCACGCAACTTGGGTCGTTATGAAACGCGGCATTCAGGCCCGCTATCAGGAGTGGTTGTAGTGGTGACCCAATTCGAGCTTGGTCACAGGTTGGCTCTGGCGGAGTAGGTGTCGGCGGACAGCCAAGCACTCCATTAGTAGAGTTACTAACCCATCCTGCGGGTAACGCTGGTGCCGTTACGCTATCGAATAGTTCAGTGAAGATCGGGGTCGACCCAGGGCACGGCGTCGCTGTTGGCGGCGGCGTGGGAGTTGGCGTTGGGGTTGGTGTCGGAGTTCCGGTTGGTCCAGGTGTTCCTGTTGGTGTCGGTGTAGGGTTGGTGTGGAGTCGGCGCGAGCGTTGGGGTCGGTCCGCCATCGCAGTTGAGCGAGACCGAGTCAATTCGCCAACCCGCCGCAGAGATACTACTGTCGCTGCCCATTCTCCAGCGGAACATGACAGATTGTCCGGTAGCAGCTGCTGGCAAGACTACCTGTGTGGTAATGAAGCCACCGGCGGTACCGCTCCATGCCTGGCGATTCGCGAGTGGGTTACTGAAAGAAGTCGACACTGTATGAGTGTATCCGCCTGTGATAAACGTTCCGCCAGCGCTGACGATATCGTTATAAGCGCCATTACCGATTCGGATCTCAAGGACACCGCCATCAAACGCGACACCAGCCGTGGTGCTTTGTTCCAGCGTGTAATTGTTCTTGAACGTCAATGTTGTCCCGGCATTAGCGATAGTGAACGGAACAGACTCGAGGCGTTTATCACTGATGGCTGCTGGATCATCAACAAACGGAGCGTTAGGTGAAGTATCGAAAGCAGTGGTCGAATTCACCCAGAGCGGAGCGGCTCCCGACCGCGTTGCTCGCATTCCAGCTGGAGGGCAAAGCAGGTGCAACGACACCATCAAAGTTTTCCTGGAGCGTGCCGGAGCTGCACCCAATCGGGGTTGGTGTTGGGGTTCCGGGTGTTGGCGTTGGAGTCGGACTTGGGGTTGCCGTTGGCGTCGCAGTTGGCCCGGAGTTGGTGTCACGCCGCAAATGGCTTGAATGACTTCATCAGCTCCAATATCTGGCGTCCCGCAATTGGGCCGCGCTTGGCCATCGATATCGTCGATGACTCCAGTGACCGAAACAGCCATGTCCAGATTGGGTGAAAACGGTGCGATATGCAGGTCAGCAACAACCGAATTGTAAACCGGATCAGCCTGCTTCGAGGCACCATCCTGTGCAGGGGTCAAAGCCGCCTGCCAATTCGCCAGGGTCAGGAAAAAGCTCGTCGCCAATGAAGAGTGCCAATCCCACCCGTTCTCATCTGGGCGATTTCCGGGCGGGAAAGTAGTAATTATTGTTATTCAATCCGTTAGCGCCGAAAGCGTAGGTCGCCGAATTAACAACAATGGCATAGTGCAATAAGCGTTCCGTGTTGGAGTTGATGTCCATGTAGATGCTGTTGTTTTGGAGCAGCAGTCCGAAATGTGATGCGCTGTTGGCATTCGCGACTCTGATTCCCGCAGTAGTCTGTGAAGCGGTGAGTCCCGGAAGGATCTATGTCGCCCACCATTGAAATCGAGTTGAAAACCACACGATCATTTCCGCCACCGGCGATACCAATCCCTATGCCGCCGTCAGGCGAGGTTGCATTTGCTCGAACGTTGTAGATGAAATTATTGGCAATAAGGCTGTTCGTTCCCGTCGCACCATTGGCGTTACCAAGGAGAATGCCCAGAGCCGAGAAAGTCCGTTCATCAATGACATCATGAATGACGTTCTTCGTCACCGTGTAGTCGGTGCAGGTAGTAGCCGTAGGATTGCTCGCCCAGTCCTCCAGACCAATCCCGATACCTACACGGTCAGCTCCAGCCGTGGTGTTAGCAAAAGTGCCGCCGACAAATTGCACCACGTTGCGACTCACAACCGCGCCTGTATCAGCCTGCATTAGAATTCCGATCTTGCCGATCTCGTCTACGCCAAAGGATGAAGGGCCGATGATATTGTCGGTCACAACTGGATTGACGTTTAAGTCGCTGGCTGCAGTCCCGCGGGTCACAATGCCGTAACGGGCTTTGGTGATCCGATTAAAAATGAATTGGTTGTTGTCGTTATCGACGCCGTTGGTCGAAACGGCAATCGTCGTGTTGCCGCACATGATGATACCGAAGGTGCTGGTCGCGCCTGTCGTCGCGCTCGCCCCGGTAGAGATTTCCAGATTGCGGATGACATTGTTCGTTGCGCCATTGCCTGCAGCGACACTGGCCACCCAAATTGCGGCGGTGGACAGTTATGGTTCCATTATTACGAACTGTCAGATCCCGGTTTGTTCCAACCCCACCGATTCGACCATCGATTGTTACGTTGTCCGCGCCGTTGAGTCTGATAACGGACGCACCACCGAGGCTTCCCTCTATTATTCTGGCGGCACCAACCGGTCTGACCGTAACATCGGTATAGGAAGAGGAGCCGGTGCCACTCGAGCTCAGATCCGCCATCGTTGTCTCAGTCGTGTTTCCGCAGACTTCGATATTGATCGATCCGGTGTGGGTCCCGGCGTTAATGGCAGAGAAAGCCGCGCCGAGCGTGGCATAAGCGGTTGGCGCAGTGACACCGCCAGTTGATTCAACTTCGATCGGTCCGGCCGTGTCACAGGTTCCAATAACCGCTGGCGCATCGCTTTCTTCCTGCTGCTGTTGTGGCATGAAATGCTGCTCCTCTCTCTCGCCGGCAGATGGAGCGGCTCGAAAACTGGTCGCGAGCAGAATGGCGGACATCGCAATCAAGGCAATGGCCATCGTGATTTGGAGTGCTGAAGCGTGGACAGAGTTCTTCCAAAGTTTTTTCATATGCTTTTCTCCGGCGTTGAATGCTGACAATTCACTTGGGTTTCAGCGAGCGGCTCTCTCCCTCATCCCCCAAAAAGCTCAGACGCGTAGGTTGTTTTTGCGCAAAATAGTGGAGGCATGTCAAGCACCTTTATTCCTTTAATCCTGCTCTTTCACTTGCACTTGCTCCTGCTGCAGCCTGTCTAACGAGTTTCGGCTACGTGCGTTATTGAGCAAGAGCAAGTGAAAGGGCAGGATTAAAGATCTCGAACTCTGTTTCGCTGGTAGGGCGAGACGCTGTCGAGCCGCAACGGATTCAGGAGCGACCAGTTGTCGGCCAAATCGCGGCCGCAGATTCGATGCGATCCCTAGGCGGCGCTGATCTCTGGTCGGCCGTCCGTGGCCTTTCCTCTTTGTCGACGCGAATAGGTGGGCGGATCGGCATCTCGCCCCTCCTTGGTATTGGTTCGACGCGGATTCGGAACGACCTGCGACGGCCCAGCCGTGGCTAGAATGCGCCGTTCGCCGGTCTTTCCACATGCAGATCCGCATCAATGAAGTAGAACGCATTCTCCGGATCAGTGCTCCAGTTCAATTGCGCGCTTCCACCCGAATTCATTTTCTTAATCTTCAATTCGAACAACACCCCTGCCCCTTTGAGTGGCATCAGGTCGGTCGAATAACCCGATACGCGCAACGTCCGGATCGGGCCGGGACCGTCCAAAATATTGCCCAGCCACATTCCAATTTCCCGACGTGAGTCCAGCTTGTTGCACCGGTTCATTCGCAAAACTGATCACGCGTTCATCGAAGGTAATGTCGCCCTGAAACGCCACTAAGTTACTCGACGCATCTACAACGGTCGTGGTAATGGCAGCGGTGAAATTGCTCGCACCACGATTCCTGATCACATCCGGTAAGCGCGACTTTCGCAACGGATCCGGCCACCGGCTTTTCCGGAGCTGGTCCACCTGGTCTCGGTGGCGGGGTCGCAATTGGATTGGCCACGTCGCCGATGATAATCGTGTCGAAATTCTGGTTAGTCTGCGAGGTTGACAATGGTGTGTAGGTCCGAGCCGTTGGCGAAAAAATATGAATTCCGACAGTCCCAAGTTGCGCAGGGACCGTGCGTCCCAGGGCGAAAGCTTGGACTGCAAGGACATCCACGGTGGTGATACCAACCGTTCCTGCGCAATCACCAGCGGTTAGGCGGCACCCGGTCAGGAAGACACGGCCTAACGCATGATTCTGCTCGGCAACGACGTCAACAGTGTTGATTCCAGGGCTTCCAGTAAGGCGACGCGCCTTAGTCGGCGTGATGGTAAAGTTACCAGCACCAAGGAGCCCACTAAATTGGTAAAACCCGGTGCCATCGGTCGAGGTTGTGCCCGACGAGGTTCCGGTCAATGTCATTGTTACATTCGACAATGCGACGTTTGGCGTCGGTGTCGGCACTGCAGCTGCGCAGAGGAAGGCAGAACCCGAAATATTCACCGGAGATGAAGTCGGAGTCGGCGGTGGCGGAGAAGGCGTTGCCGGTATGCAATCGGTGACGGAGACGCCATCGACCCACCAACCCGTGCCGCTGGTGTTGCAATCAGTGGCCATGCGCCAACGCAGTTTGATGTTTTGACCAGCGGCTGCTCCTGGAAGGTAAGCCACCGAGGTTATGAAAGTGGAGCCGGGAACTGTGCCCGACCATGCTTGTCGTCCGGCGATCGGGCTGCCGAACCCGGTAGCAATGGTCGTATTGTAACCGCCAGTCACAAAACTGCCGCCTGCCGCTACGATATCGGTGAATCCGCCGCCACCGATCGCGATTTCGAGGACGCCACCATCAAAAGTGCTTTCGGTTAAATACTTGTTCCGGAAACTCACCTGCGCGCCGGTGGAAACGATTGGAATCGAAACCGAGTCAAGCACGCTGTCGGTCACGCAACTCGGATCACTATGGAATGCCGTGTTCGGAGCGCTATCAGCAGGTCCGAAGCTTGTCGTGATCCAATTCGAACCGAGGGCGCAACTTGGTGCAGGCGGGGTTGGCGTTGGAGGTGTTGGCGGGCACTGAAGGATGCCGTTGCTGAACGAGGCGGTCCATCCTGGGGGCAAGGCGGGTGCGGTCACACTATCAAAACGTTCGGTGAAGGTTGTAGTCGAGCCGGGACACGGTGTTGGGGTTGGCGTTGGGGACGGAGTCGGAGTCGGGGTCGGTGTTGGAGTTGCGGTTGGCGCTGGGGTCGGCGTCGGACCGTTACCGCAATTCAAGGTGACGGTATCGATTTTCCAGCCGCTATTGCCGACGCTGCTGTCGCTAGCCATGCGCCAGCGAAGGACGATCGTCTGTCCCGTCGCCGAGGGTGGCAAGATCACCGCCGAAGTAATGAACCCTGACGATATGTTAGTCCAGGCTGCGCGCCCCATGATTGGGCTGCCGAAGTCGGTCGAGATCGTTCCATTGTAGCCGCCAGTCACAAATGAACCGCCTGCGGCGATGATGTCAGTGAAGGCGCCGCCGTTGATACTTATTTCAAGAACGCCACCATCGAAACCATCTTCCAAATCGTAGTTATTCTTGAAGCTAACAATTACTCCAGCGTTGGCGATGGTGATCGGAGCTGAATCGAGCATTTTATCGCTGACGTCCCCAGGATCGTCGACCAGTGCAGAGTTCGGCGATGTATCGAACGCGGGCGATGGACCACCTGAAGTGGACGTTACCCAGAGTGGCGCCGGTCCGATCGCGTTGTTGGCAGACCAACCTGATGGAAGAGTTGGCGCAATCACACCATCGAAATTCTCGGTCAGGGTGCCGGAGCTGCATCCGATAGGCGTGGGCGTTGGAGTGCGCCGTTGGCGTTGGCGTTCGCGGTTGGTCCCGGCGTCGGCGTCGGTCCACACGGATAGTCGGCTGATCGAAATTCCGTCTATTCGCCAGCCGGTCTTCGAAACGCTGCTATCACTGGCCATTCGCCAGCGCAGGACAACATTTTGGCCGGCCGCTGAAGGCGGCAGGTTCACGGTCGAAGGGATAAATGCGCCACTGGTCGAGCCGCTCCACGCATTTCGCCCGGCGATTGGACTGCCAAACTGGGTCGCAACCGCTGTGTTATATCCACCGGTGACAAAGCTGCCGCCCGAAAGGATCACATCGTTGAATGCGCCGCCGCCGATGCTGATCTCGAGAACTCCGCCATCGAACGCGATCGCCGGCGAGCTGGTGTTATTTTCCAGATCCCGATTTTGACGGAAGGTGACTTGCGCGTTAGGCGAAATGATTGCAATCACTGGCGAATCGAGCCGTTTGTCATGAGTCGTTGACGGATCATTGATGAACGCGGCATTCGGCGGCGTGTCAGCAGCGGGCGATGGCGACCCAGAATTCGAAGTCACCCAAAGAATCCCATCCGGTCCCAACTGCGTTCGAGGCGATCCAACCGGCAGGCAACGCCGGCGCGTTACAGTATCAAACGTTTGGGCGAAGGTGTTGCTAGCGGGTCCGACGACCGCGACTGAAGCCGAGGCGTTTCCTGAACTACCATCACTGCTGGTAAATGCTGCGGTATTATTAAGAGTCACGCCGCAGGAACCCATGGTGGTGTTACTGACGACATGCGCCTTTGTTTGTGTGTTGCCGGCGAGTGTGGTCGGACTGTAAATCAGGTTCTGGGTAGGCGGGCTCCCAGTGATCGACCAGCCCGGATCAGTGTTGGCGCCATCAATTGACCAATTCACTCCAGTCGCACCCGGTAGAAGGTCAGTAACCGAAAGACCGGATGCCGTGTTCGGATAAGTGTTGTTTAGTCTGACGGTGAATCCAGCCTGGCCGGGAAGACGACGCTAATTGCATCAGGAACCTTGGTGATCGCGATATTTCCGCCGGCCCATGCGTTTAATTCATCCGCGCCGATATCTGGATTCGTTGGGTTCCGGAGATTGCCATCGATATCCGTGGTAATTCCAGCGGTTGGGACAGCTGCGCCAACGCATGGGCTGCCAACCTGAAGGTGCAGGTTCACCAGCGCATCGACTGCATCGACTTCATCGATTTGTTCCGCTGTAGCCACGGCCCTGTGCCACGCGAAGCCATCGAAGGCGGGAGGGCCGTCGAGGAAAAGCCCGGGCGAGCGGTTCCATTCGGATCAATGAATAGCGGATCAGAGGAGATACTGTTCGCGTCAAGACTGGTGGCGGATTGCCAATCAGCCAGAGTTAATTGGTCGCTAGGTCCGGGAGAAACACCCACGACACCGCCTGCGCCGGAAACGTAAAGATCGTTCCGATTCGAAGTGACGCCAGTCAGGCTGGTCAATCCGATAGCGTAATTACCTGCGCTGCCGGAGCCGTTGCTGCGTGCGTTGTAGAAAATGTTGTCGAGATAATTGCGCGTGCCGCTGGTAACGCTGCTGCCAAAGGCAAACGTTGCGCTGGCAGAAAACACGCCTGCTCCCCCTATATAAACACTATTGAAATAGAGATTCGCCGCTCCCCCAGCCTCTGCCATTCCGTAGATTTGGAAGCCGCTGATGATCGATGCCCCGGCAGAGTCAATTCCAAGGCGCACCATGTTGTTGCGATACGTGCCGGTGCCAGAAGCGTGAACGATCCCAGCAAGCTGAGCGGCGGTTCCAGCCGAACTGAACGACAGCGAATGCACAACGTTTCGCTCAACTACATTCGCTGTGTTTCCGAAAAGGCATTCGAGACCGACGACGGAGTTCGGGGCCGCGAGCGAGTTGTTAGTCAAGGAATGGACAACGTTCTGTGACAGCGTGTTCGCGCCAACAGTTCCTCGTAAGAGAATTCCGCAGATCGACGATTGCGCTCTCAGTGGTTGAGTTCCCGGAAATATTGCGGATCAGGTTGCCGGTAGCGGAGACCGTTGGCGGGTTGGTCACTGTTTCAATTCCGGACATGGAGTAACTGCCAACCAGGTTGTCGGTAATCGCGCCGCCGCCAGTTCCACCGATGGTGTTGTTGTTTACTGTCGCAGTCGCTGCCGTCGATGTGTTAAGCAAAATCCCGCGGAAACCGACATTAGTTCCGGTTCCATTGATTGTGATCGCGCCGATGTTGTTGTTGGAGATTGTGTTAGAGCTTGATGAGAAATCGTAGATGCCGTTGACGGTCCCAGCTCCGGCGCTGCCAGCATAAACGATGGTCGACGCGCCGGTCAGGCTGCCGATGGTGTTTCCGGTAACCGTTCCCACATCGTAGCGACCGGCTGCGAGAAAGATTCCATGGAACGGAGCTGTGGCGTTAGAGCCGGTGCTGGCGGAACTTTGGCTGATCCCCGAGATGATATTGCCCTGAACACTTGTCGCAGTGGTCGTGCTGGCGCTGGTCAGGTTGAGTCCGCGAAACACGTTAGTCGAACCGCTGATCGAAGTGGTCCCGGTGCCGTTGGCGGCGCCGAAGCCGATGGTGTTTCCGGTGATGGTGTGGTTGCTCCCGGTGGTGGTCACGGTGATTCCGGAATAGCTCAAGGTCGTGCCGGTGAAGGTGCGCGGCGCGGTCTGGTACAGGCGGTTGTTGGAGATAGTCCAGGTGTTACTGCCGGAAAGGACGGTGATGCCGGAGGTCGTCCGAGTCGGGTCAAAGAAATCAAAGATATTATTGTTACTGATAATGATGCCGGTGTTATCGTTAGGGGCGACTGATCCGAGACTGACGATCGCTTGAGTCGGAAGATTAGCGCCGGCGGGGCCAATATTGTTGTTGGAAATGGTATTGCCACTATTGGGTCCGGTGGTTGAGGTGCCGAAGACAATGGTGCCATTGGGCGTCCCTACCCCACCGATCGAGGACCCAAGGATGGTGCAGTTGGTCACGAGGTTGTTTTGTGCGCCGTTCGCGAAAAATAAGGTACTGGTGTTGGTTGTCGGTGAAGCGGTCGTGTTGGTCAAGGTCAGGGAATTACCGCCGCTGTTCAGGCCGTTGATGGTCACATTATCCGCGCCGTTAAAGGAGATGAGGGCAAAACCGGGATTGATTGCAGCGGAGATGGTGCGCGCTCCGACGGGGGTCATGAGGATCGAGGTGTAGGAAGCAGAGCCGGTTCCGCTGGCATTGATCGTAGCGCCTGCGGCCGGTTCCGTCGTGTCGGCGCAGACACCGATGTTGATCACGCCGGTGTGTGTTCCAGCGTTGATGGCGTTGAACGCGCTTTGGAGCGACGAGTAGCTGGCGTTATTAGCGCTGTTGGTTGCTTCAACCCGGATGGCACTTGCGCCGCAGGTAACGTTAGGCAGGACGGGAGATTGTGACGGCTTTGAAACTGGTCGCCAACAAAATGGCCGAAACCGACATCAACACGATGGCAATGCTGATTTGGAGCGCCGCCGCCGAACAGCGTTGTTTTGGGGTTGTTTCATGATGGGGATTTTCTCGAGGCGCGCAGGTGCAGCTACGCTCTTTTGTGCAATCCGGCGGAAAAAGTCAAGTGCGACAGTGAAACGCTGGTGCGCTGGAGCAATCGTTTCACTGTAGGCGAAAAACGTTAGGCCCAAGGAAGGGCGGATGCCGATCCGCCCACCTATTGGCGTTGAACGGACGAGAAAGCGAAGGACGGCACCCCTTTGCAACTTTGCGCTGCCGTGGGCGTCTTCAAGGTTTGCGAAGCCGATACCTAAGCGTCACGGATACACCAATACGATTGCACAGTTCGTGTTTAATCCGTGTCCGTCCGTGGCTTCTCATTTTGCAGCGCCGATAGGTGGGCGGATCGGCATCCGCCCCTCCTTGGGCCTAACGCGAAGTCAATCTGAGGCGAAGCCGATACCCGACGGCCCGCAGGGCCGTGGCTACAGCACTACTCCCCCACTCCATGCGGCGATGATCGGTGATGACAAAAAGGCCCCCGAAAAACAAAGCAGCCGGGGCTTTCGGCCCCGGCTGCTCGCAATTCTTAACTTAACGTTTCGGTTTAGCGCTGTCCGGTGCTGCCATTCACGCTGCTCACCGGCTTGACCATGTTCAGGTCAGCGTCGACGAAGTAGAACGTGTTCTCTGGATCGGTGCTCCAGTTCAACTGGCCACCGCCGGCGTTCACTTTCGCTATGTTCAGCTGGAACAGTATTCCGGCGCCGCTCAATGGCGACATATCGGTTGAGAAGCCGATTACGCGCAGGGTCCGGATCGGTCCCTTCCCTTCGAGCACATTCGCGGCGACATTCCAGTTTCCGGCGGTCAGTCCCACTTTCTGGACTGCATCTTGCAGCGAAGGTGATCGCTCTCTCATCGAAGGTGATGTCCGCTTGGAACGCGACCAGGTTGCTTGACGCATCAATGACCGTCGTGGTCACCGGCGCGGTGAAGTTGGCCATCGAACGAGCGACGCTGATGTCCGGCAGTTTCACTGTGGCAACTGGACCGGTCGCCATATCTGGCGCTGGACCGCCGGGCCGTGGGTTCGCAACCGGGTTGGCTACGTCACCAAGGATCAGCGTGTCGAAGTTCTGATTGGTCTGCGACGACGACAGCGCCGTGTAAGTGCGGTTTGCCGGCGTGAAGCTGTAGATACCGACATTACCGATTTGGGCAGGTATTGTTCGGCCAAGTGCGAACGCCTGGATGGCGAGCACGTCTACCGTATTGATACCTGCACCACCTGCGGCTTCACCTGCAGCCAAGCGGCATCCGGTGAGGAGGACGCGGCTGAGGGCGTGGTTTTGTTCGGCCACAACGTCAACGGTATTGATACCAGCCGAACCCGGTGTTCTGCGCACCTTACTCGGCACCACAGTGTAGTTACCGCCACCCGCCAGGCTGAGGAACTGGTAGAATCCACTGCCATCCGTCGTGGTTGAGCCGGCGGAAGTTCCGGTCAAGGTCATCGTCACACCAGCAAGCAGGACATTAGGTGTCGGAGTCGGCGCAGCGGGTCCGCAGAGGAGCGCGGTGCCGGAGATGTTTGCCGTTGCCGGTGGGCAATCGGTAACTGACCAGACTATCAACCCACCATCCCGTGCTGCCGACGCTGCAGTCCGATGCCATGCGGAAGCGCAGCTTGATGTTTTGTCCTGCTGCTGCACCCGGCAGATTTACGGTTGTGGTGATGTAAGCTGGCGAACCGGTATTTGTTCCGGTCCATGCCATGCGTCCCCCGATTGGGCTATTAAACGAAGTCGAGATGGCCGCATTATAACCACCTGTCGCGAAACTACCGCCCGCGGTTACGATGTCGGTGAATCCACCGCCACCGATCGAGATTTCCAGAACACCACCGTCAAAGGTGCTTTCCGTCGTGTACCTGATTACGGAAGGTCGCCGTTGCGACGCTGGAGACGATTGGAATCGAGACCGTGTCCATCAGATTATCGGATATGCAACTTGGATCGTCGTGGAAGGCTGCGTTGATACCGCCATCGGGCGTGGTCGTCGTGGTCACCCAATTCGAGCCCAAGGCGCACAGTGGCGCTGGTGGGGTCGGAGCTGGTGGGCAACCCAGGATGCCGTTGGTGAACGTTGTTGTCCATCCAGCGGGCAAGGCCGGCGCGGTCACACCATCGAAGTTCTCAGTGAACGTCGGTGTTGCTCCCGGGCACAGAGTCGGCGTTGGCGTTGGAGTCGGTGTTGGAGTCGGATCCGGGGTTGGAGTCGCTGTCGGTACCGGTGGTGTTGGGGTTGGGCCTCCTAAGCCGGCGCAGTTATATTCCACCGTATCAATGCCGATGTAATCCGAGTTTGAGCCGGAAGGCCCGCCGTTCTCAACGAAATAGCGGAAGGCTAGTCGACCTTTGGTCGTTGTAATCGACGGAATAGTTACAAAGACCTGCGTCCAAACGCTCGGATACCCGCTAAGCGAATAGGTTGGGTTGATATCGAGTAGGAGGGTAGTGAAATCACCCACGCTTGTTGCCGTCGCGCCCACATTAGTGCTAGTCAGGTTTGTGCTCATCCGCACTTGGAGGCGATCCGGGAACGATGGAACGTCCACCGTGCGGGTCCAGAAGCTTATTTGACCTCCGGTCTGTAAGGTCAGCGGTGGAGTTAACAACCAGTTACTGAGCGTCGACAATCCCGTTCCGTTGTTGAAATTGGTGCCAATATATGCGCTACCAGCTCCAGCTTGGGCATTGAACACCGCAGTATTACCTTGGAACCAGCCAGTCGAGCCAGGCCCAGGCTGACTATTGTTCTGCATGTAGTAACCCTTCGGCACAACCAGGTTGGTGATGTCATCCATTCCTTCGACTGGCAGAACGCAAACCGTTGGAGGAGGCGTAGGAGTCGGTGCTAAGGTCGGAGTTGGCGACGCGGTTGGGAAAGGCGTCGGCGTTGGTCCCGCGCAGCTAGTGGTTAGGATGCTGATTTCCCATCCACCCGCGATGGTGCCGACGTCTGTGCCAGCATCATCAAGGACGTAGAGGCTCCAGGTTCCGTTCGCATTTGTGCCATTGAACGTTGCGAGCAAGGAAGCACCCGATGGCACTGGTGCCGGAGCTGGGTAGGTGTCAGTTCCGTCATTGATATCCGTTGGCTTGTAGGTGCCCGCGACAAGTGGACCAGCGTCCGCGATGCCAGCAGCTGCAGCGTCGTCAAACACGATGTCGGCTGTAACCACATCAGTGCCGCCGCCCGCATCCGACATCAACACGATGTTCTGGCCACCGGGGCCAACGAGAAGCATGTCGATGTCATCAGGGAAGGTATGACTCAAGGAGATCAGTCGGACAGTCACTCGGGTGATGGTTCCGCCAAGGCCCGACACGTTAATCGTCGACGGATATGGTGAGGCGATAGTCGCGTCATTGATCGTGATCGCGGCAGGGTTGGTGAAGGTTGCGCAAGCCGTAGCTGTTGGAGTCGGCGTCGCCGTTGGAGTTGGTGTTGCGCCAGTGAAGTTGGTCTTCTCGTCCGCGCCGATGTCAGGCGTGCTCGGGTTACGAGTGTCACCGTCAATGTCGGTGGTGACACCGGCGACAGTTGCACCCGCGCCGATCGCCGGGCTGCCGGTTTGGATGTGCAGGTTTACGATCGCTGCGAGCGCGTCGATTCCTTCAACATCGCCGCCAAACCCAGGACGTGCAGTTCCATTCGGATCAACGAAGAGCGGATCTGCAGAAATGCTGTTTGCATCCTGGCCAGTGGCAGCTTGCCATGCAGCGAGGTTTGCCTGATCAACTCCGTTAAATAATCCAACGAAGCCGCCAGTTCCCGGGGCGTAAAGATCGTTCCGGTTTGAGGTGAGGCCGGGAGGATTTACAACGGTCCCGGCAACCGCCATCGCGTAGTTCTTTCCGGTTCCGGAAGTGTTACTGCGGGAGTTATCAAAGATGTTATCGATATAATTGCGGGTCGTGGTCGTATTACTAACGAACGCAAAAGTGTTGCCCGATGACACAACATTAGTGCCACCCATGTAAACGCTGTTGAAATAGAAGTTGTTGCTGCCGGCGATGTCGAACATGCCATACATCGTGTAACCGCCGGTGATCGAGGCGCCCGCGGAATCAACTCCCAAACGAACCATGTTGTTCCGGTAGGTGGCGTTGCCAGCAGGAGCGACAACACCAGCGATCTGAGCAGTCAGATTCGAAGACGTGATGTTCAGAGAATGGACCACGTTTTTCTCGACTAAGTTACCGGCTGCGGTTCCGAAGTTGCCATACAAAGCATAGATGGCGCCGTTGTTCGGAGTCGAATCAACACTCAGAGAGTGAATCGTGTTGCCCGTGATCGTTGTCGCGTTTGTCGGCGCCGTGCTAATGATGATACCGCTCATGCCGATGATTCCAGCGGCATTCGGCTTGCCGGTCATGTTTCGGATCAGGTTTCCGCTAGCGGTGAAACTCGAGCTCGTCACATCGATGCCGTACATATTGTAGGAACCGACGACGTTATCGACGATGGGCGCCGCCGCAGAACCGATGGTGTTGTTGGCGATTGTCAGACTCTGTGTAGAGGTGCCGGAAACACGGATGCCGCGGAAGCCGGAACCAGTGCCGGTGCCACCGCTATTGATGACGACGTTACCAATGTTGTTGTTGCTGATGACGTCGAGGTTTTGGAAGCTGAAATCGAAGATGCCGACAAACGCCCATGAGTTAGCCGTCACCGTGTTGTCACTGACGAAGATGGCGCCGGGGCCGGTCAAGCTACCGATCGTGTTTCCGGTCGTGCCGCCGATGTTGAAGAGGCCAGCCGTTGCACCAACCGAGATACCGATGAAGGTCGATCCACTACCGGTCGTGCCGGTGGTCGACGTCAGGTCAAACCCTGAAATCGTGTTGTTTTGAATGCTGGTCGCGACGGCCGTGCTGGTGCTCGGCGCCTGGATACCATTGACGGTGTTCGTGAACGCACCAAGGATCGTTGTTACGCCGGTGCCGTTAGCCGCGCCGAAACCAATGATGTTTCCAGTAATGGTTCCCGAGCCAGTGCTGCCTGGTGAAAACAAAATACCATTATACCTCACGGCGGCCGCGGTGGTGGTTCTGGTAGCCGTTTGATAAAGTCGGTTGTTGGAGATGGTCATCGTGTCGGTGCCGGATGAAACACTGACGCCCGCGGAGGTTATGGTTGGGCTGAAAAAGTCGAAGATGTTGTTTCCGGTGACAATGTTGGCGGTGTTGTTATTTGGGCTAGCTGAACCCAAAGAAAACACTGCTTTGGTCGGGAGGTTTGCACCCGCTGGACCGATGTTGTTGTTCGAAATCGTGTTGGCAGTGTTTGCTCCACCGGTCGATGTACTGATGAAAACGGTGCCACCTGCAGTAGTAGTGCTTGAGGTTGAAGAACCGTTAATCGAGCAGTTCGTGATCACGTCGTTCGACGCGCCGTTGATTAAACGGATCGTGCTCGTGCCGGCGGTAGCCGATAAAGTCGCATTCGTAATCGTCAAAGAATTTCCACCTGTATTAAGACCGTTGATCGTCACGTTATCGGCCCCGTTCAGATCGATCAAAGGAAGGCCAGCGGTAGCGCCTGCGCCTCCAATCGTTCGCACACCAGATGGCCTGACCAAAACGGAGGTATACGAGGCTGAGCCCGAGCCACTCGCGTTCAGGATGGCGCCACCGGCTGGTTCGGCGGTGTCTGCGCAAATTCCGATATCGATTACACCGGTATGTGTTCCGGCGTTAACCGCGGCGAAAGCGCTCGCTAGGTCGGTGTAATTGGCGTTGTTGCCGCTATTGGTGGCTTCAACGCGAACGTTGCCACCGCTGCAAGTAAAGGTCGGCAGTATCGGATCGGGTCTGGTCCCGAAAGAACTACTGGACTGGGCGGCTCTGAAGGTCGACGCCAGCAGGATTGCTGAGGTCGCCATAAAAGCGATCGCCATTACTATTTGGAGCGCCGAAGCGCGGGCGGAGTTATTGTGGGATTTATTCATAGTGGTTTCTGCTTCCTGCAATGTGATGAAGGTGGATCATCGTGAGACCAAGCGGCAGCGCTGCCCAATAGCCCATGAAGCACAGTACGCTTGCATTCGTGAAAGCGTTTTTAGTCAGGAGGCGGGCGGAGTGTCAAGATTCTTTTTCCGTTTTTGTCGATTTTTTTAATTTTCTCGCAGTTGCGAAAATCTTTTCCTCACACCCGCCTTTGCCCGCGGGGACTACTGCGCGGCAGGCGAAGGTCACAAAGGAGCAAAAAGATTTGGGGGATTTCCATACTTTAATCCTGCTCTTTCACTTGCTCTTGCTCTTCTGTAGCAGCGTGTTAAGAAGTCGGATCGACCCACGTCAAAAAAAGCCGAAGGGGATAAGTGATGGGCTAAATGGTTTGGAGCCCGTCCGGATGCGAGGCCAACACCCAACGGCCCACAGGGCCGTGGCTACAACCCGCTCTATTTCTTCCTTGGTCGGCCCGTCTAACAAGTCGGATCGACGCGCCGCTATCGAGCAAAAGCCAGTGAAAGAGCAGGATTAAAGGAGAAGAATGAAACTCTTCAACTCTTCAACTTTTCAACTCTTCAACTCTTCAACTCTTCAACTCTTCAACTCTTCAACTCTTCAACTCTTCAACCGCGCCTACTGCGCGTACGGGAACGCCACATCACCGAAGATCAGCGCATCGTAATTCTGATTGGCCTGATCGCCCTGAACGCCCGGATAAGTGCGGCTGGTGGGACTGAACTGGTATTTTCCGACATTGGCCAGCCCAGTTGGTTGAGCGAGAACGAACCGCTGAATAGCGATGACATCCGAAGTGTTAATGGCCGAGTCACCGGTCACGTCAGCCGCAGTCAAACGGCATCCGACCAACGGCGGTCCAATGATTAAGAAATGACGTTGCACTGCAATGACGTCGACGGTGTTAATGTTGCCGCCCCCAGGACCGAGAGGCGCTTTCGCTGGAGTAACAGCGTAATCGTAACCGGACGGTAACGCCGAGAAACTGTAGGCCCCTGCCCCACTGGTTATAGTCGAGTTCTGTGCGTCGCCGGTGAGCAGGAGTGTCGCATTCGGAACCGGAGCCGGGTTCGGATTGTTACAATACGATATCGTGCCGGAAATCGTGACGGTTCCGGGCGTGGGAGCTGGCGTTGGTGTTGGAGTCGCGGGGGCGACCACTTCGAATTGTCCCATCATCCCATCGTCTTCATGCTCCAGGATGTGGCAGTGCATCATGTAAAGACCAATGTGATCTGTAAACCTCAGCTTGAGCTCGATGGTTTCACCGGACCCGAGCGCCCATGTTTCTTTCATGGTTTCCCACGGATAACACGGTCCGCCGTCGCGAGTGAGACATTGCTGATCGACGTCGTGAATATGAACCATGTGGGTCGTCCCGGTAGGATTGGTGAAGATCCATTTTTCCGTTGTGCCCAGAACCGGGCGTGCATCGATCCGTTTCGGATCGAATCCCATTCCATTGATGGTCCAATGGTTCGAAGTGAAATCGAAACTGTAATTCCGTGTAACGGTTGGTGTGCCGATATCTGGTAACGGACGGAGCGTTGCGGGAACGGAACTGCCATCAGCGACGTGCTGAGTGACGCGGAATTTCAGCAACGGCGTCACTTTATACATGTCCATCAGATAGATTTCCTGTCCGAGTTTACCGGAGAAATCGACGACGACATCGAGGCGTTCAGCCGGTCCAAACTCCATTGCCGTCCGGCTCACTGGCGCGGGGAGCAGACCGCTTTCGGTGCCGATCTGGGTAAACGCATCGCCGGTGCTGAGGGTGAGGATATAAATGCGCGCATTAGCTCCATTCAAGAAACGGAGACGATACTTGCGATCGGCCACATCGTGGTATGGCTGATAAACGCCGTTGATCAGGACTTTGTCGCCTACTACACCGGAGGCGTCATAAATATATTGAAGTTGATTATCCTGATCGAACTGACGATCAGCGATCGTTAGCGGCAATTCATAGGTGCCGGACGGTAACGTCGAGGGATCAGCTGGATCATCGATGATGTAAAGACCCTGGAGCCCCATCCAGACGTTCAAACCGGTCTCACCCATTCGGTGATCATGATAGAACTGCATGGTTCCGCGTTCGTTCCCACCATTTTCGGTTCCGTCGTAGGTGTAGGTCCGTGAGGTGCCGGGGCCGAAGAGAATCCCGGGACCGGTCACGTAGCCGTCATCTATCGGGGAAGTATGATTGCCATGGTTATGGACCGTTAGGCCGCCAGCGATTGGGTCGAGGTTATTGGTGAAAGTGACGCGGGTGGTTTGTCCGGTGGGCCGGCGGATTGAGAGACCGGGATAAGTGCCGCCGTAGGTCCACATATAAGTGCAGGGGCCATCCAGAATCTGGACGCACGCTTCATCGATGTTGACCGGGATATCGCTCGCGGTGGTGGTCGGCGGGAAGAGAAGTGGATGCTGCGAGAACGGAGCCGGGGTTGGCGTGGGAGAAGGGTTGGCGTCGGGCTCGGGGTTGGTGTCGGCGTTGGGGTTGGGCTTGGGGTCGGCGTAGGAGTTGGTGTGGTTGGAATTGGAGTTGGGGTTGGACTCGGCGTGTGGGTCGGGGTGGGTGTCGGCGTTGGCGTTGGAGTTGCGAGGGTGACGTTGACCGTGCCGGTCATCATCGCGCCGTGGACTCGGCAGTAATAGGCGAAAGGATCCGGTGGTATTGAATGTGTGCGTAAAGGTCGATCCGTTAATTATGGATTCCCGAATCCCAAATGCCGTTGGGGTTGCCGGGAGTTCCAGACGTACTGCTGTGATTGCTCGCAGCCCAGTTCCATTGGACGACGTCGCCGGTTCGAATGTTGACGGTGCTCGGACTAAAATTGTTACCAGTGCCCCCAACGGTAACGTTGAACGTCGTTGCGTGAACGAGCGCGGTGCGGTGAGGAGAGCGAGAAGAATAACGAAGCGTGAGAGCGAACGGCGTAACATGGATAGGAATAAATGTTTGTCGTTATTGAAGTGATCGAGCGCGCCTCAACGGTTCAGGCCAGATGTTCAGTCTCGCGTAGGCGAGAGGTACTTTTTCCTGCCTTGAGAAATAACGTTAAGCGGCATAATGCAACTCGATTGGGACGAAGGACACGGATTTTGGGATGAAGGCTCTGGGGGCTAATGGCCGATAGCTGATCGCTAATGGACGAGGCCGATTATTATATAAATTCAGTATTTCCGCAACTCCACAATCCGGGCCTGAAGCAACGTTCCTTTTTCACCTCATCAGCGACATCTCATAACCGCTGACTTCCTCTCCCCACACCCTCACCCTGCCCTCTCCCTTGAGTATGCGTTTAGGGTAAACCAAAATCCCAACGGGATTTCGTCCTTCAGCCCAGGGTTGCCAGCATGAGCAACCCTGGGAACAAGGAGGCCTAAGATCAACCCCAACGGGGTTGTGCCCGAATAATGTGACGCGTCCTTTCGACCCGAGAGTCGAGAAGGATGCGAAGTCGAGCGTAGATCGACACAACCCCGTTGGGGTTGGATCGTTAGGGAATTATTACCCAGGGTAGGCCGCAGGAGCGGACCAACCCTGGGCTGAAGGGCTCAATCCCGTTGGGATTGCAGACGCTGTAACCCGACGCTCCTCATCAATGGACAAACGGCGGCGCTACGTCCCCGAACACAATCGCATCGTAATTCTGGCCGGTCTGACTGGTGTTGACCCCGGTGTAAGTGCGAGTCGTTGGGTTGAATTGATATTGGCCGACGTTGGCCAGGCCAGTCGACGCTCCAAGGAAAAATTTTTGAATGGCAATAACGTCAATCGTGTTGACCGAGGAATCGCCATTCACATCAGCCGCGCTCAGCCGACATCCGGTTAAGGTCGACTGGTTCAGGAAATGTCCCTGCGTCGCGATGATATCGACGGTTGTGATCCCGGCGGAGCCTGGAAGAAGGGCTGCTTTGCTGGGGGTGACTGTGTAATTGCCGCCGCTGGTCAGAGCGGAAAACGTGTAGTTACCGGATCCGTCGGTCAGTGTCGAACCGCTCATTGTTCCTGTTAGCGTGAGGGTAACGCTGGGAATCCGGGCCGGTGTCGTGTTGGAACAATAAAAGGCGGTTCCAGAGATCGCGACCGGCACCGGAGAAGGCGTCGGAGTTGGAGTGGGCGCGCGGACTTTCCAGACCTGTCCGTTTCCTCCCCGAGCCAGATAAAAAAGGCTGCCGTCCGGACCGACTTTTAAATCGACCGGGTTCGAAATTCCGGTGGCAAATCCGGTCGCCGTATTGGTCGCCGGATCCATCACGCGAATCCAACCGCTGCAGTAATCGTTGTAAAAATATTTTCCGACATAGGAGGCGGGGAACTGGACCACTGCTGGATTGTAAAAGGTCCCACCGGTGATGGCGCACCCCGTCGTCGAATCACTGCCGTGTCCGTATCGGAACAATGGGTCGCGATAATTAGGGTTCGTTGGCGAACAGAATCCTTCGCAATTGCTCCAGCCGTAATTCGAACCAGCGATGCCGTCGTTAATTTCCTCCCAGGGTACTTTCTCCGACATCGTCGATGAACATTCGACCGGTTCCCGGTTGAAAGGCAAAGGTGAACGGATTGCGGAGCCCAACGGCCCAAATCGCCTTGTTCAGTCCAGAGGGCGACCCGGCAATTCCAGGAAAACTGGTCGGATTATCGGCAGGAATCGATCCATCAGAATTGATCCGTAGGATTTTGCCCAGGCGAGTGCTGACGCTCTGCGAGTTGGAAGAGTTGGCATTTTCTCCGACCGCGACATAGAGCTTGCCGTCTGGGCCGAAATGAATGGCGCCGCCATTATGATTGGTAAAGGCGCTGAGACCGTCGAGATCGAGAATTGGTGTTTCGCCCCCGGCCGCCACGTCCCCATTTGCGGTAAATCGGGCGACCCGATTGTGGAGAGGCGAAGAAACGGTGTAATAAACGTAAACAAAATTATTGCTGTTCCCAAAGTCGGGGTCGAACGCAATGCCGAGTAGGCCACGTTCACCATCGGGGGAAGTGGGCACGGTGACGAAGGGGTTCGTTAAGAGCGTTCCGGAACTGGTGATGACCCGAAGTTGACCGCCTTGCAAGCAGACAAAAAGTCGGCCGTCCGGAGCGAATTCCATGGCAGTTGGAGTGCCATTGAGGTTACTGCCCCATTGGGATTCAGTGAACCCAGCTGGGAGAGTAGCGGCGCGAAGCATCGACGCACAAAGGATGATGGCCAGGGAAGTGAGGATGGTTGTGGTGGTGCGCATTTTTGTGATTAGGTCGATTTTATTACAGTAGATACAAATATTGTAGGATTTTCCGCTGATTACCGAATTTCGTGTCAGATATATATATATCATAATCAATTCGGCCGAGGCCTCATAGGTGGACGGATGAGTAGAGGTTAAAGATGGGGGGCCACCGCCGGCTTTGAACAGGAGAACGCAGCGCGGGCCGTAGGGGAGGCTTCTGCGAAGCGGCCAGAGTTTCAGTTCGTACCTACGACCAAAATCGCGAGCGGGTCCGATCGTCGGCCACGTCCAAATCAGTGAGGCTCCGACATTCTGTCGGAAGCCCGACTACTTCAACACGTGCCCGGGGCGTCGCGTGTCCACTAGCGATCGGAAATCGCTTATCGAGAAATGTTCCCGGCGCCCGCCTGCATCGGCCGCTGCGTGTGCAGGTTCGCGTCGATGAAGATGAACTGATTCGGTGGCGCAGCCCAGATCAAAGGTGTGCTCTGGGTGCCGTTGCCAACGCGGACCATCTGCACCTCGAACAACGTCCCCTGCCCTGTCAACGGTTTGAAATCCGTCGAGTAAGCCGAGACGCGTAAGGTTCTGATCGGTCCGATTCCATCGAGAACATTGGCCGAGACATTCCAATTCCCGGCGGTTAATCCCGCCTTACGGACTGCGTCGGCTTGGAAGTTTACTACCCGTTCGTCAAAGGTGAAGTCACCCTGGAATCCAACAAGGTTACTCTTCGCATCAATGACCGAGGTGGTCACTGGAAGAACGAAATGGATCTTGGATTGATCGACCCCGGCCTGTGGCAGCGAGACGTTGGAAACCGTTCCTGGAATTTCGACATCATTGCCGTTGTCCGGCCTGTCTGGCGATGGATTGCCCGGGCGATCAGCATACGGACCTGTTACGTCGCCCAAGATGATGGCGCTGAAGTCCTGAGCAGTCTGGTTGGTGGTGACACTGGTATAAGTGCGATTCACCGGCGTGAATTGGTATTTTCCAACGTTGGCAATTCCAGTGGTGTAACCAAGGAAGAATCGCTGAACAGCAATGACGTCAACCGTATCGATTCCGCCTCCGCTCACATCACCGGCGGCGAGATGACATCCGGTCAGAGGAATAATGTTAAGGAAATGACGTTGGATAGCGACGACATCAACCGTCGTGATTCCTGCGGATCCCACTGCCAGTCCAGGTTTGGTCGGCGTAACCGTGTAATTTCCGCCGGAGTTCAAACCGATGAACGAATAGGTGCCGGTGCCACTTGAGCTGGTCGAACCTCCGGGGCCACCGGTGAGCGTCATGGTCACGCCCGGGACCGGGTTTGCCGTTGGGTCCGAGCAATAAGTAATCGAGCCGGAGATTGCGACTGAAGCTGCCTGAATCGTTATGCTACCGGACGGTTCACTGGCTGGTGCGCGCAGGTTCAGCGTATCGTCGATGAAGGCGAAGTTGTCCGGATCCGGTTTCCAAGTCAGCGGAGTGGACGCACCAACAGTGCTGCTGACCCGGGTCATGTTCAGATTGTAAAGAATGCCGGAACCGGAGAGCGGCGTGAAGTCGTTAGAAAAGGCCGAAACGCGCAGGGTGCGGATCGGGCCGGCGCCAGGGATAACATTCCCGGAAACGTTCCAGTTGGTGCTGGTCAATCCAGCGGCTGAGACCGGTGAACTTTGGAAAGTGATGATTGTTTCGTTGAAAGTGAAATCACCTTGGAACGCAACAAGGTTATCAGCCGAGTTGATCATGGTGGTCATGACCGGCTGATTGAAGTTGGTGACCGAAGGATCGACGTTGGCCGTTGGCAGCATGACCATTGAAACGGGCGGGACCGGTGTAGGTGTTGCGGTTGGGCGTGGTGCCGGTGTTGGCGTTGCCGGGCGTTGGTGTTGGCGTGGCGGTTGGCGCTCGGAGTTGGTGTCGGGTCGCCTGGCGTTGGCGACGGAACGTCCGGAGCTGGAATCTGGGCGGTCGCCTTGAATAATTGCACGCCGTCTTAAAGAACCCGAAGGTGACCTTGTCACTCGTCGGGGCCTTGTTGGCATCGAATCGGAAATTATAGAGAGTGCCCCAGCGGATCGCGTTTGCGTTCTGGATTGGTCGCGAAGGTTTCGCAGTTCCAGGTGATGGTGCCGCCGCTTACGGAAGACGTCCATGGTGTGCTGCTGAATCCAGCGTTTCCGACGGTGCCGTCATTCGCGCATCCCGGCTCCTGAGGCGGTGCGTGAAACCCAATGTTGCTGACGACGACGCCGCTTCCGATCGGGACGCTGAATGATTGGATTCCGCGATCGAGGTTTTCATTATAGACAGCGTATTCATAATGCCAGACACCGGCGGAAGGATTTGTTACCTTCCATCCTATGAAGCCGATCCCATCATTTCCGGCGTCCGGCTCGAATCTGACGTAAGCGATGCCCCGGTCCACGCCATGATGGCAGGCTGCATTCTCACGGTCGATCCGACTGGCCGCAAAGGTGAAATTGGTTTGTTCGCGGAAGAAACAGCGAACTGCCGGTAGGAGACGTTGTTGTACATGTTGCATTGCCCGGGATGCGGGCTGGCACCAGAGCGTATTCATGTGGAGTTACGTATTGACCTTCGGCGAAATAGGTTGCGCCGGTGTTAAGCGTTGTGTTAAGATCGCTCATAGCCACTGTGAGCCGGTGAGAAGTCCCGGTATGCGTGTGACCGGTGTGGATTCGCGTGCCGTCGACAGGATAAGCGCCGGTAAACGGATTTACCCATGCGCGTGATCCCAGCCCATGCTCTGCGCCTATAATTTAGGCTCGCATCGTAGGGATCGGAACATCCCGGGCATAGATGCGTGCCGGTGGTCCAACCACTCGTATTGCAGCCAAACCCGCAGGCGTTGTCTTCCAACGCGGTAAAGGCGTGTTTGAGCCAGGATTGGCCGATTTGCTCGAAGCGGTCGTTGTTACTAGTTCCTCCGCTCATCCGGTAAAGATTCTGCGGAATGACAGGATGATCGACTGCGGGCAAAGCGAACCAATTAAATGGCTGGTCGCCGTAGTTGCAGGAAGTCGGTTCCCACTCCTATTCCCACGAATCCCCCACTCGTCGCGCCAGAAGGTTGGACCACGGAGGGTAGGTCTCCAACAATAACATCAGGGCCCGGAACTCCGGCGTGTTGGCGTTGGGTTAGCATCGGGCGCATTTTGAGATCGAGATTCGGGCCGGTTGCGCATCGGTGGGAGGATCGCTGACTGAACTTCACCGTTAACGATCGTTCGGATCTCGATTGGCTGCATGTTTGCCGTGACGGAGATTGATCCGACGCTGCGAACTCCTAACGGGCGTCCAAGTTGTTTAGCCAACTCTTTTGAGACCAGGAGTCGTCCGCCCTGAAGATTGAACGAACTGGCGCCAGCGTCGTAATTGTATTCCTGTCCTTCGATATTGAAGAGGACGACGCCATTCGCGTCGCGCAGCACCAGTTCAAATGCTTCACCTGACTTCAGCTTCTCCAGTAGCGGTTGGCGTAAAGAGGCGCTAAATGGTGCCGGAAGGGTGGCGGTGTTCTGCGCTATGAGCGCAATCGATCCGGGCAGCGGACCGCGCAATTGATTGTTGTTTGTCTCAATGGTGAAAAAGGAACTGGGTGCGACGGCAAAAAGTAACGTTGCCCGATTGGATTTTCGCTCCCAGCGGCGTCATCGAGGCGGTTGAGATCAAGACTGATAGTTAGCGTTCCGCTGGCCACGATAAGTTTTTCAACGGTTTCGGTCTGAGCCTCCGCATTTTTCGGTTTGGATGCGGCAATGGAAAAATAGGAACTGCCACCGACGACAAGAAGAGCGGCGAGCGAGAGCGCAAAGAGAGATGACTTTAGCATTATTGAATCCTTAGTTTTTAGAGGAGCGGCCTTGGGGGATGGATAAAGCCCGTCGATTTATATACAGGTTTGGCAAAAAAGTAGAGAACTTTTTTTGAGTTTTTTCTATTAACGTTGTGGTTGAGCCTGAACGGAATAAACCAGATTTCGAAGAAGGAGTTGCGGGAAATATTTAGCTCAACATTAGAGTGACGATCGGGATGGAAATATCATTCCGGTCATCCCGGCAAGTCGTTTGGGATAAAGTGCGGCTGATTTTGGGATGAAGATGGGGAAAAGTCTTTAACCACTAATGGACACAAATGCACACGAAGGCATGCAAGCCAATCCGAAGCCATCAGCCATCCGCAATCCGAAATCACTCCACCCACGGCGACGCAACGTCGCCCAGGACGAGCGTATCGTAATTCTGGTTAACTTGATCGCTCGTGATCCCGGGATAAGTGCGGTTGGTCGGAGTAAACTGGTACTTGCCGACATTTGCGATCCCAGTCGTTGAGGAAAGGAAGAAACGCTGGATAGCGATGACATCGACCGTGTTGATTACGCTGTCACCACTCACATCGGCGGCGGTTCGTCGGCAACCGACTGGAAGAGGTGTGATGCTGAGGAAATGACGTTGCACCGCGACGACATCGATAGTGCTAATGCCACTGGATCCCGGCGCGAGCGCCGGCTTGCTCGGTGTAACAGTATAGCTCCCACCTGAGGCTAACGTAACAAACGAGTAGTTGCCTGAGGCGTTGGTTGAAGTCGAACCGGACCCGGTTCCACTTAAAGTAAGCAATGCGTTCGGGACCGGCGACGCAGCCGGATTAGAACAATAAGAGATTGTTCCGGAGACGATGATTCCCTGCACGGAGATGTTGCCGGGCGGAGCACTGGAGGGCGGCCGCGAGACAAGGAGGGAATCGGTAAAAAAGAAATTGTTAGGCGACGCCGCCCAGGTGAGCGCAGTGCTCGCGCCCAAGGTCGAGCTTACCCGAATCATATTCAGATTGAATAACGCGCCGGAACCGGTCAGCGGCGTTGCATCGTTAGAAGAAGCGTTGATTCGCAATGTTCTGATTGGGCCGCCCCCGGGCAGGACGGCTCCATTAACGCTCCAATTTCCCCCGGTTAGGCCAGTATTGGAAACGGCCGGGCTTTGGAATGTGATAACGGACGAATCAAAAGTGAAATCTCCCTGGAACCCAACCAGGTTTTGATTGGAGGTAATGGCGGAGGTAACAACTGGTTGAGTGAAATTGGTTTCGGTGACGTTGACCCCGGCAACCGGAAGAGAGACCAACGCGACTGGGGCCGGTGTTGGAGTCGGGGTCGGGCTCGGCGTCGGAGCAGGCGTCCATCCAGGAGGCCCGGGGCTGGGAACCTGCACTCCCACAGTCATCGGTGAGCCGGTCTTAAAGAAACCCACTGTCGCATCTGCTGGTTGGGGCGGCCGATCAGAGTCGAATCTGAAATTGTAAAGAGTCCCCCAGCGAATCGCGTTGGCGTTTTGGTTTTGGGCGAAGCTTTCTGTATTCCAGGCAAGTGAGCTCGCGGTTTGGGTTGGGACCCATGGAGTTGGGGAGTAGCCGGCGTCGCCGAGCGTTCCATCGTTAGACGATCCCGGTTCCTGAGGCGGCGCGTGAAATCCGATGTTAAGGATGCTCATGTTTAGGCCGAGCGGGACGGCGAACGATTGAATAGCGCGATCGAGGTTTTCGTTATAAACCGCGTATTCATAATGCCAGAAATTGGGTGAAGTATTGGTTACCTTGCAGGCGACCACGCCGATACCATCTGCGCCGGGAGCGGGCTCGATCTGTGTGATCGCAGCACCCGTCCATGCCATGAGCGCGGGTTGCATGCGAACCGTCGATCCAGCCGGGGTAAAGGTGAAGTTTGTTGTCCCGGTAACACTGAACTGACGATAAGAGACATTGTTGTATTGGTTACATTGTCCGGGGTGCGTCTGGCACCAGCTGTATTCGTAAGGCGTGACGTATTGGACTTCGCCGTAGTAGGTGGCGCCAGGGTTGGTCAGGTCTGCCATGGCGACGGTGGCGCGGTGAGAAGTTCCGTTGTGGTTATGGCCGGAGTGATTGTTAGGCGGAGTGGCCGAGTCACCCCGCGGGAAAACCCCGGTGAACGGGTTTACCCAGGCCCGTGAGCTGAGAAACGCCTGAGTGTAATTCAGGTTCGCCGAATACGGATCGGAGCAACCAACACCGAGATGCGCGCTGTTCGCTGCGCCTATACACCCAAAATTACAGGCATCTTCCTGGAGAGCAGCGAAGGCGTGTTTGGTCCAGGATTGCCCGATCTGCTCAAAGCGATCGTTGTTACTGCTCGCACCGCTCATCCGATAAACGTTTTGCGGCAAAACCGGATGATCGTTAGCCGGCAATCCGAACCAATTGATTTCCTGGTTGCCATTGTTACACGCTGCGGCGCCGATCCCAAGGCCGACGAAGCTGCCGTTGATTCCGGAAGTGCCGCTGGGTTGTTCGACGGTGATGATGTCGCCAACGATGATGTCGGGCCCGGCGACTAACTCGGGGACATTCAGCTTCCCCTGCCCTGCCCTGATTTGAACGGGCGGCATAACAATAGATCGCACTTCGCCGTTGACCGTGGTCTGGACTTCGATTGGTTGTGTTTCACCAGAGACCGAAATGGTTCCGACACCAAGATCTTGCAGGGAACGCTCAAGCTGTTGAGCAAACTCTCTTGCAATCGAAAGATTGCCTTGCTCGATCCGGAAAATGCCCGTGACAGCATCGTAATCATATTGGTGCCCATTAATATTGAAGAAAACGAACCCGGTTTGCCGGTCGCGAATAACAAGGTCGAAGTTCGCGCCGCCCGACTGCGTTTTTTCCAGGACAAGCCGATACAACGACGACCGCAACGGCTCCGGAACATTGGCCGCGCTTTGCGGTATCAGACCGATCGATCCCGGCAACGGCCCGCGAAGGACCTGATTACTAACGAGAATGGAGAAGAAGGAGTCGGGTTGAAGGGCAAATTCCAATGAGACGCGATTCGGCTTGTCGGCGGTAGCGCCTTTGGGAAAGAGCCGATCAAGATCGAGGGCGATGGTGGCGTTCCCGCGGAAGATGATTCGTTTCTCGACCGTGACAGTGTTCGGCGAAGGGTTTGATACAGACTCGGCCAAACCCGAAACCAGTGCCAGCTGCCATCAGCAACAGCAGGAGCAATCCTGTCAGTGCAGGTCTTAATATTCTTTGAAATCGGTCCATTTTGGGGGGCTAAGGCCATTAGGACAAAACGGCCCCTTGCCAGCTTCTTTATATACGATTTCCGCGAAAAAGTGGAGCTTTTTTGTGGAGCGGGCAACGGACTATTTTGGCCACGGATTTACACCCACTTTGCCAAGGCTTCGGTGTGGCAGGCGGAAGAAACGCGGGAAGGCTGAGGGACTTCGAACAGGTGGACGCAAAGGAACGCAGAAGGAAAGGCAGGGTTTCGGGCCGATTTTCAATCCGCCAGGTGGAATGTGACCCCCGGGTGGGGCAGTGATTGAAAATTAGACCCGCTTTCGAGCAGTGTCGCAAATGCCCCACGACCACCCACCTTCGTCCCGACATCGCGGGACTTCGGCGCGGCAGGCAAGGTGTGGCCCCAAGAAGGCGATTCCAAAGCTCCGTGTTTAATCCGTGTCCGTCCGTGGCCTTTCCGTTTTCCGACGCCAATAGGTGGGCCTAACGCAGGATCAACCTGCAGCGAAGGCAAATACTCGACGGCCCACAAGGCCGTGGCTACAACAGGCCAATTCAAAATTGGCCCGAAGCCATGCCGTAGCCTAACGCAAAGTCAACCTGCAGCGAAGGCGATAGCCGGGGCTACATTTAATTTGGTCCCGATATCGATACCGTGTAATTGCGTTTGCCACCGCACCCAAAGTTGTCGCTGGCCATAATCACAAAGGTAAAGCTGCCAGCAGCCGTTGGTGTGCCGGAAAGCGATCCGCCAGTA
Source organism: uncultured Verrucomicrobiae bacterium (assembly GCA_963751725.1). Classification (GTDB taxonomy): domain Bacteria; phylum Verrucomicrobiota; class Verrucomicrobiia; order Chthoniobacterales; family UBA10450; genus AV80. The sequence continues at coordinate 56,534 of CAVVVQ010000019.1, forward strand.
GAAAGCGCCAGCCCCGGCGGGATCGTTCCATTCATTACCACAAACGTATACGGCGCGCTCCCTCCCGTGGCGGTGATCGTCTTGTTATACATCACTCCAACGGTCCCACTCGACAGTGTCGTTGGGTTTACCGTGATCGTTGGACACGGCGAAATGTAGAGGAAGTAACGATGCTCTGCGAAGCAGCCAAAGCTGTCGGTGACGCGAATGGTGAAGTAGAAGCTACCACTTGTGGTCGGTGCGCCAGAGAGCACGCCGGACGTTGTGAGCGACAGCCCATTTGGAAGTGGGTCGATAGCCACAAAGGTGTATGGACTGATTCCTCCGCTGGCCGTGAACGTCTTACTATATGGGTGTCCCTCCGCTGCGTTCGGTAGGGTGGAGTTCGTTGGGTTCAACGTGATGTCGGAGCACTTCACGAAGATTGTGTAATCATGTTTACCACTGCATCCGTATCGATCGGTGGCGACAACGGTGAAGTTGAAGTTTCCTTCCACTGTCGGTGTGCCCGACAATGTTCCCGTGGATGAGAGCGTCAATCCAGTCGGCAGTGTTCCCTGGGAGATGCTGAAGACATACGGACTGTTACCGCCGCTGGCCACCAGCACCTTGCTGTAAGGATGTCCGATCATCGCGTTAGGTAACTTCGCCGGCTTGATCGTGATCTCAGGACATTTGATCTCGACGGGTGTATGCCGCTTGCCGGTGCAACCTTTCGAATCTGTCGCTGTGATGGTGAAGGTGAAGACGCCTTCTGCCGTCGGCATTCCGGAGAGTTTACCGGTTGCGAATTCGAGAGTTAATCCAGGTGGCAACGTTCCGTTAGTAACAGTGAACGTGTACGGGCCGTGGCCGCCAGTCGCCATGATATTCTTATTGTAGTTCACACCGACGATTCCGCTTGGAAGCGTGACCGGCTTCACCGTGATCACTGGGCAAGACGGGGTAGCTGTTGGGGTGACGGTTGGCGTCGCGGTGGCGGTTGGAGTTGCGGTAGGTGTTGGGGTTGGTGGCGGCGTTGCCGTTGGTGTTGGCGTCGCGGTTGGCGGCGGAGTTGGGGTGGCCGTCGCTGTTGGCGTTGGTGTCGCGGTTGGTGGCGGAGTTGCGGTCGCCGTTGGCGTTGGCGTTGGTGTGGCGGTTGGTGGCGGAGTTGGCAGTCGCCGTCGGCGTTGGCGTGGCGGTTGGTGGCGGAGTTGCGGTCGCCGTTGGCGTTGGTGTGGCGGTTGGTGGCGGAGTTGGCGTCGCCGTCGGCGTTGGTGTGGCGGTTGGTGGCGGAGTTGCAGTCGCCGTTGGCGTTGGTGTGGCGGTTGGTGTCGGAGTTGCGGTCGCCGTTGGCGTTGGCGTGGCGGTTGGTGGCGGAGTTGCCGTCGCCGTTGGCGTTGGTGTTGGTGTCGCCGTTGGTGGCGGAGTTGGGGTCGCCGTTGGCGTTGGTGTGGCGGTTGGTGGCGGAGTTGGAGTCTCTGTCGGCGTTGGTGTTGCAGTTGGTGACGGAGTTGCGGTCGCCGTCGGCGTTGGCGTCGCAGTTGGACCCGCGCCAGTGATAGTGATCAGCCCGTTGTTTTGGTTAGGCGAGATCTGATTCAACTGATCGTCGATGAGGAAGAAGTTATCGGGTGATGGCTGCCAATTCAGCGGGCTGACTGCTCCCGCCGTGCTACTGACTCGGCGCATGATCAAGTTGAAGAGCGTTCCAGAACCGTTGAGTGGCGTGAAGTCGAGTGAGAAGGCGGATACGCGCAGCACTTTGATTGTGCCCGAGCCAAGAATGTTGGCTGAAACGTTCCAGTTGCTGGCGGTGAGTCCCGCAGCTTGGACGAACGGTGTCTGGAAGGTCACGACGGTAGTGTCGAAGGTGAAGTCACCCTGGAACCCAACGTAGCCCGGATCTCCTGGGCTCGGGGTTGGGTTCGGATTCGGATTCGGGAAGGCGTCAATCTGAGTCGTGGTGACCGTCTGGATGATATTCGTCGTAGTCGGCACTGAGTTATCAAAGTTGGCGGTTGGCAGAGCGATCTTAATACCTCCTGGCGTTGGGGTGGCAGTTGGGGCCACGGTCGGAGTTGGTGTGGCAGTTGGCGGCGGCGTGGCCGTTGGCGTGCGGCGTGGCCGTCGCGGTTGGCGTTGGCGTCGCGGTTGGTGTTGGCGTCGCGGTTGGTGTTGGCGTCGCGGTTGGTGTTGGCGTCGCGGTTGGTGTTGGCGTCGCGGTTGGTGTTGGCGTCGCGGTTGGCGTTGGCGTCGCGGTTGGTGTTGGCGTCGCGGTCGGTGTTGGCGTCGCGGTTGGTGTCGGCGTCGCGGTTGGTGTTGGCGTCGCGGTTGGTGTTGGCGTCGCGGTTGGAGTTGGCGTCGCTGTTGGTGTTGGTGTCGCTGTTGGCGTCGGCGTCGCGTTGGTGTTGGCGTCGCCGTTGGTGTTGGCGTCGCGGTTGGTGGCGGAGTCGGCGTTGGTGTTGGCGTCGCGGTTGGTGGCGGAGTCGGCGTTGCTGTTGGTGTCGCGGTTGGTGGCGGCGTCGCTGTTGGTGTTGGCGTTCGCGTGTTGGTGTCGGTGTCGGCGTCGGTGTTGGCGTTGGCGGTTGGCGTCGGTGTTGGCGTTGGCGTTGGTGTTGGTGTTGGTGTTGGTGTCGGTGTTGGTGTTGGTGTTGGTGTTGGTGTCGCGTGTTGGCGTCGGCGTCGGCGTTGGCGTTGGTGTCGGCGTTGGTGTCGGTGTTGGCGTTGGTGTCGGCGTTGGCGTCGGTGTTGGCGTTGGTGTCGGCGTCGGTCGTTGGTGTGGCAGTCGGGGCTACGCCAGTAATCGTGATGGCACCGCCATTCTGTAGTGGCGAGATCTGATTTAACTGATCGTCAATCAGGAAGAAGTTATCAGGCGACGGTGCCCAGTTGAGTGGGCTAACTGCTCCCGGCGTGCTGCTGACGCGGCGCATGATAAGATTGAAGAGTGTTCCGGAGCCGCTGAGCGGTGTGAAGTCGAGTGAGAAGGCAGAAACGCGCAGGACCTTGATCGTGCCTGATCCCAGGATATTGCCGGAGACGTTCCAATTGGCGGAGGTAAGTCCGGCCGCTTGGGTAAACGGTGTTTGGAAGGTAACGACAGATGAGTCAAAGATGAAGTCGCCTTGGAATCCGACATAACCAGGATCGCCTGGTTGCGGGTTCGGGTTCGGTCCACCGGTTGGATCGATCTGAGTCGTCGAGACGGCTTGGATGATATTTGTAGTGGTTGGAACCGAGTTATCGAAGTTCGCCGTCGGCAGCGTGATCTTGATTGGTGTCGGGGATGGAGTGGCAGTCGGCGCCGGCGTCGGCGTTGGGGTTGGGGTTGGTGACGGCGTTGGAGTTGGACTCGGCGTTGCGGTTGGCGGCGGCGTTGGAGTGGCGGTTGGAACCGGCGTCGCGCCCGTTATGGTAATGAGTCCATTGGCCTGGCCTGTTGAAATCTGATTCAATTGATCGTCGATCAGGAAGAAATTATCTGGGGACGGTTGCCAGTTGAGTGGAGTGCTTGAACCTGCTGGTCCGACACGACGCATCACAATATTGAAGAGCACCCCGGAACCGCTTAACGGGGTGAAGTCGAGCGAGAAGGCAGATACACGAAGAACCTTGATTGGGCCGGAGCCAAGAATGTTACCCGAAACGTTCCAGTTACTGGCGGTAAGTCCTGCCGGTTGAGTAAATGGAGTTTGGAAAGTGACAACAGCCGAGTTGAAGGTGAAGTCACCTTGGAATCCGACATAGCCTGGGTCGCCGGGTTGTGGATTCGGGTTGGGACCACCGGTCGGATCGATTTGGGTGGTGGTAACGGTCTGAATGACATTGGTGTTGGTGGCAACCGACGAATCGATGCTGGCGGTTGGAAGGGTAATGGTCGGAACCGTTGTGCCTGTCGGCGCTTCCTGCGGAAGTGGTGGATAGAATCCACCTTGTGGCGCGGTCTGAACCGGAAGCGGCGGATAGAATCCGTCCTGCTGCGCGGAGGGAGCCGCACGGAAAGTTGAAGCGAAGAGAATTGCGGCGGCAGCAAGAAAAGCGATGGCGAGCGTGATTTGGAGTGCGGCAGCGCGAGCGGAGTTATGTAAGCGTTTCTTCATAGGAGTTTTGGCTGGGCGAAAGCCCGATCAATGGTGTGTAATGTGGATACAGATTCTCAGTAAGCGTTTTACCGGAAGGCTCTAGAAATTGTCAAGATAACTCTGGAGTTTATCTCTATTTTAATAACTGCCTGTAACGATATGGGGGTTATGGAGTCGCGCGCTCGAAATTGCGGCTAATTACTATAATTACTAGACCGAAGATGATTGAGCGTTTGTTTGCGGCGAATCGTGAACGAATCATCACGGAATGACATCCGCCTTCGCCAAGCCTACGACGAGGTATCTGTTTAGCGTGAACTTGCCTTCTGAAAATAGCCCAGCGTTTTAACGCTGGGTGCCGACGCTCATGGATCATCATTCAGTCCCCTCAGGGACGACACAAGCGCCACCAATAGGCGTTGGGTCTGTCGTCCCTGAAGGGACTCATGCCGTTTCCTCTATCAACTCCCAGCGTTAAAACGCTGGGCTATTTTCAGGAAATTCGACACGCTAAACACATATTCGCCGCGGCAGGCGCCCAAGAAGTTGAGTTCGATCGGCCTTCACGGCCAATCTGTTGGTCAAGTCGATAGCCGGGCGCTTCGCAGAAGCGCCTCTACAACGGTGATTGAAAATCACCCGAGAGTCAGTCTTCCGTGTTTAATCGCCCTGCTACGCCGTGGCTGGGCGAAGGTGGGTGTCAGTCCGTACCAACGCTCGCCAGATATCCGCGCTACGGCGTTATCGATATCAGCCCGTTACTCTGATTGGGTACTACCGTGTTCAACTGATCGTCGATTAATTGTAAATTGTTAGGATCCGGCTCCCAGATTAATGGGCTGTTCGCTCCGGGAGTTCCGCTGACGCGGCGCATGATGAGATTGCACAAGGTGCCCGATCCACTCAATGGGGTGAAGTCGAGCGAGAAAGCGGAAATGCGCAGGACCTTGATTGGACCTGTCCCGAGGATGTTAGCGGAGACGTTCCAATTGTTAGCGGTAAGGCCGGCGGGCTGAACGAACGGGCTTTGGAATGTCACAACGGTCGAATCGAAGCTGAAGTCACCTTGGCACCCCACATAACCGGCGTCTCCTGGTTGAGGGTTCGGATTAGGGCCACCGAAGGGATCGATCTGCGTCGTGCTAAGAGGTTGAATGACATTGGTGTTGGTTGCGACCGTGATTGAGATGCTGGCCGTCGGCAAGCTAACGACTACTCCACCAGGAGTTGGGGTCGGTGTTTGGGTAGGCACCGGCGTTGAAGTTGGCGTGGCCGTCGGTCCGGCTCCGGTTATCGTGATCAGTCCGTTGTTTTGGTTAGGTGTAACGGTGTTGAGCTGATCATCAATGAACTGAAGATTGTCCGGGGCCGGTTGCCATGACAACGGACTGGTTGCGCCCGGAGTGCTGCTCACCCGGCGCATGATCACATTGAACAACGTGCCTGATCCACTCAGCGGAGTGAAATCGAGCGAGAACGCGGAGACGCGCAGAACCTTGATTGTTCCGGGACCGGTGAGGATGTTGCCGGAGACGTTCCAATTACTAGCGGTTAGTCCAGCGGGTTGGACGAATGGCGTCTGGAACGTGACTACGGTTGAATCAAACGCGAAGTCACCCTGGAAGCCGACGTAACCTGAATCGCCTGGTTGGGGGTTCGGATTGGGGCCACCGAACGGATCGATCTGTGTGGTTGAAACCGCCTGGATGATGTTAGTGGCGGTCGAAACCGAATTATCAACGGTCGCGGTCGGCAAAGTCACTTTTATGGCAACGGGAGTCGGTGTGGGTGTTCCCTGAGGTGTTGCCGTTGGGGTAGCGGTTGGAGGCAGAGTTGCGGTTGGTGTGGGAGTTGAAGTTGGTGCTGGCGTCGCGCTGGGGGTTGCCGTCGGCGCCGGGGTTGAGGTTGGGACCGGCGTTGGAGTCGATGTTGGCGTTGTGGTTGGTGCTGGTGTTTGGGTCGGCGCCGGAGTTGGAGTCAGAGTTGGGGTCGGTGTTTGGGTTGGCACCGGAGTAGGAGTCGATGTTGGCGTTGGCGTCGGTGTTTGGGTAGGCACCGGCGTTGAAGTCGGTGTTAGTTGGAGTTGGTGTCGGTGTTTGGGTAGGCACCGGCGTTGAAGTCGCAGTAGGCGTGGCCGTCGGTCCTGCTCCGGTTATCGTGATTAGTCCGTTGTTTTGGTTAGGTGTAACGGTGTTCAGCTGATCGTCAATGAACTGGAGATTGTCCGGAGCCGGTTGCCATGACAACGGACTGGTTGCGCCCGGGGTATTGCTCACCCGGCGCATGATCACGTTGAACAATGTGCCCGATCCGCTTAGCGGGGTGAAATCAAGCGAGAACGCGGAGACGCGCAGAACCTTGATCGGACCGGGACCGGTGAGGATGTTGCCTGAGACGTTCCAATTATTGGCGGTTAGTCCAGAGGCTTGGACAAACGGTGTCTGGAATGTGACAACGGTGGAATCAAAGGTGAAATCACCCTGGAAACCGACGTAACCTGAATCGCCCGGTTGCGGGTTCGGATTGGGACCACCAAACGGATCGATCTGCGTGGTTGAAACCGGTTGGATGATGTTAGTCGCGGTAGAAACCGAATTATCGACGTTCGCGGTTGGCAACGTCACTTTTATGGCAACGGGAGTCGGTGTGGGTGTTCCTTGAGGCGTTGCCGTTGGTGTAGCCGTTGGAGTTGGTGTTGGCGTGGCACTTGGAGTTGCGGTCGGTGCCGGCGTCGCGGTGGGGGTTGCCGTCGGCCCTGGGCTTGGAGTTGCGGTCGGCGTCGCACTTGGCGTCGGCGTTGCACTTGGTGTCGCACTTGGCGTCGGCGTTCCGCTAGGTGTCGCGCTTGGCGTCGGCGTTGAGCTTGGCGTCGCTGTTGCTGTCGGCGTTGCACTCGGCGTCGGCGTTGAGCTTGGCGTCGCTGTTGCTGTCGGCGTTGCGCTTGGCGTCGCGGTCGCTGTCGGCGTTGCGCTTGGCGTCGGTGTTGCGGTTGGGGTCGGCGTCGCAGTTGGAGTTGCCGTCGCAGTCGGGGCAGGCGTCGCAGTTGGGGTTGGACTTGGTGTTCCTCCCGGACAGAAGAACAGTCTTGTGCAGCTTGAATGTGTCGTCGGGCGTTGTGTCCGAAACACTGGCCGCGATGACGACAACGTTCCCTGTTCTGCCGGAAGCGTTGAAGCTGGCGATCCGTGAAGTAGTTAGGTTCGTATCATTGTCTTCACGAGGGCCGATACTGGCCAGGAACGCATCACTCAAGGTGTTGTGATTTGAGATGGGATTGTTCGTGGTTCCAATCCAAACAGACATGTCGCTATCGCCGTTGTAGACGTAATCGAGGAAGGCCTGCGTTACGACGACTGGGCTGGAGAACTCGAAGAGGACGTAGTCCACGCTATTGCTGAGATTATCGATAACGTGCTTGTTATTGTTACCGTTGCCTTCCGTCGGTCCGGTCACACCCAAGCCTTGGCCATAAATGCCAAGCCATGAAGTGCCCCATTGTCCGTTGTCTTTCCGGCTGAACCCACTGGCTTTCACGGTGACTCCGTTGGCGGTAAAGGTCCGGATATTGCCAGGTGTTCCAGAGGTCGAGGAATTGCCTTCAAAAGTAAAGGTGCTTGGAACGCAGGTGGGCGTCGGAGTTGGCGTTGGGGATCCACCTTGGCAAAGGAAGAGCTGGTGGAGTTTAAACGTATCGTCAGGCGAAGCGTCCGATACGCTGGCCGCAATCACGATCACGTTGCCAGATCTTTGCGCTGCGTTGAAGGAGGCGATTCTTGAGTTGGCAAGATTCGTATCGTTATCCTCACGAGGGCCGATGCTGGCGAGGAAAGCATCACTCAAGGTGTTATGATTTGAGATCGGGTTTGTTCTCGTGCCGATCCAGACCGACATGTCGCTATCGCCGTTGTAAACGTAATCAAGGAAAGCCTGAGTCACGACGACGGGAGTGGAGAATTCGAAGAGCACATAGTCCCGGCTATTGCCGATGTTATCGATCACGTGCGAATTATTATTGCCGTTACCCTCGGTTGGCCCGGTCACACCGAGGCCCTGACCATAAACACCCAGCCATGAGGTGCCCCACTGTCCGTTTTCTTTTCTACTGAATCCGCTGACGTTCACCGTTATGCCACTCACGGTGTAAGTCCGAATGTTTCCTGCGGTTCCAGATGTGGCGGAGTTACCTTCGAAGACGAAGGTTCGCGGAGCACAAGTGCCGCCGGGAGTTGCGGTCGGCGTAACGACTGGTGTGGCGGTTGGAGTTGGGGTCGGCTGAGGCGTGGGTCGTGGGTGGCGGGTGTTGCAGTTGGAGGCGCTGTCGCTGTCGCGGTCGGTGTGGCCGTGGGCTGCGCCGTGGCTGTAGGTGTTGCAGTTGGCGTTGATGTTGGAGTCGCCGATGGGGTTGCGGTTGCGGTCGGTGACGCAGTTGCTGTGGCTGTCGCTGTCGCTGTTGGCGTTGGGCTTGCCGTTGCGCGTTGCGGTGGGAGTAGCAGTTGGTGTTGCCGTCGGCGGTGGTGTTGCGGTTGGCGTTGGAGGTGGCGTTGCAGTTGCGGTTGGTGATGGCGTAGGCGCCACCGTTGGCGTCGGTGTTGCGCCCGTTATGCTAATCGAACCATTCGCTTGCCCTGGCGAAGTTGTGTTTAGTTGGTCGTCGATCAACTGCATGTCATCCGGGGGCGGCTGCCAGGCGAGTGCGGTCGAAGCTCCGGCCGCGCCAACTCTGCGAACAATCAAGTTGTACAATGCCCCGCTTCCGCTCAGTGGAGTAAAATCAAGCGAGAACGCCGAGACACGTAGGACCCGAAAGGTACCGGGGCCGCTATTGAGGATATTGCCGGAGACGTTCCAATTGCTTGCCGTTAGGCCAGCTGGTTGGGTGAACGGTGACTGGAAGGTCACGACGGACGAGTCGAAAAGAAAATCGCCTTGAAAACCGACATACCCGGGATCGCCGGGTTGCGGGTTTGGGTTGGGGCCGCCGAACGGGTTGATTTGGGTCGTGCTAACGGGAACGATGACATTGGTATTGGTAGCAACCGACGAATCAATCGAAGTAACTGGGAGCGAGATGGTTATGGATTGAGCTGGGGCGGCCGGGTTGGGCGGCAACGGTGGATAGAAGCCGGTTTGCGGCCCGGTTTGGACAGGGAGCGGTGGGTAAAACCCATCCTGGGAGGCAATTGGAGCTGCCCTAAAGCTTGAGGCGAATAATATCGCTGAGATGCAGAGGAGAGCGATTGAGATCGCGATTTGAAGTGCCGATGCCTGGGCTGAATGGGTTTGCCTTTTCTTCATATATATATGTACAGGGCCCCATGGGGCCCACTCCGGTTATTTAGGAGGGACAAAACTAAAGGAAGGCGGCGTCCGAGGGTTTTACGAAGAACACCGGAGAAGTGTCAAGGCAATTCCTCCACCCGGAGGGTGGATGGGTTGAAGCGTTGAAGCGTTGAAGCGTTGAAGCGTTAAAGCGTTAAAGCGTTAAAGCGTTAAAGCGTTAAAGCGTTAAAGCGTTAAAGCGTTAAAGCGTAACTCCATCACTCCATCACTCCATCACTCCATCACTCCATCACTCCACCCGCCTTCGCCAAGGCTCGGCGCGGCAGGTCACTCCATCACTCCGCGCTAGCGCCCTGGAGTTTGAGTCTGGAGGTTTGAATCGATAAAGATGAATTGGTTAGGCGGAGCCGCCCAGGCAAGTTGAGTCTTCGCCCCGGGAGTGTCGCTTACCCTTTGCATCCGCAATTCGAACAGGGTCCCCTTCCCTGTCAGAGGCTTCAGTTCGGTCGAATAAGCCGAGATGCGGAGTGTCCGAATCGGACCTGACCCTGGAAGAATATTTCCTGAAACATTCCAATTCTCCCTGGTCAGACCGGCGGCTTGGACTGGAGTGTCCTGAAAAGTAATTACTCTCGAGTCAAAAGTGAAATCGCCCTGAAATCCGACCAGCCTATCGCGGGCATTAATCTTCGTCGTAGTCACACCCGCAGTGACGTTTGTCACAGACGAATCGATAAAGGTATTTGGCAGGGTGACCGCATGCACCGTTGAGGGGATTTCAAGATTTCCTTTGGATTGTGCACTATCGCCGGATAGGCCAGCTGGTCGATCAGCAAACGGAGTAACGACGTCTCCAAACACAAACACATCGAAATCCTGATCAGTTTGGTCAGTGATAATTCCGGAGTAAGTGCGATTCGAAGGACTAAAATGATATTGACCAGTGCCGGCAATACCGGTGGAAAGACCGAGGAAGAATCGTTGGACCGCGATGACATCAACAGTGTTGATGTTGGCATCGCCGCTTACGTCAGCCGCAGCCAGACGGCACCCAAGTGGAATCGGGGCGATATTGAGGAAGTGCCGCTGAATCGCGACTACATCGACAGTGGTGATACCTGGCGAGCCCGGCGATAACGGATTCTTTGACGGCACAACGGTATAGTTGCCACCTGAGGCTAAGGCCGAGAACACGTAATTTCCGGAACCATCGGACGAGATTGCGCCGGCTGAAGTACCGGTGAGGGTCAGGGTGACGCCGGGCACTGGGGCCAGTCCTGGATCAGAGCAGTAAACAAGCGAACCCGAGATTTGGACATCCGGGATTGGGGTTGGAGTCGGCGTAGGTGTTTCTGGTGTTGGTGTAGGAGTCTCGGTAGGCGCAGGCGTTTCAGTTGGGGTTGGCGTTGGCGGCTCAGGAGTTGGAGTCTCGGTAGGCGTAGGAGCTGGGGTTTCGGTCGGAGTCGGTGTTTCGGTTGGGCCCGGCGTCTCAGTCGGCGTCGGTGTTGGAGTACAAGGCGCCTGATAGGTAATAGTGAGCGACGGTGGATGAGTGGCATGTTCACGGGAGTCGAGTCGTTTCGCACTTCCAAGGTCGTCCTCGTTCGCGCGAATGACCCAGCCGAAGTTGCTCGATGGATTTGCCACCCACGATTGGAGATCGGCCAGTAGTCCACTTCCACTCCAGGAATAAGTGGTATTGATTGTGGTAATCGCGGTCGAGGCACTGGCTGTAGGCGAAAAATCACCTCCTTCATTCGTCCAGAAATCGGAGTCATAAAAAGTGTGCAACCAAGTCGCGTCACCCGGCGTCGCAGGAGCGCCGTCACCGCCTGGCGCACCGGCGTTCGAAGTCCCCTCGCCCCAATCTTGCAGAACTTTGCTCAAAGAAATATCGACCGCGGCAGAGCTCGGCCCTGACTTCGAAACGTACATGGAAAGAGTCGCATCTGTAATCGTTGCGCCTGACGGAATTCCGCTGAGATCAAACGCGATCAATCCGCGCCGCAAACCGGAAACACCGGTTGCGCCTGCGTAGAGATATATGCCTTTACCATTGCTGAGCGTTCCCGATGGCTCTTCATAGAGAGTGTTATCCTTCAGAGGTGCCAATGAAATGGTTGTCGTGCAACCGGGGGTAGGTGTCTCGGTAGGCGCCGGGGTTTCTGTCGGGGTCGGCGTTGGCGGTTCTGGGGTTGGTGTTTCGGTCGGGGTCGGTGCCGGAGTTTCCGTCGGCGTTGGTGTTGGAGGTTCCGGCGTTGGCGTTTCGGTAGGCGTTGGTGTTGGAGGTTCCGGTGTAGGTGTGGGGGTAGGAGTTTCAGTAGGTGTCGGCGAAGGTGTTTCAGTAGGCGTTGGCGTAGGAGTTTCTGTAGGCGTTGGCGAAGGTGTTGGCGTCGCACAGACATCGTAGGTGACGGCCAACTGTGGTTGGTTAACCGAATGCTGCCGACTGTTGAAACGCTGAGTTCTTCCGGCGGTCGTTTCGTTACCGCGGATGACCCAACCAAAGTTAGTTGTCGGATTTGCGACCCAGGTCTGGACGTCTGCAGTCAATCCGCTTCCACTCCAGGTGTAGGTAGTGTTGACGGTGCTGACTGTGGTAGTCGCGCTGGGTGTGGCTGAGAAATCGCCGCCGGCCGCAGTCCAAAAGCTGGTGTTGTAAAAAGTATGCAACCAGGTTGCGTCACCGGGCTGCGGAGTTGTGCCGCCGCCGCCTGGATCACCGGCGTTAGATGCGCCTTCGCCCCAATTGGCTGTGGCGCTGTGCAACGAGACAGCTTGCGAACCTCCCTGAATTTGGGACACGAACATGGAAAGAGTCGCGTTCAGGATGGTGACGTTTGGTGGAATGGCAGAGAGATCGAACGCGATGAGTCCGCGGCGAACGAGGTTCGAAGTGGTCTTACCATCAAAAAGATAAATGCCCTGACCGTTGCTGAGTTGGCCGGTCGGATCTTCGTAAAGGGTATTATCCTTCAACGCCGGCAAAAACACGGTGTTGGTGCAGGCGGGAGTGGGACTTGGTGTTGGAGATGGCGTCGGGGGCGGTGTGGGAAGGCGTTTCGGTAGGCGTGGGTGTGGCGTTTCAGTAGGCGTTGGTGTCGGTGTCGGTGTTGGTGTCGGTGTCGGTCGTTGGTGTCGGTGTTGGTGTCGGTGTCGGTGTCGGGTCGGGGTCGGCGTCGGTGTCGGTGTCGGTGTCGGTGTCGGTGTCGGTGTCGGCGTCGGAGTCGGAGTCGGTGTCGGTGTCGGTGTCGGTGTTGGTGTTGGTGTCGGTGTCGGTGTTGGTGTTGGTGTCGGTGTCGGTGTCGGTGTCGGTGTCGGTGTCGGTGTCGGTGTCGGTGTCGGTGTCGGTGTCGGTGTCGGTGTCGGTGTCGGTGTCGGTGTCGGTGTCGGTGTCGGCGTCGGTGTCGGTGTCGGTGTCGGTGTCGGTGTCGGTGTTGGTGTCGGTGTTGGTGTTGGCGTTGGTGTCGGTGTCGGTGTCGGTGTCGGTGTCGGTGTCGGCGTTGGCGTTGGCGTTGGCGTTGGCGTTGGTGTTGGTGTTGGTGTTGGTGTTGGTGTTGGTGTTGGTGTCGGTGCGGTTATGATCACCGTGTATGCGCGGGTGCCTGTGCAACTATTGGCTGCGGTCGCGCGCACGGTAAAATTGAACGTGTTGGCCACCGTGGGCGTTCCAGAGAGAAGTCCGCCACTCGAAAGGGTTAATCCGTTAGGCAGCGTTCCAGTGATGACGGTAAAAGTGTACGGGCTAGTGCCACCGCTGGCCGTGATGGTCTGGCTGTAAGCAGCCGTGGTCGACCCATTCGGCAGGGTCGATGGATTGACCGTGATCGGCGGACAAGTCGGTGTCGGACTCGGGGTGGCGGTTGGAGTCGGCGTAGGTGTTGGAGTTGGGGTAGGCGTTGGCGTTGCCAATGGGCTCGGTCCCTGGATGGCTACCGTCATCGGTGAGCCGGTCTTAAAGAAACCGACAGTTGAATTAACCGCTTGTGGGGCGCTGTTGGCGTCGAAACGGAAGTTATAAAGGTTCCCCAGCGAACGGCGTTCGCGTTCTGGTTCGCTGCGAAAGTTTCGGTTGCCCAAGTCAGCGAACCGGAAGCCTGGGTTGAAGTCCAAGGGGTACTGCTAAATCCGGTGTTTCCCACGGTGTTATCGTTAGCCCAGCCCGGCTCCTGCGGCGGAGCATGGAAGCCGATATTACTGATCGTCACACCCGTTCCAACAGGCACAGCGAAAGATTGAAATGCACGATCGAGGTTCTCGTTATAAAGCGCGTATTCGTAATGCCAGACTCCAGCGGAAGGATTTGTGACCTTGTAGCCAACGAAAGCGATGCCATCGACTCCGGGGGCAGGTTCGATCTGGGTGACGGTCGCGCCGGTCCATGCTTTGATTGCAGGCTGCATCCGGACAGTGGACCCGGAGGTTGCAAAAGTGAAACTGGTGGTCCCAGTCACATTGAACCGGCGGTAGGAGACGTTGTTGTACATGTTGCACTGCCCCGCATGGGCCTGGCACCAAGCGTATTCATGAGGAGTGACGTATTGACCTTCCGCCCAGTAAGTGGCGCCCGGAGTTCAGCGTTGTGTTCAAATCACTCTGAGCGACCAGGAGTCGATGCGATGTCCCGGTGTGGGTATGGCCCGTATGGTTACGGGCGGTATAGGTGGGGTTTGATCCACCACCGGGAAAAAGCCAGTGAACGGATGAACGAACGCGCGTGAACCGAGTCCAGTTTGCGAACTATTGTTACTGGTTGAGTAGGGATCAGAACATCCCACGCCGAGATGGGTGCCGTCCGAAGCTGGAGCGGCGGATGCGGAACGCAACCGAAGCCGCAAACGTTCTGCTGCAAAGCAGTGAAGGCGTGTTTTAACCAGGACTGGCCGACTTGCTCGAAGCGATCGGTGTTACTGGTTCCGCCGCTCATGCGATAGAGATTTTGCGGAATGACGGGGTGATCAGTATTCGGTAGGGCGAACCAATTGAATTCCTGGGTACCGTTGTTGCAAGAAGTTGTGGCCACCGCCAGACCGACAAAGGTTCCAGAGCTCCCCGCTTGAACCATCGCGGGCAGATCTCCGACGATGACATCAACACCTGCGGCAGCATCAGGCGCGTTCGGTGCACCTGCATCCTTGCCATTTCTGGACGGGCGGCAGAACAGACGATTGAAGTTCGCCATTGGCGATCGTCTGGATCTCAATCGGATTGAGATTCGCAGTGACAGAAATTTCTCCAATAACTGTTCGCGCCAGCTCACGGGCGTCCAAGTTCCTGGCGCAAATTCTTGTGAAAGCAGTAGCCGACCCTCATTAATATTGAGTGAGCTTTCGTCGGAGTTGTAATCGTAATGATGACCTTCAACATAAAAGTAGGTGAAGCCGGTCTGGCTATCACGCAGGACCAAGTCATAAGGCTTGATCAGACCCCATCTTTTCGAGAGCGAGTTGATTGTAGGAAGCGTTTAGTGGCGCAGGGAAATTCGCGGCGGTTTGCGGAATGAGCTTTACGGCGCCCTGTTCCGGTCCGCGGAATTCATCATTGGTGACGATGACCGTGAAGAAGGAATCCGTTGCGAGCTTGAAGTGCAGGCGTTCTACAACCAACTGCCATCGAGTCGATCGAGGTCGATTGTTACGTTGCCTTCGGAGAGGACAAGTTTCTGGACCGTCTCAACTTTGGGATCCGAGCGATTCGGGGCCTGCTGTTTTGCGCGCGAGGAAGCTGAGTTGTCGGAGCTGATACCAAACAGGAGAAGGAGGGTCAGTGCGAGACCCAACAGGGTAGACTTGAACATTCGGGTGATTTCTCTGGGTTAAAGAAGGTGGAAGGCTGGGCGGTTTGGGGGTAGAAACCGAGCCGTCTAGTTATATCGAATTTCCGCGGAAATGGGAAGTTTTTTTGAATCTCTATAAACGCTATCATTCTGAGGAGTTTGAAGAGGCCTTTCCGCTCAACAGCCGGGCAAATAAGCCTCACACCCGCCTTGCCACGGCTACGGCGCGGCAGGCAAAGGGACGCAAGGTAACACAAAGGGGTGATGGGGCTTGCGGATGGCTATTTCGGAACAGCTTTCGGCTTTGCCCTGCGAAAAATCCCGGAATTACGGCGTCTAGGACAATTGCGGGGCGCTCAAGTCGCCCTTCCTTGTGTGATTGAAGATCACCTTTCGCAGCGAGACGATTTGAAATCGCCCAAGGAGCGGCGCGGAGTTGCCAAGCTCGATATTCAGCGCTTCACAGAAGCACTCACTTTGACTCATCTTGCGAAAAGCCGAAATGCGCGTGCCAGAGCGGAGTTGAGGCCCCAGCACGCGCATTTAAAAAGCGCCCGTCTTTGCGGACTAATTAATAGGTAATTACCCAGTTATACGTCCGGGTTCCGACGCAACCGTTAGCCGCCTTCGCTTGGACGGTAAAGGTGTAAGTGCCCGTCGAGCTAGTCGGCGTCCCAGAAAGGACTCCTGCAGTGGAGAGCGAAATACCACTTGGTAAGCTGCCACTGGTTGTGGTGAAGGTGTAAGGACTGGTGCCTCCCGAAGCAGTCAGCGTCTGACTGAAGGAATGGTTTTTCCTGCCACTCGGGAGTGACGACGGACTTACCGTGATCGTTGGGCAGGTGCCGATGTTGACCGTGTACAGACCGTGAGCCCGTGCAATTGTTGGAGGCCTTCGCCTGGACGGTGAAGGTGAAGTTGCCAGAGGCGGTTGGTGTTCCCGAAAGCACTCCACTGGAGGAGAGGGTCAATCCGGTTGGGAGAGAGCCGCTCGTCTTGGTGAAGGTGTATGGGGCGCTACCACCGCTGGCGGTGAAGGTCTGGCTGTAAGCCACACCAATCATTCCATTGGCGGCGGTGGCGGGATTCACCGTGATCGTTGGGCAGGCTGGCGTTGGGGTCGGTGTAGGTGTCGGGGTTGGTGTGTGTGCTGGCGTAGGTGTTGGAGTTGGTGTGTGCGCCGGTGTTGGGGTCGGCGTTGGCGCCGGGCTACCGCAGATCGTCTTGACGTAATGAATCTTGAATTCGTCGTTAGTTCCTCCGACCACAGCGGAGACGACGAGGACGTTACCAGAGACATTGCCGGCATTGATATCCGCATCGTGAGCCGCGGTGCTTGAGGTATTGTTATCCTCGCGAGCGCCGAGGCTGGTGAGGAAGGCATCGCTCAAGGTGTTGTGGTTGTTGTAAGGATCGGTCTTGGTCCCAATCCAGGCAGACATGTCGCTGTCAGCACCAACCAGGTCGAGGAAGACCTTATCGACAATGACCGGGCTGGAGAACTCGAAGAGGACGTAGTTGTTAGTCGTCCCGACGTTATCAACCTTGTGAGTCGGGCTACTGCCGTTCTCGGTTGAATCCGTTACGCCAAGTCCGTCGGTGTAGGATCCGAGGTAAGCGGTTGACCATGCACCACCGGTATTCGCTTTGCTGAATCCACTGACCCGGACGCTCACACCGTTTGCGGTAAACGTTCGGATGTTTCCGGCCGTTCCGGTTGTCGCGGTGTTACCTTCGAAGTTGAAAGTGCGCGGTGTGCAGGTTGGTGTTGGCGGCGGGGTCGGTGTCGGAGTGGCAGTTGGTGTTGGAGTTGCGGTCGGGGTTGGAGTTGGTGTCGCACCTGGGCAGCCAAACATGAGCTTGTGCAGCTTGAAGGCGTCGTCTGGTGAGGTGTCGGTCAGACTGGAGGCAATGACGATGACGTTGCCTGCCTTGTTGGACGCATTGACGTTGGCCCAGCGTGACGAAGCGGTGCTGGTGGTGTCGTTATCCTCGCGGGCACCAAGGCTGGTGAGGAAAGCGTCGTTCAAGGTGTTGTGAGTGTTGTAGGGATTCGTCTTCGTGCCGATCCAGATCGCCATGTCACTGTCACCATTATAGATGTAATCGAGGAAGACCTGATCGACCACGACCGGGCTGGAGAACTCAAACATCACGTAATCGTGGTAACCACCCATGTTGTCGACGGTGTGAGTATTATTTGCGCCCGTGCCTTCGGAAGCACCGGTTACGCCCAAGCCTTGTGCGTAGGCGCCGAGGTAAGACGCAGCCCATGCACCGTTGCTATCCTGGCGGCTGAAGCCGCTGACGTGAACGTTAACCATACCCTGGGTAAAGTTGCGGATGTTTCCGGCCGTTCCATAGAGGGCGGTGTTGCCTTCAAAGAGGAAGGTGCCAGGCACGCATGATGGCGACGGAGTCGCAGTTGGTGTTGCAGTCGGAGTCGCTGTCGGTACTGGCGTCGCAGTTGGAGTTGGAGGAGGCGTTGCGGTTGCGGTCGGTGTCGCTGTTGGTGCTGGTGTTGCCGTTGCGGTGGTGTGTGCTGGAGTTGCGGTTGCGGTCGGTGTCGCTGTTGGAGTTGGCGTTGGCCCAGCGCAGTTGGTCGTTGTGATGGTTAGGTCCCATCCACCAGCTATGCTGCCGGAGTCTCCCGGACCGCTATCAAACACATACAACGTCCACGCTCCGTTGGCTGCGGTCCCGTTGAAGACTGATAAGGTTATTCCATACGGTCCGGCAGGCGCTGGTGCAGGATATGTGACGGCCGGCGGATAAGCCGTCGGCTTGTAAGTCCCGCTAGGCAGTCCGCCAGTTTGCGGTAACGAATTGACAGCATTGTCGGAGAAGGTGAGGTCCGAATTGATTGTCTGTCCGGTACCCGCATTTTCCATGAGTCTAATCGCCTGACCGCCGGGTCCTACCAGCAAGACCTGCACATCGCCGACGAAGGTATGGCTGAGGTTGTTTAGTCTCACCGTCACATTCGTCACTGTTCCGCCGGTCCCGGTTACATTGATCGTCGAGGGATAAGGTGTGGCGGTTCCGCTATCGGGGATAACGATGGCGGTTGGATTCGTGAAGGTGGCGCAAGGCGTTGGTGTCGGTGGTGGCGTCGGAGTTGAAGTCGGCGTCGCCGTTGGTGTGGCCGTTGGAGTCGGTGACGGTGTCGCCGGTGTTGGGGTCGGGGTTGGTGACGGTGTCGCCGGTGTTGGAGTTGGAGTCGGTGACGGTGTCGCCGGTGTTGGAGTTGGAGTTGGTGACGGTGTCGCCGGTGTTGGTGTCGGTGTTGGAGTTGGTGACGGTGTCGCCGGTGTTGGAGTCGGAGTTGGTGACGGTGTCGCCGGTGTTGGTGTCGGTGTTGGAGTTGGTGACGGTGTCGCCGGTGTTGGCGTCGGAGTTGGTGACGGTGTCGCCGGTGTTGGGGTCGGAGTTGGTGACGGTGTCGCCGGCGTTGGCGTCGGAGTTGGTGACGGTGTCGCCGGTGTTGGGGTTGGAGTTGGTGACGGTGTCGCCGGTGTTGGCGGTCGGCGTCACAGTGCAGACGATGGTGATTTGGCCATTGTTCTGAGCGGGCGGGAATGAATTCAGATTCTTATCAATGAAGATAAAGTTATTTGGATCCGCCTGCCAGATCAGTGGGCTAACCGCTCCACAGGTGCTGCTCACTCGGCGCATGACCAGATTGAACAACGTTCCAGAACCGTTGAGCGGCGTGAAGTCGAGTGAGAACGCTGAAATACGCAGCGTCTTGATCGGGCCGGCGCCAATAATATTCGCCGAGACGTTCCAGTTTGAGGCGGTTAGGCCGGCGGGTTGCGCAAATGGCGTCTGGAAGGTGACGACGGTGGAATCAAATGAGAAGTCACCCTGGAATCCGACATAACCGAGACTCGGATCAATAGAGGTTGTGGTGACCGGCTCAATAATGTTGGTGGTGGTCGGCACCGAGGTATCAAACGTGTTGGTGGGGAGCGTCACCTTGATAGGCGACGGAGTTGGCGTCGCCGTTGGGGCTGGCGTTGGAGTTGGCGACGGTGTTGCCGGGTTGGAGTTGGAGTTGGCGACGGTGTTGCCGGTGTTGGAGTTGGTGTTGGCGACGGTGTTGCCGGAGTTGGAGTCGGTGTTGGCGATGGTGTTGCCGGTGTTGGAGTTGGCGTTGGCGATGGAGTCGCCGGTGTTGGAGTTGGCGTTGGTGACGGAGTCGCCGGTGTTGGAGTTGGCGTTGGTGACGGTGTCGCTGGTGTTGGAGTTGGAGTCGGTGACGGTGTCGCCGGTGTTGGAGTTGGAGTCGGTGACGGTGTCGCCGGTGTTGGGGTCGGAGTTGGTGACGGTGTCGCCGGTGTTGGAGTTGGCGTTGGCGATGGAGTCGCCGGTGTTGGAGTTGGCGTTGGCGACGGTGTTGCCGGCGTTGGCGTTGGTGATGGCGACGGTGTTGCCGGTGTTGGCGACGGTGTTGCCGGTGTTGGAGTTGGGGTTGGCGTTGCTCCAGTTATCGTAATCAAACCGTTATTCTGCGCCGGTGAGGACGTATTTAGCTGGTCATCGATCAATTGGAAGTCCTGCGGTGGTGCCTGCCAGATCAATGGGCTGGACTGCGGAGGCACGCCTACACGGCGCGCGATCACGTTGAACAATGTTCCTCCACCGCTCAACGGGGTGAAGTCGAGTGAGAAAGCCGAGATACGGAGAACCTTGATTGGACCGGCTCCGAGGATGTTACCGGAAACGTTCCAGTTCGATGCGGTTAGGCCGGCTGGTTGAGTGAACGGCGTTTGGAAGGTGATGACGGTGGAGTCAAAGCTGAAGTCACCCTGGAAGCCGACGTAACCAGGATCGCCCGGGTCGGGGTTCGGGTTCGGACCATTGAATGGATCAATCTGGGTGGTCGTGACGGCCATGATCACGTTGGAATTGGTGGCAACCGACACGTCGATGCTTTGTGTCGGCAGAGTAATTTTGATTCCGCCAGGCGTTGGGGTCGCGGTTGGGGCTGGTGTGGGTGTTGCGGTCGGGGCCGGAGTTGGTGTCGGCGTCGGTGTTGGTGTCGCGGTCGGAGCCGGAGTTGGTGTCGGCGTCGGTGTTGGTGTCGCGGTCGGAGCCGGAGTTGGCGTCGGTGTTGGTGTCGCGGTCGGAGCCGGAGTTGGTGTCGGTGTTGGTGTCGCGGTCGGAGCCGGAGTTGGCGTCGGTGTCGGTGTCGGAGCCGGAGTTGGTGTCGGCGTCGGTGTCGCGGTCGGAGCCGGAGTTGGTGTCGGTGTCGGTGTCGCGGTTGGAGTTGGAGTCGCTGTCGGCGTTGGAGTCGGAGTCGGAGTCGGTGTCGGTGTCGGTGTCGGTGTTGGCGTTGGAGTTGGTGTCGGCGTTGGAGTCGGTGTTGGAGTCGGTGTTGGTGTTGGCGTTGCAGCCGGCGTTGGTGTTGGCGTCGCTCCCGTTATCGTAATCAAACCATTATTCTGCAACGGCGACGTCGTGTTCAATTGATCGTCGATCAATTGGAAGTCATTCGGCGACGCCTGCCAGATTAATGGGCTCGAGTTCGGAGGCAATCCGACGCGGCGAACGATGACGTTGAACAAAGTTCCGCTGCCGTTGAGTGGCGTGAAGTCGAGCGAGAAGGCCGACACACGGAGAACTTTGATTGGGCCTGCGCCGATGATGTTACCAGACACGTTCCAGTTCGATGCGGTTAGGCCGGCCGCTTGAGTAAACGGCGTTTGGAAAGTGATGACTGTTGAGTCGAAGCTGAAGTCAGCTTGGAACCCGACATAACCTGGGTCACCTGGGTCGCCGTTGCCGCTGAATGGACTAATCTGCGTGGTCGTTACGGCCATGACCACGTTGGTGTTGGTCGCAATCGAGACATCGATGCTTTGTGTCGGCAGAGTGACTTTAATCACGGCAGGAGTTGGGGTGGCCGTTGGAGCCGGAGTCGGAGTAGGCGTTGGCGTGGGGCTAGGTGTGGGTGTCGGTGTTGCTGTTGGTGTAGGCGTCGGGGTTGGCGTTGCCGTCGGAACCGGGGTTGCTCCGGTAATGGTGACTGATCCGTTGTTTTGGTTAGGTGAGCTGGTGTTTAATTGATCGTCGATTAGCTGAAACTCGTTTCCACTGCCCATCGGAGCCCAGACAAGGCTGGTTGATGAGCCCGCGGGACCGACTCGGCGCATAATGACGTTGAACAATGTTCCGCTTCCGCTAAGCGGCGTGAAGTCGAGGGAGAAGGCCGAGACACGCAATGTTTTCAGCGAACCCGGACCACTGTTGATGATGTTACCAGACACGTTCCAATTGGCAGAGGTCATACCGGACGGTTGAGTGAACGGCGTCTGGAAAGTGACGACGGTAGAATCAAAGGTGAAGTCGCCTTGGAAACCAACGTATCCAGCGTCGCCGGGCTGCGGTTCAGGGTTGGGGCCACCGGCGGGATCGATTTGCGTGGTGGTTACCGCGACGGTCACGTTGGTATTGGTCGCCACAGAGGAATCGATTGAGGTAACGGGCAAAGAAATGGTAATCGTTTGCGTCGTGGTTGCAGGTTTCAAGGGCAACGGAGGATAGAAAGCACCATCGATTGCCGTCACCTTCTTGGGGAGGGCGGGATAGAATCCATCCTGTGCCTTAAAGCTCGACGCGAAAAGGATCGCGGAGATGGAGAGGAGCGCGACTGAGATGGTGATTTGGAGCGCAGAGGCGCGGGCGGAGTTGTTTTGCCGTTTCTTCATATTTGTTGTTTTGCTAGCTGCTAAAGGGGGCGGGCTCGGTTGAACCTGGATGGATTCTGGGAGGACCTAATCCCTATCATTGCGGGCAGACGTTTTACCCAATAACCAGTCAAAATGTCAAGATCTTTACATGTTTTCCATTATTTCCATGGTTTCATGGATGAATTGCGCAGACTGTAATTCCTGCGTGTTTGCGTGACGGATTGCAAGGTTACAGGACGAATCCAACGAATAGGACCAATGGGTCAAATGAGTTGAGGCCCTCCCCTCGTCCGCTTTCCGTACAAAAAAGACGCGTGCCGAAGGTTTCCCTCCGGCACGCGTCGCTGAAGTTATAAGTTATTCTACTGTCTGGTTAGTTAGTGATCACCCAGCTGTAGGATCTTGAGCCGTTACACCCAGTCGATGTCGATGTGGCCGTCACCGTGAAGGTGAACGTGCCGGTGGCCGTTGGAGTTCCCGACAGAACACCAGAACTGGAGAGCGAGATACCACTTGGTAAGCTGCCGCTCGTCTTGGCAAACGTGTATGGGCTCGTGCTGCCACTCGCCGTCATCGTTTGGCTGTAGGCCGTGTTCTTCTTACCGTTCGTCAGCGATGATGGATTGACCGTGATGGTCGGGCAGCATCCGAACACTACCTTGTGGATCTTGAACGAATCCTCAGGTGTCGTGTCGCTCGCGCTGGCCGAGATGACCAGGATATTGCCAGACTTACCAGCCGAGTTGATGTCGGCCCAGCGTGGTTGTCCGTTTGTGCTGGTGTCATTGTCCTCGCGTGTACCAAGGCTGCTCAGGAACGAATCGCTCAAGGTGTTGTGATTGCTCGGGTTCGCCTGGCTTCCAATCCAAGCCGACATGTCGCTGTCAGCCAGGACGTAGTCGAGGTATGCCTTATCGATCACAATTGAACGTGAGAACTCGAACAGCACGTAGTCTCGTGTGCCGCCGTTGCTATCAACCGTGTGGCGATCGTTGTCACCATTGCCTTCGGTGTTGTTAGTCACTCCTAAGCCGTGGCTGTAAACGCCGAGGTAACCTGTGCTCCAGGCGCCGTTGCTGTCCGCACGAGTGAAGCCGCTGACCTTAACGGTCGTGCCATTCACGGTGTAGGTGCGGATGTTACCGAGCGTGCCTGACGTGGCTGTGTTGCCTTCGAAGACGAAGGTTCCAGCCGAGCAGGTTGGCGCCGGTGTTGGTGTTGGAGCTGGCGTGGCTGTTGGAGCCGGTGTCGGAGTAGGTGTTGCCGTTGGCGGCGGTGTCGGTGTGGTCCCTGGGCATCCCAACATCAGTTTGTGAAGCTTGAAGGTATCTTCCGGCGTCGTGTCTGTGACGCTGGCTGCAATTACAATGACGTTACCCGATCTGTTCCCGGCGTTGACGTTGGCCCAGCGCGATGTGGTCAGCGTGGTGTCATTGTTCTCTTGATACCCGAGGCTGGTCAGGAACGCATCACTCAACGTGTTGTGCGTGGTGTATGGATTGGTCTTGGTGCCGATCCAAATCGCCATGTCACTGTCACCGTTGTAGACGTAGTCGAGGTAAGCCTGATCGATTACGACCGGGTTCGAGAACTCCAACAAAACGTAGTCGTGGTAACCACCAATGTTGTCGATGACGTGCTTATTGCTTGAACCGTTGCCCTCACCCACGTCGGTCACACCCAAGCCCTGAGCATAAGCGCCAAGGTAACCAGTGTTCCAGGTGCCGTTGCTATCCTTGCGGCTGAACCCGCTCACGTGAACGGACAATCCGCCCAGCGAGAAGTTCCTGATATTTCCGGCTGTTCCTGAGAGCGCCGTATTGCCTTCGAAGATGAAGGTGCCAGGCGAGCACGATGGCGTCGGTGTCGCGGTTGGCGTTGCCGTTGGAGGCGGTGTTGCCGTCGGCGTTGCCGTTGGAGGCGGCGTCGCTGTTGGCGTTGCCGTTGGAGGCGTTGGCGTTGCTGTCGGAGTAGCCGTTGGCGTTGCTGTCGGAGTAGCCGTTGGTGTTGCTGTCGGCGTTGCTGTCGGAGTAGCCGTTGGCGTTGCTGTCGGAGTAGCCGTTGGCGTCGCTGTCGGAGTAGCCGTTGGTGTCGCGGTTGGCGTAGCCGTTGGCGTCGCGGTTGGCGTAGCCGTTGGTGTCGCGGTTGGCGTAGCCGTTGGTGTCGCGGTTGGCGTAGCCGTTGGTGTCGCTGGTGTTGGAGTTGGCGTTGGTGTCGCGGTTGGCTGGTGTTGGAGTTGGCGTTGGTGACGGAGTCGCTGGTGTTGGAGTTGCCGTTGGCGTCGCAGTCGGAGTAGCCGTTGGCGTCGCGTGTTGGAGGCGGCGTTGCTGTCGGAGTAGCCGTTGGCGTCGCGTGTTGGAGGCGGCGTCGCTGTCGGAGTAGCCGTTGGCGTCGCGGTTGGAGGCGGCGTCGCTGTCGGAGTAGCCGTTGGCGTCGCGGTTGGTGGCGGCGTCGCGGTGTCGGAGTAGCCGTGTGGCGTCGCGTGTTGGAGTCGGCGTCGCTGTCGGAGTCGCTGTTGGCGTTGGCGTTGGTGACGGCGTCGCTGTCGGAGTAGCCGTTGGCGTCGCTGGTGTTGGAGTTGGCGTTGGCGTCGGAGTCGGTGTTGGCGTTGGCGTTGGCGTCGGAGTCGCGTCGGTGTCGGAGTTGCCGTTGGCGTCGCTGTCGGAGTTAGCCGTTGGCGTCGGTGTCGGTGTAGCCGTTGGCGTCGGTGTCGGTGTAGCCGTTGGCGTTGGTGTCGGAGTAGCCGTTGGCGTCGGAGTCGGTGTAGCCGTTGGCGTTGGCGTCGGTGTAGCCGTTGGTGTTGGAGTTGGTGTTGGCGTCGGAGTCGCTGGTGTCGGAGTAGGCGTTGGTGTCGGAGTCGGTGTAGCCGTTGGAGTTGGCGTCGGTGTCGGAGTCGCCGGTGTCGGAGTTGGCGTCGGTGTCGGAGTCGCTGGTGTTGGAGTCGGTGTCGGTGTCGGTGTCGGTGTTGGTGTTGGCGTTGGCGTCGGTGCTGGTGTCGCTCCGGTTATCGTAATCAAACCGTTATTCTGCGCCGGCGATACCGTGTTCAATTGATCGTCGATGAATTCGAAGTCGTGTCGGTGGCGCTTGCCAGATCAATGGGCTGGATTGCGGAGGCACGCCTACCCGGCGCGCGATCACGTTGAACAATGTTCCGCTACCGCTCAACGGGGTGAAATCGAGTGAGAAAGCTGAGACACGCAGAACCTTGATTGGACCGGCTCCAATGATGTTACCGGAAACGTTCCAGTTCGATGCGGTTAGGCCAGCGGGTTGGGTGAACGGCGTTTGGAAGGTGACGACGGTTGAGTCAAAGCTGAAGTCGCCTTGGAATCCGACGTAACCAGGATCGCCGGGTTGCGGATTCGGATTCGGACCACTGAACGGATCAATCTGAGTCGTGGTGACGGCCATGATCACGTTGGTATTGGTTGCAACCGAGATATCGATGCTTTGTGTCGGCAGAGTGACCTTGATCACGCCGGGCGTAGGCGTTGCGGTCGGAGCCGGTGTCGGAGTTGCCGTTGGTGTTGGGCTCGGGGTTGGAGTTGGAGTTGGAGTTGGAGTCGCTGTTGGCGTTGGTGACGCGGTCGGAACCGGGGTTGCGCCGGTAATGGTGACTGATCCGTTATTCTGGTTTGGATCGATCGTGCCCAACTGGTCGTCGATCAATTGGAATTCATTTCCACTGCCCTGCGGAGCCCAAATCAGGTTGGTGGTCGAGCCAGCAGGACCGACGCGGCGCACAATGACATTGAACAATGTTCCGCTTCCGCTCAGTGGCGTAAAGTCGAGTGAGAAAGCCGAGATACGCAATGTTTTTAGTGTCCCCGGGCCGCTGTTGATGATGTTACCAGAGACGTTCCAGTTGGAAGCGGTCATACCGGCTGGTTGAGTAAACGGCGTTTGGAAAGTGATAACGGTGGAATCGAAAGTGAAATCGCCTTGGCAACCGACATAGCCTGCGTCACCGGGCTGTGGATTCGGGTTGGGACCACCGGTGGGATCGATCTGCGTGGTGGTGACTGGCTGAATCACATTGGTATTGGTCGCAACCGATACGTCGATCGTCGTAACCGGCAAAGAAACCGTGATCGTCGTCGTAGTCGCGTTCGGTTGCTGCGGCAATGGCGGATAAAACGCGCCATCCGCTTGGGTCTGAACCGGAAGCGGCGGATAGAAACCGTCCTGCGATTGGGTGGGAGCCGCTCTAAAACTCGAAGCAAACAATATTGCTGAGACTGAGAGCAACGCGACTGCGATGGTGACGTGAAGCGCAGAAGCGCGGGACGAGTTTTTTTGCCGTTTGTTCATAGTAATGGTTCCTGATTTTTCCCAGCGTTTTAGCGACGAGTCAGTAAATCCGGGGAGATTTTCTTCGGGGAGCCACGTCACTAATCTGCCGGGAGGAGGGTATTACTCGATTCAGGGTAAAACTGTCAAGCCTGTTTACGCAATTTTCGGCAATTATTTTCGTTTTAAGAATAGCGAATAATTACCACATTGATTTCAAGGTACTTAAAGTGGGCAAATATTGAGGGGCCGAATGGTCAAAAATGAGGTCATCCGGTTATTTTTCGGGTTCGATCTCATTTATTAGGACAAAAAAACCGCCAATTTGGGTGGCTTGCCTCACACAAAGGGCACAAAAGAACGCAAAGGCAAAGAGTAGGATTAAAGAGGAAGAATAGGCCCCCTTATTACTTGCACGTGCACTTTAACTTTCACTTACACTTCGAGGGCAGTCTGTTTAGCCAATCGGATCGACGCGCGTTATTGAGCAAGAGCAAGTGAAAGAGCAGGATTAAAGGAGAAGATATCTTGCCGGTTAGGTTCCAGACGGCACAGGGGAAAACCTGAGGGTGTAAGTGAAAGTTAAAGTGCAGGTGCAAGTGATGAGGCGGATCGCTTGGCTCACTCTCACCGATTGATCAATGCCGCACGGAGCTTAATCTTTTTCTAGGTCGATCGGTGGGCGGATCGGCATCCGCCCCTCCTTGGTTATTGCTTCGACGCGCGACGGGACACGCTGCCGGGCAGCGTTTGGCCAGGCCGTTCCATATTTAGATCGGAATCAATAAAGTAGAAGGTTTCAGGTGAGGCAGTCCAATTTAGTTGGGTATTACCGCGATTCGCCCTAACGATATTTAGTTCAAATAATGTTCCCGCGCCGCTGAGCGGCGTAAGATCGGTTGAGTAGGCCGAGACCCGCAACGTGCGAATCGGTCCTGGCCCTTCGAGGACATTGCCGGCAACATTCCAGTTGCCAGCGGTTAGTCCCGCTTTTCGAATCGGTTCACTGGCGAAGGTGATCACCCTTTCGTCGAAGGTGAAGTCCCCCTGGAAAGCGACCAAATTATTTCCGGCATCAATGGTAGCGGCCTTAACGGGGGCGTTAATTGGGCTCGAAATTTCGCGATCGACCGTGACGTCCGGCAAGGTGACAAAATCCACCGTCGAATCATTCGTTACTACATTGTCTGGCGCCGGCCCGCCGGGGCGTGGATTAGCGATTGGATTAGCGACGTCACCGAAGACAACGGCCGAATAATCTTGTCCCGTTTGCGTGCTGTTTAATGGTGAGTAGGTCCGGCTGGTTGGAGTGAATGCGTATTTTCCGCAGTTACCGACTTGAGCGGGGATGGTGCGACCTAACGCGAACGCTTGAATGGCCAAAACATCGACCGTGGTGATTCCGACTGAGCCGGCGCAATCCCCTGCAGTTAATCGGCATCCGGTGAGGAGGACGCGTCCGAGCGCATGATTCTGTTCAGCGACCACATCAACCGTGGTGATGCCGGAGGAGCCGGGGGCTCGAGCGGCCTTGCTCGGAGTAACGGTGAAGGTGCCGCCAGTGATAAGACCGGTGAAGGTGTAATTTCCGGAGGCATCGGTGGTGACGGATCCGGAGGAAGTGCCGGTCAAAGTCAGGACAGCATTGGCCAATGGAACAGGCGTTACCGCAGCGCAGAGAGTGATGGTACCGGAGACATCGGCGACGGCGGGGGTCGGAGATGGGGTCGGAGTTGGAGTTGGAGCCGGAACTACGACCAGGCTTGCCGTATCGGTAGCGGCCGAGAACGCAGTGCTACCGCCATTGGGCGAAGTATTCGCCAAACCTCCGTTAGTTCCAGTGGTCTGATCCCAGGCCCGGATGGTAACGGCGTTGGTAATTGTCCCGTTAAATCCGGGACTCGGACGGAAGTAGATGCGATTTACGGAATCAGCGGCGAGGAGTCGCGCGTTGCTGTTAGAGAGAGAGCCAATGAAACTCCAGGAAGCCCCATCGTTAGTGGAATAGAACCAGGTGCCATTGGAAATATCGAGCCCAACGATCGCAATTCCGAGAAGGGCGCCGCTATCAGGATCGGTAACATTGTCGACCTGGCCCGGTGGATTGGCGAAATCGACCAAGGTCGAGACCAATGTTCCGACTGGGCCGGTTGGGAGAGGATCTTCTTCGTGCTCTGGGTCCAGCATCGGGTTTTTGCTCGGGTCGAGGGCTGGGGCGTCGTTAATGGAGGTCACATTAAAGGTGATCATGTTAGGCGTTTCGTCTTCATCGATACCGCCGTTGGCCACTCCGCCATCATCCTGGACCTGGAAGGTGAAGTTGGCGTAACCGACTCCGTTTTCGTTCGCGTCAGGAGTAAAGGTCAGGTTACCGGCGTTGATGCTTCCAATCGAGACGACCTGGTTATCCAGTACGGGCAGGCCATTCAGAGCGAGGACGCCGTTATCCGGGACCTGGGTAATCATGACGGCCATAAAATCGTTAGGCGGGACGTCCATCGGATCGGTAAAGCCGAAGTCTGATTCGACTAAGGTGTAAATGCCGTCCTCCAGCATGGTGATTGTTTTGTCCGCACCCGCCGGTGGATCGTTCACTGGCGTAACGTCAATGGTAATTGTGTTCGGTGACGGATCTTCATCGATGCCACCGTTGAGCGTTCCTCCGTTATCATGCACCTGGAAGGTAAATGTGGCATAGGCGGACCCGTTGGCATTGGCCACCGGAGTGAACTTCAGATTGCCGGCATTGATGCTCGCAACGGGGACGATCTGGCCGGCGGTAACGGGCGCGGCTGAAAGGGTAAGCGAACCAACTCCGGGCAGAGTGGTAACCTTAACGGCCGACAGGGTGTTAGGCGGAACGTCATTCGGATCGGTAAAACCAAAGTTGGCCGCAACGAAGGTGTAGGCAGTATCCTCGATGGTCGTGACGGTCTGATCAGTTCCGGCCGGCGGATCGTTTAGTGGAGTAACGTTAAAGGTAAAGCTGTTAGGCGTGGGATCGAGGTCCACTCCACCGCCGGTGGTTCCGCCATTATCTTCCACCTGGAAGGTGAACGAGCTGTACGGCGTACCGCTGGCGTTCGAAGCCGGAGTGAACTTCAGATCGCCGGCATTGATGCCAGTTACTGGGATAATCTGGCCGGCGGTAACGGGCACACTGGAAAGGGCGATTGTCCCGGCACCCGGCAGGGTTGTCACCTTTACGGCCAGCAGCGTATTGGGTGGCACGTCGATCGGATCACTGAAGCCAAAGTCCGTCGCACCAAAGGTGTAAACATTGTCTTCGAGAATTGTGACAGACTTGTCCGTGCCGGCGGGTGGATCGTTCACCGGGGTGACATTGATAGTAATCGTGTTCGGAGATGGATCGAGATCAACCCCACCGAGACTGGTTCCGCCGTCATCCTGGACCTGGAAGGTGAACGAGGCATAACCAGTTCCGTTTCCGTTCGCGACTGGAGTAAACTTCAAATTCCCGGCGTTAATGCTCGTGGCGGTGACAGATTGGTTGGCAGTAACTGGAACGCCGCTGAGCGCGAGCGTGCCTGCACCGGGAATGGTGGTGATTTTTACGTTCAATAATACGTTAGGCGGAGTGTCGTTTGGATCGGTGAAGCCGAAGTCGGCGGCAGTAAAGGTGTAGATTGCGTCCTCAAGAACGGTAACAGTCTTGTCCGTTCCGGCGGGGGGATCGTTAACAACTCGGACATCAACGACAATGGTGTTGGGAGTTGGGTCCAGGTCAACACCACCACCGGCGATGCCGCCATTATCCTGCACCTGGAAGGTGAAAGAGGTGTATCCCGTTCCATTGGCATTGGCCACTGGTGTAAATTTGAGGTTACCGGCGGTAATGCTGGTAGCTGGAACAAACTGACCTGCGGTGACTGGCACTCCGGAAAGGGCGAGTGTGCCTGCGGCGGGAATGGTGGTGATCTTGACTGCTAACAGGGTGTTAGGCGGGGTATCATTTGGATCACTAAATCCAAAGTCGGTCGTGGCGAAGGTATAAATGTTGTCCTCCACAACGGTGACAATTTTGTCGGCGCCTGAAGGCGCATGATTCGGCGTTGGAGTAGGCGTCGGGGTCGGCGTCGGAGTGGGCGTTGGCGTGGGCGTTGGGGTAACGACAAAGGGCGTAGTAACATCGCCGAAAACCAATGCGTCAAAATTCTGCCCGGTTTGATTGCCCGAAACGTCTGGATAAGTTCGGCTCGCAGGGGTGAAGCTATATTTTCCGGCGTTACCGATGCCGGTGGAGAGGCCAAGGAAGAAGCGCTGAATGGCGATAACGTCCTGGGTGCTGACCCCGCCTGGAGGAGTGACGTCTGCTGCCAACAATCGGCAGCCGGTGAGAGGAGTCCCTAGGTTGAGGAAATGACGTTGTGCGGCGAGGACATCCGGAGTGGTGATGTTAGCCGAGCCAGGAGTCAGGGCGGCCTTGGTTGGGGTGATGGTGTAGCTCCAGGCCGAAGCGACCGAAGTGAACTGATAGTTCCCTCCGACGTTTGTGGTAGTCGAGCCAGACGCGCTGCCCGTCATGGTCATTGTCACATTACTAACTGGCGCGACCGAGGGGTTCGGGCAGTAAACGATGTTACCGGAGATAGTGATGGGCGGTCCTGGGGTTGGGGTTGGAGTTGGGGTTGGCGTCGGACTGGGGGTTGGGGTTGGTTGGGGTTGGAGGCGTCGGGGTTGGACTTGGAGTAGGCGTTGGAGTTGGCGCTGTAATGGTCACGCTGTAGGCACGAGTGCCGGTGCAGCCATTGGCGGCTGTGGCCTGGACGGTGAAGTTAAACGTGTTGGCAACCGTCGGTGTTCCAGAAAGAAGTCCACCAGTTGCGAGTGTTAGCCCGTTAGGCAGGGCTCCGATGATAACAGTAAAGGTGTACGGGGCGGTGCCGCCGGTAGCGGTGATCGTCTGGTTGTAGAAAACGACAGTCGACCCATTGGGAAGGGTCGTTGGGTTTACGGTGATTGGAGGACAAGTTGGAGTGGGCGTCGGCGTAGGTGTTGGAGTCGGTGTCGGCGTCGGTGTTGGAGTTGGGGTCGGCGTGGGTGTTGGCGTTGGGGTCGGAGTTGGTGTGGGGGTTGGCGTTGGGGTCGGCGTGGGTGTTGGGGTCGGAGTTGGTGTGGGTGTCGGCGCCGTTATGATCACGCTGTAGGCACGGGTGCCGGTGCAACCGTTGGCGGCAGTAGCCTGCACGGTGAAGTTGAAAGTGTTGGCCACCGTCGGTGTTCCAGAAAGGAGCCCACCGGTTGCAAGTGTGAGCCCGTTAGGCAGGGCTCCGATGATAACGGTAAAGGTGTAAGGGGCAGTGCCACCGGTGGCGGTGATCGTCTGACTGTAAGCAGCGGCGGTCGAGCCATTGGGAAGGGTTGTGGGGTTGACCGTGATTGGCGGACAAGTCGGTGTCGGCGTGGGCGTCGGGGTCGGCGTTGGGGTTGGAGTCGGCGTAGGTGTTGGAGTGGGCGTTGGGGTCGGAGTCGGCGTGGGAGTTGGCGCCGTTATGGTCACGCTATAGGCACGCGTGCCGGTGCAACCGTTGGCGGCAGCAGCCTGGACGGTGAAGTTAAACGTGCTGGCCACCGTCGGTGTTCCAGAAAGGAGTCCACCGGTTGCGAGCGTGAGCCCGTTAGGCAGGGTTCCAGTGATAACGGTAAAGGTGTAAGGGGCAGTGCCGCCGGTAGCGGTAATCGTCTGACTGTAGGCAGCGATGGTTGACCCATTGGGAAGGGTCGTTGGATTCACTGTGATTGGCGGACAAGTCGGTGTCGGCGTCGGCGTTGGAGTTGGCGTCGGCGTCGGCGTTCCGAAGAAAGAGTTTCGGACTGATTCCGTTATACTCTCGGAGCCATTTTGAGTTCCGGTTCGGCGGTAGCCGCGCGCGCGGATGTACAGGTTTTGGTTATCGGCCAGGTTCAAACCGGTCAGGGTCCAGTTGCTTCCGGACGCCGTTCCATTACCTAACGATGAAAAATTAACGCCGTCTGTTGAAGACTCAAAAGTAACGCGTTGAAATTGCGGACTCGAACCGGAGCGCGTCCAGGTGATCGTCGTTTTTGTGACCGCAAGATTTTGCGTTGCCCCTGTATCATTGCTCAGGCGAGCAAAATAGGCACGCGGTTGTCCACCGATGGTTGTGAAATTGCCGCCAACAAGAACTTTGCCATCTGGAAGGACGACCACGGCGTTAACGACGTCATCCGGGCTTGGGTTAAACGAATCCGCCAATCCGGTGGTCGCATCAAGCCGAGCAATATTGGCACGGGTTTGACCGCCAATTGTGGCGAACTCCCCGCCGACGACGATCTTTCCATTCGACTGAATGGCCATGCTACTGATGCTGCCCACAGCATTAGGGTTAAAGGAATCGGCAGAACCAGTTGAGCCATCGAGTCGGGCAATACTGTTTCGGGTTTGCCCGCCGATGGTGACAAAAATGCCGCCCGCCACCACCTTGCCGTCTGGCTGAACCGAAATGGCAGTAACGAAATCGCTGGCGTTCGGATTCCAGGTGGTATCGGCTGCACCGGTACTGGCGTCGACACGAGCAATGCGATTGCGAGTTTGACCGCCGATTGTGGTGAAATCGCCGCCAACCAGAATCTTCCCATCTCCCTGAATCGCAATCGTGCTGACACTGAGGTTGTTCGGGTTCGGATTCCATGTGTCAGCGGCACCGGTACTGGCATCGAGTCGCGCTATTCGATTACGTGTTTGTCCGCCGATGGTGGCGAAGAGGCCACCGGCCACGATCTTTCCATCAGTTTGGACAGCGATGGCACGCACATTGTCGCTGCCGTTTGGGTTCCAGGTATCGGCCGCGCCCGTATTAGCGTCGAGTCGGGCGATATTATTGCGGGCGGTTGCGCCAATCAGGGTAAAGCCACCGCCAATGATCACCTTTCCATCAGGTTGGATCGCGATTGACTGGACCGTTGGTCCGTCCGGGTCCGTGACGTTCGGGTTGAAACCGGTGTCAACCGATCCGTCCATATTTAATCGCGCAACGTTGTTGCGCGCAGTCCCTAGAACGCTGGTAAACCTGCCGCCGATAATGCTTTTGCCATCGGGCTGGACAGCGATGGCCAAGATCTCGTTGTCCGTATTGATGTCCAGGGTTTGGTCAAGACGTCCGTCGGTTTCCACCCTGGCGAGACGGTTACGGGTTACGGAGGAGGCGCCATTGGGGGCGACTAAAGTAAAATCCCCGCCTAACAATACTTTTCCGTCATTTTGAATCGAAATCGAATACACTCCGGAGTTGCCCAACCCGCCGGTCGCATTCGGGTCAAAAGAATCAATCAGACCAGTGGTCGCGCTAAATCGGGCAATACCATTTCGGCTAGTTCCACCAATGCTCAGGGGTCCTGAAAAATTGCCGGCGACAATAATTTTCCCGTCCGGCTGAACCATGATGGTCTGGACATCATCATTCGCGTTTGGATTAAACGTGTCAGCCAGACCAGTTATCCCATCGAGACGAGCGACGTTGTTACGGGTCTGCCCGCCGATACTGGTAAACTGCCCGCCAACCAGGATCTTGCCGTCGGCCTGTAGAGCAATCGAAAGGACCGAAAAATTTGCATTTGGATTAAGCGAATCAGCCAGGCCCGTAGTGGCGTCGAGACGTGCAATGTGATTTCGCGTCTGCCCACCAATGGTAACGAAATCGCCGCCCACCAAAATCTTGGCATTAGGCTGGATGCGGATCGAGCGGATACCGTCGTCTGAATTTGGATCAAATGAATCGGCCAGACCAGTGGTCGGATCGAGTCGGGCGATATTATTTCGACTTTGACCACCAATGGTCTTGAAAAAACCACCGACGACGATCTTGTTGTCAGCCTGAAGCACGATGGCGAAAACGTTGGTATCAGCGTTCGGATCGAATGAGTCGGCCAATCCGGTTGTAGGATCGATCCGGGCAATGTTATTACGAACTGAGGCCCCGACCATAGCGAATGATCCGCCGACCAGGATCTTGCCATCCGCCTGAACCATAATGGCAAAGATCCCGCCATCGACGTTTGGATTGAAGGTGGAATCCAAAGTGCCATCGGCGTTAAGGCGCGCGATATTATTTCGCGCCGTCCCCATAATCGTGGAGAAGACGCCACCGATGAGAATTTTGCCGTCGGACTGAAGGGCGGACGCGTAGATTACGTCATCAGCATTCGGATCAAAACCATCGAGGGACGATTGCGCATTGGTATTGCCGGGTCGGCCAATTAGGAGCGAAAGGACGGCAAGGAGGAGGGCTGTGGATTTTTTTGCGCAGGATGATGGATTCACAATGAACTGGAGGTAAGTAAACGTTGGATAATAAAGCGCAAAGGATGGATTCTAATTAAATACTGTAAGATCCCACCATGACAAAGCGCGGTGAAGAAAGCCCGCGTGCTTATATCCAATTTCCGTAGAAAAGGGAAGTTTTTTTTGCGGTTTTTTTGAAAAACCAGACTTGTGATTGTTTCTGTTGTGAGAGTTTAGGCCGAGAGTAGAGGCGTTTCTGCGAAGAGCCAGGCGATTTGAGTGCGATCGGACTTCGCGCGGTTAATCAGTGGGTCACGTCGATACCAAGGCGTTTCGCAGAAGCGCCTCTACAACACGTCTCGACGCCCGTGCATCAGATCTGATTTTCGACGCTGAACACAATAGTGCGTCTCGCGGAGCGAGAACGTTTTATTTAGCAACGGGCCCGGGGGTCCCGTTCCACCCTACCCTTCGATCGTCGTGTTGCAGTCTGAATGTCCGTCCCGCAAAGCGGACGGAGCAACGGGCTTGGGGTCCGTTCCACTCCAAAAAAAACGCGTGCCGGAGGTTGGCTCCGGCACGCGTTGTTAAGGTTAAAGGTTATCGGGCGCTAATTAGTTATGACCCAACTGTACGATCTTGAACCGGTGCAACCGGTCGCATTCGATGTCGCTGTCACGGTGAAGGTGAACGTGCCGGTGACCGTTGGAGTTCCAGACAGAACACCAGAGGACGAGAGCGAGGTACCGCTTGGTAAGCTGCCGCTCGTCTTGGTGAACGTGTATGGGCTCGTGCTGCCAGTCGCCGTTAACGTCGTGCTGTAGGCCGTGCTCTTCTTACCGTTCGTCAGCGTTGATGGATTGACCGTGATGGTCGGGCAGCATCCGAACACTACCTTGTGGATCTTGAACGAATCCTCAGGTGTCGTGTCAGCCGCGCTGGCCGCGATGACCAGGATATTGCCAGACTTACCAGCCGCGTTGATGTCGGCCCAACGTGGTTGTCCGTTGGTTGCGGTGTCGTTGTCTTCGCGTGCACCAAGCCCGCTCAGGAACGAATCGCTCAACGTGTTGTGATTGCTCGGGTTCGCCTGGTTTCCAATCCAAGCCGACATGTCGCTGTCAGCCGTGATGTAATCCAGGTATGCCTTATCAATCACAACGGCGCGTGAGAACTCAAACAGGACGTAGTCTCGTGTGCCGCCGTTGCTATCAACCGTGTGTCGATCGCTGTCACCATTTCCTTCCGTGTTGTTAGTCACGCCGAAGCCGTGGGTGTAAACACCGAGGTAACCTGTGCTCCAGGCGCCGTTGCTGTCCGCACGAGTGAAGCCGCTGACCTTAACGGTCGTGCCATTCACGGTGTAGGTGCGGATGTTACCGGCTGTGCCTGACGTAGCTGTGTTGCCTTCGAAGACGAAGGTTCCAGCCGAGCAGGTTGGCGCCGGTGTTGGTGTTGGAGCTGGGGTCGCTGTTGGAGCTGGTGTCGGAGTCGGTGCTGGCGTTGGGGTCGGTGTTGGTGTGGCACCTGGGCATCCGAACATGATCTTGTGCAGCTTGAAGGTATCTTCCGGTGTCGAGTCTGTGACACTGGCCGCAATCACAATCACGTTACCCGATCTGTTCCCGGAGTTGACATTAGCCCAGCGCGATGTGGTCAGCGTGGTGTCGTTATTCTCTTGATACCCGAGGCTGGTCAGGAACGCATCACTCAACGTGTTGTGCGTGGTGTATGGATTGGTCTTGGTGCCGATCCAAATCGCCATGTCACTGTCACCATTGTAGACGTAGTCGAGGTAAGCCTGATCGACGATGACCGGGCTGGAGAACTCGAACATCACGTAGTCGTGGTAACCACCAATGTTGTCGACAACGTGCTTATTGCTTGAGCCGTTGCCCTCACCCACATCGGTCACACCCAAGCCCTGAGCGTAAGCGCCGAGGTAACCCGTGTTCCATGTGCCGCCGCTATCCTTACGGCTGAACGCGCTGACGTGAACGGAAACGCCACCTTGCGCGAAGTTCATGATGTTACCGGCTGTGCCTGACAACGGTGTGTTGCCTTCGAACACGAACGTGCCTGCCGTGCAACCTGGTGTTGGTGTCGCGGTTGGAGCTGGCGTTGGCGTCGCGGTTGGAGCCGGTGTTGGTGTTGGGGTTGGAGTATGTGTCGGGGTCGGCGTCGGTGTTGGAGTTGGGGTCGGTGTGTGCGTTGGAGTCGGCGTTGGCGTTGGCGACGGCGTTGGTGTTGGCGACGCGGTTGGCGTTGGTGTTGGCGACGGAGTTGGTGTTGGAGTTGGAGTTGGAGTTGGTGTTGGTGTTGGTGTTGGAGTTGGTGTTGGTGTTGGTGTTGGAGTTGGTGTTGGTGTTGGTGTTGGTGTTGGTGTTGGTGTTGGTGTTGGTGTTGGTGTTGGTGTTGGTGTTGGTGTTGGTGTTGGTGTTGGTGTTGGTGTTGGTGTTGGTGTTGGTGTTGGTGTTGGTGTTGGTGTTGGTGTTGGTGTTGGTGTTGGTGTTGGTGTTGGTGTTGGTGTTGGTGTTGGTGTTGGCGTTGGTGTTGGTGTTGGTGTCGGCGTTGGCGTCGGTGTCGGTGTCGGTGTCGGTGTTGGTGTCGGTGTCGGTGTCGGTGTCGGTGTTGGTGTTGGTGTTGGTGTTGGCGATGCCGTTGGCGTTGGTGATGCCGTTGGCGTTGGTGATGCCGTTGGTGTTGGTGTTGCGGTCGGCGACGGAGTTGGCGTCGGTGTTGGTGGGACGCATGAATACTGCACCGTGTCTATCCCGATGTAATCCGAGTTGTTGCCGGACGGTCCGCCGTTCTCGACGAAGTAGCGGAAGGCCAAACGACCCTTTACTGGCGTGGTGCCAGCGCCACTGACCGTCACAGTGAACTGAGTCCAGACGTTCGGGTAACCAGTTACATTGTAGGTCGGATTGATATCGAGCAGGAGCGTGCTGAAGTCACCGGTGCTGGTAGCTGTGCCACCGACGTTGGTGCTCGTCAGATTCGTGCTCATGCGGACCTGCAGGCGATCTGGGAACTGTGGCACATCCACGGTTCGTGTGTAGAACGTGAGTTGCGCACCGTCGACCAGGAAGAGCGGCGGTGTGAGCAACCAGTTACTGAGTGTGGATAGACTGCTACCGCTCTGATAGTTGACCGCGATGTAGGAATCCGGTGCTCCAGATTGAGAGACGAACACCATCGAGTTGCCTTGGAACCAACCGGGTATGTTACCAATTGGCTGGCTGTTGTTCTGCATGAACCAGCCCTTCGGGGTAATCAAATCAAGGATGTTGTCGAAGCCTTCGTTCAGATCGCACACCGTTGGAGGAGGCGTTGGCGTTGGCGAAGGACTCGCGGTTGGGGTTGGAGTTGATGCCGGAGTTGGGGTCGGTCCGTTGCAATCATCAGTGAGGATGTCGATTGACCATCCGCCTGCGAGGCTGCCGAAGTCGCCACCGGCGTCGTCGACGATGTAGAGGCTCCAGGTTCCATTGGCGTTAGTGCCGTTAAAGACTGACAGAGCCGAACCACCGGTTGGGACTGGTGCTGGTGGTGGGAAGGTGTCTCCGGTGCCGATATTGGTTGGCTTGTAACTGCCGGTGACTAATGGGCTGTTGTCAGGCATGCTGTTCGCAGCCGCATCTTCGAGAGTTAGGTCTATTCCGGTAAGGACACCAGAATCGCCAACGTCCGACATGATGATGGCATTCTGGCCACCAGGTCCGACGAGAAGAACGTCAATGTCATCAGGGAAGGTATGATTCAACCCATAGAGGTGGACGATTACCTTCGTCACCGAACCGCCGACACCCGATATCGAGATGTTGGACGGATATGGTGAGCCGGCGCCGGAATCCGGAATCGTAATGGACGCTGGATTCGCGGCCGAACCGCCGGGGCAAGGCGACGCTGTCGGAGTCGGTGTCGCGGTTGGTGTTGGTGTTTCAGTCGGCGTTGGAGTTGGCGTCGGTGTTTCAGTTGGCGTTGGAGTTGGTGTTGTTGGAACTACCGTCGGAGTCGGCGAAGCAGTTGGAGTTGGAGTTGGAGTTGGGCATGGGAAGTCTGAGATGGTGACTCCATCTATCCGCCATCCAGCACTCGAGGTGCTGTTGTCACTGCCCATGCGCCAGCGTAGCTGAACATTCTGTCCAGCAGCCGCGGCCGGCAATTTCGCAGTGGATGTGATGAATCCAGACGATGTGCCGGTCCATGCTGCGCGTCCGACGATCGGACTTCCGAAGCTGGTGTTGAGGCTGATCGTTCCGTTGTATCCACCGGCGACGAAGCTACCACCTGCAGCGAGGATGTCGGTGAACGCGCCAGCGTTGATGCTGATTTCCAGCACGCCGCCGTCAAAGGTACTCTCGGTATTGTAGTTATTCCTAAATGTCAGTTGCGCGTTTGTGGTCGCAATAGCAACGACCGGCGAGTCGAGCCGTTTATCGCTGACCACACTTGGGTCATCGATAAAGGCCGCGTTCGGTGCGGTATCAGGCGTTACCGTTGTGGTGACCCACAGCGGTGCCGGTCCGGACGCGTTGGCGGCGACCCATCCTCCGGGCAACGCCGGCGCGACCACGCTGTCGAAGTTTTCAGACAACAGAGCGGTTGATGGACCGACGATCGTGAGCGAAGCCGATGCGCAATGCGGACAGGTGCC
This sequence comes from uncultured Verrucomicrobiae bacterium, assembly GCA_963751725.1. GTDB lineage: Bacteria > Verrucomicrobiota > Verrucomicrobiia > Chthoniobacterales > UBA10450 > AV80. Next base: position 95,565 of record CAVVVQ010000019.1, read on the forward strand.
AATATTGGCGCCGGTGACACAAGCCTGGTTGGTGAGGGTCATGCCGCAATCGGCATTTGTCGTCGTGCTCACCACATGAGCTTTGGTTATGGTGTTGCCAGCCAGTGTGCCTGGGGCGTAGGCAAGGCTCTGAGTTGGCGGAGCTCCGACAACGGACCATCCTGGATCCGTGTTCGCACCATCAATCGTCCAGTTCACTCCTGGCGAAGCAGGCAGATTGTCGGTTACGACCAAGCCAGTCGCTGTGACCGCGGCGACGTTATTCAACATCACGGTGAACCCGATTTGGCTGCCGACCGAGACGGATGCGGCGTCAGCAGTCTTGGTGACGACAACATTCGCGCCGGTGAAGGAAGTAACTTCATCTGCACCGATGTCTGGGCACGGGCTGCGGGTGTCGTTGTCAAAGTCGTTCAGAACACTCGGAATAAACAGGGCTGCGCTGACGCACGGACTGGTTCCGGCGATGTGCAGATTAACCGTCGCTGCGGTTCCGTTAGGATTAACGAACTGCGGATCGGCAGAGATGCTATTCGCATCCTTACCGGTCGCGAACTGCCAGTTACCCAGGGTGAGTTGGTCACCACCAAAGCTTCCGACGAAACCACCGACACCCGGGGCATAGAGATCGTTGTAATTGGAGGTGAGTCCACTGAGTCCGCTTATAGCGATCGCATAATGTTTACCGGTGCCGATTCCGTTGCTGCGGGCGTTTTCGAAGATATTACTGATGTAATTCCGCGTGCCCGAAGTCACGTTACTAACGAAGGCAAAGGTGGCGTTATTGCTATCAACCGCCGTGCCGCCGATGTAAACGCTGTTGAAGTAGATGTTGTTTACACCTGCGAGTTCAAACATTCCGTAGATCTGGTATCCAGTAGAGATCGAGGCTCCTGCAGCGTCGACTCCGAGTCGGACCATGTTGTTCTTGTAAGTGCCCTGGCCGGCCACTGGAAGAATACCAACCAACTGCGAGGTCGTCGCGGTTGAGGTGATCGAGAGCGAATGAACGAAGTTCCGTTCCACCACGTTCGCGGTGGTGGCCGGGAAGCTGCAATACATCGCGTAGATTGAATTGCTGGCTGCGCCTGAGTTGTTGCTCAGGGAATGAATGGTGTTTTGCGAGATGACATTCGGACCGACAACACCGGTTCCGGTCAAGACCATGCCGCTGGCGACGATAGTCGCGGCGGCATTGGAATTACCCGAAATATTTTGGATGACGTTTCCGGTGGCCACAAGGTTGGGCAAGCCATTCTGAATGGCATACATGGCATAGGCTCCAACCAGAGTATCGGTGATTCCGCCTGCTCCGGCCCCGCCGATTTGGTTATTAGCCAAGGTGGCGGTCGCTGCGCTGGAGGTGTTGAGTAAGATACCTCTGAATCCGCCCGTGCCCGTTCCGGTTCCGTTGATCGTGATCGCTCCGATGCTGTTGTTCGAAATCGGGTTCGAACTCGAGGTGAAGTCGTAGATACCTGCGAAGGCACCAGTCGAACTTTCGGTGAAGGTGATGGTGGATGATCCATTCAGACTACCGATCTTGTTGCCGGTGGTTGTGCCGACGTCATAACGGCCCGCGGCCAGGAAGATGCCACGGAAGGCTGAACCGCTGCCGGTTCCTGTGCTAGCCGTGTTCTGGCTGATGTTCGAGATCGTGTTGTTCTGAACGCCCGTCGCCGTCACCGTGCTGCCGCTGGTTAGGTCTAGGCCGACGAACAGGTTGGTCGAGCCACTGATCGCTGTGACCCCGGTGCCATTGGCTGCACCGAAGCCGACCGTGTTCCCGCTGATGGTGTTGTTGAACCCACTGGTCGTCATCAGAATGCCCGAGTACTTCAAGGCAGTGGCAGTGAAGGCACGAGGAACTGTCTGGTAGATCCGGTTATTGGAAACCGTGTTGGTCGCGGTATTGGACTGGAGATCGATACCCGCCACGGAGGTGGTGGCATTGAAGAAGTCGAACACATTGTTGTTGTCGATGACGTTATTGGTGTTGTGGTTCGGGCTGGCCGATCCAAGCGACATCACACCCTTGGTCGGCAGGTTTGCGCCGGCCGGTCCAATGTTGTTATTCGAAATAGTGTTGCCGTTGTTGGCTCCACCGGTCGATGTGCTGATCAGGACGTTGCCGCCCGCAACAGTCGTGCTGGCGATCGACGAACCTTGAATCGAGCAGTTTGTAACTGTGTCACCCGTCGCGCCGTTGATCAGGCGAACCGTGCTCGTGCCGGCCGTGGCTGAAGCAGTTGTATTGACCAGCGTGAACGAGTTTCCACCCGTATTCAAACCGTTGATCGTGACGTTGTCCGCGCCGTTCAGGTCGATCAATGGGAGACCTGCGGTGATCGTGCCGGAAACTGTCCTGGCTCCGGAAGGAATTACCAGAACCGAAGTGTAAGCCGACGAACCGGTTCCGCTCGCGTTCAACACGGCTCCGCCTGCAGGCTCAGTCGTGTCACAGAAGACGGTGACGGTAATCGCGCCTTGGTGGGTGCCGGCGTTGATCGCAGCGAACGCTGCGCTCACTGTCGCGTAACCGGTCGGGCCCACATTGGCGGCCGTTGCGGTGACGATGACACACGCTGGTGTCGCAGTCGGAGTGGCTGTTGGTGCCGGGGTTGGCGTTTCTGTTGGAGTCGGGGTTGGCGTTTCCGTTGGAGTCGGACTGGCGGTTGGTGCCGGGGTTGGCGTTTCCGTTGGTGTCGGAGTCGGAGTTGGAGTCGGAGTCGGACTGGCTGTTGGAGTCGGAGTTCCCGTTGGCGTTGGTGTTGCGCCGGTGATGGTGATCAAGCCGTTGTTTTGCGCAGGCGAGAAGGTATTCAACTGATCGTCGATCAACTGGAAGTCCTGCGGTGGCGCCTGCCAGATCAGTGGGCTCGCGCTCGGAGGCAATCCGACGCGACGGGCGATGACGTTGAACAATGTTCCGCTGCCGCTCAGTGGTGTGAAGTCGAGCGAGAAGGCCGACACACGGAGAATTTTGATCGGGCCTGCGCCGATGATGTTACCAGACACGTTCCAGTTCGAGGCGGTGAGTCCAGCGGGCTGAGTGAATGGAGTTTGGAAAGTGACGATGGTGGAGTCGAAGCTGAAGTCACCTTGGAACCCGACATAACCTGGGTCACCTGGATCCGGTGCGGGGTTAGGTCCGTTAAACGGATCGATCTGCGTCGTAGTGACCGGCATGATCACGTTCGAGTTCGTGGCGGTCGACACATCGATGCTCTGCGTAGGCAGAGTGATCTTGATTACGCCTGGGGTTGCACTGGCTGTTGGAGCCGGCGTTGGAGATGCAGTTGCGGTTGCGGTTGGAGTCGGAGTTGGCGACGGAGTTGGGCTCGGAGTCGCCGTTGGAGCTATTGTTGGGGTCGGTGTGTTACCGGTAATTGTTTCCGATCCGTTATTCTGGTTAGGAGAAATAGTGGCCAACTGGTCATCGATGAATTCGAAGTCATTTCCGCTGGACATTGGCGCCCAAACCGTCGTCGTGGTTGCGCCGGCGTTGCCCACTCTGCGAACGAGGAGGTTGTAGAGAGTTCCGGACCCGCTGAGAGGTGTGAAATCGAGAGAGAAAGCAGACACACGCAAGGTCTTAAACGTGCCGGGGCCGCTGTTGATGATGTTACCCGAAACATTCCAGTTGGAAGCGGTCAGTCCGGAGGGTTGTGTAAACGGTGTTTGGAAAGTCACAACCGCGGAGTCAAATAGGAAATCGCCTTGGAAACCGACGTAGCCTGGATCACCTGGGTCCGGTGCGGGATTAGGTCCACCGGATGGATCAATTTGAGTGGTGGTTACCGGTTGAATGACATTAGTGTTTGTCGCAACCGTGTCCGCAATCGTCGCCACGGGCAAGGAAACCGTGATCGTCGTGTCCTGCGTATGCGGCGTATTCGGTTGCGGTCCCGGCAACGGCGGATAGAAGCCGGTGTTCGGATTCGGATTAGCATCCGAAGCCGACGTTTGAACAGGAAGCGGCGGATAAAATCCGTCCTGCGAAGCTGTAGGCGCAGCTCTAAAGCTGTTAGCGAATAATATCGCGGACACAGCGAGCAGAGCTACTGATATGGTGATTTGCAGCGCGGTAGCGCGAGCCGAGTTATTTTGGCGTTTTTTCATTTTTGGTTTCCTTGCCGTTTAACGATTGAAGCGACGGATCTACCTGGGGACACCCAGAGGCACGTACACTTTTTCGATTTCCATTGCGAGGGCCGTTTTACGCAAAGAGAAGGTCAAGTGTCAAGATTGTTTTTAAAAAAAACACATTTTTTTATTATTTTTTATTTTCTAAAACGACCAATCACTCACGGATTGAGATCGAAACAGACGGTGCGCGATCTGATGGACTCGAGTCGATTCGCTGGATCGATTTTTCGCTCTCGTTGGAAGCCAATTACGAGGGAAAAACGGTGATTTTTTTTGGTGACGAAACGTTAGTAGTCTAAATTAGACGAGATCGAATTGGGAGAGAATGTTGTCGACGGATGTGACGATTGTGAATAACTCAGGTGACATTTTGCTTCTAATTATAGTTTGAGGTTCACAAAGCAATTTCATCGCTGTTTGATTCGAGGCCAAATAACGACCCACATGGCCAGAACAAACACCACCAAATCCCCTGCCCTCACCACTCCAGACATGGTGATTCTTAGCCTGCTCAGGGAACGACCGATGCACGGCTACGAGGTGAATATCGAATTGGAACGCCGTCAGGCTCGGGACTGGATCGCGCTGTCTCGCCCGCAGATTTATTATTCATTAGAGAAGTTGTCCCGTGCAGGTCTGGTCATTTCGCGCGAAAATTCAGAACCGGCAGTCGGTCCGGAGCGCCGGGTTCTGCGAACGAGTGCTAAAGGAGGAAGACGTTTGGAAGAATCGCTGGCTGAGAAAGAATGGACGACGAACCGTGATCGACCTCCGTTTGTGACCTGGCTAATTCTTTCGTCGCAATTGCCGAGGAGCATCGTTCGGCGGCAGGTTAGACGACGGATACGCTTTCTCGAGGTGGAGCTGGCCCGGGAACAGGAAGCGATCAGTGCGATTCGAAGTCGAACGGTGCAGTCGAATTTGGAAAGAACCTGGATGAGTCGATTAGTCATCGCGCAATTCAAGCTGGAACTGCGGTGGTTGGAGCGGGTGAATGGGAGATTGAGCTGAGTAGGAAGGGCCAGGGAGTGGCACGGAGTATTGGGTGTTGGTTTTGATGTAGCCACGGCCCTGCGGGCCGTTGTTGGGTACAGGCTTCGCAAGAGGCTACAGGGCAACAGAGTTGACGTAGGCATTGGCAGTGCAATTACCCGCAGTCTCGAGTCAATGCGGAGCGAGGATGCCGATCGACTACATCACTCCATCACTTCATCACCGCATTACTGGAGCCGTCACTCCTTCCATCACAACGAAGACTGCGCGTGCCATCAGTCGCATAACCGCCATTATCAATCGCCGATCGGCATGCCGCTGCGTTGGCCTAACGGCGAGGTTAGCCTGACGCGCCGGACGGCCCACAGGGCCGTGGCTACAACCGAACGGCCGCAGGCAGGGCCGTGGCTACAACGAACGGCCGCAGGCAGGGCCGTGGCTACACCGTAAAAACAGAGCAGCCGGGGCTTGTGACCCCGGCTGCTCGCAATCAGATCTTAGTTAGTAGTTGATGCCGTTTACCGTTTTGGTCCGACGCTTCCGGATACGCGATTGAACGGATGCGTCACGTTGAGATCAGCGTCGACGAAGAAGAAGGCGTTATCTTCTGAGTTATCCCAGATCAACTGGGTGCTGCCTGCAGCAGTATTCACCTTCGCAACCTTCAATTCGAACAGGATTCCCGAGCCACTGAGCGGACTCATATCCGTCGAGTAACCCGAGACGCGGAGTGTGCGGATTGGTCCGTCACCGGCCAATACGTTAGCATCCACAACCCAGCTACCAGCGGTTAGTCCGGCGTTTTGGACCGGCTTCTCGGAGAAGGTGATCACTCTCTCATCGAAAGTGAAGTCGCCTTGGAATGCTACGATGTTACTCGATGCATCAATCGCTGAGCTTGTCACCGCAGCGGTGAAGTTACTCATCGTGCGAGAGACAGCGACATCAGGGAGCGTCACTGACGCAACAGGTCCTGCTAGCTATCTGGCCGTTCCGGAGCTGGTCCACCTGGACGTGGCGGCGGGTTAGCAATCGGATTGGCTACGTCACCGAGGATAATCGTATTGAAGTTCTGCGCGGTCTGCGACGTCGAGAGCGGCGCGTAAGTGCGGCTAGCTGGCGAGAACACGTAGATACCAACGTTACCAATCTGCGCCGGGATCGTCCGTCCGAGCGCGAACGCTTGGATGGCGAGCACGTCGACCGTGTTGATTCCAGCTGGACCAGCGGCCTCACCTGCGGCGAGGCGGCAACCGGTTAGCAGCACTCGATTGAGCGCGTGGTTTTGTTCAGCCACGACGTCAACAGTGTTGATTCCGGTTGAGCCCGAAACTCTGCGGGTTTTGGTTGGAACCACCGTGTAATTACCACCAGTGGCCAGGCCAGGAACTGGTAGGCTCCAGCGCCATCGGTCGAGGTTGAACCAGCCGACGTTCCAGTCAGCGTCATCGTCACGCCCGCCAATGCGACGTTAGGCGTTGGCGTTGGTACTGCGGCTGCGCAGAGGAATCGAGTTACCGGAGATGTTCGCGGTTGCGACGACCGGGCAACCTAACCGTTGGTTATCGTTCGTGCCGATGAATGCAGCAACGGCGTTCGAACGTCCACCGACAGACGTAGAACGCGCCGTCGAGGACAGCGCCGCCCATACGGGTCCGTTCACCATTCATGTTCGGGAGGCTCGTCCAGGTATTGGTTCCAGAATCCCAATTGATTGCGGTGAAGGTAATGAGGTTGACCGAATAACCGCCGGCGAAGACACCACCACCGGTGCAGCAGTTGCCGTATCCGGCCGCGCCTGCCCAGCGTGGTGCTGGCAGATCAGCGAATGCTGCATCATCCCAAGTGTTTGTGCCTGGGTCGTAGCGATAAGCCTTTGCGGTTTCGTTACCGGAGACGGCATCGATACCACCACCCACGTAGAGGAACCCACCTTGGGCGAAGCCCATCGGGAAGCTCTGTGCAACTGGATATGGCGCACCGACTGACCAGGTGTTGCTGCCGATGTCATAGATTTCAACGTTGGCCAATGAGATCGGTGTATCATCCGTTCCCGCGATCTTGTAGAGCTTACCAGCGCTATAGAGCAGGATATGATTCCAGCTCGCCGTCGCGCACGGAGCCAATGCGGTGTAAGTGTTCGAACCGACATTGTAGCGATACAGGTTGGTCACGGCGTTGCCGGTCGCGTTATCGACGCCACCAACGATGATAGACGTTGGTGCCATCACTTGCTGCGGCAGGATATTCCAATGCCAGAGGCATACTCGCGATCGCGCTCCATGTCGTTCCATTGAAACTGTAGGAGTTGGCCACGATGGCGTTGTTGCTGACGCCGGCGAAGCTGTAGAGGTTTCCGCCTTCGCTTGCGACCGCGTTATCCATGATTGGAGCCGGAACAACCGTGCTCAACGTCCATGTGCATCCGTTAGGTCCAGGTGTCGACGTTGGCGACGGAGTTGGCGTCGGCGTCGGCGTTGGGGACGGTGTCGGTGTCACGAATCCGCCTTGGCAATGGTACGCCACGGTATCAACACCGATGTAATCAGAGTTGACTCCCGCAGGTCCGCCATTGGTGACGAAGTAACGGAAGGCGATTCGAACCGAGGAATTCCCCAGTGAAGGAAGTGTCACGACGTAGTTTGTCCAGACATTCGGGTAGCCAGTGACCGTCAACGTTGGGTTGATGTCTGCCAGAACGGTGGTGAAATCACCGACCGACGTCGGGGTGCCACCGGTGTTTGCTCCGCCACTTGGGCTGAGCAGCACTTGCATCCGGTCTGGGAACTGAGGAACGTCGCTGGTGCGAGTCCAGAAACTCATCTGACCGTTGAACCCGGTTTGGGTAGATACGGGCGGTAGAATGAGCCAGTTGCTGAGTGTTTCGCTTCCGGTCGTTCCGGTGCTGCTTTGGTAGTTGGCTGCAGCATAGGCGTTACCAGCACCACTTTGGGAATTGAATGCTGCCGTGCTGCCTTGGAACCAGGTATTTCCTAAAGGCGCCGTGCTGTTGTTTTGGAAGATCCAACCAGACCCAGATAACCCAGGGACGTTGGCAAAGTCTTCAAAACCGAGCGCGGGCTGGTTGCAAACTGCTGGAGGCGCAGTTGGCGTTGCCGTTGGTGTTCCGGTAGGACCGGGTGTCGGTGTTGGAGATCCAGGCGTAGATGTTGGTCCTGGAGTTGGTGTTGGTCCAGCGACGGGTCCGAGGAGGAACCCGGTAGCTTGCGCGTCACCCGTGCCGTTATTGGCGATCCATGCAACTTCGTGCAAGACGACCAATGTGCCTGGTGTTCCACCAGGTGTTGGCTTTGGCAAGCTGAACGAGGCGAAGCCTGCGCTATTGGTTGTGGCCGTGCCGGCCAGAACGCCATCGAGGAAGATTTGACCGAGGTCGTTAGCGGGCATCCGGTCTGCCATGATTAGCATGTTGCCACCAGGGGAAACCAGCGAAGGCGCGGCGATCATGCCGCGACGATTCTGGACATCCGCGTGTGCTTGGGCTGAGGCTCTTGCCTGCCGGCCTGTTATCGCACCTTCAAGGGTTACACTGTAAATAGCGGCTCCAGTGGGAGCACTAAGGAAGAAGGTAGCTGCACCATTTGCATCGGCCGTGCCCGAGGTAACAGCGGAACCGGTCATGTTGACGGTTTCACCAGGGCGGAAACCTTCGCCGACAACCGCGATAGTTCCACCGAGACCTGCTTCAAGAATTGGGCGATCGATAAAGGCCCGGGCCGGATTCTGATCTCCAACTGGCGGGGTGCCAGCGTCGTTGCGTTCTTCGACTGTTACGCCTGAGAACTTACCGAACACTCCGGGAATTTGATCAACGGCATAAAGGGCCGAGGTGTTCCCGTTATTTGCAGGAGTGAGCAGAATGAAGAAAGTGCCGCCGGTAAACTGTCGTCGTGGTTCCGGATGCAACTCCGTTACGATATCGTTGGACCGAGGTGCTTACGGGATAGCCAGTGGCAAACAAGAGAAGAGCTGGACTTGCTCCTGCGGTGTTGACGGCGTGAGGCGCGCAAGCAATACCAGGCGCATAAGGACCCGTCGGTGAGACTTGAACAACACAGCCAGATTCCTTTAAGCTTGTTAGCCCCTTGAGGTAGACAGTGATAAAGCCGAAACCAGCGCCGGTACCACCAACGCCAACGTAGCCATAAGTGGCGCCGGCGGTGAAGGTATTCGCCAGTGTGCCGTTTAAGAAATACTGGACGCTTTCTCCAGGAGTGAAGCCGTAACTAAGAGTAGCGAAAGCGCCTGCAACGCTTTGGTTAACGATGTCAGAAGTAACATTAGTCCAGGCAGCGTTAAGGCCCATGACAGCGCCATCCGGGCTGGTCACGACAGCTTGCGGAGCCCAAACTGGTTTAATACCAAGCGCGCCCATGTCGAGGTTCCCGGCTGGTTCAAGGTTGGCGACGAAAACATCAGGTTCCCCTGGAGATTGTTCCGTGGCAGTCGCTGGGACAGCGGGGAATGTTTTGCGCAGCAGGAGCGTCCAACGACGGTGTTTCTTGGTGCGCGGCAAGGGCATTACCCCCTGGGTAGACCGCAAAGGCAACCAGTAAGCCAAGAGCCAGAACGGCGCCTAGGGCGAACGTGATTAAAACCCGCGGGTTAAGGAAAGCAGACCGTAAGGCAGTGTTTTTTTTCATATTATTTTTTGTTTGTGACGACGTCGTCTAAATGACAGCGAATCCTTGCTTTTTTAGCTAGACACGCAAATCAGGGAACGCGCTTTTACGAAAAGTGAGGAATACATGTCAACTAAAAAGCGAAAATAATAAGAAATTTCCTGAAAAAGTTTAAGGGCGCACCATAATTTCAATCAATTCTGATCCCACACCGAGTCGATTCTGGTTTGCTATCTTTGATCGCCAAGTTGGCGAAGATATTCCTGCACCTCGTTGTCTCCCGGATTGAGACGCAATATTTCGTGCAAATGAGCTATTGCTTCGTCTCGCTTTCCGATCTGTAAGAGCGCACTGGCCAAGTTGTAATGCATTTCCGTGTTGGTTGGTTCCATCCGCAGAGCCTCCCGGAAATGTTCAATCGCTTCGTCGATCTTCCCTGTCTTGGCCAAACTGACCCCTAGATTATGGTGGGCCTTGGAGAAATCGGGTCGAAATCGCAAGGCGGTCTCGTAGTAAGTGATTGCCTCCGATGACTTACCTTGCCTGGCCAATGAAAAACCAACGTTGTTATTCGCCTCCGGGTAATTTGGATAAATCTGAACCGCGTTCTGGAAATGGATCAACGCCTCATCGAATTCCTGGTGCTGCATCAGCACGCTGCCAAGATTATTTTCGGCGATCTGATTTTTCGTCGTGTTAGCAATGGCTTCGCGCCAGAGCGCTTCGCTATTCTTCCAGGAGGCAGTCTCTTTGAAGCTGATGGCGATTGACGCCACCACCGCAACCGCGCCCATGACAATCGCCACCTTTCGAAGAAAAGGTCGCGCTACAGTCACAGACATGATTCCCCAGGTAATCATCACGAACAGGCCAATCTGAGGCAGGTAGGTGTAGCGATCGGCGTGCGGTTGTGGTCCGACTTGAACAATGCCGATCATCGGGACCAGCATTCCCAAGAACCAGAGCCAGCCCACGAGCAAGAATGGATAACTTTTTCGGCAAAGAAAAACGAGCAAAGAAACAACGAGCAGGAAAAGAGGTGCAAAGATTACTAAGGCCGTGTTTTGGTGATCTGGATAGGGATAGATGGCGGCGAGCCTAACGGGATAAACCGTCTGGGCCAGGTAAACCACATACGCCACTGCGGACTGACTTATTCGCTGCGCCAGACTCAATTGGCTTAATGAAACCACGGTACGCCCCTGGGCTAAAACAGTGGCCACACATGAGGCCACCGAGAACACGAGGAGTGGAACCTTTTCGAGAAAAAGATAACTCCACTGGCTCACACGCGTGCCCTCTTCGGAAGAGACACGTCGAAGCGGCCAGTAATCCAAGAGCAACAAGACAAACGGAAGCGTTACGAGCGTCGGTTTGCACATCAAACCCAAGGCAAAGAAAACCAGGGCCGTCGTGTATCGGCCGGAAGAAGGTCTCTTACTGCGGACATAACGCGCATAAGCCCACAGGGTCAGCATAAAGAACACGCCACTCAGCACGTCTTTCCGTTCCGCGACCCACGCGACCGATTCGACCGCAGCGGGTGAATGGCAAACACGGCCGCCACGAAGGCACTGGGCCAACGAGCACCAGTCAACTGCCAGAGAGCCAGAAACAAAAGACGGCCGCCGCGGAATGCAGCAACACATTCGTCAAATGATGTCCCCACGGCTGAAGACCGTAGAGCTGACAATCCAGCATGTGCGAAATCGTGGTCAGGGGATGCCAGTTGTAGGATGCACATGGGTGAAAGCCCGCCAATCCCCTCGAGGCTGAGACCGTTCTGATCCTTGGATTCTCGTAAACGTACTCGTCATCGTCGTAGTTGACGAACTCGTGCCGGAGGGTCTGGCCGAAGACAATCCAGACAATTGCCACAAGAAGAAGGCAAACGCCGGCCGCGATTGAGCGATCACTCCAATTGGAAAGTTCTGGCGTTGGGGTAATTGATGTTGCTGTCTTTTCCGATCGCCGCGCGCGCCCCATGTCAGTTGGACAGACTAGAAGACGGGAAGGCCCGGAACACAAACACTTCAACTCTTCCTGTTCAAATCTATTGGTGTTCGTCCAACTCAGGGAGGTGCGACACCGACAGCTATCGGACCTAATTTATTAGGCAACGTGCCCCTCGGAGGGTAACAAGACACCGCAGGAATAGGTAGTTTATGGTTGCGTAAAGACTTCGACGAGCTCCGAAGGCGTCAAATTTGGGCAGCGTCGCGCCTACCAACAAAGTGAGGCCCGACTGCTGTCGGGCCGTTGTTGTTTAGCAACGTGCCCGGGGGTCACGTTCCACCTAACGCTTCAACGCTTCAACGCTTCAACTTCCGCCTCGCAACAACATAGACCAAACAGACGAGTAGAATTGCGGCTGCCAGCATGGCCAACTTAAGTCCTAAGGAAAGGCTCGCTGGTTCATACCTGAAACTCCAATCTACCGGTTCCGGCCGGGACAACTACGCCTCGCACCGCATGGTTAGCGCGAAGATCGGCGTTCGGCTGTCCGTTCAGATATGCACGCCAACCTTTATCCCAAAGGTCAGCGAGAACGACTAGTCCAGGCGTCTCCATTTTCATTGAGACGCTGATCCGAGTAGGTTGCTCATCGGAAATCTCCGACTTGACCACGGCAATCGTCCGGAAGACTAACGGGCGATTCCACATATGCAGTTGCACGTGGATCGAATTGCGGAAGATCCCAGTTTTTCTAACCGGGCAGAATCATCAATCACCGTCTCGACGCGGCGAGGGACGAATGCTCGGGGGAGCGCTGCCTGATTAATGAGCGCCCAGTAATCGTTGCTCTGGAAAGCCGCGGGCGAAGGGGCTTCCGGTCTACCTCGAAAAATAACATAACGCACACCGAGCATGTCCAGGACCGGTGGAAGTTTGATTCCATCCGGAGAAAACTCGATCCCTGCTGCTGTAACCATTGGGTCACGGCATACCTCTGAGTATCGGGCTTGAAATCGGGGATCCGCGGCCAGATACAAAAGAGTAGTTAGGCGGCTCGGATCCACAGAGTCGTATCCACGGACGTCGCGTAGCTCATGAGTTTGAGCAAGAGCTGCGGGGAGACAGTTGTAACCAATAATCCGGCTACCAGGTGACGATTGGGCAATTTGCTCCAGGACCGGAATGCGTGGGTAATAAAGAGCGGGATCGGCCTGCGTACTTCGATCATGCGCAAACCAGAGTAAATCTCCGACGAGTACATTACCCAGCCAAGGAACGCCAACCAGGGACGGGAGCCCATGGTCGGTTGAGAGGAGAATCCCCAACCTGCCACGCCAATTGCACACAAGATCCCTGGAAATTAGTAATGCCCGGATGAACCAGAATTGAATGGCCCCATTGCTGGGACGCAGCGACGAGCTCAGGCAAGTTGCCGACCCGAAAGAAACACCAGGCTGCAAGCGCTGCCAGCAAAGTCGCCGGGCAACAGGAACCAACGACGCCGAGAAACTTCTCCTCGCAAAAGCGCATCGAGCCCAACCGAGGTCAACGCAAGAATTGCCAACGATCCCACGAACACGAGACGGTTGTGCGACATCATTCTCAATCCCGGCAGGCGCAGTATCTCCACCATCCCCGGGATATTTAGAGACCAGCTCAGCCCAAGAAAAATCAAGGAGGGAGCAAAACAGGAAAAAAGGAACGCCGTCTTCGGTTGGACCACGCCAGCGGCGCGACCAGGAGCGTTGCGATAACACCGGTGTAAATCGCCGCGGCACTTTCAATTTGGTTGCCGGGCGCGAGGTGCCTGTTTCCTGGGCGCTTTACCCCGTACAGGATCCGGTAGAACGGTTAACGGCAATTCCGATATTCCAGCGGGTGGACGCTCCTTTGTCCCCACTGCTTCGATGTTCCAATCCGCGCGCCGGTCTGCGCATACTCGAGCATCGGGAGTAAGTGTGGCGCAGCGAGAAAGAATCCCAGGCTCCATCCGGCCGCGAGCGTAACGAATGCCGATCGCGCCTCTTTTTGACACCATTGTTTGCCGGACCAATTTGCAGAAACACCAAATCGTGTACAACCCGGATGCCAACAATGCCTGGCCCGCGACGTCAACGTGGCCGCTAATCAACGTCAAACAGGTTGCCGCGCTCAAGCCGATCAGCGCCGTGCAGTTTCGCCTTCGAATTGTTTGATCCACAGCCAGCAGCAACCATGGAAACCAAAAAACCGCGCCACACGTCGGAAAGCCTCGCCAAAAGACAAAGAAGCCGGTCATCGGATAACACCAAGCCGGGATAACCGCCGCCCAATATCCAACGCCGAGTGCTCGCCTACAGAATAAATAGAGTCCTATCCCGGAGATCACGGCCGTCAGGAGCTGAACCCACGGCAGCATGGCCGGAGATAAGTCAAACATTCCAGCAATATGAAGGGAGAGAATTTTGGCCAGACTAATGGTGATCCCGCATATTGATACGTCGTCCACATCGGTAGGCGGCCGTGGTGGATCTCTGCCGCGGTAAAACGCCGTTCGGGTTCGAACTGCAAGACCAAATCCGAAAGCGCACGATCATGAGGGACCATTTTGTCGACTTCGGGCGACTTCGGCAGATACACCTCTGGCAAGGCCAGGATATCGAGGGGCAAAAGAATTTCTCTCCAACCAACGCCGGGCCAAACAGAATGATCTGTCCCGCGATAATCCCAAGTAACACTATTAGTAACCGACCGGTCCGGCTCTTTCGTGAAACAACAACAGACCCACGTAGACCGGACGGCGCGGTCTCCGTTGCAATCGCCTTTTTTCGTGATCTCCGGCTCATTCAGATTTTGCGGCTGTCGTCGGCAAAGGCGACAGCATGCCGGATAATAAATAGCCGGAGCCGGTTGTAACAGCCAGATGTGTCGAAGGCTAGGATGACGGCGGTTCCCGGATAGTGTTGTAGTGGCGCTTCTCGATGTCGTTTAGCTCGGGTCACAGCGTACTGCAATCCAAGGATTTGGCTCTCGCTAACCGGTTTGGATCGCGGAAAAACGTAACAGAAGCGCCGGCTTTTGGACTGCGCCGGCAAAGCGAAGCGTCGACGGCGCTTTGAGCGAAAGCGGGGGCCAGGTGAGAGCGATGCGGGTGATTCATCGGTCTAGGAGCGGACCTTCAAACACCAAAGGGTGTCGCGCTGCGCTGCTCACCGGAGTCCAGCGGTGCTCCGCCGTCGGTTTCAGCGCGAAGACGTAGGACCGACCAAAGTCAACCACAAGGCGCTTCGCAGAAGCGCTCCTAAATGTACGAAACCGTTAGCGGCTAATTCTGCACCACGTCAACGCGCTGAACGGCCGTTGCACGTTGAGATCGGCGTCGATGAAGATGAATTGATTCGCCGGAGACGCAGACCAGCCGATCGGCGTTTTCCCGGTGGCGATGCCAACGGGCTTCACTCTCAACTCGAACAGTGTTCCGGATCCTGACAATGGCGCAAAGTCATTAGAATATGCCGACACACGTAAGGTGCGGATCGGGCCAACTCCGGGAAGAACGTTCCCGAGACATTCCAATTGCCGGCCGTTAAGCCAGCTTTTTGGACTGGCACATTCTCAAAACTCACGACTCGCTCATCGAAGGTGAAGTCTCCTTGGAATCCAACTAAGCGGTCCTTCGCCTCAATCATCGAGACCGTTACTGGTGCACTTTGGATTGATCGGGACTGATCGGCCGCGATTTCGGGCAAAGCGACAGTCGAAACGGTCGGAGCAATCTGGTTTTCCTGAGCCATGTCTGAGGTAGTTCCATCCGACCGATGAACGAATCCGGAAGCGACGTCGCCAAACACCAACACGTCATAGTTCTGACTCGTTTGGTTACTTGCAATCGCCGGATAAGCGCGATTAACCGGACTGAAACTGTACTTCCCGGCGTTGGCTAACCCGGTGGTTTGCGCGAGGGCGAATCTTTGAATAGCGATTACGTCGGAGGTATCGACCGTTGTGCTGTTATTGACATCCGCTGCTGTTAGGCGACAGCCCGGCGGAATCAGCGCGATATTGAGGAAGTGGCGTTGGACCGCGACCACATCAACAGTCGTTATGCCGGCGGAACCCGACGGAAGCGCAGCCTTGGTCGGTGTGACCGTGTAATTACCGCCGGAGGTAAGACCGGCGAAAGTATAGTCGCCGGAACCATCCGTTGTGGCGGAGCCGCTGGTTGTCCCGGTCAAAGTCATAGTTACGCCTGGAACGGGATTCAAACTCGGATTCGAACAATAGATTGCTGTTCCGGAGATACTGACGGTCGAGGCTGAAATCGTGAGACTGCCATTCGGAGTAATGCCGGATTGCTCGTCTCCAAAACATCGGAGATGAACTGGAAATTGTTGGATGGCTTGCCAAATCAATGGGCTATTCGCTCCCGGCGTCCTGCTGATCCGAACCATGTTCAGGTTGCACAGGATTCCGGAACCAGACAACGGCGTGAAGTCATTTGAGAAGGCCGAGAGGCGGAGGGCCTTTATCGTTCCCGGGCCTATATTCAGAATGTTCGATGAAACGTTCCAGTTGCTGGCGGTTAGGCCAGCGGGGGAGGTTCCCACGCTCTGGAAACTGATCACGGCCGAGTCGAAACTAAAATCACCCTGGAATCCGACCAGATTATCAGCGCCGTTGATTGCCGAGGTTGTGATCGTCTGCGTGAAATTGGTTACCGCGGTACTGACAGTCCCGATCGGCAGATTAACCGACGCAACGAGAACCGGAGGCGGGGTTGGCGATGGCGAAGGAGTGGTGCGGGCGATGGCGTTGGAGTTGGGGTGGGCGTTGGTGATGGAGTCGGTGAAGGAGTCGGGGTGGCTGACGATTCGGTGCCGTTGTAGACAACCAGGGCAAAATCCTGATCGAGCGCCGAGGCATTTCCGGGAACGCCATTCCCTGCGATGTTGGTGCCCGTCACGGTAATGGTGAACGGACCGGTCACTCCAGCGGGGAGAAACACGCTCTCAACGTTGTTGCGAGGATCCGCACTCCCACCGGTTATCGAAAACCCGTTTCCGGCGACAGCGCTAAAGACGTTGCCTCGATAGGTATTTCCTCCGACCACCACTTGAAGGTCGAGATTATTCACATACGCGTTGGCGCTGGTGGGTCCGGGCGTGTCTGTCCAAGCCAAAGTTACGCGAAACGGCTTCGCTGCGTATAACCGTCCCGGTAACCGTTCGGACTTGACCTGTTGCGGTGATGAGATCCGCGGCGGTTTGATCGTGAAAGACATGACCAGTGGCGAAGGTGTCGAAGAAATTGTTGAGACTGATTTCCCCCATGCCCTGGTTGTTTGACGGAAGCGAATCGTTCGCTCCGGTGCCGGTCATATATCTGGCCGAATTCATCATCAGCGCCTTAATCATCGCCGGGCTGGGAGGCGTCAGGCTTTGATTGATGAATTGCTGCCGGAAAAGAGCTGCGGCGCCTGCTGCTGCCGGGCAGGAATGACTGGTGCCGGAAAGGCGGTGTACCACTGCTGTCCGACAGGGAAAAATTTGTTAGGTGAAACGCCGCCGCTGACTCCAGCGCCGGTGAAGCAGGCCAACACGGTCCCGTTGCCGGTCCGTCCGGGATTGGCCGCATTTCAGGAGCCCCGCCGGAGACGTGCGTTCCTGGTCCCATGATGTCAGGCTTTTTGCGCAGATCGGTGCACGGTCCGCGACTGGAAAACGAAATGATGTCGTTGGCATTGTTCGCACCTGAGTCAGCGATGCCGGAACCGTCCGTGCCGCCAAATGGGTTAACGTTCTCAGCTGCACCAACTGTGATCACATTTTTCGCGGTGCCAGGACTGCCAATTGTGCTGGCGCCGGAACCGTCATTGCCGGCAGAGAAAACAATGGTGTATTCCTGGTTACCGGCGGTGGGAAAAGTGGAACCGGCTGGCTGAGCGTCCCGAACGAGCGAGTCATAGGCCTGGGAATCCGTATTGTAAACGCCACCAACCGGAGCGCCCCAGCTGTTACTGCTGATGCGCATCCCTGCCTGATAGGCTTGGGATTCCAAGTTCGAGTAGCTCGGATTTGTAAACGTGCCGTTGGTCTTAAAAATGACTGACAGACCAACTTTCACGAATGGCGCCACGCCGAGTCCCCAGCGGAAACCGGAAGGATCGGCATGTGGGAACGCAGCGAAATTAACGCCACCCGATGTGCCGGTCGGCACGTAGCCACCGATGATCGTGCAATTCAAATTGCCGTGACCGTGGCAGCCCGGCAGATCACCAGCGACAGCAGAACCTTGCGCCGTGACATAACTGACCCGGCTATTGGCCGCGTTGGTGGCGTCACCTAACGTGTAAAGAAGGAACTGGAATGGAGTGGTCGTCCCATTGTCCAGACCGGTATCGGAAACGTTGACCCCAAAAGTGGCAGCCGTGCCCAGACTGAACCCTTTCCCAGTCAGGTAGGCAAGATAGTCTGATGGTGTCGGGACCGCTGGGTTTCCCGAAATATTACCCGTCAGGATGATGTCCTGCCGCTCACAATTGAGCGCAGGCGTATCCATGGTTGAATAGAAACGACGTCGCCGCGGTCTGCGATTTGATTGATGATTACGTCCTTCGGAAGCGCGACCATTACATTGACGTAGCCGAGAATACGATCTTGCTTGATAATGGGCTCAAGCTTGAATTGGTCGATCAACGCCAGGGTAGCTTCGTTCTCCGCCGGGTCATCTACCAATTGAATGGCAAACTGGTCGTTACCCATCGCCGAAAGATTATTAACGATTCTAGCCATGCTATTATTTGTCACCGTTGGATCCAAGCGGGACGCGGCGGTGTATTCTCCATCCCATTCGACCATGGGTGCGTGCGCGGCGAACGCCTGGGCGGCGGCTAAAGCCTGGGAGGTTCCATATACCAGATAGGTGTTGCTAGGAATGTAAGTGACAATCTGGACCCGGTCCCAACCAGCGCACTCGTCCCCATTCCCGGCCGGATCGGGCCGACGAACTGGATGAGACGCATTTGTTTGCCGGCCTTGTCGCTAGTTGGGCCACGAGAAGCACGTACCTCGGGCGCAGAAGTGTCGATCGTTCCTGCGTTTAGCAGGATCAGGTTGTTTTCCTCCAAGACGTCGACGGCCGGATTGTTCGACAAATTGATCGCAGCCGCCTCGTTTACGTCGACCAGGACGAAATTGCCGTAGTCTACCACCTCGCTGGCGCCTTGTGTTTGAGCAAACGCATAAGCTCCGGATCTTTGACCAGCACCCTACGCAACGGCCCGGAATCCCGAGTCGACACAGAAGCCGCCCCCTGGGCTGCCCTCCCCGAGAAGCCACTGAAGGTGACCAGGCCTAAAATCGCAGCTGCTAACAGGAGCAATCCGAACAGGGCTTGTGAACGAAGAAAACCGGACTTTTGAGAGTGGTTGTTTTTCATATTATTGAGCAGCGGACGACAATTCTTCCTTTTATTGAGCGATGGCCCCGGGAGTTTTGCGGGAACGATTGATGATTCTAGACGAGCGTAAAATCGGTGTCACGTGGATTATGACAATTTTGCAATGTTTAGCACCGAGGCGATTTCTGCTCCGTGTAACCACTCCATGAATCATTCAAGGTGGATTAACGATGAAGTTTGAATGGAAAACGGAGAACCGATCCGACTGCTAGTCCGCACAATGTCGCCCCTTCCGATAGACAAGGGTTTGAGGCGTTTGAAAAAATCGACCTGGGCGATTGGGCCGGCCACGCATGCGGCTAACTTAAACGAAAATCCCAACGGGATTTCGACCTCCAGCCCAGGGTTGCCAGCATGAGCAACCCTGGGAACAAGTCGGCTTTGTCATCAACCCCAAAGGGGTTGTGCCCGAGTAATTGGGCGCGTTGTTTCAACTTGAGGGTCGAGAACAATGCGAAATCGAGCGCAGATCGGCACAACCCTATTGGGGTTGGATCGTTAGGGCTTTATTACCCAGGGTAGGCCGCAGGAGCGGTCCAACCCTGGGCTGGCGGGACTCAATCCCGTTGGGATTGCAGAACGCTGTCGCCCCGCGCTAACACAAAGCGCCCTAGTGGACGTTACCGACAGATTCGCTGCAGAAGCGCCTCTACAACTGCGTTGCGAGCGGACGGCCCCAGGGCCGTGGCTACAAGTTAAACGGTTAGCGTTTTGAATCCACGCCACCGTCAACCGCACTGAATGGCCGTTGCACGTTGAGATCGGCGTCGATGAAGATGAATTGATTCGCCGGAGACGCAGACCAGCCGATCGGCGTTTTCCCCGTGGCGATGCCAACCGGCTTCACTCTCAATTCGAACAGTGTTCCGGATCCTGACAATGGCGCAAAGTCATTAGAATATGCCGACACACGTAAGGTGCGGATCGGGCCAACTCCGGGAAGAACGTTCCCAGAGACATTCCAATTGCCGGCCGTTAAGCCAGCTTTCTGGACCGGCACATTCTCAAAACTCACCACTCGCTCATCGAAGGTGAAGTCTCCCTGGAATCCAACCAAGCGGTCCTTCGCCTCAATCATCGAGACCGTTACCGGTGCACTTTGGATTGATCGAGACTGATCGGCCGCAATTTCGGGCAAAGCGACGGTCGAAACGGTCGGAGCAATCTGGTTTTCCTGAGCCATGTCTGAGGTAGTTCCATCCGGCCGATGAACAAATCCGGAAGCGACGTCGCCAAACACCAACACGTCATAGTTCTGACTCGTTTGGTTACTTGAAATCGCCGGATAAGCGCGATTAACCGGACTGAAACTGTACTTCCCGGCGTTGGCCAGCCCGGTGGTTTGCGCGAGGGCGAATCTTTGAATAGCGATTACGTCGGAGGTATCGACCGTTGTGCTGTTATTGACATCTGCTGCCGTTAGGCGACAGCCCGGCGGAATCAGCGCGATATTGAGGAAGTGGCGTTGGACTGCGACCACATCAACAGTCGTTATGCCAGCGGAACCCGACGGAAGCGCAGCCTTGGTCGGTGTGACCGTGTAATTACCGCCGGAGGTAAGACCGGAGAAGGAATAGTTGCCGGAGCCATCCGTTGTGGCGGAGCCGCCGGTGGTTCCGGTTAGAGTCATGGTTACACCTGGGACGGGATTCAAACTCGGATTTGAACAATAGATCGCGGTTCCCGAGATACTGACTGTCGAGGCTGAAATCGTGATGCTGCCATTGGGAGAGCTAGCCGGGCTGGAGGTCTCCAGCATATCTGAGATGAACTGGAAATTGTTCGGATCGGCTTGCCAGATCAGTGGGCTATTTGCTCCGGGTGTGCTGCTGATCCGGACCATGTTCAGATTGAACAGCGTTCCGGAACCAGCCAACGGCGTGAAATCATTCGAGAAGGCGGAGATACGAAGGGCCTTAATCGTTCCTGGCCCAATGTTCAGGATATTGGAAGAAACGTTCCAGTTACTGGCGGTCAGCCCGGCGCCTGAAGTTCCCACGCTTTGGAAACTAACCACGGCGGAGTCGAAGCTGAAATCGCCTTGGAACCCAACGAAACTGCTGGCGACCGGGATGTTGGTCGTCGTGACCGACTGGGTAAAGGTCGTTACACCAGTATTCATGGTAGCTATTGGCAACATGACTGAAGCGACAACAGGTGTTGCCGTCGGAGTAGGTGTTGGGGTTGGCGTTGCGGTTGGCGGCGGAGTCGGTGTCGGGGTTGGCGTGGGTGAAGGAGAAGGAGTTGGGGTCGGGGTCGGGGTAGCTCCCGCGACGCAGGATGGGAACTTGAAGCTTCCAATACGCGTTCTCCAATTCGCCCCATTAGTGCTGAAATATTCCTGGGTGTACCAAAAAGTACAATCATCGGAAGGATCGACGGTCAGGGCGCTGTAGTCACCCCATCGGAGCGTGCCACTGCCCGTTTGGCTTCCGGTTCCAGCAATCAGGGTCGCCTCTCCCTGCGCCAGGCTGTTGGCCGCGTCCCCGGCCAATCGGCCAGCATAGCGAATTTGAGGGTTAATGGTTGCGCTGGATGCGCTATAGCCGATGGCGAGGTTTCCGTTGTTGTCCATCGCTGTGCTACCCATCCAACGCCAGGTTGTGTCCGGCTGATAAGTGCTCTCCTGAAAAACAGCCGGCACAGTCGTGACGGCGCGGATTTCAAACCATCGGATTCCGGCAACGCTGCTTGAACTGACCGTGTAATTGCCAACAACCGCTTCGTGGCCGTCGGAGAACTTGCGGTAGGCGAGGCGGAACATTAAGCGATCGCCAATCGTGTCCAACCTGGCGGTCGTCCCGAGCTGCGGTGCTCCCGTCGTAATTTGAGTAAAGGCGGCCGCGGCTGGGCTTCCAATTAAATTGAAGGTGGTGTTGCCAGGGGTAACGAAGTCGGCATGGAAAAGCCGGGTTCTGTAGGTGCCCGCGCCGGGATAAGAAACGAAAGGATTGCCGACTCCTGCAGTTGGCAAGATTGGACCATCGAGGTCTGCCGGAAGGAAACTGGGCTCGCCTGCTCCTCCAGTAATGCCCGGCGTAACGAACGTGGCTGTGACACCGGTCAGCATTTTAGCGCGATCAAACGCGAAAGCCTGCGGTCCAAGAAAGGCGGAGCCCGCCGTGTTGAACACATTCATCGACATGTAATAGCCGTCTGGCCAGACCCCGAGATGCGGGTAATCGAAGAAATTCGAGCCAAGATGGAAGGCGTAGCGATTATATGACCCGGTGGCGTCGGATGTAGTTGAGATCGCGATACATTCGTCGGTCGGGATGCTGGTACCGGCGAATTGGCTGATCATCCAGCGGTTCGCGAGCTTGTCATAGAGCACAACCGGATCACCCGCCCCATTGCTTTGACAAACGCCGCCAAAGCCTGACCAAATCGAAGTGATTCCGATTGGACCAAGGACCGAGGCACCGGTCGTCTTGTTAAAGACCTGATAACCTTCGTTCACAATCTGAACGTACTGGGTGGCCCCAATCGCGCCGTTCGTGTCCGGTGGCGCGCAGAAACACGAAACGCCGGGATACAGAATTCCGTCCATGTTTCGAATGGTGGCAGGCATCGCGTCCGGGACGAGCAATCCGAGGACGCCATGATCGACCACCTTGTCAGGACCATCCTCGTGGAATGGCAACGGAAGTTTTGGATTCCGTCTCATCTCGCGCGCTCGTTCGTCTTCCTGATTTTTTGGATCCCTCGGAGGCCAAATAGCGGGAAGATCACTGAGCGCTGGAGAAACGTCATTATGGTACGACTCGCCAAATTGGATTTCTGAATTCTCGGATGCACTGGCAACGGTCTGTGGCGCTTGTTGGTTTTCAGCGGCCACAGAGCGAATGAATCCAAGCGATCCCAAAAATAGGCCGGCGAAGAGCAGAACCAGGCCAAGTGAGATCCGGAGATTAAAGAATGCGGATTGACGACGAGACGATTTTTTCATGGGCGATTTCCTAACGGTTGGGTTCTTGGGGGAGAGGGATGAGCCAGGGCGCTAATGTCTTGTGAAGAACGATGGGTCTGGGGAGGCACCCAGCGGCGATGATATTTGAGATGCATCAAATTAACAATTATTTTTCCGCGGTATTACTAAAATGTAATTTAAGCCTGTTATCCTGAAGAATTGTTGATCAAGACGAGCTCCACCGACGTAATCCTTCAGAAGCCCCGCCGTTCCGATTCAACACGTAACAAATTCAAAAGTCGCGCTAGCCAACCAAAAAGAAGGGCAATCCTGCGGCGTCGGTCGGGAAAAATACGAATCCGGAGTGCCTCGCAACTGCTTTGGGATAAACGTCGAGATATTTGGGGTGAAAGCCGGACCAGGCGCAGTTTGTTCATAGCGTGCGGCCAACATTGCGCGAATAGGTTTTGCTATCGCGCGGAAAAGCGGCGGAGCACCGCCGCACTCCACAACGCAAGCGATCTATGGAGTCTGATAAGTCGGCCACCTTTTGGAGTGCGGCGGTTCTCCGCCGCTACTAAACCGAGCGTATTGCAGTCCGGAGCGCGGCTCAGCGCGACTGAGGATGGGATTCCGTTAGGCCAGTAGTGGATGGCGGACTGCTCGGGCGATGAACAAACGCAGAGGCAACGTCGCCAATAACCAGCGTATCATAATTCTGATTGGCCTGATCGCTGGAAACACCCGGATAGGAGCGGCTCGCCGGATTGAACTGATACTTTCCAACATTGGCGAGGCCGGTGGTTAGCCCGAGGGTAAATCGTTGAATAGCGATGACGTCAGATGTATCGATCGTTGAACTGGCATTGACGTCGGCCGCCGTTAGGCCGCATCCCGGCGGGATGAGCGTCATGTTCAGGAAATGCCGTTGCACCGCAACCACGTCCACCGTGTTGATACCGGGCGAGCCCGTTGAAAGCGTCGCTTTCGCTGGCGTCACGGTATAGCTGCCGCCGGAAGTCAGTCCAGCAAAGGAATAGTTCCCGGACGCATTCGTTGTCGTTGAACCGCCCGATGTGCCGGTCAAAGTCATGATCACGCCCGGCACCGGGTTCAAGCTCGGATTGGTGCAATAGACAGCAGCGCCAGAGATGTTGATCGTGGCGGCCTGAATGGTGATGCTGCCCGATGGCGTGTTCGCGGGATTGCTCGTGGCCAAGTCGGCCGTAATGAACTGGAAGGAGTTGTCAGAGTCCGTTCGCCAAATCAGCGGACTAACCGCTCCCGGCGTCCCGCTAATCCGGGTCAGGTTCAGATTGAACAATGTTCCGGAGCCCGACAACGGGGTGAAATCATTTGAGAAAGCAGAAATGCGGAGTGCTTTGATCGTCCCGGGTCCCGTACTAAGAATGTTGGAGGAAACATTCCAGTTGCTGGCGGTTAGGCCGGCGTTGGAAGTTCCATTGGCTTGGAAACTGACCACCGACGAGTCAAAAGTGAATTCGCCTTGGAAGCCGACGAAATTGTTCCCGACCGCGATGGCTGACGTCGTGACTGGTTGAGTAAAGTTGGTGACAGCGGTGGTAACGGTCGCGACCGGCAGATTGATCGAAGCCACCACGATCGGCGTAGGCGTAGGAGTTGGGGTGGCTGTCGGAGTAGGTGTCGGCGTGGGCGACGCGGTCGGTATGGGACTTGGCGTCGGGGTCGGCGTGGGAGCGCCGGGACATTGGGCAAATTTGAAATTCGCGATCCGAGTCCGCCAATTGAATGAGCCGTTGGCCGAGTAGTATTCGGTGGTGAACCAGAAGGTACAGTCATCGACTGGATCGATGGACAGTGCGCTGTAATCCCCCCAACGATTCCCCGTGTCGGTCTGGCTGCCGCCGCCGGCGATGATGGTCCCCTCGCCCTGTGGCAGGGTATTAACGGGATCGGTCGACAGACGACCGGTGTAGCGAATGTTGGGATTGATCGTGGCGCTCGATGCGTTGTAACCGAGTGCAATGTTGCCGGCCTGGTCCATCGCAATACTTCCCATCCAGCGCCAGGTGGTGTCGGGTTGATAGGTGCCTTCCTGAAAGACGGTTGGTGGCCCAGCTGTTACGCGACGGAGTTCGAACCAACGGAGGGCTGCAACCGAAGACGAGCTGACCGTGTAAGTGCCCAGGACCGATTCGTGCCCACCGATGTTTCGATAGGCCACCCGATGCATTAGACGATCACCAAGTGCGTCCAGTTTGCCCGACGTCCCGGATCCAAGTTCCGGCACACAATTCCGAGTACCAGGACAGATCTGGCTAAACCCGGCCGCAGCCAGAGTACTGAACAAGGTAAAGGTTGAGTTCGCCGGTGTTACAAAGTCGACGTCGAAATGCCATATCTTATATGAACCGCTCCCGGGCCAGCTGACGAAACTATTGGGCGCACCTGCTGGCGGAAGAGTCGCCCCATCCAAATCGCTCGGAAGAAAATAAGGTTCTGCACCTCCACCTGTAATGCCCGGTGTGACAAAGGTTGCCGGCGCTCCGGTCAACATGGCGGAGCGATTGAAAGCAAACGCCTGAGGACCTAGGCGCGCGGTCCCGGCGGAATTAAAAACGTTGTCGGCCATATAATAGGCATCAGGCCAGACGCCGAGGTGGGGATAATCAAAGAAATTGGTTCCAAGATTAAAACCATAACGGTTGTAGGTGCCGGTGGCGTCTGACGTTGTCGAGATCGCGATACATTCATCAGTCGGCACGCTCGCGCCGGCGAACTGACTGATCAGCCACCGATTAGCCAAACGATCATAGAGCACTACTGGATCGCCACGACCATTGTTCTGACAGACGCCCCCGAAACCATTCCAGAGCGTACCTGATATCTAAAGGCCCCAATACCGATGCGCCCGTCGTCTTATTGAATACCTGATACCCTCTGTTCACCGACTGGACATATTGTGTTGCTCCAACCGCCCCGTTCGTATCAGGCGGCGCACAATTGCAACCGACGCCCGGGAACGGAATCCCATCAAAGTTAAGCCCGGTACTCGGAATATTCGGGAAACTCGGGGCGAGATTTCTAAGGTAAAAACTGTCTTGAACGACCGGGTCTTCGGTGTCGATATGGTTGTTAGGAATCTGTGGATTGAGATTAGCCTCAGCCAGCTCGTCTTCACCCTTTCCTTTTGGAGGCCAGATCGAAACCAGATCCCGCAAAGGTGGCGATACGTCGTTGTGATACGATACGCCCACTTGCATCGACAGGGATTGCCCCGGTGATTCGTTGGTCGACGGAGCCGCAGCTGACGATAGGGCTATGGCTTTGAGCGCGAGAGAAAAACCGATCACGCAAAAACCTATGCCGAGAATTACTCGGCGACTTACAAAAGCAGAGCGGGAGGCTACAATAATGTCCATGGAGTTGAGAAGGTTTACAATTGCAAGGCCGTTCAGGATTGGCCGGCGGAATGCAATTCAGTTGGGACAATCCCAGGGAACTTGAGACGCGGCTATTTCTTAACGCTTCAATGTTTTAACATTTTAGCGTAATAAGCGCAATCAATGGTTCAAACAGACAATCTCGCCCTCAGGTCGCTCCACATTGGGGTCGACTTGAAGCGATTTTTATCGTTAGGTGATCAGGATTATGCGCGCCGTGCGCTTCTTTGCTATGGCGCGGAAAGCGGCGGATCACCGCCGCACTGCACAACGCAAGCGAATAGATGTGTCTGATAAGTCGGCCACGTTTTGGAATGCGGCGGTGCTCCGCCGCTATTAAACCGAGCGTCGTACAGTCCGGAGCCGGGAGGCAGCCGCGTGTAACAACAGTTAGCGTTTTGAATCCACCGCACCATCAACCGCGCGGAATGGTCGCTGCACGTTGAGATCGGAATCGATGAAGATGAATTGATTCGCCGGGGACGCAGACCAAGAGATCGGCGTCTTCCCCGCAGCGGTGCCAAGCAACTTGACTCTCAGCTCGAACAGCGTGCCGACTCCTGACAACCGCGCAAAGTCATTTGAATATGCCGATACGCGTAACGTGCGAATCGGGCCGACTCCGGGAAGAATGTTCCCGGAGACATTCCAATTGCCAGCCGTCAATCCAGCTTTCTGGACTGGCACATTCTCAAAACTCACCACTCGCTCATCGAAAGTGAAGTCCCCCTGGAATCCAACCAACCCGTTCGTCGCCTCAATCATCGACACCGTCACCGGCGCGTTTTGGATCGTCCGGGACTTATCAGCCGCGATTTCGGGCAAGGCTACGGTGGAAACGGTCGGAGCGACCTGGTTTTCCTGAGCCATGTCTGAGGTAACTCCATCCGGCCGATGCACGAACCCGGAAGCGACGTCGCCGAAAACCAACACGTCGTAATTCTGACTCGTTTGGTTATTCGCAATCGATGGATACGCGCGATTAACCGGACTGAAACTATACTTCCCGACATTGGCTAATCCCGGTGGTTTGCGCGAGGGCGAATCTTTGAATCGCGATTACGTCGGAGGTATCGACCGTCGTGCTATTATTAACATCCGCTGCCGTTAGGCGACAGCCCGGCGGAATCAGCGCAATATTGAGGAAGTGTCGTTGAACAGCGACGCACATCGACAGTCGTTATGCCAGCGGAACCCGTTGGAAGCGCGGCCTTGGTCGGGGTGACCGTGTAATTCCCGCCGGAAGTAAGACCGGAGAAGGAATAGTTGCCGGAGCCGTCCGTTGTGGCAGAGCCGCCGGTGGTTCCGGTCAGGGTCATGGTTACACCTGGCACCGGATTCAAGCTCGGGTTCGAACAATAGATGGCTGTTCCGGCGATACCGACTGTCGAGGCGGAAATCGTGATACTGCCATTAGGTGTGCTAGCCGGGTTGGAGGTCTCCAGCATATCTGAGATGAACTGGAAATTGTTCGGATCGGCTTGCCAGATCAGTGGGCTACTTGCGCCAGGTGTGCTGCTGATCCGGACCATGTTCAGATTGAACAACGTTCCAGAACCATCCAATGGCGTGAAATCATTGGAGAAAGCGGAGATACGGAGAGCCTTAATCGTTCCTGGCCCAATGTTCAGGATGTTGGAAGAAACGTTCCAGTTCGACGCAGTCAGTCCGGCGCCTGAAGTTCCAACGCTTTGGAAGCTAACCACGGAGGAGTCGAAGCTGAAGTCGCCCTGGAACCCAACGAAACTGGCGGCGACCGGGATGTTGGTCGTCGTAACCGACTGAGTAAAGGTCGTTACGCCTGTATTCATGCTGGCTATTGGCAACATTACTGAAGCGACCACAGGAGTTGCAGTCGGAGTTGGTGTTGGCGTAGCGGTTGGAGGAGGCGTCGGAGTTGGAGTTGGTGTCGGGCTTGGCGTTGGTGTTGGGGTTGGGCTTGGCGTTGGCGTGGGTGACGGAGTCGGGCTTGGGGTTGGGCTCGGCGAAGGCGTTGGGCTAGGTGTCGGAGTCGGGGTTGGTCCGGACGGACATTGGGTAAATTTGAAATTAGCTATTCGAGTCCGCCAATTGAATGTGCCGGTCGTCGCATAGTATTCGCTGGTGAACCAGAATGTGCAGTCGTCTACTGGATCAACGGTCATTCCGCTATAATCGCCCCACCGATTACCTGTCCCGGTCTGGCTGCCCCCACCCGCGATGATAGTCCCTTCACCCTGCGGCAAGGTATTTACCGTATCAGTCGAGAGGCGGCCGGTATAACGAATTTCAGGACGGATCGCGCTACTCGACGCGTTATAGCCAAGGCCTATATTCCCCGCCTGGTCCATCGCGATGCTACCCATCCAGCGCCAAGTCGTATCAGGCTGAAAGGTGCTTTGCTGAAACACTGTGACCGGGCCGTTCGTTACGCCACGGAGTTCAAACCAACGTATCGCTGCAACGGAAGAAGAACTGACGGTGTAATTTCCCACGACCGATTCGTGGCCGGCGATATTTCGGTAAGCAACGCGGTGCATCAAACGATCACCAAGGGCATCCAGCGCATTTGTGCCGGTCCCTCCCAATTGCGGAACGCAAGCGCGCGTGGTCGGACATATCGTGGTAAAAGCGGCAGCAGCAGGACTGGCGAACAATGTAAAAGTCGAGTTGGCCGGAGTAACGAAATCGACGTGAAAATGCCAGACTTTGTAAGCGCCGGAGCCGGGCCAACTGACGAAGGAATTGGGAGCGCCCGCCGGCGGCAAAGTCGCGCCATCGAGATCGCT
Source organism: uncultured Verrucomicrobiae bacterium (assembly GCA_963751725.1). Classification (GTDB taxonomy): domain Bacteria; phylum Verrucomicrobiota; class Verrucomicrobiia; order Chthoniobacterales; family UBA10450; genus AV80. Next base: position 124,846 of record CAVVVQ010000019.1, read on the forward strand.
AGGCAGAAAGTAAGCTTCGGTACCTGTACCAGTGATACCGGGCGTGACAAACGTCGCGGCTGCACCGGTTAGCATCGCTGCGCGATTAAAGGCGAAGGCCTGCGGGCCAAGGCGCGCGCTGCCGGCAGTGTTAAAGACGTTGTCGGCCATATAATAGCCGTCCGGCCAAATGGCCAAGTGTGGATAGTCGAAAAAATTGGCTCCGAGATGAAAGGCGTAGCGGTTGTAGCTGCCGGTAGCGTCTGATGTAGTCGAGATCGCGATACATTCGTCCGTCGGTACGGTCGTTCCAGCGAACTGGCTGATGAGCCAACGGTTCGCGAGGTGATCGTAGAGGACTACTGGATCGCCGTTACCATTGGTTTGGCAAACGCCGCCAAAACCAGCCCAGATCGAGGTGATTCCCGTAGGACCCAGGATGGACGCACCGGTGGTCTTATTGAAGACTTGGTACCCCTCGTTCACCATTTGGACATACTGCGTTGCTCCAACAGCCCCGACCGTGTCCGGAGGCGCGCAACTGCAACCGACTCCCGGGAAAGGGATGCCGTCAAAGTTCAGTCCAGTGTTCGGGATATTGGGCGCGAGAAATCGGAGATAAAAACTGTTTTGGACCACTGGATCATCGGCATCGATGTGGTTGTTAGGAATTTTTGGATTGAGATTGGCTTCGCGGAGTTCGTTTTCCCGTGTGCTGGGAGGAGGCCAGATTAAGGCAAGATCTCGGATTGGTTCCGACACGTCGTTATGGTACGAGATGCCAACCTGCATGGGCTGTGATTGAGCCGGTTGTTCCGGGGCGGTGGCTGCTGCTGGTTCTGAGGCGTTCGAGGAGAGGGCAGAAGCGCGCAACCCGAGGAAGAGCCCAACAGAGCAAAAAACAAAACCGATGAGAACACGAGGGTTGGAGAATGCGGCGCGAGGGCCTGACGTTTTTTTCATGTGCGTATGAGCGACTTTCTTGCGTTGGGTTCGAGGGGAAGAAGACTCGACTGCCTAAACTTATGGTGAATACCTGAAGTTATTGAGGCAGCAGGTCCGCGATGATATTAGGAAATCTTCTGGTAAACAATTGTTTTTCTTGATTATGACAAAAATATAATCCAATCCTTCCCTTTCCGGGATCGTTATCGTTAGCAGTCAAAGCAGCCGGTTCCCATTCCACCTCAATTCCCACTGCCAACCTGGATTCAACACCAGAGAACCAAGAAAGTAGCGTGAGCACTCGACGGATCGGAATTTCATCGCTTCGCCGGTCGGGCGCCAATGGGTTCTCCGGACAATTTCGTTAATCAAATTCACGTCCAGCTATCCGAGAAACACGAAAACCCGCTTCGTTGCAACACCCTTGGGATAAACGGGAGGCTATTTGGGATGGAGCGACGGTCTCGTAATTGTGAATAGTGATTCGCGATTGGTCGCCGCCACAAAGGCGACGGTGCAAGTCGGGCATCTGGAGGGCGCAGCGCAGGAATTATCCGGGCAACTCGAACGACACCGTCTCGTTCGCAGCGCGATGATTCGTCCAAAAGCGTTCGCCATCGAAGGTCAGTGATCGACAGGCAAAAGGAACTCGCGCGAGATCTTCGATTTCAGGCGTGGCCTGGCGCGGATCGAAGCGCGCGATCCGCCAATCTTCGGCCCCCCTGCTCCGTTCCGCGTAAGACATAAATCAAACCGTTAGCGAAGACATGTCCGCTGATTTCAGCGCCAACCGAAAATTCCTGAAGAATGTTTCCGCTCTGATCGAGTTTAAGAATGCGATGGTTGTACCACTGACTCAGAGTGGAGGTGGGCGCCATCGAAGCTGAGATATGAGCCGGTTAATTCGGGGCACGGGATCCGATCGGTTGGGGAGAATCCTTTCCCGACAACATATCGGCAGAGGTATCGATCATCCTCTGCTCCTTCACCGAGGGTAAACCAGAGATCGTTGCCGGTGGAGACGGCAGCCCACGGAATACCCGGGGGCTCGATCGTCTCCAGGACGCTCCCGGTTTGGGGGCTCATTATATATATGAGGCCGAGATCGCGTGACCCGATCCATAATGAGGCCTGATGCCAGGCCAGCGCCTGAGGAGCGATTGTTTGCGAGGGAACACGTCGGTGTTCCCGCACGGAGGCAAATTTGCGGTGTCATTTAGTGTTATCGATGGTCAGTCTGCACCCTAACGCCCCTCCACGGCGGAGCCAATCCAAAGTGCGAAGGCTTGACACAGCGATTGGGACGCGCGCGATCCGAGGTCATAAACCTCGACCAGTCCAACGCCGATGGTTCTGTTTACACCAAGAAGTAGCGCAGTATAAGCCCCCGGGGAAAGCGAAGTTTGAATGGCCGACTCCAACAGATCATCAGGTGGCAAACTCACCGGCGGACCGTTCTGCCAGCCGTCATTAAATGCGAGCGACGTTCCCTGGCTGTCACGCAACTCCAGCACAGGATGGGCGAGCGCGTTGGCCACGCCATGTGCGCTAAGGCTCGGTCCGATCCCGCGAATCAAAATAACGTCATGGATTGATCCGGCCGAAAGAATAAATCCGGCAATTATGACATCGAAGTCGAGGCCAACATTTCCACGAGTGCTGATGTTGGCCAGCTTTGAGTTTTTTTCCTGGCTCAGATCATAGATTTCCACCACACCTGTGCCGGTACCGCCGTTATTCGCCGCTCAGTATCGCGGTATACGCTCCCGGATCCAGTGTTGCCAGAATCGCGGATTCAAGATCGTTCGATGGCGGGATGCCCGTTGCGATAATCTCCTGTTCCTGTGTCTCTCGCCAGTTGTTGTTAGAGACGGTGACGAAGTTACCGGGGCCGTGGAGCTCGAGCATTGGATCAGCCAGTGGGTTCGGAACGCCCAATAGCGACGGTCCGATTCCACGGATCAGAACTTGTATTGGATTAGTGCCGGTGATGATGAACCCGCCGATGCCAACGCCGGGACCGGTGTCTACCCGCAGCCGGGTCGACAAGTTAACAGCATGTGGCGGGGCAATTGGCGTTGATGTTGGAGTCGGCGTCGGTGGAAGCGGTGTTGGTGTTGGCCCGCTACTCGCCGCGGGAACATCGATCGCAACGCTAACGGGCGCACCAGTCTTGAAGAAACCGATGGTCGCAGTCCCAGTCGTCGGAGGAATGAGGGAATCGAAACGGAAATTATAGAGCGTGCCCCAGCGAATTGCGTTCGCATTCGGGTTCTCCGCGAAGGTCTCTGACTTCCAGGTCAGGACGAAGCCGTTGTCACTGAAAGTCCAGGCGGCGTTGCTGATATCCCGCGTCCCCTTCCGTTCCGTCGGCAGGAAATCCGGGATGTTGAGGCGGAGCGTGAAATCCTGGATCAAGGACAGCGTCTCCATCGGCCGGCGTCGACTTGTCGGTCTCACCTTCAGAATGGGAGTGGCGTTGGCAAAGGGATGGTCAAGGATTGAATCCCGCGATCAAGATTCTGGTTATAGATCGCGTATTCATAATGCCAGACTCCGCCTGAATTCGTTACTTTAGTAGGCGAGAAAGGCGCGGCCATCGACTCCCGGTGCGGGCTCGATCGTGCGAATGGTCGCTCCCGGCCAGGCATTGATGGCAGGCGTCATTCGCACGGTGGATCCGACTAGGCGAAAAGCTGAAACTGGTCGTGCCAGCTGACGTTAAACTGACGATAGGAGGCATTGTTGTACATGTTGCACTGGCCAGGATGCGCCTGGCACCAGGCGTACTCGTGTGGGGTGACGTATTGCGCTTCGGCGAAGTAGGTCGCGCCCGGATTCATCGCCGTGTTCAGATCGTTGACTTCAACAATGATCCGATGCGATGTGCCAGTATGAGTATGGCCCCCGTGCTCGGCTGAAGTCGAAGGGAAAGCACCCGTGAACGGGTTCACCCATGCGCGTGACCCCAAACTATCCTGATCTGCATTTAGACTGGCGTCGTAAGGATCGGAACAGCCCACCCCAAGGTGCTCGCCGGTCGCGGCTGGGATGCAAGCCAAAACCGCAGGCATTGTCTTGCAAGGCAAAGAACGCATGTTTCATCCAGGATTGCCCAATTTGTTCGAAGCGCTCGTTGTTGTTAGGTCCGCCACTCATGCGATAGAGATTTTGCGGAATGACGCAATGGTCGGTGTTCGGCAACTCGAAACCAATCCACTTCAACGTTTCCGTTGTTGCAGGATGTCGTTCCCACTCCCAAGCCAACCTGGCTGCCACCGGCGCCGAACTGTTCCATTGAAGGTAGATCTCCCACGATGATATCGGGACCCGGCACTGAACCTTCCGGATCACTCGGCGACCCGACCGAGCTCGAGGTGGCAAGATCGACGATTGCGCTACGCCATTGGCGACGGTGGTGATCTCGATCGGCTCCATCGCAGCGGCGATCGAAATCTCTCCGACAACTTCACCAGCATCCCCAGGGTGGCCGAGCTTGTTGGCCAATTCTTCGGAAATCGATGAGTCTTCCGCCTTTGATGCCGAGCAAATGCGCGGCGGCATCGTATTCATAATGCTCTCCTTTAACGTTGAAGAAGACAAAACCCGTCTGCCCATCGCGGACTATCCAACCAACCGCATTACTCGAATTAGCTCTTTCGACGACGAGCCGATTGGCGGAGGCATTCAACGGCTCGGGAAGAATCCGGGAATTTCCTGAGATCAACTCCATCGATCCCGATTCGGCTCCGCGCAGCACTTTGTTAAAGACGCGGATGGTGAAGAAAGAATTTGGACGCACTTCGAAACGAAAGCTCTCCCGATTCGATCCCTGCGTCGCGGGGCGCGTCCTGTTAGTCGATTCAGATCGAGTTCCATCGCGACGGTCCCGCTCGCAACGATCAGCCTTTCAAGAGTTCCGCTCGGCCGGTCCGGGACTTTCGCCGGCAATTGCGGCCCGGAACTTCCAAGGCAGTCACCCAACGCCAGCAGCGGCAGCAGCAAATAACTCAATCTCTTCGTTAGCATTGGCAGGCTCCTATCGCCCATTGAGATTCTCAGGCATTCAGCAGCAAAACAAGAGACTTTCTCGGGTCGAGCTTCCCCCGCCCCCTCACCTCTTCAACGCTTTAACTCTTCAACGCTTTAACGTTCCAACACGATTCCCCTTCCCTCCGACTGCGGGGACTGCTAAGTCGAACGCCGATGAAGCGATTGGTCTGGCTCGATGTGGCAAAGGGATTGGCAATCTTGATCGTCGTTTATTTTCACTTTTTCACGACCTACTTCGAGCACGGGTCGTTGCCACCAGAGAACTGGAACGGAATCGGCGCCAGCCTGATGACCTTTCTCGGTCTGGCGTGGCTCAAGATTTCAGGGCTCGGTTTTCACGCGGTTGGTGCGTTCATCATTTTGAGTGGCTGGGTCTTGATGCAATCGACTGCCCGGCGCGCAGCGAAAGCTCCGGTGAAATGGACCGAATGGTATGGCTCCCGGCTTTTGCGTCTCTATCCGATGTACTGGGTAGCGCACCTGGTTTACCTGATCTCACCGTTCGTGGCGCGTTTCGAAGAGGTCGATCACCGGATCGTGTTCAGCCTGCTCGGACTGCGGTTCTGGGATATCACGATGAACTTCATGTACCTGAACGCAGCCTGGTGGTATTTCTCCATGCTGATTCAGCTTTACCTGATTTTTCCCCTCCTCTTCTGGGCGGCGAATCGTCTTGGTCCATGGTTTTTCCTGTTGGTCGCATGTGGAATTGGTCTCTTTACCCGTTACCTGTTGCTGATCGTTTACCCGCAACATGGATTGTGGTTGCTCGGAGGTTTCGCCATTTGTCGGTTACCGGAATTTGCTCTCGGGATATCGCTTGGGATGTGGCACAGCCGATCGCCTGAACGCGCAGAGCGATTTCTTCTAAACGGCGTCGGATTGGTGTCAGGGGTCCTGCTTTATTTCGGTGCGCTCGAATTATATTCGAACGGTTACACTTATATCTTTGTTGACCTAGCGACTGGGGCCTGTTGTTTCCTGGTTCTGATCGGGATTTCCGGGATCATTGCTCACTTTTCGCTGCCGGCGCAGATTTTCTCGTTAGTCGGGGCGTATTCGTATGGGATCTTTCTGACCCACCAGCCGTATGTCATTTATTTAGGGTTACGCATTCGCGAACAACCGATTTGGATGTTCCTGATCATTGCGGTGGTGACGATGGCCATTCTGAGCCTGTGGGGCATCGCGTCTAGAAAAAGGAACGAACGCTGCTTGTTAACTGGCTGTTAGGACTTCGAAAACGTGAAGCGTTGAAGAGTGAAGCGTAAACAACCAATCACCATTCACTATTCACACTCTCGCTGCTCCCACAGCGATGAAATAGAAATAACTCAGTTTCTCCCCAGCAATCTCCAGATTGTCGCTTCCAGCTTCTGCAAACTAACCGGTTTCGTTAGGTGCCCATCAAACCCGGCTCGCTGTGCGCGATCGACGTCTTCCTGCATCCCGAAGCCAGTCAGGGCGATGGCTGGCGTCTTTGCCGTCTTTCGAACCTTTTCAATAAAATCGATCCCGGTTCCATCCGGCAATCCAAGGTCGCAAAGAAGAAGATCGAACTTCCCCACTTGAATCGCGTCCAGTGCGGCAGCAACACTCGAGACACTCTCGATCTTGTATCCCCGATTCTCCAACAATCGCGACAAAGCGCGCGCGGTATCGGCGTGATCTTCCACCAGAAGAATCCGTGTTTTCTCACGGAGTGCCGGACTAGCACGATCCGGTTCGTGCCCTTGCGCAGCCGGATCGCTGGTCGGGAATCGGACCGTGAAGGTCGAACCTTTCCCGAGTCCGGGGCTTTCCGCGTATAATTCGCCCTCGAGCAAATCGACCAATGCACTTGAAATTGCCATCCCAAGTCCTAGACCCCCGTATTGGCGATTCCGAGCTGGGTCCGCCTGCTCAAACGGAACAAACAATTTGGACAATGTTTCCTCAGTCATACCGATACCGGCGTCGCGGATCTTGATCACGAGTTGATGTTCTGAGTCGTTAGAACTGGTGACTGTTATCATTCCGTTCGGATCGGAAAACTTGATCGCGTTACGAAGAATATTCCAAAAGACCTGCTGCAATCTGGCAGCGTCGGTATAAACGTGATGCCGCGCCGCCTCCAGTTGGAGATTAATCTTGAGCTCTTTCTCCTGGAATTCGCTCTGCGAAAGTCCGATCAGAAAATCGAGCAGCGCGTGGACGTCGGTGTTCTCCGGAGAAAAGGAGAGCATCCCCCGGGCGATGCGGGTCAGATCAAGCAGATCATCGATAATGCGCGCCTCCAATTCGATGCTCCGCCGCAGCATTCGAACATCCGGTTGCAGCATTTGCGGAACCTCTTCGCTCGTTTCCCAGAGATTCAAAGTGGCGAGGACCGGAGTCAGAGGTGTTCGCAATTCATGCGAGAGCATGGCGAGGAATTGGTCTTTGGCCTTATTCGCTGTCTCGGCTGTTTCCTTCGCCAGCGAGCAGCTCTTTCTCCGCGTTCTTGTGATCTGAGAAATCGCGAAAAATCAAAACCACGCCCCGGATACCGCCTTTGCTGTCCCGGATCGGTGCACCACTATCATCGATCGGAATCTCACTTCCGTCTTTTCGAATCAACACCGTGTGGTTAGCCAAACCGACTATAACGCCATGTTTCATCACTTTATCGACCGGGCTCTCAACTGGTGCGCGAGTCTGTTCGTTCACGATTCGAAAAATTTCGGCAGCGGGGCGACCTAACGCTTCATTGGCGTTCCAACCAGTCGTCTTTTCGGCGACCGGATTCATAAAAGTGATGCGTCGCTTCCTTGTCGGTAACGATCACGCAATCGCCGATACTGGCGAGGGTGACGCTGAGAAGGTCTTTCTGTTGTTGAAGTTCAAAGCCACGCAAACTTGTTTCGCGAAGCGCCAAATCGCGTTGGCGTAACGCTTCCGCGATCCGCCGATAACCCCAGACCAGAATGGCAATGTTAAGCAGACTGCTCCCAAGGAAAACTGCGGTGCGGGTTTGGGTCGCCTGATCGCTCAGTTGCGCATCGACTTTCAGACCTAACACTTCTCTTTCCTTGATCGTCCGCATCTCCGCTCGGAGATCATCCATCAATTTCTTGCCCGATCCGGCCCGGATAATGGGAATGGTCGCTTCAAATCCTCCAGTGCGACGCGCGTCAATGGTAGTCCGAAGCTCCGCCATTTTTTGTTCGATCATTTGCGCGATTCGCCCGATCTCGTCGGGGTTAATATCGATCCACGGGAAATTCCGCAGCTCCTCCAGATCGGCGGGCAGATGTTCCGAAGCGGAACGGAACGGATCGAGGTAGACTTCGTTCCCGGTAATGATGTAACCGCGCTGGCCGGTCTCGGCGTCTTTTACGACCGATTCGATCTGTTCGAGCCGGGCAATCGCATCGCGCCGACGCTGTTCGCGTTGGTGAGCATCAAGCACACGATTCCCGGCCCAAAACGTAAAGAAGGTCGAAACGACCACGACCGCTCCGGTCAGGAGGAAAACCGACAGGATGATTCGGAGCCGAACAGCCATGCGCCTGAGAATGTGGAGATGCCGACACTGTTAGCCAGTCGAATTGTGGGTTCTAACGGAAGTTCTGACCGGAGGACTGCGGTGGCAAGCGCAGCGACGACACCGCTCTTGGGGGTAGTGGCCGACATTTCGAGAAGGGTCCAACTGAACGTACAGACGCCGCTGCAATATCTCGTTTCCGGCTGGCGCGCGAACTTGCCTGGACGCCGCTCATCGCCTCCACTTGGCCTTTCATCCCATCCCAAAGCGCCGTCGACGCTTCGCTCTGCCGGCGCACTCCATAGAACAGAGATTCTCCGTGAATTTTTTTGGACCTACGCGGATATTAATCGCCGCTCAATTAACAGGAACCTTCGTCAGGGTGATTTGTATGAAAAACGATCGGGATAACATTCAGCTCAACGCAGTCGAAGATCATGATGGAATTCTCACCATTCGCGGAGGCGGCATCCGGCGTGACTGGAATGGGATTCATTACAAACAAGGGATGTCTTCCAAGAATGTCGGAACGACCAAGCTATCGGCCAATATCGCGACTATTCCTCCGGGTGGCGTCGCTGCGGCGCATATTCATGTCGGCTTTGAGCTGATTCTTTACATTGTCGAAGGACGGGTGCGCCATGAATTCGGGCCCGGTCTGAAGCAGGTTTTGGAAAATCAGGCCGGCGATTTCATCTATATTAAGCCGGGGATTCCGCATGAGGTATTTAATATGAGCGACACCGAACCAGTGGTCGCTTTCGTTGCCCGATCTTGCGCGGATGAATGGGATAATATCATCCCGTACGACCGGGGATCGGAGTGATGGAGTGGTGGTTCCCGGGCGACTTGCGACTGTACGACTTTACTATAATTTCATGTGATCCGTCAACGATTCGAACGTTGAGATCGAATCCGACGTTCAACGTTGAACGATTTAACGCATTCGATGTTGGGACATCCGACTCGTCAGTGTAAGTTTAATTCTAGTCAATCACTCCAGTGCTCCAAGTGCCAAGCCGGCAATAGTGGCAGCCGTCACTACAACCATCGCCGAAGCTTGCCAAACCCGGCCGAGACACAACATTCTCCTGCCCATGTACAACCCTGAGGATCGCAGCTTCATCGGGCACCCGCGTGGTCTTTTTTACATCTCCTTCTCTGAAGCGTGGGAGCGGTTTTCCTATTACGGGATGCAATCGCTGCTTGTGCTTTACATGGTCAAGTTTCTTCTCCTCCCGGGCCAGGTAGAGCATGTCGCAGGGTTCGCAACATTCCGTCATCTGATCGACTCCGCGCGGGACGCGTTCCGTGCAGCAAATCGCTTCGTCAATTTTCGGGCTTTATACCGGCTTCGTTTATCTCACGCCAATCATCGGAGGCTTGATTGCTGACCGCGTTCTGGGCAGGACAACCACCATCACCATCGGCGCGTTACTAATGTCGCTGGGACATTTTCTGATGGCGTTCCAAGTTACGTTCCTCGGCGCGCTCCTCTGCCTTCTCCTTGGTGTTGGTTGTTTCAAAGGAAACCTGGCCAGCCAAGTCGGCGCGTTATATCAAACCGGCGATAACCGGCGCGCCGATGCGTTTCAAATCTATTACCTCTTCATTAACGGTGCCGTGATCATCTCTCCGCTGGTCACCGGCACACTAGGGGAAAAAGTTGGCTGGCATTGGGGATTTGGCGCGGCCGGAGTTGGAATGTTGCTCGGCCTGTTCATCTATTTATCTGGCCGAAAATATCTCCCGCCAGACTCACCGGTTGTCGAAAGAAAGCATGAGCACAAACCAAAACCACCAATGACGCGATCGAGACAAAATGGCGATCGTCGCCCTCTTGGCGCTCCTGCCCGTCATCACAATCGCCATTATCGGCAACCAACAAATCTTCAACGCGTACCTCGTCTGGGCGGAGAGAACGGCGAATCTTCCTAACCTGCCCGCCTTTTTAGTTTCCAAGAGCGGCAACGCACAAATGCCAATCACATGGCTGATCACGCTCGATTCAATCTTGTCAGTTAGTTGTCTCGCCGGCGCGGTCGTATTCTGGCGAATATGGTCAAAGAAACATCGCGAACCTGCCGAAATCACGAAACTCGCCATTGGTAGCCTTATTGCGATGACAGGATTTCTTTCGCTCGCAATGGGCGCGGCCACCGCCGGTGCGGACGGAAAAGTTTCGTTTATCTGGCTGGTTCTCTTTCATCTGCTCAACAGCATCGGTTTCGCCAACGTCTTTCCAGTTTCGATCGCACTTTACGCGCGGGTCGCACCGCCGGCGTTGTCGGCTACGATTATTGGAATTTATTACCTGGCCTTTTTTGCCGGGAACAATTTGGTCGGATGGATTGGTGGTTTCCTCGAAAAAATGCCAGCTACATCTTTTTGGCTAATGCATTCTGGTTTTTGCGTGACTGCTGGTTTGATTTTCCTGGTGGCGGGAAAGACATTTGGACATCTGCTGGCGCCGGGTGAAAATAAAGCGGAAACCGCGGCGGCAGCGTGAACGATTTCACGGGACAAGAAAATGCCTAACGATACATGCCCCCACATTCAAGCGATCGGGTCGATCAAACACCCACAACGCCTCGAGTGCGAAGAATGCGTAAAGATCGGCAGCGATTGGGTCCATCTCCGGACCTGCCAGGAATGCGGGGTCACTCTTTGTTGCGACAGTTCACCGAATCGTCACGCCAGTCGCCACGCGCAGAGCACCGGTCACCCCGTCATTATCTCCGCTCAACCAGGCGAACGCTGGCTTTATTGTTACCCGGACGAAGCATTCGTCGAATATTAGCTGGCTCCTCACCCTTCCCCTTTGAGGCCGTTGCGTGAGACCCCGGTCAGGCCTTATCCGGACAGGGCAAAAAAATGTTGAACAAAATAGTTGACTGACTGGTCAATATCAGCCAAACCTACGATTATGCCGAGAGTAAGTAACATGAAGGAACGCCTCACTGATGCAGCTATGGAGCTCATCTGGGAGAACAGCTACGGTTCCACCTCGGTTGACTCCATCTGTGACAAGGCCGGGGCGAAAAAAGGGAGCTTCTATTATTTCTTTAAGTCGAAGTCAGAACTCGCGGCTGCGGCTCTTGAGGCGGATTGGAACAAGAACCGAGCGCAAATGGATGCGATCTTCTCGCCAACCATCCCCCCGCTCGAGCGTTTTGATCGTTACTTCGATTTTGTTCACGACAAACTGGCAGAATGTCAGAAACGATGCGGAAATATCCTGGGTTGCCCGCTGCTGAGCATTGGAAGTGAAGTCAGCACCCAAGACCAGGTGGTTCGCGACACGGTTGACCGGATCCTCGATCGGAAGATCAATTATTTTATTTCGGCGATTCGAGATGCGCACGCTCAGGGATTAATTGACGCGCCGGATCCGGAAGCCAAAGCCAAGGCATTGTTTGCCTGTTATCATGGAACCCTCGCACAGGCGCGGATTCAAAACGATCTCGCGTTGATTCGCGGCTTTAACAAGGTTGCGCTGGATGTTTTAGGGGTAAAACAGGCGCAAGCACTCTCTACCTAACCTCTCTTTTTTTGCCAATTTTATAGACGACCAGTCAAATACAATAACCAAATTAATCTATGAAATCTGACTCTCAATCCTCCGCCGCCGCCCCCGCCCCCGGCTTTCCTCCAGCTCGTCTCAGTCGCCCTCGCCCAACTGAAACAAGAGTTACAGCGCGATTACGAACAGGCGTATCCCAACCTGCGGGAGGTAATCCACCACATCCTCGACCAGGAAGAAGCCAAGGCCTGGGATCTTTCGATCTTTCCGCATCTGGTCTTCCCCGATCTGGTCGAAGCGCATGTCGCAAGGATCAACCTCCAACCCGCTCCGACTAAACATCACGACGTTTTCGTTCCCCACCAGGTCGATGAAATCCAATTCTATCAACCCGCTCTGGCTCTATGTGGATAGTCAAACTGGCTTTGCGCCGGCCGTACACCTTCGTGGTGATGGCGCTGCTCATTTTGTTGCTAGGCATTACGTCGATCAAGACGACGCCGACGGATATTTTTCCCGAGATCGATATCCCGGTCGTAACTGTCGTCTGGCAATACCCGGGCCTTTCGCCGGATCAAATGGCGAAACAAATCACGACCTTCAGCGAGTACACCATTTCGTCGGCGGTCGATAACGTAAAGAACATCGAATCGCAGACGCTGGCCGGTGTTGCAGTGATTCGGATTTTCTTTCAACCGAATGTGCGCATCGATTCCGCGATCGCGCAGGTGACTGCGGTTTCGCAAACAATCTTGCGGCGAATGCCTCCCGGCACGCAGCCGCCGTTCATCATTCGTTATAACGCGTCGAGCGTGCCGATTCTGCAGCTCGCGCTTGGCAGCAAGACATTGAGCGAAGCGCAGCTTTACGATTACGGCATTTACCGCGTGCGCCAGGCGATCGCGCCGGTGCGCGGAGCGACGCTGCCGCTTCCGTACGGCGGCAAGCCGCGACAAATCATGGTCGATCTCGATCCGCAAGCGCTGCTTGTCCAAAGGCCTTTCGCCGCTCGACGTCAGCAACGCGGTCAACGCGCAGAATCTGACTCTGCCGACTGGCACAGCCAAAATCGGGGAGAGCGAATTCATCGTCGGACTCAACAGCAGCCCTGACACGGTCGCCGCGCTTAACGACGTCCCGATCAAGCAGGTAAACGGCTCGATGGTTTACATCCGCGACGTCGCCCATGTTCGCGACGGTTTCGCCGTCCAGACCAATGTTGTCCGCAAGGATGGCAGTCGCTCGGCGTTGCTCACGATCTTGAAGAACGGCGGCGCATCGACTCTCGACATCGTGAATCAAATCAAAGCGTTGCTTCCGGGAATGCGCGCCGCGGCGCCTCCGGGATTGGAGATGACCGAGCTGTTCGATCAATCGATTTTCGTCCGCGCTGCGATCAGCGGCGTGGTGAAGGAAGGTGTCATCGCCGCGTTGCTCACGGCCACAATGATTCTGCTCTTTCTCGGCAGCTGGCGCAGCACGTTCATCGTCATGGTTTCGATTCCGTTGTCGATTCTGGCTTCGTTGTCGATCCTGAGTTTGCTCGGCTACACCCTCAACGTCATGACCCTGGGCGGCCTCGCGCTCGCCGTCGGCATTCTGGTCGATGACGCCACGGTTGAGCTCGAAAACATTCACCGCAACCTCGCTCAAGGGAAAACCGATGCAGCGCGCGATCCTCGATGGCGCGCAACAAATCGCCGTGCCGGCGTTCGTTTCGACCCTCGCGATCTGTATCGTTTTCGTCTCGGTCGTTTTCCTAACAGGCCCGGCCAAATATCTCTTCACGCCGCTCGCGCTCGCCGTCGTCTTCGCGATGCTCGCTTCGTATCTGCTTTCGCGGACGCTCGTCCCGGTGATGGTGAAATATCTCATCCGCGGTCACGAAGAGCGAAAAACCAGGGCAACAATTTCTTTGGCCGGATCCAGCAATCGTTTGAACGGCGTTTCGAAAAATTTCGTCAACGTTACGTCGATGCGCTGGCTTGGTCGCTGCAGAATCGGCCAACGATCTTTCGTTCTCTTCGCAATTCTGATTGGGAGCGCCTTCGTCATTCTGCCGATGGTCGGTCGCGACTTCTTTCCGACAGTCGATGCCGGTCAGTTCCGTTTGCATGTCAACGCGACCGCCCGGGACACGCCTTGAAGAAACCGAGCAGATCTTTTCGCGCGTCGAAGACGTGATCCGCGAAGTCGTGCCGGCAGACGATCTCGCAATGGTGATCGATAACATCGGCACGCCCAACGGCATCAATCTCGCCTTCAGCGACAACGCTACGATCAGCTCGGCCGATGGCGAGATCCTGGTTTCGCTCAAGCCCGATCATCGGGGCTCGACTCCCAATTATGTAAAGGCGCTGCGCCAAAAACTCGCCGCGCGATTTCCGGATCTGAGTTTCTATTTTCAACCAGCCGACATCGTCAGCCAGATATTGAACTTCGGTTTGCCGGCGCCGATCGATATCCAGGTCGCCGGTTACGCCGATAAACCGAACTACGCCATCGCCCGCGAGATCGAGGCGCGGGTGAAACAAATTCCCGGCGCGGTCGACGTCGGCTCTGCATCAAGTCACCAACGCGCCGGAAATGCGGGTCAAAGTCGATCGAACCCGCGCCCAGGAACTCGGCTTCACCGAGCGCGACGTCGCCAACAGCCTCTTGATTTCGCTCAGCGGCAGCCGGGCAGGTCACTCCAAATTTCTGGGCCGATCCGAAATACCGGAATCAACTATCCGGTCGCGATTCAGACTCCGCAGCATTTGGTCGACTCGGTCGATGCATTGCTCTCGACTTCGCTTGGCCGGAAAGGATCCGGCGCATCCGCAGCTTCTGAGCAACGTCGTATCGCTCGATCGCGCCGAGACACCGGCGGTGGTGAACCACACCAACATGCAGCCGGTCTTCGATATCTACGCCAATGTGCAGGGCGCCGATCTCGGTCGCGTCTCGGATCAGGTCACAAAGATCGTCAACGAAGTTTCGCTCCGAAACTTCCGCCCGGCAGCACTATCAGCGTGCGCGGCCAGGTGGAGAGCATGAACACCGCGTTCAGCAAACTCGGGCTCGGCCTCATCTTCGCCGCCGCCCTCATTTATTTCCTGATGGTCGTCAATTTCCAGTCGTGGACTGATCCGTTCATCATCATCACCGCGCTGCCGGGCGCGTTTGCCGGCATCGTGTGGATGCTGTTTCTGACGCACACGACTTTCAACGTCGAATCGATGATGGGCGCGATCATGAGCATCGGCGTCGCGACCGCGAACAGCATCCTGATGATCACCTTCGCCAACGAACAACTGCGCGAAGGCACGAACCGCGCTCGACGCCGCCATCGCCGCCGGTCACACCCGGTTGCGTCCGGTCCTGATGACCGCGCTCGCCATGATCATCGGCATGGTGCCGATGGCGCTCGGACTTGGTGAAGGCGGCGAACAAAACGCGCCACTCGGCCGCGCCGTTATCGGCGGCCTGTTGCTCGCGACGGTGGCGACGCTTTTTCTCGTTCCCGTTGTCTTCAGCGTGATCCGTCACCGAATGCAACTGCGCCCAAATGAACAACCAACCAATTTTGATGCCCCGCAATCACTCTTAACGACCAATTGAAACGCAAATGGAAAAGATCATGACAACATTACCTGAGAAAAAGACTGAAATAATCGAACGCGAAAAAGATGGCCTATCGATTGGAAAGCTAACGCGCGGTCTAAGCAGCCGCGCGCTGCTTGGCACCATCGCCGTGCTTGCCGTATTGTTTGTCGGCGGAATGTTACCGCGTTGGCGGGCTAACGCCGCGTTAACCAATTCCGTTCGCGATCAGCGACCGACTGTTACGACCGTTTCGGCCGAACGTTCGACCGCGACCGGAAATCTGGTGTTGCCCGGCAGCACACAGGCAATTCAGGAAGCCGCAATCTACGCGCGCACCAACGGTTACGTCCGAAATTGGACAGTGGATATTGGCGCAAAAGTCGAAGCTGGCCAGGTCCTGGCAGAGATCGAGACGCCGGAAGTGGATCAGGAGTTGAATCAGGCTCGCGCGACCGTTGTGCAAGCCATTGCCAATTCAGACCTGGCGAAAGCAACTCTCACCCGCTGGGAAAGACTCGCGCAGCAGAAGGTTGTTTCGCAGCAGGAGTTCGATGAAAGGAAATCAACCGCTGACGCGCGCGCGGCCGATGTGACTGTTGCCCAGGCCAACGTCAAGCGCCTCGAAGAACTCCAAGGTTTTCAAAAGATTGTCTCGCCCTTCACCGGAATCGTGACGGCGCGTAATATCGATAACGGAATTCTCGTTACCTCCGGGAGCGGCGCACAGAGTCAGCCGCTCTTTCGCGTCGCGCAGACCGATACGTTGCGCATCTACGTCAATGTCCCTCAAACCAACGCGCGCTCGGTCGGAACCGGACAGGATGCTCGCGTCACATTTCGCGAAATTCCGGACAAGACATTCAGCGCCAAAGTGGTCCGCACTTCTGGCGCGCTCGATCCCGCGGCGAGAACGTTGCTAACCGAGCTGCAACTTTCTAATGCCGACGGCCAGTTGTTCCCCGGAATGTATGCCGAGATCAAACTCGAGCTTCCGCAAGACGAACGAACTCTAATCATTCCCGGTAATTCCGTCATGATTCGATCCGACGGTCCCAAAGTGTTGGTCGTCGAAAACAATCAAACCATCCGCGCACGCACGGTCAAACTCGGACGCGATCTTGGGAACAAAGTGGAAATCGTTTCCGGTCTCAACGCAAACGAACCGCTCGTCGCGAATCCTAACGATTCATTGCGCGATGGCGTTGAAGTGAAAACACAACCGCAACCAACGCTCGCTAGCAAATGACAACGCACACACCTCAGCCAGCACACGATCCAAGATGGAATCTTTCCCTCTGGTTCGCAGTCGCAAGCCCTGTGCTCGGTGTTCTGACCGCATATTTGGCGTTGCACCTCTTTTTTCAATGAAACAAACAAGCAATCCAAGAAAATGAACTCAAGAAACAGCACAAACGGACTTGTTCTCAAGACCTCAGAACGTAAAACGCAAACCCCGCCTGTGAACTTCGCTGACAGCTGGCGCAAAATGTTCCGACGGCCCCGGAGCCGTCACGATCCGCTTCTTGTTCTCAATCTGTCGGACTTCAACTTCACCGACGGATGGAGCCGCACCTTCAGCAAGATCAAAGTTCACCAGAACGGAAACTGATTACCAAGATAACAGATTGATAAACGCAACGAACAAAAGGAAAACCAAAATGAAAAACGGAAAACTAAATGGAAAAGTAGCGGTAGTGACCGGTGCCTCAAAAGGAATCGGAGCTGACATTGCCAAACATCTCGCCGCAGAAGGGGCAGCTGTGGTCGTTAATTACTCGTCTGACAAAGCCGGCGCAGATCGAATTGTAGATGAGATCTCCAAACGCGACGGACAAGCCTTCGCGGTTCAGGCCAATGTGGCCAAAAAAGCGGACGTCGAACGACTGATCGCTGCAGCCACCAAGGCGCACGGAAAGATTGATATCCTGGTCAATAACGCGGGCGTTTACGAATTCGGTGCGCTGGACGAAATCACCGAGGAACATTACCACAAGCAATTCAACGTTAATGTGCTCGGCTTGCTCCTGGCCACGAAAGAAGCGGTCAGACATTTTCCCTCGACCGGCGGCAGCATCATTAACATCAGCTCAACCGTGACCTCGCTCAATCCTCCGACCACAGCCGTTTACAGTGGAACCAAAGGCGCGGTTGACGCGATTACGCGAACCCTGGCAAACGAACTCGGTCCTCGTAAGATTCGAGTGAACGCAATCAATCCAGGCATGGTGGAAACGGAAGGTGTCGTCTCAGCTGGATTCGATAAAGGCGAGTTCCGCAATTCCGTTGAGGCACAGACACCGCTCGGCCGGATCGGGCAGACCAAAGATATTGCGCCAGCCGCAGTGTTTCTCGCTTCGTCCGAATCTGAATGGATCACCGGTGAAACAGTTCGGATCGCAGGTGGGCTAAGGTGATTTTGGGACTGCGCCGGCAAAGCGAAGGCGACGTCGCGTCCGTAGCTTTGGGAAGGCGGAACGGCGCTATAGGATGGAGCCGAGAGACCGCAAGGATTGGCGCGCAGGCAATTCCTGCGCGCCAGCCGCGAATTACGTCACGCCGCCACATCTGGCGCAATTCAGCGCGCTTCGCTTGCCACCGCAGTCCAAAGGGCGACCGCCCTTTCATCAGTTTTAAGGACCGAAAGATCTACTGGCATTTACCGATGCTTCACAGCAGCGTATGAAAAATCAAATTAAGGACCAATTATCATGAGCAAAAAGAATTCGACCAAAACTAATAAACTTCGTGCGCGACGTATGGCGCCGCTGGCCACGCCCAGCGATCTCACTTCTTCAGCCACGCGCGACATTTCGGGAGCGATGAATGCCATTCTGGCCGACGTTTTCGCGCTCTATTTGAAGACGAAGAACTTCCATTGGCACATGAGCGGGCCGCATTTTCGCGATTATCATCTCCTGCTCGATGAACAGGCCGATCAACTTTTCGCCATGACTGACGCGATCGCAGAACGCATCCGCAAAGTCGGAGGCCCGACCCTGAAATCGATCGGACACATCTCTCGGCTGCAACGGGTGCTCGATAATGATGCAGACTACGTTGAACCGCTCGATATGCTCGCGGAACTGGCGGAAGACAACAGAGCCATGGCTGCGCGCCTCCGCGAAGCGCACGAAGTGTGCGACGAACACCACGATATCGCGACGGCCAGCCTGATCGAGGTCTGGGTCGACGAAGGCGAGCGTCGCGCGTGGTTCTTGTTCGAAGCAGGCCGCAGGAATAACTAGCCGATAACGCAAGGGCCGTTCGCATTGTTTGCGGATGTCCTCCTCTCCCCACACATGGGGAGAGGACTGAGGTGAGGGGCCGAGCCGCTTCCGCCCTTCTAATGAGGATCAACGATAGCCCTCTCAAACCCTCACCCTACCCTCTCCCTTAAGAAGGGAGAGGCGAACAATGGGACACGCCCATCGACTCACAGACTGGGCTCCCTTTCTTCTCTCCAATGGCCCTTCAAATAAAAACGTGAAGCGATTACTTGCACATGCACTTTAACTTTAACTTACACTCCGGTGTAGACTGAGAAGTCCGGGCAACCCGCGAGCCTGGCAGACAGCTCGCCTGCCGGGATTCACCTCCCGGGGTGAAAGTGAAAGTGAAAGCGCATGTGCAAGTAGACTACTGCACTCCATCGCTCCAATACTCGTTATGCCGAATGATGAAGCCGCGCTTCTGCCAAATCGATATCATGTTGAATTCGGCGTAACGCCTGATCATTAATCGCTTCTTCATTTCGCAACGCCAACACTGTGTCCCGTTCGGTTCGCAAAATCTCCCGCGCCAGTTGTTCGAAAGCCGGCGAATACAATCTGGTCACACTCGTTTCGTCCTGCGTATCAAGGCGAAGTTGCCGGATCCGGTCACAATACTCGGCCCGAAGCCGTTGCAGCGTTTCCTGATTGGTTCCGGGAATTGATTCAAGCTCGTCGAGTCGAGAAAGGGCCGCTTCATTGGCTTTCAATCGCGCCAGGCGTTCTTCCTTCTCGGTCAGGTGATCGTCCGTAATCCGCAACCACCTGATCAAGGGAGTAAGCGGCAGACCTTGGAAAAGAAGCGTTCCCAGTATGACACAAAACGTCAGCAGAAGAATCAGATCGCGACCCGGAAAGGGTTGGCCGTTTTGCAAAACAAACGGAATCGCCAGTGCTCCGGCAAGGGAGCCCGCACCGCGCATTCCAATCCAGGAAATCAAAGCAGTCTGTCGCCAAGGAATCTGGTGCTTGCCACGCACTTTCCGGCTTAGAAGCCGTGCGAAATAACCTGCCCCAAACATCCACAAAACTCGAACGAGCACCATGACCAACACCATTAGGAACGCGATCTTCGCCACATAGGTCGCCGTCCCGCCAGGCAGCGCTTGAATCACCTGCGGCAGTTGAAGCCCAATCAAAACGAAAAGCACCCCATTCAGAATGAACGAAACCATTTCCCAAACCGGGAGCGCCTGAAGCCGCATTCGGCCGCTCAAAATCCGCGGCGCACGCCACCCATAATAAATACCGGCGATAACGACCGCCAGAATTCCCGAAACGTGAAACCGTTCCGCGCTGAAATAGGCAACGTACGGTGTCAGCAACGAGAGCATCGTTTGAACCGGTGGATCATCCAAGCGCTTCTGCACTTGCGTCGCTAACCAGCCGACCGCGACGCCAGTCGCTATCCCGCCCAGGGCAACAATCAGAAATCGCAGGCTGGCTTCCCCTAACGAAAAACTTCCGGTCATTACGGTAGCTACCGCAAATCGGAACGCTATAAACGCCGTGGCGTCGTTGACCAAGCTCTCGCCCTCGAGAATCACGATAATCCGCCGAGGCACCCTCAGGTTCTGCGTCACTGACAACGCCGCAACCGCGTCCGGTGGAGAGATGAGAGCGCCAAAAACAAAACCGACAGCCCACGAGAATCCGAACAGGTAATGAAAGAACGCGGCTGTGACCGTCATGGTGACAAGAACCAGAGCGATCGCCATCCAAAGAATCGGACGAAGGTTTGCCCGGAAATCCCGCCACGAAGTGTAAACGGCGGCCGGATAGAGAAGCGGCGGTAGGAACAAGGTAAATACCAGCGCCGGTTCAAGCTGAATCGTTGGAAGCCCCGGGACCAGCGCGAGAGCCACGCCGCCGATTGTCAGCAGAATTGGATAAGGAACCCGAATTTTGCGGCCGACCAACGTCAGGAGCGCGACGATGACCAGACAAATTAGGATGAGCTCAGTCTTGGCAGCCATGATTCGAAGTGCAACTCGCCGTAGCTAAAATTAGATGAAACGCTGGTTTGCCACGGATGGACACGGATTAAACACGGACTTTGAGGGCCAGTCAGCAAAGTTCAAGTTACAAAAATCCGTGTTTAATCCGTGTAAATCCGTGGCTATTCCAATCGGCATCACGCTCCTTGCCTCGGATCTATTGGCATTGATATCATGCGACCTCCTTCGCACGTAAATAAATGGAAACGCCTCTGACGCCTCTCGAATTCGCCCGACGCGCCCGAAAACTTTATCCCGAGCGGCTGGCCGTAGTTGACGGCGATTTGCGATGGACTTACGCGCAGTTTCTTGATCGATGCGACCGCTGGTCATCTGCGTTGCAACAACTGGGAGTCAAGCAAGGTGATCGCGTAGCTTATCTCTCGCCCAACACGCACGCGCAACTCGAGTCCTTCTATGCCGTTCCACAAATCGGCGGCGTCCTCGTTCCGTTAAACTATCGCCTAACTGCTGAAGATTTTGTTTACCTGATCAATCACAGTGGCTCGCGGGTCGTTTGCGCCGATCAAGATTATCTTGCGACGATTGATGCAGTTCGTTCCCAGCTTGTGAATGTTACGCACTTCGTTGCTCTGAACGGAGAAGGCGCGGGCTGGCTCAACTATGAAGCGACTCTGAGACAGAGTGCTAACCAGTTTGTTCGCCCCGTGATTTGCGAAACCGATCTATTGACGATCAATTACACGAGCGGCACAACTTCACGTCCGAAAGGCGTGATGATCACTCATCGCAACGCCTGGATGAATTCGATCGGCACTCTGGTCCATCAACCAATGACTTGCGCAGATCGTTATCTTTGGACACTCCCAATGTTTCACGCCAACGGTTGGACCTTTGTCTGGACGGTAACAGCCGCCGGGGCGACGCATGTCTGTCTCCGCAAGATCGATCCGCGCGCAGTATTCGACCTAATGAACGCCGAACAAGTCACGATGCTGTGCGCAGCCCCGACTGTTTTGATTTCGCTGGCCAACGCCCCGGCTGAGCTTCGTCGCCAGGTCCCGCGAGGAATCCAAGTCGTTACGGCCGGCGCACCACCCGCTGCCTCGACCATTCAACGACTTGAAGAAGAGTGGGGCTGGAAGATTACCCACGCATACGGCCTAACTGAGACTGCACCGTTCATCACCGTCTGCGAACCGCACCCCGAACACAGTTCGCTCCCAACCGGCGACCGCGCCCGGATCAAAGCTCGTCAAGGAGTCGAGTTGATTACATCCGGTGAATTGCGCGTGGTGAACTCCGACGGGGACGACGTTCCCTCTGATGGTCTGACCCAAGGCGAAATCATAGCTCGTGGCAACGTCATCATGGCCGGTTATTACAACGACTCCGAAGCAACCGAACAAGCAATGCGCGGGAACTGGTTTCACACCGGGGACGCCGCAGTCGTGCATCCGGATGGTTATGTCGAGATTCGGGATCGTCTCAAAGATGTCATCATCAGTGGTGGCGAAAATATTTCTTCGGTCGAAGTGGAAGGCGTCCTCTTGCGACATCCGGCAGTCCAAGAAGTCGCAATCGTCGGTCTACCGCATGAGCGCTGGGGCGAAGCGCCGCACGCGTTCGTCGTTCTAAAACAAGGCGCACACACTGATGAAAATGAGCTTCGCGAATTCGCCCGGACACACCTTGCTCATTTCAAAGCTCCACATAGCGTGACCTTTATTCGGGAACTGCCGAAAACTGCGACCGGAAAAATCCAAAAATATGTCTTACGCGCCGGGCAAGCAGCAATTGCTCCGCAGTAATCAGCCACGGATGGACACGGATTAAACACGGACATATCTGGTGCTGTAGCCACGGCCCTGTAGGCCGTCGCTATTCGCGCCGCTTGCAGCAATAGCCGGGAAGTTCAAAGAACGATTTTCAAAATCATCAACAACTCTGTTTCCGTGTTTAATCCGTGTCTGTCCGTGGCTGAAATTTGCCTACCGATTGCCGTCAGCCTGCTGCTCCGATTTTGCGTATTCCTCCATCGCTTTGGGCATTAATGCTTTTAACTGGGCAATGCGTGTCCCATGCGAAGGATGCGTCGACAAGAACTCCGGCGGTTGAGCCTGACCGGTCTCTTCCATTCGTCCCCAGAAGCGGAGACTTTCCCGCGGATCGTACCCTGCTCGCGCCATGTACATAAGGCCTACCTCATCCGCTTCGGTTTCGTGTTTTCGTCCAAAAGGCATCAACACTCCGTATTGCGCGCCGGCGCCAAGTGCGCCCATAATCGCCCGTTGTTGATCGTAATCCATGTCCGAGAGTGAAATGGCAATTCCGCTCATCGCAGTCTGAGTGAGATTTTGCTGCAACACACGCTGAGCGCCGTGACGCGACGTCGCATGCGCCATTTCGTGCCCGAGGACAGTAGCAAGCCCCGATGCATTCTCCGTAACGGGAATGATTCCCGTATAAACGACGATTTTTCCGCCGGGCAAACAAAACGCATTCTGTTGGCGATCACTGACCAGCGACACTCGCCAATCGAAGTTCGCGCCCGCTTTCCCAGTGGCGGTGGCCAGCCGATTTGCCACTCGTCGGACCAATTCGAGCTCAGGACCAGAATCAATAGTCCGCGATTGGGAGAGAACCTGTTGGTAAGATTGAAATCCGAGAGCCGCTTCTTGTTCGGTCGTCAATCCGACGTGACTCGCCCGGCCTGTCTCCGGGTTCACGAATTTTTCCGAGCTGCAATACTGGTAGAGAAGGAATAGACCGGCCACTAGAATTGGCAGCCACTTGATATGCCTTCGCTCCATAACTTCTATCTAGCAAATCGAAGGGGAGGAGCAAGCCGGCCCTTTTTCGGCAGAACTAAATTCGTCCAACACCAAACATTCACCCGGCGCATTGATGGTTTTCTTGGAGTGCGGCGGAGCTCCGCCGCTTTTTGGGTACGGCTGTCAGAGCGGTTAGCTGCCGGTTGTTGCTTCCACGCCGAACGGAAAGCGGCCGGGGCGCGGCCGCACTCCAAAAGCTGACGCGCACCGCGCCATTGAACTCCGAACGGCCCGCAGGGCCGTGGCTACATCAACGCCGTCCATTCGCTTCCTAGGAATTGGGACGTCTTAATTCCCAACGAACGGCAGAAACTCTTCCCGCACAATTTTTCCATCCTTGACCGTGTAGACGCCGACCTCCGAAATCTGCATCCGATTCTTCGAATTCTTATCGGTCACATCGATATCGTATTGGACCACGAAACGATCATGGGCCACAAACGGACCATGAACCTTCACGCTGTGTGTTTCCATCGCGCCCAACCACCAATCTACCTTCCCGCGCACACCATCAATCCCGCGCGTCTCAGGTGAACCGCTTTCATCCGGGCGCGCTTCGACGCTGACGATGTCCTTCGCATAGAGACTATCGACCGCTTCTTTCCACGCCTGTTTTCGGGTCAGTTCCACCACCTTCTTTGCCACTTCTTCCGTATTCATCTTTCTCCTTTGTTATAACTATGCGCTTAGTCGTCTCGCCAATTTGTCGATACAACTGTTCCAACCTCTGGTATGGCCGTCGCGCGATTCCTCGGTCGGTAGTCGCTCGTGGGTCAGCCGGAGTTCGGTGCCGCCATCCTGGTCGAACAGTTCGATCGTCACGAGACTATCATGATTCTTCCACGGTTCATCGTCCTCCCATTGCCAAGTGAATACGATCTTTCTCCCCGGCTCCAATTCACGATAAACGCCCCAGCAGGTCATCTCTTCGCCTTCGGGCGTAGTCAAATCCCAACGGTACTTGCCGCCCACTCGCACGTCCGCAACCAGGTCGCGCGTCGTCACCTTTTCCGGGCCAAACCACTCCTTTAGTTCCACCGGATCCGTCCATGCTGCATAGACGCGATGACGTGGCGCTTTGATCTGACGCTTAATTTCAAGCGAGAGCTTTTCTTTCTGAATCATGTTCCTGTTTCTTTAACCCTGGTTGCCCTCATCTTCTTCAAGAAATTTCTTAAGGGACGATCCAATAATTTCTGTCCATCCTGCGGTGAAATTCTCTCGGGCATACGTTGGAAGGCTCGGGAATGTTTCAAGACCTTCGTGAGTGAGTTTGAGCCGAGTCCTTTCACCCTCCGGGAACAATTCCCATGTAACCAACGAATTGCCTTCTTTTCCTGCATAACGCCAGGTATGGGCAATTTTCTTTTCGACAACCACCTCAGTGACTCTGCAGAGATGATGAAAAGTAGTCCCTTCGTGTTCGACGGTGAATTCAAATTCAAAACCTTTCTCAGGTTTGAATTCTTTTAGGTCGAAATACCAGTGTCGCATTTCGTCCGCGTTGGTAATCGCTTTCCAAACCCGTTTAATCGGCGCATTGAAGCTGCGCTCGATCACCAGGGGCTCGCTGATTGAGGTTCCAGGATTAATGTTTGTTGTCATAAAGTTTCGCAGATCTATTTCGCGTTCGTATTGGGTTCGATAATACCGAACACATTTCCAGCTGGGTCCTCGGCATAAGCCAGCCAGCCCACTTTCGGAATTGCCATCTTCGGCACACAAATTTTTCCGCCCCGCTCCTCGATCTTCTTAATGGTTTGATCAAGCGACGCCACTGCGACCGTGTTTAAAGTCCCCGGTGTCTGGCCTTCGCGCGGACGCGTGATCCCGCCGTTGATTCCCGGTTCTTTGTCGTCACCCGTTGTGATCAGCCAGTAATCGAATGGCCCATCAAATTTTTGGAACTTCCATCCGAATACATCCTGATAGAACGGACGAACCTGTTCTGGATTGTCGGTGTAGATTTCGAAATGTGTAACGCGCGGCATATGTTGCTGCTCCTTTTTTTGGTCTTGGTGTTCTAGTTCGTTTCGTACTCGTCGTGACGACGAACCCAATCCATGGTCGATTCCGGATTTTCGTCACGACCTTTCGGTGTGAGATCGAGAAATTGGTAGGTCCCGACTAACATGTCGAGCCCGCGCGCATAGGCCGAATAGGTATGGAACACATCGCCGTCCGGTTCCTTGTAAAAAACGCTCAGGCCCGGCAGCTCATCGCTCATGAACTCCGAAGTCTGATAGTTGTAATACATGCGGTCCTGTTTTTGTTCTTCCTCCGTTGCCGACACGTGAAAGTCGAAGTTGAAGTCATTGCGGTAAGACGAAACCCATTTGAATCGCCAGCCGAGCCGCTTTCGATACGACTCGATCTCCGCAAGCGGTGCGCGTGAGACGACGACAAGCGTCGCGTCGCGATGTGGCAGATGCCAATTCGCGCCGTCAAAATGATCGGCCAGATATGAGCAGCTCTTGCAGCCCTCCCCCCAACCCGGTCCGAGCATGAAATGATAGACGATCAACTGGCTTCGTTCGCCAAAGAGATCAGCTAGTGTCTCCTTCCATCCGGGCCATCGAATACGTAGTCCTTGTTGATCTTTACCCAGGGCAACGCACGACGATGCCGGCTCAATTCATCACGCAGCCGGGTAAATTCTTTCTCCCGTGTTCAAGAGATCCTTCCGCGCCACGGTCCATTCTGCTTCGGACACGATTCGCGGGTGTTCGATTTGTTTTGATTCCATTGTTTGTGTTTTCATTTTCGTTCTCCTTTTTTTCGAAAATTGCCCGCTATGAATGCGGTCAATCCGCCACTTGAAGTTAGGCCGGCCGCAACCAGCGCGATGTTTGCGATACATACGGGACACATCACTTCATACCTTTCCCTTCGCGCCCGGCGGTTTGCCGCTCTTTTCCAGATATGCGGCCAGACGATCAAGCGATCCCTCCCAGAATTTGCGATATTCCTCTACCCACTGTGCGGCTTGCTTCAGCGGTTTCGCCTCCAACTGCATCTCGTGGACCCGGCCGTAACGCCGACGCCGAAGTAGTCCCGCTTCCTCCAAGACTCGCAAATGTTTCGAGACCGCAGGCAACGACATTCGGTGGGGCCGGGCCAGATGGGTAACGCATTTATCGCCGCGGGCCAGATGCTCGAGGATTCGCCGGCGGGTAGGATCGGCCAGGGCGGCGAAGGTGCGATTCAGGGAAGCGGTTGAACTATATTTAACCATCTGGTTAAGTATTACAATGCTCGAATCGCTCGCGCAACAAAAATTTTCTCAGGTTATTCAGAGACTTTTTTGCCGCCCAGCTCCGGTCTGCAACACGCTCGGTTTAATAGCGGCGGAGCGCCGCCGCTTTCCGCGCGATAGCAAGGAAGTCGCTTCGCTACGCCACTGGGCGTTCAGGCTGCGCCAGCATAAAGGTCCTGCAACCAGACGTGCGCAGCAACATCATCACGTGGTGAGACAAGAAATCGTTCCCATGACTCTTTTTCGTGCCAGACCGGAGCGAGTTCCCAGACACAAAACGTCGGCTTATGAAGTTCATCTCGCGGCCACGGCGCAAAATCGGGCATCGCATCGCCATTCTTGAAAAAGACAGTTTCCCAGACCTCGTTATTCCCTCGCCAAGTGTTAACAATCAAAAAATAGAAGTCCTCACCACAACGGTGCAGAATAACGAATCCGAGTCCCTTCGCCTCGAGCGATTCTCGCGAAAGATAGGAACGCGCGAGTAAACTGATTTTATCTGGAACCGGTTGCTCCTTCAGGGCGAGCTCGTACCATTTTAATACGATTCCTTCCTTCTCAATCGGACCGCCCGGCGCAACCTGCTTCGGGCCGTGCTGATAACCCGGCTTCACACCGAGATCATTTTCCAGAATACTTGCAATACGAAGGTCGAGACCAGTCATTGGTAAGATGGTACACCCATAATCAACATCGAACATCGAACATCGAACATCCAACATCGAACATCGAACATCGAACATCGAACATCGAACATCGAACATCCAACATCCAACATCCAACATCGAACATCCAACGTCCAACGTCCAACGTCCAACGTCCAACGTCCAACGTCCAACGTTCAACATTCAACATCCATCACTCCATTACTCCATTCCTCCATACTCCATCACTCCATCACTCATCACTCCCACTCCCACGGCGAATACCTGACGGCCCACAAGGCCGTGGCTACAACACTCCATCACCGATGCTTTCCACTCGGATCCTTGCCCTAACCGCAATCGCGATGATCGCTTTTGCGAGCAATTCGCTTCTGTGCCGGATGGCGCTGAAACAAACTGGTATTGATGCCGCGAGCTTTACCCTGATCCGCATCCTGTCCGGCGCTATTGCGCTTTGGCTGATCATTGCTGCGCGCCGTAAGACTGGGACAGGAGCAGGCAACTGGCTCTCTGCACTCGCTCTCTATATATATGCGGCTGCATTCTCTTTCGCGTATCTGAGCCTGCCAGCTGGCACTGGAGCGCTGCTGTTGTTCGGTGCCGTTCAAGCCACCATGATCGTATGGGGCTTCCGTAAAGGAGAGCGTCTCGACGCGATTCAAATAACCGGTCTGATTGTGGCCGTCGCCGGACTCGTGGTTCTTGTGTTCCCGGGCGTGTCGGCGCCGCCGTTGATTGGTTCAATCCTGATGATAGGCGCCGGGATGGCCTGGGGCATCTATTCGTTACGTGGCAAAGGCGAAAGAAATCCCGTGGATGCGACGGCTGGCAATTTCATGCGCGCGGCACCATTCGCGATTGCAACCTCCCTGGCGCTTCTACGATGGACGCGACTTGATTTGTCCGGCGTTGGTTATGCCGTCGTATCCGGCGCGATCACTTCCGGTCTTGGTTACGTTATCTGGTACACTGCGCTGCCCGGTTTGAAGGCAACGAGCGCTGCTACAGTGCAACTGAGTGTTCCGGTCCTCGCTGCTACCGGCGGCATTCTTCTCTTGGCCGAACCGATTACTCTGCGGTACCTCGTCGCCTCGATCGTTGTTCTGGGCGGAATCGCGTTGGTTATCTTCGAAAAACAACGACAAGAATAAGTGGCTTCGCGCGCTTTCATCGCATAGGTCCTATGAGTCCTATAGGACCTATGAGGCCGGCATCGCCGGAAACGTAACGCCAGTCGCTATCGCGCTGGTAACTTTTTTTCCTCGATCAGCAACGTTTTCACATCGGCAAGAACGAGCCGCGGATCGAGCGTTGCTGAGCTGTAGATATTTCGGATACGTCCTGCTCGATCAATCAAAAATACTCGAAGCGTATGATACAGCGGTCCCTGCGGATCGGCCGCATTACTTCGCTTATCAACTGCCTGATCATACCCGACGAGAATTGACTCTAACTCCGCCCGCGACTTGGCAGTAACAAAACGCCATTCACATCCCGTTTTCTTGTCGCGAATGGCATCCGAGTAATCCGCCAGGCGTTGAGGTGTATCGTAATCAGGATCAAAGCTCATCGTGACAAGCCGCATGTTCCTGGCCAGGCTTTCCTCTTCCACGCTGAATAGGTGAATCTGATTCAAAACACTTCCTGCATATGGGCAGGCTCTGGCCGCTGCGCACCGAGTGTAGATAAAACTCAGAACCGTTATCCTTCCGTTGGTTAGGTCGTGTAAACTTAAGGTCTTACCTGCCGAATCGATGAGAGTGCCGTCCGCCGCCTTTTTAATCACCGGCAATTTGTAACTACCGGGCGAGGGTGGATCGTAATCGTAGTCAGTATCGCGGACTACCTTCGTCTCGCCACCAGCTGCGAGCTGGCAACTGATCAAGACCAGCGATAAGACAGGGATGAGTCGCGCCCAGCATCGCCTGGCAACATTCATCGATTCGATTACTTGGTGGATGCGACTGTGCGAGCGGCACCGACCTTGGACGAGCCGAACAACATATGGTGAGGGCGCCCCAGCTTTAGTGCGGTGAAATCGAGTGCAAACGCCGGCTTTAAATCTTTGCCGTTCCAGGTAAAGGCGCGGAGAAATTGTTCGTTATCATCGCCGCCCTTATCCCAACGCGCCAAAAGCGAACTGGTGAAGTAGAGCCGTTTCCCATCCCAACTCTGGGATACCATGTTCAGCTGTCGGCCGATCTGTTTCTCATAAATCTGTTTCGCCTTCTGCGGATCCGACACATCAAAGACGCGACACTTGCCGTCCCCGAAGCAATCAACAAACAGTGTTTTATCGTCCGCGCTCAAGCTGATGTCGACTGGCAACACTCCACCCTTTGTCGTTCCGACGGAACCCACCTCCTTCGCCTGCCATTCGCCTTTGTCATCGGCGTAAACCAACCAAAGCTTTGAGGTCAGAGCAGTCGCACTGAACGCATAATTGTGTTTTTCTCCCCAGGCCCATCGGATTTCAAGCGGTGCACCCGGGACCTGGAAAATTTTCTTTGGCTGACGCGCATGAAAATCCCATATCGTCATTGTCCCGCCGAAATTCTTCATCGCCTCGGAATCGGCCGTCAACTTACCGAACTCCATCATATAATTATTCCAACCGGTGAAGGAGGAAGTAAGCAGCGCATTCTTGCGCGGCAGAACGCGGGCGTCATAACCGTAACCATCGGCAAACTCTGCTCCGGTTACTCCCTCCGCGCTCTCCTTTGTCGGGAGCCAAGTGGTCGCGATATAATTACCGTCGTTCCCGTACTCGACCAGTGCCGTTCGACCACTCTTATCCTTGGCATTCGATAGGCAAGGGATAAGGACTCGTCCGGGCAACGCATAGGCGCCGTGCGGACCGAGCGCGCCACCGGTTGCTTCCGTAAAATTGTCGATCGTCTTTATCAACTTTGGCTTCGCCGGATCGGTGTGGACATCAAAAATGAACAGTCGACTGGTATCGAGGCCAGCTAACCAAAGCTGACGCCGGTCGTCGGTGAATCCGCCATGATGGGCCTCATTACGGCCATCGACTGAGGCGGAGCTGATTACTTTTCCGTAACTGGGCGAGCCCGGCTTGGCGTCGACGGTCACCAGTTTGTCAGCGCCGTCGCCCATTCCTTCGACGCCAAGTGTCCAGACGTAAACAAACTCCTCCTGACCGTCTATTCGAGCCAGGTAAGGAGAAGAACAGGTCTCGTCGGCCCGGGCCAGGCCCGTGTTGAGAACGAGCAGAAGCGCAAAAGCGCTCGCCCGAATGAAATGTGAACCTGTGAAACTAAGGGCAAGTAATTGGACGCGAGTTTTCATTTCGTATTAGCTGTTGAGGTTACTGGTATTGCCGCAACAGCTGCTGGCCCCCCTTCTTACCCTGCCTGCCGCTGCTTGCGGCTCATTTGGTTGGATTCTTTCAATGTCATAACGCTCTAACGCGTCTTCGACAATCATTTTCTATCGCTAGAAATCTATGGCGAAGTCTTGCTGTTCGTCCTTGGTTTCGCCATGCTCACCTCATGAAAGCCGTATTGTTTGCCCTTCTCGCTCTGCCGGTCTCTCTTTTGGCCGAGGGCGGTTTGCCTAACCAGCCTTATATTTATGTCGAAGGAAAAGCAAAAAGCGAACAGCCGGCTGACGTTGTGACACTTCGGTTCGATCTGGTTGCGCGTAACCCGGAGCAACTCAAAGCCAATCGGGAAGTTCAATCGAAAGCGATTAGGATTCTCGCTTCGTTAAACGAACGAAAAATTCCGGAAAAGGATGTGATCGCAAGCGATATCAGGTCGGAACCAGAGTATGAAAACGAAGGACGCAGGAGTGGCAAGGTCATCGGGTTTATAGTAAGACGCAGCTTCGCTGTGCAACTCCGCGATCTTTCGATGCTTCCGAAGCTGATAGACGAATTACTCGCGATGCCCGGAGCGGAATTGTCAGGGGTCACAGGAGAGCTATCCGGCGAAAAGGAAATGCGGGATGATCTTTGGAAAAAAGCACTGACCAATGCGCGCGAGGACGCGGAGAAAACTCTCAAAGAAATGGGAATGAAAATCGATTCGGTTTTCGCCGTCTCGCCCGTCCCGTTTCCCGAAATAGAGGAGAAGGTCTTTGGAACGTTAGCCCATGAACGCATCTACGTAACTGGCAGCTACATCCCTACGGACACTCCTCAGTACAAGCTTGCTCCAATCGTTCTCTCCCAAAGCGTTCACGTCATCTACCTGATCTCCCCAGGCGCGCCAGGCGCTAACTAACTCATTTGTCCCATCTGACACATCGGCCCCATTCGTCGGGTGTTTAGTCATGGCTACTCCCGCTCTCGAGCAACTCGATCCGGACGAACACAAAACAGTTTACCAACTCAATCTTGATCGCATTCGGGAAGAAGGCGTTCACGCGGTGCAAACTGACGCGATCTACGCGATCGGGCGAAAGGCCTCATAACGCTACTCCTGCGCGTTTCGGTCCAAAGCGGCGGAGCACCGCCGCACTCCAGAACGCAAGCGAAAGTTCTGAGCGCAGTGTCTCGGCCACGTTGTGGAGTGCGGCGGTGCTCCGCCGCTTTTCAGAGCGCACCCTGAAAAATGACGCCAGTCGGTTCTGCTACTGCGCTTGAAGTTTCGTTGCCCAGTTCCTAACCTTCAACGATATGGCTCACATCATTTCCGCTCCGACCCGAATCCAGGCAGTAGGCACGCCGCCTAAGATTATCGAGGAATTCATTGGCCGCGTGAACTCAAAGACTGACGGCGTCAGCATCGCGCGAATGATTAGTCCATCCGGCTGGAGTGAACCGGGGCAACAACCGGAATTCGATGAATACACCATTGTCCTGCGGGGCGAACTTCAGGCAGAAACCACCGAGGGCACACTTCGGGTTTCCGCGGGTCAGGCCCTGATCGTGAACAAGAATGAATGGATCCGTTATAGCTCGCCCGGTCCTGATGGCGCGGAATACATCGCCATTTGTATTCCGGCGTTTTCACCCGACACGGTTCATCGGGATTGAAAAGACTCCGATTCTACTCAGAGCTGGGGGTGACGGTGTAGGTATGCAAAGCGTCTTTGTCCTCGCGTTTTTCCATCATCTCGCGGCTCATTTCGATACCCATCTTCTCCATCTCGAGTTGGTTCTGCTGATACCGCTCAAACGCATCATACTGTTCCTGAGTCAGGATGCCTGCCATGCGATCTAACACCCGCTTGTTACGGTCAGCTTTCGAAGCAAGATATTTTTCAGTGCTATCCGGTTCCATAAACATCCTAAACTTGTCGCGATAACTTCCGGGGCCATCTGGATCAGAGGAATTCAAACTCCGGGAGCGTTCTTCGGTCATGACTTGGAGAACCGCCTTCGCTTGATCGTCGCGAAGGGCCGAGCCCGCGAGATTGATCTGTTCGCGAACCTGCGCCAGGGCCATTCGATCACCAATCGTCTGTTCGTAGTTCTTATAAGCGGCGTAGTTGCCCTCGCCCAGCAGAGTGCGCAATTGCCGGTCGAACCCACCCACTTGCGTTACTAACGTGTCGTCAGCGCTCCCGTTCTTGTCGTCCTTATCCAAACTGCGCAAGCCGTCTTCGACGTCATTGAGCTCACCGTCCGTTAGGAGGTCGTAGAACTTTTCGGCTTGTTGTTTATCAAGGTGACGCTCCTTAATAAAATCGCTGTAGAGCTGCTTCAGATGAAGCTGATGTGATTGACGAAACATCTTTTTCATTTTTGGATCATCAAACATCTTGGCGAATTCACGTCTTGGCGAAGCGGATGGGCTCGGCGCCGGAACCGGATCAGTGCTTCTCTCAACCACCGTCGGGGCCGAAGTTTGAGCTGACAGCTTTTCTCTCAACGCGGCCGACTCCCGGTTATACGTCTCGTTCTCCTGGCGCAGCTGGCGAATCAATGCCTCTTGATCCTTAATCTGCCCGCTTTTCTGTCCAATCTCCGCGCCAAGCAAGGCGACCCGTTTTTGTAATTCCAGTGCATCATTGTGTTGTCGCCAGGCGACCAGACCAGAAGCCAATGCGCACGACAAAGCCGCAACCGCCAGAATTTTCACGCTAATCTCTTTCATAATCTAAGGGGAACCAGCTCAGCGCGATCCGACTCGGCCATGCTGTCACAAAAGCAATCGGCACACCGCATGCTCGGCTAATTGCATGACTTTCGTGCTTCTCCTTGCCCTGCTCTTGGTGGTGCCCGCGGCAGCTGCGGTCCTCGGTCAAAGTGCACTCTTCCATCGCGTCTCACCTGCGCCGATCTTCAGTGTCGGCATGCCCATCGTCTACCAACATGATGAAATCACGAATTGCCCTAGACCGGATGCTTATGATCTTCGCCCATCAGAACGCGGCGAGTATTATTATTACAGTATCCTGGACTATTTGCGGGTGATCGAAGTATTGCGCGATGGGCGGATTATTGCGATTACGCCTAATCACCAGCGTATCTGTTTTTGGCCTGACGACTCTTCGCTGCGCAAGGCTCGACTGGTTGAGCGCTTTTTCATCCTTTAAGATTTCCAAATCTGTAGACAGGATTGATAAGACAACGGGATTGGAAATGCAATCCTGTAATCCTTCTCTATCGATTCGCACGGCAACCAAGAAGCCGGCTGGAGGCAATGCCGATACCGGACGGCCCGCAGGGCCGTGGCTACAACAATCCGTGTTTAATCCGTGTCCATCCGTGACTAAGCTACTTTGCCATGAACCCGCTTACCATCGAGGCACACGCGCAGAGTTGGCCAATGGAAACGCCATTTCGCACCGCACGCGGTGCCAGCTCGGAAGCCCGGATCGTTGTTGCAACGGTGAGCAACGGCCGATTCACCGGACGTGGCGAGGCGGCCCCGATCAGCCGCTATAAACAAACCGTCGAATCGGTTCTGGCTCAGATCGATTCCGTTAAGAACGCGCCAAACCTCGATCGTCAACAACTACAGGACCTGCTCCCGGATGGTTCCGCCCGTAATGCGCTGGATTGCGCGCTATGGGATTTCGAATCAAAAGCTTCAGGGAAACGCGTTTGGGAACTGGCCGGGATTTCAGTCGTTCAGGAAGTCCAAACATCCCTGACGATTAGCCTCAACACACCAGTCGAAATGGCTGACGTGGCGAGGAGAAACGCCAAGGCGCCCATTTTGAAACTCAAGCTCGGCGGCGACGATCTCGATCTCGCACGCGTTGAAGCGGTCCGCGAAGCAGCACCCGGAGCGCGTTTATTTATTGACGGCAACGAATCATGGTCGCCCGAGCATTATTCAACCATTGTTCCAGCGTTAAGTCGGTTAGGCGTCGAATTGATCGAACAACCATTCCCGGCGAGTGCCGATGATGTCTTGAGCACTCTTGAGCATCCGATTCCGATCTGCGCTGATGAAAGTTGCCATACCAGCGCAGATATTTCCCGCCTGACGAATCGTTACGAAATGATCAACGTAAAGCTCGACAAGACTGGTGGGCTAACGGAAGCACTTCGCTTGGTTGAGCGAGCACGACAAGCCGGGTTCAAACTTCTGTTCGGCTGCATGGTTGGCACATCCCTTGGAATGGCACCAGCTCGCATCCTTGTCGGCACTGCGGATTATGCGGATCTTGACGGACCATTGCTCTTGGCCGGTGACCGTCATAACGGACTCTTTTATCGAGATGGTACAATCAGTCTGCCGGAGAAAGGGCTTTGGGGCTAACACCATCCCACCTCGGAAGGATGTGCTTCTGTACTTACTTGTTTAGGGAAGCCTTCGACTTCCAACCGACCGGGCTAGAGTTGGCTCCGTTTCCGCCTCTCCGCTTGTTTAAGGGACGTGTTTAACTGGCATGTTAGCAAACAATGAAGGCGTGTCATCCCGAGCCGCGAATATGCCAGTCCGGCTCGGACAAGGGACCCCTCATTGCAAATTGCGTCACGCAACCAACGTGCCGACGACGATATGAAGTAGAGGCGTCGATCATCGCGAAAGCGGTGGCAGCTTGCGCAATTGGATGGCGTCTACTCCAGATTGAACGATTCGTTTGTTAACCGGAAGCTGCGGAAGGGAGGCGACGCTTCATGTCCAAAGAAGCTGGAACAGTTGTCACGTTTTTTCGTCGCACAAAACGCTTCGTCCAACAAATTCTAGCCCACGGTCATTCGACCGGATATTCCACTTTAACAATCCTCACCAGACCGACTTCCGGCAATGTTACACGTTCATTAACCTTAGCGGCGAGTAGGACACGGCCGATTGGCGAAATCCAACTGATTGCGTCCGCATCCAAATCCAGCTCATCCACTCCCAGAATTCGATAGATCTTTAACTCGTTGGTGAGATTACGAACCGTAACTCTCGCACCAAACCCGACACTGCGATCGGGTTCCTTGGGCGGTTCAACCACGGTCACAGAAGAAAGGATTCGCTGAAGTTCCGTGATGCGTTCAGTGTCGATCTGCGAACGGATCTCCGCTGCTGCTGCTTTCGCGAGTTCCTCTTTCAACCGCGCGGCTCCTCTTGAGGTTATATAATTAAGGCACCTGGAGGAAGGCCGGACGCCGACCGTGCCCTACCCGATCTCTCTGGCGGCTCAACATCTTCCTTGGTGAACGCTTTACTCATTCTCTAGCCACGGATTCAGACGGATTACACACGGCTGGCGAACAGATTACATAATCAGTGTTTGACCGGTGTCTATCGGCAGCTCGTGAATCTTCGCCCGACTAGATCCACACGTCACCGTGACCAGAGTGCTTTTCTTGCAGTTCACGTCGAGACCGGACGGCTCGCAGGGCCGTGGCTACAACGCTCAAACGCCGTCCTATCTCTTACTTTCCTCGATCTCGCGCCCCAGACGGTTTTCGTGTATTTCCCGATGCGATAACCAATCTGCACGCGGTCGTCCTTGCTCAGCTTGTCGAACTTTGTCTGGTCCGCCGGAACGTTGAAGGTCCGTCCGTCAGAAATCATTCGCACTTTAACGATCCATTGTTCGTGTTGCTGCGCGCGCGGATCGCGACCTGTTCCGCGCACTTCCTTTTTCATGACATAGGAATCTACGGCAATTTCATCGTCAGCCAGCGCGCCAGATGCACCGTCGGAATTTTCGAGATCGGGCGTCTCGCCCGGGACGGCGGTCGCGATATGTTCCTTCTCCAGCACGACCGCTTCTCCGTTGATCTTTTCACAACCAACCAGAGTAACGACTGAAAAGAGGATCAGGATAAATCGCGACATGACTCTCAGGCAAATCACGATGCCTCGTCTCATACTTGTGCAATCAGCCATCAGCTACCAGCCCTCAGGTCCTGCTCAGCTCTTCTTCTCCGGCGCTACCTTCAGCACGACCTTTCCGCGCGTGTGATGCGTCTCGATTTGTTGATGCGCTTTCGCAACATCCTTCAAGGGAAACGTCTCCGAGACGATCGGCGTGATCTTGTTCGCTTCGATTAGTGCAGTCAACTTCTCGAGCACTCTGGCTTCCGGGTGAGCCATAAGACGCGAACATTGAATCTCATGTTTGGCGCATTCAGCCGCGTCAGGCTCATCGGTAATGGAGACGATCATGCCGCCTTTCTTTACCACTCCGTAGGATGGCGGAAGTGTATCGCCCCGCACATTGTTCAACACCACATCGACGTCCTTCACCACATCCTGGAATTTCGTCTTACTATAATCAATCGATTGATCCGCCCCGAGTTGTTTCAACAAATCCTGATTTGCGGTCGAAGCAGTTGCGATCACCTTTGCGCCGCGAGCCTTTGCGATTTGAACTGCAAAACATCCAACGCCACCAGATGCGCCATGAATCAATACGGTTTGGCCTTTCTCCAGTTTGGCGCGTGTCGATCAGCGCCTGCCATGCGGTCGTCGCCGCTAACGGAACAGCCGACGCCTTTTCGAAATCGATGCTCTTAGGCTTAAGCGACATCTCGCCCTCTTTCGCAATGGCGAACTCCGCATAACCACCGCCCCGCGGAACGGCCAGATAAGCATAGACCTCATCGCCGGCTCTGTACGCCTTCACATTGGCGCCAACCCTCTCGACCACACCCGCAATGTCGTACCCAATAATCATAGGTTGCTCGAGCTGCCCACCTTTCGAACGCATCCCTTGTCGGATATAGGTGTCCACCGGGTTCACCGCAGCCGCGATCACGCGGACCAAAACCTCGTCTTCCTTCGGCTCGGGACGCGCCACGTCTTCATACTTGAAAACATCCGGGCCACCGTGCTCATGAATTACCGCCGCTTTCATCATCGGTTGCGATGATTGCGCGACCAGTGTGAGCGCGGAGAGACAACTGATGAATACGGAGGCAACAATGACAGCAGGTTTCGTTTTCATAAATTCATTTCAGATCTGATTGCACAAGACACCGGCACCATCGAAATCGCAATCGCTTGTATGCATCAAACGAAAAGCCGGAGCGGCAAGGGCTCCGGCTTTTCTTTTTTATAGGACCAACGCGGCACCTGCGTAAAGCCCTACACTTATGGGATCCGGAGAAGCGCCGGTGAAGTTCCGAAAAAAGATAAGAAACTTTGTCAACGGACGCATTTCAGTTGTAGGGCGCTTCTGCGAAGCGCCCAGTGAGTTGACTTCGAGCCAGATCGAGCACCCAATCGGAATCAAGGAGCGTCTAAAGCCTGCAACCCCGACGGGGTTAGCGTGGCGCGAGCCACGATTTTAGCGCAGCAATTGTCATTAGCCCCGGCGAGGGGCGTCGAGAAGGAAGCCAATCGACGCGATAGGATGACGTTAGGCGCAACCCAGTCGGGGTTGATATCATATCGTCATCAACACACCGGGTAGGCTGCAGCGAGCCGGCCAACTTCGCTGCAGGGCTCAATCCGCGTCGATGATTTGAGCTAAACAGCAACCGTTCGCAAAAGCACCGCACAACGCTATCGCAAATTCACGTTATCACGAAGGGCTTCGTGAACTCCGGCGATTGTCATACTCCCCTCGCCCACCGCCGCTGCGCAGCGTTTCACTGATCCGGATCGCACATCGCCCGCCGCGAAAACTCCCGGCAAACTCGTTTCCCATGGACTTGGCGGTCGTTTCGCCGTCGCCCACAACGGCGCACCTCGCAACGGACGCGCCAGTTTTGACAAAACCTTTCGCATCCCTTTCGATTTCTGGCGGCAACCAATCTGTGCAGGGTGTAGCTCCGATCATCGAGAAGACCGCCGACGTCTCAACCATTCGGCGTTCGCCTGTCTTGCGGTGTTCCAAC
This sequence comes from uncultured Verrucomicrobiae bacterium, assembly GCA_963751725.1. Lineage (GTDB taxonomy): Bacteria > Verrucomicrobiota > Verrucomicrobiia > Chthoniobacterales > UBA10450 > AV80. Next base: position 163,630 of record CAVVVQ010000019.1, read on the forward strand.
TCAACCGCCTCAAGCAAACTATTGCCCATCATCCGTTGAATCGTCGTATTCGAAATCAATTCAATGTTCGGCTGGGCGAGAATGCGACGCGACAGATAGTCCGACATGCTGTGCGAGAGATCATTTCCCGCGAATGACCAGCAACACTTTCTCGACGCCATCCGATAAATACATCGCCGCTTGACCAGCCGAATTGCCACCGCCAACCACGATTACCGTCGAGCCACGACAAAGCTGACGTTCAAGCGCCGTCGCTGCATAATAAACACCAACCCCTTCGAAACGTTCCCGATTCTCCGCTTCCAACCGACAATAATTCGCGCCCGTCGCAATCACCGCGCACTTCGCGCACAGCAGCGCCATACAACCGTCAACCTGAAGATTCACCCGATACTCGCGATTCGGATCGTAATCAAAACTCAAAGCGGCGGCCGGGGTCGAAAACTTCGCTCCAAATCGATAGGCCTGAAGCTGGGCTCGCCACGTCAAATCGCCGCCGTTAATGCCAGTGGGAAATCCGAAGAAATTCTCAATCAACGACGACGAACCGGCTTGGCCTCCAGGAGCATAACCTTCGAGAACGATTGTGTTTAATCCTTCAGAGGTCGCATAAACCGCCGCTGCTAATCCCGCCGGGCCTGCTCCGACCACAACGACATCGCACCTGACATTTTCTTCGTCTGTGCCGACATGTGTTTGGAGCAACCCAGCCACCCGCGCAACTTCGCGAAGAGATGGTTTTCGCAACGGCGCACCGGTCGGCGCAATCAGCACGGGCAGCTCTCTCTCCGTAAAATGAAACCGTTTGGCCAAAGCCGTGCCCTGCTCACTTTGCACGTCAATCAGACGATGCGGAATGTGGTTTTTATCCAGAAAATCATCCAACTCTCGACCCTCGCGTGAATCGCGGACTGACAGGATTCGAAGACCGCCGAAATCAGGATCACGCTTCAGTCGACGCCGGCGCATGATCAATGCATCAACGATCGGTTTCCCGATTATTGGTTTCTCCGCTAACGCGCGACGCAAATCAGCCGCCGGAACCTGCAACACTTCCGCCTCGTCTGATTTCACCCGTGCGCTGGCCAGCGCCGAAGTTCCCTGCAACATCGAAACGTCTCCCAGGAAACTGCGCGGCGTCGAAGTGGCGAGGATCTGTTCAATGCCGTCTCGCGTTTCGAAAACTTCCACCGCACCCTTCAGCGTAACGATCAGATCGAAATCTCGTTGACCCGCCTTGAACAGCAGTTCCCCTTGACGAACGATGCGACGTTTGCCCAAGGACTCGAGCAATGCCAACTGTTCATCGGTCAATTTCGGAAAGGCAATACTCTCGGTATCGCGATAGAACTGCTCATCTTCCTCTGGCGTTGGCGGCCTCATCATCGAACTTTAGCGCGGCGGCTCATTTCGGCAAAGGGCGGATCATTCGCTTGCGTTTTGGAGTGCGGCAGCGCTCTGCCGCTTTGGAGGCGACGTCAGGCGTGTGTTTAGCGTTGCATTATTGGACCCGGAGGGTCGTCGGAAATTAGCCGGTGGCGCAAGCCACCGGTCTTAGCGCAGTAATGTCATTAGCCCCGGCGGGGCGTCGCTCAACGACGTCATATGCGACGACAACCACGTTAGGCGCAGCCCCTGCCGGGGCCGAGCTTAGCTTCCATTGAAACCGGTGGCTTGCGCCACCGGCTAATTTCCGTCATCCCTTCGGGCTTCTCGTCAGGGGCTAAAAATGAGCAGAACAAACACGCCAAAGAGCAACAAATGAATGCAGCCCTGCAGAACACTCGTTCGACCACCGCCAAACGTTACCACGCTCGAGGCCAGCGTGAGCAACAGCAACGGAAGGCTGCCACCTTCAATGCCTAGCGTCACCGGGCGTCCAGTCGCCATTCCAATAATGAGGACCGCTGGAATTGTTAGACCGATAGAAGCGAGCACCGAGCCGTGCAGAATATTAACCGATCGCTGGAGATGATTTCTGGTGGCAGCTTTGATCCCCGATAACGCTTCCGGCGCAAGAACCAGTCCGGCAACAATCGCTCCACCCAGAGCCTGCGGCACATGCATGCGTTCAATGAAATTATCCAAGGGAAGAGCGAACTTCTCCGCCAGCACCACAACAGCGATAAGATAGAGAAACAACATCGTCGCGTGAAACCCGGTCGACCGTACGGCGAAACTCATGATCTTGGGCATGGTCGCCACTCCGATCCCCTCCCTTCGCTTCCGTGAACGATTCCCGGTTCCTGCCCGTCTGCATCAACAGGAATATCCCGTAGAGAATGAGCGAGGTAACGATCAGAAATATCTGCTGCACCGACGACAGCCGCGGCCCGGACATCGATGTTGTGAAATTTGGAAGCACCAATCCGAGGACGGATAACGCCATGATCGTATTAAGATAGGAGCTGGTTCCGTGGAGGTTGTAATGCTGTTCACGATGACGAAGTCCGCCGAGGAGCAGCGATAAGCCGACCAGTCCATTCAACGCGATCATCACCACGGCGAACATCATGTCGCGCGCGAGCGTCGGGTTGTTCGCCCCATGTAACATCGCGGCCGAAATCATGATCACTTCAATCGTAATGGCCGACAGGGTTAAAATAATTGTCCCGGACGGCTCCCCCATTTTCACCGCCAGACCATCGGCATGGCGGACAACCGAAATCGCCGACCAAAGAACGCCAACAAATAACCACGCAAAAACTCCCGCGAGCACGTACGGCTGCGTGATGCCGTCCAGCGCGGCATTTCCAATCCAGAGAAAGAAGGCAGCGCTCGCCAGTCCAATGAGCAAAGGATATTCCGTCCGAACGAGCGTGCCGAAGTTCATGCTTCGGTTGGGCGCCTTGGACCGGGACTTCATCGCCTGAGGATATGCAAAGCGATTCGAATCGCGCAAACCATAACCATGTCTATCCATTTCCAAACAAACGGAAGAAAGACGACGGATTCTTATTGCTACCGGAACGATTGCGCGTTGTAGATTCGAATCGTGAAGTCGCTCACCGAACATCTTTGGTTTGAGATTCCGGCACGTCGCGGATTCATCAACATCACGCCGCAGATCGAGAAGCTCGTGACCAAGAGCGCGAGTTCGCGAAGGTCTTTGTCTGGTCAACGCCATGCACATCACTGCATCGGTCTTTATCAACGACGACGAAAGCGGACTGCATCATGATTACGAGGTTTGGCTCGAAAAACTGGCGCCGCACGAACCGACCACCGCCTATCGACATAACCGCACCGGCGAAGATAACGCCGACGCCCACCTGAAACGCCAGATCATGGGCCGCGAAGTCGTCGTCGCCATCACCAAAGGCAAACTCGATCTCGGGCCGTGGGAACAGATTTTCTACGGCGAATTCGACGGCCGACGCAAGAAACGGGTTCTGGTCAAAATTATTGGCGACTAGGAATTATCCTGGTTGGCCCCTCAACACTTAGAGTTGTCTCAGTTCGAAGCAGGTTTACGATTCTCTTTCTGAAACGTTTCTTCCTCATCTTCGCTCTTGCTCTGATCGCGGCGGCAACCGGGATTTATATTGACTGGAATTGGAAACGGCCAATCGCTCCTCGTGGGGGACGTTATTTCTCCAACCGTCTTGAGCTACCGGTCCCATCCTTTCGGCAAGGAGACGACCGCTGGCACGACGATCCGCTCGGCGGCGTTCCCGAGAACGGCACTCTCGGTTCTGATGGATGCGCGATAGCAGCAGTCGCGATGATTTTTCAATCGTATGGCATAGACACCGACCCACAACGGCTAAACTGGTTTCTCACCGCCACGGATGGATACACCGACCGCGGCTGGCTTTATTGGGATCGTGCAGCCTGGTTGAGCCCCGACCGCGTCCGCCACATCTACGAGGATCTCCCTTCCTATTACTTGATCGATTCCAACCTCGCTCGCGGCAATCCCGTAATCGTCCGGGTCCGTTTTGAGAGCGGCTTAACCCATTTTGTCGTGATCGCTGGGAAGGAGGGTTTTGACTACCTCATTCGCGATCCAGGGGCCGGCGCTGAGAAGGGATTTTATCCGCTTCGCGAACTGGGCAGCAACATTGAAGCGTTGCGGTTTTACGAAACCCTGCATTGAACAGCTCTTTCTCTATCTCACCGGTCCAACTCTTCAACCCTTCAACTCTTCACGCTTCACTTTTAACTTATCACCAATCACCAATCACTATCACCATCCTCTTGCTCCCACGAGATGTTCACCAATGTTACCCGATGTCTCGTTGCCCTTGGGCTACCAACGAACCAAACCTCACCTACCATGATACCGAGTGGGGCGTTCCGGTTCATGATGACTTGCGATTCTTCGAGTTCATTATTCTGGAAGGCGCGCAAGCTGGTTTGAGTTGGACCACCATTTTGAACAAGCGCGAGAATTATCGCAAAGCGCTCGATGGATTTCGCCCGGAGAAAATTGCCCGATATGGTGCGCGGGAGGTTCAGAGGCTACTGCATGATCCCGGTATCGTGCGGAATCGATTAAAGATCGCCGCGACCATTCAGAACGCGAAAGCGTTTCTCGATGTGCAAAAGGAGTTTGGCAGTTTCGATGCCTATATCTGGCGATTCGTTGAGGGAAGGCCGATCCAAAACAAGTGGCGTAAATCATCCCAAGTTCCGGCGCGAACGGCGGAATCCGACGCGATGAGCCGCGATCTCTTGGGTCGAGGATTCAAATTCGTCGGATCAACTATTTGCTACGCCCTGATGCAGGCGACCGGAATGGTGAACGATCATCTCATCAATTGTCCTCGCCACGCGGAGTTGTCGGCCAAGCCTGGTCGGAAAACTCGTCGCACCCGCGAGAGATAATTCCCTGACGGGATTTGGCGACGCACGCCTTCTCGAAATCTCTTGCCCGAGATCGATCCAAGGGTACGATTATTGTGCCAACGCAGGTTTGCGTAATTCAATCCATAACCAAGATACTCGGAGGAAATTAAGTTATGAAAACAAGATTCGTCGGCGCGTTCGCTCTTTTCGCAGCGGTTTTTCTGGGAGCGAACTCGCACCTAACCGCTCAAACCACATCACTAGCTGGATCGTGGCAACTGGTTTTGAGCCCTAGTTCGTCTGTGACTGAACCAGTTGTTCATGCCTTGGCGACATTCACTACAGACGGGAGCACGATTGAAACCGATACAAGCCAGGTCGCTACCGTTGCATCAAGCGCAAGACTGAGTCGTCCCGCGACGGCTGGGCATGGAATCTGGCAGCCTGCTCCTGTTCCCGGGAATCTCTTCATTCGGTTTATTAGTCTGCTCGTTAATCCGAACGGAACTCTCTATGCCCAGAAGACCGTTACCATCACCGGGGCGATGGACTCGAATGGGAATAATTTCACCGGAAGTTATTCATACACCATAACCAGCCCGATTGGTGGGTTCGTTGGAGGAGGGTCCGGCACGGTGACAGGCGAAAGAATTCCTCACCCACTCCTTCCGTAAGCGAACGGCGCAGAATATCGGAAGAGAAACTTCGCAAGGATCTGTCGGATGTATCTCTACGAAGCTCATCTGCCGGTCGCTAACACCGACGTAGCACAACAATTTTATATCGACGTTGTTGGCCTGCAGTTTGGGCATCGCGATTTAACCCGCGACATCATCTTTCTCTATGCTGGCAGCGATCGCCATTCGATGCTTGGTCTCTGGGGACCAAGCACACCTCTGGGCCGCAATTTTCACGAGTGCCACATCGCCTTTCGAGTTTCGCTGCCAGAACTGCTCGCCGCCGGTCAACGGCTTAACGAGGCCGGCATGGAGACTCAAAATTTCGGCGGCGAAAAAACGACCGAGCCATCAGTCATCGGCTGGATGCCATCAGCCCAATTGTACTTTCGCGATCCGGACGGACATGCTCTGGAATTAATTGCGCTTCTGGACGATGCGCCGGACTCCTCATTTGTCGGACGTTTATCTGAATGGAGAGCCCGAAGTGTGAAACCAGAGTTCCTTACCGCCCCGAGCCACGTCGGAGCCACGGCCCAGCACCTTCGATGATCGGAAAATTCACTGAATATTATAAGCCTCCACCAAACCTACCCCGGTGGTGTTGTTCGCTCCGCGCACAATCGCGGTGTAGTTTCCCGGCGCGAGAGTTTGCAGAATGGCTGACTCATGATCATCGGTTGGGGCGATACCGGTCGCTTCAATCTCGGTCTGTTGCGTGTCGCGCCAGTCGTTATTCGTGAAAATGGTAGCACCGGTGCCATCGTGTAATTCCAGCGTCGGATCCTGCAAGCGCATCTTGAATGCCGACGCTCGCCAGCGATGGTCCGATCGCGCGGATCAGAACTTTGGTTGGACCTGTATCAACCGGGGCGGCGATAAATCCCCCAATCATTACGGCGTCGTCCGTGTTAACGAATCCGCGGGTACTAATGTTCGCTAATTTCGACCCTGCGGATTGATCAAGGTCATAGATTTCAACAAGCCCAACACCAGTAGTATTATCTTTTCCGGCCAGGATTGTGGTGTAGGCGCCGGGATCCAGATTCGCGACAATCGCCGATTCCAGGTCATTGCCGGGCGGAATGCCAGTCGCCTGAATTTCCGCTTCCTGGGTCGATCGCCAGTTGTCGTTGCTCGCTGAAACGCTGCCATGCAGTTCGAGCGTTGGATCTTGTAAAGCTCCCGAAACTCCAACGCCACTTAGAGATGGTCCGATCCCCCGAGCAATAACTCGTTTGGGGCCGGACCCGGTGATGATAAATCCGCCAATCAAAACCTTTTGTTCCGTTAGGACAGCCATCCGCGTGGAGATGTTCAGGAGACGTGTTAGGAAAGTCGGTGAAAATTCCGAGGTATTGCCGTCAGGATCTGTTGCGGTAACACTGAACGCTCTCGCCGTGTCGGAAACTGGAAAGGTAACGTTATATGAAGCGTTTCCACTCGCATCCGTGCTAACGTTGCTGAACCCCAGGAACGTTTCGCCCTCTCCAAATCCACTTGCATGCCCCCTTGTGCTGCTGAAAAATTCCAGCCGAAAAGCGGTATTCGCGGTGCTGTTGAGTGAGCCGGTCAACGTGGCGCCGCCACCCGAGATCGTCACCCCGCTGACGATTGGGAAATTCTGCAAGTTGTTGCCGCCCGTATCGCCATCACCGACGTCGTTGAGTGTTGCGCCAGTGGTGTCCAAATCAATGCCAAGGCCGCCATTGGAAAAAATCGAATTGCCCTGGACGCGATTGCCCGTGCTGATCCCGACGGTCACCCCTATTTCTCCGTTGAATGCGATGACGTTGCCTTCATTGCTGTTTATGCCACCGATGCGGTTGTTTGGGCTAGCAAACACGTACACTCCCCTTGCGGCTGTTTCCCAAAGCTGTCACGCCATCAGCCGCTGTGCCGATAAAATTGCCCTGAACCGTATTTGAATCCGATGAAGCGCCCGAGATACCGCTGGACGAGATGGTGACCCCATCTCCGTTTCCAGAAATCACATTACCGCCATTAATCACGACCCCCGTGGCATGGGAAACGTCGACGCCTATTCCATCACTCCCCGGGTTCAACGCAATCATTCCGGTTACATCCGTTCCGATGAAGTTGCCCTGGACGGTGCCCGTAGAATGTCCCAGTGCAGGATTACCACCGAACCGGATACCGGCGTGAGCAACAACGACGTTGCGCTCACCAGGGTTGATTCCGCCGACCGTCGCGGAGCCGTTGTCGACCGCTATGCCCGTCGACGGGGCGCCGACCCGCGCCGTCCCTGAGGCATTCAAACCAATAAAGTTACCCTGAATCGTTGCGCTACCGCCATTAACCTTAACCGCGGTACCTAGAAACCGAACTGATAACGTTACGGGCAACGGATGTAGTGCCCCCGATGAGGTTGTCGCTCGAGCCACAACACATTTCGATGCCAGTCCGCGCTATTATCGACAATCGTTGTGCCAGCCGCGTTGAGACCAAGATAGCTGCCTTGGATGACGCTGTTCGTGACCGTGATGAAAAGAATCTGCCGCGATGTAAATCCGTTAATGACGAGATTCCGAATTTCGTTGTTACTGGTGCCACCCGGGAAGCTCAAACCCGTTGAGAGAAGGCCCGCGCCGCTAATCTCAACACGGTTGAAGGCCACGCCACCATTCGCGCCGTCGATGATGACGCTTCCCGTGAAATCGGGGAGCAACGTGGCCGGCGTGATCGTATGTGTGCCGGTTCCTGGAATGTTGAACGCTATTGTGTCGGAGCCGGCGTGATTGTTGGCGTCGGTAATGGCCTGCCGCAATGAGCCGGGGCCGGTGTCGTCCGTGTTGATTACAGTGAATGTGTCCGCGATCGCGGTAGCGGCGAGGGCAAACCAGAGAATCGCAGACGGTAGTACAAATGGTCGATAGTTCATGCCAGTGTCTCTCTTTTTTTGAGGAACCGGCCCGATCCTCGTTTCACCGCCAACAGAATATTTGGCTCCGTCCAAATGTTAACGGCGACGTCAGAGATTCCAAGCACGATTCTTGACCGTGAACACTCACGACCAGACACACTCCTGGACCTCCGCCTTCGCCACTAACTATTGAATGTTGTAAACCTCAACCAGTCCGACACCAGTTGTGTTGTTCACCCCAGACACGATCGCTGTGTAAGCACCGGGCGCTAACAAAGCCACAATTGCGGACTCCAGATCATTGGACGGCGGAATGGTCGTTGCGATAATTTCCGCCTCCTGCCCGCCCGTCCGCCAATCGTCGTCCGAAGCCAAAGTAGCTCCGTTGCCGTCGTGCAACGCCAGGGTGGGATTTTGTAAAGCGCCACTAATCCCGGCTTGGGCGAGCGATGGTCCAATCCCGCGGATAATCACTTTTGTTAGGCCGTTTCCGGCAATAAATCCCACGATCATCACGTTGTTGCCGGTCTGAACCAGACCGCGCGTGCTAATGTTGGCCAATTTGGAATTTGCCGACGCATCCAAATCATAGGCCTCAACCAGCCCAATCCCACTGGTGTCATCCTTGCCCCGCACAATTGTCGTGTAAGCATTATTGGCTGACAGCGATTGGACTGTCGCAGATTCCAGGTCGCTAGTCGGCGCGAGACCAGTTGCTTCAATCTCTGCCTGCTGGCTGCTGCCGTCCGATCGAAGTTTCCAGTTATCATTCGTGATCGTCTCGAAACCGGCCGGACCATGCAGCTCCAAAATTGGATCCCCGAGAAAGTCAGTAAAAAATTGAGCCAACGATGGACCGATACCCCGCACAACCACTCGCTTCGGATCCGTTCCCGAGATGATAAACCCGCCAATCAACACGTTCTCGCCCGTCTCCACCCGAAGTCGTGTCGAGATATTCAAGAGCTGACCAATCGCAGCTGAAAACTCTGAGGTATTGCCACCTGGATCAGTCGCGGTGGCGGTAACATGCAAAGTGCCTGTCGAGGCTAAGAAAGTTACATCGAAGCTGGCGTTGCAGTTCGCGTCCGTAGTGACGTTTGCGAACCCAAGAAAATATCGTCCTTCGCCAAAGCCACTCGGATCGATCACGTCATTTCCGAAAAATTCGAGACGAAACGTCGTGTTCGCGGCGCTGTTTAGCGTACCGGTGATCTGGACATTACCACCGGCGTTGGTAACCGACGTCAGCACTGGAGAATTCTGCAGATTATTTGCACCGGTGTCGGTGTCGCACGCGTCGTTCGCTGTCACTCCGAAGGAGTCTTCTGTGCCGCCGAGAAGATTAATTCCCAAGCGTGTGTTGGAGAAGATCGAGTTACCGAGAATAGAATTATTGACGCCGGTCACGACGCCACCACTCGAACAGGAGGCGACTCTCACTCCATCCATGCCGTTAAAGCCGATGACGTTGCCCGCGCCAGCAGCGGAGCCGCCGATGGCGTTATTGTCAACACACTGCAGGTCGATGCCAAAGGCCGCATTGCCGAGATCGCCCGTGCCGCCCGCATCTGTGCCGATAAAGTTACCTTGAATCAGAATCCCATGACCGCCTCCGAAGATGCCAGAGCCACCATTGGCGGAGATTACGTTACGCGCCGCCGCAGTTGTCCCTCCGATGGTGTTGACGCCTGTGGAAGGTTGGGACTCGAAGATTTGGATACCTGATCCAGCGTTGCCCAGAGCCACTGTTCCGTTGATATCCGTTCCGATATAGTTGCCTTGGATCAGATTGCCCGCCGTCGTGGCCTGGAGTTCAAATCTAATGCCGTGTCCATTACCTCCTGCGCCGTTGCCGGAAATGATGTTGCGCGCGCCGGGCATCGTCCCGCCAATCGTGTTGTCGCTGCCGGCATTGGAACCGTCTGCCAGCAGGCGGATGCCGACGCCCACGTTAGGCAAGGCAGCAGCGCCCGCGGCGTTTGTTCCAACGAGATTACCTTGAATCAGATTGCGACTGCCATCGAGGGAAATTCCATCGCCGTTGTTGCCGGAAATGACGTTGCCCGCTCCAGCAACGGTACCTCCGACAATGGTATCATTGGTCCGCAGAAAACTAACGCCTGTGCCATTACCAACGGCCGCTAGGCCGGATGCGTCTGTCCCGATATAGTTGCCTTGAACCAGCGTGCCGGTGATCGTGTCATCGAATAATTTAATACCGGCGCTGGCGTTACCGGAAATAACGTTTCGTGCTGCGGCAGTAGTTCCGCCAATCATGTTGTTCGATGAACCTGTGCCGGCCCCATTATTACCGATGGCAATACCGATTACACTCTGGCTTACGCCGCCAACAAGCAGCGCGGCGGTTCCGGCAGCATTAGTGCCGATGTAATTACCCTGAATAATGGTTCCGGACTGAAGTGATGCCGTTAACCTGGATGCCGGTGTTATTGCCGGAGATGACGTTGCGCGCGGCTGGCGTGGCGCCACCGATTGTATTGTTAGGTGAATTCTCAATGTCCACCCCAAAATCACGGTTGGTCGCCCCCGCCGTACCCGCTGCGTTGAGCCCGAGAAAGCAACCCTCCACCTTATTGCCACCGAGGGTTTGCAGAGTAATAGCGGTGGTAGCTCCATTCCCATTAAAGTTATTGATGACCAGACCGCGGACCGTGCTGCCTCCAGCCGTAATGATCAACGCTTTGAAGGCCGCGTTGTTTCCGTTTAACTCAACGAGATGCACGGAGTTGTCCCCCACTGCCAATGTATTCGGAACCGAACCCGGCTGGGTGTAGCCATCGATCACAACAGGATCCGTAATCGTGGGAAGGACGGACGCGGGAATAATGCTTTGCAGGCCAGCGACGGGAATAGCGAAGCTGATATTATCGGGAGTCTGTGGATTGATATTGGCGTGCCCGTTCGCATCCATTATCGCCTGACGCAGTGAACCTGGACCACCATCAGTCGTGTTCGTGACAAGGTAGGTATCGCCGTGCGCGAATTGTGTGCCGACGAGGAAAACTAACCCACAAACCACAGACCCATAACGAATTGGCATAATCTTGCTCCTATGTGAGCAGGAGAGTAAGTCCCCGACGGATTTAACCAAGGAAAATCCACCAGCAGCACTAGTGCGCGCCAGCCGTCGCACCCTCATCCGATCCTAACGACCCAGTTGACCCCTTTTCCGCCGTCCGTCTCGTGGTGCATATGGCCGCTGCGCAGGAAAGGAACCTTGTCCAGCACACGTTCCTGGAACGACTCGAGGGCAAGGTAAATGACAGGCGTGATGTAAAGCGTGATCAACTGCGAAATCACTAAACCGCCGACGATAACAAGACCAAGTGGACGGCGCGATGATCCATCGGACCCGTACCCGAGCGCAAGCGGCACCGCTCCCATCAACGCCGCCAACGTCGTCATGATGATCGGACGAAACCGCTCGATGCTCGCTTCGTGAATCGCCGTGCGCCGATCGTAACCTTCATCCAACCGATGAAGCGCAAAATCCACGATCATGATTCCGTTCTTCTTCACAATTCCCATCAAGAGAAAGAGACCGATCACCGAATAAAGCGAGAGAGTCGACCGAAAGAGCCAAAGGGTGAGCAACCCGCCTACGACCGCAGGGAAAAGCGCGGAAAGCACCGTGATTGGATGGACATAACTCTCGTAAAGAATTCCGAGAATGACATACATGACAAACAAGGCCGCGAGAATGAGGAACGGCAACGCTTCGAAGAGTTGCTGCAAGAACAAGGCCTTCACCCTGAAGTTCGCCTTTTACCGTGGGCGGCAAAGTCTCAGCCGCAGTTTTTTGGATGAACGCGGTGACGTCACCAAGGGCCACTGAGGGTTTCGTGTCAAAACCAAAAGTGACGCTGGTAAACTGGTTCAGGTGATTAACGGATTGAAGACCCAGTTTGGTTTCAGATTTTGCAAGCGCCTTAACTGGAATCAGCGTGCTTCCATTGTCTGGTTTCACATAGATCCGACTCAGATCTTCCGGAGTCGATCGCTCTCGGTCGTCCACTTCGAGAATGACCTGGTACTGGTCGTCTGCTTCTTTGATCAAGTAAACGTAGTTCTGAGAGTAAGCGGATCGCAGAAGTGCCTGAAGTTTTGTCGTCGACACTCCGAGGACACTGGCCCGATCGCGATCGATATTGATGTCCACGTTAGGCGTGTTCCGGAAGAGATCAGCCCGCGGCGGCGCAACGAAACCTCGGGTAAGATTTCAGCTTGGCCGCAAACGCATCCGCCGCGGCATAGACTTCGTCCGGATTGATTCCGCTTAAGACATAGGAGTAACGACCAAACTGGCTCCCAGCCGCGCCAATATTGATCTGCAAAACCGGCGATGGATTTAAGGTCGGGAAAATTCCTGGGATTACACTGGCGGCGGTTCGCAACTCCTGCGCGACCTGCTCAATCCCTTTTCGATCCTTCGCATCCTTCAAAAAGATAACTGTGAATACGCCGGCCGTCTGACCCGCGCGTCCGGCAACGGTGAAGTATTTGTCGACAGCCGGATTTGCCTGCAGAACCGGGTCCAGTTTATCCTGCAGGTCGCGTTGCTGTTGCGGTGACGCTCCCTCCTGCACGATAAAGAAGCCGCGCAGCACGCCGCTATCCCCCGTTGGCAACAAGGTAAACGGCAACGCCTTGAAAAAGAACCAAACCCCAAGGACACACGCGAGGATGATAGGTGCCGCCAGCCAACCATGGTCAAGAAACCAATCAAGACTGCGACTGTAGAAACTGAGGATCCACTTGAAAAATCGGCCGACTGTCTTTTCAACCCAAGTCTTAGCGTGACCCGGACCTCGTTCCGCCAGCAGACGGGCACACATCAATGGCGTCAGCGTTAACGACACCAGACCGGAACAGAAAATCGCCACTATAATAGTAACGGAAAATTCCCGGAAAATCCGGCCGAGCAATCCCGGCATGAAAGCCAGCGGAATAAACACGGACGCGAGCGAGAGGGTCATCGACAGGATGGTGAACGAAATTTCCCCCGCGCTGTTCAGTGTCGCGCGATAGATCGATTCACCATGCTCCGCGCGTCGGACAACGTTCTCGAGAAAAACGATTGCATCATCGACCAGGAACCCGATCGCGAGCGTCATTGCCATCAGGGTCAAATTGTTGACCGAATAATTCAGCACCCACATGACGAGAAACGTCATGAGGAGCGACAAGGGCAAGGCCACGACTGGAATCAAAGTGTCGGCCGCCCGTCCGAGGAACATGAAGATAACGAAGATGACCAGGACAAACGCAATCACGAGTGTGGTCTGCACATCGGCGACCGAATGCACAATGGTCGCCGACCGATCGAACGTCGGAATCAGATTAATTGATCCGGGGAGTTCAAGTCGCAGCTGGGGCAAGAGATTGCGAACCGACTCGGCCACGGCAACCGCATTGGCGCCCGCCTGACGGGATACGGCCAGCACGATAACGGAAGCAGGCGGATTGAATCCGCGCGCGAAAAAGTGCCGGGAAAGCCGCTCGTCCTGCACGCCTTCAATCACTTCCGCGATATCACGAAGATAGACCGGCGAATTATCCTTGCCTCGAGCCACAATGATATTGCGGTAACCTTCCGCATCGGTGATTTGACCGTTAGGCCGAAGAATGAACGACTGGTTCTTCCCATCAAGCTGTCCTGCACCGGAGTAGGCCGTGCTCGACCGAATTGCCGTTGCGATGTCATCGAGGGTCAGATTGCGCGAGGCAAGCGCGCCCGGACGCGCTTTGATTCGAATGGCCCCTTTAACCCGTAAACGCTGACCTGCGATACGCCAGGTAAAATGTTGAGGCGCTGCTGGACCTGAGTGGTGGCGTACTTGTAGAGATCGCCATCAGTCAGCGTGTCACTAGTTAGGGCCAGATAAGTGACCGGTTGATCGTTCGGGTTTGTCTTGAAGAAAGTGGGCGGGCTCGGCAGATCCACCGGCAACTGGCCCGAGGCTCGTTGGATTGCGGACTGCACATCCGTTGCAGCTGATTCAATCGTCTTGGAAAGCTCGAATTGAAGCGTGATACTGGTGTTCCCCTGCGTGCTCGAACTGGTCGATAATGTTAGGCCAGGAATTTGGGTAAACTGTTTTTCGAGCGGCGTGGCGATGGTGTTTGCCATCGTTTCCGGATTCGCGCCCGGATAAGAAACGCTGACCGCGATGACTGGATAATCCACTGCCGGGAGATCGTTCACCGCCAGCTGCGTGTAGGTAAGGATGCCGAAAACGATGATTGAAACGGTCAGCAGCGTCGTCATGACCGGCCGCTGGATGAACGGCTTGGAAAGACCGGAGGAAAATTGAACCAGCTTGCCCGGTTAACGTTCCTTCGCCGCCCGGCACATGACTTTTCGTGCGACGGGATCGCTCTCGTTGCGAGGTGGCGTCTGCATCGCCGTCAGTTGGCTGGCTTACGCGGCCCAGCCGATTCGGCCTGCTCCATTTCCTTGGGAGCGACCTTCATCCCCGGAGCAAGCTGGAGCTGACCGGAGACGACCACTGTTTCGTCCGGCTTAACACCTTCTGTAATCACGGTTAGATCACCCTGGCGTTGCCCCGCCTTCACTTGACGGAGCTCAAGCGTCGAATCCGGTTTGACCACAAAAACATACGACCCGTTCTGTCCGATCTGAACCGCACCGCTTGGCACGAGTTTGGAGTCCTTCAAAATATCGAGAATGAGACGGACCTGAACGAACTGAGAAGGCCAAAGCGCGCGATCTGGATTTGGCGTCACCGCGCGGGCCTTGACCGTTCCGCTAGCCTGGTTGAAGCGCGTTATCGATAAAGGAAAGTTTTCCTTCTTTCGGCGGCAACTGATCATCCTTCGCGTCGGTCATGACCTTTACGTTTGGACCGCCCAGATATTTTCTAACCAATGGAAGATCCGGCTCAGCAATGGTGAAATCGGTATAGATCGGGTCGATCCCCTGAATGGTAACAAGGACAGCACCACCGCCGCTGTTGCCGCTGCTGACAATGTTGCCCACATCGACCAGACGAAGGCCGGCACGCCCATCAATCGGCGAACGAATTTCGCAGTTATCCACGTTCCATTGGGCAGCTGCCACGGCCGCTTCCGCACTCTTCACTTTGGCCTCGTCGTTATTGACTGTTCCCTGAGCGGTGTCGAGGTCCTGCGGAGAAGTAACGCTCTTCGCTCGCAGATCCTGTTGGCGCTTCAATGTAATCTGATCGAGGACCATTTGTGATTTCGCCTGGGCCAACTGCCCCTGCGCTTGATCAAGCGCTGCTCGATAGGGCTTTGGATCGATCGTGAAAAGAATGTCTCCCTTCTTCACGTCCGCGCCGTCCTGAAATTCGCGGGTGATAATCTGCCCGTTAACCTGAGCCTGCACTTGAACGGTTTCGAATGCAGTCAGTGTTCCGATTTCGTCGAGGTAAAGTGGCACATCTTGTTGCGTCACTTTCGCCACCGTGACCGGCCGCGGCGCGGGCGCGACCTGCGTTTTTTGGCCACCGGAAAAAAAACGAATCAGCAAAAGCAAACCGATAACGCCAATAATGCCGCCGAAAACGTAAACGCGTTTTCGGCCATACTTGTGTTCGAGCTGCCCCACCGCTTCGCGTGCGGCAACATTGACTCGAGCCATCGTCGTCATTGTTTTTTTACTCCTGCTTCCGCGCTGGGCCCATTACGTCGGAGGGGCTGCTCGGCTTTCTTCCGGATGTGCCGAAGGACGCGGACACAGGTCTCAAGGTCATCCGGCGATATATCTTCCATCAATTCGTGTCGCAACCCGTGTGCGGTGTTAAAAATTTCGTCGAGAACTGGATTTGAGCGACGTTGCAGATGAACGATCTTGCAACGGCGATCGCTAGGGGATTCGCGTCGCTCGATCCAGCCGTCCTTTTGCAGACGATCGAGCAAGCCGGCCAGGGTTGGTTCTTCAACTCCCATTCGCTCCGCGATTTCTTTCTGGGTGAGTTGTTTGTCACCGGCCTGAGAAAGATGGATCAGGGTTCGCCATTTGCCTTGGCTGAGGCCGAGGGGGCGGAGCCGGCGATCGAGATTGGTGCGCCAGGCTCGGGCGGTCCCGAAGAGGAGAAGTCCGAACTCGTTGGTGTTGGCGGGGGGCATACTAAATTGGTTAGCGTGCTAACTAAATTCATGCCAATCAGGTTGTCAAACTGCAGGTCTAAGCCAGTCCAGTCGAATTTGTTTAGACACATGCTAACTCACTTTCTACCAACCTTTTACATGCCGCATCACTAGGATCCATTCTCTCCGACCCTCATTAGAATAACCGTTTTCTTTCGGTAATCGGTCAGGGCTCAGGATCTTCTTCGCCCGCAGCGGTGCCCACTGCTGGCTTTGCAATGTTTCCTGCTCCTTTTCCGGCTGAACGAGAATGTAACGCGCTGCGGCAGGCAATTGATTGATGCGATCGACGTAAACGAGCCGCGACTTTGTGTAGAACAGGAACGGCTGATAATCAGGATCAACCGCGTACAAGGTTTCCGATTCCGGCACCTGCGCATCGATTTGCGCCGCGATCGGTCTGATCTTTTCCCGTTTAGCTCGCGCCAATGGAACGACCGCGACAGAAATTGTCGTCATGGCAAAAGCAATCACTAGCGCTGCCCGAATGACTAACAAAAAGCTTTTCTCCAACGAGAGCATCCTGGGAAAAGGCCACCATCGCGGTGCCTGAATGTCGTGCGCCTGCAACAGCATCATCCCCATTAACCATGAGGCGCCGGGTAGAACAGGCATCGCATAGCGCGGCAGCGCTCCGGGAACAAGATTCACTATAATAAACGGAATTGCGCACCCCCAGGCTAATCCTCGAAACAGATTGGCGTCACGTTGCTCAATAAATTTCGCGCCTGAAACCAACGGCAACAACAAAGTCCAGGGAAGGAAATAGACGAGTCCTTTCGGAATGTTGAGCAGCCAATTACCGAGTTTGAAATCGTCACCGCGCAATCGGCCAACGAATTGGTCAGACCAGGTTTGAGCGAGATCCACTTCATGTGTCGCTTGCCAATATGGAACCGCCCAACCTGCGAAAATGGCGAGCATGATCATTATTCCAAGCAGATGTGGTAACCGGAAAAGGCTTCGCAATTCCTTCTCGCGATAAAGAACCGCAACGACAACTGCGTAGAAGAAAAACAAATGCAACGGTCCTTTGGCCAACCAGCCGAGGCCGAGAAAGATCGCGGGAACGATCCATATTAGCCATGGCGAGCGACGTTGATGCCACCAGCTGATCCAACAGATGAGAGCCAGTCCAACGAGTGAAACGTAAAGCGCTTCGATCTCAATGAGCCGGCCTTTCTCGAAGATTCCAACGTTCGTCATCCAGATCAGCGCGGCCGCAAGGGAACCATTCACTCCGAGACTTGCACGGGCGACGGTGACGAACGCCAACGCTACGGCGAGAACGGCGAGAGCCGACGGCAACCGCGCGGTCCACTCGTTGCGGTATCCGGTGAATTGAAATGAGCCGGCCACAAGCCAGTTCACTAGTGGAGGTTTACGATAATATGGTTCGCTGCCAACCTGCGGAACGAGATAGTTCCCGGTCTGAATCATAGCCACCGCCGGCAAAATTCTGCGCCCTTCTTCTCCTTTGATTTCCGGTGAACCGAGCGAAACCAAATAGATTGCAGCCCACAGTGTCACAACGAGCAAGAAGCTGACGGCACGGGACATAGGCGAAAGGAAATTCCATTGTTCCGGCGCCGCTGTCGAGAGGTCAGCGTCTTAAATGGTGTTAAATATTCGAACGCTTGACGAAGGGCCTTCCGAAAATTAAGATAAGGCCTAGTCCGCTGCTGATCAGGGTGGGAACGTATCCCACTCTTTTTAGTCTGCGGGCTAGATGTTTTTTATGAACGCCGAATTTATTGCGATGCTGGACTACTTGGAACGGGAGCGCGGAATCAAACGCGAAATCCTGCTCGAAGCGGTTTCCAGCGCACTGCTTTCCGCATCAAAGAAAAGCGTGAGCGCATCGCGGGATCTCCGCATCGACATCAATCCAAAGACTGGTGAGATCCGGGCGCTGGCCAAATTGCTCGTAGTGGACGGTGTGACCAATCCTGCGGACGAAATTTCCATTTCAAAAGCGCGCAAGATCAACCCGGCGGCGGAAGTTGGCACCGAACTCGAGGTCGAAGTGACGCCTAAGAACTTCGGCCGAATTGCTGCGCAGACGGCCAAGCAAGCCATGATGCAGCGGATCCGCCAGGTCGAGAAGGAAATGATCTATGAAGAGTTCAAGGATCGCGCCGGCGAAATCGTCAGCGGCACGGTTCGCCGTTTCGATCGTTCGGACGTGATTCTCGATCTTGGAAAATTCGAAGCGATTATGCCACAACGGGAACGCGTTGTAGTTGAAGATTATAATGTGGGCGATCGACTTCGCGCCTACGTAGTTGCCGTCGAAAACGGAATCCGTGGACCTGAGATTATCGTTTCCCGGAGCCACCCAAATTTTGTCCGTCGCCTTTTCGAATTAGAAGTAAGCGAGATTAACGACGGGACGGTTGAGATTCGCGGCATTGCGCGTGAAGCGGGTTATCGGACGAAGATCGCGGTTACCAGCGCGAACGAGAAAGTCGACCCTGTCGGCGCTTGCGTCGGCATGCGTGGGTCACGTGTCAAAAACATTGTCCGCGAGCTGAATAACGAGAAGGTCGATATTATTCGTTGGAGCTCTGATCCGAAGGAATTTGTTCTCGAAGCGCTGAAGCCGGCCAAGGTAAAGAACCTCGTGTTCGATCCGGAAAAGAAGAGTGTTCAGATCTCGGTCGATGAAGACCAACTCTCGCTCGCGATCGGAAAGAAAGGCCAGAATGCGCGGCTAACTTCGCGTCTGACTGGATGGGAGATTAATATTGATCGCGACACATCCGCAACGGCGGCGGTTGAACAGAAAGTTGCTCAGGCAGCGCAGGCCTTGTCTGGCGCGCTACCGATTAGCGAAGCACAGGGGTTAACCCTGGTTAAATCCGGCTTCACCAACCTCGAGGGTCTGCGGGATGCAGCCGTCGAAGACTTGGTCGAGATTCTTTCCGTTGACGAAGCAAAGGCACGTGAAATTCATGACGCCATTCACCAGGAGACTCCAGCGGCACAGTCTTGATCTCCTTCGCCTGCCTTAGCGAGAATGACTGCGATATTTTTTAAACATACAGATGGCAACAAAAACGACGACCAAAACAGCAGCGCGCAAACCGGCAACTCCCGTCCGCAAGCCGGCAACGAAGACCGCTGCGTCGTCGACTGCCACTAAGGTACACGCCAAACATCCCGAAGTTAAGAAGCCGACCAAGGTCGAGCCAGCGGCGAAATCAACTCGAACCGCGCCCCCCACAACGACAACAAAAGCCAAGGGGCCAACTGCGGCTGGTGCAAAACCACAATCTGAAACACCGCCCCCAGCTGAAACGCCAAAGGTAGCAAAGTTGGTTGAGACCGTTTCGCTGATCGACGTAAAGAAACCGCGTCCAAAACGGACAGAAGCCGAGGGAACCACCAAACGTCAAATTTTGCCGCCTATTTCCAGGATTCGCGGCGCGCAGGAATCAATTACGCCAATCGGCCCGATCACTTCTCCGAAACCTGAACCGCCCGCCCCTCCTCCACCCGCTGCGGTGGCTCCAGAGGAAGAGGCAGTGGCTGCGCCTGAGGGTGACGATAAGGCGCAAAAAATCATCCACATCAAGCCCCCGATTATCGTGAAGGAGTTGGCTGTCCAGCTCGGCGTGAAAAATTTTCAGCTCATCAAGGAGTTGATGGATGATTTCAACATCTTCGCCAACCCGAATGTGACCGTCGAGCCGGACATCGCGACCCAAATTTGCGCGAAACACGGTTTCGTTTTCGAGATGGAACGCCGCGAGAAAGGCGGCGGGGTCCATAAGGTTGAACAGGTTGTAGTCGCTCCGCCACCGCCGGTCATCGAGAAAGAGGAAGAACTCAAGACTCGCGGCCCGATCATCACATTCATGGGTCATGTCGATCACGGCAAGACCTCGCTCATGGATGCGATCCGCAAGACGCGGGTCGCCGCAGGTGAAGCTGGTGGGATTACACAGCATATCGGCGCGTACATGGTCGATTACAAAGGAACGAAGATTACTTTTCTAGATACACCGGGCCACGCGGCTTTCACTGCGATGCGGGCTCGTGGCGCGCATGTGACCGACATCGTTGTCCTTGTTGTCGCCGCCGATGACGGCCTAATGCCGCAGACTCTTGAAGCGATCAGTCACGCCAAGGCCGCGCCGCATGTAAAAATCATGGTCGCAATTAATAAGGTCGATCTTCCCTCGGCCAACATTGATCGCGTGAAGAAACAGCTCCAGGATAAGGAACTCACACCTGAAGATTGGGGCGGTGAAACGATCGTTTGTGAAGTCTCAGCTACGAAGGGGACTGGCATTGATCATCTCCTCGAAATGATGGTGCTCCAGTCGGAAGTGATGGAGTTGAAAGCGTCGCCCACTGCCACCGGTCGCGGCACCGTCATTGAAGCACAGGTCGAACCCGGTCGTGGACCGACTGCGACAGTCATTGTGCAAATGGGAACACTCACGACTGGTGATCCATTCATTTGCGGCGATTACGGCGGCAAAATCAAATCATTGATGGACGATCGCGGTAAACCAATCAAGGAAGCCGGCCCATCGACTCCGGTGAAGATTCTCGGATTCAGCGGCCTTCCACAAGCCGGCGACGAATTCCTGGTGATGGAATCAGAGCGTTCGGCGAAAGCACTGAGCGAAGAACGTCTCCTCGATCGCCGCGCAGACAAATTGGCCGCACCCCAACGCGCGACTCTCGAAAGTCTACTCGAAGCTGAGGATGGAAAGAAACATTTGCGCATCGTATTGAAATGCGACGCCCAAGGTTCTCTCGAAGCATTGATCGGTGCGCTCAACCAGATCGAAAGCAAGAAGATTGATTTGTCGATTGTGCATGCCGGGGTCGGCCCAATTTCGGAATCCGATATGCTGTTGGCCAGCGCCTCAAACGCGGTCGTCGTTGGCTTTAACACCAAGGTCGAGACGATGGCGGTTAGCGTGGCGAAACGCGAAGGCGTTCAGGTCAAACTCTACAGCGTCATCTATGAGTTGATCGATCAGATGAAAGAAGCGATGGCCGGATTACTCGATCCAGAGCATCGCGAAACCGTCATCGGCCATGCCGAAGTGAAACAGATCTTCAAGTTGAGCAGAGGCGTTGTGGCAGGTTGCCTGGTTTCTGATGGACGAATCGCTCGAACAGCACGGGCTCGTATTCTGCGGCGGCGGCAGCCGGTTTATGACGGCGGGTTGTCAACCCTTCGCCGTTTCCAGGACGATGTGAAAGAAGTTCGCGCCGGTCTCGAGTGCGGCATCAAACTGGGTGACTTTAACGAATATCAGGTGGGCGACATCATCGAGTGCTATCTCCTCGAAGCGATGCCGCAGAAACTTTAGGAAGCTGAGAGTCGTCGGTTGAGAGTTGAGAGACTTTCGTCTGACAATGCTTTTTCATTCAACGACCGCGCCCTCGCCTCTCAACGCTCAACTCTCCAATGAAACATCGATTACTCCGGGTGAACGAGCTTCTCAAACGAGAGCTGAGCACGCTCATCCCGCGCGAAATCAATTTTGAAGGGGCACTGGTCACGGTCAGCCAGGTCGATGTCACACCTGATCTGAAACAAGCTCACGCCTACGTCAGCGTGCTTGGGAAGAAGAAAGATCAGGCCGCGGCGATGGCGAAACTGGAAGAACACCGCGCGATCCTGCAAAGTGAATTGGCGCGCAGCGTGACGCTAAAATATACCCCGCATTTGGTGTTTCATCTCGATGACACCATCGAACGCGGCGCACGGGTCTTTGAAATTCTAAAAGAAATTGAGCCGCCGACCCCGGAGACCGAGTGAAATGACCCGACGCATCATGGATGAAATTGGCGAAGTCCTGCGCAAGCAGCAGCGTTTTGTCATTCTGAGTCATCTTCGTCCAGACGGCGACGCACTCGGGAGTCAACTTGCGTTGGGACTTTCCCTAAAGTTGTTAGGGAAAGAGGTCGCGATTTGGAACGAAGACGGTCTGCTCGAGAAATACGGTTTTCTTCCGGGCGGCGAATTACTGAGTTTGCCACCGAAGGAGCCACAGGACTTCGATGTCGCGATAGCTCTGGACACAGCCACTCAGAATCGGCTCGGCATCGCCGCCGAATCGGTCCGGCACGTCGGGAAATGGATCAATATCGATCATCACCAAAGTAACCCCGGTTACGGCGATCTCGTTTACATTGACCCGACTGCGCCCGCCACAGGGCAGATTCTATTCGAGCTAATTCAGAGCCAGAAACTTCCGATGGATCTCGCGATTGCCGAGAACCTGTTCGTCGCCATTTCAACTGATACCGGTTCATTTCAATATCCGAATACGACTGCGCGCACCTTTGAGATCGGCGCGGAACTGCTTCGGCAGGGTGTGAACGTGGGGCAAATCAGCCAACTGCTCTACGAAAACTATCCCCGTCGTCGAACCGAGTTACTGAAGGCGCTTCTGAGCACGATGCAGTTCGATGCGGATGGCAGAATCGCAAGTTTCAGTCTCACGCAAAAAGTGGCCGCGGAGCTGAAGGTTAAGCCGGAGGATAATGAAGGATTGATCGATCATCTTCGCGCGATTCACGGCGTGATCGTCGCTATTTTCTTTGAGGAGCTCCCCGACCTGAAGGTCCGCGTCAGCATGCGATCCAAAGATCCGGCGGTCGATGTCTCGGCCATCTGCCAAACGTTTGGTGGCGGCGGCCACAAACTAGCAGCGGGCGCACGTGTCCGCGGAACATTGGCCGAGGTGCAACCGCGCCTGTTGCAAGCCACCTGCGAAGTGATCGGCTGTTAGACTACGTTCGTTATGGCACTGCCCGCACCAACTGATGGCGTTCTGCTCGTCGACAAAGCAGCTGGAATGACTTCGCACGATGTGGTCGCCATTGTCCGGCGTCGCCTGCAAATGAAAAAAATCGGCCACTGCGGGACACTGGATCCAATCGCAACCGGCCTGCTTCTTCTAACCCTTGGGCGAGGAACAAAAATTCAAGACCTGCTCATGAGCGAGGACAAGGAATATGTCGGCACAATGGTCCTGGGAGTTTCGACTGATACGCAGGACAGCGCCGGGCAGGTTGTAAATGAGCGACCGGTGCCGCCGCTCGATGAAAGCATTGTCAAAAGCGCATTCGAAAAATTCTCTGGCGATTTCTATCAAATGCCGCCCATGGTTTCGGCGATCAAACAAGGCGGCGTTCCCCTTTACAAACTTGCTCGCCAAGGGAAGACCGTCGAGCGCGAGCCGCGTCTGGTTCATGTTTATCGGCATCTCATTTCCCGGATTGCATCGCCCGAAATAGATTTCAGCGTCGCCTGCAGCAAGGGTTTCTATGTCCGAACCTATGCCCATGATATCGGCGAGGCGATTGGTTGCGGAGCGCATCTAAAAACGTTGCGTCGAACAAAATCGGGCCGGTTCAATGTTGACGGTGCCATTACGGTGGAGGAATTGAAGAATTCGGAACCGGATGAGATTTTGAAGCGCATTCTTTCGTTGCCTGAGGTTTCGCGAATGCGCGGCGCCTGATCTATCAACCGTTCAGGATATCCTAAGTCGTTATGCGCATCCTGAAATCGATTTCAGAACTGAATTCGCTTTCCGGCTCGCTTTATCTCGCCATTGGCGTGTTCGACGGTGTTCACCTTGGACATCGGGCTGTGATTTCCACCTCAGCCAATCACGCTGCGGAATCCCAAGGGACGCCGGTGGTCGTCACTTTTGATCCCCATCCGGCCAAGGTGTTGCGGCCCCAGGATGCGCCCCATCTGATCACCGCAACTCAACATAAGATTGCCCTGATCCGCGACCTTGGCGTCGCGCACCTGCTTGTTCTGACCTTCGACCGCCAGTTTGCCTCGACTTCCGCCGAAGAATTTGTCCAACAGCTCGCGACAAACTCGCATCCGCTCAAGGAGATCTGCGTCGGTCACGAATGGTCATTCGGTCGGGGACGCGCCGGTAATTTGGCGCTGCTCAAACAACTCGGTCTAACCTACGGATTCGATGTGGTCGGGGTAAAGGCTGTCACGGTAAACGGTGAAGTTGTCAGCAGTACTGCGATCCGACGCGCTGTGGCTGAAGGCGATTTGGTCAAAGCGACACAGATGTTGGGTCGCGAGTACACCATCCTCGGCACGGTTAAGGCAGGCGAACAGTTAGGACGAAAACTTGGGTTTCCAACCGCAAACCTGAGCGCACATAGCGAGCAGTTTCCGCCAAACGGTGTTTACGCAATTGAAGCGCGATTGGACGGCACATTGTACCGCGGGGTCGCCAATCTCGGTTATAGACCGACCATTGGTTCCGACAAACAGGAGCGCCTCCTTGAGCTCCACCTCTTCGACTTGAACCAGGATATTTACGGCGAAGAAGTCGAAGTCCGATTCGTTCGCTACCTGCGGCCGGAGAAAAAATTCGAGAACGTCGAAGCGCTCGCCAAACAGATTGCGCAGGACGTGAAATCTGCGCGGGAATCTTTGCTCTAGTTGGGTCAACGTCCACCCGCTTTGGCCATCACGGCAGCGAGGCTGCCGATCATGACCAGAAACGTGGTTGCAACCGCGCCTAACAAAATCACAGGAAGCGGAAGAAGTGCGATGCGCGCCATGCTTTCGGCGATGAACATCCCGCCGCCGGAAACAAAGTAAGCGATCACTGAAGCGAGGACAGTTAGTCCAAGCAGGATGGCCGAGCGCGTGGCATAACGAATCTGGCGAGCAGGAGGCAATTTCTGGACGACACGCGCGGTGAACCCCGCGTCATCGACATAGACGGCTTCCTCGCGGAGTCGCGCATCGAGCCAATCTTCCTGGAGGTTTTCGTTCATTCTTATCTTAATTAGGGCCCCAAGCGGCGAGTGAACGCCTAAGCTTCTCTTTACCTCTTAACACATTCGTTTTCACAGTTCCAAGGGGAATCTCAAGGACGCGCGAAGCTTCGTCGTGTGACAAACCGTTCTGACAGCAGAGAAGGACGGCAGTTCGCTCGTGGAGAGGCAGTAATTGAAGAGCATGGGCGAGGTCATGTCGTAGAGCGGGATCAACGATTTGCGGATCTTGTTCCGATTCCAGTTGAGCTTCATCGATGCCAACCAGCTCCTTGCGTTTGCGAGCTTCCTCTCGAAAACAGTTGTAAGCGATCCGGTAAAGCCAGGTCGAAAATCGCGCTTCTCCGCGATAACTGCGGAGATTCTTATAGGCGCGAAGGAATGTTTCCTGAGCCAAATCGTCCGCGAGCGTAACATCGCTGCGGACGAGTTGACGGAGCAGACCTCGGACACTCGATTGATGATTCCGAACCAACTCCGCAAAAGCGTGATGGTCGTCATCAACAAGAACACGGGCGACGAGGTCTGCATCGCTAAGTGCCACGCCCCCAGCCTAGGGCAATGGCGGGGCTTTGTCTTTACCTTCCAATTTCCACATCAACAGGTAGCCGAGGCCAATGACAAACGGGATCACCCCAATGCTCCAGACTCCACCTTCCCATTCGCTGACTCCCCCGAAGAAGAGCATCATCCCCAATCCAACCATGAGGAGGATTACCCCTCTGCGCAGGTCAGACCGAGCCTTAACCGTTGGCGGAGGCGCGAATAGCGCCGGGGGCACTTCCTGGCCCTTTTCCACCATCATACGGACGGTGCGATGCAAGGATCGGGACTTGAGATAGCTGAAGAGCATTATAGCGGCTACCACGAGCACAGGGGCGCCAAACAGGGTGCTAAAGATAATGCCAACGATCGGGATGGCGATCAGGGCTCCTAACTCGCCGTCATCACTGTCGTCTTTGCTCTCATCATGGTCAGAATCGTGATCGCGATCATGATGTTTGGCGTGGGACTTTCGATCGGTGTCGATCGTGATACCGAACTTTCGCTTGAGCTTTTTGGCGACTTCCCTCTCGATCGAGCGGTCGTCCTCGTCGTCGCCGGGCGTCGCAGTGGCGGCGGCCGCGGCGGTTGGCTGCGGGGTCGACTCTCCGGCCGGGGTAGCGGTCTGGCCGGGCGCATTCAGCGCCAAGACGATCGAAAAGAGAGAGACAAGAAACAGTTTATTCATAGTTATCCTTTGGCAGTGAGATGCACCGGACAAGGGGTTTGGATTCAAAAAAGATGACCAAATCTGGCTATTTCCTGCCGTGCCGGGAGTCCATCCTGGATTCAAGGGGAAAGGGCCACTCCTGATGGGTCCTATGAGACCAATAGGACCTATCTGCTGGACTTGGAGCGGGTGATGAGATTCGAACTCACGACGTCCTCCTTGGCAAGGAGGTGCTCTACCACTGAGCTACACCCGCAACTTGAGCGGGTAAGAATAATGTCCACAGCCCCTGATCGCGCAAGAGGTTTATCGGGATATGTCTCTATCGGCCCCAGGCCCCCTGGGACCCGTTTCCAGGCCGGACTGATTTTCGTCGCCTAACAACGCCCATTTCCGACCCGCCTCTCGCCAAGAGGGCAAAATCGAAAGTTACAACCGCGTTACTTTTGGTTTCTGGCTGCCGCTTGCGTCGCGCTCTACATCGAGGTGCACGAACAATAAACCAGAAAGCAAAACACCATGATAAATGTGATCAACCAAGAGCAATTGACTCGTTCAGGACAACGACGAGTTGGAACGTCACGCTTAGTGAAATTGGGCGCCCTCATCATCGGCGCATTTTTTCTCAGCGTAACCGTTAGTGTGACCGAGGCCGCAGTTACGGGCGTGACCCCAAGCCCATCACCAAGTCCTTCGGTTAGCCCAAGCCCAAGTGTGAGCCCATCACCGAGCGTATCGCCAAGCCCGAGCCCGCAGCCCAGCTGCAGCCCAATAGCGAACGCTAGCATGACGATTTCCGGTGGCGGCGGCCCATTCAATCCAACTTCAATCACAATCAACGCACAGACGCGGATGACCTGGACCAATATTGGCAGCGATGAAGCGCGGGTGCGTGACGTCGGTCACGTTGTGTTTGACAGCGACAGCCTTCACCCCGGTCAGTCGTATTCCTTCACGTTCTGCGTGCCTGGTACTTACCACATCGAAGATTCACACAGCAGTGCAACGGCCACTATCACCGTTACCGGCACCGGCCCATCGCCAAGTCCGTCGCCAAGTGTTAGTCCGTCGCCAAGCGTTAGTCCGTCGCCAAGTGTGAGCCCGTCGCCGAGCGCGAGCCCATCACCAAGCGTTAGTCCATCACCAAGCGTTAGTCCATCGCCAAGCGTGAGCCCATCGCCGAGCGCGAGCCCATCACCAAGCGCATCGCCAAGCCCAGCGGCACAAGCGATGAATATCTCGACCCGACTCCGTGTTGAATCAGGTGAAGGCCTGATGATCGGTGGTTTTATCATCACCGGTAACACGCCGAAGAGAGTGATTATCCGTGGAATCGGACCCTCGATGGCGAGCGTCGGAATCACCGATGCGATTGCTGATCCTATTCTGCATCTGTTCGGTCCGAACGGTCCTGAGATCGCCGTGAACGACAACTGGCAAGACACTCAGCAGACTGAGATCGAAGGAACCGGCATCCCACCACAGGATCCACGCGAAGCGGCAATTGTCGCAACGCTGCAACCAGCTGCTTATACCGCAACCCTCGCGAACGCGACCGGCGGCACCGGCGTTGGTCTTGTTGAAGATTTACGATCTTAACTCCGCCAACAGCGGCAAACTGGCCAACATCAGCACACGCGGTTCCGTTCAAACTGCGGATAATGTGATGATTGGCGGCTTTGCTCTGGGTGGCAGCAGTATTAATCCGGCGAGATTGGTCATTCGTGCGCTAGGGCCGTCGTTGGCCGGAGCTGGCATCACCAATCCGCTGGCGGATCCGACATTGCAGTTGTTCGACAGCAACGGACAAAGCGTCGCTTTTAACGACAACTGGCAGGATGATCCGAGCCAAGCCGCGCAGTTGCAGGCTCTGAATATTGCGCCGTCGAACGCCGGTGAATCCGCCTTGGTCACGATGTTGCCACCGGGTCTCTACACTTCGGTTGTCGCTGGCCAGAACGGCGGCATCGGGATCGGGACCGTCGAAGTCTACACCATTCAATAAGTAGTCTAACGTGATCTACTATCACACATCGACCGGCACCGCGGGGAAATCCGAGCCAACCCCCATTGGCTCGCACTCCGTCGTGGACCGGTCGATGTGGGAGGCGCATCGGGAATTCGGAATCCCGGTAACAGCAGAGAACCTCAGGGCCACTTTCCGAGGTTTGGCACAAGTGGAGCCGACGGGATCGGAAATACCAACGGCGCTTCAAGGGAAGAGCCGACGATGGTCACTGGCGGACAAGGAAACCGTCTTCCTTGTCCTCGCGCTCAAGGCGCTGGTGTTCATAGTCGCATACTTAAGTGTCGGCACATTGTTCGACATGAAGGAGAGCTGGCAAACCCTCTGGAATCGGTGGGACGCCACTCATTACTTGGGCCTCGCCCAGAACGGATACACAGCGACGGGAGAAGGCCGATTCTCAATCGTTTTCTATCCGCTGTATCCGTGGATGGTCCGCGCGTTCGCTCTGGTAACTCAAAGCTACTTCGGCGCGGCTTTGTTTGTTTCAGGAATTGCGTCTGTTGGAGTGGGACTTCTCCTGCGTCGTTTGGTTGAACTCGATTATTCAGCCAAGGTCGGGCAGCTCGCCGTCTGGTTTCTTTTTATTTTTCCGACCGCGTATTTCTTCCACATCGGTTATTCGGAAAGCCTTTTTCTTGCGCTGGTGCTCGGGAGCGTGTTGGCGGCTCGTCGACAATACTGGGCGTTGGCGGGTGTGCTTGGGGCATTGGCTGGCTTAGCTCGCGTGAACGGGCTCCTGCTCGTACCGACGTTGATGGTGGAAGCGTGGCTTCAATATCGCGCCGGCTGTAGCCACGGCCCTGCGAGCCGTCGAATCGAAGGGGTAACTCTTGAGCCCGTAGAAGGGGCAACGCGGCGGATTAACTGGCGCTGGCTTTGGATAGGCGCTGTTGGCCTCGGTTTCGTTGGCTATGTCTTTCTCAATTACAACGTCACTGGCGATCCCTTCGCGTTTTCCAAGATCATGGAGGACCATTGGTATAAGAAGATCACGCCACCATGGGTCGGGGTGTATGATGTTTGGGATCGCATCTTCCGGTTCAATCTGACGGAAGGGCTGCACGAATTCATTTTCATCGTCATTTCATTCATCGGCGTTGTTTGGTCTTGGATGAAGTTACGTCCGACTTACTCGGTCTGGATGACACTTAATTGGTTGCTGATCACCAGCACAGCGTTCGTCGTGAGCGTGCCGCGGTATTGCCTGACGCTATTTCCCCTTTTCATTCTTCTCTCGATACGGGCGGCCGAACGGCCCCTGCTCGGCCGCATCGTCACTGCAGCGTCGTTGCTGCTCCTCGCAGTTTTCGCCACAAAATTCGCCTATGGCACCTGGGCCTTCTAACCGGACTAAACCCATGCTTATCTCAGTTATCATTCCTTGCTACAACGAAGCGGCCGTCTTGCCGGAAACTCATCGCCGCCTATCCGAAGTTGCAAAACGACTCGAACACGAAGGCGAGTTCGAGTTCATATTTATTGACGACGGCAGCCGTGATGAAACCACGCGCGTCCTTCACACATTGACCGGCATCGATCCACGCGTGCGCGGTCTTCGACTTTCACGGAACTTTGGGCAACAAGTCGCAACTACCGCAGGTCTCGAACACGCTGCCGGTGATGCTGTTGTTTTGATGGACGCCGATTTACAGGATCCACCTGAATTGATTGAATCGATGCTTGCACGCTGGCACGAAGGCTATCACGTCGCCTACGCACAGAGAACCGAGCGCGCAGGCGAGAGCGCTTTCAAACTTTGGAGCGCCCGAATTTTCTATCGTCTAGTGCATCGCATTTCGCGTGCGCAGATTCCCACTGATACCGGGGACTTCCGTCTGATGGATCGGAAAGTGGTTGACGCATTCTTGCAAATGCCGGAGCGAGATCGGTTTCTCCGCGGAATGGTAAGCTGGGTTGGTTTTCGCCAAATAGCTGTGCCTTACAAGCGCGATGCGCGTTTCGCTGGCAAAACGAACTATCCCCTCTCCAAAATGATCAGCTTCGCCATTGACGGCGTTTTATCTTTTTCCTTTGCCCCATTGCGCCTCGCCGTCTGGGCCGGCTTCCTAGTTATTGGCATCGCCTTGCTCGGAATTCTCTATGCCGTCCTGTTGCGTTTCTTTGCCGACCCATCGCAGTGGGTCCGGGGTTGGGCCTCTATTTTTGTCGCGATTCTTTTTATGGGCGGCGTCCAACTGATTTCCCTCGGAATCATCGGTGAATACGTCGGTCGAATTTACGGCGAAGTAAAGAAGCGTCCGCTTTATTTGGTCTGGGAACGATTTGGATTCCAAAATGCAGTGACACAACGTCGGCACGAGGCTGTCGCTTATCTGCCGGGATGGGAACCTGTTGAACAGGATTCGCGACGAGTGGCGTCCTTCTACGACAACCAGTTCTTCGCCGCTTCGATGTCGCCGGAAGCGAGACCGTGCCCGGCTGATTCGAAGCGCAAACTGACTTCCGCGCCAGCCGCTTGAAGCATGGCCACGAGACGACGAACATTTTCCGCCGGTATAATTGGGTCGTATTGCCCCGAAGAAATAAGAATACGTTTGTCTGCCAGGTCCGGCAAAGGCGACGGCTCGAGTGGGACCATGGCCCGAAATAATATTGCAGCTCGCAGCACTTCAGGCCTTAGCAAGAGAACAGCCGCGGCAATGTTTGCTCCGTTAGAATAGCCAACAGCAACAAGCTGTTGCGGATCAAACTCGTATTCCTCCGCTGCCGCTTTGATAAATTCCGCCAGTTCCTGTGCACGTAAGACCAGGTCTTTTTCGTCAAAGATGCCTTCTGCCAGGCGCCGAAAAAATCGCGGCATTCCATTTTCCAAGACTTTTCCGCGCGGACTGAGCAATGCCGCGAATGGATCGAGTTCCCGGCCCAACGGGATAAGATCGTCTTCGTTCCCTCCTGTTCCATGCAATAACAGAAGGGTCCGCTCTGATGGTCCGGCTGTTGCGGGCACAAAACGATGCGTAAAACCAAGGTCGCTCATATGATCTTTCGAGATCGCAAACGATAGAGTAATTGCAAAAGGGCCAAATGCATATCTGGCGAAAAAGAGCAAACAAGATGTGGCTGAATCGCCACGCGGAAAATTTGACCGAACGATTCGGCCCAAGGCTCGCGTTAATCGAACGGGCGGACCGCAAATACGTCACAGTGGAGATCTCGTGTTTCACGTTAGGCGAAGCGCAGGAATTAATTCTGACATTTGGCGGCACCGCGACAAAGTTGCGGCGCGACTGGCTTACGCGGTTATCGGACGATAGTAAGAACAAACCGCTGCGTATTGGATCGCGCCTGGTGATTCTGAGATCCAAACCCAAACGCAAATTCAATTGCCGGACAGTGATCATTCCGGCTGAAACAGCGTTCGGGACAGGCGACCACGCTACCACGGCGATGTGTTTACGCGTTCTCGAACGACTCACCCGTGAGCGGGAGTCAGGATGGACAATGCTCGATGCTGGAACAGGCACCGGCATCCTGGCGATTGCCGCCGCCTGTTTCGGCGCAGGTCACGTCCTCGCGATTGATTCCGATCCTATCGCCTGTAAGGCCGTGACGCGAAATGTGCGCGCAAATCGGGCCCGCAACATACAGGTCAAATGCGGCGACATCCTCGAACGACGATTCAAAGAAAAGTTTGATATCATCGTTGCAAATCTCTTCAGCGAAATCTTAATCGCCGCTCTTCCGAACTGGTCACGTTGTTTACGATCAGACGGGTACGTGATCTTATCTGGAATCCTGCGGAATCAGGAACCGGAGATCATTCGCGCATTGCGACGCAACCGGTTCTCTTTGGTCGAAGTCCGACGTCGCGGAAAATGGATTGCTCTGTTGGCGAGAAAGGTGAGCTAGCGGAAGCATGACGATTTGTGAGTGTTCACTCCCTACTGAGACTTCGTTGTAGCCACGGCCCTGCGGGCCGTCCGGTATCTGCACGGACATTCTGGGGCAGTTGCCGAGCGCTGACGCTTGATGCCAGTAAGACACGTCCGATACCCAATGGCCCACAGGGCCGTGGCTACAACGAAGTCTCAATAAGAGTTGACGCCGGGAACGGGTAAAAGCTAGGTTCTCCGACCCTTAGACGGCTTCGATTTCCTGCACCGACGCGGTTGATCTGCTAAGCCGCTTGGGAGAAATCGCATGTCCGCTGAAGAGCTTTCCTACGTAATTGTTACACCGTATTCGATGCGCAAATCGCGCACCGGCGGAATCATCGCCCGGCTGATTTCGCGCACCGGGCTGGATCTGGTCACAGCCCGGATGTTTGCGCCGAGCGAGGAACTGACTCAGCGTTACGCAGAAACCATCGTGACGGAAACCGATGCCGCGTCATCGTGCCACCCAGGAACTGATCCGCGATTATGTCCTGAAGAATTTCACCGGCAACGTGAACGGCCAGAGAGCGCGCGCGCTTGATGCTGGTTTTCCGCGGCCCGGATGCGGTGGAAAAAATCCACGACACCATCGGCCACATCGTGCACGAACGGACCAGCGGCGAAACGATTCGCGATACTTTTGGCGATTACATCACCGACGACTCCGGCAAGGTCGTTTATTTCGAGCCGGCCGCACTGGCTGCGTTCGATCCCAAAGCGGTGGAACGGGATCTGAAGCTCTGGTCGGAATTTTCGGACAGCGACGGCGGCATTCTCGATCGCGTGATCGAATTTCCGAAGGACGCAACAGTCGAAAAATCGCTCGTCCTGATCAAGCCGGACAATTTCAAGTTTCCGAATCAACGACCCGGCGGCGTGATCGAAGTTTTTTCGCGAACCGGTCTTTACATCGTCGGGATTCAAGGTTCACCGGATGAGCGTCGCGCAGGCGGAGGAATTTTACGGGCCGGTCTTGCCGGTCCTGGAAGAGAAACTGGGCGCTGAGCAAGGGCCGCGAAGCCTGGGAAGACATCGTCGAGTTCATGGCCGGGGCGCGGCCGAGTGAATGTCCGCCCGACAAACGCGACTGCGCCCGGAAGCGAAAAATGCATCGCGCTTGTTTATCAAGGCGAAGATGCCGTCCGAAAAATCCGCGAAGTCCTCGGGCCGACCGATCCCGCCAAGGCGCCACCGGGTTCGATCCGAAAGGAATTTGGCCAGAACATCATGATCAACGCCGCCCACGCCTCCGATTCCGCGGAGAACGCGAAACGGGAGATGGCGATCGTGCAGGTGGACGAGAATAACTTTAAACCTTTGATTGAAAGTTTCTACGCTCGCTCATAGCTTGCGCTCCCATTTTGCAAACACTCAACCTCAATCTCGAAAGCCATGGAAATTTCTGCGCGCGCCGCCCAATTGACTCCCTCCCTTACTCTCTCGATCGACAGCAAGGCAAAGGCGATGAGAGCCGAAGGGATCGATGTTTGCGGGTTCGGCGCGGGTGAACCGGATTTTGATACGCCGGACCATATCAAGGCGGCGGCGATCGCCGCGCTCGAAGCCGGATTCACCAAATACACGCCGAGCGGCGGGTTGCCCGAATTGCGCCAGGCGATCGCGGAGAAACTGGAGGCGGATAATCAGCTCAAGTATCGGCCCAGCCAGATCGTCGTCAGCAGCGGCGCCAAGCATTCCTGTTACAACGCCATCCTCGCCACCTGCCAGGCCGGCGACGAAGTGCTGATTCCCGCACCCTATTGGGTCAGCTATCCGGACATGGTTCGACTCGCCGGCGCGGAGCCGGTCATCGTGCCGACGACCGAACGCAACGACTGGAAAATGCGCGCGTCTGATTTCGAAAACGCGATGACGCCGCGCACGAAAATGTTGATCCTGAACACCCCGGGAAATCCAACCGGATCCGTTTACACGCGCGAAGAACTGGAGGCAATCGTCGAGGTGGCCGCCGAAGAGGACATCTACATCCTCTCCGACGAAATTTACGAGAAGCTGGTTTACGACGACGTGAAGCACGTCAGCATCGCGTCGCTTTCACAGGAAGCCTACGATCTCACCATCACGATCAACGGATTCAGCAAGGCCTACGCGATGACCGGTTGGCGGCTGGGATACATGGCCGCGTCCGAAGCCGTCGCCAAAGCGGTGGACAACATTCAAAGCCACAGCACTTCGCATCCCTGCTCGTTCGCCCAGAAGGGCGCGGTCGCGGCACTCAAGGGCGATCAGCAACCGCTCGCCGATATGCGCGACGAGTTCAATATGCGCCGCAATTACATGTACGACCGGATCACCAAGATCCCGAACATCACCGCGGTAAGACCCGAAGGCGCGTTTTACATCCTGGTGAACATCAGCCAGCTGGGACTCAGCTCGCAAAATTTTGCCGATCGCTTGTTGAGCAAAGCAAATGTCGCGGTGATCCCCGGGATCGCGTTCGGCGACGATCGCACCGTTCGCCTCAGTTACGCGACCAGCATCGACGTGATCAAGAAGGGTCTCGATCGCTTCCAGGATTTCTGCCGGACGCTGTAACGAATTTCGGATTGCGGATTTCGGATTTCGGAAATTGCGAACTACAGTCCAATGCAGGATTGCGCATCTTTCTGGCAATCGGCCTGAGCGGAATCAATCCGCAATCCGAAATCCGCAATCCGCAATGTCTTCCGGTTACCTCGCGCTCATTCTTCACGCGCACCTGCCATTCGTCCGCCATCCGGAACACGAAGAGTTTCTCGAGGAAGACTGGCTATTCGAGGCAATCACCGAAACGTATCTGCCGCTCATCGCGATGATGCAGCGGCTGATCCGCGAGGGGTGCCGTTCAAGCTCACGATGACGGTCTCCCCGACCCTGTGCGCCATGCTGCAGGATCAATTGCTGCGGGACCGTTACGTCCGTTACCTCGATCGCTCGATCGAGCTGGCTGCCCGCGAAATGGAACGCAATCGGGACGACGAACAGCTCCGGACGCTTGTCGGAATTCTATCACACCGAGCTTTCAGATAGCCGGACATCAGTTTCCTGACGAATGGGGCGGAGATCTCATCGGCGCGTTTCGACAACTGCGGGATGAGGGATGCCTCGAAATCATCGCGACGGCCGCAACACACGGTTTGCTGCCGCTTGCTCCAGCAATCGCCGGAGGCGGTGCGCGCACAGGTCCTGATTGGGTGCGACGTGTTATCGAACCTCGTTCGGCGCCGAGCCCGCAGGATTCTGGCTGCCGGAATGCGCCTACACGCCGGGCCTCGAAACGATCATGCAGGAGGCGAACCTGCGCTGGTTCATTCTCGATGCGCATGGCTTGATGTTTGGGCAGCCGCGTCCGCGCCGCGCCATCTATGCGCCCATGCTTATACCGCCGCCGGCCCGGCCGCCTTTGCCCGGGATCGCGATTCCAGCCGGCAGGTCTGGAGCGCGACGGAAGGATATCCAGGCGATCCGGCCTACCGCGATTTCTATCGCGACATCGGTTTCGATCGTCCACTCGAATACCTTCTGCCCGGCGATCGACACGCCCGCCGCTTCGCAAATTCACCGGCCTGAAATATCACCGGATCACGGGTCGAGAATCGCGACGAAAGAACTCTACGATCCGGCTGCGGCCGAAAACGCCGCGGATGCGCACGCCGCTCATTTCCTTGAGATGAGGCGTCAACAAGATGAACGAACTCTCGCGCCTTGGACTTTGATCCGATCGTGGTCGCGCCGTTCGATGCCGAGTTATTCGGCCATTGGTGGTTTGAAGGGCCGCGATTTCTCGAATCATTCATTCGCAAAGCCGCCCACGATCGACCAGGATCTTCGCCTCACCAGCAAGGCCGATTATGGTCAGCCAAAACTTCAACTCACCACGCCAACCGAATTTCTGACCCGCCATCCGACCCAACAAACTATTGCGCCCGCGGCTTCGAGCTGGGGAGAGAACGGATATCTCGGAGTCTGGCTGGACGAGAGCAACTCCTGGATCTATCCGCATCTCCATTCCGCCGCCCGCCGCATGACGGAAATCGCGCGCGCCCACGCATCGGATGAGAGCGCGTTAACGGATCGTGTCCTGAAACAACTCGCCCGCGAATTATTGCTCGCGCAATCGAGCGACTGGGCGTTTCTGATGAAAACTGGGCACGGCCAAGCATTACGCAACGAAGCGGGTGACCGATCATCTGCTCCGGTTCAATCGCCTCCATGATCAATTCACTGCAGGCACTCTGGATGAGGATTTTCTCTCCAACTGCGAATGGCGCGACAATCTTTTCCCGGACGTGAATTGGCGCTATTACATCCCATGCTGAGAAAAGCCGTTCGTCCTCGCTCGGGTCTCCTGCTCTGCGATGCGTCTCCGACTCGTTCAAAGTCAGGAATCACCCACCCCGGAGCCAACGGCCACTCCGAAGCCGCGAAGCGTCGCGTATCACTTTTCTGCCGCCACCGCTCGATGGCACGATCAGCCTCGGCATTTACGATGCCAAAGGGAAACTCGTTCGCGTTCTCCATCGAGAAGCGGACATCAATCGAATTCAAAATCGGAGCGGACGCGCTTTCGACCACATGGGATGGAAAAAATGACAGCGGTGAAGATGTTCCCGCCGGCAAATATCGCGCTCACGGATTTGTTGTCGGCGATCTCAAGGTGGAAGGCGTCGGTTTCTTCTTCAATGATTGGATCACCACAGATGATTCGTCCCAGAGTTCGGCGAGTCCAAAGCTTGGAAATGCGAAATGACAAACTACTGCTCGGAGTCGAACTCGTTCCCCAAGGGAAGCAGTCACGTGACTCTATGATCTCGCCCAGAAGACTCTCGCGATGTCGGAATCCGTTGGCGCTGACCCGACGTCCTCCCCTTCCCCTGCGGATTCAAGCGTCAGCTGTAACCGGTAGCAACGAAACGCGTTGGGTGATTGAGCATGGCTCGTCCGAATCAGGCGCCGCAGAGGTGAAACAACTTTCCGCTACCGGGGAAACCTTGCGTCGATCTTAGTTTTCCCTCGGACCAACCCCAACCAGTGGGTCTTGCGCCTTCAACAACTGACGGACAAAATTTTTCTCCTCGAACAAAATGACGCCGTTCAACGTGTGCGCGGCCTGAGTTTTGACCCAGGAATCACACTTCGGACCGCGAAGGTCGAATTCGAGAAATCGATTACCACGCACCATGATTTCTCGATCGAGAACGGAAAGCTTGTTCCTTCATCTCGAAAGGGTCAGTCGCTCCGGCTCCCATAAAGATCAGGATGCAACCGAATCCACTGTTGAACGACGAACGAGTCTCAGTTGAACTCGTTGCTGGCTTTGATGCCGACGGGAAGTTTCTCAAGACAAGCGACGGATTGCCGCTTTGCAGCATCAGCGAAACGCCCGGAATTATCCGAGGCCTGGTAACAGCCACGGCTCCAATGCGATCGACTGTTTTCAGGACGACGGCGCGGTGGTGGAGCAATTACGAGTGACCGGCGTCGATCAAATGATGAGTTTCGATTGCGGCAGTTTTGAATTGAAATGAAGCGGAACCATTCGCTGATATCCGCCGATGCCGCGCGACATTGTTTATTTCGATCTCGAAACGCAACGGACCGCAAACGACGCGGGCGGCTGGGCGCGCAAAGGCGATATGCGGATGTCGATCGGCGTGATCTATCAGCACCGCGACTGGCCGGTACGAGGTATTCAGTGAAGCAGCAGGTAGATCGTTTGATTGAGCGATTGCGACGCGCCGATCTGGTCGTTGGGTTCAATGTCTTGAATTTCGATTACCAGGTCCTGATGGGTTACACCATTCTCGATCTTGTCGCCGAATTACAGACCGCGGACCTAATGGTCGACATGGAGAAGCGAATCGGTCACCGGCTCGCGCTCGACGCGATCGCCCAAGCCACGCTCGGCATTCAAAAAACTGCCGCCGGACTCGATGCGATTCGCTGGTGGCGCGAAGGCCGAATGCTCGAGATCGCGGAGTATTGCTGTTTCGATGTGAAAGTGACGAAGCTCGTGCACGAGCACGGTTGCCAGCACAAAGAACTATTCTTTCACGATCGCTTCGCGCGACGGCAACGAGTCGAGATTGATTGGGGACACCTCGAGCTATAGCTCCTGATCGAAGGCCTAATTCAGTGAGTAGGCCTCGATCAACGCGATTCCGGTCGTGTTGCCGACGCCGCTCACGACGGCGGTGTAACTTCCCGGCGGGAAATCCTGCACAATGGCCGATTCGAGGTCATTCGAGGGCGGAATACCGGTGGCCATGATCTCTTTTTCATGATCGCTCCGCCAATCGTCATTAGATGCGATCAATGCACCATCGCTGTCGTGAAGTTCCACCATCGGATTAGCCAATGTGCCGGACAAGGGCAACGACGGACCAATTGCGCGAATGATTATCCGGAGCGGGCTTTGGCCGAGAACAATGAAGCCACCGATTAAAACGTCGTTGCCAGTTTGGACTAAGCCGCGGGTTGAGATATTAGCCAGTTTGGAATCTACTGTCCGATCAAGGTCGTAGGCTTCGACCACTCCGATGCCGGTTGCGTTGTTCACGCCGCTTACAATCGCGGTGTAGGCAGCACCGTTGGCCGGCAGATCTTCCACAACTGCAGATTCGAGATCGTTAGTTGGCGGAATAGTAGTGGCAATTATCTCTTGTTCCTGGGTCACTCCGCCAGTTGTCGTTCGAGCGAATCAAACCGCTCGCTGAATTCAGTTGAAGAAAGGTATCACTGAGCGCGCCAGCTAAAGGTAGAGATGGGCCGATCGCGCGGACGATTACTTTCTTGGGTGCCGTGCCGGTAACAATGAATCCGCCGATCAAGACGTTGTTTCCGGTTTCGACGCGCAGTCGCGTTGAAATGTTCCCGAGCACGCTGGCGGCGTCGGGGTAGGCGTGGGTGTGCCGGAGGCAGGCGTGGGCGTGCTTGGAGTAGGCGTCGGTCCAACCCCCAACGAAGTGGATGCCCCCGCGTTGTTCGTAAAAGTCGCCGCCCCAGCGGTCAATGCGTAATCCGCCGCGTTGTTGGTACTCATTGCGGAAACCGCGCCGGTAAATTGCAGAGCCATGGTCGAGGTCGACGGCAACGGCTCCCGCAAATGGCGGCGCGAAATTACCGTCAGCATCATTAGTGATCGCACCGGTATTTGGTCCGGTGTAATTCGCGCCGCCCCAGCTGACCGACCAGAGCGCGTCGCCGTTCGAGAAGCCCGGCCTTGAAAAGGTCAGCCGACCAGCCGCCAGATAGCTCGGTGGAATAAGATTGTCCATCGTGAAATCGGCCGGGATCGGGGCTGTCTGATAACTGGCAAACCCAGTCGATGTAATCAGAATATGGCTGCCGGCAGTGCTCGTTGTTACATTTGAGGGCAAAGTCAGGATCGTAATCGGATTTTCACCTGCCGCGTCGTACGCAATCAAGGTCGTCGCCGCCGACGAGGTTTTGTCCGGCGAAACGCATCCGCAACTGGATTGCCTGCGCGTTTGTATCACCGTTGACGCCGCCGATGACCTGCTCGATTTGCATCAGGTGAAATGACGCTTGGGCCGGCAGCGTTAGAACCACTAAGAGAAACAGAGCGAGAACCAGCGCCCTGTAACCACCGAACCGAAGATAATGCATTGTCATGACTTGAATCTCCTAAATCGTGGGCGGTTGTGCCAACAGTGCAACGTAACAAATTTGTTACGCGAATCGAACGGTTTCCAACGCGGCGATCATCCTCTCGCACGTCCAGAGATCTCGTAGATGCATGAATTCTGACTACATCTCGCCAGCATTCTGGCAGCGATGGTCGTTTCCTATTTGTGAGATGGGTTCTAGTCATTAACCCTATAATCTGCTACTTAAGCCGTTTATGCCGTCCGAGCCCCAACAAACTTTCGCCAGGACCGCGAGCGTCACCGGCACTTCGCTTCATACCGGTGAACACGTAACGCTCAAACTGCTACCGGCACCGGTTAACTCTGGAATCAAGTTCAGACGGAAAGATCTCCAAGATAGTCCGACTATCGACGCATCGATCGCCAACCTGAAGACAGTCGAACGCGCGACCACCATCGGCGAAGGCTCGATGCGAGTTCATACCGTCGAACACGTTCTCTCCTCCCTTTCCGCCATGGGCATCGATAACGCCATCATCGAAATGGACGCAAACGAGCCCCCAATCGGCGACGGCAGCGCGCAGCCCTATGTCGAGTTAGTCAAGAAAGCGGGGATCGTTGCTCAAGAAGCTCCCCGGCACGTTTTCGAAGTCCGCGAACCGATTCATGTCGAAACGAAAAACGGCTCGATCCTTGTCCTGCTGCCGGATCCGAGATTCCGGATCTCCTGCACCCAGGCTGGCCCCAATGGACAGTTCACCCAATTTCTTTCGACAGAAATCACCCCGGCCATTTACGAACGCGAAATCGCGCCCGCTCGGACGTTCGTCTACTACGATGACGTCCAGGACTTGATGGAAAAGAATCTGATCAAAGGGGGCAGTCTCGAAAATGCAATCGTCGTCCGCGGCGAAGCGATTTTGGGAAAGGAACCGCTTCGGTTCCCGGATGAATTCGTCAGGCACAAGATTCTGGACATCGTGGGCGATCTTGCGCTTTTTGGGCAGCGCATCCGCGGTCATGTCGTGGCCGTAAAACCGGGCCACGGCGTTAACGCGGAGTTGACTCGGGCCCTAGCCCGCGAACTGGCGCGTTCCGCGCCGGTTTTGCAACCACTCGCGTTCCCGTCGGGCGAAGGCGGTCTCGATATCAACCAGGTGATGAAAATGCTTCCGCACCGTTATCCGTTCCTGATGATCGATCGGATCCTGCGATTCGAAGGAGAAACCAAGTGCATCGGAGTGAAGCAAGTCACGATTAACGAACCGTTCTTTGCGGGTCATTTTCCGGGCCACCCGGTCATGCCTGGAGTGCTGCAGGTCGAAGCGATGGCTCAGGTAGCCAGTATTCTGATGCTAAAGATGACGCAAAGCGCACCGGGGCGTCTTGGTTATTTCGTGAGCGCGGATGAAGTGAAGTTTCGAAAACCGGTTTTTCCGGGCGACACGCTTTTCATTTCGGCGGAGTTAATGAAGTCACGTGGGAAACAACTGGCGCGGTTGCGCTGCAACTGCACGGTCACAGATGCGGTTGTGTCGGAGTGTGAATTGATGCTGAGGTTTCTCGATTAATGAGCAAGGTGCAAGTTCATCCAACCGCCATCGTTGATCCAAAAGCAGAAATAGGCGACGGGACGGTAATCGGCCCGTATTGCATTGTGGAGGCGGGGGTCTTCCTCGGCCCAGAGTGTTGGCTGCAACATCATGTCACCATTTGCGGGCCGACGACGGCAGGCGCTCGGAACAAGTTTTACTCTTACTGTTCGATAGGTCAACAAACGCAGGATCTGAAATATCAGGGCGAACCAACTTATCTCGAAATTGGCGATGAAAATTGTTTTCGCGAATTCGTCACCATCAATCGCAGCACCACCAGCGCGGGAAAAACGCGCGTCGGCAGTAAAGGGAATTATCTCGCCTACAGCCACGTCGGTCACGATTGCGTGGTAGGTGATGCGGTTATTTTCTCCAACAACGGAACTCTCGCGGGGCACGTCCAAGTTGGCGATCACGCGGTTATGGGTGGCCTTACCGCTGTCCACCAGTTTTGCCGGATTGGCCGATATCGCGATCACGGGCGGCTGTTCCAAGATCGTGCAGGACATTCCCCCGTTCATGATTGCCGATGGCAATCCGGCCAAGGTTCGGGGGATCAATCTGGTCGGTCTCGAGCGGAGCGGGTTTCCCGCGGAAAAAGTGAAGGCTATAAAAGAAGCGTTTCGTTTGATCTATCGCTCGAAATACAACACACGACAGGCGCTCGAAGCGATTCGGAACGAATTACCCGAAAGTGAAGAAATCAATCAGATCGTGGAATTCATCGAGAAAAGCGAGCGCGGCATTATTCGGTAGGCTGACGAGAACGACACCTCTTTCAGAACCGTAACTTCAGTCCGTCATAGGCAATTCCAACGCCGGGCGGCAGATCGGCTTCACTGGCTTGCGGCAGCTCGTGACAAACGTGGGTGAACAATGTCCGCTCCGGCTTCACTTTCGCCGATACTTCCAAAGCCTGATCCACACTCAAATGAGTCGGATGCGGCCGGTGCCGAAGCGCGTCAATAATCAGGACCTGAACACCAGCCATCTCACGCACAATTTGATCCGGCACAGCACTGCAATCACTGAGATAAGCGACCAGTTTTTTTCCTTCTCGGGAGAACAGATAACCATTCACCGTCGATTTCCCGTGCGGGACCGGCAACGGAGTAAGCAGGGTGTTCCCGAGTGAGAACGGACCATCAATAATATGAGGAACCGGCACGAGATAGCCAGGGAATCGATTGAGACCGTTAAACGCGAACTCATAGACGCGTTCGAGATCACGCATCGTTTCGGCCGATGCATAAACCGGGATCGACCCCAGTTCGTGCGAGTAACGTCGTAAATCATCGAATCCCATGATGTGATCCGTATGCGAATGAGTAAAAACTACCGCATCCAGACGCCGAATGTTTTCCCGCAAAGCCTGGGTGCGAAAATCGGTTCCAGTATCAATAACCCAGGCAAATTCAGGCGTTTCGAGGTAGATGGATGAACGCAATCGCTTGTCGCGCGGATCCGTCGAATGGCAGACCTCGCAGTCACATCCAATCATCGGAACACCTTGGGATGTGCCGGTCCCGAGAAAGGTGAGACAAAGTTGAGGGCATTGCTCGCGCAAATTTTCGGAGTTGAGAGTTGAAGGCGAAGAGTTCAAAACTTTAGCAGTCGTATTCCTTCGTCTCTCAACCCAAAACTCTCAACTCACAACTCTTCCTCGATGTCCGCCACGCTGAGCCTACTCCGAATCAAGAATCTGGCGTTGGTGGAGGACTTGGAGTGGCAGCTGGAGCCGGGCTTCACAGCCATCACGGGTGAAACCGGAGCCGGAAAATCGATCATTATCGGTGCGCTGCAATTGCTCCTCGGAGAACGAACAGACAAATCCCTAATCAGAACTGGGACGGATATCTGCACTATTGAAGCCGTCTTTTCCGGAACGAAATTACAAAAGCTAAATTCACTCTTAATTGAGAGTGGGATCGAGCCATCCACGGATGAGCTGATCGTAAAACGAAGCTTTTCCTCGGGCGGCACCAACCGCCAATTCATTAACGGTTCTCCCACTACGCTCACGGTGCTTAAGACAATTGGAGACGAACTAATCGATCTGCATGGACCGCACGATCACCAATCGATCCTTTCGCCGGAACGCCAGCTCGCGTTGCTCGACGGGTTCGCGCACGCTCAGGAGGCAGTCCGTCAATTCGAACAACAATATCGCACGGTGCAATCACTGCAGACTGAATACGACAGGCTGAACACGGCGGAATCCGCACGAGCAGATGAGATCAACCTCCTTCGCCATCAGACGACGGAGATTGCCAATGCGAACTTATCCGTTTCAGAGGAGGAGGAAATCGTTGCTCGTTACAAGCTCGCAGCCAACAGCAAGCGTTTGATCGAACTGGCAGGGACAATTACACGCCGCCTTGCGGACACGGAAGATGCAATCCTGCCTCAGCTGGCCGAGACCCAACGCCTGCTTCGTGAGCTCGAGAAGACCGATCCTTCCCAGAGTGCGTTGGCTGACGCGCATGCGGCCAGCGTCGTTGAGCTTTCCGAAATCTCCCGTTCGCTAAGTCAGTATGTTGAACGACTTGACCTTGACCCGGCCCAGCTCGCGGCTCTTGAAGAGCGCGTTTCTCTTTTCGAAACTCTGAAGCGAAAATACGGTGGTTCGATTGCCGAGGTGGCTGCCTTTGGAGAAAAGGCCGAGGAACGTCTGCGCAAAATCGAAGGGCGCGACGAAGAGTTGGATCGGTTGCGCAAAGCGAT
Organism: uncultured Verrucomicrobiae bacterium; assembly: GCA_963751725.1. GTDB lineage: Bacteria > Verrucomicrobiota > Verrucomicrobiia > Chthoniobacterales > UBA10450 > AV80. The sequence goes on from CAVVVQ010000019.1 coordinate 208,005, forward strand.
AGAGGCAGCGCAGGCCCAGCTTCAGCGGGACGGACGGGAGTTACGCAAGTTGCGCAGCAAAGCCGCCCCAAAGATTTCAGAGAGTATCCGCGGCAATTTGCGAGACCTTGGATTTCAACAATCTGAATTCGAGGCGAAACTAACGAACCTGGATGAACCACGGCCCACAGGGTTCGATTCGCTCGAGTTAGTCTTTTCGCCGAATCCCGGGGAACCGATGAAACCGTTGCGGGCGATCGCCTCGAGTGGCGAAATTTCGCGGGTGATGCTCGCAATCAAATCTTCCCTTGCGGAGCAGGATGCGATTCCGCTTCTCGTCTTTGACGAAATCGACGCCAATGTGGGCGGTGAAATCGCAAATGCGGTTGGCGCTAAAATGAAAAAATTGGCGGGCCAGCATCAAATTCTTTGTATTACCCATCTGCCGCAGGTCGCGGCGGTTGCGACTCACCACTTCGTTGTGACCAAGGAAGTGATCAAAGGCCGGACCCATTCCAATTTGAAGGACGTAAGCGGTAAGGCTCGGAACGAAGAAATTGCGCGGATGCTCGGTGGAAAGAGCGATTCGGCCCTGCAACACGCCACCACCCTTTTAACCGCAGGAAAGGGGAAATACTCATGTACGGCAAAAAAATGACCTCAGATACCCCAATTTTTACCTCGCCAGCGGCCCAGCCGATTCTCTATCGTCCGCGTTTCACATGATTCAACGCGACTATCTCATCATCGGAAGCGGCATTGGCGGCGGGAGCGCGTGCGAAGGCGTCCGGAAATACGACAAGCGGGGCAGCGTCACTCTGGTTGGCGCGGAAATCTTACCACCCCTACAAGCGATGGATGCTTTCGAAGAGCTTTCTCCGGGACAAAACGCCGCCGCTGAAGAAACTGCCGCACCTTGATCCGACGCTGGTACGAGTCGCACAAAATCGAGACGCGACTCGCTACGACTGGTCACGCAACTGAATATCGACCGCCGGCTCGCAGTTCTTGGGAAATGGCGAGACGATCGAGTTTAACAAGGCTTGTCTGGCGATGGGCAGTCGCCCCGTCCGTCCGCCCGTCGCCGGCGTCGGCCTGGGTAATGTTATCTATCTGAGGACGATTCGCGACGCGCTCGCTTTGCGCGAGATGGCGCAGCTGGAGAAAACGATCGTCATCGTGGGCGGCGGATTGTTGGCCTGCGAAGCGGCGGCCAGTTTGCGGCAGCTGAAATTCAAAGTCAGCATCATGCATCGCAACGCCTACCTGCTGAACCGGTATCTCGATCCGGAAACGGGCGCGTGGGTGACCGGGTATTTTGAGAAACACGGCGTCACATTGCTTCTGGGTGAAAGCTTGAACGGTTTCGAGGGCAAAACGGTCCTGCGTAATATTCAGACAAAAAGCGGCAATCGAATCGCTGCCGGGGTCGCGGTCGTCGCCTGCGGAGCGGAACCAAACCTCGAACTCGTGCGGAACACGCCGCTTTCCGGTCCGCACGGTTCGCCGGTGACGCGAATACCTCGAGACGGAAGAAAAAGGAATCTACGCGATCGGCGATCTGGCCTTTTATCCCGACCGAATCATGGGAGGCGTGCGCCGCCAAACGCATTGGGAAAATGCGCGCGAACAGGGCTTGGTCGCCGGCGCAAACATGACGGGCAAGAAACGGATTCGCTACGAACAGGTTCCCTATTTTTGGACCGAGATGTTCGATCTGAGAATGGACTTCGTCGGCGATTTCAGCTTGCAACCGACCCGGGTGACTCTCAAAGGCGCATACGCGAAAAAGAAATTCGTCGTGCGGTATTATCAGGGGGAAAAATTGCGCGCGCTGTTGCTTTGCCAGGCCAGCGATAAGGAGGTTGAATCAGCCAAAGCTGAGCTGCGGAACGCGCTTGGGAAATAGGCGACGACGGACGAAACGGCGAAATCGTCGAGCGCCTCAGTCGCACTATCATCCGACGAATTCGGTTGACTCGCGACGCTTTCCAGAGGCATGAACCGTGCTGACCTTTAGTTCCCTTGCCTTATGCTGACCATTGGTTCCTTCGCGATCGCCGTTTTTGCCGTGTTGGGTTGCGTTTTTTGGGCTTGTTTGAACGACCGCGATCGGACCTGAAAACGACGACCGTTTTATGCTCGATCAAGAAGATTTGAAGTGGATCGCCGCCACTTCGACCGAGCTAAACACGATGCTCCAGCAGATCTCGCGTTACGCGGATCTGGCTCGCCAGCACAAGGGCGAATACAATTACATCGAGATGCTCGGCGAACGAGTGGAGCTCGCAAGCAAAACCGCGCAATCTCTCTTTGATCGAGTAACTTCAAGGATTCTAGAGGCAAACACGTTACGCGCATCCGCGGCCACCCGGAATTTTCCGTCGTGACCGGACCTTCACCGGCTGAGTGGCTCAAGCAGCTGCTGAATAAGTCGGCAAAGTCGCCCCGCCGGCAGCGATTCCCGCCGACATCAAGGTGTTAAATGAAAAGGGCCGCGCGAACTGATCCTGCTCGTGGAAGACGAAGGCGAGATTGCCGAGCTCGCGTCCGTTGATGCTGACCGACGAAGGCTACAAAGTCATTCTCGCCCGCGATGGTTTCGAAGCGCTCAGAATCTATCAGCAAATCAGTCAAACAAATCGGTTTGGTCATCCTCGACTTTTTCCTTCCAGTCATGGACGGCGACGCCGTTTTCGACGAACTCTGCGCGTTGAATCCAAATGTCGCAGTGGTTCTGAGCAGTGGTTTGCCGAGCAAAGCAAACTCGGGCAACATGCTCGCGCAGGGTCTGCGCGGATTCATTCCCAAGCCATACACCCGCGAAAAACTGCTCGAGCAAGTCCGATCCATCCTCGACGCGGCGCGGGAATCGGCCCGCTAAATTAACGAAACCAGTTCGCAAAATCAGTCTCGCCCGTCCCCCCGGAAATGAATCCCAGACAGCTGGCATCGATTTAGCTTTATCCAAGTTCGCTCCCATGGCCCGCATTGACTCATTCTTCAAGCTGATGGGAGAGCAGAAGGCTTCCGACCTTCATCTCTCCACCAACAACCCGCCGATGCTGCGCATCAATGGCGACCTTGTGCGCGTGGATTATCCCGTTCTTCGAAACGACGAACTGAAGGCGATGGTCTACGAAATCGCGCCGGAAGGAAAAATCAAAATCTTCGAAGAAACGTCCGACATCGATTTCGGCTACGAAGTGCCGGGCATGGCGCGTTATCGCGCGAATTTTTTCCAGCAAAAATACGGTATCTCCGCGGTTTTTCGTTTGATCCCTTCGACTGTTCTGACGGTCGATGATCTGAATCTGCCGCCAGTCCTGAAAAAATTTGCCGATGCTAAAGAAGGGACTGGTCCTGGTCACCGGACCGACCGGCTCCGGCAAATCGACCACCCTGGCGGCGATGATGGATTACGCCAACATGCAGCGGCACGATCACATCATCACGGTCGAGGACCCGATCGAATTCGTGCATCGCAGCCAGAATTGCCTGGTGCAGCACCGCGAAGTTGGCGTGCACACGCGTTCTTTCGCAGCCGCCCTGCGCGGCGCTCTGCGCGAAGATCCGGATATTCTTCTCGTCGGTGAAATGCGAGATCTCGAAACGATCGAACTGGCCCTGACCGCGGCGGCAACCGGTCACCTTGTTTTCGGAACCCTCCACACTTCGAGCGCTTCGAAAGCGGTCGACCGTATCATCGACGTTTTCCCGACCAATCAACAGAACCAGATCCGCGCCACCCTCGCCGAATCGCTCAAAGGCGTGATCGCGCAGAATCTGTTCAAGCGAATCGACACGCCAGGACGAGTCGCCGCACTGGAAATTCTCGTCGTCGACATGGCGATCGCGAACCTCGTTCGCGAAGGCAAGACCCACCAGATCCCCGGCATGATCCAGGTCGGCAAGAAAAAGGGGAATCAGCCGCTGGACGACGCGATCATGGATCACTTGCGGCACACCCGGATTTCGCCGGAGGAAGCTTACGACAAGGCGGTCGACAGAAAGAAATTCCGGCCATTCCTGAAAGAGCCGCCGGCCGACGGCACCGATGAATAATCCCTCGCACGATGAGAATTCCCGATCTCGATAGAATCTTGTCCGCGATGCTGAAGACCTACGACGGCATCTCCGATCTCAATTTTTCCGTGGGCCATCCGATGCAGGTGGAGGATTATGGCGAACTGAAGCCGGTCTTTGTCGATCCGCCGATCGACGCGCTCACTCCGTATCAAACGGAGCAAATTGCGCTCACGCTTGATGCAGGGAAATCGACGCCTCATTTACGATTATCTGACCGGCGGTTCCTGCGATTGCAGTTATTCGCTCGGCGATGAAGCGCGTTTCCGCGTAAATATTTTCCGGCAACAGGGACATTTCTCGATCGTCCTGCGAAAGCTGCAGGGCGAAATTCCCACGGTCACAAGCCTGGGATTGCCCCCGATCTTTGAAGAGATTGCCAAGGAAAAGACCGGGCTGGTCCTGGTCACCGGCGCGACCGGCAGTGGCAAGACAACGACGCTGGCCGCGTTGCTCAATGAGATCAATGCCCAACCAGCCCGTTCACATTGTCACCCTGGAAGATCCGATTGAGTTCGTTCATCCGACGCTCAAGGCCACGTTCAATCAGCGCGAACTGGGACACGATTTTAACAATTATCCGAACGGTCTGCGCGCCGCGCTTCGTCAGGCTCCGAAAGTGATTCTGGTCGGCGAAATGCGCGATCGCGCGACGGTGGAAGTTGCGTTGATGGCGGCGGAAACCGGGCACCTCGTCCTGAGCACGCTTCACACGGTCGACGCCGGCCAGGCCATCAACCGTATCCTCGGTCTCTTTTCCCTCGGAGAAGAACAACAGTTGCGCATCCGCCTGGCCGATACCTTGCGTTACATCGTCAGCCAGCGACTCGCGCCCAAGAGTCGGTGGCGGCCGGCAGTTGCTGACCGAAATTCTTGGCCACAATCTGCGCACGAGAGAAACCATTGCGATCGGCGAAGGCGAGCACCGCAGCTTCTACGAAATCATCGAGGCCAGTTCGCCCTTCGGCTGGATGACGTTCGACCAGTCAATTCTGAACGCTTACGAGAGCGATCTCATCACGGAGGAAACGGCGAGGTTGTTCGCATCGCGCAAGGGCAAGGTGACCCGCGGCATCGACATCATCCAAAAGACCCGAGGAGTCGACAACGACCTGGACTCGGGCCTGCGCCTCGACATTCCCGGCAAACGCTTTCCGTTAAGGCCATGGAAACACAAGACTCATCGTTTTTCGATCTCGGCGATAACACCGCGCTCGTCTGCGTCGATCACCAGCAATACCAGAAAATGGTCGTGCCGCAGTTGATCGACATGACCTACAAGGTGCACCTCGGTTTGTTCGAGGAAGATGTCGTCCTGAAGCTCAAGACTTACAGCTACAATGTCGTGATCGTTTACGAGAACTTCAAAGGATCGACCCCGCAGAATAATCCGATCCTCCGCGAGCTGATCAAGCGTCCGGGAGCCGAACGGCGCCAGCATTTCGTCGTGCTCCTGAGCCATCGCTTCGCCACAAACGACGCAATGAGCGCGTTCGTGCAGAGCGTTGATCAGATCGTCAACATCGCGGACCTCGCCAATTTCAAGCCGGTCCTGCGGCGCGGCGTCGCGCAATATCGCGAGCTCTACAGTTCGTTCAACGAAACGCTGAAAGCCGTCCAGGCGATCTAGGCATTCGCCTCGCAGCTTGGTCGGCCGCACCGCCAGCACCATCTGTTCGTTCGAACGTTCAGTTGCGGCCACTGCGCCGCGCACGATACTATCCATCCGCACCGTATGAACTTGAGCAATTGGATTCGATTTCGCTGGGACTTGACTCAGCTCCCGAAATTTGATGCCGAGCTGCCGGAACACTACGAAATCGGGCCGGCCACGGCCGAAGACGAAACCGAACTGCGCAAAATCATTTCCGCTTCGTTTGTCCTCGATCCCGCCTGGAATCCCTCGACTCAGGAAGTCATGGAGACGATCGAGCCCTGGCTGGAGCGGGCCTTTGCTTCGCCCGTAAATTGTCTCGCCTTAAGGCATGGACTGCGAATCATCGGCGCCGCGGTCATTTCACCCAAAGCGGAGGCGGAAATTCACCTCTCGCCCGGGCCTTGCGTCTCGATGGAATATCGCAATCGCGGCTTCGGCACACGCTTGCTTGAACAATCGCTGCTGCGGTACGGAAGCGGGGTTGAAAGAGGCGATCGGGATGGCGCACGAAAACGCACCGGCGACGAAGTTTCTTTACACGAAGTTTAGGAGCACTTCGTTGCCCCAGGATCCGACGCCGGCAGCAGCCGCCTGATTCGTTTTCTGACTCGCTGGCCAATATGCCGAGGCGCCGACTGGCGCTTGGATTGGTTGTCCGCATGTACGGAGTGAAAGCCTATTCCGAGGCTCGATCGGACGCTCGAGATCGATATCTGCAGGGCGTTGGGTGCCGAACGCGGGACAGTTCTCCGAATGATTCATGAGGGAGGGCTCGACCATGCTCTTCCGCGGTAAACGCTCGGATTACTTCTCGCGGTCACAACAGGAAATGTCTTGAGCAGTTGCTTGATTAGGTGGGCGCGCTCGATCCAATTGCGTTTACACCCGCGCCCCTTCTCCTCGCAGTTGCGGCACTAGTGGCGAGGTGGCTGCCCGCTTGGCGCGCGACGCGAATCAGTCCACTGGCAGCATTACGACGTGAGTAAAGACGGGAAATAGCACCACGTTCGGATCAATAAAGTGCGTGACGGCTTCGCCGTCCCGAAAAAGACCGATGGCACCCTTCTCGCTTATACAGAATATCTCTGTGCAATACGGATATTCTATCTTTATTTCAATCGTCGGACTCGCTGCTGTATCCGTTCAGGCACAAGCGGTTATAGAAGGAACCGTCCAACTGCCAAAGCCGTCTTTCGATCGTGGTTTGAATGCACGTTACGCCGCCAGTAACGACATCCCTTTGGCCCCAAGCAATCCCCCAGCCGCCGTGGTTTACTTGGAAGGCGATTTCCAATCCAACGCCACCAACCTCTCGAAGGCCTCCACCCAAATGGCCCAGAAGAACATCGCCTTCGCCCCCGACCTCCTTCCCGTGCTGATTGGCACAGCTGTGGATTTCCCCAACCTCGACGACACCTATCACAACGTCTTTTCCTATTCGAAAACGAAGCGATTTGATCTGGGACGTTTTCGGAAAGACGAAAAGCCAACCACTGTCGTTTTCGACAAACCTGGAGTCGTCACCATTCACTGCGAAATTCACGAGAGAATGCGGGGCACGATCCTTGTCCTGGAGACTCCCTATTTTCAAAAAACAGATACAGCGGGACACTATCGTCTCGAGCATCTGCCGGCCGGGAATTACAAGCTCAAAGCCTGGGTGGCAGGCGATGATATTCGAGAGCGCCAAGTGGAACTGAAAGCCGGCACCTCATTACATGTCGACTTTCCAGCCCGGTAACAAGCCATTAGCCCCCATTACAGCTTTACCTCGACGCTGAGTTTTCGCGCGAAGTTGCTCCTGGCAATGATGTTCATTGTCCTGGCCGTAACGATCTCCGCAGTCTATCTGGCCGAAGAGAATCGGCGCGCGAATCATCAACAGGCGCTTGACGCAAAGTTTCAAAATCATGTGCGCGCATTCCTCCAAGCTCAGGAAACGCAATCCGCAGCCATTACCGAAAAATGTCGCGCGCTCGCTCGCGCTGTCCGGGTTCGGGCAGCCTTGGAAGAGCGAGATGTCGACGACATGTATCAAAACACGTTGACTGAGCTTGAAGGAATCTTGGGGCCAGCCGACAAAAACTCCGCCGATATCGTCCACGCTTCTTTCTTTCGCTTCCTCGACGCTGGAGGAGCAGTTCTGCCGTTTGATCAGCATCCCGTTGGCCTAACCGATCAATCCTCTCTCGACGACACATTATCGACCCTGGGCAGGAAACTTCACCAGGAAGATGATCAGGCAGTCGGCTTCCTTGCCCTGGCCCGCGGGACTGAATCTTCAGCCTTGCGCGAAGTGGTGCTGACCAAGATCCGCGACCGCGACGGCCGAATTCTGGGGACCTTGGTAGTTGGATTTCCAATCGGGAATTTCCAAGATTTGGGAGTCGACCAGGATGCCGCAATTCGAAGCGGAATCTGGCTCGACAACCGCCTCTACATCGAGCACCTCGGAATGTCCGATCGGTACCTGATCGCCCAGCAAATCAGCGCCGCCTCCAGTAACAAAGCAACCAATCGTTTTCCAATCAATCTCGAGAGCGGGCCCCACCTGCTCTATTTCAAGGAGCTAGACCCCGAAACCCGTTTTGCGCCAGCCTATCAAGTTTGTCTTTATCCGCTCGCCCCCTCGATTCGAGAACAACAGGCGCTGCGTTGGAAAATCATCGCCTTTGGTTTGCTCGTCCTCACCTGTGGATTCGTCGCCAGCTTGTTCATCGCAAAAGGATTGTCGCAGCCAGTTGAAAAAATTGTCGCCGGATCGGTTGAAAACCTGACCAGACGCAAGCAGGCAGAGGAAGACCTGCGCGCCAGCAATCGCGAGTTGGAGAAGGCACTGAACGAACTTAAAGCCACCCAACAGCAGGTGATTCAGCAGGAACGCCTCAGCGCGATTGGGCAAATGGCAAGCGGAATTGCCCACGACTTTAATAACACTCTCACACCTATTCTCGGGTTTACGGAGCTGCTCCTCGAAAGTGATACCCTTCTCGACGACAAAGTGGAGACGCGTCGTTGCCTGGAGATGCTGCGCACTTCAGCAAAAGACGCCAGCAGCGTCGTTAGTCGACTTCGACAATTCTATCGCCCAGCCGAATCGGATGAGGAATTTCCAATGGTTGATCTCGCCAAGATCGTCCAGCAAGCAGTGGCTCTGACTGAACCGAAGTGGCGCAGTCAACCCCAGGCAAAAGGGGTCACGGTTGAAATTAAGGTGGAAATCAAAGCCGAGCCTCTTGTTGCTGGTGAAGAATCAGCGCTGCGCGAAGTCCTAACCAATCTAATTTTCAATGCAGTCGATGCTATGCCGGAAGGCGGACACAATCACCCTCGAGACAACAGTCATGGGTAATGATGCGGTCATGCGCGTTCGCGACACGCGGAACCGGCATGAGCGAAAGCGTTCGCCAACGTTGCCTCGAGCCGTTCTTCTCGACAAAAGGCGAACTCGGGACCGGGCTCGGACTCTCGATGGTCTACGGGATAGTCGAACGACATCGCGGCAAACTCGAAATCGAATCGACCCCTGGTCAAGGCACGACCTTCAGCATTCGCATTCCGCTGGTCGATAATCCTGGCCTCCTTAATGAAGAGGCGTCCGCTGATGGTCGGGCGAAATCGCCCCTCCAAGTTCTGATCGTTGATGACGAGCCGAGCGTACTTGAAGTCGTCGCGGGTTACCTGCGCTGCGACGGACACGTCGTCTCGACTGCTGCCAGCGGCCGCGAAGCACTTGAGAATTTTCGCAGGCATCATTTCGATCTCGTGGTCCTGGATCGCGTCATGCCCGAAATGAGCGGTGATCAGACGGCTGCCTTTATCAAGCAGGTCAATCATCACATTCCAGTGATCATGTTGACCGGGTTCGGAGCGATGATTGAAGCCACAGGTTCGCAACCGGCAGCGGTTGATGTCGTCCTCAATAAACCTGTTACTCTGGCAACCCTGCGCCAGACAATCGGGACCCTCCTCGATGCCGCCTAATGTTCCAAGTCTGATTCGCCTGGGAACGCGCAGCGCACTGATCGTTTTTCTCGCTCTCAGTCTGCAGATCAATGCTCGAGCCGATATGCTCGAGAAAGTTCAGGACACCTTGTCGCTCGATTCTCCAGATCATCATTTTCATTTGCAGCTCAGTGGACTGGTCGACTTGGAGTACTTACTTAATCGATCAACCCGCTCCGGCTCTTATCTACACCGACAACGACTCTCTATTCAATCCGCGGCTAACCGTGTTCCTCGATGCTCAAATCGGTTCCCAGTTCTATGTCTTTGCACAAACCCGCTTCGATCGCGGGTTCGATCCAAGCGATGGCGGCGCACAAGTCCGGTTGGACGAATATTTCGTGCGCTATCGTCCAACCAAATATTTCAACCTCCAGATCGGACAATTCGCCACAGTCGTCGGCAACTGGGTTCAGCGGCATGACTCCTGGCAAAACCCATTCATCAACGCCCCCTTGCCCTACGAAAATCTCACAGGCATATGGGACAGCGAAGCGCCAGAGGACGCCGACGAACTTCTCTATTGGGCGCACGTCCCCGGGTACGATACGGGAGATTATTCGGACAAGATTTAGCGTCTACCCATTATTTGGGGGCCGAGCTACGCCAGCGGTTTTTCGGTTTCAGGTCAATCGGGAGAGTTCGATTATGCCGCTGAAATGAAGAACGCATCGCTCTCCTCGCGGCCAGACGTCTGGAGCTATTACCGAAACTGGTCTGGGACATCCGACCTTCAGTGGCCGCGTTGGTTATCGTCCCAATGAAATGTGGAATCTCGGGGTTTCCGCAGTCCGCCGGCCCGTACCTTCAGCCGATGGCCGGACCCGTCTCCCTGCCGGACGCGGCATCAGCGACTATCGGGAATGGGTATTGGGCAGGATCTTTCGTTCGCATGGCATCACCTCCAACTGTGGGCGGAGTTCTATGAAGCGCGCTTCGAAGTGCCCGCGCATCGGCAACGCGGATACGTTCTCCTATTACTTTGAAGCAAAATACAAAATCACTCCGCAACTCTTCGGAGCGCTACGATGGAACCAGCAACTTTTCGGTACGATCCAGGACGAAGGTGAAACCGCCAAATGGGGTAACGATATCTGGCGAATCGATGCCGCGATCGGATATCGCTTCACAAATTATCTCCAGGGAAAATTGCAATACAGCTTCAGCCATCAGAACTCGCCACAGGAAGGCGAAAATCTCTTTGCCATCCAAGCAACGCTGAAGTTCTAAGGCCGTGAGTCGCTGGATTTCTCCAGTCAACCGTGCTCTTGTGCTTGGTCATGAATACGCACACTCGGATTTCTCTTGTGATCGCAACGATATTCCTTTCCTTCTTCGCAATGTCAGCAATGGGATTAGAAATCGGTGACGCAGCGCCCGCAGTTACCGCTAACGATCAGGATGGCAAACCTCTCTCCTTCGAGGGCGTTTATAAGAAGGGTGTCACTCTCGTTTATTTTTATCCAAAGGCCGACACACCGGGGTGCACAGCTCAAGCCTGTAGTTTGCGTGATTCATACGAAGACCTGCGGGCCAAGGGATTGCAAGTCATTGGAGTCAGTGAAGACAAAGCGGAGGATCAAAAGAAGTTTCAGGACAAATATCACCTGCCATTCTCGTTGGTCGCTGATACCGACGGCGCGGTAGCAAAGGCATTTGGAGTTCCAGTAGAGAATGGATACGCCAAGCGACAGGCGTTCCTGATCAAGGATGGCAAGATTGCATGGCGCGACCTGAAAGCCACGACCAAGGAACACGCGGCTGACGTGCGGAAAGCCCTGGACGAACTGAAGTAGCTAATCGCTACGAGACCGCGATCGCGTAATCGCCATTCGAATAGGCGCCAGTGGTGCCTCGTTGTTGAATGTGATTCGGCCATTTCGCGATTCGACTCCAAGTTCTTTCCATAACGTATCGAGATCAGCTGGCGCGGGCGCAGCTTTCATTTTTTGATAAAGCTCCTGCAAGACCGGAACTCCTGTTCCCTTATCCCCAATCCGAATTGCTCGATCGAGTGACCAATCTGACTCGATTGTCCCGCCTGCTTCTAGAATGGCCCGAAGCGCGTCCTCCAGTCCTTTCTTGTTAGAAGTCCGTTTGCGAATCTCGACATCCGCGAGAAGACAAAAGAGCGCTCCACCCCAGTAAGTGCGACCCCATGTCGGCGTGAAATCGAGGCCGCGGTCACCAGCTTTTGGTAACCCTTGCGGAAGTCCATCGACCAGATCACCCCAAACCTTTTCCGGCGTTAAGCCACCCGCGCGCGCGCGCGCGATCGGCTCCACATACGTTGCAGATCCTTCCTCAATCCAATGATGTTCATCAGGCACGGACGGAAATGCCAAGTGCACCATCTCATGAGTCAACACCCAGTCTGTCGAGAAATCGGAAACACTGCTCAAGCGCCCCACCCCCACAGAGATAACCGCACCATCCCACCCTGTGGTTCGGCCGCCACGAACACCGTGCCCGTCGAAAAGACGAACCCTTATTTCAAGGCGGGAGACAGGAAATCGTCCGTAATAGACCGTAACCGCACGCGCAGAGGAAGAAATCCAGTCACCAATCCGAGAGCGAAGCTGTTCCCCCGGGTCTGTTGAAAAAGCGATGTGAATCTTGCCACCGCCAATTTCCAGCTCGCCCTGGCTCTGAGCGACGACCTCCCGACCGGGCTGCAGCAAAAGTAAGACGCCGCAAAGATGAAGAGCTCATTCAGACTTCATTCACAGCTTCGCAGGATCAGGGATTTGTCGTCGTCTTACGTTTGACTAACCAGTCAACGGAAAATTTTCCCGGCCCAAAGAACAGAACTAGCAAGACCACAAACAGAAACAGGAATTCATCCGCTGTAACAAACTTGTCTGGATCGTTGAAAATTACCTTCACCCGGTCGAGATCGGCCGTGAGATAAGCAACCGTTAACAGCACGGTTAAGGGAAACGAGATCAGACGCGCACAGAAACCTACGAGAAGCAGCAGGCCGCCGAACCGACTCAGTCAGGCCGACCAGTATTGCCTGCGCGTGCGGGAACGGAATTCCAAGACTTTGGAAAAACTCGGTTGGCTTCTGCAAATCCTGGAGCTTGCCGCTGCCGGCCTGAAAAAAACCCCATCCCCAATACAGGCGCACCACCAGTAGGAAAAGCGACTGCAACACGGTGGCAGGTGGAACAGTCCAACGAAAATACCAGGCTTTCATGTCTTCGAGAATTTACAAAACCAACCGAGCGACGCCCAGTTATCGAAATAGCTCTTGATCTCCTCGGTCCAATCAACGCCGATGCGTTTGGTACCGGATAATCCGCGCAAACAGGCGTCCTCAACGGTCAGGCCTTCCCGGAGCGCCTGAAGGATTACGAAACCCTCCGGATCAAGTCGCTTGTAATAAAGCATGTTATCGTGTCGATGAACGGCAAGGTGAATACGTTTGCGCTTCGGCAGACGGATGCGTCTCCTTGGTCCGACGGCGTGCGGCATCGCCTCAAAAGTGTTGCTAGCTTCACTTCGTAACACAGCCGATTCTGCTTTCTTTACCGCGAGAAAGAATTCGTCCACTTCATAATTCAATTCGAGCAGGGAAAGATACGGTTGGAGACCCAGCCGAAGCCTGTCGGGGCGAGCATCGAGGACGTCGTCAGGAGTAATTGCCGGTTTCGCCTCGTCATCGAACGCAACCACCTGTGCCCATTCGAAGCGCGCCATATCGAGAGCCAATTTCACACGTGGAGCAACCCAGCGCGGTTCATCATTGAGAAACTTTTCAAGACGACTTCCGAGATTTCGCAGGGTAAACGAAGCCGAAGGGTACTTGGCCAGGTAAGCCGTGATCAACCTCATGAACTTGCGTTCGCCGAGGACGGCTCGGAGCCCGGGGTAATCTTCATAAAGACAATCGAGGACACGAAACCAGTAAACACGATTGTAGATTTCAAGTCGTTCAAAGGCAGTCAGCCGATCGTTAGGTTTAATAAAACTGCCCGCCATCACACTTGTTTGGCGACCATCTATCCAGCGCGGCTTCATCCCGTCGTCCACCGTCAACGGACGAAAAACCGCCGTCGCCATCAGATTCTGCAACGCCTTGAGCTCAGCCCGTGAGCGGACTTCAAGTCGCGGCGTTTTCGAGCTTTTCGATGAACCGGTTGGCTTTGAGCGCTTCACGGTGAACCTCTTTAAAAGTTGGAATCCTGTCATCCCATTCCAATAACGTCGCAGTGCGGCCTACTATTTTGACCGCGTGCGCGTACATCTTCCACACCGGATCGAGCACCGGATGATCGTGAGTGTCGAGGATATACTTCTCAAACTTCGAATGGCCCGCGATGTGGATCTGCCCAACGCGGTTATGGGGAATATTATTTAGATAGTCGTACGGATCAAATTGTGGTTCTGCGATGAAACATAAATGTTATTCACGTCCAGCAGGATTCCGCAATCGGCGCGCTCGACTACTTCACTCAGGAATTCCCATTCAGTCATTTCTGACGCGTGAAATTCCGCATAGCTACTAACGTTCTCAACACAGATGGGGACTTCGAGAAAATCGCATGCTTCGCGAATGTTATCCGCTGTCGCTTTGGCTGCGGCAAACGTGTACGGCATTGGTAGAAGATCATGCGTGTATCGACCATCGACGCTACCCCAGCAAAGATGATCAGAAAGCCAGGGCGTTTTGGTCCGTTTCACCAGCCGCTTAAGTTTCTTAAGATGCTCCCGGTTCAATCGATCTGCCGAACCAAAATACATCGCGACCCCATGCTGGACGACACGGTATTGCTCAAGAATCGAATCCAGCACTTCAAGAGGGCGGCCGCCGTCGACCATGAAATTCTCTGAAATGATCTCAAACCAATCGACCGTCGGTTTCTCAGTTAGAATGTGCCGATAATGCGGAACCCGGAGACCGATTCCGATTCCGTATTCAGTGAAATTATTGAAAGGATTTGCTGGCATGCTGCGACTGCGCTGAGGACCTGAGGTGAGCTAAATTGGTGGCTGGAGAGCCGGGGAATAAACCCCGGCTCTCCGATATAGCCATTCTGATTGGCTACTTAGCCGGCGAATCGGAATGGCTGCCGTCAGTCGCGCAGCCACCTTTTCCTTTGCAGGAGTTTTTGCCTTTGCAGCCATTGTCGCCGCTCTTGCATCCACCCTTGCCTTTGCAGGAGTTCATGCCTTTGCACGAATGCTTGTCCGCGGCATCCTTGTCCTTATCCTTGTCGCCCATTTTGAGCGACACTCCAGCCCTCGAGCTGGTTTGGACGGCATGCGCCGTAACGGCAAACGATCCGCTCATCAAGCCGGCAATCGCTGCGCCGGCGATCATTGTTTTCTTTGTCATGTGACCTTTCTTTTTCGGTTGGTTTTTGCCGGGCTTCCAAGCGGCACGATAACCGCCGAAAGCCCGACAAAAGTTTTCACGCTCCAAAGTCTGAGTGCACTAGAGGGATCGCCTTGATAATCCAATGACCGATCTTGGGGAAAGTCGAAAGTATGCTCAACAAAAGAAAATCCGATCGGACAAATATGTCCGCCTTCTTTGGATTGCAACATGGCACCAACTGTGCTGCGATAATCTGAAACCGCTCCATTCGGTGAAACATTCGCGGCTCATCTAGCGATTGGCCGCGTTTGACGCTGCCTCAGGAAAGAAATAGCCTCGATTATGGCTAATCATTCGTCCGACCAGCTCAGTGTCGCAGAACCTCCAACCCAAACGCCCGAACACACGGCCGCATCCACCGTTCAACCATCTATTAACCTGAACGGTTGGATCGAGGAAAATAAACACCTCTTCAAGCCCCCCGTAAGTAATCGTTACATCTACGACGGACGCGATTTCTTCGTCATGATCATCCAGGGGCCGAATGCCCGAAATGATTTTCACAAAGTCGATTCCGAAGAGTTCTTTTACCAACTAAAAGGGAACATCAAAGTCCGCATCCGAGAAGGCGACCGCATCGTGGATCACCTCGTCCGTGAAGGCGAAACCTTCTTTATTCCGGCGAATGTGCCGCATGCGCCGGTCCGCCCACCGGATACGCTCGGCCTGGTCGTCGAACGTCGACGCCCGGCCGGCGAACATGAACACGTGATCTTCTACTGCGAAAATTGCGGCGCTGTCGTCGAAGACATCGATTTCGATTGCGCCGATATCGTCGAACATTTCAGCCAGGCCATGATCGATTTCTGGAAGGACGACGCACGGCGAACCTGTAAGCGTTGCGGAACAAAGGTCGAGCAACCGGGACCGACCAAACCGTTCTAGAAAAGGAAGACAGGATTAACGGGATTCCACAGGATTAGAGAAAAATCTGTCATTCCAAGCCAGCTAATCCTGTAAATCCTGTTTTCAGAGATCCGGGCCATAATAACAACGGATGAAGATCGATCTGCATACGCACATTCTTCCGCGGGAATGGCCCGACCTCGACGCGAGGTACGGTTACGGTGGATTCGTCCGGCTCGATCATTACCGGCCCTGTTGCGCCCGCATGATGATCGGCGACCGAGTCTTTCGCGAGATCACGGACAACACATGGGATCCAGAGCGGCGGATCGAGGAAATGGACAAGAGCGCGTGTCTCAATGCAGGTCCTTTCCACTGTCCCGGTAATGTTCAGTTATTGGGCTAAACCTGCCGACGCCCTCGATCTTTCACGGCGATTGAACGATCACATCGCAGAAGTCGTCCAGAAGTATCCCAGCCGGTTTGCCGGTCTCGCCACCATTCCGCTCCAAGATCCGGAACTGGCTGCTCGTGAACTCGAACGATGCATCCGCGACCTCGGCCTGCGCGGCGCCCAAATCGGTACCCACGTAGACGCCAATCCTCACTTTGGCCGAATCGATTCCTTGAACCTCGACAATGCATCTCTTCAACCAGTCTGGAGCGCGGCTGAACAATTAAGCGCAGCTATTTTTGTTCATCCATGGGACATGGTCGGCAAGGAACGCATGCCAAAGTATTGGTTACCGTGGCTTGTTGGAATGCCAGCCGAAACTTCCTTGGCCATTTGCTCGATGATGTTGGGCGGCGTTTTTGCGCGTTTTCCAAACCTTCGCGTTGCGTTTGCTCATGGCGGTGGATCGTTTCCATTCACCATCGGTCGCATCGAACATGGTTTTCATGTCCGACCTGATCTCTGCGCGGTTGATAATAAAGCGAACCCGCGGAGTTACCTCGCTAACGGGGATAAGCCGGCCCGGTTCTATGTGGATTCGCTTGTCCACGACGCCGAGGCTCTCAGATTGTTAATCACTCTCTTCGGAACCCGTCGGATAGCGTTGGGTTCGGACTATCCGTTCCCGCTTGGGGAAACACCACCGGGGAAACTCGTCGAATCAATGCCGGATCTCTCCGCACCCGACAAGGAACAGCTCCTCGGTGGGACTGCGCTGGAGTTCCTCGGCTAACGTTGCTATTTGTCGTCCGAATTTAGGAACTTGAAGACTAATGCGGCAATCAATCCCCCGGCCAGATCCGCGCCGATATGAATCCAGATGTCGGAGAACTTGAAAATCTGCATTACTGCTCCACCGATCGCGACCGCCGGATTAAAAGCACCTCCTGAAATCGATCCCACGGCAAAAGCGCCAACCATTACCGTCATGCCAATCGCAAGACCGTAAAAAGAGTTGTTTGGGTGAGCTTTTGCTGTCGCGGAATTCAAGACCACATAGGCAAGCGCAAAGGTAAAGAGGAACTCCGCGAAGAACGCCGCTTGAACGTTCGGGATCTCCATTGGCGTCCCAGTTTTTCCAACAAGGAAAACGGCCGCGAACGCTGCGGCGACACCCCCAAGAATCTGAGCAATCCAATACGGAACGACGTCTTTGGCGTCACAACGTCCTCTGACAAAAACCGCAAGTGTCACCGCAGGATTCAAGTGAGCACCGGAAATGTGTCCAGCCGCGTAGACCATCACCATCAGTGCCGCTCCGATCGCTAGCGGAGCGATGACTCCCGGCGTGCCCGGAATTACGGTGCAGCCAATTGTGAGAATAAGGAAAAAAGCACCGATAAATTCTGCGATAAGTTTTTTCATCATTGTTGCTCCTTGAGGTTGTTGAATAGGGACTTACCGATAGCCCCAATTCAGCGCACACTATCGATCCGATTTGGCGAGTGGAAGACTAATCTTTAGCGTTCTGTTTGTTGGTGGCATAGACAATGTGAAGGCCGACCAGGCGGGCCACCAGGATGGCGATGTACATTTGTCCCATGACCGCTTCGAGCGTAACAAACATCCGCGCTATCGGTGTCAATGGTGCGATGTCGCCAAATCCAACCGTGGTTACTATGACAAAACTGAAGTATCGCATCTGCATCACCAGGTCCACATGAGCGGTAGGGCCGGTCTCTTTCAATCCAGAAAATGACCCAGGTTGCAACGTTTCGATGATCGCGTAAGCGAAGGCCCATGCGTAGGCAATCAGGAGGTAAACACATACCGCACCGTAAATCTTGTCCGCCGTCACCTCCCCGCTACGCAGAACGTTCCGAAGAATGTTAACTGAGAAAAAGCTTAGCAAAAGGAGCAGCGAACAGAACGACACCATGACCAAGGGCTGATTCGGAAAAATAAATATCAATAGATCTATCGCTACGGAGCCGACGGATAGAAACAGGCCAAGAACAAGCGGCATTCTCCGTTCGCTCACAGCAAATGCTCCCGAAAACAGCACAGCCGCCCCAGCGAGATTCAAAATTACAACCCCAAAACGATGGGTAACAATGAATGGTGACACGATGAACAGAACCAGAAGCGAAATCAGCAGCGCAAGATGCCGCTGCTTGCCACGCGACCGCGGCTTCTCCTTAAAAGGCGCTTCCACAGCAATCTTTCTACCTGAATCGTCCCGCGTCTGACCACTCCATCTTGTAGGGCGCTTTGGCGCATCGCCCAGAGAGTTGACTTCGTCTTGAGCAGCCGACCCGTCTCACCTTCAATAACCATACCGCTTCGCAGAAGCGCCATTCAACGCATCCCGGCACGCGTGCATCCGCTCTGGCTTTCGAACACTTCCTACCCCAACCGCCCCAGGTACTCTCGATCCCAGGCAGCAGGAATACTTTCCCGCGATGAATAGGGGCCCGGTTGATAGACCGTTGACCCGATCCCCTTCTGACTCAGTTCACAAACATGCCAGTCCTGTTTGTTTGTGATATCCCAGAACTCGATAGCATCTTCCGGTTTGAAATCCCGGCGTTCGAATGCGCCCGGATGAAAGAACCAATCGCAATGAATTAAAGTTCGATCCGGCGTCTGTGGCCAAATCTGATGCACCATCACATAATCTGGGTGCATGCTAAGAAGCATATTCGGGAAGATGGAATAATAGAACACTTTCTCGTGTTCCTGCTCAGAGCCGACCAACAGTGCGCACGCATCTCCGCTCATGGTCAAACTCTTGCCTCGATTAATCCTCATAAAGCCGCCAAGAAACGGCCCTTCGACCAAATCGTTCTCCGCCGAATCATACGGCGACACCTTTGACAACATCGGGTGCACCCCGGGGCAATGATAACATTCCGAGTAATTCTGAAATATCAGCTTCCAATTCGCCTCCACCTTATAGTCGATGCGTTTGGCGCAGCGGAGGTTTGGCAGATTCCAATGGGAAAACTTTCCTTCGAGCGGTTGAAACCAGTTCTCCAAAGGCATCGGGCCCGGTTCCAGATTCACAAAAATGAATCCCTCAAAAAGTCCGATGTTTACCCGGTTTAACGAATAATTCCCTTTATCAAATCCAGGCACCTCATCCATATGTGGGGCACCGACCAACCGCCCATCGAGTCCGTAGCTCCAGGCATGATATGGACATTGGATAACCGACGAATGTCCGGAAGCATCTTCTTTCAGCCGTGTCCCGCGATGCCGGCAGACATTGTAAAAGCCGCTTATCTCTGATTTCGAATCTCGGATAATGATCAGGCTTTCGGTCCCGACCGTTGCAAGAAAATAGTCTCCCGGCGTCGCGATATCGTTCTGGTGCCCCACCAATACCCAGTTCTTCAGGAAGAGTGTTGAATCCTGCGCGAAAATTTCTGAAGAAACGAAGTATTCGCGCGGCATTGTCCTCGCGCAAATGTCCAGCATCCCGCGAGTATTGTTATCCTTCGACTTAGGCTCGGGGACTGGCACCCGGCAAGATCGGCATCGAGCCCCGATGCGTCAACGAATCACATTACGTCATCTGACCCGGCTTAGGGCGCCGCCGCTGGAATCAATGGCCTACGTCAGATCTATGCAGCCACCGAAGGCCGCTCGATCCGCTGATCCACAGGAATCCGCTGTGACACAATCACCATGTCCGATGCTGCTTCCCCGATCTGAAAGGTCTCCTCCAGAAGCGGTGCATTGAACGATTCCTGCAGATCAAGCCGGAAAATGGATTCCGTCAGTGCCTGACGCACTTCATAGAAAATGCCGTCAAATATCTGGCTGAAATCCGCATCCAATCGGCTGTTCAATTCTTTTCGGGCGTCCCCAAGTTTCCGTTGAAAATCGCGGACGGCACCTGTTCTTCGCCAGAGTAGGCCGGCAAAGATCAAGACGATGCCAGTGGCAAGAAAGATTCCTGCGGTAATATCCAGCCAAAGCATCGGTGAGAGCGCCACGGTGATAATTCCGAGGCAAGCCAATCCACCCCCGGCCAAAGTCAGTTTCCGCACATCACGGGTCTCAGTTGGTTTCCCTTTCAACAGGTTTTCGTCGATCCGAATGGAGTCCAGTTTCGTCCGAAGTTTCCGCAGAATCTCGGAGTGCTTCGCTGCATCGGGCAGCGTGGCGTTTCCTCGCATGCGTTCCTGTCTCCGCTCGATGTTCTGGGAAAGGTCGACCATCATTTCACGGATTTCATCGACCATATCGAGAGACGCGTAAGCCGATTCCGCTTCCAGCTCTTTCCGAGCCGTGCGCTCAAAACGCCCCTTCACATCCTGTAACCACGAAGTCGTATCCTTATCCCGGAAGAACGGGATCGATCGCCGGATTAGCTCGCTTATTCGAAGACCTTCAGAAAACTCCGCTCTCGACTGTTTGGCGACATTTTCGTAAGCAGACGAGAGGCGTTCCACCATGGAAAGTTTCAACGAATAAGCTTTCGCCTCGCGCGCCCCGACTTTTGCCAGGAGCTCCTTATAAAACGCACGTTCAGCGTCCATCGCAGCCTGCTCGGAGCGCAAGATGGGCCAGAAGCCGATTCATCACAGTCCGGATCATCTCGTATGACCCTTCCACTTTCATTCGCCAGACCTCACCGCATTCGATCGCATTTTGCAGAAAGTTGCGGAACTCTGCGAACCCGCTGTCCTGCATCCCCTCGCCTTCGCGCTTTGCCGAAAGACTGAATACCATCGGGCTCTCCACGTTACGTTCCCGGGCATATTGCTTGACCAGTTCCAGGTTAGTGGTCAGCTCCTTCTGGCTCGCCCGATCGGCCTGTTGAAGGACGAACACCATTTTCCGATGCCATTCCTTGCTAATCAGTTTGAGTAGCTCCCAAGCCGACTTGGTATGCGGATTTGTCGCCGAGATAACAAAAAGAACCAGATCACTTTGTGGAACGTAGTTCTCAGTGATCGTTTCATGATTCTGGATAATCGAGTTGGTTCCAGGTGTGTCGACGATCGTCACTTCCCTCAACACTTCCTTCGGCAAATAAAGTCTCTCCCAATACGGTCCTAACGTTGCGATTCTTCGTTCCGGTCCATACACAAGCTCCTGAATGCTGCGCGTGCATGGCCCCGGTGCCACTTCGCAAACCTCTTCGCGGACTAAAGCATTGACGAAACTGCTCTTACCGACCTTCACTTCCCCGACGATTACAAGCAGGGCCGCCGACTGAAGATTCGTAAGGCGCGTTCGCAAAATTTGCGTGCCCTCCTGGTCACCGCTTCTTTCCGCCAGCCAAAGCGCGCGTTGTAGCAATGCACGAAGCGCTTCGAACCGTTGTCTAAATTCCGGTCCCAGAATGTGAGGCGAGACAGCTGGATTTACGTCGTCGTGCTTGGGGATAACGTTCGTCCAGTTGGCTCATCGATCGATCACCATATCGATCGCACGAATCTCTGCCCATTCCAAATTTCAAAATTTGCGTCACACGCACTTCTTACTCATCACTTGTCACTTGTCATGGAATTTGAAAAAGTAAGTCATGAGCGGATTACGATTACTGGTTGGAACACGGAAGGGTGCGTTCGTCCTGACAGCGGACGGCACACGCAAGAAATGGGACATTAGCGGCCCGCACTTTGCCGGCTGGGAGATCTATCATCTAAAGGGTTCACCAGTGGACCCAAATCGGCTCTACGCTTCGCAGTCCAGCGGCTGGTTTGGACAACAGATTCAGCGTTCGAATGATGGCGGCAAAACATGGGAAGCCGGTCGGAAATGAATTCGTCTACGACGGTGTGCCCGGTACCCATCAATGGTACGACGGCACCCAACATCCATGGGAATTCAAGAGAGTTTGGCATCTCGAGCCGTCTTTGACTGATCCAGAGATGGTTTACGCCGGCGCGGAAGACGCTTCCCTTTTTCAAACAACCGACGGCGGAAAGACTTGGAAGGAACTGCCGGGACTGCGGAGAGCCAAAGGAAATCTTTGGCAGCCGGGTGCGGGAGGAATGTGCCTGCATACCATCCTGCTCGATCCGAAAATCAGCCAGGCCGCATCTTTGTCGCCATTTCCGCAGCTGGCGCCTTTCGGAGCGACGATTCGGGGCAGACCTGGCAACCAATCAATCGCGGCCTTAAATCACCCTTCGAACTTCCAGACCCAACTGCTGAAGTTGGACATTGCGTGCATCGAATCGCCATGCACCGATCGCAGCCCGGCGTTCTTTTCATGCAGAAACATTGGGATGTGATGCGAAGCAACAATGCCGGGGACGACTGGAATGAGGTGAGCGGCAATCTTCCGTCCGATTTTGGTTTCCCGATTGATGTCCACGCTCACGAACCGGAAACAATCTACGTTGTCCCAATCAAGAGCGATTCCGAACATTTTCCGCCTGACGGAAAGCTGCGTGTTTATCGGAGCCGCACCGGCGGCAATGAATGGGAAGCTTTGACCAATGGTCTGCCGCAGAGTGATTGCTACGTCAACGTGTTGCGCGATGCGATGGCGGTCGATTCGCTCGATCAATGCGGCGTTTACTTCGGCACCACCGGCGGCCAGGTCTATGGTTCGGCCGATGCCGGTAATACCTGGCAAGCGATTGTCCGCGATCTCCCGGCGGTTCTTTCCGTTGAAGCGCAAACTCTGAAATGATTCGCGTAGAGCTCCCCTTTCATCTGCGAAATTTGGCGCGGATCGAAGGGGAAGTGCAGCTGAAGATTGATGGTGCGGTGACGCAACGATCCGTTCTCGATGCGTTGGAAACACGCTATCCGGTGCTTACGCGGAACGATTCGCGATCACATAACGAAGAAACGCCGGGCCTTTGTGCGATTCTTCGCCTGTGAACAGGATCTCTCTCACGAATCGCCCGACGCTCCTCTCCCAGATCCGGTCGTTAGCGGAGACGAGGTTTTTTTTGTTGTCGGCGCAATGGCGGGAGGGTAATCTGACGCGCTGCCTACATCAGTTTCGGCTTCCAAGTCAGGACGAAGAAGAGAATGAACAGCGCGAACCCGACGCCAATCAATAGTTGAATGGCCGCGCAAATCGAGAGCAACCGATAAGTAAACGGTTTTTCCTTTATCCAGTAGGCCAAAACGCTGAGCAACAGCGATCGGCTCGAAGATTGCCAGAACCAGATTGATCAGGTTCGGATCGTTAAGGTGATAATGATTGGTCAGCCAACCACCGCTAATCAAATACCGATAGACCCAGAGAGCGGCGATCACATTAACCGCTGAAAAAACTCCGGCTTTCAGTTGCGTCGACATCTTCAATTTTGGAGTGCGGCGGCGCTCCGCCGCTTTTCGTTCGACGATGATTCAGAAGCCTCTGACAAACATTGTTCTGTGCCATATCCCCAAGGCGGCAGAGCACTGCCGCACTCCAAGAGACTGCAAGCGGCTGCGCATCGATCTTCGTTCGACGAAACAGACGCAGCAACGAACATTATGTAAGCACCGCCAGCACCAGAGCGGCTGCATCCGTAAGACGAACATGAGCCAGCATAACAATCGCAACAGGCGCGCATATACAATCCGATCCTGTAGACGCGCCCGTTCAGCCGCATTCGCGTATGGTATTCGCGTGAAAGTCACCATTGCATAAAGCGGCAGATAAATCCCCGGCAACAACCCCTCCAATAGGTGATCCAATTTCTTCTTCGTCCGGAACACCCGCGAAGCAGTCTTGTCCCGCATCTCAATGAAGTTCTGCACAGCCAAATCGGCCAGCGCATCCGCATTAACCTTGCGCCGTGAAAAATATTCAGCGAACGCACGGGATCGATCATTCGGGAATTGCTCGAGGCATTCATCGAGAACGACACAATCCTCAAACGCCGCGTTCATGCCCTGCCCGTAGAACGGAACGACGGCGTGGGCAGCGTCGCCAACCAGTGTAACCTCTGTCCTTATAATACCATGGAGAGCAGCGAATTGTCACAAGTGAGCCCGTTGGATTCTGCTGAAAATCTTCGAGCAACGCCGGCATCAGCGGCACCGCGTCCGGAAATTCTTCCTCGAAAAATCGACGGACTTCATCGTCGCTCTTGGTCGTCGCAAAACTTCGGGGACCTTCGAACTGCCAGAAAAGCGTGCAAGTAAACGATCCATCCGGATTCGGTAGCGCGATCATCATGAAACTTTTGCGCGGCCAGATATGGAGCGCGTTTCTTTCCATTCGCCACGAACCATCCGGTCCCGGCGGGATCGTTAGTTCCTTATAACCGTGCGCGAGATAACTCTCGTCGTAGACAAAACCAGGAGCTGCGCGTTGCATCGAAGCGCGGACCGCGGAAAAAGCGCCATCGACTCCAATCACGGCATCACCACTGACAGAAAGCTCCTCAGAGGTCGCAGTGTTCTGCAGTTGAGCAGTCGCCGAGTCCAGTTCCACGCCAGTACAACGATGATTGAAATGGACCGTCACGTTTGGGTAACGCTGCGCGGCTTCTATCACCGTGCTGTTGAGCGCAGCCCGTCCAATCGAATTGATGTGCTTGTTCGGATCACGGTCATACGGCGAAAAATGTAGCGCGCCCGACTTGTCGTGAATCATCCGGCCCCGCATTGGGATCGCGTGTTTAAGGACTTCCTCCGCAAGGCCAAGTTGCTCGAGCGCATGAATTCCACGGGTCGAAAGTGCCAGATTGATCGAGCGCCCTCCAACCATATTCCCTTCCCGCGGATCAGCCCGTCGCTCGTACAGCTCCACCTGATGCCCACGCCGCCCAAAAAACGCCGCGAGTAGTCCACCTGCCAATCCGCTCCCGATCAGAATAAGCTTTGCCACAAGTCCAAGACTTAATGAATTCAGGTTTCAGGAAAAGCGGAAAGGCTTATTCAACGATCCAGGGTGAA
>CAVVVQ010000020.1:0-28448 GCA_963751725.1 uncultured Verrucomicrobiae bacterium
CACGATTTGTAATCGGGATGATCGCTCCAAACTCGCAACGTCATTCGATCAGCGGAATCCGCCAGGGTCAGTTCGCAATAAGGCTTTTGTTCGCGCGTGACCTTGGTCGTTGCGGCTTCGACTTGAACATGCGCACAGGCTTCAATGCCGCCGTTCTGGACGGCGTGCCGTCGAATCTCGGTCAGTGTCATTAGTTGCATGGCGTCCTATCGACATAGGTCTCATACGACCTATGGAACCTATCGGATTCTTGCGGTTGTCGATCTACGGTTTGGCGACACCGATTACGCCACAGGCCTGACGACCTCCAGCGTTACCGGTTGGCTGCGACCAATCATCCACTTTCTCGTGCACAATGACGGCCCGGCCGACGATCGAGTTTTCGCCGCTCAATTTCAGCATGCTGTCCTTCAACTCTAGGTGAGCTTTCCCGCTGCTGTCTGCCTCGAGATTGCCGAGGTCGCCAGCATGGTGTTCAGCTGCGTCTGGCGCGCCATGCGGTTTTTTCATGGGATTGAAGTGACTTCCAGCTGAAGCAGCGTCGGCAGCGGAGCAATCACCGAATTCATGGATATGAAATCCATGTTTACCAGGCGCGAGTCCGGTCACGTCCGCGACAACCTGCACAGTGTCACCCGTCTTGGTGAACGTGATAGTGCCAGTGACCTTGCTACCTGAAGCCGATTGCAAAACAGCGATAGCTTTGGTGGGTTCGTCGGCCAGGCTGTTTGCCAGATTCAGACCGCATCCAATTGCGATCAGCGTGATGACCTTGAGCGATTTGGAGAAGTTGTGTTTCATGCATTCAAGATACGCCTGCACGGCGTGAATTGTAAACGCGGTAGAATCCTGCGGTAATAATCCCATGGGTCTTATGGGTCTCATAGGCCGTATTTGTTTTCCGGACTGCAAGCCGCTCGGTTTGATAGCGGCGGAGCACCGCCGCACTCCAAGACGTGGCCGACTTACAGGACCCAATATGTTCGCTTGCGTTGTGGAGTGCGGCGGTGCTCCGCCGCTTTCCGCGCGATAGCAAGGAAGCTGTTCGCATAATGTTAAACGCACGCCAGACATGCCCCATAGGACCTATGGCGAATCACACCCTTTTAAAAAGCCTTCACCGTCGGCGGGCAGCCTGCTTATGATCCGGCCAACGCCATGGATGAAACTCCCGGAAAACTGTCTGGCGAACCGTTAAGCGTCGATCAACTGATCGAAATTCTTCCGGCGTTAAAGGAAGTGGCGCGGAGCCAACTTGAAAATTGGGCTAAAGGTGCCGCGGTCCTCCATCGTTATCGCAAAGGCGAGACCGTTTGTGAGGAAGGCGAATTCGGATCGACCGCTTATTATATTGTCTCCGGGACAGTCGATATCTCGATTAACAATCCGCTCGCTCATCTTCGGACTAAGCCTGGCTGGGGACTCTTTGGACGTTCCGTCGCCCGAATGAAGAGCTTTCTCGTTGACGATCGGGACGATAAACGAGCCGAAGCGCAGCAGCGTCAATTCATTGCCATCGACGCTAATGTTGATTTGCCAAGGAATAGACCGATTGCGCAACTCGGTCCTGGCGAGCTCTTCGGTGAAATGACCTGTCGCACTTTTCAACCACGCTCAGCCACCGTCGTGACGCGCGAACCCTGTGTCATGGTGGAAATGTTGCGTGTGATCCTCGACATGCTGGTCGGCAATCGACAGGTCTCAGAGGCTTCCAAAGCCACATCGAAAGTCAAGGCGCCCACTTTCAAAGGGACGTCGTTCAAGATCGAGCTTGAGAAAAAATACCGCGAACGCTCGCTCGAAACCCATCTGCGTAGTGTCCCGTTGTTCGCAACAGTCGGCGACGATTTCATTTCCTATCTCAAGGAGAAAGTCGAACTGATTTCGTATAACCAAAATGATGTGATCTGTCGTCAGGGTGAGGAAGCTAACGCCTTTTACCTGATCCGATCGGGAATGGTCCGGATTTCACAGTCGATGCCGGGCGGTGAAATGGTTCGCACTTATTTGAGTCGTGGCGATTACTTCGGAGAAATCGGCCTGCTCCGTTCGATCAAACGAGTCGCCACCTGTACCGCGCTTGATGCCGTGGATGTCGTGAAAATTCCCGGAGACGAGTTCAAGCTTATGTTGGAGAAATTTCCAGGAGTCAGAGCACAATTGCAGCCGGTTGCTGATGCCCGCTTTGAAGCAACCAAGAAGCGAAGCGCTCCGCCGGGATTGGGCCTGGATGATTTTCTTAATCAGGGATTGTTTGAAGCACAGAATCTTCTTCTGATCGATCTCGACAATTGCACCCGATGCGATGCCTGTGTCCAAGCCTGCGCGACCGCGCATGATGGCGTGTCGCGCCTGCTACGCGACGGTTTGCGTTACGATCATTTTCTCGTCGCAACGGCCTGCCGGTCCTGTCGTGATCCGCTTTGCATGACGCAATGCCCGGTTGGTTCCATTCGTCGAAAAGAGAACCTCGAAATCATTATCGAAGATTGGTGCATTGGTTGTGGGAAATGCGCCGAGCTCTGCCCCTACGGAAACATCAACATGCATCCGCTGGAGGTGATGAAAGAGCTGAAAACCGAAGTGAAATCATCAACCCCAGGAGAGCCGCCCCGGGTAAAAATTGAGAAGAAAAAAGTAACCGCTTACAAGGCGAACACCTGCGATCTCTGCACCCAATTGTCGGTCCCGAGTTGTGTTTATGCCTGTCCGCACGACGCGGCGAAACGAGTCGATCCGCAGCGTTTCTTTGGCGATGCACTCGAAGCGCAGGCGGAGATTTTGAAACGGACTTGGACACCGGAACGACGTTACGAAACACGCACCACTCACTGATCTGCGATTAGCAATTAGGCATTAGCTATCAGCTGACCTCCACCGATGCGCATCATTAACTGGAAGCATTTTCCTTGGTTCTTCTTTGTTTGCTCCGCCACCCTTGCGGCCTCCCTTCTTTATCTCGGCAATTTTTATCCGCACCTGATTCATTTGCCTCCCTCATGGATTCAAACGCCTACCGAACATCACACTGTCGGTGGCACACCGCTCGGTCTGGCTTTCGGAACAATTTCTTTGGGCATTTTCATCTTCGCCGCCCTGCTCAGTCTTCGGAAAAAAATTCCGCTCTGGCGAATCGGCAACGTCCAACGATGGCTGCGCGCTCATATCTGGCTCACATTCCTGACCATTCCGCTTGTCCTGATGCATAGTGGATTTCGGTTAGGCGGTCCCATGACGACACTGCTGATGATGTTGTATGCGATCGTAATGATCAGCGGAATTTATGGGCTGATCATTCAACATCATCTTCCCCGCCTAATGAAAGAACGGCTGCCCGCGGAAACCGTTTTCGAACAAATTCCGCACATCCGATCACAGTTGTGCGTGGCGGCGGAAAAAATGCGCGACTCGTTCAAGCCTGCGCCGCCGACGAAAGCTGGCGCCAGCCCGCCAGTTTCTGCCGCGATGGCTTCCACTAAAGGAGGTCTAAGCACGCCGACCGCTCGACCAAAATCGGCAACCGGTTCAGCGCCGGTTGCGGCTCCAGTAACTGCACGCCGCCGCACAACCTGCCGCTACCGCCACAAAATCAGAAACGACGCCGGAGGTTGCGCCTCTTCGGTTGCGAATCCTGCCGCAACCGAAACCAAAAAAACAGAAACCATTGCAGGGCCGACACATCAGGAAACAGCTGTCCGCGAAGCCGACTGAGGAACCGGCCAAGGTCGAAGCGAGGACTGAAGCCAAGACCGAAGTTGAAACCGAACCCAAATTGGAGCCAGGCTCCTACTCCTCCCGCACCAAAACCAGCGCCGGCTTCGCCTGCAAAACCGGCAGTCTGCGGCCGTTGCCAAACCCACCGTCGGTAGCTGCTGCCAAACCTGCGGCCGCAGCGAAAACGGCTCTCCCCCCGATCCGGAATCCGAAGCGGCTCTGGCCGAATTCATCGATCGCCAGATTCTACCTTATCTTCGGGCACGGCGCGGCGAACGATATCGGCTGGGCGACGCTCGTTTTTCCGATGACACATTTCGATTCGTTAAGCTCGGTGTATCCGAGGCCTATCGAGGTCGGGTTGAAGAAATTCAGGGGTGGTGTGATGAGCGGCGCTTACTCGATTTACA
This sequence comes from uncultured Verrucomicrobiae bacterium, assembly GCA_963751725.1. Taxonomy (GTDB): domain Bacteria; phylum Verrucomicrobiota; class Verrucomicrobiia; order Chthoniobacterales; family UBA10450; genus AV80. The sequence goes on from CAVVVQ010000020.1 coordinate 4,125, forward strand.
AACAAGGCTTCATCACTGGCTGCATGGCTGGCTCTTCATTCACGTGCCGTTTTCGTTTCTCTTGTTGATGCTCACAATCTGGCACGCCTGCGTGACATTGTTCTATTACTGAAACCCGTGCCCTGCTAAACATGGCCACCCCAAAACGTACCCAGAAACAGATCGCCGAACGTTACAAAGGCAATCTCGGGTACTACAAAAAGAAACATCCGTGGCGGATGGCGCGATGGTGCGTCAGCTTGATTGCGCTAGCCGGTGGCGTGGCTGCCATTATTGCCTATCAGCAACATGGTCGGGAAGATTTTTTCAGCTCAGGAAAAATATCGAGCAATCACGCCGCGTTCGCGCAGGACTGCGCGAAATGTCATGGTCGATCCGCCGCATTTGCTGACGGCGTCACCTTTGCCGCGCTGAAGAAGATCACAAAAGACCAGTTTCGTCACGGAATTGATTTCACATCAATCGATCGAAAGTGCGAAACTTGCCATCAACGCCACAACTTGCATGAGCCTAACGTGGTTGAGAATCGGGCGTGTTCCATTTGCCATCAGGAGCATCTCGGCCCGGACCGGATGAGGCCGGCCACAAACAAGGATTGCGCCGCTTGTCATAACAACGCAGCCGTGATGGAAGCTTCTGCGAAGAAAGGGGCCCAACTTTCACCAGTTCTGTTTCAGCTATTTCGGAACCGATCGCTTTCGTCCAACCAAGTCGTCTTCGAAATCCCGCGGCCGCCTCGAGGCTATACCCAGGTAATTTCGTCCTTTGCTCAGGATCATCCGGAGTTTCAGTTGATCCGAGAAAAGGCGCGTGATCCGGACGTTTTGCGTTTCAATCATCAACGTCACTTTGCCCCGGATATTCCGCCTGTGAGCAAGGGACACAAACTGGACTGCGATTATTGTCACAAGCCAAGTCCAGATGGCCGTTTTTATCAGCGCGTTAGTTTCGAAGCGAATTGTCAGGCGTGCCATGCGCTCCTCTTCGACAAGAACAACCCGACACCTCCACATTCCGCATGGTGACGTAAACTTGGTTCGGACGTTCCTGCGCACGCTGCCGGCGCAATATGGCGATTTCGCTCGAACTAAAGGCAAGACCAGCGAAAGCGGCGTCCAAACTTTTGTTGCGCAACAGATTCGACAGCTGCGCGAACAATTCGGATCGGGTGAGGAACTCGAGAGGGCAGTTTTCTTCGAAAAGGATCCTTACAGATCACAGCGTCAGGCTACCGCTCCGACCAGGGCGAACTACGTCGGGTGCGCCTTATGTCACGATGTGAAACCGGATTCACTCGCAGTCGCGACATTAACCAAGCCGGTCTTGATGGATCGATGGATATCACAGGTAAATTTTAATCACGCCAAACATCAGGTCGATCCGGTTACGAACGCAAAGTTGGACTGCAACCGTTGTCATCGAGCCGAGTCGAGTCGCGAGACATCGGATTTGCTCATGCCGGCGAAAGCCGATTGTGTTACTTGCCATAGTCCGGCGGGCAAAGTGACATCCGATTGCACGACCTGCCATCGGTATCACGCGCCTGGAGAAGCGATCGCGGCGGGGACAGAAGCGAACGGGGGGAGTGCATTTCGGGAAATGTTGTTAGGTGTAACACGTCGTTGAGTCACGCATAGGTCCTATGAGGCCTATAGGACCTCTATCAGTTGTCACGCTGCGCTGCGCGCCGCCGTTTTCGCCGGCGTCAGTCGTTCGATCGCGTTTTTGAGCCGGTCCCAATCGACCGGTTTAGTCAGATGTTCTGCGAACCCGGCCGCTTTGCTCGCGGCGACGTCGGCTGGCGTGCCAAAACCACTCAACGCAACTCCCGGTGGACCCTGCTTTTCGCGCAAACCTCGCATCAGATCCAACCCATTCCCATCTGGTAACCCGAGATCGCTAATCACCAGGTCGAATCGCTGTTTCCCGGCAAGTTCACGTGCTTTCGCAACGGTATCCGCGTGGCTAACCACAAATCCGGCGTTTTCGAGCACCCGTCCGAAAACTCGTGCCGTATCCTTGTGATCTTCAACAAAAAGGATCCGAATATGTCGGGCAAAGCCGGCTCGCTTTCGAGAAAGAAAACAGGTCCTTCGAGCATGGACGTCTCCATGGCATTAAGTGTCACAACAAAATCGCTCCTAATCCCGGGCCAGCGCTATGCGCGGAGATCGAGCCGCGATGCAAATCGACCACGCGTTTCGAAACTGCCAACCAAGCCCGAGGCCGCCGTACTGACTGGTGACAATTTGTCCGCCTTGTTCAAATGCGTTGAAGATTCTCGGCAACAACGTCTGTATCGATCCCGACGCCATTGTCGCTGATCTCGATCACGATCTGATGCGCTTCGTTGTTTCGAGTGGAAAGATCTAGTCGGCCACCTTCCGGCGTAAATTTCGCTGCGTTTTTCACCAGATTCCAAAACACCTGCTGCAACCGGGCCGGATCCGCCCAGCAATGATATTCTCGTGCATTGAAGTGGCGGGTGACCTTGATCTTTTTTCCCGAGAGATCACCGCCGCAGATGCCGAGAGCGTGATCGATGATGCTGTGAATGTTCACCGCGTCGCAATGCAGCTCGAGTTTTCCGTGCGCGATTCGGGTGAGATCGAGAAGGTCATCAATCAATAAGGCTTCGAGCTCGACATTTCGTTGCAACACTTCGAGGTCATGTCGGAGATCATCCGTTAGGTCCGGTTGCCGGCGCAAGCGCGCCAATGTCATCAGGACCGGAGTAAGGGCGTGCGCAGTTCATGGGACAGCATGGCCAGGAAATGGTCTTTCGCCTGATTCGCCTGCTTCGGCCTCGCTTTTTGCGCGTTGCAGAAGGATTTCCGCATTTTTCGCGTCCGTGATGTCGAGCATCGTTCCAATGAATCGCGTGACTTCGCCCGCTGGATTCAGGACAGCTCGTCCTCGTTCGGCGACCCATCGTTACTTCCCATCCTCAAGCCGATAGCGCGATATTCAATATCGAAGCGACCAGTGCTTCCCGGTTGTCTGACCTGTTGAATGGTTTCATCAACAATATGCCGATCGTCCGGGTGCACACCTGCCAGATAAGTTTCGTAAGTCGACAGGCGGGTCCGGGGGAAATTCCGAAAAGTTCACGACTGCGATCGGAAAACTGGAGCACGCCGGTTTGCGGATAAAAATCAAAGGTCCCGATGTCTGCGGCTTCGGTCGCAACCCGGAGTCGGTCCTGGCTTTCGCGTAGTATCGCTTCGCGTTCCTCAGACAGTTGTTCCTGTTTTTTTCGTCCCGTGATGTCGGCGCGGAAAATAACGATTCCTTCCTTGGTCGGGATAAATCCGAACCTCCAGCCAGCGGTCCAAGGCACATGAATAAAACTCCCCATGGCTGGGCTCGCGCATTTTCATCACGTGATGGCAGCGATGATAAAACTCGGTCCCAACCGCATCGGGAAAAATGTCCCAGATGACGCGGCCGACCATGTTCGGCGGCGGCAACTTTGGCCAGACTCGGCGACTTTTTCGTTGACGTAGGTGTAGCGCCAGTTGCGATCCAAGGCGGAGAAAGCGTCGCTGATACTGGCGAGAACGGTTTCGCGTTCTTGCAGCAGCTCATGCATGGCGAATTGATGCCGACGAGCCCGAAGGGCGGCTTGGACCGCGCTGATCAATGTGAGCGCGCGCAACGGACGCGCAATGAAAGTGACGTTCGCGTTCGGGCCAATCAGATTCAGGATACGATCCCGTGCACTGGTCACCACGACGAATGGCAGATCGGACCATGGCGGTTGCGTGCTCAGATTTTTCTTGAACCGCGAGATTTGCGGGCCGGCGAGTGCTTCTTCGGTCAACAAGACCGCACCGGTCTGATCGCTGATGTAATGGTCGAGATGATCGGGTTGTTCGCAGATTTCGATCCGAATTTCTGCTCGGGCTAGCGCTTTGATCGCCGAGCGGTTTTTCGCGGCCTTTCGGCATGAGAATCAGGAGAGGCATTCCGGATTTCTCCGCCGGTGCCGCGGTTGTTGCCGCTACAATCGCTTTTTGCGAACCGTTTGGAGTCTTGCGCGTTGGCGGCTTTTTTTTGGCGCGACGAGGGCTCGTGCGGCTGGTCGCGGATGCCCGCGACGGCACCTCGCGCTTTCCGCGCCTTCCTTTTCATTATGTCAAGATAGCGGGAGAATTTGGAAGGCACGATATTTTTTGCGCGCTGCTGTGCTCTCCGCGACTCCGGATGGTTGCGCGCAGATTAGCCGCTCACGTCGCGCCACGGTTGATCGAAAGGGGGTTAGCCCTGCGTAGGGGCACACTCAACGCTGGATTCGCGTCATTCGTTCAGCTCTCGACCATTGAACGTCGCGTTCGGCGTAAATCGTGGCTGACGCCCTGCCAGGGCTGAAGCTTTCGGTTTGACGTAACCGGTGGACTTGCACCACCAGCTAATCTGCAACGCACACATTCGCGGCTGTGGTTACGCAGCTGCAAGTGGCACTCGATCCCATCAACCTTTCCCCATGCCGTCCGGACTCGAAATCAATCTCGTCGTTCCTGATATCTGGCAACAGGAAGCGGTTCGGCGCTTTGCGTGACGGAAAAGATGTCGTCGTTCAGGCGCCAACCGGTTCTGGAAAGACCTACATCTTCGAATTGCTTTATCCATCGCTGAAAGGCCAGGCGATTTTCACCGTGCCGACGCGCGCGCTCGCAAATGATAAACTGGCCGAATGGCGGGCGCGAGGATGGGACATCGGTATCGCCACCGGCGATCTGGCGCATGAATCTCGATGCCAAGGTCCTGGTCGCAACGCTCGAAACGCAGCGCGCCCGTTTTCTCCGCCGTTACGGTCCGCGACTCCTGGTGGTGGACGAATATCAAATGATCGGTGATCCCGATTCGCGGCGTGCATTACGAGCTCGCGCTCGCGCTCGCACCACGCGAAACACAATTGCTCCTGCTCAGCGGCAGCGTGAAGAATCCGGCGGATGTCGTCGCTTGGTTTCAGCGGATCGGACGCGACCCGGTCCTGATCTCGCATGCCGAACGTCCTGTTCCCCTCGAGGAAGTCGATCTGCGTGCCTTGCCGGATTCGCAATTCGTCCAGAGCAAGAATTTCTGGCCGCGAATGATCGGGAAAGCGTTGCGGGCGGATCTTGCGCCGGTTTTGGTCTTCGCTCCGCGCCGCAACGCCAGCGAAGAAATGGCGCAAGCGATTGCGTCGGCGATTTCGTTTCGGGATCCGCTGACGCTATCATGCTGAACAGGAGGCGTTGGCAGGAAAACGATTGGCGAAATTGCTGCGTAACCGCGTGGCCTATCATCATAGCGGGTTGAGCTATGCGGTCCGCGCCGGCCTGATCGAGCCGCTCGCGAAAGCAGGACAGCTCAACGTCGTGGTCGCGACGATGGGGCTCGCCGCTGGGATCAATTTTTCGATGCGCTCCGTTCTCGTTACCGACACGCGTTACATGGCAGGAAATTTCGAGCGTCACGTTCAGCCGGATGAGCTTCTGCAAATGTTCGGGCGGGCGGGTCGACGCGGTCTGGATGAGATCGGATACATTTTGATGTTGCCGGAGATTCCGCGATTGGGCGATTCGCGGCCTCGACAGTTGAAGCGCGCGACGCAGGTGGATTGGCCGAGTTTGATCAGCGTCATGGTTAACGGTGCGGCGTCGAATGAGACAAATGACACTGAGCACGTTCCCTTCAATGCCGCGGTCGAGTTGAGTCGTTCGCTTTTCAGCACGCAACAGGTTCCGATCGGTTCGGAGCATTCGCTCGCGACCGGCAAAAAGCCCTGCGGGTTCTGGGTGGATGCCGAGCGAGCTCGATTTGTTCGGCGTCCGATGATCGAGATCCTCAATTCAGTCAATGAATGGGAACCACAAGTGCGAGCAGCGGAGCAAGTATCACTCGGGGACTTGTTCGTTCGTGAGAATGATGCATGGGTCCGAGCTCTGACTCTCCCCCGCATGCTGGATGGACGCGCTTTCGGAAATCTTTGCAAGTTGCGCGAGAAACGAATCTACGGCCGCGAAATTCCGATCGCCACCATGCTGGATGATGATCGGATCGCGCCGGTAAAATGGCTCGGCAAAAAACTTCGAGCGACAGCTGCGTCCCGCGAACCAAACAAGCGAGGGACGCCACCACCATCGCGCGAATTGTCGCGCACCGAATTCGAGCGCGATGTGGTGCCGCGGATTCCTGAATTCACTGACGGTGGCGCCGCGGAAATTGTCGTTCGCGGCAAAACAATCTATGCGCGTCTCGATTTTTCCGCGATCCAGGTCTCGGCCATTATTGATTCGCGCGGATGCGCCTTGCTCGATCCACCTCAACGCGACTCAATCCCGCTCATCTGCCGGAGCTGTCCGGAATTGGAACATGATCTAACTACAGTAATCACCAACTCACCAGCATACGCGTGGCGACAGTTGGGTCTCGTTAGCGAAAATGGAACGCCGACGCGACGTGGTCTGCTTTTTTCTTTCTTTCAAGCCGGCGAAGGTCTCGCCATTGCCGCCGCGCTCGAGGACGAGAGGTATCCGATCGACGATCTTGTTTTTGATCTGGCCAATATCCGGGCCGGCCCTCGTTTTGCCGGAGAAGATGCCGTCCTCGGTGGGCGACTCGGCATTCTTTGTCAGCAAGTATATGGGCGCGCCGATTACCCGGGATACATCGAGATGGGTGTGCCATCGCATTACGGTTCCGGTGCGTCGGAAGTGATTCGCGAATTGGTGGCAAACCCGTCAAATCGTTATCGGATGACGAATGACTCACTTCGGCATGGCGACATAGAGCGCGCGATGATGGAATGGCGCAGCCTGCTCCGACATATTGTTGGCGCGCCGACGCTCGACTGGGATCGTTGGACCGCGTTGCAGAAGGCTGCCGCGCATTTGATCGGAAACACGACTTCTCCAGCTGCGGTCGAGTTCCCGCCGTTGCTGGCGTCGCAACAGGCAAGGGCAAGGTTGGCGCTGTAGATCCCGTCGGCTGCCGCACCCGCAGATCAAGGCAGATTTTTTAACCTTCAAGTCGAGCATTGTGACATGGCCCTACGAACCGTCTCGTATCAGATCGATCGATTTGAAGGCTAACTTAACACTTAAAGCTTAAGGTCATCGCCAATGTCTCAGCCTGATAAGACTACGCCCAGCGTCATTAGGATATCGGATGCCGGCCGAATGGAAACCGCATGCTGCGACCTGGCTTTCCTGGCCGCGACGTGAAGGAATTAGTTTTCCTAATGCGTTTGATCGGGTGCAGCCAACGCTTCGACTAATGGTCGAAGCACTTCTCACTTCCGAGCCGGTTTGCATCAATGTCTGTAATGAAACGCATGAAGCCGAAGCGCGTCAGGTCTTGAAAGGGCTCGCCCTGGATCACCTCACTTTTCATCGGATCCCGACTAACGAACCATGGTGCCGCGATCATGGCCCCATTTTTCTGACCCGCCACGATTCCGGACAGCCGGGCTCGCGCCTGGCGGTTGTCGATTGGGATTACAATGCATGGGGTGGCAAGTATCCGCCATGTGACCTGGATGAAGTGGTTCCAACACGGGTCGCTGAAATCCTCGGACTCCCGGTCTTTTATCCGGACATGATTTTGGAAGGCGGCTCAATCGATGTAAATGGCGCGGGTGCCTTACTCACATCAGAATCGTGTCTGTTAAATCCGAACCGAAACCCAACACTCGGCCGGGCCGAAATTGAGCGACGGCTGCGCGATTACCTTGGAGTAAAAGATATTCTTTGGTTAGGCGACGGGATCGAAGGCGATGATACAGATGGTCACATCGACGACCTTGTCCCGCTTCGTCAGCGAACGAACAATCGTGACTGTGATTGAAGAGAATCGTGAAGACGCAAACTACGAACCGCTTCGGGAAAACCTCGAACGACTACGCGCGATCAAGTGGAACGGCGCACCATTTAAAGTAATCACGCTTCCGATGCCGGCGAAAATTGTTCGGGAAGATCTGCGGTTACCGGCCAGTTACGCGAACTTTTACATCGCAAACAAATGCGTCTTGTTGCCGACGTTCAGAGATCCGAATGACGTCGTTGCTGAATCTATCCTGATCGAACTGTTTCCGACCCGGCGAATTATCCCGATCGATTGCACGGAATTGATCTGGGGCCTGGGCGCATTCCATTGCCTGACTCAACAACAGCCGGCGGTCTAACTGGGCTTCACGCAACGGGCACCCGCTTTCGCCAAGGCTACAGCGCGGCAGGCAAAGGAAATAAAGAAGGGGGAGCAATCTAGGTTAGGTCTGGTTCCCAAACTTAGTTTGGTATGCGTTTAACCCTTCGATAGGTCCGATAGGGCCCATAGGACCTATGTGATCGTGATCGAAGCTCTCTCAAGAATCGGTTCGACCACGAGTCAGACTGAAAACCTTAGTTACTCCTATTTCCGCGGTCGTTGCTTCTTCGAAATCGATCGAATAACTAATATTCCCTTTCCATCGCTCGGGAACGGTTTCTTCGATTGCGCAACGGCCGCCGAAATCAATGCTGAAACCTCAGGACGCTCCAGAACACTCGCAGAGGGAACACGAACAAATCGCGTCTGTTTGCCTGACCCGAGAAGCACTCTCTTCGGATCCGGTAGCTTCGCGCCATGAATAAAACAAACCCCGACTCCATTCGCTCCGGCTGCGATCGATAGAACGCAATCCGATGGTCGCTCAGTTGGGCAGTACCCGATAACGAAAAAATTGTAGTTGTCGTAAACCAGTTCGAACGCAGTCGGAAACCGTTTTCGCAACTTCGCGCGCGCCGCTCGAATCAGTTTCTGATTCGCCGAATCAAACTTGCCGATGAAACTCTTCAGTTGGCGTTCAGAGTCAGGCAGCTGTTGCAGGTTTTTTCTTTGTTTTTGATTTCAATGGTTTAGCGATTGGCGCTGTTACCAGTGAAGTAAATAAACCGGTGCCAATGCCGCTATGGCGGCGACGACCTGCATCCCGAGAATCACACTGGCGTAACGAGGCGACTTCGGCAGCCATCGCGTCCACGAAGAAAGCGATGATCGGTAACTGAGCTGCCATCAGCAGTTGCCAGAGATGCGCCGCTGTTCCTTCATCCGACTGGGGCGCGGCCCCGGAAAACACGATGTGAATCATCACGATCGCTACAGCAATAAATGACATCGCGATCGGCAGAAACGCGGCCGGTCGCCTGAGCGTTTGGAACAGATTGTCCGACGCCTTCATAGTTGGTTGAGGTCATTATAGTCGAAACGATTCGTTTCGAGAAGCTGAAATCGGCACGACTTTCTGACAGACAGAATGAACAGAATTCTAACTCATTGCCGGGTTCGCGCGGCACGGGGCGAGCAGAACGAGAAAGACAACAAGGGCCAGCGCGGAGACGAACAAACAGATAACCAGGCCTAGCGCAAAAAATCCGGTTCGCCATTGTGGAAAAAATATTGCCGAGACCCCCGATAATCCGGCCGAAACTAACAAAAGCATCACCGCTGCGACGGGAAATCCGCGAACCCGCGGTGGATGTCCACGCGACGTTAGGCGTCGACCGGAAATCGCCAGAACCACGCTTAGTCCGGCCATGAAAAGGCACATGGTCAGATCGGAAATGACCCAGGTAGAGCTCTCGCTGAAATGAAGAAAACCAAGCAGTGGTGGTAGCAACGCGAGAAACAGGGCGCCGAAGCTCGTCCCGAGCATCCACGATAACGACCAGATATCGCGCGGATGCCATGTGTCGGGCGCGTTGCCTCGCATCGCGACGACCAGTCCGGAAAAGCCGGCCAACGTCACGGCGACCTGCGCAATCGTCAGGAAAAACCCGTCACCCTGCATGAAAGATATTTAATAGCGGGATTGCAGATCGCTGAACAGTCTGAAGGTCGCGGGCATTTTAGCCACGGATTAACACGGATTAAACACGGAACATTGTGAACCACAAACAACGCTCATTATTGCTGACATTCTGACAGGATACGCGGTTACTATCTCGTCTATTGCCATTACCGGTTACCCATTTCCTTCCGTGTTTAATCCGTGTTATTCCGTGGCCTAAATTGCCAACGAAATCAGTGTTTCGAAATTTCTAGCACGACCGGTTCAAGGACCCGCCAAACGGTTTCCGCTATCACCTTTTGACCATCTGCGTTCGGATGAATGAAGTCAGCCTGGTTCAACTGCGGATTACCGCCGACGCCTTCCAGCAGATAAGGAATCAGCGACGCGTGATTTTCTTCCGCCAGCTTTGTGAACATTTCGCCAAAGGCGTCGAAGTAATTGCCTGAGACGAGAGGCAATTTCATGCCGGCGACGATTACGGCGATACCCGGATATTTCGCCCTTGTTTGGTCGATGATGGCTTGAAGATTTGACCGAATCTCCGTGACCGGCACTCCCTGGAAGGCATCATTGATTCCAAGCTCCAGAATCAGAATGTCGATTCTGTTTTTGTTGAGCAGCGTAGGGAGGCGGCGAAGACCGCCTGCCGAGCTACCGCCGCTCGCTCCGGCATTGATGACTTCGAAGTGATAATTCGCATCCCGCAATTTATCCGCGATCAGGGCTGGATACGCTTCCTTTCGAGAGAGACCGAAGCCATCGGTCAAACTGTCGCCGATGGCGAGAATGGTGATGCGTTTTGACGATTTTGGTTTGGCAGGATTCGCCGTCGAAAAAGGGACTGAGCCGGTCGCAAGGACAAGCGCGATAGCGGTCAGGGAAGGAGGGATTTTCATTGCCAGTTCTTTGACGAACGCGAGCCGGATCCGTTCAATCCGATAAAAAAGGCCTTCACCACGAATAGACAACCGCCTTTGCCGAGGCTACGGCGCGTCGAGCAAATGCACACGAAGGGGATGGAACCATGCTGTCTGATCCCGCCCTTGGATTCGTCCCTCGATTGCGGGACTACTGCGCGGCATGACGAATAAACACCAGCCTTGGCCAAGGCGGCGGCGTAGCTGATCTTCGCAGTTTCCCTTGCGTTCCCTGAGCCCAGCAATTAGTAACATACGCGCTCTCGGGATCCCCGGCAGCGCCTCTTAATTCTTAACACTCAGGTTTTTACTTTTCCTATGTCAAATTACGGTATCAACGGCTTCGGACGCATCGGACGTAACGTCCTCCGCGCTATGAAACAAAGCGACGTCAAACGCGTCGTTGCGATCAACGATCTCACCGACACCCACACCCTCGCTCACCTCCTTAAATACGATTCCGTCCACGGAAAATTCGACGGCGAAATCGGACACGACCCGGAGAACATCATAGTGCGCGGGCACAAGATTAAGGTCTTAAAGGAGCGTGACCCCGCAAATCTGCCGTGGAAAAATCTCGGGGCAGAAGTGGTTTTGGAATCGACCGGTTTTTTCACCAGTCGCGACAAAGCCGAACTGCACATTACCAAGGGAGGCGCCAAACGAGTTTTAATCAGTGCGCCGGCCAAGAAACCAGACGTTACCCTTTGTCTTGGTGTGAACGACGAAGCGTATGACCCGAAGAAACACTTCATCGTTTCGAACGCCAGTTGCACGACCAATTGCCTCGCGTCGATGGCGAAGGTGTTGCACGACAATTTCGGGATCGTGAACGGGTTCATGAGCACCATTCACAGTTACACCAACGATCAGCGCATTCTCGATTTGCCCCATGAAGATTTGCGTCGGGCACGCGCCGGCGCGGTCAGCATCATTCCATCGAGCACGGGTGCGGCCAAAGCGATCGGCGAAGTGATCCCGGCGTTAAACGGCAAGCTCAACGGCGGCGCGTTTCGGGTCCCGACTCCGGACGGATCGGTCACCGATTTCACGGTGATTCTGGAAAAGGATGCGACGGTGGAATCGATTAACACTGCGTTCAAAGAAGCGGCCGCGCGTAAACCTTTCAAAGGTATTCTTGAGTATAGCGATGAACCCCTTGTCTCGATTGATATTGTCGGCAATCCGCACTCCTGCATTTTCGACAGCAAACTAACGATGACTCACGGCGGAAAGTTCGTGAAAGTCGTCGGCTGGTACGACAACGAATGGGGTTACAGCAACCGTTGTGTTGACCTATTGGATCTGCTCTCGAAGTAGGCCGCAAGAGCGGCCGGAATGGTGGAGCAATGGAGTGGTGGCGTAATGGAGTAATGGGGAGCGAATCTTCAACGCTTCACCGTTCAACCCACGTGACCAAGAGATTATCGCATGAATAAACTGAGCGTTCGCGATTTGGACGTCCGAGGAAAGCGCGTTTTGGTTCGCGTTGATTTCAACGTGCCAACCGAAGAACGCGACGGCAAAATCAGGATTACAGATGACACTCGGGTCCGGGAAAGTTTACCGACAATAAATTATCTCCGCGAACAGGGTGCGAAGACGATCTTGATGGCGCATTTCGGACGACCCAAAGGGAAACCGGTCCCGAAATATTCGCTCCGTCCGGTGGCGGATCACTTGCATACGTTGATCAATCATCCGGTCGCGTTCAGTCCTGACACGATTGGGAAAGTCCCGGAAGAAATCATCGCTCACATGAAGGATGGCGATGTCACCCTGCTCGAGAACGTCCGGTTTTCGCCTGCGGAGGAAGCGAATGATCCCGGGTTTGCCGAAGCGTTGGCCAACCTCGGTGAGCTTTATGTAAACGATGCTTTCGGGGCGGCGCATCGCGCGCACGCCAGCACGGCCGGTATCACCAAGTTTGTTTCCAAATCTGCCATGGGTTTCCTGATGGAAAAGGAGATCCAATATTTGTCCCATGAGCTGGATAAACCAGCTAAGCCATTCGTCGTTATTCTGGGAGGCTCAAAGGTTTCAGATAAGATTGGCGTGATCAAAGCCCTGATGGAAAAAGCAGACGCGCTTTTGATCGGTGGCGCAATGGCTAACACATTCTGGAAAGCGCAGGGCATTCCGATTGGGAACAGTCGCGTGGAAGCGGACAAACTCGATCTGGCCCGGGAGATCATGGAGTTGGCAAAAGCCAAAGGCGTTCGGTTCCTTGTCCCGGTGGATGCATTGGAGGCCGACAAAATCGAGGCTGGAGCGAACACTCGCAACACGAGCCGAGTTTCGTCGACCAGCGGGATTACTGATGGCTGGCAGGCGGTCGATATCGGGCACGGAACGATCAGTCTTTACGAAGACGAAATCGCAAAGGCGAAAACGATTTTGTGGAACGGACCGGTGGGAGTTTTCGAGATCCCTGCATTCGCGACCGGAACAATCGCTATCGCCGAAGCGCTCGCACGTTCTGGCGCAACGACCGTCATCGGAGGGGGCGATTCTGTCACGGCGGTGAAACAGGCGGGGTTAGCCGACAAAATGGCGTTTATCTCGACTGGGGGCGGCGCGTCGCTTGAACTGCTCGAAGGGAAAGAGCTTCCTGGGATTGCTGCGTTAAGTGAGCGTGAATAGCCTGACCTAACTATTATTGTTACAAACTAATGCGTAAGAAAATTATCGCGGCGAATTGGAAGATGAACATGACACAAGGTGAAGCGACCACCTTTGTCTCGACGTTCCTGATGGAGATCGGTGAATCAACCGATGTGGAAGTGGTGATTATTCCGCCATTCACTGCCATCGCGGCGGTGAACGCCGGCCTGGAACAGGCGCAGCATATCAAAGTAGGCGCGCAAAACATGCATTGGGAACGTTCAGGCGCATTCACAGGCGAGATCAGCCCAGCCATGTTGCGTGACTTGTTTGTTCGTTATGTCGTTCTCGGACACAGCGAACGACGAACGTTGTTCGGCGAGACAGATGAAATCGTGAACAAGAAAGTGCACGCAGCCCACGAAGGAATGTTGCGACCGATTGTTTGTATCGGCGAAACGCTCGATCAACGGGAGCGAGGCGACGTGGAGAAAGTTTTAGGGACGCAACTCAAAGGGAGTCTCGCCAAGTTGGAACCGAAAGAACTGCAGGAAACAGTCATTGCCTACGAACCGGTCTGGGCAATTGGAACCGGCAAAACGGCAACGGCCGAACAGGCGCAGGAAGCACACGCCTTCATTCGCAAGACCTTGGGCGAAATTTCGGATGAAGCGACCGCAGAGAAAATGCGAATTCAGTACGGCGGAAGCGTTAAGCCGGATAACACGCAAAAGCTCATGTCCCAACCGGACATCGATGGTGCGCTGGTTGGCGGCGCGAGCCTTGATCCGAGAAGTTTCGCGCAAATTGTGCTAGCGACGCAGGGAGAGTAGCGGATTGCGGATTGCCTCACACAAAGGTCCACAAAGGAACGGAAAATCAGATGTTGTAGCCACGGCCCTGCGGGCCGTCGGGTGTCCGCGTCGCAGCAAGGGTGGAGCGCGCAGCCTCGACCGTCGACCGACGTGGATTGTTAGGGGCGCTTCTGCGAAGCGCCCAGTGAGTTGACTTCGATCTGTCTTGAGCGGCCAATCTGGGTCATGCCCACACCAAAGCGCTTCACAGAAGCGCCCCTACAACAGAACACGACTGCTACGGCAATTGATAAATCTCCACCGAACCAACGCCTGTCGTGTTATTCACTCCACGAACAATTGCGGTATACGGCGCAGCGGAAAGCGTTTGAATCACGGCCGATTCCTTCGGGTTCGTCGGGGCGAGACCGCTGGACTGAATTTCAGCCTGGTTAGGGCTCATTCCCCAATCATCGTTCTGTTGCAGCAACACAGCATTCGAGTCGCGCAGCTCGAGAACAGGATCGGCCAGCGGGTTCGACACCCCCGCCGCCCCGAGAGATGGGCCGATAGCGCGAATCAAAATTCGTTTCGATTCGGTCCCGCCGAGGAAAAATCCTCCGATCAAAGCGTTAGGATCGACGTCCACCAATCCGCGCGTTGAAATATTGAGAAGGGTCGAGCCGGGACCGCTGTCGAGATCATAGACTTCGACCAGTCCAATCCCGGTGGTGTTATTGGCGCCCTGAACGATGGCGGTGTAGGAGGCGAAAGTGGCGTCAGAAGGCAGAGTCGTCAGGATTGCGGCTTCGTTAGGTGAAGTCGGCGCGATCCCGGTGTCGGTCATATCCTGATTATTGGCGGCTTCTCCCCAGTTGTTGTTGGTGGCAACAATTGCGCCGGTGCTGTCGTGCAATTCCAAAACCGGATCCGCCAAGCGCGCCAGGCAACCCGGTCGATGGACCGATGCCACGGATCATCAATCGTTTTGGTGAAGGCCCGCGCATGATGAATCCGCCGATGAGCACATTCGGGCCGGTGCCGATCTGCATACGGGTCGAAAGCTGAACCAGTCGACCTGGAGCTGCCAGAACGTGAACAGTGAAATTCTGCGAGATCGATCCACCATCGAAGTCGGTCGCGGTCACAGTGAAGATGGCGTCGCCGACTGCATGAGCGGAGACGAGCAGTTTGGTTCCACTGATAGTTGCATCAGCGACCGACGGCGCGTTGCTGCTGACCGCGAAGGTCAGTGGTGAAAAATACGCGATGCCGGGTATCGAAACGAGGTTGGCAACGGTGATTTGGTTTCCCATGGTGTAATTACGCAATGGGATGGAAGTAAACGGTCCGCCTGCGTTATATCGAGGCAACGCGGCAATCGCGTCAGCAGTGCTCATGGTGTTGTTAACGACACGGCCAAATACGGTGTATCCACCATTCGCCGTATCGTAGTTATTCGGAGACCCTCCGTTGTCCGCCAGATTGATGAACCATTGGCTGGTGGCGCTGTTAGGTTGCCCCATGATTTTCGCCATCGAAATTGTGCCGCGCCGATTTGAAATTCCCGGCTCATTTTGAATTGAGGGAAACTCCAGAACCTGTGTCACAAGCAGGGGTGGCGCTGGCGGAGGAGACGGGTTGACCGTTCCAATGAAGCCGCCGCCTTGAATGATATTTCCCGGTGTCCCAGGAACAGCGACATGAATGAAATTGGATGCGAGTTGGCCATTGGTTGGATCAACCAGGAAGTAACGGCCAGAGTTTATGTAGTTGAGAAAGTTCGCCACCGTAATCGGCTTTTGTTGTCCGAAAAGCGCGAGATCGATTGGGCCGAGGACGGTCGTAAAGCGGACGGCATTGCTGACATCGGGATCGGAGAAAGCGTTAGCCAAGTCGACCGGTTGGGCCGCCGCGCCCGCGTATTCGGTGAAATCAGCGATCTGATTACTGACAACCGGAGGGACGTTTTGTGCGGTGGTGGTTAGCGCGAACAGGAGCAAGCCGGCAGAAATCGACAGATAAATTCGTTTCATGAAATGACGTGACGTTTCATAATCGATCTCGGTGGAGTGCGCTAGTATTCAGTGCTCCAAGTTCGATTGGAAGAGCCACGGATGCTGGCCAAAAACCGAACTACGGCACCTACTTCTTTATCTCGAGATAACTTCTTGCCACCACTTTCCCTGTATCCGGCTGGATCTCTTCAATGCGCATCTGCTTCAGAAACCATGCTCCGTCGATTTTTTGCGCGGAAACAACTTCAAATCGCTTCGAAAGGTGCCCCGTCCAATCGTATCCCTCCATCCGCATCAATGCGCCGCCCTCTTTGTCTACCCAAAGAAAAACATTCGAGTACCGCGAATGCCGCGATGGCGCTTTCAATTCCAGTTTCCAACAGTTACGAGTCCGGAGGGAATCTTCTCCGGTCACACGGGCATTCGGCCAGTAAAGGAACTTGAGCGCCAGGTCTTCGTAGGTCACCCCGGTCCCACGCACTTTTTGATCGAACTCGGCGGCAGTAATCTTGTCCACGCCGCCCCGGGTAACTTCTTCGAGCTTGGAATCGTTTTCGCCCAGACGTAGTTGGAGGGTCTGATCCGGGTTTGTGAAAACGTAGCGAATCAACGGTCCGCTTTGAGTGAGGCGAAACGGAATTACCTTCTCGTTCTCGCGGAGTTGTCCCTGGAGATCGAGTTGGCGTTGTGCTTGTTCGAGCCGGACTGAGGTAAGGATCTCTTTCGCCGAGGGCAGCTGTGGCGGCGCGGCACGACTCACCAGGGGGCTAGCGAGAAAAAAGATCGTTACAAACAGAAGCGTGCGCATCGGTGATGGAGTGATGGAGTGATGGAGTGGTCGAGTAATGGAGTGATGTTGTAGCCACGGCCCTGTGGGCCGTCGGGTATTGGCGGATGTTGTAGCCAGGTCCCTCAGGCGCGGGACCGTCGGGTATGCCGGCATGGAGTGGTGGAGTGTTGTGTGTTCGATGTTGAAGCGAAAGCGCGTTGCAATGATACAGTGACGCAGTAATCAGGATCAGCAATCAGCCATTAGCATTTAGCCACAGCTAGCCAGCAAAAATGGATCAGGCGGTTTTTCATCTTATTAACGAACAATGGACGAGTCCGGCGCTCGATTTGTTCATGGCTGCCATTAGCAACCTCGATATCTGGCGTCCGCTTCTGATCGTTCTCCTGCTTTGCCTCGTGATTTTCATGGGATTCAAGGGCCGCGCCTTCGTTATCTGTCTCTTGATTACCCTGGCGATCTCCGATGCATTTTTCGTTCGCACTTTGAAGAGCACGATCCAACGTCGACGACCGAAACAGGTTCAAGCCGTTCGCATGGTCCAGCTCGAGCAAACGCACCCCGCATTTCTAACGGTCTTCCGAACCCCGACGATCCGAATGTCCGATCAATCAGATCACAACAAGTCCGGTCCCTCATTTCCGTCCGGTCACGTGACTGATAACGTGATTATCGCCACAGTTTGCGTCCTCTTTTTCCGACGATGGGGTTGGCTTTATTTTGTTGTCGCTGGCGCGGTCGGTTATTCCCGGATTTACCTTGGCGCCCATTGGCCGAGCGACGTCCTCGCGACGACGTTCCTTGCGGCGGGCCTCGCCCTTTTGATGGTGGCGTTGTTTGAATTTCTTTGGCGAAAGTTTGGTCCGCGCTGGCTGCCGGCGATGTTTGCTCGGCATCCAAGTCTGCTCGAGAGATCGGCTACATGAGCAACACCAAAGCTGTCTGGCTTTTTGTTCTGGCGCTGACCGCGATTCGATTGACCCTGCTCGGGACCATCGATCTCGAGTTCGATGAAGCGCATTACTGGATGTGGTCGGAACGCCTGGCCCCAGCCTACTTCAGCAAAGGACCAGGAGTCGCATTCGTTATCCGAGCGGGCACCGCGATATTCGGTAACTCCGAATTTGGCGTCCGTTTTTGGAGTCCGATTCTTGGCGCCGGAACCAGTTTGCTCATTTATTATTTTACACGCCGGCTTTTCAATCCGGCGGCGGGATTCTGGGCGATCGTGGCCTTGAACGCGATTCCGCTTTTCCACATTGGCAACCTCCTGATGACGATCGATCCGTTGTCGATTTTCTTTTGGACTGCCGCGATGTTTAGTTTCTGGCTCGCGCTCGAGCGGAGTCCAAATTTTTCCTGGTTCTGGCCGTTAACAGGGTTGCTGGTTGGGATTGGATTTCTTTGCAAATACACGAACGCCCTGGAACTCGTGTCGGTGATCCTGGTGCTGGCGTTGGTGCCGCGGCTGCGTCGGGAATTCAAGCGACCGGGACTCTATTTGTTGCTGGCGGTTTTTGCGGTGTGCACATTACCGCCGATCATCTGGAACCAGCAACACACCTGGGCCACGGTTACGCATCTGCGTTCTCGCGGGAATCTGAATCACTCGTTTGGCCTTCACCTACGCGAACTGGCTGGGTTTTTGGCCATGCATTTTGCCGTATTTTCGCCCGTGCTTTTTTTTGGGATCGCCTGGGGGGTAATCGCGAATCGGCGACGGGCCTATCATCAATTCAAGGTCCTCTTTCTGATGTGGTTTGGGTTGCCGGTGTTCCTGTTTTATTGCGTGGTCTCGATTAACAAGCAGGCGGCACCGAACTGGGACGTGCTTGCGTTTGTTAGTCTAGGAATCCTGGCAGCCGCTTACTGGCAGGAACGAATGAAGCCAGATGAGGTTTCCGGCAAGAAGCGATCACACCCGGTTTTCACGGCGGCTGTTTTAATCGGGTTGGTCCTGAGTCTGCTCACGCTTAATACCGATATTTGGCGGACGGTCGGTCTGCCGATGTTCCGACGCGACCCGGCCGATCGGATGCGTGGTTGGAATTCGATGTCCGGCGCGGTTGAACAAGTAAGGAACGATCTTGAATCGCGCATAGGCCAACCACTCTTCCTTATTGCCGATGAACGGGATCGCGCGTC
This sequence comes from uncultured Verrucomicrobiae bacterium, assembly GCA_963751725.1. GTDB lineage: Bacteria > Verrucomicrobiota > Verrucomicrobiia > Chthoniobacterales > UBA10450 > AV80. The sequence continues at coordinate 23,210 of CAVVVQ010000020.1, forward strand.
GGAGGTGGCGTTTTACCTTCGCGACAAACGTCCGGAGGGCCCGTGGCATCCGCCCGTTTATATTGTCGAGTCCCAGGACATTTTGAATCAGTTTTCGTTCTGGCCGCGTTACGATGAATTCGTCGATGCCCCTGCGAAACCTGCACCGCTAGGTGGCGACGTTTTTACTGAAGAAGGAGGCGTTAATCCGTTTGAAGGACGAAGCGCGCTTTACCTCCAGAGCGGGAAGAGCGATCAGTTGCCCCACAACATCACAGCAGCGTTTCAATCAACCGAGAAAGTTGCCATTATCGAAGTCAAACGTTTCGATGCTCATGTGCGCACGTTACAGGTTTTTCTTTGCCGAAAATATCGGACCCTGTCGTTATGAGTAACGCGGAACAGCGTAACGCTCCTGCGATCTCCGTCGTTGTGCCGTTGTTTAACGAGGAAGAGAACGTTCCGATTCTTCAATCTCAACTCGAAGCAGCGCTGAGCGGTCTTGATTACGAGATCATCTTTGTTGACGACGGATCAAGTGATCAGACCGTGAACCGAATCGTGACCCAACCGCGCATTCGAATTTTGCGATTTGAAAAGAACGCCGGACAAAGCGCCGCGATGTACGCCGGCGCGCATGCGGCTCGGGGAGAGACCGTCGTATTGATCGACGGCGATTTGCAGAATGATCCGGCCGATATTCCAAAGTTATTAGCGGAGATTGAACACGGGGCGGATCTGGTTTGCGGTTATCGCGCTCAACGAAAAGATACGGCGACCAAACGGGCCACGAGTCGAGTCGCTAATTTTGTTCGAAGCCGGTTTACCAAAGACGGTGTCCGCGATACGGGGTGCACCTTGAAAGCGATGCGGCGCGAGTGCGTCGAGACTTTGGTGCCATTCAAAGGGATGCACCGATTTATCCCGGCGTTGGTTAAAGGCGCCGGTTACCGGTTAGTCGAAATTCCGGTCAATCATCGGCCACGAAAATTTGGTCAGAGCAAGTACGGTCTGGGGAACCGGGCGATTCGCGCAACGGTCGATATGTTTGGGGTACGCTGGTTGTTATCCCGGCGATTGAATTATAAGACGAGACAGAATTAACAAAATGAACAGAATGGAAGAGAATTAGCCACGGACGAACACGGACTGAGAAGGTAACTTTATTGTCCGTGTTTAATCCGTGTTAATCCGTGGCCTTACTTAGCCTAATTCGAAAAGAGTCGTCGAACGAGATGGCCTTTCCACATTAAAAGTCCCGTTAGGGCAATCATGGGAAGCGCGACAAACCGAACCACCGGCGCGTAGTTCGGGAGTTCCTTAAATGGACTATAAACATAACCGATCACCGGAATGCCAAAGACGATGTGGATCCAGCGAAAAATGGAACGTTTCGTAGCATCATTCATGGTTAGTTTGTAAATCGATTTATCGATAGAACCAAGTCCTGACTAGGCGGTCCAGAAGCGAGAGGCGCTTCGGTGAAGCGCCCTGATATTGACGTGCCCAACAGGTTGGACTGAAGGCTGTCAACTCCACTGACAACGGTTAGTAAATTCTTCCCGGGTTCACGTCCATTCGCGTATTCAGCGGCCATATCGAAATCGTATATTGTCCGTTGAAATCCGTGTCAATCCGTGGCCTGATGCACGACGCTCCCGCTGATAAAGTCGGCGTTAATACACGTTTACATGTGCGTTAAAATCTTGTTCGGTACACCTATCCGAAACTAATTGTATCGCGTCTTACTTGGAAGATTCAGGAGTTTCAAGTTGGATGCGTAGACCGTGCGCCTGTTCGCTCACCTTGCGTAGATCAGTAGCAAATTCCTTTTGCAAGTCCATGTGGACGCGAAACATCGGCAGGATGTGCCCGTCCGGTCCATAGAACACGTCAGGCCCGAGAGAAATTCGCGGCAACACTTCGCGCTCGGTAAACTGATTGTATCTGTCGTAATTATCGTGGATACCGGTCAGCTCGCTGTAGAAATACCCAAGCTCGGTTCGCAACTTGGGTTCGATCAGGCGAGCCATGCCGGATGCGACCATTGCACTCCACGCTGCCGTCGGTGGGTGCGTCGCGCCCGGAATCCGATAATAGGCCGGGATCGCTCGCGTTCCATTGCGGTCCGTCTCTTCCCAAGTGGCGATTCGTGCAGTCATTTCATCTGCAAACTGTCGTCCCCGGGTCTCGTATCGATTCAACTCAGCGATAACTCCGGAAAGAGCCTGATGAAACTCGGTCTGCTGATTTCTGTTATCCCGATAGTTCTCGACCACAAACGCCGCAGTTACGCCGGCAAACACAACGACCAACTGCCCAAGCAGCCATCCGAGATGTCCACGCCAGTTCTTTCCTTTCTCCGAGTCCGACATAATTGAGTTAGATGTGTTCGGGTGGATCGGAGTCATCGCCAAGAAAGTATAAATCAAGATCAAGTGGGATGCCCAGCGCCGCAATCCGTTGAAGGATCTCTGATTCCGTGTTGCTGTTGGATGTGTCGGAATCGGATCACCACGCCGCCAAGTTGAAGTGGGCGACAAACCGATGCGCGAGGTAATTATGGAGGGATCATCGCCGAAATCGGCAACCTTCAGAAAAACATGAGACTCGTCTGGGACTGACAATGTTTACCTCTAACCAAAGTCACCGAACTGCTGCGACAACGTGCAACGAGCCCAACAGGTGAACCAGACAATGACAAACCAATCGCCGGGTCGCGTTCCAAGATAAAACTGTGTGCCTGCGCGGACAAACCAAAAGCCTGCCACCGTGCCAGCGGCCAACGCGCCGGGCAGCGTGCCGAGCCAGCGAGCAGCGAAACCATCGAACACTCCAATGGCTACAATGGCGTAGCTGACGCAATGATTCATCACGTAAATAATTCCGCGCAAGTCTGACCGCTTCATCTCGTAGCGATAAAGCCAGAGGCGAAATGGCGGTGGCGGTGGGCCGTCAGTAGGCAATGCTGCGAAAAAGCCAAACCGCGCAGGAAAAGTGAAATGCAGAATCCCAAGCACGACGGCGAACACGCCTGCGGCGTAGAGAAGAACCGTAAGCGTGCTCATGTTTTGTGCTCTCTCCTCGGTTGAACGCGGCAAGTGCCCGAAGCGCACGAGCGTCCAAACAACCGTCCAAGCCGCACCCGGTAACGGGCAAACAACGAATACAAACCATTGAAGATCCATCGCAGCACAGGCCAACCAGTCGGCGCGAGTAGCCATCCCAAACCTACTGCGCGATACGCCTGTCTGAACGCCTCGCACCTTGGTCACGATGCGACCGTCCGGGAATACGCCGTGGATGACTCCCAAAAGCTCCTCACGAGTCACGCCCAAAGGCGACGGGTCGAAGCCGGGTATGGAAACATCCTCAAACGCCAGATGGTTGCGGCGGTTCATGCGTTGCAACCAGCGCACTTCTCGCCGACAGAACGGGCATTCGCCGTCATACAGTAGTTTGAAGTGCCAATCGATCATAGCGTGCGAATGCGCCTAACGAGATCGCATTGCTGGGTTATGTAGCTCAAGGCGTTCCAGGCCCCCTGTTTTTCCAAGCGTTTCTCCGTAAAAAATCACTCCGGTTTCGTTCTGGATCTCGATGGACCGCTAACTCTTTGGGAATCTTCTCCACGATCTCCGTTGCAGTATATTTTCGCGTCATGAACCATCTAGAGCGGCAAGGTTTCGTTTGCGTTATTAAACGTTATCGACCGCCACCGTTTCGACCCACTGTGCGCGCCAAACAGGAGCGTTGAATGGGTCGGCAAAGTATTGGGTTTCATGTGACACTTTCCATCCCGAAACTCCATAATGCTCACGGTATAGACGCGCTTGCCTTCGTAGACAATCACGTACTCGGTGATCCAGAGATTGCCCCTTCCCGCTATCCGGCGAACCGAAAAACCCGATGGCCTGCCAGGATGATGACTACGAAGCGCTTGCAAGTTACTCCGGCCGCGAATTACCTCGCCTGATTGTGGATACTCGCACACGACGTCATCGTGGTAGATTTGGTGTTCGACATCTTGATCACCCGCAGCAAACGCCGTCCAATGCCGATCGATGGCCATCCGAATGTTCTGCTCTTCCAATTAGCCCCCTTTTTCGCCAGCATTGTTAACGTTCCACTCTGGGCCCAACAAGCCCAAAATTTCTTCGATTTGAATTCTTACTTGCACTTGCACCTTAACTTTCACTTACACTCCCGGGCGAGGTTCGTTGTCGTTGGGTTGCAGCAATTCGATAGGCTTAAAGCCCATCGCCCTGTGAAAAAGTGAGGCCCCGACAACTGTCGAGGCCTTTGTTTAGGCGGTGATTGAAAATCGCCGTTCCCAGCCAGCCGATTGAAAATTGGCAAAGTGTCCCATCTCTCTGCGTCCCTTCCGCGCCCTCGTGTTAAATCTTTCTGCGGATCTTTAGTATCGCTCGACTTTGATCCCGCGTTTGGCCAGTTGCACCTGGAGACTATCGGGTCCGGCCAAGTGCGCAGCGCCAACAGCTATCTGTTGCACCCCTGAGCCTTTCAATATCTTCACAATCTTGTCAGCCCAAGCAATGTTCCGTTGGACCAGAAGTTTTTCGTACAACGCCGGCGCATCTTTTTTGAACTCGGTGTCGAGAAGTTTGCCAATTGTCTCCACGTCGCCATCGACCCATGCCTTCGCCACTTTGTCGAGTTCGCTAATTCCCTTGGCCACATCAGTCAAAGTTTGATCAAGAAACGCGATCTGATCGGCCTCGGATAGTTCAGCAAAAAAACGAATCTGTTCCTCTGCGGTTTCGAATCCGAAAATCTGATCGCCTTCTTTTGTCGCCTGCGCTTTCAGGACCAGGTCGACGCCGGAACTTGGATCGAACCCGGCTTTCTGGAGCGGCAGAACAGTGCAGAGCATCGCTGCCATCCATGGTTTCATCGATTCAAGAGTTTCGAGAGGAAGACTGTAGGTCTCGGCGACGCTGGCCAATTTTTGTTTTTGTGTCGCGTTCAGGTTGCTCGAGAGCAGGTGTTCCATGTCGACTCCATATTGGGCCATGGCCGGTGCAACCTTGGCCAGATCATCGACATCAGTTGCTTCGAGCCAAAGCTGGGTGCTTTCAGCGACTGCTTTTTTGACTCTAGTAGCATTCCATTCGGTCTCGTGGCGGAGCAGATGGACGGTCCCGATCAGGTAAATGGTTGAATCGTTATCCTTAATCACCCACATGGCGGGTTCAGCTTTGGCTGGAGTTGCCAGCATGAGCGTCACGGCAAAGGCGAA
>CAVVVQ010000021.1:0-190673 GCA_963751725.1 uncultured Verrucomicrobiae bacterium
AGCTCCAAACGCTAATCCGGCGATTTGCAATCGCCTAACTGGGAGCGGTAATTTTCAATCACCGCCTAGACCAGCCATCAGCCATCGGCTATCCACGCGGGCCATCCGCAACGACCCATCAAAGCAAAGTGTGGCCGCGAAGAATCCATGTGTAATTCTGGTCTGGTTGGTTGGTAGGAATTCCAGGATACGAACGGCTATCGGGAATGAACTTATATTTCCCAACCTTGGCGATACCGGATGTCCGGCCCATGTAGAATCGCTGGATAGCGATCACATCAGAGGTGTTAACCACGCCATCATCGTTTACATCGGCCCCTATTAACTGGCAGCCACTTAACAATTGGCGTCCGAGGTAATGCCACTGGGTGTTCATCACATCCGAAGTGCCAATGCCATGGCTACCTGGTGTCAGTGGCGGAAAGCTTGGCGTTACGGTAAAAGTGCCACCCGGCTGAAGATCTGGAAACCAATAATTTCCGTATAAATCGCTGGTGAACTGTGCCGTCGCATCGCCGCTTAAGGTGAGCGTAACATTTGAAACTGGGGCCGGAAGCGGGAACGGAAAGCAGGTCAAAATTCTACCCGAAACGTTCAAGAACGGCGAGGGCGTCACTGCTGGAGGCGGTTGCGCGCAGTATCTCCCATCATTAAGAACCACCCCCCACAATCATTTCGCGCCCAGTCCACGCCACGCCGTATGCGCTTCGGCTAGTGGGCGAATTGACGGTAGTCATCCGGGTCCAACTGTCGTTAATAGGATTATATCTCCCCCCAAGATTCTCGGGACAACCTGGGCTACTCTGCGTGCCTTGCGCAAAACCGCCCCAGACGATCATTTCGTTCCCAGTCCAGGCTGAAAAGAAAGAGTCCCGGACACACGGTGCATTGATTACTTGCGTAGCGACCCAACTGTCCGTGGCAGGATTATATCTTCCACCGGTGTTAAGATATTCATGATCGATACTCGGTACTTCCCTGAATCCGCCCCAGACAATCATTTCGGTCCCAGTCCAGATCCCCGTTCCTGGATTAATGGATCTTGCGGTGGGTGCGTTAGTCGTGGTAGTTGGTGTCCAAGTGTCCGTTAGGGGATTGTATCTCCCGCCGGTCCTGAAGAAGCCTAACTGGGGATCGCGCCCACCCCAAACAATCATTTCGGTCCCCGTCCAGGCCGCAATGAATTGATCACGACGCGTAGGTGCGTTGATTAGGCTGGTAGGTGTCCACTATCCGTGACAGGGTTGTATCGGCCGCCGCTATTCAACCAAACGATACCGGTCGCAGGCCTGCCGCCCCAAACGATCATTTCGCTGCCGGTCCAGATTGCTCGATGAGAGCTTCGGCCAAGCGGCGCACCGGTCGTGCTGGTCGGTGTCCACGTATCAGTGATCGGGATTATATCGTCCACCGGTATTCAAGGCATTGCCGCCGCCCCAAACAATCATTTCGGTGCCGGTCCAGATCGCGGGACCTCCTTGTGTTGGCGCGCCGACGGTACTGATTGGAGTCCACGTATCCGTGCTCGGATTGTATCTTCCACCGGTTCCATTCCAGACAATCATTTCTGTCCCAGTCCAGACAGTGTTGCCCGTAACACCAGGAGCACCAACGTCGCTAATGGGCGACCACGTATCGTTAGTGCAACCCGGGGTGGGCGTTGGAGTTGTGCCACCGTTCGCGACGACAATGGTCAAGACCAGGATCAGGCCAAATTGAAATAAGCCACGCATAATTGCGAGGGGTGATAATAACCATAAACACCTCGATCAGGCTAGCCATTTGTTAGAATCGCCAAACCCGCTGGGTCTACCTTTTCCTCACACAGGAAACGGATGGCGATGGCGAATGGAGCGGTGGAGTAATGGATTTCGATAGAGCGAAACAGCGTTTGAAAGCTCGCCCTTGCCCGATTGGGCTGCGTTACGGCGCAGGTAAGTGCGTTCTCTGGCAATCAGCCATCAGCCATTAGCCTTCGGCATCAGCCATCAACCTTCCCCTACTTCCCGCGCCCTGACCGAGATTGTGACCGCTGGACGGATTGATTACGCCCTTTGACCCCGGTGGTTACCTTCTGGGATCCCGAGAATGCGGCATGCGAGAAGTCTCGCTTCTCTTTTCGTTGACGCTTGGCTTTTGGCATGGCTCATCTTCGCATTGATTTGCCCACGAGGGAAGCGGCGATAAGATTTTAGGATTCGTTAAGGCCGAATGAAGCGTGCCGCCCGCATAAACTTAACACTTAACCCTTTAATTCTTTTTGTGATAAGACCATGAGGCTGGACATGGGACGTTGTCTGGGATTTGGCGCAAGGGGAAGACCAAGGGCTTAAGCCCCGCTCCGGCGGGGCAAGGCTTAACGCATCGCTCGTTGTCGTCACTTTTCTTCTCGTTTTCCTCGTTACCTCGCCGTCGTTCATCTGTCACCGCGGCAACAGCCGCTTCCACCTCCCGCCCATTCGTCGCCATTGAAAACATCGAGCTGATCGATGTGGTCCAGGGCAAAGTGTCCGGGCCGCGCACGGTCCTTCTCGGCGGGGGCCGGATCGCCGCCATCATCGAACCGGGCACCGCGGTCGGTCTTCCGTCCAACGCAGTCGCGATCGATGGGCGCGGCAAATTTCTAATCCCAGGGTTGACCGATATGCATGTGCATTTGTTCAACAACGCGACCCATCGCTAGCCTAACGATTGGATGTTCCCGCTCTTCGTCGCCAACGGCGTTACCGGTGTCCGCGAAATGAACGCGATCCCCGCTAATTTCCCAGTTCTCAAAGAATGGCGCGCCGCCCGGGAACAAGGCGATCTCCGGGCCCCGCGCGTCGTCGCCGCCGGCATGGTCATTTCCACGGATTCATCCGCCGATGTCCGACGCCAGGTGCGCCAGGCTCGTTCGCTTAAAGCCGATTTCGTGAAAGTTTTTTCCGATATCGGGGCAGCCAAATGGCGCGAAGTAATCGAGGAAGCGCAATTGCTCGATATCCCTGTCTGCGGTCATGTCCCGGCGGACGTCAGCGCGATCGACGCCGCCCGGGCCGGACAACGGAGCAACGAACATCTCACCCAACTTTACGAAGCGTGTGCCGCTGGTGAATCAAAGTTTCTCGCTAGCCGTCGCAATGTCAGCGGAAAAGAAGCGGTCCGGATACGGGACGCGCAGGAGCGACAGATCTTGTTCGATTACAATCCGCAAGCGTGCCCGCGCGTCGCTGCTGCGATCGCTGGAACTAGTCAGGTCCAGGTGCCGACGCTCACCCTGCCCGACCGCGAAGCGCGTCAGACGTCGAACAAATTTCAGGACGATCCGCGCTGGCGATTCCTGCGCTCCGACGAACAGGAGCGGTGGCAGAAAATTCTTAACGAAGAAAAACTGGATACGCGAGTAGCCGCGGAACGTTGGGCGGTTTCGCGCGAGATTGTTAGGAGCATGCGCGCTGCGGGTGTCCGGGTGTTGGCTGGATCGGATGTGCCGATGCCGATGGTTTATCCTGGGTTCGGTTTACACAAAGAACTCGAGTTACTGGTTGAATGCGGGTTAACGCCAGCCGACGCCTTGCGTGCGGCGACATTGTGGCCTGCTGAGTTTCTTGGTCAAAGCGACACGAGCGGCTCGATCGAAGTCGGTAAACGCGCTGATCTTGTTGTGCTCGATGAAAATCCGTTGAAAGAAATCCGGAACACCCAACGGATTCGCGCGGTCGTTCTGGATGGTTGGTTATTAAACCGCGCGGACCTGGATGAATTGATGTCTAAGACGATGAACCAAAATCGGGAATCGGTCATTCCACGACTTCCCTGTGCTGGTCTTACTGTCTCCGGCATACAATGCGGCAACAAGACAGATTGCGATAATGAAAAGCAGAAAGGCCTTTTGCTTGATCTTTGTCTTCATGTTCTCTTAATGGTAGTTGTCATTAACTAATTTTCCTGCGGTTAGAGGACTCAGAAGTCCGTTCAGTAACCTTCTCCGTGAGCTTCAAGACAAAGTTCTTAAGAGATTCGTCATTGCGTTGCACGGAAATGCAAGCGACTCGCGGGGTTTAAGCGTTTACGGACGACCACGGGAACCCCCTATAGCCGACTAATCCAAGAGCGATTGTCTTAGATCGCTCGAAGGTGACTGACCTGACAATAGTTCGGATCGTAGACGAAAATCCAACGACGTTAGTGGGACCGTTTACACTTGATGTAACACGAGCCCGCGTAACATGTTAGGCGACAAGAGAACCCCCTGCTTACTGAGCGCTCGCTCAGGACGAACGCATCATTGCGTAAACATTCTTGCGCGATTTTTCATCGTTTGAATTTTCTGCTTTAGGTAAGCAATCGTTTCCCGAAATTCAACGGCGTTTCTAATTGAGTCGAATCGAGGATCGAGTTCGGTAGACCGATAATCAATCCAACCAGCGTCTATTGCGGCACACAATCCGCTGATTGCGCTCCTAGAATTTCCAAGCGCAGCTTGACTTGCAGAGAGGCTATATAGGCGTTCGGGATTGTGAGGTGCCCGCGCTAGATCGTGTTCATCCAGCAGGCATGCTTCATTCAGCAGGCCTTTGCCATTTACGATGTCTCCTTTGTTAATCAAAATGAATCCAAGGGCGGAAATAAATCGAACCGAGCCAACAAACTCCACTCCTCCGGATCTATCCAAGCTCAAGGTTTCGCGATAGAGCACTTCCGCTGCTTCGAAACGACGGCTATAAAATTCGATCAAAGCCGCCATGTTCAACGGCTGTGGATGATCCTTATACTTTGCACGAGCAACCCCACACTGGCGTCGGGCAGTCTCGAAGTCGGCACGGTAAAGTGAAAGCGTGCTTAAGACCGAGTGTGCTTACCGGAAGATCCGGACGGAATACGGCCGCGCTCTGATAAGCCTTTTCTGCTTCTTCATAATCTCCCAAGGAGGTCCAGACATCGGCAATATTGTCGTCATAAACTGGCCTGGTCTCACGGCGGATTGCCTTTCGCAGCCATCGCATCGCGATGTCAGGTTTGCCTAAGAGATTATAAAAGGTCCCTATCTTGGCTGCTGCCCGCGAGCTAGAAGGATCCAGTTCATAAGCGGTCAAAGCCGGATCAAGCGACTCCTGATACATTCCGCGATAACGGAAATTACCAGCACGCGCACTATGCGCTTCTGGAAGCATAGGTGAGATCCTTAGGGCATGAGCTGTAGCCTCTTCTCCTTCGATAAGCCAAGTTTCGGTCCGGTCCGTTAATGAGCGGAGTTGGCAGGCTGTTGCCAGCATCGCGTAAGCTTGTCCGTATGTCGGGTCAATGTCGATTGCCCGCCTGAAGGATTCGATCGCTCGCTCCTGGTCAGGCAAATTGTAGCGAAAAAAGAACTCCCTACCTTGATCATAATAGCTTCGAGCTGCAGGAATATTTGTTTCCCCTATAGGCCTGTTGTACTTGGTCTCTTTATTGTTTACGAACGTCGAAACATCCAAAGCTAATTCTTCGAAGCCTTTATTTCCGGAGTCGGTTTCCTTAAATAATGTGTGCAATACGTGTCCAGTCGTTCCTTCGATGATATGCAGCGTTATTCGCGTTTTTCCTTCTCGCTCGCGAACGCTACCACTGAGCATTAGCCGAGCATCTGTCTTTTTTCCGATCCGCTTCCAGCTCTCCTGCACCCATGGATCCGTAAACAGTCGCGTTCAGCGTCTCAGACTGCACCTGAAGTTCTGTTATGCCGGTCAACGCACTATACAGCTTTCGTGTGGCATCTTGTGAATTTGTCGTCACAGTCTCGATGTCGCCCAAGTCTTCAAGCGGAAACAACACTGCCAGATGTCCTTGCGATTCATGACCATTCACTGTGCGCGACCTCAAGCTTGATATCTTATCGCCAAGACTAAGAAGACCGATAGATAGACAGGCCGTAACAATAGCGACAATTTTCGGATTGCGCCTCGCCCAGCGCCACATCTGAGTCGTTGGAAATACCGGACGAGCTAGAATTGATCGGCCTTGAAGCCAACGTTCGAGGTCATCGGCCAATAATTGCGCGGATTGATAGCGCGATGCCGGCTCGCGTTGAAGACACCTTGCGCAAATAGTTTCGAGATCACGATCGGCAACGTTGCACATCGATCGCAACTTAGGGGCTTCATTCTCTGCCGCTTGGCGAATGACAGAAACCGCGTGCGAACCGAGAAAGGGTGGACGACCAGAAAGCAGTTCGAACAGGATTGCACCTAAGCTGTAAATGTCCGCTGTGGGCGCCGGTTCTACTCTTGAATCACCCGTCTGTTCCGGTGCGATATAACCGGGTGTGCCAAAAACTGTGAGGGTATTAGTGAGATCGTTCGTGGCATTCAGCCATTTCGCTAGTCCGAAGTCGCTAACAAGTGGATTACCTTCTCCGTCGAGAAGAATGTTTCCTGGTTTGAGATCACGATGGAGGATGTTCTTATCAATGCGCGTAATGCACGGCGCGCGCTACTCTTGCCATGAGTATTACGGATAGTCGCGGATTTCCTTGCAAAGTGGTCGCAAAGCTGGTCAAACTCCCGCCGGCAGCCAATTTCATACTAAAAAACGGAATGCCGTCCGCGGTTTCTCCTACTTCGTAGATCGGCAAAATGTTTGGATGATCAAGGCTCGCAGCTGCCTGCGCTTCCCTGCGAAAGCGGGCTAGGTTTTCCCGGGAACCGGCGTGATGACATAAGAGTCGTTTCAGAGCAACTACCCGACCTGAGTAACGCTGGCGAGCGCGATAAATCACTCCCATTCCGCCTCGTCCAATCTCGTTAGAGATCTGGTAGTTTCCAATAAATCTGATCTCGGTCGATTCGACAATCTCGGTAAGGTCACTACGTAAGCCTTCCTTCGCGCAGTCGTCTATCGATCCGAGCCCGATCTGCAATAAACATCTCACACAAAGATCGCCATCAATATAGGTGGCCACCTGGCAATGTGGACACTTTCTGAGGTTACCGCCTACGACTTCATTGGACCTAACTACCATGTCATTGCGCCACCGGATTTTCCAATAACTTCACATAGGTAACGAATTTCGTTGTCTATTTCAGCGGAGTTGATCACCGTTCCGGCGACCTCCTCCCTAAGAATGGTTCGATATCGCTGTCGCATTCGATGGACAAGGCGTTTCACCCTTGCATCCGTTACCTGCAGTTGGCTCGAAAGATCCACATAAGAGACATCATCACGCTCGGCTCCAAGACAAGGACGCAAGATTTCATAGACCCGCAATCTGCCTTCGCTTTCACATTCCTCGCGCAACCGGTGCAATGACTGTTCGACGACCGTAGTTGCCCACCTCACATCGAAGACACGTTCTGCCGACCAAGATTCCATTACCTTGGTCGCTGCGTATGGTTCAGACGACCCTTCTGCGAGCCATTCATCCCAGGAGAGGAAAGCGACAGCGCCTCCTCGTTTACGAGCCTGCCGCTTCTCCTTCGCGTCGTTCAGGAAATTGTTGAGCGACTTCATCAGCAACGATCGAAACCTGCCCCTCGCCGGGTCAGCGTTTTCGAGCCATTTGCGTTCGAGGATCATGACAAAGAAGTCCTGGGTAAGATCTTGGGCATCCTGGAGAGAGTAACCGCGCCGGCTAACGAAGCTGAAGATTGGGCGCCAATAAATTTTGCAGAGCTCGGAGAGAGCTTGTTGGATCCGGTGGTCATCCGTGTCCAGATCGGCGGAGATAAGGACAAGACTCCATCGGGTGGTCGCGAAGTTGCGGTCTTCGCCGGCATATTCCGTCACGGTCACGGAGTCCACGGCTGTTCGTCGCCTTGGCCAAGGCTTCTTCGCCGCAATAAGCGGATCCTGATTTTTCCATGGGCATTGAACTAACGGACACCTTCTTGAAGTGATAGTTTCACCATCAGGATCGACATCGTCATGATCATCGAGAGCCGTTCGGGCTCCGGATCGGTCAGCCCGAATGAGGGTTCCGCCGCAAGTCTCGACAATGCATCACCTTCTAATTACGGAATTTGAAAGGCGAAGTTCCTGAAAAAGTTTGGCTTACAGAAAATAAATAGGGCGCTTTCACGCAGGTCGCGCTCAAGACGAGCCTCGCACGACGACCGCCAAGGCCACAAAGATGAACTTTCTAAGTAGGCCCACGGTCGTGAAGCAGGACCGAAAGGGCGAGAGGTTCTGAAAACCTTTGGCTGGAAATCTTCGTTAACGATCTCGGGATTCTTTTAGCCAATGACGAAAATGCCTAAACTTCCACTTTGCGAATCCGGATATGTGAAGGGGAATCTTCATTCAGATATTGACTATATCGGAGTTAGTTGGCCTAGGCACGCTTCCCCGGTGAGCATCGAACTCGATTTCGACGGAAAAACAGTGAACAAAATAGGAAGTATAAGATGGGCTGGATAATATTAGGAGTTGTGGTCGTGGCCTTTCTTTTGTCAGCAGGAGCGGGCACATGGGCCTCCTATGACGCGCCGAAACCTAGCGGTGACGAACAGGCAGCGGACAAGTGCGCGGCTGGGACAAATTCGTTTATTCCGGTTGGTATATTACCAGGGGGGCCGTGTGTGTGTTGAAGGGCTGCTAGCCAAACGCGACCAGCTTTCACTCGGGCAATTGCGGGGTCAGAGCTCACTATTGAAAGCCATCGGTAGGCTTGAGATGTTGCTGCCGCTCTCCATGCGGAGCCGGTTTGCGATCCATTGATGGGTCATTGGTGTCTCTCGTGTAAAGAGGGACGGGAACAATCTTCTCGCCAAGAGCAAATTCCCGCCCTTCAATAAGGGGTGTCCTCGCGAATAATGGCAAAGGGATTGGCCGCCATTTTCCTATGGATTTCCCTGGGTGTTACTACCGCAAGCGCGGTGACGGTGACGTTCGAAATCGCCGACCAGACGGAGTTCAACCTAATCATAGATCCGGGCGCGGTCCTAACCACCCACGCCACGATCAATACCTGGCTCGAAGGACCGACCTGGGTGCGTTCCGAAGGTGGCGGCGGCTACCTGGTGTTCTGCGACCAGAACAACAACCGGCTTAAGAAACTCGTCCCGCCCGATACCGTCACCGATTTTCTCCTCCCGCCCGCCAACACGTTGTTCAACGGCACCCTGCTCGACGGGCAGGAACGGTTGATCTGCGCGGAGGCCGGCAGCACCGGGCAGAAGATTTCCATGGTCACGGACGGCGTGGTCACTCCACTGGTCACTACCTGTAATGGATTGAAGTTTTACTCACCTAACGACATAGCGGTGAAGTCCGACGGCACCATCTGGTTCACCGATCCCAACTACAACAGCGGCACTCCCAAAGGAGCGCCCGGGTATGCGGCCGGCTATTATGTCTATCGATTCGATCCCGCCAATGGCAATGCCACTTGCACGGCGGTCATGACCAATAACTTTGGACGCACCAGCGGCAATCCCCGCCCTAAAGGTCTCTGTTTCTCGCCGGATGAAACCAAACTTTACGTGGCCGACTCCGATAACACCTCCGGCGGGCATCGCATCTACGTATACTCAGTCACCGCCAGCAACACGCTTACGGGCGGGACCGAGTTTGCCAACATCAACAACGGCATTCCTGATGGGATCAAGTGCGACATCGATGGACGGGTCTGGTCGAGCGCGGGCAATGGCGTGCATATCTTCGCACCAGATCGCCATTTGATCGCGAGGATCAAATTTCAGCTCGCCGTCAACCTTTGCTTTGGCGGCCCGCAATACAAAACCCTTTACATCGTCGGCCAGCCGCTGGTCACCTCGATGCCGGTGTTGGTGTCCGGAGCAATTGTGACCAGCCCTTCTCCCACTGCCACGCCGACATCAACCCCCACGTCGACACCGACTCCGGCACCGACACCGACTCCGACACCAACTCCGACACCAACTCCAACACCAACTCCGACACCGACTCCGACACCAACTCCGACACCGACTCCGACACCAACTCCGACACCAACTCCAACTCCGACACCGACACCAACACCGACGTCACCACCAGAACCAACCCCCACACCACTCCAACCGCTACCGCTACCCGACACCCGCCACCCTGACCATGTCCGGAACCGTCTCTTACTGCTCGAGTCCGAGCTCCGCACCAGTGCCGGGTGTGCTGTTCAGTTTGACCGGTGACACGACGACTTCAACGCTGTCTGATGGCTCAGGTAATTACCAGTTCTCGTCGGTGACGTAAGGCGGCAATTACACGGTGACGCTGAGCAAGAGCGATCTAGTAACGGGATCAACAGGCATCGACACCATCGATGTCGTCGCGACTCAACGGCACTTTCTTAATATCGCGCCAATTCCGGCAGGCTGCCGACTGGCCGCGGCCGATGTTAACGGCGACACCAATGTCAACACGACCGATGTTGTCGCCATTCAGCGGTTCTTCCTTGGACAGTCGACCGGGATCGCCAACGTTGGAAAATATCACTTTACCCCAGCAAGTCGCGCCTACCCGGGCATTGCAAGTGATCAGACGGATCAAAAACTACGACACCCTGGTCGTTGGCGATGTCACATCTCCGTAACTCGAAAAGGAGTCAGCGCTCACTATTGAAAGCATCGTCCTTTCGTTTTTCACCACTACGGACCGGAAGAGTCAGGGATTCGTTGCGGTGATCGGTTAGGTGTTTTGCGTAGCGACACCGTCGATCCTTCTGGAGATCGTCTGTTTGCCGACAAGCAGCCACACGGTCACCAACCCACCAATGCCTGCTGCAGTAAATTCATACCAGGCCGAGTCGAAGCTGGCCATCCAAAGTGCGCTCGCTGCGCCAACTGCGAAAATAAACCAAACGACTCGAGGTCGTGCAGCGACGGGCGCGACAAGATAGCCACAGACAATAATGAGGGCAGCTGCAAAGGCGCAAAAGAACCGGACGAGCCAAGCGTCAAAAGTCTTAAACCATAGCGCGCCGCACATCCCGGACACCATTTGATCTGCTGGACAGAATAACGACTCGACGAGCGAGTGAACCGTGATGGCGGTAAAGGCCGCCGCATACCAGGCTGCAAAACAAACCAGCGGCAGCGCAATATCCATCGTTAGAATGCGCCAGGTTACGAGTAGGGCCTAAAGTTATCCGCAGATTACACAGATTAACGCAGATTCGATTTCACTTTCTGGACTGCATAACCAGGGGAAGAAGAAGGTCAGAGTCGCACGCGTGCAAGTGTGATCTTGGCGGTGTTCGCTACTGCTCTGGTACAGTTTCGTGTTCATTCGCGTCTATTCATGGTTAAAACTCTCAGATGATGGAAAAGCACGAGCGCGAGGTCAACGGGCAAGGGACTCAAGGAAAATAGCTTGGCGGTGGCGCAATCAGGCTGATGGTGATCCGCAGATTAACGCAGATGGGTGGAGTGTTAAAAACGACATACGGTGCCGAGCCGGACTGGCGTTTTTCACGTTCCGCCCATCTAGCCTTCCGTGTTTCATCCGTGGAGTGAATCAGTGGCTAATGCCTTTCGCCAATTCGCAACTCCGACAACAGGTCAAAGCGAGCACGCGAAGACTTTCGGTGTCAGCGAAATCTCGTTGTGTTCCTTTGATGACCTTTGTGGTGAGGCAGGAATTGTGCGGCCACTGCCTGTCATAACAAAAGCTTGGCATTTCATTTCGATGCTTTAGTAAAGGGCAGCGCTAGCGGGCGCGTTCAACATTTAAGAAGCCTACGAAGAAGCTAACAAACAACTCGATCAGCGCTTCGGCGGTCCAAGTCACCGTTGCAATCCCTTTAATTTCGATCTCGGCGGTCTTGATCGGGTCCAACTTTCAGGCCGCTCCGGCGGCAAGCGAGCTGCGAGGCACGTTCGTGTCCGCTACGACAGACGGTGAAAAAGGTTTAGTTCAGAGTCCAGCCGGCGGCGTTTGGATTACGACTGGCAACCTCAATTGGCCACGCGATCAGCACACAGCGACGCTGCTGCAAAATGGCAAGGTGCTGGCCGTTGGTGGAAATGACTTCTTCAACAATCTTAGCACTGCAGAATTGTATGACCCTGGCACCGGCAACTGGAGTTTTACGGGCAGCCTCAACACAGCACGCGCTGGACACACCGCGACCTTATTGCCCAATGGCAAGGTCCTGGTGGCAGGAGGGAATGGCGGTCCCAGCGGTTGGCTCAGCAGCGCGGAACTGTACGATCCCAGCCACCGGCACTTGGAGTGTCACCGGCAGCCTCAACACCCCAGGCGTATTGCAAACGGCGACGTTGCTGCCCAATGGCAAAGTGTTGGCGGCAGGGGGACTTGGAAAAACCGGCAATCTTAGCAGCGCGGAATTGTACGACCCAGCCAGTGGCAGTTGGAGCGTGACTGGCAGTCTCAACATCGGGCGCCGCTAACAGACGGCAACGTTGTTGCCTAACGGAAAAGTACTGGTGGCAGGTGGACTTGGTTCGAATTTTCCGACAAACTCGGAAGTGTACGATCCAGCCAGCGGCACTTGGAGTTTCAGTGGCAGCCTCACCACCGGACGCTATCAACATACAGCGACGTTGCTAGCCGATGGCAACGTGCTCGTGGCCGGCGGAGTCGGTCTCAACAAATATAACAGCTCGGAATTGTACGACCTAACCAGCGGCACTTGGAGTGTCGTTGGCAACCTTATCGCTGCACGCGTGCTACACACCGCGACGTTACTACCCAATGGCAAGGTGTTGGTGGCAGCCGGATATAATGCTCTGCTGAACGCGGAACTGTACGACCCAGCCAGCGGCACTTGGAGTGTCACCGGCAGTCTCAACACCGCACACTATATTCACACGGCGACGCTGCTACAAAACGGCAAGGTGCTGGTGGCAGGAGGAGCTAACAACGTCGGCGTCGCAATTGTCAGCTCCGAACTGTACGAGCCGCCGGGACCAACGCCGAGTCCCACCGCAACTCCGACTTCGAGTTCAACCCCAATGCCAACACCAACGGCAACCCCGTCCTGTGCGCCAATCGTGATAAACGGCAGCATCGACGGTAGCGATCCAACCCAGCACGATAGGCTAGACCGCTTTGGTTTCCCCTTGAGCTGTGGACACACCCCCAACTGTCCTGGCGGTTATGATGGACTCTTGCACCATTACGATTCCTACACCTTCACCAACACGACAGGATCGAACCAATGCCCAACAGTCGTCGTGAGCACGGCTTGCACCGGAAATAATTACATCTTCGTCTCCGTATATTTGGGCAGCTTTGATCCAACTAACGTCTGCGCCAACTACATCGGAGACGAAGGTCGCAGCCCAGGTGGACAGAACCAGTTCTCATTCGACCTTGGTATTGGGCAGCGCGTTGTTCTGGTTGTGACTGAAGTCAATTCGGGTGGGGGTTGCCCTTTGTATACTTTGACGGTGACAGGCTTATGCAGCGGCCCAAGCCCAACGCCGACGATCACGCCAACACCGACGCCGACGATCACCCCAACGCCTACTCCAACGGCTACACCAACTCCGACATCGCACCGAGCGATCCGACGACTCCAACACCAACTCCAAGTGCGAGTCCGACCTCAACCCCGGAACCAACTCCGTCACCAACTCCGAGTGCCACGCCAAACCCAACCGCGACGCCAGTCCCAACTCCAACGCCAACTTTCCAAGGGAACTTTGTTATCGGTGATCAAAACGCTGTAGTCGGCAATCACGTCACCTTCTGGGGCGCAAAGTGGGCCCAACAAAACACGTTGAGTGGCGGCAGTGCGCCGAGCAGTTTCAAGGGCTTCGCCCGAGCCACCACTCCGAATCCAATTGAATGCGGTGGGACATGGACAAGCAATCCGGCAACAGTTCGGGTCCACCGAGGAGTGTCCCGAATATGATTACAGCGATCGCCGCGAGTTACGTCACCCAAACCGGCTCAAACATCAGCGGCGATGCCCCTATCCTTGTCATCATTCAAACCGATCCCGGATACGCACCAAATCCCGGACATCCAGGAACTGGAACGGTGATGGCAATTGTTTGCCGACAAACGGCGAGATGACGGGATGTGTTCGGCGGCCTAACGCGTTTCAAGATCAGCGGCTGCATCGTTTGGTTAGATGCGCGGGTGGCTATCGGGAAAGCTTTCTGGCTGAGAAGGTTCACCGAAAGCTCAATCGTCATGCTGTCGCCATGCACAACTATGCGATCGCCAGCTGCTGTAGTAAGAGAGAGCTCAATCGCGCCGTGAAATGGCGAACCTAAAGAAATGCATTGCGATGAAGTGCAGTGTCGCAGCGAAGGAAACCGTCGTCGAGAGTGGCTGGTATCGCTACCGACGACTGAAGACGTGCCCGGTAACGGTAAATGTGGCAGGCTGATACCAACCCGAGCCAGCATCAACGCCCGGCTTGCCGGAGGACTCGTGAACGTAGGCCGCGGAAAACTGAAGCACGATTGACGACTCGATCTGCGAAACACCACTAAGCGTGGAATCATGAAGCTCAATGGCGCGATTCAACGGCTGAGTCATGGCCTAAGCTTTCAGAGCTCGCTCGCGAATACTTTCGGAGCTCGCTCGCGAATACTCCCGCTCGCGAACATTCGGAGTTTCGGAGTTCACTCGCGAACATTTCGAGTTCGGAGTTCGTTCCAACGGTTGGTTAGATGCGGCGGGTTCTACTCGCATACTGCGGTGCATCAAGGGCACCGTGTTCCCTGAGAACATCTAGTGCACGAACAAGGGCGGCTGAACCTTCGGAGCCCGCAAGCCCAAGCAAATAAATGTAGCTGGAATCATTTGGGAGGTGACTCTTGTAAGCGTGAACGAGGCACCCTTCAATGTGCAACGATGGTCTACGCCGGCCTCACCGCTGGGAAGCCTCCGCGGTGTCGAGACCACCTCATAGCCAGCGGAAACAAGAATGCTGCTCAGGGACGAGGGTGCCTGGGCAGGGAAATAGATGTCGATCGCCGTGCTCACCGTTACGTCTAACGAGAAAGAGATGAGCTGCGGCGGACGAGGGCACGTGTCGTTCGGAGCGGAAGTGTTGAAGTCATCTCAAAGTGGGACCCAAAGCGGCCTGCCGTTCGCCTCCATTGCATGGTTAGATGTTTTGCGTGCCACGAAGAGAAACGCGTCGAACCAAAGTTCGTCGCAACAGATCAAGGATCAAACCAAAGAGTGCCCACGGTAATCCGCCGATAATAATACAGGTAATCGCGGCCTGAAGCCCAAATCTGGGCTGAACCATGCCTTCCAGCGCTGTCACCGGAAAGTCCAACAGGCTAGCCGAAACCCAAATCATATCTCGCTCGCCATTGTGGCTCGAGGCGAGCCAGACAACGTAAATCCCCAAAATCAGCAGAGCGTGCAAACAAAACAGCCAACTGGCTATCGGCCAGCGTTTGAAGACTGTGCTCGCACTCATACGTCTAACGAGACATAACTGAGCGCCCGAAGGCGGGAACGGGGGTCGACCCATGGAGCACTCTCTCATGTGATTACGGCGGTTCAACAGAGCGGCCAGCGGAGCCTGCTCGCGAATAGACTGTCAGAGTTCATTCGCGAAGTCTTTCGGATGTTCGCTCCAGTGATTTGTTAGATGCGTGTCGTAAACCATGCGCTCACAATCGCCCAGCCTAGAAAGCCCAAAATGACCGCGGGAACAAAGAAAATGAAGAGATGTGTCTGTGCAATTCTTGGGTTAGCAGCGACAACCGCTTGTGCACACCATTGAATATTTTAAAACCGGCGAAGATGAACACAAATCCCAAAACAACGCAGACGATGCCTGCGATGTGGTAACTCAACGCGATGGTATGCGCGAACCTCTGAACACTTAGCAAGCGGATTCCAAAATGCTCCACCTTCAGCTAGTCGATGCCTTGAGAGAGCACAAAGAACCCGAACCCTACAAGGATAGTTGGACCGACTAATCGACTGAGGCGCATCTAACGAGAAAGAGATGAGGTGCAACAAGCTGGAGAGCACCTGACCGACATAATGAGCTTTGTAACCATATCAGACGTTTATCGCAAGGGTGCTCTCTAGCCCGCTCGCGAACACTTTCGGAGTCGCTCGCGAACGCTTTCGGAGCCCACTCGCGAACGACTTCGGAGTCTCCCATAGATGGTTAGACTGAAGGTATTTCATTTCCGCGGCACTCCTATAATCGAATCAACGGAAACTCCGAGACGCGCAGCAATACGGCGAGCCATAATCCAGTAACTCAAAACACCAATTACTCCTATAGCAAGACCGACCCACGGAAGATAATAAACGGGCGGACTGACGTAATTCGTGGTCCCGTGGCTGACCATTGGAATCGTGTGCGACACATCACGCTGTGTAGGACTGCTGAGTTGCAGGGCAAGCCCAGCGATCCAAATCATGACCCCCGAGCACAATCATTGTTGCCGGAAGCCGAGAATGCGTCGGCGATTGTTCATATCGATATCGGCACCGGGTCTAACGCACAAGAGATGAGGTGCAGCGAGCGGGAGGGAGCGTCACTCGTTGGAGAGAAATGATAGCCATTATTCCAGATCGTAACACGCAGGGCTGCTCGTTAGCTCGCTCGCGAACACTTTGGAGCTCGCTCCATTGAAGGTTAGGTGCATTGCGTGACGATAGACGGACTACGAAGTCTGCGGTACAACCAATACAGAGCAAGCGTTGATACCCATGTGCTGACCGCAAATAACAACCACAGCGCCTGCAACTGCCAGAGGCTGATCCCAAACAATCTACCAATCTCATCTCCGAAGCGAGCATCCAGGGTGCCCTGCGTAATTGGCCAAAATGGACTGAAATCACAGACGTAGTCCGTTCCTAAAATAGAGTCGTCCGAAGATCAGGCAACTCCACAGTCCGTTTGCCAAGCCAGCTGTCAGAAAGAGAAAGAGGTTGAACATAGCCCAGCGGCTGACTCGATTGCGAAAATGTCCACGCGAGCAAAAGAAAAGTGCCGTGACGAGAAGGATTCCGCAAATAAACAAAGCGGCATGGACGACGCTCATAAAGAGCCAATAAAGTCCGCACTCGGCGAAATACGACCCAAGCTGAGTTTACTTTTCAACCATCAGATATTGGACCCGTTACCATCACCTAACGCAAATACGGTTAGACGCATTGGACCGACAGGTGACTGCTCTCATCAAAGGAAAGTCCGGACAATCGTGTAAACCAGCCATCCGAAGATAGATAGATAATCCAAAGTAGAGGAATGCGAACCGGCCAAGTCCACGCGAGAATGTGGTAGCAGCGGTCACACCACGATCCCGTGGACGAGACCGGTCCGGGATAGTGCCTCGTATGACCAAGCTTGCCGCAGCGCTGGCAAGTGCCGCAGTAACCTTCCGGAATGTTCTGCTTACGCAGGACATCGGGATCGGTTTCCCAAAGATTGCAGTAGCAATTGCGTTTCATACGCGCTTCTGCGTCTAACGAGAACAAGCTGAGCGACGGCTGACGGGAGCTAGCACTGAAAGCATCAAGAACTTCCTCATAAAATCAACGCGACTCAACAAAAGGGCCAGCGGTTCGCTCCAGCGATGGGTTAGGCGTTGGCGTCATATATGAAGCAAATAACTGAATACACCGGAGCCGAGCCAAACAGCAACCGCAACTACTGCAAAAATAGTACGTCGACGCTTTGCGAAAAGGGCTAACACTGTAAAGCCGAAAAAACCAAGACTGCTAACAATCAGAAGGCCGAGAGCCGAAGACCCGAGCCCGGCGAAGACTGGAGGGCCGAACAGGAGCGGAAGGTAAGCCAGACCAGAAACGAGACGGAATCAGGATGAAGACAAAGCGACAATATGCCCACGTATAGCGCCAGAATGAGCAGCAGCGCTATCGTTCGAGTAGATGTTCGCATAACGCCTAACGTAAATAAGATGAGCCACCGCGGACTGGAGCGCGCGTGGCGAACATGCGGAACTCTTTCATAAACTCAGAGCGACTCAACAGAGCGGCCAGCGAGCCTGCTCGCGAAGTATTTTTTCGGAGCTCGCTCCAGTGATTGGTTGGATCGTTGACTACGCATCAGGTTGGGGCTGGCGATGGGACCGAAAACGGTGAATGACCTGTAACAGACTTGCCACGAAAAGGCCGTGACAAAAACATGTGACAATCCAGTCAAACGACGCCGGAAACTGAAGCATGCTAAGCAAGGTGCTCGACAAGCCTTGATACGCGATGAACAGGCTACCGTGGGGCGGCGCAACGTCATAAACCGCGTTTTCGTCAGCCCTACAAAAGAGCCTGAAGAAAGAGCGAAGCCGCCGCGAATACCATGACTCGGAGCCAGAATCCATTTATTCCTACTAGGCGCTTCACGATCTAACGCAAATAAGATCAGCCACCGCTGGCGATGGCGAGCTCAATATGCAATGGAAGGGTTGAAGTCATGTCAACGATTTCGCTTCGGAGCGGCCACTGAGTTGGCTGCATCGTCTGGTTAGGTCACGGCTCGACTCCGACCTTCGCAAGCACCTTTCGGCGCATCTCCTCTGCGCTCGTTCCTCCAACACCCAAGCCGGAAAAGTCATCCCGGTTCCATCGCTTGATGTCAATAATCGCGTAAGCTAACAGATCTGCCTCGACTTCGTTATCGCGGACGCTTTGAGCGATGTAAGGCACGCCAGGAGGGCCGAGCGCAACGATGGCCTTGTATACAGGAAATTCATCGAAGCCGCGAAGGTCACTGCGAATGCGAATATCCGGCCGATTCCAGTATGCAATCCACTCGGCGTGACACCGATCATATTGTCGCTTCACCCGCGCTTCGGGCGACAACCTAGGGCAGCCGCAAACCGTTAGCGTAAGAACGACCATCAATGGGATGCGCATATGACCTAACGAGACAGAGCTGAGGCACCGCTGGCGAGAACGAGGGTGGCAATCATAGAGGACTCTGTCATAAAATCAGATCGACTCAACAGAGCGGCCAGCGAGCCTGCTCGCGAATAGCTTCGGAGTTGCCTCCAGTGGTTGGTTAGATCTTGTCGGGTCGTAAACGTCCACGTCGCGTCTCCCATATTATTCCTGCTGTGACAACAGCGATGAATAGGTGAAACCCTGCTATCCACCGGATCGCCGGCGAGTCGAACCAAAAACACAAGACGACAACAACTGAAGCTGCGATAAAAAGTGAAACGCTCAATCGCCAGAACTTTGTGGCGGCAAAGGCCAAATTGGCGAGATCGAGCAGTCCAACCAACACGGTGAATATCTCGAGCATGCTTTAGATCTAACGACGCAAGCTCAGCGACGACGGCCACGGGGCGCACCGATTGCAACCGCGACGACCCGCCGCCATTCGCTGCAGTGCATGGTTAGGCGGCACGGTCATGACACTGCATACCCTCTCTGCTCAAGCTCTCGCTGCAAGTCCCCAAATCGGAAAGTCCAAAACACCAGAAACTCTGCGTAACTCTCGATGCTGTGCTCGATACGCAATCCGACTGAGAATAGTCCACTGTGCTTGCTGAGTCTCCGGATCGAAGCCTTGGGGAAGACCCATCGCTTGCCAAGACACGACAAGCTCAAAGCCGACTCATCCACCCGGAGCGATGCGAATGGCCATGTTGCATTGAACGCGATGAACGTGCCTCCGCCGACTCGCACGCCTCCAGTCTGTGAAAAAGTCGTTGTCATATGGAGTCGTGGAGTTCCGCCTAACGAGAAAGAGACTCAGCCGCCGCTGGCGGAGGTGAGCGTAACAAACATGCGGAACGGTTTCATCACATCAAATACGATCCTCGACCTCGCCAGCGGGCCTGCTCGCGAAGTCTTTCGGAGCTCGCTCGCGAAGTCTTCGGAGTTCACTCGCGAATACTTTCGGAGTTCACTCGCGAAGTCTTTCGGAGTTGGCTGCAGCGACCGGTTAGATGGCGGCGTGATCATCACGAAGCTGTGCGATGTAATCAGACATCAAACGGTGTTGGTAAGCAAGATAACCGCTATCGCGTGCGCGGATGTCTGCGTCTGCCAAGAAGTGCCAGACCTCGTGATAAAACTCGAACTGCGGAAACTTCTCTTTGAGCGTGGATTGCACTCGCTCTCGCTCTGCCTGCCAATGCTGCGCGTCGTTCGTTGTCGCAAGCGAAAGGCTCATCAGGCGTTCGAGCGCGTCCGCGAGGTATTGTGCGGCCTCTGGAGTGCGTCCGGCATCAATCGATTTTTTCACAAGCGATGAAGGGACGGCGAGGTACGTCACATCTAACGCGACAAAGATGAGCCACACCGCCGAGAGGGCGGCTGGCTGCAGACTGCGGGTTGGATTGCGAACAAAGTCATAAACAAGTCGGGCGGAGTTGGCCCCATCGCATGGTTAGATCTGATCGTGGAGTGAGGTGCAACGGGAGGGCCGGAGGCGAAGTTCTTCGGGCAAGCTACCCAGGATTGCTAACGCCATGGGTTTCCCAGATCATGAAATCGTCCAGCGTTTGACGCGTCTTGGCCACGACGAATTCGACGACCATCGCGTCATCGACGAAGCCGAGAAACGGAGTTTTGTCCGGAATCAAATCGAATGGGTCGACCAAATAATTGAGGGCAGCTATGATCCAGATGAGATCATCATTCGAAACCTGCTTGTATTCGCCGCGCTCGTAGGCGCGGACCAGCCGGAGCATCGTCTGGAGATACAGCCAATTCGCCTTGAACCGGTGCTTCGGGAGCGACGCCGCCTTTTTCGCGGCTTTTTCGAAAAGTGAGCGCAAACCGCCGGAACCGACGAGGCGCAATTTTGCTTCACGGAGTGCCCGGGCAAACGCCTCGCTCTGCAGGGCCGGTTTCTGATAGGAAATCTCCCTTTCGCTGGGCGATTCATCTTTCGCCTCTTTCATCTGACGCTACGAAAGCACCTATACACGCCAATGAGAAGCCAATTCACAACATCTAACGGTAATAAGATGAGCAAAGACTGATGGTGTGACGCGTTGCTCGGGGTGAATGGAGTGGACTGTCAAGCCACGACATAGACGGGAAGCCCGAAGGGTATGGGAGCAGCGCGACCATATCAAGGTGTGGAAGTCATCTCAAGAGTTAATCGCAAGCTGCCAGCCAGCCTGCTCGCGAATACTTTCGGAGTTCACTCGCGAAGTCTTTCGGATCGCTCGCGAATACTTCGGAGTTCGCCCCATCGCATGGTTAGATCGCCGGCGACTCATAACTCGGGAACTTCCTCCATATCGAGGATGTCTCCTCGGCCGGTTAGTTGGACATAGATGAGTGTCCGGTGCCGAGGACCAATATGCGTCGTGGGAATAATGATTGTCATCGTCTCATACCCGGTGCGAGTCCTGGAGAATCCAAAACTGATCTCGCGCGTCAGCGGAGTGTAGTGCCGCTGGTGCTCATGCTTCGGAAAACGCCGCCATACTTCTGGCGAATTGATTGCCCGCAAGGCGATCTGCTTATTGTGTTGCATCTCGCTCTCACTAAAAGCGGCAAAGGGAAAGATATCTGGCTTGTCGGCACCGGCAGCGACACTCAGGAGCAGAAAACTAAAAAACAGAATCGCGCACCTCATGATCTAACAGCCGAGAGCTGAGCCACCGCTGAAGGCAGCGAGCGTGGCAAACATCGAGAACTTTCTCATAAAATCACAGCGACTCAAGAGCCGTCAGTGGTTCGCTCCAGTGGTTAGTTAGGCGAGTTCAATACATGATGCGGTGAGCTGCTTCGTCGCTATCCTTAGTTCTCAAGTTGGTTTAATATATCGACTGAAACACGTGTAATCCCAGATTGCAACTCGAACTCCTCCCAAGTCGGAGGAACATCCAACGTCGAAAAGCGGAAGACGCTAACCTTTCGGTCGCCCAATGGCCTTCGAACGGTGATGACACCGGAAAGCTTCATCTGCGGTTGGCAGCGAAGAATTCCGCCCGCTGAACGAGGGCCATGCGTGCCTGGCGGGCTTGGGCAGTATATGATGGCCGCCGGTCTGGCCGGCGCCTGAAGCGATTACGACGAGTGTGGCAGCGAAGTGACCGGAGGCAAATGCATGAGGGAGAGATACGCCTAACGATAACAAGCTGAGCCACGGCTGGCGGGAGCGAGCGTGGCAAACATCAGGAACTCTCCCATAAAATCACAGCGACTCAACAGAGCGGCCAGCGGTTGGCTCCAGCGATTGGTTAGGCGGCTCGATTTCGCTTGGCCAATTTACCCGAGTGAGCGGTCCGGTTAGAAACACCCAGGAAGCGCCGCCCAAAAGTGTAACGGTGGCTGCAAGAACAAAAGCCCACCAGAATTGTCCGGTCTGATCTACCACCAGGCCAGTCAGGGGTGCAACGGCAACGCCGGCCAGGTTACCAATCGCATTCTGCAGCCCGGTCCATCTCCCGGCCACCGCCGGCCCGGCCAGAGTCTGCGCAAAGACATAAATAGTGGGCCCGGTGAAACCGCAGGCGAAGCCCATCACGAGAAGGCAGACGAACGAAGTGCGTGCGCTTGCCGCCGCGCAACCAAGCAAACCGGCTGCGATCATAATATGACCAATGCCCATCCAGAGCTTGCGCACGAAATTCGGGCTGGCACCGGCGCGAATCCACGCATCAGCCATCCACCCCAAGATCGGTGAAGCGATGGCATACATGAGGTAGAACAAAGCTCCTTCTCGCGCCATCTCCTGCATCGAAAGATGCCGTTCGCTGACTAGAAAATAGGGCAGCCAAACGATCATGAGATAAAACGGATAGTTACTGCAAAAGTGCCCCAGCGCAGTCCCCCAGAACGCCCGCCGGCGAAGAATATCTCCGACCGACGCCGGACAGACAAATCGCTCCGAGGTAGGCGCCGCTTTCGGCATCCAGTAAATCCACGGCACCAACCAGAGCAAGCCGGCGAAACCGAGCACAATAAAAACCGGGCGCCAGCCGTAGGTTGCCATCAACCCGCCACAGAAGAACGTGCCGAGCGCCGGGCCGAGACTCATCCCGCTGATGATGGCTGCGTTGGCAACACCACGGTGTTCCTGCGGGATGTCACGCGCGAGGATCTTTCCATAGGCTGGGAAAGCGACTGATTCGCCTGCGCCGAGCAAGAGCCGACAGGCCATGAGAGTCGCAAAGCCATGAACGACGCCGGTCAATCCTGTAGCCAAAGACCAGATCGCAAATCCGCCTGCCAGCACCCAATTCACATCGAAGCGGTCCACCAACCAGCCGCTCACGATCATGAGAGTCACGTAAGTCCAAAAGAAAGCGCCCAGGAGAAGGCCGAGATGATAAGCGGAAAGGTGGAGCTCTCCTTTCAATAGAGGCGCTGCGACCGAGAGATTACCACGATCGACATAGTTAATGAAGACCGAGAGCGCCAATAGGAAGAGAAGCGCCAGAGTGCTGCCGCCGATCGATTGCCGATCAGGCCGCGCGTTTGAAATCACAGGTTCCGAACAGGTTGATCGCACAGTTAATGCCTAACGAAACAGAGCTCAGCCGCCGCGGCGGGAGCGAGCGTGGCTTGAAATGGAGGTGTTTTCATAATCTTAAGCGAGGCATCAGAGCGACCCACGGTTGGCTGCAGCGATGGGTTAGATCGTTTTGCGAAGTCAGAGGCTATCATGGGAAATCAGCATCAGCGACGGAAGCCAAATGCCGCCAGGATTAAGAGGTGCACGATCGCGTAGCCGACAAGTGGCGGCTTCGGACGAAGCGTGCATAGCAAATATATGTGCCGTGCAACAGCAACGGGCAAGACAGCGAATGCTGGCCACACCGCCCAGTGACCGTAATATGAAAATGGTCGCCAGAGCGCAGTCCAGAGAATAAGGAATGCGGTTAGCCCTAAGGGCATCATCATCCTTATTCGATGCTCGCGGAAGAGCGATGTCATGAGATCTAACGAGAATAAGCTGAAGTGCAGCGAGCGGGAGGAAGCACCTCACGTCGGAAAAACATTGTAGCCATGCCAGATCTTAACATGCAGAGCTGCTCAGCTGTCACCTCCAGCGCGGGGTTAGACCGTTTATTGTGGGTCCCAGTTCATCGTCCCAAAAATCTTCAGTGGCGGCTGCTCTCTCGATCTCCTTAAATACTTAGACGGCACCGAAGATTCAGCCTGCGGATACTGCGAACAATGATCTCCTCAGCCGAATGACCACCGGCCTTGGCGTGAGTTTTGTAGGTGACGACGCGGCCTTGGGCATCCAAGTAAAACTCATAGTCGACCTCGAGTGGTTGCGACGAAGAGCTAAACGCCGGGGCGACATCCTGCTGCAGGATATTGTGAACGCGCATGTTGTAACGGTAGTAGGCCGACTCTTCTGGCTTGTCCGGGACCCACTTCCAATCTAACTCCCCGGGGTCATGAGTCCGCTCCTTGTACAAAATATCCTTCGGATACGGAGGAAACGCGGTGCTCCTAATAAGATATGCAATCCTATTGGCGGTGGAGCGATCCGGCTTGGCAGATATAATCTCGGTGGCCTGGACGCGACCGTTTGGGCCAACATGGTAACGAAGCTTCACGGAAAAGCCACTAGGATTCAGGCGCTCTGGATGCTTCGTGATCTCGGATTCGATCAAGCCATTCACGATCGCGCCAACCCGCTACCGCGTACGGCATCCACAGCCGATTTCTTCCCTCCAGCATGTGCAATAGCGCTAAGACAAATCAGACTTGTTGTTAGTGCCGCGAGATAACGCATCGGTCTAACCTATGATTAGGCCGACAATCCTGTCGGCCTATCCACCGTATTGGGCGACAAAAGCCGCAACTGTTCAATATTCATACACGTCAATAATAGCCATTCCGCTGGCTTTTCCGAAGCAAAAAAATAGGCTAACTGGGCACCCCCTGGGAAGTCTTTCAGTTACCTACGACACCCATCAACAGACCATGTTCTACCTACAGGCAGTAGCCATACTTAGGTGCCCGGAAGATCCAAGAAGAGATGTAGTTGCACCTAATTTAGGGAGAGGGAAGTAGGGGCTGTTAGGCTTTTGTCGTAATGCAGACGTTGGATTTACGGTGAGACATGATCGCGATTTCAAATTAAGACACTACCCGCAATTGGGCAGTGGTACTGTTTCAGCGGAAACCCACAAATAACATTGCGAGCAGCATTGCAAGGAAGGAAACAGGAACGCCCACTGATGGATAACGAAAGAGAACGACGGTCCACGCAATGGCTGCCAGAATAAACAAAACAAAATGCCAAGGTTTTGTCATCTCACATCTAACGATATCCAAGATCAGCGACTCCGAAAGACTTCGCGAGCGAGCTCCGAAAGACTTCGCGAGCACCTGGTTAGACCTCAGCGAAATCCGTTGCCGATATTTGCATTCTTGGAAAATTGTTGACGGCAATTCCGGCGTCGCATCTAATCCGTTTTACCTATGAAAACATTCGTTTGCATACTTTTTATGATGGCAACTTTGGCCTTGGGAGATGACCGCCCAGCTGACCAGATCACGGGGCGGGTCGTTGCGGTAAGCAAGGGAAATATGACTGTCCAATATGAAAATGGAACGGGTGGTTATAAGTTCGATTTGACGAACTACAAGGGCGATCGGGCGAAAATCGGCGATTTAGTAACGGTGTGGGTGGTTCGGCACTTCAAGACGCCAGATGTCGTGACCAAGATCGAAGTCAAAACTGCTGGAGCCTCAAAGAAATAAACGCAGGCCGCACATGAGCTCTACGACCTCTGGTGTCAGCGAGTCTGGATTGCAATGAAACGGTTTTCACACCCTTGCACGAAAAACCACGACGGCCAGTGGTTCGCAGCAGCGATTGGTTAGACCGCGTCACCATACTTCTGTGCGCGCGGCTTGGAGTCGGTTCCATATGTCGTCCGTCATCTCGAGGCGCCATACGCCACCCAAAAGGTAATTGAACCCCACATCAGATTGGGCGCGTTGCTCGACCCGATCGATGAATGCAGGTCCGTGCTGTGAAAGTAAATTCTCGATCGGCCCTGCTGCAAGCAAGGACTTCGCCTCCGGGGTGGAGACACGCTCCGCAAGCGCGACAATAATACGCCATGCACGTTCGGGTTCATCACGGATAAGATCATCGAGTTCGGGAAACGCCCACTTGGCCGAAGCGGAGGATTCATCCGCGCTTGCGGTGAGCCACGCGGTTACAACATCTTCATCGCTGTAGCATTCTGGTGCGTTGTTAAAATTGTAGCCTTCGAACATACGCGACTAGGTCTAACGTTACAAAGCTCAGCCACCGCTGGCGGACAGTTTCATCACGTCAAAACCGATCCTCCACCTCGTCCGCGGGCCTGCTCGCGAAGTCGTTCGATTGGCTGGAGCATCTGGTTAGACGGCGCGCTTTCACTAGTGCAGGCGACTGGTGCTTGCTTTTTACGGCGATACAAAATGAACGGCACACCGATAAGGGCCGCGATGCCACCGGAGTAAACGGCACCAAAAACCAGGGCAAGGCCAACAAAAGGATCAGGATGATGTGCATATGCAGCAACGTTGAAGGCCAGACTGGCAATGAAAGCAGTGCACGCAACAGCCAGAACGTAGTGGCGAATAAAGCAATGCGCGAGGACCGCCACGATCACACTTATACCAATCAGAATAAGAATACCTATGGCACCTTCACTCATAGTTATGGTCTAACGCAAAAAAGCTGAGCGACTCCGAAAGCTTTCGGAGCTCGCTCCATCGCATGGTTAGGATGACTACTGTAATGGTTCATCGGCGCTCACATCAATGCTCAACAGTTTATGAACGACGGGTTTCAAGTGGCGGCGGCCAAATCGAGTGAGACCCATGTGCCCAGTCTCCAAGCGAAAAAGATGATCCACAAGAGCTTTCTCGGACGGACCCTGGCGAAGCAACGTGTACAGGGGAAAAGCATAAGAGTCGTATTCATCCTGAGCTTCGGGTATCCCACGAACTCCGATCGGATCCCAGTCTTGCAGTAGAACACTGCGGATGGCGCGAAGACTCGCCCCCATCTTTGGTTTTGGCGTACCATTCAGATAATGCTCTCTATCATCTAACGGAAAAGAGCTGAGCGAAAACTGGCGGGAGCGAGCAGTGAAAGCATCAAGCGCATAGGGCGAGCGACTATCGGCCTAACGTATGAGTATACCGACATCATGTCGGACTATCCAGCTTAAACTCCATACATCTAGAATAGACCCGAAGGGGCGTCGGGAGTCTCGTGAAGGTCTTAGGGTAAGCGTGGTGCTGCGCCTGAAAGAGGTGGGGTGGGAGTTGGAACTTGTCGTCCGGTCGGAGGGCTTTGCTCTGGTATTGGCGTTCCAATTGGAAAAGGAATTGGCGTTGCCACAGGTGCTGGAGTTGGTGGGGGCGTTGCGGTTGGCGATTGCGCGCAGTACCTCCCGCCCTCGTTCAGATAGTTCATGATGAAGGTTCCACCCCAGACGATCATTTCGCTGCCCGTCCAGATTGCCGTGTGAAATTCTCGGGGCGTGGGTGCGCCAGCAATGTTAGTTGCTGTCCAACCGTCTGTGCTGAGATTGTATCTTCCGCCGGTGTTCAAATAGGGGCCACCTGCCGGTTGGATGCCATCAACTCCGCCCCAGACGACCATCTCAGTGCCTGTCCAGATAGCTTTGTGGCAACTCCGCGTACTGGGTGCGTTGGTGTTGCCGGTCGATCTCCAACTATCTGTGATGGGATTGTATCTCGCGCCGGTGTTCAGCGGGAGATTGCCATTATCTCCACCCCAGACGATCATTTCGCTGCCTGTCCAAACCGCTGTATGGTTGGCGCGGTAAGCAGGTGCGTTAGTCAGGAGTAGTGGCTGTCCAAGTATCTGTGCCGGGATTGTACCTTCCCCCATCGTTGTAAGAACAACAGCTGTTGTTAGCTCCACCCCAGACGATCATTTCGCTGCCCGTCCAGATTGCCGTGTGCCCCGTCCGGACAGACGGTCCGTTAGTGGTACTGATGGCTGTCCAACTATCCGTGCCTGGATTGTACTTCCCACCGGTGATTGGATGATGTCCGATACCGCCAATCCCATCAAATCCACCCCAGACAATCATTTCGCTGCCCGTCCACACCGCGGTGTGGGACATTCGGTACTGCTGGCGCATTGATGGTCCTCATAGGTGTCCAACTGTCCGTTTCGGGATTGTATCTCCCGCCGTCGGTGGAATAGGAAAAGTGTCCGGTGCTATCGATGAGAGATCCACCCCAGACGATCATTTCGCTGCCTGTCCAGATTGCCGTGTGCTCTACTCGGGCTGTGGGCGCATTTGCGGTGCTCACAGGTGTCCAACTGTTCGTTCTGGGATTGTACCTTGCCGCCGGTGTTGAAATAAACCCCGGGCCTCCGCCCACCCCACACAATCATTTCGGTACCCGTCCACACCGCGGTGTGAAAGGATCGGCCAGGGAGCGCGTCGGGAGTACTGGCGGCCGTCCAACTATCGTCGGTGCAGCCGGGCGTAGGCGTTGGAGTTGGTATCTGCGCCGAACCGCCCGTCGGAACTACCAATAGCCATCCTAACGCTGCAGATAAGATTAGAGACCGCACTTGGCAGGTTAAGCATTTCGCAAGCCTTGGCCTCAATACCGAGAAGAGTTCTCACCCAACGCGGAGCAAATCCATTCAAACATCCTATGAAACAAACCGAAATAAAGCGGGCGTCGATAGCGGTCTAACGAGACAGAGCTCAGCCACCGCTGCCGGAGGTGAGTGCGACAAACATGCGGAACGCTTTCATTACGTCAAATCCGGTCCTCGGTCTCGCCAGCGGGCCCATGTGCATCTGATCGCGCTTTCGTTCCGCGGCATCGAGGACGGCAGCGGTTGCCGTCAGCGTATGGCTAGACCCGACACGCGTCGGTCCACTTGTCCGTCGGGCCAGAGAGACAACTCCAGAAGCATATAAGAACATTCCCGCCGCGCCTCCCACCAAGCTGCTTACATGAAGCCAGTAAGCTAGCGTTCCGCGTAACTGCATGGCATCGATCAGGACAATTAGGAAGGCGAAAAAAGCATGTATCAATGCGGCGGACGCCAAATAAAGCCATGGACGAGCCTTCGTACGATTGAAAGCAGAAAATCCAAAATAAACAACTGCAAGGTTCGCCAAGAACGTCGTGGACCATTCCGCACCATATAGTGTGGCAGAGAAGGGGGCGTGAAGTGCGGAGTAGATTAAGCAGGCCAGCAGGAACAAAACAAACAGCCCAAAGAGGGCCGTGCCGTAAAAGCGGGCTACTCGAGAAATCGGGACAGTTAGCGCATCATTGGGATCATCTTGCTTCATGCTTGGAAGGCGGCGGCGTGTCTGTAGGTCTAACGATAATGAGCTCAGCTGCCGCTGGCGAGCGCGAGCGTCGATTGCAACGGGGATGTGTTCATAATCTGCTTTGCGCTACCGGAGCGGCCAGCGGGCCTGCTCGCGAAGTCGTTCGGAGTTAGCTGCAGCGATGGGTTAGACCTGTGCATGGTCTCCTGGGTACGCATCCAATCTAAGGTCGATTCCGAGCGCAGCAAGATTCGCGGACAGAGTGCGAGGAAAGACCTCGTCCCAATTGGTGCTCAGCATGATCCCGCAAAACAGCTCGATCGTCCCGCCGGTGCTGGTGATGGAGTGGAGAAAGTCCCGATGCCCCTCTAACGCCGAAATGGTCTCCTCGAGGAAAGGGACGAGGTCCTGGACCGCAGAGCAATCAAATCGGTGTGACCACACAGCCTGATCATAGGGAGGTTTACCTGGCGGCCCCGCCAGCTTGAACTGAGATGGAGCAAGCTTCAGGGCGCTGGTAACTGCAGTAGGATCGATCGACGGATGAAGAACGTGAAGCGATACCTTGAACGACCGCTTGATGTGCTCCATCGTCATGGGCCTAACGCAAAAAAGCTGAGCGACCGCTGGCGGGTGCGTTCACGACTTTGAGTGAAACTGCTTTAACCATCTGAAATGTAAACACCAGCCGGGCGGCGGTTCGCTCCAGTGCTTGTTTAGGTTGGTTCATTTGTGTTCGAGTTTGGTGTTCTTCTGGTTGTGTGCATCCAAATCCGTGCTGAACGTTTTGGTGCGGATGTCGTAAAGGCAATACCAATCCCTGGTGTTATTGCGGCTATCGGAGTGACCGCGAAGATAAAGAAGAAGCGTTGGTGGATCATCGTCGCCCCACCGAATTGCATCGACATAGGAATGGTCGAAGCCGTTGCCTGTTTTACGATCGTTGCGTTGGTCGAAGAACTGCCAAGCCGCATCGGTAAGATCGGCGACCCGTTCATAGTCGAGCGGCGCTCGCTGGCGGTAAAGGAACAGCCGAGATTCATTGCTGGCGTAGTGGTCGTTGATAACTAGCCAATTCTCGTCTGGTGAGAAGAGAACCTCCGCGTGTCGGTGATGAGAGAAAAGGAGGCGACGTTTGGCGGGGTCTGACGTGGAAACGAGCCAAACCTGGGCAGCCCCATCACGCTCGAAGCAATGCTCAATGAGGACGTCGTTTTTGGGCGAGTAAGTCTCTGCTGTAACCTTGTCGAAGAATGGCGCCGGGTCGGCAGCGCGAAGCGTTGCTACGGCTAAGAAGAGAAAAAACGCTGGTTTCATAAGGTCAGTGTACATGAACCTAACGATACGCAGCTGAGGCACCGCTGACAGGAGCGAGCGTGGCGAACATGCGAAACTCTCTCATAAAATCAGATCGACTCAACAGAGCGGCCAGCGAGCCTGCTCGCGAATAGCTTCGGAGTTGACTCCAGCGTGTGGTTAGATCTGCGGCGTGGCTTGATCACGGCGATATGTGTCACCTTGGGCCTTTGCGAGAGTACGCTTTGCGGCTCTTAGTCTGTCTTCAGCGGCGTGAAGCTTTCCGCTGATCAATGCAGCGCGGGCCACTGCCTTGCGACGATCTTCATCTGTGGTTGCGACACCGCGCTCCTCGGCCGCAGCCTCAAACTCACTCTGAAGGCGACGCAACTCTCCGTCCGCAAGGGAGACCTCCTGTTGCATCGCTTGTGCGTCTTGAGAAGGCATATAAGCAATCTAACGAGACCAAAGATCACCGACTGCCGCGAAAGGCCGCGCGGACCGCGATGCAGGGGCTTTCGCCACGCAAATTGTAAGCACAGAGCGGGCGGCGGTTCGCTGCATCGCCTGGTTAGATGACATCTGACTGTTCTGCACGAGACCTCGCGAAAACATAAACGTCTCCCCACATATTTGACGTAGCGCTTAAGAGCCGCAGAGCCTTGAGAAGATCATTACTGCTCATCCACTCATCTGCCGCCAGTTGCATGCTTTCGCCGAAAGCGATGTTGCAGGTAATCGCTGAAAGCTTGGTAAGCATCGTCAGGCAATCAGAGATGATAGCCGTTGTCGACGGTGACCATTCGAGAGACAACATCCTCACCGGGGAAGTCAAACCACGAACAACTTCGGCCTCAAACCCTTCGACGTCGATTTTGATGAACGCTGGCCTGCCATATTCGCTAATAAGCTGATCCAGAGTAACGACATCCACAGTGATCGCTTTACTCCAGGTTGCACGTCCGAAGCGGCCAGATTCCCGCGCGGCAGCGACGAACTCCTGTGACATACTAGAATAAATGTGCTCGTCGGATAACATCATGGTCGCCGCGCCGGCTGCGCTACCTGCGGCCTTATCGACCAGCGTGACGTCATCGTCACTGGAGAACTTCGCTTCCAACACTGAGAAGCAACTGGGCTGTGGCTCGAGCGCGAGCACGCGAAAACCTGAACGGCGGAAGGACGCGACTCTGTTACCGATGTTGGCGCCGATATCAAAGCAAAGGCTCTGCGGAGGGATAAGATTTCCGTAGAAGACGTCCATCGCAGCGGCGTGCTCGGCTGCCAAACGGCGTATCGTTGCTTTTTGCTGCCAGCTGCGCACCAGAATCGGCGGCAGCCAATCCTTGCCAATGGCTTTTGCGCGTGAAAGCAAAGACATCGCCTTCAGTGCATTCGATCGCCAGACTTTGTCGGCGCTCGGAAGCATCGCCGCTCACGATCTCCACAATGTGAAACGTTAATGGTCATCTAACGCAACAAAGCTGAGCGACCACTGGAGGAAGCGAGCGTACCAAACATGGTGAATTTTCTCATAAAATTGCAGTCACTCAACAGAACGGTCCTCCAGTGATTGGTTAGATGCGTTGGG
This sequence comes from uncultured Verrucomicrobiae bacterium, assembly GCA_963751725.1. Lineage (GTDB taxonomy): Bacteria > Verrucomicrobiota > Verrucomicrobiia > Chthoniobacterales > UBA10450 > AV80. Next base: position 31,996 of record CAVVVQ010000021.1, read on the forward strand.
CAGCGCTCATCTTGAAGGCGACCAGTCTAACACCCTGCCATCCTTTAGGCTGACCTGGAATCCAGTAAACCGATGGTCAGAATCCTTGTCCCGATTATGTGCGAGGGCGGCGGCTATCGGCAGATCATAGTAAATGATCTCGTCCACATTAGTACTGCCATCTTCGAATCTTGGGTTCTTCTCATCGAACATAGGCTCGCCAAAACGTTTTATGATCTCTGCCCGTAGCATCCCGGCCCGCACGAACTTCCCTACGTCGCTTTCAGTGTACGGCACAGAGTGGCGAGAACAGTCACACAGTGTGATCATTGCTGCTAACAAGACTAAGATCTTCAGCATCTAACGAGACACAACTGAGGCACCGCTGGCGAGAACGAGCGTGGACAACATCAGAGAATTCTCTCACAAAATTAGAACGACTCAACAGGGCGGCCAGCGGTTGCCTCCAGTGGTTGGTTAGATGCCCAACGATTCAAGATGTCGGGCGATCTCTTCATGTCCGAATAGCAAAACATACTCTTTAATATTCCTGCCTTCACTGTCTTGGCACTTCACATCTGTGCCGCTGGAAATAAACCATTGGAGCAAATCCCTGTAATCGAGCTGTGCAACCTCAAATACAACTGGCGTACCGAATTCGTTTCGTGTGTTAATGTCAAAGCCCTTCGACCATAGCCATTCCACTCCTTCTCCATCGTTCTCTATCGCCAAGTAGTGGAGCACCGTTTCTCCCAAACCGTTGACCGCAGAACGAAGGGATGCGTTGCGTTCGATGCGCATAGCGGCTTCATCAAACTTTTTTCCCGCAACCAGGGCGCGTAACTCATACCATTCGGGGGACGCTGGCATCTAACGCACCGGAGCTGAGCCATCGCTGGCGGCAACAAGCATGACTAACATTAAGAACGGTTTCACAAAATCAAATCTGATCAAAATAGCGGCCAGCGGTTGGCTCCAGTGATCGGTTAGATGTTGGCATCGCTGTCGGAGGAGACTTTTCGACGAAATGCAAATGCCAACAACAAACCACCTGCGAGAATGATGCAACCGGGAAATAAGAATAAGAACCGCGAATCTAGCTCACCGATGGTGTGAAGCAGATCCCGATACGAAAAACTGGCCGCAGGGTCTATCGGTGGCCCCAACTTGTAAGGCCTTAGCAAAGGAGGCGGGGGAACGAGGAATGAAAAAGAATCCCAGCAGAGCCAAAGAAATCCGCCAAGTAATAGTGCGAAGCCGATAACACGAGATCGGGAGAACATCTAACCTATGATTAGGCCGACAATCCTGTCGGCCTATCCACCGTATTGGGCGACAAAAGCCGCAACTGTTCAATATTCATGCACGTCAATAATAGCCATTCCGCTGGCTTTTCCGCAGCAAAAAAATAGGCTAACTGGGACCATGAAGCCGTCCCCTGATCTCCGATCCGGGCGAGGTCCCAGCCGCCACGACTAGTCGATCAAATCCGCGCAGCGATCCAAATGAAACATTATTCGCGGCGAACGGAAGGCAATTGCAGTTCGGGGTCAGAGCTCACTATTGAAAGCAATGAGTAGGTTTGAGATGTTGCTGCCGCTCCCCATGCGGAGCCGGTTTGCGATCCATTGATGCCTTACTGGTGTCTCGATCAGCGAGCGCTGCGCAATCGCGATTTCTGTCAATATCTTCTTCTCCAATCTTAACGCACCGCTCATTTTCAAAAGTGAGCTCTGACCCCTATTTCGCTGAGGCTGCGTCATCATCTAACGACCCCAAGTTCAGCGATCCCGGAACACGGCACGACGGCTGGGATGGAAGGGAAAGATGCAGGCCGAAAGCAGCCGAAGCGTGCGTAGCGGTTCGCTGCAGATCATGGTTAGGCCGTTTGAGATAACACATAGGGTTTACTCGACAAGACCGCTATAGCTTTAAAGATCATCGCAAAAGGTGCTCAGGCGACGGTTGAAGCTTGCCGTATCGTCCCAGAAAGGCGCGTGCCCAGCATTAGCCATCATGTGAACTTGCGCGTGAGGTATGCGTGTCTTGTGTTGCTCGACGACTGAAGGTTTGACAACGGCATCGTCAACTCCGTGTGTAATCAACACAGGTTTGCGAATCTTCGACAGGAGATCATCGTTGTCGAGCGTGCGCGAGAGAAGCGCTTTCCGGACAAACGGGGGAACAGACAAATTGTATCCTAGCATTAGATATAGCTCTTCGGCCGAAGGCTCCCGGACGAAGCACAACCGCAATAATGACTCCATGCCGCGCACACTCTGTTCTGTTTCCTCGGCAAAGAAGCCTGGTGCGAGTTTGAGAAACTCTGGCGTGAGAACCGACATCGCTTCTTCGCTGCCGAGTTTCGTAATCCCGCCAACAAAATGGAGTCCGCCGATGTGATCCTCGCCATAATGACGGATGTAATCGAGGCTTACCAGCGGGCCATAGGACCAGCCAGAAAGCACTGGATGATCAAGACCCAAAACTCGTATTGCCGCATTGATGTCGTCAGCCCAAAGTCTCGAGTCAGCGTAACCGTCACTCGGTTTTTCAGATAGGCCATGACCCCGAATGTCCATAGCGACAAGTCTGCAGTTATGGGCCAACTCCGAATTCAGTTGCCGACTCCAAGTGAGCCAGCACTGCGAAAACCCATGAATGAAAAGGATTGGGCGGCCGCTCGGATTCCCCGTCTCAACGACGTGGAGTTGTATGCCGCCGCCGCCGGTAATTCTATGACTCTTCATAATCTTATGCCTTTCTCCAGAAGGTGCAGCCTAACGCGACCCAAGACGAGGGACTCCGAAGCTTCGGAGTTCACGCGAAGTGCTTTCGGAGCTCGCTCGATGGGTTAGATGATGTTTCATGGTCAACGCCCCGGGAATATCTCTGCAGTGCCGGCGCGATTCAAGTATACCGTAAAGTGGTCTCCTACGGTGACGCGACCCCTCGTGTCTGGCTTGGGACTGTAAAAAACAGTCCAGTCACCGTCATTGTAGCGCGGGTTGAGCGCTGAAAGTGAGCGAAGGTCGTAACCCTCCGCACGGGCTGCAGCGTTCGCCTGCTCAATCGCCCGAGATTCAGTCTGCGCCGCGCAGCCGACTTAAAGGATACAGATTGCCGCCGCGCAACATTGTTTCTGACCAAGTGACAGCGTTTCATCGTCTAACGAAAAATAGCTGAGTCACAGCTGGCGGGAATCAGCGCGGCAGACATGAAGAACATCTCTCGTCAAATCAATGCGACTCGACACAGCGACCAGCGGTTGGCTAGGCCGCTCCGCGCTAATGGTAGACGATGGGCTCATTCAATATGATTGCGCCGCCGCTCTCCACCAGCTCAGCGATCCGGCGCACGGGAAGTAGCGATTGCAACCGCAACACTCCCGCCGTGTTCGTTGCCACGCATGGTTAGGCCGGGTGATCATGTAGGTCTGAGTATCCAGAATCACAGTTAATGTATATGCCACAAACGCGATGCCGATCCAATTGCGCAGCGTAAGCGACCGTACCGAACTCCCAACCAGCCATCGCTAGAAAGCTGAGACAGTAGAGGCCAGGCAGGAGAGCAACGATAGTGGCAATAGCGCGTGCCCAACCTCGTGCGCGAAAACAGATCCGATTGCTGTGATCGCGGTGAGAGCGCAAAAGCCTGGAACCGATGAGCGCGCTAACTACAGCACCGCCCGTAAGGGGAGTCGCCATAGCAGGAGTCGAACACACTCGACGGCAGCCGAAAATGAGAGCTCGCACACAGCTCCGAAGAGAATCCACGCAGCCGCGATGATGCAGTAATAAGCCATAAGCCTAGTGTGGCCTAACATATCGAACCAAGCTGCGCGGCGACCGTCGGCCTCAGCGATTGGTTATGCGTCCGCATTCGCGACGACTTTGCTCAGAAAGTCAACGAATGATGGCGCAATCTCCTCGACGACTTTAATTTCGCTAGATAGGAGCGCGGCTTCGTGATCCAACTGAACTAAGGCGTACTCGCCTCCACCCTTTCTTGTGTCAAAGCACACAGGATCGTAGTTGTAAAAAAATGGATTGCCAATCTGGAGGAAGCCGTTCGCTAGTAATACCGGTGACATATCACCGAAAAGACGCGAACTGAGTTCCCAATAGTTGTCGGTGCCGGTATTTGCGAAGAGCATCAGGCCGTCTGTTTCGAATGCAGGGAAACAATAATTTGAAACCAAGTAATGAAACGAAGGTGGGAAACTTTTTGGCAACTTGCTCACCACCGACGCAATGTCAGATGAGTTATCCTTCTTGTACAATTTTCCAGCCAACAAAGAGCTCATCCGGCTCACCGTCCTGAAGAAATGGAGGGACTTCGTCAACCATCATGGGTTCGCGATGGCCGTTATTAACTTTCTCAACGAAACGTCTCACCAACTGCTCAATGTTCATTTGTTAAAGTGAATGCACAACGATAATAAGATGAGCGACTCCGAATACCTTCGGAGTTCACTCCATCGATTGGTTAGGCGTTAGCGCGGGCGCCACCCGCACCGGCCGTAGCAACTCAGGCTTGAAGAACCGACTCGCCAGGGCCGCCAAGATGAGCGGCGTAAAACCAATCAGGACGGCATAAGCCACCAAGACCGTAGGGCTTATCAGCCCGGCTTTGAGAGCCCCGTAGCCCATGAAAAGTAATGCATGGGTGACGGCTCCGCAGACGAATGAAACGGTCACGACCTTGCCGCTGTATGGACCGCTAAACACCAAGGCGTAGATGACCCAGAGGGACAACGGAATAAACAAAATGGATCCAGTCAACAGGCCAGGGTTGTAAATGTGCTGCGTCACGCCTCCCATCGTGTGGACAAGACCATTGGCGAAAATCAATCCCCAATAGCTGAACCCAAGAACGAGGTTTTGCTTGCAGAGGTAGGCCGCTAGCGGGGCTCCAAACCACATTAGAGCGATGTTCACCACCGGGTAGAAGACCATAGGAACTGGGCAATCCGGATACGGCGGAAAGCCGATGTTCTGGGCTACCATGTCCGGGAGATTGTAGTCGAAGCCCAGCAACGGCAGGCTGTATTCTTCGAGCTGATGTATCCAGTAGAGCGGTGCAGCTAACCACGCCAGCCACACTGCATCACGCCAGCGCGATACTGCAATGTTGCTGCGAAATGTGTCAGTCAGCAGCATGATGGCGACCATCACGATCGCTCCACCCCCGCCTAGGAACGGCCAAACGGTGTAGAACCAGTGTGTTTGCATGCTGTCTCCCCGATTAGTGTAGTCGTGCGCTCAAGTGCCTAACATATGATTAGGCGGGTTTCCGGACAACATAATGCTGACGAGTCATGGCGGTCTAACGCAAATGAGATGAACGGCGGCGAGCGAGAGAATGCGCTGCCTGTCCAGCAACGGTTTTAAGCATGTCGGAGATTAACATGCCGCGCTGCTCGCTGTCAGGTCCATTGATTGGTTAGATATTTTTGGACAGTCCACACTACTTCGGCAGCTTGGCGAGAGCAGGCTGTACAAACTCAGCAAGCGGACTATGCTCGAAGTGCTCGGGATGCGCCTCGCGATATGCCCGAGCCTCGCGTAATGCGCGCACGGCGCGGCCGTCGTTGTCTCTCGCAGAGCTGTAGTGATGGTCCAGGTTTATGATCGCTTGATCGAGATACGTCTCGAGACGATCTCGGGCAGGTTCGACCAACCCGTCGCGCAGTGCCTTGACCAATACTATCGTCCTCGTCAGATCCAGAGTGGCCTCCGCAAGTTCCAACGAATGCGCTGATTCTTCGGCTGCCGCATCTCTGCTACGGTAGCCAAGGCCGAACCCTATGAGCAGTGACGGAACTGCGACGACGGGAATCGCAGAGCGCGAGGTGAAGAGACGCGTTAACATCAACAATGGAGCAAATTCCTTTCTAATGAGAAAGAACTGAGGGGACTCCAGTGGCTGGTTAGATGCGCTCATGACCATGTTCCACAAGATGTGTTCGCCCGAGCATGCGCCGCAGGTAACAGTATAACCATAACAGGGAGAGACCAACACCAATCGCCAAGCCGCCAAAAACATGGGCGCCGTGCTCAGAGATAGCGGTCACGCCCTCCATCGACGGCGACAACCAAGTGTAGCGATATCCCTGCTGAACCGCGACAAGCGGCCCACGCTGAAAGAGCACGAACACCCCTGGAAAAAAGAAGAGCGCAGCGATGACGAGAATCTCCCATGGATTATCGCGTCGTTTGAAATAACGCTTTAACATCTAACGATAACGAAGTGAGCGACCGGTGGCGGATGCGAGTGTCATTAACATTGGGAACACTTCCATAATATCACAGTGACTCAACAGAGCGGCCAGCGAGCCTGCTCGCGAATACTTTCGGAGCTCGCTCGCGAATACTTTCGGAGTTGGCTCTCCAGCGATTGGTTAGATGGTTGGATGGCATACACGCTCAATCCATGAACCAATTAACGATCTGCAGCGGGTCCCACCGAAGGAACGAAATAGCCGCAATCATGAAAAGAACTGAAGCCGCCGCACTTGTGAGAAGATACTTCCGTTGCGCAGAGTCACGCAGAGCCGTGTAGACGAGGGTGCCGACCGCCACAATGAAGATCGGAAGGCCGATGACGAGGCACGCACCCGTGGCGACATACGGAATATCCACCCAACGATTGATCATGCCCGGATCGTCGAGCGATGGACGCGGCCAATGACCGAGCGCCAGTCGAGCGGTAACCCATGTGCAGAAAAACGCACCGACCAAAGCGAAAGGGTAGCTGAGCGCGTATGCGCGAATAGTTCTCAGCATCTAACGACTCAAGTTGAGCCACGCCGGACTAGTGATGTCAACCGCGAAAGCGGAACTGAAAGCGCTAACCGGCGTTGGCTCCAGCGCATTGTTCGGCTGTTCCGCGGGAACTAGAGATAGAGGTACCATCGACCTTAAGAAGCGGGATCGAACCCGAACACTCGTAGCTCTTGGTGGCAGCGGCAGGCCTTCGCGATGCGCGCGGCCCACGCGATAGCCTCTTCGCGAGAGGGTAGTTCGAGCACCGTGAAGCCGCCATTGAGCGGAGGCGCCCACGAGTATCCGCCTGCGGAGAACGTGCCATCGGCCGAGACGAGCACCGGCGGGACCGCTTCGTCGATACCGCCGCCGAAGACATATACGCCGGCGGCTTTTGCTTCGTCGATTACCGCGTGTGCGTCGCGACCAACCGCCTCCCATTCGCCATCGGGTACGACCATCGCTGCGCTTGGAAATGAGATTAGGTATTTCGCCATAGAACTCTTTCTTTAGGAATGGAAGACAGTCGTGCGCGAAGTTCTTTGCCACCTAACGCGACCAAGATGAGCAACTCCGAACGGTTTCGGAGCTCGCTCGCGAAGTCTTTCGGAGCTCGCTCCATCGCAGGGTTAGGTCCCTCGGATATTCTCAACAAACGCGGCAATATCGACGAACTCAATGATAGGACGCACACCGTACAGTTTGGTCACTCGTTCCAGCAGCTCGTCCGTGAAGAACGCTTTGGCGGCGTCCTCCGAGTCCCAAATGTAGACGTTCGTGGCCTCATGCTTTGCACAATTGAGTGTAAAAGCCTTTGAGCGCAGTCCGGGCAATCCCTCAAATCTTGGGCGAGCCGCCTCAGCGATCTTTCGAACTGATTGCTCATCGAAATTCTCACCGTATCGAAATATAACGAATACACCGATCATGGCGCACGCCCTTGTCACACAATTACTACCGGTAGGGGCTCCGTGCAATGACGTTCAAGGGGCCGATGCAAGCCGGATAAATTCTGAATCATCGTCCGAAGCAGGCTTGTGGTTCCATCGCAGGGTTAGGCCTTGGGGACGTCATCGAACCGAGGTGTCTGCAAGCTTCAACACTCTGATGAGCGCGCCGTGAATCTCAAGATGCGGTGGCACTGAGGTGATATTCAGCTGTAACGATTTGTGGGGTGACAATCTTTTGGTCACACCCTGGCTAGTTTCGTCATCGGGACCCAACGGCCATAGGTGAGCATCCGCCAAATCCATTCAAGGGGTCCAAACTGAAACCGCGCCAGCCACATCCGACTGACTGCGATTTGACCAAGGTAGACGGCAAAAGCAATCGGCAAATACAGCGTTGGCCCCATCCTTCCTCCAAGCCCCAGGCCTGTCCCATAGAAGATCAAGGTGCAGATCACACTTTGCCCGACGTAGTTAGTCAGTGCCATTCGACCGACTGGAGCGAAAATCTGCACCCGCCTGTGCCAACGCTCATTGAGCCAGAGCAAGCACACGATGCACGCATACGCGGCGCTCAAGGGCAGAATGGCCGTCGGCTCGGCCAGGTTACGCACCCAGAATTCCTCCGATGAAAATGTGTATGCATAAATAAGGTTTAGCGGGATGCCAATAATTAGCCCCCCAATCGCCACCCGCCTGATCGTCGCACGGTAATTCTCCAGCCTTTTATAGATCTCGTTCCGGCCAATGTAGAAACCGAGTAGGAAACAGCCAAAGATTTTGAAAATCATTCCACTTGAAATGATATAATCCACCTGACCGAACCAGTCGCTTAGGTTCTGCCGCCAGATGTCTAAGACGCTGCCTTGCGTCAACCTGGCTAGCTCCGATTCATGAGTGAAACCGAAACGAGCGTACAGCATCTCTCGCGGACCCGTAAATGAGTGACGGGGAATCGCGCCGGTGAACTTAATCACCGCACCGGTGGCCAATACGAGAATTAGCGAACACGATGATCGTGCGATTCCGAACCTTAACGAAAGGCAGAAGCAATGCACCGCAAACCGCATAGCACTCAAGGATGTCGTCATGCCAGACCAAAACCGCGTGCGCCAGACCGATCAGAAATAGGATAGACATGCGCCTGAGAAAGAAACGATGAAACCCTGCACTCCTTGCCTGAGACCGAGTGAGCAGGATAGAAAACCCTATTCCGAATAGCACGGAAAAGATTGTATAGAACTTACCCTCGATGAAAGTCAGTTCCAGGAAATCGAGCACCTTATCGATTGGGTATGTGCTCATGCTCATCTTCGCGGACTCAGATAAGGAGTCGTAGAGCGAGTAGAGGACCATGTTCGCGGTAATGATTCCGACGAGCGCAAAGCCTCGAAGGACATCGAGGAACTCGTACCGTTCTTGGCCCAACGTCGGAGTCATTCCCATGGCACGTTCAGTGCAGGTAAGGTCTCATCATTGGTCCTCTGTCGCCTAACGAAAAAGAGATGAGCTGCGGCGAGCGAAAGCGCACGGGGACCGCCGAGCAAAGGTTTTAGCCATATCGCAGATTAACACGCAGAGCTGCTCGCTAGCCCGCTCGCGAACACTTTCGGAGTCAGCTCCATCGACGGGTTAGACGTGTTGGTCATATTCACTCAGGGCTTTGCGATAGTTTTCTTCACCCACCCAAGCCTTCAAGTAATCCGCGCCTGATTCTACATCGGAACGCGGCATCAAATGCGGAATCAGTCTGCGAGCCGAGTCCGACTTCATAAGCGGCTCCCAGAGACCGACCGCGACCACGGTGAGCAAATCGTCTTTCGCGGTTTCGGTGCGTTCATGCTGCGCGCACCAGTCCGAGAATCCACGAACACGTTCAATAATCTCCGGAGACAGTCCCACAGAAGGAAGGCTGATGACCCATTCTGCGACATGACGCATCATCTCGTATGGACGCTCCTCGTCCCCAGGATATATGCGCGTCACCACCTCAGGGAAACGCCTGGTAACCTCATCGAAAAGCAATCGCGTGGCACTCACGTCTAACCTATGATTATGCCGACAATTTCGACGGTTATCCAGTGTATTAGCCACCAAGTCCATCTTTCTCTCAAATTTGAGGGAAGGAAGGATTTCAGTTCTTCGAGTTGTCGGTGACAGCTTTTCGTGACGCTCCTGAACAAACTAGCCAACAGATGGACGGCGGAGCCGCCGTTGGTTCAGGTGCGTGCGTCGGCGTTATCCGCAGATTACGCAGAGTAACGCAGATTCGAGGCGGATGCTTTTTTTAGGCGATGAGTGACCTTCGACAGGCTCAGGGCCCAGCGGTTCGACTCCGAAAGTGTTCGCGAGCGGGCGTCTCCCCGACAGCTGTCGGGGCCTGCTGGCAGCTAAGTCTGGGGACGCAAGAGACGGGAGACTGAATTCGTTGCGGCTCGACCGCGTCTCGCCCTACCAAGAAGTGAGGCCGCATGGCGGCCTTATGATTCGCAACGTGCCCGGGGGTCACGTTCCACCTTAGTTAGGCGATTGAAAATCACCCGATCAGCTATCCCCTGCGTTCTTCGTCTCCTGCCCGCTCGCGAAAAGTTTCGGATCTCGCCACGGCGAGCCTGCGGCCTATCAAGACGCTGAGCGTTTCATGGCTCGGGTTCGTGGCAAACCGCTTCGATGTTGTGTCCGTCCGGACCAATGACGAAAGCTGCATAGTATGTCGCGTTGTATTCCGGGCACAGACCAGGCGCACCATTGTCTTTGCCACCCGCTTCCATCGCCGCGCGATAGAAAGCTTCCACTTGCTGGCGATTCTCTGCCGTGAACGCCAAGTGAAGAGGCGCCGGTTTCTCTTCGGTTTGGTACAGGCACAATGAAGCCTCACCTTTTGAGCTAAGCTCGACTCCGTAGGTCGGCGCCCCTTCCTGGACAACAGCTACCCCGAGCGGTTCAAGTGCCTTGAGGAAGAACGCTTTGCTCGCTGCATAGTCGCTCACTCCGAATTTGACGTGATCAAACATAAGTTCTCCTGAAGTGTGCAGGCCTGCGTGATTCTAACGCAAATAAGATAAGCGACTAGTGGCAGAGGCGAGCGCTGGTTGAGCGTGGAGCCTTAGACCGTTCCCGCGTCGCGTGCGACCTGGAGCGTGTCGAGGTATTGCTGGAACTTGACGGCCCGGCCGTCGCGGATCGTCCAGACGTGGGCGACCTGTGCTTTGCGTTCCTCAGCTTGCCCGTGAAACCTGAAATAATAGTAGCCGAGAGCCACAACTCTCTCGCCGCCGTTGCACTCAAAGATCTCGTCCACGTCAAAGACGAGTTTGTCGAAACCCGCTGTTAAGCGTGCGAAAATGCCTGAGCGCACCGCCGCTATCCCGTGATAGGGGCTGTGATCTGCCAACGGCGAATTGTCAGCCACGATCCAGACAATGTCGTCAGCCAAATACGACATCACTGCTTCGTAGTCGCGTTCGCCTAAGCGTGCGTAGACTCTCTCAATATCTGCGATGGCGTTCATGTTCGATAGCATAACTTGGATAACGTTCTTGTGCGAACGACAAAGAATTAGTCAACCGAATCTTTCTGAATGTTGAGACCTAACGCACATAAGATCGGCCGCGCTCCTCACCGGCGAGTGGTTGGCTGCAGTGCCTGGTTAGGCGGAGTCGGTCCTCGCCAACGGTAGTGCAGGTCGTCGGCGCTGGGCACGTGGTCAGGGCCGAGGGAAAGTAGCTCGAAGCGCTCGGGGTCTTCAGGGCTGGGAAAGCGGTAAACGAAGGCGGTACCCCACGGGTCGCGTGGCACCTCATCCAAGAGCTTGCGCCAGCTCGTAGGCGCTCCGGCAGGGCGGTTAACCAAGGCGTCGAGGCCTTCAGCCGAAGTCGGAAAACTACCGGTATCATGACGGTACACGATGAGCGTCCTAGCAAGGGCCATCAGGTCGAGTTGTGGGTAGGGGCCACACTGGATGGATACGGGCCTCAGCCAAAACCACGCCCCGGCGACGGTTAGCGCCAGCGCAGGGACGTATAACAGGGAAACACGCACGATTTTAGCCTAACGCGCACAAGCTGAGCCGCGGCTCGCCGAGAGCGAGCGTCAAATGCGGTGAAAGGGTTGTAGTCATTGCGAAGGTGAACCTGGAACGGGTGGCCGTTACTTCCAGCGCATGGCTAGGTCTTTTGTGGAGTCAACGGAATGTACCACGCAACGAATGTCGCGTAAAGCGTGAACAACGAACTGAGGACAGCCGTCGCCCGAAGTGTGTTTAAGGCGAAATGAGTTAGCTCATGCAAAGTCTTGTCTGGGCCGCCCAAAGCAACAAGCGACCCTAGACCGAACAAAATAAGACAAACGGGCGGCACTATGCGCATCGCGACATGTGCCCAAACACGTCGCCGTGTGAATGCGATGCCCGCCACGACGGAAACGGCGAGCGATAGGATAAAGACGAACTGGCCGTAATTCGGCGGTTCACCGGACAACTCTGGATGCGGCAACCGTCTTAGCCAGAGCAGAACACATAGCATAATCGCCGCAGAGGCGCTCCACATCCATCCAGCAATGTGACGATGTCGCTTAGCGATCACGGCGTAGACCTAACGCACACAAGCTCAGCTATCGCGGCGAGAGCGAGCATTCCTCCAGTTAAATGTGGAAGTCATGTGAAAGCTAGGCATCGGAACGGCCGGTGGCTGGCGGTAGCGCTTGGTTAGGCTTCGTTGTCTGAAGGCGCACGACTAGTGATTATCGTGAGGGTTTGACCGACTTCGCCAGACGTTTGCGCAATCTTCGGTCAACCAGTGGACGAGCAATTCTGCCAGGGCCACGCGGTGCGAAGAGAACAAATGGTTGTCATCGTAAATCACCAATTTGACGTGTGGCCCCCCAGTCTCATGTATCTTGTCGGCGAGCTGCTTGAGCCTTGGAGCGCCGCTGAACAAACTGTCATGGGTTGCGCCAACAAGGAGCGCGACGTGATCCTTTAGGCCAGGCGCTAGTGCCACATAATCGAAAGCCTCTGCGCCGGCGCTCATCTCGTCGAGCAGTCCAGTAGCTTCCGCATGGATTGGCCCGCCAGTCGGCTCAATAGCCGCGCGAAAAAATTCTAACCTGGCTGCGCGTTCTTCCGGATGATCTGAAAATCGCTTGGCAGACCAACCCACGTTCCATGCGGCGAGAGCAGCCACACAAACGTTCGTCGGTTCGTGCAAAGCTGTCATCAATGTTAGCCAGCCGCCGTAGCTGTGTCCCACGATGGCGATGCGCGAAGTGTCGAAATGGTATTTCGCGCTATTTTCCGGCGCTTTTACCCAGTCGAGAACAGCATTCACATCTTCAAGTCCATGTGCGAACGAGAACGTTCCAGCTGAACCCCAGGTGCCGCGATAGTCAAAGTAGATGGCTTGAAATCCCGCGCGACGCACCGCCTGCGCAAGGTCGAGGTTGCGTTCGTTGCCGGGAAAACCGTGCAAAAAGATTACGACCGGATGCGGTCCACCGCCCGGTGCCTCATAAATGAGACCGTTCATTCGATCGCCATGACTGGCAATCGAGATCTCGTCCATCGACGCGGCTGGCTGCAACAAGTTGGGAGGATCTTTCCAAATTGCAGTCTCCGGAAGACAGAATGAGGGCTTAGCCGGAGACAGCGCCAGCGCGACGAGAACGATTAACCGAGGAAATGGGCGATACGACATTTGAAGAATTTGTCCGAAAGCTGTGAATGAGACCCTAACGAGAATTAGCTCAGGCGCCGCTGGCGAGAACAAGCGTAGACTGCAACTGATGTATTTTCATAATCTTAAGTGATGCATCGGAGCGGCCAGCGACTGGCTATACCTTTCGACGTCTATCTCGACTGATTGCGACGACAACGAACCATAGGCCTCCTGCGGACCCTAAAATAATTGCCAAGAGCTGGAGATTGTCGCCGATTTTGCGTTCGGCGAATACCTCGTCGAACTCGTACAACCCTGACGCCACAGTATGATAATACATCTTGTTGGTGTATTTCCAGTCGGCATGCATGCGGATTCCAAGGCCCACGAGAAGCATCACAGCTCCAATGGCTAGTAATGTGATGGGGTATTTCATTCAGCTACCTATGCGTGAAACTCCAGCCAAATCAGAAGAGCAATGCCAACATCTCCAAAGCGACGCTTCATCGGTCTAACGAGTACAAGATAGCGATTATCGTCTGGTTAGACCTCATTCCTCAATTAGCGCACTAGCAGGTCCAGCTGGCGCACATCGAGGCCGGCCTCGCGATAGTATTTCCGAGTTAGCTCCAGAGCGGTGAATCCGTCCTCGAAGGCAGCAAAGCTACCGTTCACTGCCTTGTCCAGATAGATGAGGCCGCCCTCTACTACGAAGAAGATGAGCGCTGCCTCTGGTGAGTCGTCGGTGATAACAAGCGTGTGCGCTTCGCCGGCGGGTTCGTAGATAAATGTTCCGGGCTTTGCAATCCAGTCATGCTCCAGGTATCGCCAGTGCCCACGCATCGTGTAGCCACGTACCGTGCCAACGTGGTAGTGAGTGCCGAGCTTGGCGCCGGGGAGACCTTTCAGAACGACGCTGAATCCTCCAGACGTGACGTTAAAGCAGCACGGCTGAAACCAGACGCCTTCCGCGTAAGGAACCCAGAGGCGGTCGTCCTCCAGGTTGATGTTGGCAATGAAGTGTTCGCGGCTCCGTTGATTCGGTTCGAGGCCGTCGGTGAAACTGTTGAAGGCATTGATCGGCATATGTTTCTCTCTCCTGAGTTATGATTATATTTGTTCAGCAACGGTCTAACGAGAATAGAGTGAGGCGACCGCTGATGGAGAGAGCCTGGCAAACATGGGAAACTTTGACATGACAATGAGCTAGCGACGCAAAGCGTGAGCGAGCGGCGGGTGGACGTTCGCCTCCAGCTGACTGGTTAGATGATTTGAGTGTGACGCTCGAAGTAGACTCCGATAAAATTTGATATACGTATGGACCTGACATCGGCCCTTCGGATAAGGTCCGATAGAGCGTGAAGGTCCTCTTGAACGGCTGCATCGAATGGAATCTGAGCACGGGCTCCGAGCGTTAGCAGCCAACTGCGGCAACTGAAGCTGGTTGAACACGGTGTTGCCGGAGGGATCGATGAAACGCAAGCAGCACGAGTTTTCCAGGCTCGAGGTAAAGTTCGGACCGTGAAGGCATGTTTACCAAATCACCCGATGTCATCAGACAGTGATCCGTCGGAACTGTCGTAAAGCCACTTCGAGTGCTTCGATCTCGCTCCCCTTCAGCACGATATCTCCGGAGAGCTTCCTTTCGTTCATCGGCGAGCGTCGCGATGTCCAGCGCTTGCGCGCTGGCGGTGCTGAGCGCCAAGACGGTTAGAGCAATGAACGGCGCTATCATCTAACCTATGATTATGCCGACAATTTCGACGGTTATCCAGCGTATTAGCCACCAAGTCCGTCTTTCTCTCAAAATTGAAAGACGTCAGTGTGATCCGCAGATTAACGCAGATTCCAAGCGGGTGTTTTTTTGTTTTAAACGGTGATTACCCTTCGGCCCTTCGACAAACTCGGGCAGGCGAGCTCCGGACCCAGCGGAAAATTACCGTTCCCAGTTAGGCGATTGC
Organism: uncultured Verrucomicrobiae bacterium; assembly: GCA_963751725.1. GTDB lineage: Bacteria > Verrucomicrobiota > Verrucomicrobiia > Chthoniobacterales > UBA10450 > AV80. Next base: position 47,304 of record CAVVVQ010000021.1, read on the forward strand.
CCCGCGACAGGCTCTGGACCGATGGAAAATCGCCCGATCAGTCATCCCCTGCGTTCCCTTTGCGTCCTCCTGTTCAAATCTTCGGGCAATTGGCAGCTAAGGTCTAGAAACGCTAGAAGCTTGGGTGGAATTCGTTGCGGCTCCGGTCCGAAAGCGTCGCGAGCAGGCAACGCGTCGCCCTACCAAGTAGTGAGGCCGACAGCCGTCGGACCTTATGTTTTAGACGGTGATTGAAAATTACCGCTCCCAGTTAGGCGATTGCAAATCGCCGGAACCGCCTTCCATTCCTTCAAATCCCACCGATTACTCCATTCTTCCACTACTCCAGAACTCCATTACTCCATTACTCCATTACTCCGCTCGCGAAGACGCCCGCTCGCGAATACTTTCGGAGCTCGCTCGCGAATACTTTCGGAGTTTCCTCGCTAGTTCTTCACGTTATCCAGGCTTGCGAAAAAAGAAGCGAACACTTCGATCCCGTCCCAAAGATTCTGGAGGCGCACGTTTTCGTTCGCGGCGTGTTGATTGTCGTCGTGGTTGGCGATTGGGAAAGCAATCACGGGCGCGTTGTTGCCGTGCTGAAAAAGATCCATCGGCAGGCTTCCGCCCGCAGTTGGTAAGCAGACTGGTTCGTGACCAGCGGCGGTCATGATGGCAGCGAGCTCACGGGAAAATGGAAGGTCGAGCGGCGTGCGCGAAGCGGGATAACCGGAGCCCCATTCAACTTTCACGATCTTGGCGTTCGCGAGTCGCGCCGCCGCGTCGGGCGTTTGCCGCACGATCGAGAATCCTTGCGCGGCGATATGCTGCTCGACCAGGGGCTTGATCGATTCCGGCGTTTCGTTAGGTACGAGGCGAAAATCAATCGAGGCGCGGGCTTCAGTCGGGATGGTGTTGGACGCTTGCGCGCCGACGTGTCCGGCTTCAATGCCACGCAAGTTCAAGCCCGGCAGCATGAGCAATTCGTTGAGCGCTTTGCCGTTTCCTTCCGTAGCGCCAATCTGAAATTCGCGGCGAAGATCCCCCTCCACGTCGGGGATTTTTTTCAGTGCTTCTTTTTCCGTCACGGTCGGCTCGCGGACATCGTCGTAAAACCCTTTGATCAAAATGCGCCCGTTCTCGTCCCGCATCGAATCGATCAGATGGGTGAGGCGAACGATCGGATTCGGCACCCAGTTGCCGTAGTGGCCATCGTGTAAGCCTTTGCTCGGACCATAAACGGTCAGATCCAGGCCAATGGTGCCACGGGCTCCGAAGACCAGCTCCATTCTGCGGCTTTGGTGCACCGGTCCGTCGCAGAAAATCCACGCATCGGGATGCGACGTTTCCGGGAACTTCTTTAGGTAATCGGCCAGATGCGGCGAGCCCGCTTCTTCTTCGCCTTCAAAAAAGAAGCGCAGATTTACCGCGGGCTTCACCCCGAGACTACGGAGAGCATCGAGCGCCGCGAGCATGGCGATGATGGGAGCCTTATCATCGCCGGCCGCGCGGGCGAAAAAACGCCATTCCGGATCGATGGTTTTCGCGTTGCGCCAATCCACATCGTTGTCTGCCTTGTCACGCATGACGGGCTTCCATGGTTCGCTTTTCCACTGCGAGAGATCGACCGGTTGTCCATCATAGTGGGCGTAGAATGCGATCGTTCGTTTCGCATTTGGCACTGCGAGATCCGCGACTACCACAGGCGGCGCGCCTTCGATCGCCAGGAGTTTGGCCGTCAAGCCTCGCTTCTCGCACATGGTGCGGATCGCTTCCGCATTGCGTTGGATGTTCGGTGCGTCGGTCGCCAGGTTCGGGATCGAAAGGAGATCAGAGAATTCCGCCAGAATTTCGCGTTCGTGATTTGCTCGCCAGGCTCGCACATTTTTCGCCACCGTTGCGGGATCCGCCTGCAGCGAAGCGGTGAGCATGACGAGGAATAGGGCTAAGGCGAATCTGACCTTGGAATGTTGCCGAATACGCATAAGACCTAATGAACGAAAAAGAGCTGAGCGATCGCTGCCGGGAGTGAACGCCGTAAACATGAGGGACCTTCTCACAACATCCGGGTGACTCAACACGACGGCTCGCGGGCGTCGAGCGAAGAGTTAGACCGGCGTCGTATCATGGCCAGAGCGCAGTGGTCCAAAACTTCCACCCGAATAAGGTAGCGAGCGCACCCATGACCAAGGCAGCCAAGCAGACGATTCCCCAGTGAACCGGCTCGTGCTCACTGACACGGAAGGCGATCACTGCTCCCACTGCCCCAAAGAGCGCGCCTGCAGCAAAAGACATGAAACGAGCGACCATAGGCGGGCTAACGAGAAAGAGATGAGATACTGCGAGTGAAAGAGAGCGAAGCTCGCGGGAAAAAAGTCATAGCCATATCGCATATTAGCACGCAAGGCTGTTCGCTATCCGTTCTATCGCTTGGTTAGACCGATGGTGGTTGAGGTGTGACCGAGGGCGAGCGTTACTCGAAATGAAGAAGTTCTAATCATCTCAAACGTGGAACGCACAGCGGGCGGAGGTTAGCTCCACTGATTGAGTTAGATGACCTACTGTAACGGTTCATCGGCGCTCAAGCATCGAGGATTTAACAAACGCTGCGCAACGGGCTTCAGGTCGCCGCATCCGCAAAGCGGGTGAATCCCATCCGCTTAGTCTCAATCTGATAAAGATAGAGTCCACCAACTCCTTTTCGGATGGCTGCTGCCGAAGGAAAGAATAGATCGGCACAGCATATCGAATGGCATATCAGTTTTTTACCGCTCCAAGCAACTGGAACGCCAATCGGATCCCTCACCATGCAACAAATATTGTGCTGAATCATTGCGAAAGGCCGCTTCGCGGCCATCTTCGGTTTTTCAGATGTGCCCATCGACGGGCAATCATCTAACGAGACCGAGCTCAGCCGCCGCGGGCGGGAGCGAGCGTGGCTTGAAATGGAGGTGTTTTCATAATTTTAAGCGAGGCATCAGAACGGCCCGCGGTTGGCTGCAGCGATTTGGTTAGGCCGCGCTCGCACTTCTACTGCATTGTTAGATGCTTGTTTGCTCAACTCCATACCGTATTGCGGCGCCGAGCACGTCAGTGTTTATATCGTTTAGTCTTTTGAACTTGATGCAGTAGCCAGTGACACTTGCCTTGCCGAGTTCCTTCCCATAGGCCTGGGCCAAATACCTTTTGTCTTTGATGCCAAGGATATAGATGGAGATTCCTGTTGTGTTTGCGCTCATGCCAATTTGATAGAAGTCCTTGGTTCTTCCGTCGGCATATTTGAGGACCTGCAGTCCGTATCCAATATTTGGATTGGAAACAATCTTGCCCTCATCGTCCTTGCCATCTAGAAACCACAACTTGCACTTCGGCATTTGTTTCAGAATGATGCGGTGCAACTCCTCCATATCGCCCCGCTTTGGTTCGGGCTGCGTGGCGATATGCTCTTCGATCTGCTTGCGGGTGTTCATGTTGGGTGAGCCTGCTGCGGCGGTAGTTTGCGCGGCCTAACCTACGATTATGCCTGCAATTTCGACGGATATCCGGCGTATTAACCACCAAGTCCGTCTTCCGTTCAAATTTGAGAGAGGGAAGATGGTATCACGGCGAGTCAACCCAGCGGCCAGCGGGCTCCTCGCGAATAGTTTCGGAGCTTGCTCGCGAAGTCTTTCGGAGTTCGCCTGCATTGCAGTTAGGCGTGATCAAGTTCGATCGGTTCGCAGCGGCCCAACATATCGGTACATGTTCATGAGCACCCCGTGGACGTGGCCTTCGTGTTGACCAGAGCGAGTTCGCGCGGGTCGGCGCTGTCCGAAAAGAAGCGTTTGCCCTGGCCCAGCAAGACCGGGGAAAAGATCAGCACAACCTCGTCGACCAGTCCCTCTCCGAGCAGGACAGACGTCAGCGTCGAACTTCCCCAGACGATTAGGTCGGGCCGTCCGTTGCCTTGAGACCGCGAACGCTCTCTAGATGTCCGCGCCCAAGTCCTTGACTGGCCCCCATCCGAGGCTCTCCGGTCTGTGGGTCGCGACGTATTTCGTTGCGGCGTTCAGAGCATCCGCCATCGGACTGTTCCCGGCCTTCGGCCAGAAGCTGGCCCAGATGATCGTAGGTGCGGCGGCCAAGCAGCAGATCGAAGCTGCTGCCCTGCGCCTCGGCGACGGCCTCTCTCCCGGCCGGGCTTCGATACGGTGCCGTCCATTCGCCATGCGCGGAGTCGTCGCCGTGTTCGATCACACCGTCGAGCGAGATATGTTCGAAGATCCTGATCTTTCTCATTTTTGGTCCACTCCTGCTTGATGTTAGCCTGCCATTTCAGCAGCGGCGAAGGGGTCAGGCTCACTTTTGAAAGTGATCATGAACATGCACAAGTCAAAGTGCTGACTTGAACCACCCGTTTAGGCGAGTCTGATTTGCTCTTGGCAGTTTTGGATCTCCAACAGACTTTTGAAAGTGAACTCTGACCCCTTTCCTGCCCCCGTTAGCATCGACGCCGGGCGATGGATACCGTAGTGTCCGTGTCATGACGGCTGTACCGTTCTCGTACCGCCGAATGCCGAGGCTGGTCTTTCTGATCCGGCGCCTGCGCCGCGACAACTACGAGCGCGAGATGGAGCTGCTCGATCTGTTGTGCCAGCGCGACCGCCCCAGCATCGACGTCGGCGCCAAGATCGGCATGTACACCTATCGGATCCGGCGTCACTCGTCGGAGGTGATCGCCTTCGAGCCGATCCCGATGTTCAACCGGATCCTGCGCGCCGTGTTCGAGGGTAAGCGCGGCCGGATCGAGCCGTACGCAGTCTCGAATCGGCGCGGGACCGCCAAGTTGCGACTGCCCTACGGCCACGACGGCAGACCCAAGTTTGGTCGCTCGACGATCGATCCGGCCAACCAATTCGACCCGGAGATAATCGCGCACACCGACGAGATCGAGGTCGAGACCCGCCGGATCGATGACTACAACTTGGCTGACGTAGGGTTCATCAAGATCGATGTCGAAGGCCACGAGCTCGCCGTCCTCGAAGGCGCCTCGGCCACCCTCGCCCGTCATAAGCCAAATCTCCTAATCGAGTGCAACGACGAGCACCAGCCAGACGCGGTCAAGCGGCTGGGCGCCTGGCTGGCTGCCCACGAATACACGGCTGCCTTCGTCGATGGCCTTGAGCTGCGCCCGATCGATCAGTACCAGCGTGACCCGCACTGGATCAAACAGAAGATCGAGAACTTTATCGCCATCCATCGGTCGCGCTCCGACGTGCTCGACCGGCTACGCGACCGCGTCGCGACGAACTAACGCACGTTGCGCGGCTCAGGACTAACGAGATGGAGCTCAGCCGCGGCGAGCGCGAGAGCGCATGGCTCGCAGTGGGAGTGTAAAAGTCATCTCAGATGTGAACGTACAGCGGTCCGCCGTTCGCTCCATCGTTTGGTTAGGTCATCATTCCTTGATCTCGATCTCCTGAACCATGCCAACATCGGCGTGCGTGATTTCCTGATTGGTCGTTTGCGGAGCAGTAGTCACCGGCATTGCACAGTGGAGGACGTAGCGACCGGGAGTGAAGTTTTTGCGCAACCAACCTACTCGATGGATATCATGACTATCGAGCATGCCTCCCATGGCATCAGCCTGCGTCGGACCACCCTGGCCTTCTTTGTACCAGTGTCGCACATCAGCCACGGTCTTGCCTTCATGCAGGCGGAAGATATCGACCTCGTGCATGGAAGGACCGGGCGTTTCAATCCGGAGAACTTGCGTGCCTTTGCGCAATTGGCCTGTTAGGTCAAACCGATAATCGACGAGCCTTAGCACAACATCTTCTTTCGGCGGCGCGTCGTCCGAGATGGTGTATCTGCAGGTAAAGGGATGCGGCTTCCTTGTCGTGGCGTGTCCAGCGTTCCAGCAGATAACGATATAATTACCCGGATCCAGCTTCGACCAAACCTCCACGCTCTCTCCCGGCGAAGTTAAACCCGGCCCGGAGTAATCCAGCGCTCCCGCGGGAAAGTTTGAGCCCGCGCGAACAGCAGCGACGTAATCATCCGCGGTCATGCCTTGCGCCAGTTTTACGAGCATAGCCTCATGAATTTCAGAGCCATGGTTCTCGTAGCTAATGTGACGCATTCCTGCCGGGACTGAATCGGGCGCTTCGAAGCCAGCGTCCGTCGCGATGATTCGAAACGACGCCGCCTCTCCATGAGCACTCGGTCTGTGACAACTGACACCGCTGAGGCAAGCGATAATAAACGAGAACTTGCCAATGGTTTGTGCGTTCATGACATATCGGGATAGCTGTGCGCCTAAGCGATAGAACTCAGCCGCCGCGAACGAGAGTGCGCATGGCTGCAGGTTGAAAGGTTCCGGTCATACAAAAAATCCATAGCTCGACGCCTCGCCAGCCCGCTCGCGAACACTTTCGGAGTCTACTGCAGCGGTTGGTTAGCTCTTTTCTATCGTTCGATCAAGAAGCTCATTCAGAAGACACTGAAGTTCGGTTGGCAAATTTTCCATGTATGGCGCTGTGCAATCGAGTATCGTCTCAACATCGTTCGACTTGTCACTACCATCCAAGATGTTCTTGAGAACAAGTCCAGCGCAAGCAACGAACTCCCTCTCGTGTCCTTCTTCCATTTGGTACTTCCGTAAGTCGATCACCTCATACGGGAACCAGTATTGCGTGTCCATGTCCACCGCCCCGCCTCGCTCGATCACGATGTCCAACTGTTCGCGATGCTTTTCCACATCATTCCCATAGTCGGTCATCGCAATGTAGTCACGTTCGGCTCCGGTCAGAGACGTGAGTAGCTCAGGCAGCGTCATGTCGGGCTAACAGTCCGCAGCTCAATCGCGCCGAGCGAAAGCGCGCGCGACTGGTGGTGAAAGGGTCTTAATCATTTGAAAAGTGGACAGCCCGACGATTCGCCGTCGACTGTGGGTATTGGTTAGGCGTGTGGGTATTGCGACGCTTGCCATAGATTCAGATCCGGAGGCAAAAAGCCGAGTGGCCCAACGATGCCAAAGGCCATAATGTGTTGAAGTCATCAAAAACTAAACATCAGAAGGGCCAACGGTTGGCTGCAGCAATTGGTTAGACCCCTTGCCTGGCGGCCGGGGAAGTATTGCAAGCGCGAGGCTCACTACAACCGACACGGTAAAGAGCGCAAACCAAAGGCCTAGTAAGCGACCGACGGTCCAACCTTCTCTAATGGTATCGGGTTCGTTCATATCGCGATTATGAACAATGTGAGGGACGGTTGTGACCGGATGGCCATTAAAACTGTGAACCCAATGTCCTGGCTCGAGATAGCCTGGAATGGCTTCGTCAACGCAATCGTAGAGGTTTGCAGCGACGCACTCCCAGAGTACCACGTTGATTACCGTGGTGATGACGAACGCGCCTATAAACGACGCAATCACTTTGTCGGGTGGCTTCAAGGGCTAACGCACAAGAGATGAGCTGCGGCGAGCGGGAAAGTGCACCACAGCTAGAAAAACAGTTTTGTTCATGTCAGATGTTAAACAGAAAGGCTGCTCGCTGTCGGCTCCATCGATTGGTTAGATCGGGATTTCATGGATTAGAGTCATACTCTTCTGATCTTTGAGCGAAGAATCATCGATGGTCCAATGTCCGCTCTTCTTGCGAACAGTAAATTGGCTCCGGACATGTTCACCCCCGCCGTTGCAATCTGGCCCCGATAATACTGTCGCCTCGTCTGGAGTTTGCATTTCGATGTCACAAATCGGCTGGCGAATGTCACGCCGGTCATGAACAAGTGCGCGAATCTCAATTAAATCCCCGAAGCTAAGGGACCCAGCGTAGGAACCACTGCGGGAAGGAAAGGGAGTGCAGTGGCAAAATGCAAAACATGAGCAGACGCAGAGAATTTGTCGAATCACCATGAATAGCGGCTGGATCTAACCTATGATTATGCCTACAATTTCGACGGTTATCCAGCGTATTAGCCACCAAGTCCGTCTTTCTCTCAAATTTGAGAGCAGATTACGCAGATTAACGCAGGTGAGGATTACGTGACTAGGGACGCGAGTGGCGGAAGCTGAATTCGTTGCTGAGTTATCCGCAGATTGCACAGATTAACGCGGATTGTTAATTGGTAAGGCGTTAGGTCGAAACGACTTTACTGCCGATTCTCCGATGGAGCTTTGGTGCTAACCGCGTTCCAAAGAAGTGAGCCCCGACGACTGTCGGGGCTATGAATTAGGTCGGCGATTCGGCGATCGCCGCTCCTTGGGCGATTGAAAAATCGCTGAAGTAAATCAATGCGGCGGAGCCGCGACTAATAAGAGAGCCCGTATTGGGAGTCAGAGCTAATATTCGACACCGCCCCATTGTCGGTCGAGGATTGCGTTTCATTTTCACGTCTCGATTATTAGCTCTAACCTCTTTCCAGCTTCGCATGGGAAATAAAACCAACTCTCACCTAACCATTATAGCTGCGCTGGGATTCGGGCTGCTGGCCGCAGCGAGTTCGCTAAATGCGGGCCAGGACTCGGTTGAGCTGCTTCCTCATTGGACCAAAGGCGAAAAGCTGAACTATGAAATCGTAAAAACATTCCAGAAATCGCAGGGAGACAAAGTTACGCAAAAGACCAGCGCTCGATCCGATTTAGAGATCGAAGTTCTGAGTGCGAGCAAAGATAACTTTATCGTAGCCTGGACGTTGGGCGAAATCAGGTTTGACGATCCGGACCAGGCCAAGAATCCGTTGGTCCCAAAGATGGCTAATCTGCTCAAAGATTATCGCCTGATTCTTGTCCTTAATTCAGAGGGTACGATCCAAGGGGTGCAGAACTGGGAAGACGTTAAGCAAGAAGGCACCAAACGGCTCGACCTACTGACTGAGGAACTGAAAGACGCCGGAGTTGATCAAGCAACCGTGACCAAGCTCCGCGGCGAAACGGCTTCTATGTTTGCCACGAAACAGCAGGTTGAACAGTTCTGCACACGCGATCCCCAGATTTTTTTCCTGCCTTTGGGGGTAGAGTTCAGTGGAGGTAAACCGGTGGAATTCGAAGACAAACTGCCGAATCCACTTGGGGGCGAGTCGTTTCCGAGCCAGGCAACGTTTGCGCTGAGCAAGGTCGATAAGGAAACGGGGATAGCAAAAGTGAGTTGGATCCAAACCGTTGCGTCCGCGAAGGCGCGACGGATCATGGAGAAAACGGTAAAGGATTTGGCCCAGCGCGTGGGGAAACCAATTCCCGATGCTGACGCTCTTAAGACCCTGACTGTTGGCGACACTGCTGAGTTTAGGATCGAGCTTTCTACTGGCTGGATACAAAGTTTGACCCACAAACGCCTAACAAGAATGGAAGGAACCTCGCAGGAAGACGCTATCATCGTTACTCGAAAGAAAACGTAAGCTTGCGCCCCGTTTGCGGAGTTATCCGCAGATTACGCAGATTACGCAGATGGGTGAGTTTTTTGTTAGGTTTAAGCGGCTGATGGTTGATAGCCGATCGTTGCATGGCGCAAAGTGAACGCGATCGTTTATCGCCTTGATGAGTTATGGTCGGTGCATTACCACTTTGCGATCCTTCGCAGATCTCGGGCAAGGCAGGCTGAAGTCTCAGGAGCAGGTGAGCATGACTCAAGAGTGTCGCTCGACTCCGAAAGTGTTCGTAGCAGGCAGCGCGTCGCCCTACTAAGGAAGTGAGGCCCGGCGACCGCCGGACCTTTGGTTTAGGCGGTGATTGAAAATTACCGCTCCCAGTTAGGCGATTGAAAATCGCCGGACCAGTCAAAACTCTGTTATCTCAGTTTCCTCCTGTTAAGTCCTTTGTGTTCTTTTGCCTGCCGCGCCGTAACCTTGGTGAAGGCGGGTGACTTTGTGTGAGGCAGGAAATCGCGGGTTCACTAATTCAGATTGTACACTTCAACCAGGCCGACACCGGCAGTGCCGTCTTTGCCACGCAAAATTGCAGTGTACAAACCCGGGCTGAGATCGCGCACAATCGCCGATTCAAAATCGTTCGAGGGCGGAGTCCCGGTCGCGATGATTTCGGCTTCCTGATCATCGCGCCAGTTATCGTTAGCCTGGACTAAGGCGCCGGTGCTATCATGAAGTTCGAGCGTCGGATCCTGTAATGCATCGGCCACGCCGAACCCGGCCAGGCTGGGACCGATCGCGCGCACCAGCACGTGCCCGGGATTGTTCCCAAGGATAATGGTGCCGCTGACCATGACGTCGTTATCCGTTCCAACAAAACCGCGCGTAGAAATGTTGCCTAACCTGGAATTAACCGTTTGATCCAGGTCGTACACTTCGAACAAACCGACGCCGGCATCTCCGTTCTTGCCGCTCAGAACGACGGTGTAACCCGCCGGACTGATGATTCCCCAAAGAGCGGATTCCAAATCGTTCGGAGGCGCTAGACCACTCTGCATGATCTCCGGGCTGGAATCGGCGTCGCGCCAATTGTCGTTGGTGGCGAGAAGTTCACCCGAGGAACCGTGCACCTCGATGATTGGGTCGGCTAACGCTCCCGGGAGAGGCAAGGAGGGTCCCAATCCCGCGAACGATGACCGTCTTCGCTTCTGTGCCGGTGATGATGAACCCGCCAATCATCGGATCATGATTAGGGGCAATGCGGAGTCGGGTGGAAATATTTCCGAGAGTCGCTCCGGCCACTTCCACCGCGCCGATGTCCGCGCCGTCGCCCCCGGTCGCATTCGGGACATCCGGCAAATCGACTGGGCGAACAAACCCGCGTTGATCGGTGGTGGATCCACTGGAGTGACCCTTGTCGATGACCGGGCTACCGGGCAACGGCGCGTGGGTCAGGGTTGAGCCCCCGTTATTTTGCAATGGCCCTAACAGTGGATCAATCGGTGAACCGGGAGCGCCGATTAGATCGGAGTTGTGCGGCGGCGAAATAATCGCGTTAGAACTGTCACCGATGAAGTTGAATCCATCCGAGTTAACCTTGCCTTGGAGATCAGGGCCGAGCGATGCTGTGTTTCCCGCGATAATTGTGTTCCGGCATTTGCGCAGCGTGCCGGCCCTGTATTCACCGCCCTGAATATAGATTCCGCCCCCTTCATTGGCTAAATTGCCGGTCACGGTGGTGTTGATCACTGTGACAAGGCCTTCGGTCTGAAAAGCTCCCTCCGCGTTCTCTACGAAAATGCCGCCTCCGGTGGAAGTCGCGATGTTACCGGAGATCGTGCTGTTGGTGAGGGTCAAGTCAGCGGCCTAGTTTGCGAGACCGCGAGATGCGGCGACGAAAATTCCACCGGCGGAATCGGCTGTATTGCCGGAGACGGTGGTATTCGTAATCGTGACTAAACTCGGGAACCTCAAAATATCGCCGACAGCACCTATGCAAAAGATCCCGCCTCCAACGCGAGCATGATTACCCGAGATGACGCAGCTAGTAATCGTCAAGCTTGCTGGATAGATACTGCGAATGCCGCCACCTCCACCTTCCTCGGGATTGTCGACTTTTCCGTTGGAAATGGTCAGGCCAGAGATACTGAACGAGGTGCCATAATAACCGTTCACTATGAAGACGCTAAATGCTGGCGTGTCCGGGGCGTCGCTTCGTCTTCACGGTCAAATGATTCGGCCCGGGGCCTTCAATGCTGAGGCTGTAGCCGTGTGATCCGTAGTCGCCCCGGATGTTAAGGCTACCGGTTGTTAGCGTTATCGTTTGATCCCAAAGCGCGTCATCGAACTGAATGGTGTCCCCGCTGATGGCGCTGGCCAGTGTGTCCCGCAACGACCCGGGTCCGCTGTCGTCGGTGTTAGTTACGATCAGGACACGCGGAATTAGCTGGAGCAGTAGTCAGCGCGATGGTGGCGATGGCCAGGAGAGCGATCGCCCATTGATTCAGCCGGACCCGCATGGGTATAGTATGGACGAGAAGGAGTCGCTAGGCAAGGACGGGGGGAGGTTGAAGAGTTGAAGAGTTAAAGCGTGAAGCGTTAAAGCGTTGAAGCGTTAAGACGTTGAAGCGTCGGAGTGATGGAGTGATGATTTTAGCGACGGAACTTGCGCGCAGTCGGGTGTTTGCTGGACAGAAGTTAAAGCGTTGCAGGATTGGATATTGGAGCTTGAGCGGTCTTCTCCTATCGGTGCATTGGTGTCTACTAGTGGTTAATGCCTTGTCCATTCTGCACTCATCTGTTACGACCTGACGAATCCGCGATCGTCGATGTCGGCCGGTTTGAGCAGAGGATCTATTGATGACGTTCCATCCCGGACGCTTGCCGCGGCGAGCGCCTCTGAACAGATCGCCCGATCAAAGTTGGAGAGCTGCGGAGCGAACTCTGTTTCCCCCGCAGGCCGTGCTCAATACTCAAATCCTCTGTTTCCTCTGTTCCCTCCTGTTCCAATCCTTTTGTGTGGGGCTGCAAGTCGGACGTGCAGAAACACCGTCCCCGACTAGATTGGTCACGCATGAAATTCCGATTTTTATTCTGCGCTTTTCTCGTGGTCGGTTCCATCTGCGGCCCCGCTACGTTTCAGGCCAAGGCCCTGGCCGAGAAACGTAATATCACCGAGAAAGATCTCTTCAATTTCATCTGGATCGGCGACACCCAGGTCGTCGCCCGATGGCAGCCGGGTCGCGTTTGTCCGGGTCACGGTGAATGAAAAAAAAGATGGCTACAACACCTCGATCTGGGCCGTCTCAACCGCTGGCAACGAAGTCCCGCATCGCTTGACCAGCGGCGAACGCGATTCGTCCCCGCGCTGGTCGCCCGATGGAAAATATATCGTGTTCGCGCGCGCGACCGAGAAGGATGGTAAATTCGAGCCGCCGCAACTTTTCATGCTCTCGATGGCCGGCGGCGATGCGTTTCCCGTTCACGTACGCTGCCCGAAAGGCGCGGGCGACCCGCGCTGGTCGCCTGACGGTAAAACGATCGTGTTCACCAGCACGACGAACCCGGAGGACCTGGCCAAACAGGAAAAGCAAAAAACGTAAGGAAGAAGAATTGAAACAGGCGCTGGCGGCCGAAGCGGCAGCGTCGTCCGCTCCGGGAAAAGATAAGGATAAAGGGAAAGACGACGTAAGAAACCGGTCGACGCCGCGGTTAAACAAGCCGAAGCGGAAGCGGAACGGGAAAGCGACGTTCACGTCGTGACCCGCGCGGTCTATCGCGGAGACGACGAAGGCTATTACGATTTCAAACGGCCACAACACATCTGGATTGTCGCAGCTCCGCGGAATGCCGATGAAAAAGTGCAACCGAAACAACTAACCAGCGGTCGCTTCGACGAGGGCGGCGCGGTTTGGTCGAAAGACGGCGCCCAGATTTATTTTGCGATCGCTTCATAAAGAAGAGCCGTATTACGAAACGGCGAAAACGGAGCTCTATTCCGATTCCAGCCGGGCGGCGGCGAGCCGACTAAACTAACGACGATCGACATGGATGTCGGCGGGTTCGCCCTCAGCCCGGACGGCAAACAGATCGCGTTTATCGCGTCCGCGACCAATCCGGTCAATTCTTATACTCAACCCGATCTCTGGGTGATGGATCTGGTCAAAGACGCGAAGCCGCGCAATGTGACCGGAGTCGTTTGACTGGGATGTCGGCGCGAGCGTTTTCGGCGATAACGGCGCGCCGCGCGCCGGTGGCGGCAACGTTCCGATCTGGTCGACCGATGGCAAAAGCATCGTCGAAAATTTTGCGCAAGGAAGGTCAAACGAACCTCGGCTCGTTCGATGTCGCGACCGGCGCGATGACGGAAATCACAAAAGGGAACCAGGCCATTGTCCGGTTTCGCGCGCGCGCCGGACACGACCAAGCTGGTTTATCATCTCTCGACGCCGACCAAGATCGGCGATCTTTTCTGGCTCGATCGCGTCAGCGGCGAAGCGCGGCAATTGACCACATTCTAACGACGAATTGTTTGGCCAACTCAATCTGACCGAGCCGGAAGAAATCCAGTACAAGAGCTTCGATGGAAAAGAGCATTCAGGCGTGGTTGCAAAAGCCGCCCGGGTTTGATCCGAGACAAAGAAATATCCGCTCATTCTGAATATCCACGGCGGTCCGCACGCGGCCTACGGATACATTTTCGAGCACGAGTTCCAATGGATGGCCGCCAAAGGTTACGTGGTGCTTTATCCGAACCCGCGCGGGAGCACGAGTTACGGCCAGGAGTTTGGCAATGTGATTCAGTTCCATTATCCCGGGCGACGATTACAAGGATCTGATGACTCGGCGTGGACGAAATGATCAAACGCGGATTTGTCGATCCGAAAAAACTCGGCGTCACCGGCGGAAGCGGCGGCGGGCTTCTGACCAACTGGGTCATCGGGCACACGGACCGGTTCGCAGCGGCGGTTGCACAACGCGATATCGCGAGCTGGTCGGACTGGTGGTACACGGCCGATTTTACCCTGTTCCAGCCGAACTGGTTTAAGGCGCCGCCCTTTCAGGATCCGGAGGATTTCAAGGCGCGTTCGCCGATCACATATATAAATGAGGTGAAAACGCCGACCATGTTCATCCTGGGCGAGAACGATTACCGGACGCCGCCGGGCGCGGGCGGCGAGCAGATGTTTCGGGCCCTGAAGTTTCGGAAGATTCCGACCGTGATGGTGAAGTTTCCGAATGAGACGCACGAGTTATCGCGGTCGGGTGGGCCATGGCATCGGGTGGAACGGCTCCAGCATATTGTTGGGTGGTTCGATAAATGGCTGATGGGAGTGTCGAAGCCGGAATATGATGTGGCGGCGGAGACGGCCGGGGCGGCTGGAAGCCGTCCCTAGCCGATTGCGGATTGCGGATTGACTCACACTGGGTCGCAAAGGAACACAAAGGATTAACAGGTCGAAGGCTCACCTGGCGAAAGAACGCAGAGAAGCGCAGAGGCAAAACCAAGGAGCGGCGGCCGCTGGGTTTTGTTGTGTTCCTTTGTTTCCTTTGTGTGAGGTTAATTGGTGTTCACCTTTTGCCTTGTTAGCCTCGCGCTGGGGGTGGCGGTTTATCTCTTCCGGGCAAAACGCATCGCTAATTTTGTTTTACTTCTGTTCAGTTTGTCGCTTTGCCTAACCGGGCTGGAAGGTTATTGCCGGTATCTCTACGCAGAGAGCGATGGGCTCGGGCTGTTGTCCCAGAACTTTGCAGCGCGCTATTACCAATACGATGAATACGGCTTGCGGGAATCGCATCTGCCGCTCTCCGAAACGAAACCGAATATTGTTGTCGTAGGTGATTCGCATGTGTTCGGGGCAGGATTGAAATCGACTAAGGATCGGTTCTGCGAAAAGGTGGCGGCGCGTTTTCCGGATTTACATTTTGTTAGCCTGGCGTTTTCGGGATGGGACACCAAGACCGAGATTAAACAGACGTTGAATTATTTCGGGGAAACTCGAGCTAAGATTCCGCTCGTTATTCTGGTTTATTATTTCAATGATATCGACGAAGACGTGACCCCGGCGGATCGCGCACGGCTGGTTCCGAGCGGTCAAAGCAGCGGATCCGACCGGGGTCGATCATTTGTTGCAATCGCTTTCGAAAGGAAGCCGGTTCGTTGAGTTGTTTTATTATCGGGTAGGTTATCCTCGGTTGATCCGGGATCGGGTTAGTCAGACCCTGATGTTTTACGATGACCCGGAGATCATGGCGCGGCATCTCGGAACGCTTGAACAATTTCGTTCGACCATGGCGACAAAATACGGGGCCCGGACGTTGATGGTTCTCCTGCCGTATCTGCATAGCGACGAGATCCTGCGGGACAACAGGTTTTATGAGCGATTTCGAAAAACGCTGGATGAACACAGGTTTGATTATGTTGATCTGCAACCAACGTTCGCAGCGTTTCCAGTGAAGAACTTAAAGGTGAACCGGTTCGATCCGCATACGAATGCGTTTGCGAATGATTTGATGGCGAATGCGGTGGTTAGGTTTTTGGAGCGACAGCCGGGGTTGCGGTAGCCCAGAATGCCTCACACAAAGGACGCAACGGGATTTCGGACACCGAACTCCGAAAGTCTTCGCGAGCGGGCAGGAGGACGCAGAGGGAACAGAGGGATTACGGCTTACTGAAATAATAAGGGCCCGAAAGCTGCCAGACCGCTTCACTCCTTCGTGTGCGTTTGTGTCTATTAGTGGACAATGCCTTTCACCAATCCGCAATCCGCAATCCGAAATCCGAAACCCCTTTGTGTTCCTTTGCGCCCTTCGTGTGAGGCATTCTGGCGCCGCTATTGTCTTGGCTCCCCATCCAGGTGGAGGAGCGTGATCACTTTTGATAACGAAGGCGCAGCCGATTCGTAGCGGGGCCAATCTTCTCCACGACATTTTTCCCAATCGATAAATTGGCAACGTTCCTCGGGTGCTAAATGCAGTTCGTCGTGGAGCATGTACTCGTATTTTTCGAGGGTCCACCCGCCAAACTGCGCGACTGGCTGCATCGGGACGTTTGGAATGGGCAGGTTAGCCGCGTGCGATTCGCGCGCCATCGCGACAATGGCTTGCCACGCTTGGACGTGCGAGATGCCGGCGTACGGAACAACCTTTGGGTAAATGTTTCTCTGGTAATTTTGGTGAACGACAAATGAGCCGAGGCCGAGACCAACTATCAGGATCGTTGCGATAATCGGTGCGCGCCGCGCGACCGGAAGAATAACAGCCAGCCCCGCCCCGACGAGGGTAAAACCGACGGTCACAATATAGCTGGGGCCATTAAGAAATTCGAGGAACGCTTGCTCGCCCAGTTCGCGTGTCTGACGCACCGCGATCAGAAGGATGTATCCGAGGAAGGCGAAGATAGAAAACCCGAAGAGAACAAAGCGAGTTAATGCGATCGACGTCTCGCGCTGGACCGCGGTCCGTCCAAGCCGAACGAATAAGGCGATTCCGAAGAAAAGAACAATCGCCCCCTCCCACCATGCCTCGCTTAACCTTTCGATGATGGAAACCTCCAATGACACCCTAACGAATAGGTTGGCAGCGAGGAGAAACGGGTAGAAAGCGATCAATCCAAGCACGGGCCAGATTCCCCCGGTGGGGTGCAGCATCGGTGGCGGGGTGGTGTCGAGACCGGGTCGTAACATAACGAGAGCATGCAGCGTCGAGACCACAATGAGAACGCCTAGAGCGAGACCGATGTTCAAGTTTGTCGTGCGCCAACTAGGAAGTGTGCCGCGGACACCGGCCAGCCAGATCACAAACAAGAGAGCGGCGGCCGCCCAAACGGTGGCGAGTCCGAGTCCGAAGGCGTGCAGTGAAGTGTAAGCAAACAACGTGGTAAGCCAGGCCCAACGAGCTTTGCAATCGCTCGTGACCAGTTTGGTCAGGGCAAAAAGGGTTAGCCCGGTGAAAATGAGCCAGGCCAGTTGAAGGATCATGATTGGCCAGGACACAACCTCGATCATGTGCGGTTGAAAAAGGTAAACCGCGGTCAGACCGCCGGCGATCCCGGTCCGGGTTGCGGTCGAAAGTTCCCAGATGCGACCTAACAATAAAATAAGTGAGAAAAGAGTCGTGGCCAAAAGGGCGACGGCCACGACCTGACGGGCGCGCATGACCGGTTCCCGCATCCCGGCCCATTTGGTGTAACGAAAATCGGCCCAGAACCCGAACGGCAAATAATGGCCCTTCAGACTTGTGGTTAGAAACATGTGTCTAAGGTTCTCTTGTTCCTGGGTGGACGCGTGCGCGAGGTTCTGGTACCAGCCGGCTTCGGCTCGGAGCAGACCGATGGGTGTATCCTTGAAAGAGAAGGCAGCGAGCGGGAGCCAGAAGAAAAGAAAAGCCAGCGCTGGGGTGGTGACCCGCATGTTTCGCCCCAAGTAGCGCAATTGGAAGTGAGTGTAAAGGGGACGGCGGGGAGGCGGCTGAAAGCCGTCCTTAGTGAATGGTGATTGGTGAAGAGTAGGAGAACTTTTCAACACTCCACACGTGGCCAGCTCCACTATCCGAACTCGACACCGGACGGCCCACCCGCACTCCAAGGCTCTTCCGCGCGTAGCCGCCGACGGCCCACAGGGCCGTGGCTACAACTTCAACTCTTCAACCCATTTCCCCGAACCTTCCCCAGTCGATTACGGAAATAGATAAGTGAGAGAGATAAAATCGGGCGACGATGGCTGTCGTTTCAAGTCCGCGCCGGCCATCGTTCGCCTGTTTTATGATCAGGCGCGGCTGGTCCTGCCCCTGCACTCGACGGCGAGGCGAAGATGGCGACAGTGAAAAGCAGGATGCGATTATGTCGGGCCACAGGCGTTCGAATCCCCGGATCGTCGCCGCCCAGGGTAGGTCGCTACGGCGGCCCACCTGGAGCACGATAACGACACAACGGGTTGACCGTGGTATCTTCAGGGTTGATCGGGCAACCCTGCTGAGGACGAATCCCAATTTCCGAGGCTAGTAAGGGCTTCCCGGGAGTTCGTACCGATTGAGCAAGGATAAGTGTAAGAGTAGGATAAAAGAGGGAAAAGGCGGTCAGTACGGAAAACGTCTCGACAGAGGCCCTGACCCTTGTTCATATTCGAGAAAGCTACTCGATACCGTTTTTATGAGACGAATAGTACCCAAAACTGAATTGGCGCCAGAGAACGGCGCTGTCATCGACACTAAATGGAAGGTCGGCACGTTGAGTTATCACGCCTGCGCAAGCGAGGCGGGCGACACGCATGCCGTTCATGACACCAGAATGCCCGAGCTGGTCGTATTCGATCATATCGGTTTTAAAGGCGCCGCTTGCCGGACCAATCTCAGTTTTCATTATCTAGGCGATTTTTGGAACGACCGCATTAGCTCGGTCATCATCGTCAGCGGCGTCTGGCGATTTTATCGGGACGAATATTACAAGGGGGATTCGTGGGATCTCGGCCCTGGCTTTTACGAAAGCTTTTTCAAAGATAAAGGTCCGGACGACGTTATCAGTTCGTTTCAAGCGATCGCGTTGATGTAAGGGCTCGCCACGCGGATTGGGGGCCTCACACCAAGGCCACAAAGGGACCCCCACTTTCGGCAAAGCTACAGCGCGGCAGGCAACGGAAATTTGGATACCGGATTACGGACACCGGAAAGGCATTAACCACGAATGCACGCGAATGGACACGAAGGAGAACATTGTCTAGCTGCACTCCAACACTCCAATGCGGCCACGCCAACACCGGACGGCCCACCCGCCGTCGCAAGGCTTTGGCGTGGCAGGCAGGCCGTGGCTACAACTTCAATCCTTCAACTCTTCCAAACACCCTTCCGCACATCCCCACGAAAGGGTGAACCCGGAACCGCCATGGCCGTAATTGTGAATCACGATCCGGCCATCGTCTGATAAACCGCGTTCAACGCGAACCCCGGACCGGCGAAAAGGCCGAAGCCCGACGCGTTGAGCAACCACCGACGGCGGATTGATGCCGAGCACGCGGCTGCATTCATTCAGAATCGAAACGGTCGCTTCGGGATCAATGGCGCAATCGTCGCTCACGACGTTGGTCCCGCCGAAAACGCAATCGTTTGTCCGCGGGATGGCATACATCAAAGGCGGATCATCCGAGACGATCGCACCCGGCAGATTAAGTTTCGCCACAATCGCGATCTGACCGCGATGTGGTTCGAGGTCGGGATCAGGCACCAGTTCTCTGGCGCCGATCCCTGCGCAATTCACAATTACCCCGTACTGCGGATCGACATCTTCAAGCCGGTCGAATCGCTTGTTTAAATGAATTTCGCCACCCGCTTTCTCGAAACGTTTCAAAAGGTAATCGAGATAGATGGTCGTGTCGGTCAACGGAACGGTGACGGCAAATCCGGAAACGAATCCGGCTGGGATATCGGACTCGATCGGTTTCGCGCCGAGGGGACGTGACCATTCCGGAATCGTAATCTGATCGTTCCGCGAGAAACTGCGGAACTCAATCATCGAAACACCGGTGTCCGGTTGACGGGCGAGATCAGTTAGGGTGTGGAAAGTTTCGAGGGCGAATTGGATTGCGGTGTCGCCCGGTCCGGTGTCGTAAGGGAACCAGATGGCGGCGGCAGCGGCCGAGGTAGTGTCGGCGCCGATTTTTTCAGCGAAAACAGCGGTTTGATAACCGTGTTCGGCGAAGACGACAGCGGTGGTTAACCCGGAGACGCCTGCGCCGATGACGGCGATGGCCTTAGTCATTTTGGAAAAATATTATAGAAGTTGTAGCCACGGCCCTGCCTGCCACGCCAAAGTGTTGCGCCGGCGCGTAGGACGTGCGGTGTTGGTGATGGCAGCGTTGGAGTGTTGGAGTGCAGCTGAACTGTTCTCCTTCGTGTCCATTCGCGTGCATTAGTGGTTAATGCCTTTCCGAATCCGTAATCCGGACAAATTCCGCCTGCGCGCTATCCTTTGCTGTGTTCCTTTGTGACCTTTGCCTGCCGCGCCGTAGTCCTTGGCGAAGGCGGGTGTGAGGAATCTGCTTAGCTCGGCCATCACGAAGCGCGTTTAAAACGGAAATAGACAAAGCGTTGTTCGGATCCCCACGGAGTGACGTGCGTTTCGGGTCGGGTTTCTTGCAACGGAAATTCCGGGCCGAGCTCGGTGGCGATTGAATGTTCGTCGTAACGAGCGACATCGAGTCCGCTGCATTTCGGAGGACCATCGAGTGCGAACGTGGCGATGATAATTGTCCCGCCCGGTTTAAGGGCGTTGCGTAAGGTGGCGAGGTAAGCCTTGCGATCGGATGGATCGGTTAGGAAATGGAAAACGGCGCGATCATGCCAGAGCTGAAACTTGTGTGGCGGCGTGAAAGCGGTGACATCGGCTTCGAACCATTCAATTCTGTTGGCTTTTTCCGAGCCGAGCCGGGCTTGATCGCGCGCGAGCGCCGCGCCGGAGACATCAAGCACGGAAAGACGCGTGTAACCGAGGTCGATTAACGAATCGACCAGAGTCGAGGTTCCGCCGCCGACGTCGAGGATCGGCGCGTCCTTTGGTAGCCCGACCGATTCGATGAATTCCAGGGAAAGGGCGGGGCGCGATTGGGTCCAGCTCAGGTCGTCGGTGGGTTTTGTTTCGTAAACGGTGTTCCAATGATGTTTCCGACTCATGGAGTGAAATGAAGAGATTAACCACCCGCCTTCGTTAAGACAACGGCGCGGCAGGCGAATTAACACGAAGGATTTCAGCCACGGAAGAACACGGAATAAACACGGATAGCTGAGAAGCTAACATCATGCGACCCGCCTCGCGGGACAGATACGCTTCAACGCTTCAACTCTTCAACTCTTTAACATTTCAACGCTTTAACGTTTCAACTCTTCAACGTTTTCCGGAACTTCGTCTCATCAATTTCGGATATCACAATAGAGGGAGGCATTAAGGCTGGCGGAGCAATTTTGTCCGATGACGAGATCATAAACAGCTTTACACGGCAAACATATGTCGTTAGGGTAATCAACCGCTCAGGAGGACCCCATTCGCTTCCAAGATGTGCCCCCATGGTGGCGCAGTCAGTTCGCTGCGCAACGCGCTTCTTGCACGTCGGCCGCATTCAGATCCAGTCTGTCGTCCGACGCTCGCAGGAAATCTAGTTTCTATTCGCCCGGCTCGCGACCAATTTACAGGTCACACCTAACGATAACACAAAACAAGCCGCCGACATGCGGTGCAGACAGACTGCCAGTCGGCGCTACATCCCACCTATGAAACGATTAACTTATCTATCCGCCGCCGCTGTTGGCGGCCTTTCCCTCGCAGCGTTTGCTGTTAGCGGTCTCGTTGTCGCCCCCGCCACGGACCAATCACCGACGCTTCACAAAAGCGCCACCACAACCTCACTCGCGCCATCGGGCGTGATCGAGACCGATGGCACACTCGATACGACATTCGACGTTGGCACCTTTACCAACGGTCTTGTCCTTGCCTCGACTTACCAGAGCGACGGCAAGCTGCTCATCGCCGGTCAATTCACCAAAGTTCACGGGGTCAGTCGCGCAGGCATCGCGCGCCTGAATACGGATGGCACACTCGACACCTCATTCGATCCCGGGACCGGATCGGATTTGGGCGTGGGCGGAGTGCTCGTCCAACCGGATGGCAAGATTCTGATCTGGAAGTTTTTTCAGAGTTTTAACGACACCGCCGGGTTGGCGTCGATTCTGCGGCTGAACAGCGACGGCTCGACTGATCCGAGTTTCGATGTGGGTCACAATCTTGGCACCAACGCCAGTTCAATCCCGTCGAGGTGTTTTCCGTCATTCTTCAGGCAGACGGCAAAATTGTGGTGGTAGGCCATTTCTCCTTCGTTATCACCCCCACTGGGAGCGTGAGCCGCTCATGCGTGGCCCGGTTTGATAGCCATGGGACATTTGATCCGACTTTTGATCCAGGCGCGGGCGCGGTTTCAAGTCTGGGAGAGGAGAACACTTGGATTTCTGCTGCGGCGGTTCAGAGCATTGGACCTAACGCAGGGAAAATCATTGTCCAGGGGTCGTTCGAGCTTTTCGACAATAATCCTGCTGCGGGGATGGCCCGACTGAACACGGATGGAAGTTTCGACAGCACATTTAACCCGGGAACAGCGACGAGACGGCTTTAGCTGTCTTCGGGATGCTCGTTCAACCGGACGACCGGCCAGTTGTCTTTGGAATTTTCGATTCGTTCAATGGCGTCTCGTGCAGCGACATCGTCCGATTAAACAGCGATGGAAGCGTTGATACCGGGTTTAGCACGGCGGCATTCAAGGTGTATGGAGAGGCCGCGATTATTTTCGGGGTGGCACTGCAATCGAACGGGCAAGCTCATTGTCGGCGGCGATTTTCATTCGTTAGGTGCAAGAGACTGTTAATGATGTGGTGCGCCTTAACACCGATGGCTCCCGAGATGCCACCTTCAGCTCCACTGGCGGCGGCCCGTCCGCGGAGAATGTCAGCACCGTGGCCGTCCGGCCAAGCGACGGAAAGATTTTTGTCGGTGGCAATTTTTCCACCTACGGCGGCGCAGGTTCGCAACAATATCGCCCTGGTCAATACCGATGGCACGGTCGATAACACTTTCGCCGGTCTCGGTGGCGCCACGGATTACAACCCCAATATCTGGACAATGGTTACCCAGCCCGATGGGAAAATCCTGATCACGGGTTACTTCAATTCGGTCAATGGAACATCGCATAACAATGTTTTACGGTTGAATCCCGACTCGACCGTTGATTCATCGTTCAATGTCAACACGAACCGATCGACTCGCGGGCTGCTTCTACAACCGGACGGTAAGATTGTGATTGCCGGAAATTTCGGTGAGGTGAATGGCGTGCCCCGGGGCCGAATTGCCCGGGTTAACGCCGACGGAACGCTCGATCTTACCTTCGATCCGGGCACGGGCGCGGATCGGTTCATTCGCGCGCTGGCGCAGGATTCGGCGGGAAATATTTATGCGGGTGGCGACTTCACAATGTTCAACGGGATACCGCAGTCAGGGATAGTAAAACTGACGTCAACCGGGGCGGTTGATCCTGCTTTTAATCCAGCAGGCGGCGGGGCCAATCCGGCGCGGGTCTCGGAGCGATAACGCCGCCAGACAGCGCTGGTCACATCGTCATTGCCGGAGGTTTTAACACTTACAATGGCAGTGGAACCAATGCGCATCGGATAGCGCGAATCGATACAACCACGGGCGCTATTGATCCGACTTTCCTTTCCGGGAGTGGTTTTGTTAACACCGTCAATGCGCTACAGGCAACGCCAGACGGAAAGTATTATGCCGGCGGCAATTTTACCACTTACCAAGGCGTCACCCGACATCTTATCGCTCGGATCAACAACGATGGGACATTGGATTTCGAATTCAACGGTCCGAACATTGAAGGGATAATCTATTCGCTCGCGATCCAAAATGGAAAGGTTTACGCCGGCGGAGACAATTTTTTCGATCTCGTTCACCAAAGCATGATGTTTCGATTGACCGGCAGTGGCGCGGTGGATTCGAGTTTTGATACCGGGAAAGGGTTCGATATCGTGCCCCACAACGCCTACGGACAGTTCATCGTCAATACTACCGCAATGGCCGTTCAAGCGGATGGCAAACTTCTCGTTGGCGGAATTTTCAATCAATACAACGGTACTCCGCGCATTTGTCTCGTTCGCCTAACCGGAATGCGACGCCTCCTACGCCTACACCTACACCTACGCCACCTCTGTCGACACCGACCCCGACTCCGACGCTGACTCCAACGCCGACGATAACTCCGACACCAAGTCCAACCCGGTTCCACCGGCGCAGGCTCTCAATCTTTCGACCCGGTTGCTCGTCGGGACCGGAAACGATGTTGGCATCGCCGGCTTTATCATTACTGGAAGCGCACCGAAGCACATCACCATGCGAGGGATCGGACCCGACCTGGCTGGTTCCGGCGTTCCAAATCCGCTGGCTGATCCCGTATTGGAGCTGCACGGTCCAAACATTGAGACGGTCATTTGCGATAACTGGAGGGATTGTGTGGCCCCGATCACCATTTGCGACCTCTCCTGTCCGAATGATCTGGACGCAATCATAGCGGCTACGCTTGATCCGGGAGCTTACACGTTGATTTTGCGCGGGAACGGAAACTGCGACCGGTGTCGGTTTGGTCGAGCTCTACGATGTGGATTCGCCGCCAGCAGCTTCGCAGATGGCGAATATCAGCACGCGAGCCGAATGTAAGCACCGGTAACGATATAGTGATTGCAGGGTTCATTCTTGGGTCTGGTGGCGATGATCAGGTCGTAGTCCGCGGACTCGGTCCAAGCTTGGGCAGTGGTCTGTCTTCGGTTCTGGCAGATCCGACGCTTGAGCTACGCGACAGCAACGGAGCGGTAGTGGTTACGAATAACGATTGGCAGGATGACCCGTCGCAAGCGGCGATGCTAACGAAGTTACACTTGGCGCCGACCGATAGCATGGAGTCTGGCCTCGTCACTACGCTTCAACCAGGCGCGTACACGGCGTTACTCTCTGGCGTTAGCAACAGCACTGGGATCGGGTTGGTGGAGGTCTATAATAATCCGTCGCCGTAGCTGATTGCTGGATAGCTGAATGGGCGTCACACGAATGGCGCAAAGGAACTGACGGATCGATTGTAGCCACGGCGTGCGGGCCGTCGGGTGTTCGCTCCGCAGCTTCCAAAGCTCTCCGCGCGATGCCTTGGTGTCGGACTCGGACGAGAGCATCGCCAGGTGATGGCTCATGGCCGATGGCTAGAAGTGAGGCCACGACAACTGTCGGGCCTTTTTGTTTTTCGGCGGTTCAGGCAATCCGCCGCTCCTTGGTATTGGCGCGACGCGCAACTTACGGAAAACAACGATTACGCCATCTCGGTTACGCGTAGTCTGACAAATCGCCGATTCAATCCGAAATCCGAAATTCCCTAGATCTGATGTTCGCGATTAGTCGAGCGTAGCCGGATTGTTTTTTGTTGAAGATCGTGCGAGGCACGAATGAACCTAACGGTTCTGCTTTTTGCTCGCATCAGAACCGAGTAGGTCGTCGCGGTTGCTCCCTGCGTTTTCACACCGCGCAATAACGCGCTGTCGCTAATTCCGGTTGCGCAAAAAATGATGTTCTTGCCGTTAGCCAGGTCGTCCGCGAAAAAGACACGTCCGAGATCGGCTTCGTGGCCGTCGGCAATCAGGCTCGCTTTTTCTTTGTCGTCCCGGGGCCACATCACACATTGCATGTCGCCCCCGAGGCATTTAATTCCAGCCGCAGCCAGAACCGCTTCGGGCGCACCGCCGATTCCAAGATAAAGATCAATGCCGCTGTCTGGAATTGACGGCGCCATGGCTGCCGCGATATCGCCGTCCCCAATCAATCGTAGCGATGCGCCAACACGCCGGACTTCGCCGACCATTTCTTTGTGGCGCGGCCGATCGAGCATGGTGACGACTACGTCCTGGACCCGTTTGTTCAGGGCTTGCGCGGTGACCATTAGAATTTCTTCAACCGGGCTTTCGATCTTGATCGTGTCGATCCCACTGATCTGCATGTGTTGCACGATGCGCGGGCCATAGGCCAGTTTCGTCATGTAAAATGACGGGATATCGCGCAAGGCGACTTTCACGCCGTCTTCCGGGCTAGCCGCGGCGATGCAGCTGATCGAATTGGGAGCGCCCTTCGAGATGTTGGTTGTGCCGTCGATCGGGTCGAGCGCGATATCGAACTGCGGCGAACCGGGTACCCAAGTCCCGAGCTGTTCTCCTTTAAAAATGCCAGGAGCATCGTCTTTGATCCCCTCCCCGATCACGACTTCGCCGCAGATGTTCATCAGATCGAACATTCCGCGAAGGGCATCGCAAGCGGCGGCATCGGCGCTTTCTTTATCGCCGCGTCCAAGCCAGGAGAGGGAATTTAGGGCGGCAGCTTCGGTTGCGCGGACAAAATCGAACTCAATGATTCGTTCGATATCATGATAGTTTTGCCGAGGGATTCTCATCGGGATCCATTTTGCATCGCGGCGGGCGATCGAACAAGAGAACTCTGTGGGTGACCTGCGATTTCAGGGCCTCACACAAAGGGCACCCGCCTTCACCAAGGTTACGGCGCGGCAGGCAAGGGAACACGAAGGGATTGAACTCCGAAAGTCTTCGCGAGCAGGCAGGAGCGAACAGAGAAAGCAGAAGGGATTTAACAGGAGGAAACAGAGGTAACGGAGGGGGGATGGTTGGGAAAGTTACTTTAATCCTGCTCTTCACTTGTCCGCCAGTCGGACGGACTCGCCGTAGCGAGAGACGCAGAGGGAAAGGAGGGGGTTACTTCAATCCCGCGCCTCGCCTTGGATTCGTGTCAATTGGTGTCCATTAGTGGTAAAAGATTCTTAAAGGCATTAACCACGAATAGACACAAATGCACACGAAGAAGAGGAAACGAACCAGCCATGACCGCGCCTCGCCTTGGATTCGTGTCAATTGGTGTCCATTAGTGGTAAAAGATTCTTAAAGGCATTAACCACGAATAGACACAAATGCACACGAAGAAGAGGAAACGAACCAGCTGTGATCGCGCCTCGCCTTGGATTCGTGTCAATTGGTGTCCATTAGTGGTAAAAGATTCTTAAAGGCATTAACCACGAATAGACACCCGCCTTCGCCAAGGCTACGGCGCGGCGGGCAAAGGAAGGCGACCCCGGGCTGTCGCTGGAACTTCGTCATTTGCAACGACAGCGGAAGAATCTTGTCTCACATTCGAAGAGGGTCTGTATTCTAGACAACCATGGCGGGTTTTTTCGAAGAGCTAAAACGACGAAAGGTGTATCGGGCGGCGGTGGCCTACGTGGTCGTTGCCGGAGGTATGATCCAGCTGGCGTCTGCAGTTTTTCCGGCATGGGAGTTACCAGGTTGGGCGCTCCGATTGGTGATCCTTCTTTTGCTGATCGGGTTCCCAATCACACTCTTGCTCGCCTGGGCGCTGGAGGTCACACCCGAGGGCGTGCGTCAAACCCCGACCGGCGTATCGGCACCGCGGCGAGTCCGTAACCTGGTCGCATTGATCGCCGCCGGCGTTATTGTTTCGGCGGCAGCCGGCTTTTTTCTTCTTGCGGGAGGCGCCTCTGCTCGAAAGATCGATAAATCGATCGCGGTTTTGCCTTTCGAGAATTTCAGCGACGACAAGGATAGCGCCTATTTCGCCGATGGAGTTCAGGACGACATCCTGACCAGCCTGGCGAAGATCGGAGATTTGAAAGTTATTTCGCGCACCTCGGTCATGCCGTATCGCGGAAAGGAACTGAATGTCCGCGAAATCGGGAAAGCACTTGGTGTTTCGCGAATTCTGGAGGGGAGCGTTCGAAATCGGGAAATCGGGTCAGGATCAATGTGCAGTTGATCAATGCGTTGAATGACGAACATATCTGGGCCGAGGATTACGACCGGGATCTGACGGATGTGTTCGCGATTCAGACCGATCTGGCCCAGAAAATCGCGCAGGAATTAAGCGCAAAACTTTCGCCATCTGAGAAAGCGCAGATGACGAAGAAACCGACGGAAAACGGCGAGGCGTATCTGGCATTCGTGCAGGCGCGCAATCTTCATTCGCAATTGGAAGACCTCGAGAAATTGCAGGCAAGCGGAGCAGCTTTATGAGCGGGCGATTCAGATGGATCCGAATTTTGCGTTGGCGCTGGCGAATTTTTCTCAACTCGAAAGCTGGATCTTTCACACTTATGAACCAACTCCAGCTCAGAAGGACAAGGCGCGGACTTTGGCCGATCGCGCGTTGCAAATGGAGCCGGAATTATCGGAAGGGCATTTGGCGCTTGGTTTTACTTTTTATTACGGGGATCGGGATTACGAAAACGCGCTGAAAGAATTCGGGATTGCGCAGCGCGGTCTACCTAACAATGCAGATGCCTATCTCGCGATCGGCGCGATCGAACGGCGCCAGGGAAAATGGTTGGAATCGAATGTGAACCTTGAAAAAGCAACCAGCCCTGAGTCCGAACGAGGTGTGGCCGTTGCAGAATCTGACTTCAATTACCAAATGTTGCGCGACTTCCCGCTAGCGAACAAAACGATCGATCGCGCGCTCAAATTGAAACCAGATTCCCTGAGCCTGTGGTCGATCAAAGCCCAGCTCGAGGTCGCAGATAAGGGGACGTTCGAGACATTTGACCGGGGCATTAAATGGATCGAAGACAAATCGATTCCAGATAAGGACCGGGCCAAATTAGAGACCGGGTTCGCACAAGTTTCCCTCTTGCAACGCAAGTATGCGGAGGCGGTTGAGAAAGCATCAAAGATCAGTGATGAGATGATCAGCGGAGACCTTGAGACGTTGTGTCGAAGTATGAAATAATCGGCATTGGAAAAAAATATTCCGGGGATGAGACCGGCGCGCATGAAGCCTTTCTCATGGCAAAAGATTATGCTGAAAAAAACTTGGCCGAGACGCCCAATGAAGCGAACCGGCACACCAAATTAGCGAGTATGCTGGCGTGGTTAGGCGAAAAAGAAAAGGCGATCGCCGAGGCAAAAAAAGCGGGCGAAATGGTGCCCGAAAAAGTCGACGCCTTTGACGGGCCAAACATGGTGCAGAATTTGGCGGAGGTTTATGCGATAACCGGCGAACAAGACAAAGCGATTGATCTTCTGGATGGCCTTCTTTCGCGGCCCGGTCCTTTAACCGTTCAACTGATCAAGCTTCTTCCGATCTGGGATCCGTTGCGGAACAATCCCGATTTGTTGAGGTGTTAAAGAGGCACAGTGGTCCGTCTTAGCGGTGCACGGCCTAGCCTATTTATGGCCACGGATTAACACCCGGTTTAAACACGGACACAATGGGCCGCGCGAAGTCGAGACAAACCGTGTTGATCCGTGTTAATCCGTGGCCCATTTGCCGTAGCCATTCCTGCAGTCCTGAAAATCTTGAGAGTCGTATGATGTCAAATACCTGCCGCGCCTGTTTGTTTTTGTTTTTGATTTGGTTAGCCGGATCGGTTCGCGCCGATTGGACGGTCGAATCGTCGAGCAGCGACAAAAGCGCCGGGGCAAAGGTCGAACATCGCAAGGTTATCGTCGCTGAGCCGGAGACCGGCGAACGGACGACTCTTCATCTTGCTCTTTTCCCGATGCGATCCGCCACCCTTCGGGTCGTAGATAATCCGGCCGGCGATGATCTTGCCGCGGCAATGCAACGAGACAACTGCATCGCCGGTGCAAACGGCGGATACTTCGATACAAGTGATGCCCCGGTCGGATTGGTTATCACCGGCGGAAAAATGCTGGCGCCGTTTCGCAAGGCGCCTCTGCTCAGCGGCGTGTTGGTCGCTTCGAATAATCGGATCGATTTGCTCCGGGTCGCGGAATATTCGCCGAAACGAAAGGCGACTGAAGCCCTGCAATGCGGGCCGTTCCTGGTCGATCACGGGCGCGTTGTTCCCGGCTTGAACAACAATCGGACAGCGCGTCGAACGTTCGTAGCGGTCGGAGATTCCGAGCGTGTTGCGATCGGATTTTGTTCCGATGCGACGCTGGCCGGCCTCGGGAAGATTCTTGCGACGCCAGGAATTGTGCAGGAGTTCAAAGTGCAACGAGCGCTTAATCTGGATGGCGGATCGTCGAGTGCATTTTGGTTCGCCGGCGAGCATAGGGTATTTTCGATCGGCGAACAGAAAACGGTCCGGAATTTCGTGGGGATCGTGACGAAATAAACACGGAAGGGACTTAAACAGGAGGAAACAGAGGTAACTCCGAAAGTCTTCGCGAGCGGGCGGAGGGGTATTGGTTGATGAACTTACTTTCATCCTGCTCCTTTCACTTACTCTTGCTCAATGGGGGAGCGAACGTCGCGGGAAAGGCCCTCACACGGAGGGCGCAAAGGGACACAAAGGAAATTTCGGATTGCGGATTGGCGAAAGAGCCACGGATTTACACGGATGAAACACGGAAGGAGAACATTGTTTAGCTGCACTCCAACACTCCAACACTCCGTTACTCCATCCGCCTTCGCCAAGGCTTCCGTCTACGCTCGAGCTACGACGTGACAGGTCGGCGCGGCCTCACGCTTCAACTCTTTAACGCTTCAACTCTTTAACGCTTCAACTCTTTAACGCTTTAACGCATGCTTTCTTAAATCATGCGCACTTTTGGCGGGTTCATTTTCGAGAATAAGAAAATCTATGGAGAAGTTCGGGGGTCGGACGTGCATCTCCTGACCAAACCGGTACTGGCTCGGGCTCGAGTTTACCGGCACCGTTCTGCCACTGGATCAGCTTCAGATCGATCTACCGGTCGCGCCCGGCAAGTTGATCGCAGTCGGTCTTAATTACGCTGATCATATTAAGGAAATGCAGCGGACACCGCTGGGAACGCCGCTGATTTGGTTCAAGGCCCCGTCGTCCCTTCTCCCGCACAACGGCACAATCGAAATCGCGTTCCCGGAGCACAAGACCGATTTCGAGGTGGAACTCGGAATTCTGGTCGGAAAAACGGCCAAAAACGTCCCGATCGAACGCGCCACTGAATATTTGTTTGGTTACACGGTTGGAGAAGATATCAGCGACCGCGACCTGCAGAAATCCGAGAAACAGTTTGGGCGCTGCAAATCATTTGATACGTACACGCCGGTGGGACCGTTTGTTTACAGCGAGGTCGATGTGGCGGACCTGGCAATCACACTTCGGCAAAACGGCGAAATCAAACAACAAGCACGAACGAGCCAGATGATCTATCCGGTGGCCGAGGTACTTTCGTTCTCCAGCCAACGGCTGACCTTGGAGCCGGGCGATCTCATCCTGACTGGAACACCGTCGGGAGTCGGTCCGATCCAGCCTGGGGATGAGCTCGAAGGACAAATCGGCGATTGGCCAGCGCTTCGGAACCGGGTTGGTTTAGCATAGGTGAAAACGAGATTTCACAAGGTGGAACGTGAAACCGCCAGTCCGGCTCGGACCCCTGGGCACGTTGCTAAATGGAATTAGGCCGTGCTGCGGCCTCACTTCCTTTGGTAGGACGCGACGCCGTCTTCCCGGAAGTGTAAGTGAAAGTTAAAGTGCAAGTGCAAGGTAAGGCAAGCGTTCCCGGGGGTCACGTTCCACCCCGTGTTTCTTTGATACAACGCTAAACACGTAGTTTAGCGGCGAGATATTGCCTAATCCGTGAAAAATTGTTCTTTCCACCTACAACCCTCGGATTCTAAGCTAAATCCACAACGGTGAGATGATCCGAATAGAAAGTGGGATCCGCCGAGAATCCGAATGTCTAAAATGATCAACGCGAAAGTTTTTCTGGACTCGCAGCCGCCTGTTTGAGGATAAATACAAAGTAGATCTTCAT
Organism: uncultured Verrucomicrobiae bacterium; assembly: GCA_963751725.1. Lineage (GTDB taxonomy): Bacteria > Verrucomicrobiota > Verrucomicrobiia > Chthoniobacterales > UBA10450 > AV80. The sequence continues at coordinate 78,981 of CAVVVQ010000021.1, forward strand.
CGGGGCTTCGAGCCGGGAACGCTTCTAAACAACTATGAAAACAATAATCGCCACCCTTTGCTCCATCACACTAGCGCTGACGTCATTCGGCCAAACACCGGCCCCGGCCCAAGCGCCTCCGGCTGGGACGAATCAGACGACCACGACAAATCCGGCTCCGGCAACTAATCCAGCGGACGCCACGGCAATGACACCTGCACCCGGCATGACGCCGGCTGCCGCCGCATCAGCACCGGCGACGACGACAACCACGACAACTGCTGCGTCGCCGGCAACCGCGCCAAAGACGTCTGAAGCGGCGAAGCAGCCCCTCCAGAACGTCCTAATCGAGCAATTCAATAAGGGCGGATACATCATGTATCCGATCGTGATCATTTCGATCCTCGCTCTGGCGGTCGTGCTGGAGCGTTGTTTCTGGTGGCTCGGACGTTGGATGCGCCGCGATCCAAAACGGATCGAGAAGGTCTTTACCGCAATCGAAGTGGGCGACGTGGCGGAGGCCTCACGGCTTTCCCGTGATTCACGCGACCCTGTTCTACGAATGATGTGGAACGGGTTGAATCACCAGCACGCATCACTTCAGGGCGCGTTGCAGGTTGCGGCTGGTATCGAAATCAAACGAGCCGGTCGATTCCTTGTCGTGATGGACACGTTGGTGACTCTCGCACCGTTGCTCGGTCTATTGGGCACGATCACCGGTCTGATGAGATCGTTTGCTTCGCTCGGAAACGAAGAGTTGGCCGTGAACGCGGTTACCGGTGGTATCTCGGAAGCGCTTATCGCGACGGCGTGCGGTCTCGGTATCGCTATCTTCACGCTGATTCCCTTTAACTTTTTCACTTCTCGAGTGTCTAACTTAGAGTTCGAACTGCAAACTGCGGCGACGAATCTGGAAGTTATGTTGGAGGCACAAAACAAGGCGAAAGAGATCGAGATCTCGGGGGCAACTCCTAGTTCTGCGACGCGTTCGTCAATCTAGACGTCAAAGAAACCGATAAATGAACGTCAAGTCACCACTCCCCCATAAGAAAGCGCGGATCGAGATCATTCCGTTGATCGACATCATGTTCTTTCTGCTGGCCAGCTTTATGATGGTCAGCTTGAGCCAGGTGGTGATGAAAGGCATGAAAGTGGCATTGCCCTCCGGCAAATCGGGGAAAGTGCAGAGCAAGAAGGATTACATCGCGCTTTCGGTCGATCGAGATGGCTATTACTACTGGGATAAGGCGCGGATCGAACTGGGAGAAATCCTACCCAAACTTCAAACGGAATACGCTCGCAACGCTGAAGCGAAAATATTTATTCGAGCCGACAAGGAAGCATTGCACGGGAACGTAACGCGTATGCTGGATGAAATCCGATCGTCCGGTTTCATGAAGGTTTCATTTGAGATTCAGAGCGACTCGCTCGCTGGTTTAGAAAAAGCACAAGAACAAGCTCAGGGGAAACACTAGGTTTCGTATGGGTCCACAACTTTATCGTCCTCCTCCGCGCTGGAAGGTTACCCTCGCTCTAACCGCTGCACTTGCCATCCATGGCGCTGCCGTGGGGATCGCGGGCCTAAAGAGGCCGGTGCCGCCGCCTGAGGATCTTTCCCAAATTCCGGAAGCAGTCGAACTGTCGCTCGACACCACACCGGAACCACCGGCACCAACTCCTCCGCCTGAGGAGGAGCCACCACCACCGCCACCACCGGACGTCATACCAGAACAGGCACCCGAATTTGTTGAGGAAAAATCAACGCCTCCGCCAAAACGGACGCCATCGAACAAGCCGATTGCTCCGATTGCGCGGCCATCGAATCCGGCTCCAAGCGGTCCGGCACCAACTGGCAAAGCTGCGATGGTGTTCAAGCCACCTATTTCGTATCCTTATGAAGCGCGTCGATCGAAGATTACAGGCAGCGGCGTGATCGTCGTTTCGGTCGGGCCTGACGGCAGCGTGCAGGATGCGAGCATGGGCCAGAGCACTGGCAGCCCGATTCTTGATAACGCTGCGACGTCCGCTTTCCGTCGCGCACGGTTCAAACCGGGCACGGTGCCGAGAGTGAAGATTCCGATTACGTTCACATTAACGGGAGCGTCGTACTGATATGAAGATGCGTTCGCCAATTCCGCACAAGAAAGCGCGGATCGAGATTATTCCGTTGATTGACATCATGTTCTTTCTTCTCGCCAGCTTCATGATGGTGAGCCTGAGCCAGACTCACATGAAAGGGATCCTGGTGAGTTTGCCGCAGAAGAATTATCAGCCGCCGCCGCCCGATCCGAACAAGCCGCCGCCGGTTTCCATTCGTGTTGCCGAAGGTGGCGTTATCTACTGGGATAACGCAATGGTTGGCAGCGATGAAGTGCTCCCGCGCCTGGACGCACTTCACCGGCAAAGGGGGATTGAAGCAAAGGTTTCCATTAGCGCCGACAAGATGGCGTTGCACGGTGATGTGATCACAGTGCTGGATCAGGCGCGCTCGGTCGGGATCGAAAAGATTGGTTACCAGATCAAGGTCGCGACTGGAGAAGGTGGCGCTCCGGCGCCGAAACAGTAGGTGACGGATGTAGCTCCCGAATAGTGCGGTGATTGAAAATTATCGAATTTGGGAGTCGGCGACTGCAAGTCGCCGTTCCTTGGGCGATTTCAAATCGCTGCGTTAAACTAAAGCCCCGACAGCTGTCGGGCTCACTTCCAAAAGGGTGATTTTCAATCACACAAGGAAGGGCGACTTGTAGTCGCCCCACGCGTAATTTTGTGTTGAAGGGCGCAACGTCGTCGGAGCTGATCCACCTTTGCGCATCTTAAATCAACAAGCTCTCCTGTTATCAACGGAAAGCGGCGGAGCGCCGCCGCACTCCATGACGCAAGCGCCTTATAAGGGAAAATTCTCGCGCAACGATCGAATCGCCCGTGCCCGGTGACTGATGGCGTTTTTTTCGTCCGCGGACAGTTCGGCAAACGTTCGATCAAAGCCATTTGGCTGAAAGACCGGATCGTATCCGAACCCACTGCCCCCACGAGGCGTGTTCACAATCACCCCTTCAACTGCTCCTTCAAAAGTCCGGATCAATTGGCCACCGCGCGCCAAGGCAAGACAACAACGAAAACGCCCCGAGACAGGAGTCGCGCCGGTTCCGGAAGAGTCGAGCTCGTTCCGTAACTTCTTAATATTCTCGGCATCCGTTGCCCCTACCCCAGCATAACGCGCGGAATAAATTCCAGGCGCACCCTGCAATGCATCCACTTCAAGCCCCGAATCATCCGCTAACACGAGCAAGTCCGGGAAATGCCGCGAGGTTTCAACCGCTTTCAGGATCGCGTTTTCCTCGAAGCTTTTTCCCGTTTCATCGATTTCGGGAAACTCCGTCACGCCGACCAGGTCGCGAATCTCAAAGCGGTCACCCAGAATTTCCATGAATTCACGGGTCTTATGCGAGTTGCGACTTGCGAGAAGGAGACGATGCACGTTGACAGGATTAACAAGATTTACAGGATTAGATTACATAAAGTGTTCGAGGAAGTCTCAATCCTCGTAACCTCTAATTCCTGTCTAACTCCTTTCGCATGAACGAACGCCGCAAGCCTTACCCTTTCGATCGAATCGAACCAAAGTGGCAACAGCTCTGGGACGAGCGTCGATCGTTTCATGCGCCGAATCCGGGCGAACCGAATTTTGACCCGAAACGGCCGAAGTATTTCGTGCTCGATATGTTCCCGTACCCGAGCGGGACCGGGCTACATGTGGGGCATCCCGAGGGTTACACCGCGACTGATATCATCGCCCGTTACAAACGGCTCAGCGGTTTCAACGTGCTGCACCCAATGGGTTGGGATGCATTCGGGCTTCCGGCCGAACAATACGCAATCAAGACCGGGCAACATCCCGCGATCACAACCCGGCAGAACATCGCCAAATTCAAGGCGCAATTGAAACGGATCGGGTTTTCCTACGATTGGGAACGGGAGGTCAACACCACCGATCCAGGCTATTACAAATGGACCCAGTGGATTTTCCTTCAAATCTACAACTCCTGGTTTAATCCGGAGACAAAACGCGCGGAACCGATTTCGACGTATGGCGGACCGGATCCGGACAGCGTTCGGCTCGCTTACGTCGCTGAAGTGCCAGTCAATTGGTGTCAGGAGCTAGGCACAGTTCTGGCCAACGAAGAAGTGATCGATGGCCGGAGCGAAGTGGGCGGGTTTCCGGTGGTTCGACGTCCGATGCGGCAATGGATGCTCCGGATCACGGCGTTTGCCGACCGCCTGATCGACGGAATTAGATGGATTGGATTGGCCCGATTCGATCAAGGCGTTGCAACGAAATTGGATTGGCCGCAGCGAAGGCGCCGAGATTCGGTTCCCGGTTTCTGGAATTAACAGCTCGGCGATCACCGTATTCACCACGCGACCCGACACCATTTATGGGGCGACCTACATGGTTCTCGCGCCGGAGAATCCGTTAGTCGACCAGATCACAACCGAAGAACAACGCGCACCCATAGCCGATTATCGAAAGATGGTCGCAGCAAAATCTGATCTCGAACGAACTGATCTGGCCAAGGAAAAAACCGGCGTATTCACCGGCGGTTTCGCCATCAATCCCGCGAATAACGAGCAGATCCCAATCTGGATTGCGGATTACGTTCTGATGGGATACGGCACGGGCGCGATCATGGGTGTCCCGGCGCACGACGATCGCGACCTTGAGTTTGCGAGACAATTTCAGCTGCGAATTGTGCCGGTCGTTCAAGCGCCGGGAAAAACTCCGGAAGATTCGATAGGTTACACCGATATCGGGGTTGCGATTAATTCGCCGTTATTAAACGGACTTTCCCGGGTCGAAGCGACCGCAAAGATCATAGACTGGCTCGAGCAAAACGGACATGGCCGCCGTGATATCCGTTACAAATTACGGGACTGGCTTTTTTCCCGACAACGTTACTGGGGCGAACCGTTTCCGATTGTTTGGCATAACGGAAAACATCGCGCGTTATCGGAGTCGGAATTGCCATTGGAACCTCCTGCCCTGGAAGATTTCAAACCAACCGGGACCGGCGAACCGCCATTAGCAAAAGCGAAAGATTGGATCCGTTATCGGTCCCCCTCTACCTCTACCTCTTCGCTCTCCACGCGAAAGAGAAACGAAGAGGGAGAGGAAGATTATCTGCGGGAGACGAACACCATGCCGCAATGGGCTGGTTCGTGTTGGTATTACCTCCGATATTGCGACCCCAACAACAGTGACCGATTCATCGGCGAAGCCGCCGAGCGTTATTGGATGGGGACGTCAATTGCGGATTGATTGCAATCCGCAATCTGAAATCCGAAATTCTTCCGGCGGCGTTGATCTCTACGTTGGCGGGACCGAGCACGCTGTTCTTCATCTCCTTTACGCACGGTTTTGGCACAAGGTGCTATTCGACCTCGGATACCTTTCCAAGCCGGAACCGTTTCAACGGTTGGTTAACCAGGGAATCATTCTCGGCGAAGATGACCAGAAGATGTCGAAGTCGCGCGGGAACATTGTGAACCCGGATGACGTAATCGATCAGTACGGCGCCGATGCGTTTCGTTGTTACGAAATGTTTATGGGGCCGCTCGAACAGATGAAACCGTGGAGCATGAAAGGGGTCGAAGGTGTTTCGCGATTTCTCGCGCGGGTCTGGCGATTGATCATGGAAGAAAATCAGGCCGGCGAATGGATCTTATCTGGAACAATCGAAGAGATCGCGCCGGAAAAATCTGTGCTGAAGGTTTTGCACGCGACGATAAAGAAAGTTACGAGCGACATCGAAACGCTCTCGTTTAACACCGCGATCTCGCAAATGATGGTCATGGTCAATGCGCTGACCAACACACCGACCAAGCCCGTCTCCGCAATTCGGACCCTCCTCGTTATTCTCAATCCTTTCGCGCCGCACATTGCTTCCGAGCTCTGGCAAACGTTGGCGGAAAAATTCGGAGGCGCTGATGGCGATATAACAAACCAGCGTTGGCCGCAGCATGATGAAGCGTTGTTGGTCGAAGACGAAATCGATATCGTTCTTCAGGTGAACGGGAAATTGCGGGATAAAATTCGGGTCGCGCTCACCGCTTCGGAGGCGGAGGTGGAAGCGGCTGCGCGGGCGAATGCGAAAGTGCAGAACGCAGTCGGCGACAAGCCGATTCGGAAGGTGGTGGTTGTTCCCAAAAAGCTTGTCAACGTGGTAACCGGTTAGTTACACGTGATGTATGCTTAAAGAATTCAAAGAGTTCGCAATCAAAGGGAACGCCATCGACATGGCAGTCGGTGTCATTATCGGGGCTGCGTTCGGCGGAATTATTTCAGTCGTTAGTGAAGGATATCATCATGCCACCGATCAGTCTGCTGACTGGTGGGCTTGATTTCTCGAACCAGTTTATTGTGTTGCGCGAGGCACCGAATGGCGGCGTGTTTACTACTGCGGCCGATGCAGCAAAAGCGGGCGCGATCACATGGAATTACGGAATCTTCATCACCTTGGTGGTGAATTTCCTAATCGTCGCGGTTTGTATTTTCATGGTCGTCCGAGCGATCAACCAGATGAAGCGATCCAAGGCAGCGGCTCCGGTGGCGAAAGATTGTCCGGCCTGCGCCATGAGCATTCCGATTAAAGCGAATCGTTGCCCGCATTGCACGTCTGAGTTGAAGGCAGCCTGACGCGAAGGCGGCCGGAGGCCGTCATTTTACCAATCCCAAAGGGATTGTGTCCTCCAGCCCAGGGTTGCACCGCTCCTGCGGGGCTACCCTGGGTTAACAAGTTAAGAATTGTCGCAACCCCAACGGGGTTGTATTGAACGTGATCAACCCCCAGTTCCCCCATGCCCCAGTCATTATCTGCAGTTTATATTCATCTCATTTTTTCGACCAAAAACCGGCGCCCGTTTCTGCGCGACAAACCGGTCCGTGACGAACTCCACGCACAGCTCGGAGCAATCTCAAAGGCGTTAGGCTGTCCACCCATCGGTGTCGATGGCGTGGAAGATCACGTACATTTGCTTTGCCGGTTCGGTCGGACGATCACGCAGGCCGATTGGGTAAAAGAATTGAAACGAGTCTCCAACCGTTGGCTCAAAGCGAAGGGACGCCGGTGTGACGATGGTGAATGGCAGGGTGATTATGCGAATTTCTCGGTGAGCCACCAATCTGAACAGGTGAGGCGCACACCGCAGCACTCGCGGACACAACCCCGTTGGGGTTCGGACGCATTACGAATTCGTGTTCACAGGGTAGCACCTGCTAACGCGGGCAACCCTGGGCTGAAGGACACAATCCCATTGGGATTGGAAACGCTTTCGCGCGCTACCAGGGTAGAATTGCACCGCGAGCGACCCTGGGCTGAAGGTCTGCAATCCATTCCGGGTTAGCAAACCGTATCACTAATCCTAACTCATCCAAGGCGCTTCGTGAGCGCCACCAAACTCACACCAGGAAAACGGGAGTTCACACCACCACAGGTGTTTCCGCATAATTACTGCTTGCCATAAATTCGTTCCGCCCGTATTGACGTTTTTCCGCGCCGAATGTCGACCTTCCTAAAATTCGCCGGCTTCGGATTGCTCGCGTGCATCATTGCGAGCTGCGAATCGCCGTCGACGCACAAAAAGACAACGCCAACGGCCTACGGAACAAAGATCTCGAATGTGCGGACAACGGCCTACACTCACACTGAGGAGGGGGGCCACCGAAATGCGGTTGGGAAAACGTTGTCCAGCAGTGGTCACGTCAGCGCTGCAGCTGATTGGTCGCGTTTTCCACTCGGAACGCGTTTCCAGATTATCGGGACGCAGGATCGTTATGTGATTGATGATTACGGCGGCGCATTGGTCGGGACGAACACGATCGATCTTTACAAGACCAGTCGACGGGAAGTGCGCTTGTGGGGGGTTCGCCGGGTGGACATCGAGATCCTTGAATGGGGATCAAAACAGGAAAGCCTTCGGGTTCTTTCTCCCCGAAAGAGGAACCAACTCGTCCGGCGGATGATCGCCGGGCTTGAAACGAAAAGCTGATTTTCGAAGGGCGCCGGCAAAGACCGGACGTGTTGTAGCGGCTGGCTTCTACGCAAGCGGTATGTGTTTGAGCGAACTCGCGCATCTGAAGATAGCCCAGCGTTTTAACGCTGGGAGTCAATATGAAAATGGCATTAGTCGCTTTAGCGACGACAGACCCGACGCTATGTCGATGGCAGCTTCTGTCGTCCCTGACGTTGGACTCGATGATGACTATGGGTCGATACCCAGCGTTAAAACGCTGTGGCTATATTCAGAAAAACACCGATACGCTAAACTATGTTCGCAAAGCGCCAAGACCTGCCTAGATGGACCAGCGAATACCGGAACATTCAAGCACGTCAACGTCCAACGTTCAACATCCAACAGGCGCGCTGCGCTTGCCACCGCAGTCCAAACATCGGAACGTGGGCGATGAAGGTTCTTGTTGCAGGTGGAGCTGGTTACATCGGAAGTGTCTGCTCCGAACTGCTCCTCAATGAAGGTCATTCCGTTCTCATCTTCGATAACCTGACTGAAGGCCATCGCGGCGCGATCGATTCCCGGGCTCAATTCGTCGAAGGCGACCTGGCTAATCTCGATCTGATTCAATCGACTATGGCCTCGTTTCGACCGGAAGCGGTCATGCATTTCGCCGCGAACGCGCTGGTCGGCGAGTCGATGCAGAATCCTTCCAAATATTTTAGGAACAACATTTCGAATGGCCTCAATCTACTCGATGCCATGGTCGCGACCGATGTTTCGCGGATTGTTTTTTCATCGACCTGCGCAACCTTCGGACCACCGGAACGATTGCCTATCGACGAGACCACACCGCAACGACCGATCAATCCATACGGCGAATCGAAACTGGCGTTCGAAAAAATCTTGCGTTGGTACGACGAGATTCATGAGGTCCGTTTTGTTGCGCTCCGTTATTTCAACGCGGCCGGCGCCTCAGAACGGTTCGGAGAAGAACACCGGATCGAGACGCATCTGATCCCAAATGTGTTGAAGGTGGCGCTGGGACAGAAACCGCAGGTCGATATTTTCGGCACCGATTACGACACTCCGGATGGAACCTGTATCCGGGATTACATTCACATTCTCGACCTTTCGCGAGCGCACATCCTTGCGCTCGGGGCGTCGACCAGTGAATTCTATAATCTCGGGACAGGGGGCGGCTCGAGTGTGCGCGAAGTGATTGAGGCCTGTCGAAAAGTGACTGGTCACAAAGTTCCAGTGGTCGAAAAGCCGCGGCGTCCGGGTGATCCGCCACGATTGATCGCAAGTTCGGAGAAGGTTCGACGCCAGTTAGGTTGGGAACCGCAGTTCCAGAATCTGGAAGCGATTATTAGAAGTGCATGGAACTGGCACCAGCGTTTCCCGAACGGGTACGGTGATTAGCTCGCGACTCGCGAGCTTACCTGCACTTGCAGCTTTAACTTTCACTTACACTTTCCTTGTTCGTTTGGCCACGGAGGGACACCCACCGCCACTACAGGTGCAAGTGAAAGTTAAAGTGCAAGTGCAAGGAAGAAGGAAACGCCCGCGGAAACACGTTCCGCGGGCGTTCCAAATCGAATTGAACTAACGCGAGCCCTGATTAATGCTCGGTCGTTGTTGTTGTCGTGGTGGTCTTCTCGATTGTTCCCGGTTTTTGAACTGTAATTTTCCGAAGAACCATTCGTTCACCTTCCGTCACGTAGGTGTATTTGACCGGCATATCTGCTTTGAGCATGGCCCATTTCACAGGTTTGCCGTCAGCATCGACGATGACGGTGTCCTTGGCCGAATAATACATAATCGGCGCGGTGCTCGATTCGGTCTTTACCGTGATAAAGTCCGTCCCGGGCTTGGTTGTGATGGTGCCGGTAGCATCAATCGTCTTGGTCGTCGTGGTGGCAGACGAAGTGGTCTCGCCTTCCTTACTGGTTGTCGTTGTGGTAGTGGCTGATTCCTGGGCGAAAGCTGTGGTAAGCGCAATTGCGCTGACGGCTCCGGCTGCCAATAATCTGGTCAATCTGTTTGATTTCATGTTTGTCCTTTTCTTTGCTTGGTTTAAACGGATGGATTCCGTCGTGTTTTTATTCGACTCCTGTCAAGGCAGGCTTATTCAATCGTTCCTTCTTTTCGTAATGGCAAACCCCTTTGGTTGCCTCAGTTTCTGATACTTATGCAATCTCTTCCCGGCTTCCGCGACTTCCTGCCACTCGATTGCGCCAAGCGAAACTACATCTTCGCCAAGTGGCGCGAGGTCTGTCGCCGATACGGTTTTATCGAATGGGATGGCCCGGTCCTTGAGCCGACGGAATTGTACAAGAAAAAAAGCGGTCCGGAGATCGTGGGACAGCTTTTTAATTTCGTCGATAAAGGCGAACGCGAAGTGGCGATGCGACCAGAGCTGACTCCTTCGTTAGCGCGGGTCGTGGCCGCGCACGAACGCGAATTCAAGAAACCGCTGAAATGGTTTTCGATCGGCCAATTCTATCGATACGAAAAACAGCAGCGCGGACGGTTACGCGAACATTACCAACTCAACTGCGACATCGCCGGAGAACAATCGCCGGAAGCTGATATCGATCTGCTCGCGCTTTGCATTGATATCCTGAGAGGCTTCGGTTTTTCAGAACACGATTTTGTTATTCGCGTGAGCGACCGGGAATTTTGGACCGATTTTCTGCGGACGCAAAAACGTGGCGCCGAACGAGTGGAGCGACGTTCTGCAAACGATCGATAAATCGGAGCGCGAATCGAAAGAGAAAACAGCGGAGAAACTCGGGCCGCTGGCGGAACCGGTCCTCGCGATTTTGGAAAAGGGCGGGACCAGCGAAAAGCTTGATCGTCTTTCGGCCGGGCTTCGGGCGCGTGGTTTGGATAAGTTCGTCGATATCGATGTCCGAATCGTGCGTGGTCTCGCTTATTACACCGGGACAGTATTCGAGGTTTTTGATCGCGCCGGGAAATTACGGGCCATTGCGGGTGGCGGCCGTTACGACAATTTGATTGAACAACTAAGCGATGGCGCGTCGAAGATGCCGGCGCTGGGATTTGCGATGGGCGACGTGGTTCTGGGGGAATTGATTCGCGAACATGACGGGGCGAACAAAATAATGGCGGAAAAGATTCGATCCGATCAGAAGATCGACGTCTACCTTGTGATCGCAAAAGAAGAGCGCCGCGGTGAAGCGATGGCGCAGGTGCAACAACTGCGGGATCAGGGATATCGCGTTGATTATCCGTTAGCGCCAGCCAAGGTCGGAAAACAATTTCAAATGGCGGAAGATTTGGGAGCGAACCTCGCGATTCTTTACGGTGACGAATGGCCGAAGGTGAAGATCAAAACGCTAGCGACGAGGACTGAGAGACTGGTTGATCACGACGCGTTGCTGACGGAGATCGGGAAGTAAAGAACGGAAGGGCTTTGTCTGCGGTGCCGGACTGCTTGGCGTGCCAAGTTAGCACGGCGTGCCCGCAACCACGAATGGACACGAACCGGACTAACCACGAATAGACACGAAGGGACACGAATTTTTTTGAAGGGTTGGGAAGGTGGATCGGCCATGTCGCATTATATGCGCAATGGCTTCCTCTCCCCCTGGGGAGAGGACTGAGGTGAGGGGCGCCGACGACCTCTCAAACCCTCACCCTACCCTCTCCCTTGAGAAGGGAGAGGCGAACAATCGCCGCGTCCAATCCTAATGCGTGATTCAACTTGCAGCTGGGAGGTCCCTCCGGTCCGAGCCGGACTGGCGTTAGCTTCGCCGGCGTCGGGATGACACCGCTTTTCTTGAGAATACGATACCAATAATGTGGAATTCAACCCTGTGAGCCTCAGCTTGCCACAAACCCCAAAAGATCGATAAGCATCACTCCCAACCCTCTCGCTCCTGAGAGGTAATTGGAATAAGGTTCAGAAATGTTCCGCGACACCGACTGCAATTCACTTCGCAAAACCGACATCGGCAAACAGGTCACCCTCGCCGGTTGGGTCCACGTTTCCCGCGATCATGGCGGCGTGATCTTTATCGATCTGCGTGACCGCGAAGGTTTGACTCAGATTGTTTTTCGCCCCGAGGAAAATGCGGATCTGGCCAAACAATCGCACCAGCTCCGAAGCGAAGACGTGATCCAGATTCACGGGAAAGTCGCCCCCCGACTGCCTGGCACCGAAAATCCAAACCTCGCGACCGGCGACATCGAAGTTCTCCCAAGTGAATTACGAATCCTAAATCGAGCCGCCGACCTTCCGTTCCAGCTCGATAGCGATGTCCATAACGAAGACCTTCGCCTGACCTATCGGTATTTCGATCTCCGCCGGCCTCAGCTCGGACGCAATCTTCGCCTCCGCCACAAGACCGCCAAAGCCACCCGCGATTATTTCGATTCCCGCGGCTTTATTGAAGTGGAGACGCCGATCCTTTCCAAAAGCACCCCGGAAGGCGCGCGCGATTTTCTCGTTCCTTGCCGGTTGACCCCCGGAAAATTTTACGCGTTGCCGCAGGCGCCACAGCAATACAAACAATTGCTCATGGTTGCCGGCGTCGAAAAATATTTTCAGATCGCAAAATGTTTTCGGGACGAAGATCTGCGAGCGGATCGACAACCGGAATTCACCCAGATCGACGTCGAAGCGTCCTTCGTCAGTCCAGAAGATATTTATGAACTGACCGAAGGATTGCTGGCTGCCGTTTTCAAGGCGACGAAGGGGATCGAAATCAAGCTGCCATTCGAACGTTTGACCTATCGAGAGGCGATCAGCACTTTCGGGAGCGATAAACCGGATCGCCGTTTCGGAATGCAAATCGTTGATCTGGCGGACGCATTTCGCGCCAGCAGCTTCAAAATGTTTCGGGGCGCACTCGACGCCGGTGGCGTCGTCAAAGCAATCAACGCAAAAGGATTCGCCGGAATCACCATCGGTCAGGTCGACGAACTGACCAATATGGCCAAGAACTTCGGCGCAAAAGGTCTCGCTTTTATCAAGATCGAAAACGGCGAATGGAAATCGCCCCTGGTGAAATTCTTTACCCCGGAAGAGAAAGAAGCCCTTCGCTCGAAACTCGATATCGTCGAGGGCGATTGCGTCTTTTTTGCGGCGGACAAATGGGAGATCGCCTGCGAAGTGATGGGTCGGATTCGGTTGCGGATCGCTGAGATTCAGAAGTTAACCGCGAATTCCGAGCAGCTTGATTTTCTTTGGGTGACTGATTTCCCGCTCTTGCAATGGAGCGCGGAAGAAAACAAATGGAACGCGGTCCATCATCCGTTCACTCGTCCGAAGGCGGAGGATGTGGCGTTGCTTGATCAAGAGAAGTTTGGAGAGATCCGGGCCGAAGCGTATGACGTCGTGCTTAACGGCGTTGAGATCGGAGGTGGCAGCATCCGGATTCATGAGCCTGATCTGCAACAGAAGATGTTTGGGGTCCTAGGGGTGAAGGACGAGGAACAGAAAATCTTGTTTGGTCACCTTCTGAAAGCCCTTCAGCTAGGCGCGCCACCCCATGGCGGAATTGCGATGGGGTTGGATCGACTCGTCATGCTTATTTGTGGTGAACACTCAATTCGCGATGTGATTGCGTTTCCTAAGAATAATCGCGGAATGGACTTGATGTCGCAGTCGCCCGCGGAAGTTGATCCTACGCAGCTGCGGGATCTCTCGATCAAGCTGGTGGAAAAGAAATAGCGGAATAGTTGCTCCTTCGTGGTGTTTTAGCGCTGAAGGCGCGACTTCAGAGACAGCCTGGGGCAACGCCCAGGATAATTCCCCCCATAAAAGCCTAGCGCCGTAAGCGCGATTCAAGCACGACTTGGCATCAACCATCGAGGAGTCGTGTCGCGTTGCTCGCCTCTCCCCACGCGTGGGGAGAGGAAGCCATCGCGCAAATAACGACAAAAAGTTTATACCTCCGACGCCAAACACACCCTGTCATTGAAATCGCGCCTTCGGCGTTCGAGGAAGACGTTCGCTTTTCGTCGCGACGCTTTTAATCTTCTAGGGTGCAAGAAAACATGGACGGATGGGAGACGGTCTCGAGCGAAACAAATTTCAAGAACGATCATCTTGCGGTCGTTACCGAAAAGATCCGGAGCCCGGGCCGACCAGAGGGTCGCGGCTGGACCGTCATTCAACGGAAACGAGCGGTGGCCATTGCAGCGATCACGAAGGAAAACAAAATCATTTTGATCCGACAGGAACGGATTCCGATTCGAACTGCCATTTGGGAAGTGCCCGCCGGCCAAATCGATGAGCAGGGCGATGTCGATCTCGAGACAATGAAGAAGGTTGCGTTGCGCGAGTTGCGTGAAGAAACCGGTTACGAATTGGCCGGGGGCGGTGAGCTCAGGGCGCTCGGTGATTATTTCACGTCGCCCGGTCTAACCAATGAACACGTCTATTTGTTTCTGGCTCGCCCGGTTCAACCAGCGGCGGACGGTCATGCTCATGATGAATTGGAATCGATTCTCGATTGCCGCGAGTTCACGCCGGATGAACTTGTTGGAATGATCGAACAGAATGAAATCCGGGATGCAAATACGCTTGCGGTTTGTTCGCGGTTGTTTGCGCGTGGCGTTCTTTAATTCCTCACACCCGCCCTCGTCCCGCGAATGCGGGGCTCCGGCGCGGCGGGCAAAGGTCACAAAGGAACACAAAGGGATTTCGGATTGCGGAAAGAAAAGGCATTACCCACGAATAGACACGAATGCACACGAAACAGAATTGAACAGGAGGCCGCAGAGGAAACAGAGGGCTGCGGGTCAGGCGATTTGAAAGTCGCTTAGCTGGGAACGGTGATTTTCAATCACCGCTATAAGCCATCAGCTACTCCGACAGCAGGTCGCGAGCACGCGAAGACGTTCGGTGTCCACCTCTTGCGGCGCCTGAGCCTGTCGAGAGATAATTTGCTAGGAACCGAAGCTTTCAACTCTCATAGTCTCTTGAGATGTGGAAACTACTAATTGGGATAGTGATTGGCTGCGTATTGGGAATTCTTGGGGGCTATGGCGTGGCAAAACTGAAGTTCGAGCAAGAAGCGCAGATATCGAATATACGCTGGACAATGAAAACGGCTATTGAAGGCCAAAGGGTTGGGGCGGGCGTTAGTCTCGCAGCCTTGATGAAACTCGAGCAGAACAAAATCGAGGAGGCGAAACTGTTCCTGGCGGAACAGGCTGCGAGTTACGTTCACGATTATAGTGATCATGACGCGCGCGCGAAGGATATTGCGCCGTTAATTCCGTTAATCACGGCAGCAAGCCAAAAATCAGACGTCCTCCGTCAAGCGCTAGTCAAGCCGACGGCAACGCCAAATCCGTAGAGGGCGAAGTCAGTCGAGGCTGGAACTTGGATGACCTTCTGATGGTGCGCGGCCTGCTGAGGGTTAGGCCTGTTCGCGATGAAGAACCCACGTCGATTCTTGTGGATCCTGATATTCATTCCACTAACGCTGTTTTCATTCTTCGCTTTTGCGAGCGGCATGGTCTGGTTCTCGCCGCCGTTGTCGGTCTTGCAGCCACAATTTAATGTCGTTTGGCCAACGGCCCAAACTTTTTACCTGACGACTGGGCTTCTCCTCTCCGGCTGCACCGCTGCTTTCTGTGTAATCGAGTTAACCAACTGCTTTCGTAATCTTGGACGTTATTGGGGCCACTTCGCAGCCTTTGTTCTAATATTGGGCGGCCTGACGGCTTCGAGCGCTTGTATAATGGCCGGGGCTCCGAAAGTCATGTCCTCGAGTAGACACATTCCGGAGCTGATGGACTACCAGCGTGTTGAAATTCCGACGCCAACTCCATGTCAATGAGGATGAGGAAATTTCAGACATGGTTATGGCGAGTTTCGTTAGCGATCCTAACGTTGGTTGCGGGAGTGTTCGTTTGGTCATCGACAATGGCTCTGAGCTGGTACATGCCACGTTGGGATCAGATGATTCGGCCGGACCCAACAGCAATGCCGTCCTACGTAGTAATTGGATTTCTTCTGGCCAGCGGCGCGTGCATCTTTTGCCTGACTGAAATTGTCAGATCCTTTCGTGATAAACAGCCAATTGTAACCCGGGGTCTGGCCGTACTTCTTATCTTTGCCAGCTTGGCCACCTCTATCTTTTGCACGTTCGCTGGCGTTCGGTTGAGGAGAGATGGAACTGACCCCGCACAGATGGAGCAGATCTCATCTGATCGACGCGCAGAACGACGCGGCGTCTCTAGCTTCACCGGCACCCGGCCGCTGAACTGCGGCCGACGGTTCTGTCGTCCCTTGAAAGGGACTTGGATCTAAACCGGGAACGGTTTCCCACCGTTAAAACGGTGGGCTATTTTCGAGAAGGCCTAGCGGACGCAGTTTAGTGGCGCTTCTGCGAAGCGCCCTGAGAATTGACTTCGATCTGCCTTGAGCGGTAACTCTGTCCGTCCCGCTCATACCCAGGCGCTTCGCAGAAGCGCCACTACAACAGGACCCCCGACACGCGCGCGTCAGACTGCCTCACCTTTCGCTATCAGCCATTAACCATCAGCCATTAGCCTGCCTTCAGACAGCGGCTGGCGATTCTCGAATCTCGAATTACGATGTAACGCTTCACCGGACGGCCCACAGGGCCGTGGCTACAACACCGCTCCAACGCTCTACCCCATGGCTCTACGCAATTTTTTCAAATTTCGCGAACAGCCGGAGAGCGAAACGTCCAAGCCGTTCCTGGAACATCTCGAAGATCTGCGATGGACGATCGTGAAAATGGCGATCACGCTGCTGGTCGCGATGGTGGTTTGTTTCGCGTTCCGGACGTCGCTGGTCCAGATCATGCAACGCCCGTTGCACGACATCGATCCGCAAATCGGCGCACTTCGGGCCATGGGCGTGACCGATTCGCTGACGATCTCGTTCCGTCTCGCCTTTTATGCCGGTATCGTGTTCTCGTTTCCCGTTGCTTCTTTATTTCCTGGCCGAATTCGTCCTGCCCGCCCTGACCGCGGTGGAAAAAAAGTTTGTCCTACCCGCGATCCTGGTCAGTTTCGGACTTTTTCTCACCGGCGTGCTGGCCTGTTATTACTGGCTGTTGCCGAAGACGATCCTTTTCTTTTTTCAACGACACGACATCGCTCGGCTGGACGCCGGCTTGGACGGTGCAGGAATATTATTCGTTCGTGACCCGGTTTACGATCGGGTTCGGGCTTGCCTTCGAGCTGCCGGTGGTGGTCCTGGCTCTGGTCCGATTTGGGCTTGATCACTTATCCATTTATGGCGCGAACCCGGCCTGTACGCTATCGTCCTGATTTTTGTGCTGGCCACCATCATTACTCCAACGCCGGATGTGTTAACCCTGATCGCGATGAGTCTGCCGATGTGTCTGCTCTATGAGAGCTTGCATCTGGATCGCGTGGTTCACTCAGCGGAAGGCAAGTGAAACGCCCGCTAACGCCATGGATCCAGTCGCTCGCCGGTTATCATTCTCTTTTCGCAACATTCGCCTTCGTCCTCGGCGCGGTGGTGGGCTCGTTTCTGAATGTCTGCATTTATCGGATGCCGCTCGATCTTTCGGTGCAACAAGCCGCGGCGCTCGTTTTGTCCGGCCTGCAAGCAACAACTGAAGTGGTATCACAATATTCCGCTGCTGAGCTGGCTCGTTCTGCGCGGGCGCTGCGCGAATTGCGGGAGCGCCGATCGCGTTCCGCTATTTCGTGGTGGAACTGGTGACGGCTCTTCTCTTTCTCGCTGTCTGGCTCCAGTTCCCGTGGCCAATCGCAATCGCCTACTGGGTTTTCATTTCGCTGCTGTTGGTCGGAATCTTCATCGACCTCGAACATTTCATTATCCCGGATGAAGTGACGATTGGAGGAACGGTCGCCGGAATAATCTTGCGAGCTTTCTTGTGCCGGCGCTAATGGCCACTGATACTCAGATGGAAAGCGCTTCTGACTTCCGTGCTGTTCGGCTGCGCTCGGTTACGTGATTCTTTGGATCGTTCTCGAAGCGGGCAAAAAAGTTTTCGGCAAGAAACAAATCAAACTGGATGCGCCGACGCCGTTCAGTTGGACCCGGAAAGGTGAAGACGCCGATTTCGTGGTGGGCGATGAGACAGAGTTTGTGGAGCGATTATTTTTCGCGGGAAAGCGATGTTCTGATTTTGAGCGTGCGACGAACGTGTCGGTGGACGGGCGCGAGTCTGGGAGGAATCGATCTCCGCTTTCATTACAACCGGGTCGAGGTCGAAGGCGAAGAGGTCGTTGTTGGATAATGTGGACAAGATATCTGGAGTGGTGCGCGAGCTTCAGATTCCGCGGGAAGCGATGGGGCGCGGTGATTTGAAATTTCTGGCGTCGATTGGTGCGTTCCTGGGATGGCGCGCGGTTTTGTTCAGCGTTTTTGCGGGATCGTTGTTGGGATCGTTGGTTGGGGCTGATCACGATGGTGATTAGGCCGGCGGGTTTGGTCGGCGAAGTTGCCGTTCGGCCCGTATCTGGCGTTCGGGGCGTTGCTTTGGTTGTTTGCAGGGGAACCATTGCTCAGTTGGTATTTGGAGTTCCTCAAGCCGTAATAGCTGGTTGGGGCGTGATCCGGTGCCTCACACAAAGGTCGCAAAGGGACACAAAGGAAGAGTTAAGTATCAAGCAATCCTACCTCCTCGTTGTGTTCCTTGGTGCTCCTTTGTGAGAGGCATTGATTGCGCGGCATTAAGAATGAGACGTGCAGAAGCACGTTCCCCCGAGGTAAGATGAGTGCGCATTATGGAAGCCGCGCCCAATGATTTCGCTGAACACGAGTCGGCCTGCGCGCGGGTGGCTTCGCAATTTCCGCAACGTTGGTTGCGTGGTTATGTCGGAAGCAAATTACGTCGCGACCCGATTTACCAAACCGCTTATGAACTCTTTTCCGGATCGGACAGACCAATTCTCGACGTAGGCTGCGGCGTCGGTCTGCTCGCGTTTTATCTTCGGGAACGCGGATGTGCTCAACCGATTCTCGGACTCGACGCCGATCCACGGAAGGTGCGGCAGGGAATTCGGATTGCACGACGCCAATACGACGACGTTGAACTTTATTGTCAGGATGTGCAGGAATCGCTTCCTGATTTTTCCGGGGACGTCGTGCTTTTCGACATCCTCCATTATATGGCGCCATCGCAACAGAACGCGTTGCTCTCGAATCTCGAATCACGCGTTGCACCTAACGGAATGCTTGTGGTGCGGGATTGTCCGCAAGATAAAGGCAAACGGTTTCGGGTGACCTGGGCCGCAGAGAAGTTTGCCCAGATTATTTCTTGGAACCTGAGAAGGTCCCTTCATTTTCCAACGCGAGAACAGATCGTCGAAGCGATTAGTGAAACGGAGTTTGACCACGAGATTCGATCGTTATGGGGTGAATCCCCGTTTAATAACTATCTGTTTGTGTTTAGGCGGAAAGGCTAATGTCTTCCCCCTTTAATCCTGCTCTTTCACTTGCTCTTGCTCCGCTGTGTCATCGCGGAGACTGATAACCTTCGGCCTTACTGGCGACGTTGAGCGGCAGCCCTTCGACGGACTTAAGGCTGTCGCCATCGTGGGAGGTTCGCTCTTTATCAACGTTCGAACGACCGACAGGCTCCGCAGAAGAGCAAGAGCAAGTGAAAGAGCAGGATTAAGAGAACGACAGCTTCCGTGTTTAATCCGTGTTAATCCGTGGCCAACCTATTCCAACGCTTCCACCGGCGGGATTACGCATTGATAGCCGCGTTCGCTTAATCCGTTTAACACCAGCTCCAGACAACGGGGACCGAACTCTGGATCTTTCCGCACCCGATGCCCTTCATGAAGTAAAATGATCGAGCCAGGCCTTACCTTCGGAAGGATTCGTTCGGCCACTTTTTCGACATCGCGACAGTTCGTATCAAATCCACGCGCGCTCCAGCCGATCAACATCAGTCCGCGCCGATCGAGCTCGGGATGCACAAAGAGATTTCGCACCCCGACCGGAGCACGGAACAGTCGGGCCGGTCGATCCGGGCCAGTTCGAAGCCATTCAGCACAATGATCGATCTGGGCCGAGACTCTTGATGGACCAGCCGCCCAAAACGTTCCACTCGGGTGGGTATAAGTGTGATTGGCAATGGCGTGGCCTCGACTCAGAATTTCCGTGATTAAATGCGGATATTTCTCCGCCCGCGTTCCGATGACGAAAAAGGTCGCGCGCGCGTTGAACTGCTCGAGCAGGTCGAGCATTTTCGTCGTATGCTCGGGAGAGGGACCGTCGTCAATCGTGAGCCAGACTTCCTGGCCGGTTGTTTGAAATGATTGCACAACCGGGCCCCACCATTGGCAGCTCGGGACAAACGTCGCCCAAAGCATCAATAGGTGAGAAACAAAAAGCGGGATCAACGCGACCAGGAGGTTCCCCTGGCTCAGGTAAAGAGATAGAAACGGAGCGACGAACGCGAATCCGAGAAGTGCGCGACGTGGTCCATTTGAGTTATTCTTCGAAGCTCCGCGGTACATCACTGAAGGCCAACACCAAAGCAGCAATGAGGTTTAGTGTCACCGCGAATAACCAAATCAGCGCTAATTGCCAAAACCACGGGTGCGCTCTGAGGACGTCGCCAGCCATGATCGTGGTAATGACTGCCCAGATCACCGCTTGCGCATGACGGTCCGGCGCGTTCTGAAAAAGCCCGAACGAACGCAAGAGTTTGATGATGAAAGTATCAAGGTAGAACAGAAACAGCCAGAAAATCCAAACCGCGAACGCGAGCGGGATCAGCAAGATCGGGGTGAGCCAACCGGCGACATTGGAGTGGATCAATCGGATGGCGAAAAACAGGTAATGAATTCCGAAAACCAGCAGACCGATTAAGCCTGCTTCCAATCCGTTGCGCTCGCTCCTCCGGGCGTCCCCGCCCAACAGCATGGTCGCGAGACGCGGCAACGAAAAATAAAATTGAATCGGTTTCTTATCGGCGCCGTTCATCGAACAAAAATCCAGGGGTGAAAGCGAACCATTGGTCCCAATGTTCCTTGATTGTTTCTTCCAAAATTGTCTGCCACTTTTCGACTGCGGGCGCGATGTCCTCCTCACGACGTCGTCCGGTCCGAGGAACAACGATCGGTTCGTGAACGATGATCTGGTAACTGCGGTAACCCGATCGCGCGACGAAGAGCGGATAAATTGGAACCTGCGCAACCTGGGCCAGAGCAAACGGTCCACTCGGCAGTTGAACGCGTTTCCCGAAAAGGTGCGCCGGTATCTTAGCCAGACCGCCCTCGGACGCGATCGCCTTGAATGGAAACGATCTCGCCGCGTCGCAACGCTTCCAGGAGATCGAACGAAAGCATCGCGCCAGCAGTGTTATATTCAATTTTCACTCCACCTTCGCTGCTTCGTTCGAGCGATGCTCCCACATGTTGCGCAGTTTGCGGATCGGCTTCCAACGCCGGACGACACGGATTTCGCGATCGAATTTCTCCGCGAAAAGCGCCGCGCCCAGATCGTAACTTCCCATGTGCGCGGTCAGCGCGATCGCGCCTTTGGCTTGGCCGAGTTGGTTGAGCCATTCTTCGCCGATGAGCTCATAATTGAACTCGGGCTTGATCAATTTGTGAATGGCGGCCTCGCTGATGGTCCAGGCATAGTTGTGAAACGTGCGAAAGACCCGCCAGTAATCGAGCGCGCTTGGCGAACCGGGCCGAACGACGCGGACGTTGGTCAGAACAGCGCGGCGCGCTGAATGCGAGACGAAGACAAAGAAGACGCTCCAGAAAAACTCGCAGATCGGGTAGAGGAAAAACGGGACGTTGAAGATGGCCCAATCGAGGTAGTTGCGCCAAAGAACGCCCCGGACGGCGAACCGATTACGACCAACCGTTGAAGTTGGAGTGGCGACTTGTTCGACAGTGGGTTGTTGGAGTGTGGGAGTAATAGAAGCGTTAAAGGGTTAAGGCGTTACAGTGGAATTCGGATTCGAGAATCGCCTGTCGTGCTGGAAACGGTCAAGCCGAAGCCGGCGATGATTGAGCCGGGCCGACGCGGTAGGACGTGCTTGTGCACGTCCCACGGTAAACGCCGTGGATTAAAGAAACACACCTATTTCACGTTTGCAGCGTAAACCACGCCACGCGCATCCCATTTCCTGCTTCCCTCATGCCTCACACAAAGGTCACAAAGGTTCACAAAGGGAGATTGAAAAGGATTTGGTGTGCATTTGCCAGGCCGCGCCGTAGTTCCGCACTGCGGGCGGATGCGGGTGTCCATACCGTGACTATGCTCTTCTTGCCGTTGTGATCCTTTGTGTCCTTTGTGTGAGGCTTATTGCGTATGGCAACTTGCCTGACAGACCGCGCTAGTCTCCGATCCCTAAATGCAAGACACGATGAACCGCCCTCGCCTTATCGATTTCCATGTCCACATGGTGGGGAACGGCGTCGCCGGTTCCGGCGGCTGGCTGCGTTTGACGGGATGGCATCGCTTGCTTCGCGGTTTCATGCTGCGCCAGCTCGGAATTCCGGCCAGCGCGCTCGAACACGATCTCGAAAGCCATCTACGCGGAGCACCTTTGAAATCTGATCCGCGAATCGTCGATGGATGCCGTGGTGCTTCTCGCGCACGAACGAGTCCACGATCCGGATGGAACCGCCGGAGAGGATCTCGGTTCGATGTTCGTTCCGAACGATGTCGTGCTCGGGCTGGCAAAATCGTATCCGGAATTTCTTCCGGGCGTTTCGATTCATCCGGCCACGACGCGATGCGCTCGATGAACTGGAACGTTGTCTCGAACGCGGCGCGGTGCTGATGAAATGTCTGCCGAATTGTCAGAACATCGATTTCTCCGATCGCACGTTATCCGCCCATTCTGGGAGCGGATGGCGGAGGCGCGTTTGCCGCTTCTGGCGCATACCGGCGGCGAACACACCGTGCCGGAAGTGAATCCGGCGCTGGCTGATCCGCGGTTGCTTGGGCTTCCGCTCGAATGCGGGGTGACGGTGATCGCGGCGCATTGCGGAACGAAGAGCGGAGTGTTCGATCCTGATTATTTCGATGCCTGGGCCGAGATGTTGCGCGAATTTCCGAATCTCTACGGCGACATCAGCGCGTTGGTTTCACTGAATCGTTCTGGTCATCTGCGCGATTGTTTGCGCGATGAAATTGAGCCGCGAATTTTGCACGGAAGCGATTTTCCGGTGCCGGTGCTTGGGACATCGGCTTTGGCTGCAAGGGTGGATCGACCGCGACGACTTTTCGGCGGTGCCAGAGAATTCCGAATCCGCTCGAGCGCGATTGGCAGTTTAAGTTGGCGTTCGGGTTTACGGAGGAGGTCGCGACGCGAGCAGCGACGATCTTGCGGCAGTGAAGTCCGCCAGGCGATTGAATGGACAGGATTAATGGGATTCTGAGGAAGCGTGAATCCCAACGGGATTCAGCGGTCGCGTTGTAGAGGCGCTTCTGCGAAGCGCCCTGATATGGACGTGACCGCCAAATTGGCCGCTCAAGACCGATCGAACTCAACACCCGGGGCGCTTCGCAGAAGCGCCACTACAACAGAGCGAGATAAGCGCTACATTGCTTGTCAGATCGATGAAGCGCGAAATTCTCTCTAACGCCCGGTTCATTCTTCCGGATGGGATTCGCGATGGCCTCGAGATGGTGGTCGAAGATGGGCGGATCGCTGAGATTCGCAGAACGATCCGGAGCTGAAGCGACTGATCTGGACGGAAATTATCTCGCGCCGGGATTCATCGATCTGCATCTTCATGGCGCGGTCGGTCGCGACACGATGGAAGCGTCGGCGGAAGCGTTCCAGACGATCTGTGATTATCACGCGACCGGTGGAACGACTTCGCTGCTGTTGACGACGGTCACTGCGCCAATCGAGGACATTACTTAAGGTGTTGCAGGCAGTCCGAAACTGTCACGGCAGAATTAAGCAAATCGCCGGCGTGCACATCGAAGGCCCTTTCATCTCGAAGCACAAATGCGGCGCGCAACGCGCGGAATTCATTCGTGATCCGGACACTGAATCAGTGGATCGATTGCTCGAATTTGCGGATGTGATCAAACGCGTCACGCTCGCTCCGGAATTTCCGGGCGCGCTTGATTTGATCGATCGGTTACGGGAACGCGGTATCGCGGTCAGCGGCGGTCATAGCGATGCCACGGACGCGGAAGCGCGCGCCGGTTTCGAGCACGGCATGCGACACGTGACGCATACGTTCAACGCCATGTCGTCGGCGCAACGGCGCGGCATTTATCGCGAAGCCGGACTTCTCGAATTTGCGTTGAGCGAGCCGGAGATCGTTTGCGAACTGATCGCGGACGGACATCATGTTCGGCCGACGTTGATGAAGATGTTGTATCGCGCAAAAGGGCCGAACGGAATTTGTCTGGTCACGGACGCGACTGCTGGCGCGGGTTTACCGAACGGACTCGCATTTTTCTTTGTCCGGGCGCGATTGCGTGGTGGAAAACGGTGTTTGTCTGTTAGCGGATCGCTCGGCGCTCGCCGGAAGCGCGTCGCGCATGATCGATCTGGTGCAGCTGATGGTGAATGAGGTGAACGTTCCGCTGCATGAAGCGGTCAGGATGGCGAGCACGAACCCGGCGCGGGCGCTCGGGTTAACGACGAAAGGAAGACTCGAAGTGGGCGCGGATGCGGAGTTGGTTGTGTTGTCGCCGGGGCTGGAAGTGGTGAAGACGATTCGTACTGATTTCGGATTTCGGATTTCAGGATTGCCAGATCGAAGGGTTCAGGCGTTCAACCCTTCGCCAGCATCCGAGCAGAGACGACCCGACGGCCCGCAGGGCCGTTGCTCAGCAGCGTGTCAGATCGACAAGAGAAATTGCGCGATCTCGAGCGAGGCGGTGGGGCGGCCGAGTTTGCTGATGTTGTTTGCCCATTCGCGCCAGATGGCAGCGTCATTGGCAAAGGCGTTTTGGACAGCGGCAATCACTGCATCGTGGGTGGTCGCAACGCTGCCCGAATTTGTTTCCACAATGAATCGCGCGTTTCCCTCTTCCTGACCGGGAATGATGTGGTTAATAATCATGGGGCAGCGGCCGCCATCGCTTCCTGCACGGTCGCGCCGCCCGCTTTGCTGATGACGAGATGATTGGCGCTGCAAGAGCCGAGGCAGTTCATCGCTCCATTCCACCGTCTCGAATTCCTGGGTCACGGTGCGACGGATTTATCCGACGGAAACTTTCAACCCGGCATTGCGGCCAACCGTGACGGTCAATTGGATCTCGAGGCAGTCCGGCCAGCCGCCGGACCAAAGCAGGCGCGGCCGATTTGTCCGCGTTAATGATGTAGAGAACGCGCCGACCGGTCTGCATCCGAAGGCGGCGGTCGGACTTCGCCGGTTGCGCAAAAATCGGGCTGACCGGAAAACCAAACGTCCTAATCTTTTCCGTCGGAATACCGGCCTCGAAGCAGGACCGCGGCGCTTTGTTCATTGGGCAGAAGAAAATAATCGGCGCTGCACCGATACCAGATCGCGTTCACACTGATCGAATCGGTGATGACGACGACCCGTTTATGTTGCGGCGCGCCTTCCCGAGCCGAGCAATTCATCGAGCATATGGGGATAAGCGGGATAGACCGAAATGATCGACATCGGGCTGAAGACGCGTCAAGCATCCGGCGCAGATGATTTTTCAGCGCGAAAAAGACACGAAAATCGCCGACAAACTTCTCCTGGCGATCGAGCCAGCGATAGATTGAGCGCCAGACCGGCGGGGTGCGGTTGATCATTCCGAGGTAGAGGACGCGGGCCCAATCGTTGATCGGAGCCGTAGGTCTCGGCGAAGAGATCGTGGAGTTCGACCTGGGCGTCAGCGGGGGCGACCTTGCGGAGGCCATCGCGGATGCCGCGGGCGGCGCTGTTGTGTCCTTCGCCAAACCCGGCGGTCAGGATCAGGATTTTTTTCAAGACTGGTTAGGCAAGGTTGACCGGCGGAAGTTGCCCGAGAGTTTAATGGATATTTGTTGCTGGCAAAGTAAACTCTGCCGCAGATGAAATACCTCAGGTTCGTCGGGCGAATTTGCCGGCGTTTGGTTTATGAGACAGCCACGGATACGACCACGGGACTGGCTGCCCAGATGGCGTATCAATTCCTCTTCACCCTCGCCCCCGGGTTGCTCTTTCTTTGGCATTTGCTCGGCCTTTTCGGGACCGACCCGGCCAAGCTGCATCAGATGCTGCTGATCCTGAAAAGCTTCCTGCCAGCCGATCCAAAGGTGCAGGAAATCCTCGATACTCAGGCGGCCAGCGTCGTCGTCACCGGTTCGGGCGGGTATCCTGGCGAATGTCGGGATTTTTCTCGGCATTTACCTCGGCACGCTCTTTATCTCGACAATTTCACATGCGCTCAGCCGCACTCACGGTGTCCACGAAGACCGCAACTGGTGGTCGAAATATATCATTTCGTTTTTTCTCGCTTTTCTGGTTCGGGATCACGATTCTGTTTTGTTTTAACGCGATGGTTTTTGGCGAAACGCTCGCCGGAATTGCGGAGGTAAATCTGCAACTGAAAATTCCGCTCCAGGAATGGGTCGCCTATTCGAGTTTGCCGCTGACGGCGATGGCACTGGTGGGGCTGGCGCTCGCGCTCTACCTTTTACTGCCGGAGAATTATCTGACCATCCGGCAGGCGTTGCCGGGCGCGATTTTCTTCGCCATCGGATGGATCATCGTGACGAAGCTGTTCCAGTTTTATGTCGCGAAGTACGATCGCTATAATCCCACTTATCTGGCGCTCGCTTCCATCATCATGCTGATGACCTGGATGTACCTGACCTGTCTGTTCCTGCTGCTGGGCGGAAAATTGAACGCGATACTGCGCCGGGAACGCGAACGCGCAACCAAGGCTGCGGCCCTGCCTCAGCCAGCGTGAGTAGTCCTTCCTTTTCGTTGCACCAGGTAACCGCAATGCGGTTCCGCATTCTTGTCGGCACCGTTGCCGCTCTTGCCGCAATCTTTGGCACATTGGTCGGCGCTCAAACCGAAAGCGAACCCAACAAAAAGAGCACGAGCACCAAGAGCTCCACCGATGCCGAGGCACGGCCATCGCCAACCCAAGCTGAAACATCTGAGGAGAAATCCAAACCGAAACCAGCTCGGCGCAAAACGCGAAACAAGAAAAAATCCGGGACAACAACCAAATCGACAACCAAGCCAAAGAAGACGCCCACGCCAGAACCGACGAAGCGCCCGCATCGAAGAAAAAGAAGGCAACCGACGACGAAGATTCAACAGAGTCGCCAGCGACCAAGAAAACTGAATCGGACGAATCGGAAGATTCTCAAGAAACACCCAAGGAAGAAACAACGTCAAAGGCTAAGCAATCCGAAAAATCCGAGTCGGACGGAACGACCAAGAAAAAGTCGCACGGCAAGAAAACGGCCACACCTTCGCCGACACCAAAAAAGAAAAAGAAATCCGGGTCAAAGAAATCAGTGACCGAAGAGGAAGAGGCGACGCCGGCAAAGAAAAAGAAGCAAACAGAGGACGAAGAAGAATCTCCCGCGCTCACGAAGAAGAAGAAACAATCCTCCAGCAAAGTTGAACCGACTCCGACCCCGAAACGAATCGAAAAGGCGGAACCGGCCAAGACACCGCCAGCCCTCGAGAAACCAAAAAGTGTTCCCGAAGCAACCCGGGCCCCGACCCCGGAGCCCCCTGCCCCAGCACCCGCTTCTTCGCCGCCCATTTCTCAATCATTGCCTTCTGATATCACGATTGAAAAATCCGGTCTCCAGAAAGAGCAACGTCTGGAACCGCCGCCTCCCACTCCGGCAAAGCGCGGTTTCTGGCCGTGGTCGCGGCAATCGACCAATTATCGTTACCTAACAATCGAAAATATTGAGACGCTACGACGGGCCCCGGTCCAAAGTGGTCGTTGGAAATTTATCATTGTTCACAACAGTGGAACCCGACAAGGGAACGCCAAGGCCTTCGATTATTATCATCGTCGTATTCGACGGATGAAGAACGGTCTCGCGTATCATTTTGTCATCGGCAACGGAACGTCATCGCGCAACGGTCAGATCGAGATTGGGGATCGTTGGCGACGTCAGATCGCCGGGGGCCACGTTCACAGCGATTATATGAACAACATCGGCTTGGGGATTTGTTTGGTCGGCGATTTCAACCGGGAGCAGCCAACCCGGGCTCAACTCGATGCCTGTGAGGAACTGATCCAGTATCTGCGGGAACGCTGCGGGAAAAGCGATGGTCACCCGCTGATGGTGCGGCCGCATCGAGAAGTTAATCCGCCGCGTTGGTCAACGGATTGCCCTGGCGACGCGTTTCCATATAACTGGCTGGGGAAACTTCGCTAAGGGCAATGATGGAGCGATGCAGCAATGGAGTCGTGAGGCCGTTGGCTGCAACATTAGTGTGCATTTGTGACAATGAGTGGTTAAAGCCTTTCCGCCACGGCAATCCGCAATGCTTGTTTGACTGTGGACTTGCGATTTTTCACTTCAAAGTTCAACCTGTTTTGCAAAAACTGAAGTTCCCGCCTCACTCCATCACTCCATGCGGCAGATACCGGACGGCCCACCCGCCGTCGCCATCGCTTTGGCATGGCAGGCAGGGCCGTGGCTACAGCACTTCTTTGAAAAATGTCGTCGATAAAAATTTGCCTAGGTAACGCCTACCCACTTGGAGCAACGTGGCTCGGGAATGGCGTCAACTTTGCCCTGTTCTCCGAGGCTGCCACCTCGGTTGACCTTTGCCTCTTCGATAAACCGGATTCGCCTCAAGAAACCGCTCGGATTCCGATGCCGGAAAAGACCGACCAGGTCTGGCATGTTTTCCTGCCCGATGTTCGGCCCGGGCAACTCTACGGTTACCGCGTTAACGGGCCGTATGCACCGGAACAAGGAATGCGCTTTAACAGTTCGAAGCTCCTGATCGATCCGTACGCAAAAGCGATCGTCGGTCAGATTGAATGGGCTGACGAAATGTTTGGTTATGTCGTCGGCGACGCAAAGGAGGATCTGGCCCAGGATTTTCGCGATGACGCCTGGGGGATGCCGAAATCGGTTGTGATCGATCCTGCGTTTGACTGGCGGGGCGATAAACCGCCGGGCACTCCTTTGCATCGCTCTGTCATCTACGAGCTGCACGTGAAGGGGTTCACGAAACTGATGCCAGATGTGCCGGAGAAATTGCGCGGCACTTATGCCGGGTTGGGGTCACCGGGCGCAATCAAGTATCTCAAGGACCTTGGAGTCACGGCAGTCGAGTTGTTGCCGGTTCACACGCACGTTGACGACAAAATCTTAATCGACCGTGGCCTAAACAATTACTGGGGATACAACTCGATCGGGTTTTTCGCTCCGGAAGCCCAATACTCGAGCAGCGGTTCGATGGGGCAGCAAGTTAACGAGTTCAAAGAAATGGTCCGCAACCTTCATGCGGCTGGCATCGAAGTGATTCTCGACGCGGTTTACAATCATACCGGCGAAGGAAATCACCTGGGATCGACCTTGAGCTTTCGCGGCGTGGATAACACCGCCTACTACTGGTTGTCTCCGGATAACCCGCGGCACTATCACGATTTCACCGGGACAGGAAACAGTCTTAACCTGCAGCATCCTCGTGTGCTCCAGCTCGTTACCGACAGTTTGCGATATTGGGTCACCGAGATGCACGTGGATGGGTTCCGCTTCGATCTTGCCCCTACTCTTGCCCGGGACGATCGCGGAGTGAACAAAAGGCATCCGTTCTTTCAAGCCGTGCACCAGGACCCGGTGCTGTCACAGGTCAAATTGATCGCCGAACCCTGGGACGTCGGAGAAGGCGGATATCAGGTTGGAAACTTTCCGGTTTTATGGTCGGAGTGGAATGGCAAATACCGGGATGCGACGCGACATTTCTGGAAAGGAGACGAAGGCCGGATCGGCGAGTTAGCCTATCGATTAACCGGCAGTCCAGATCTTTACCAACCCGGCGGGCGTCGCCCTTACGCAAGCGTGAACTTTGTCACGTCACATGACGGGTTCACCTTGAACGATCTGGTCAGTTACAACGAAAAACACAACGAAGCCAACGGCGAAGGCAATCACGATGGCGATAATAACAATCAGTCATGGAACTGCGGCTTCGAAGGGCCGACCGATGATCCTGCGATAAATAAATTGCGAGCCAGGCAACGCCGGAATTTTTTGGCAACGCTTTTTCTTTCGCAAGGAGTGCCGATGCTCCTGGCTGGCGACGAATGGGCTCGAACTCAGGAAGGGAACAACAATTCTTATTGTCAGGACAACGAAATCAGCTGGCTCAATTGGGAACACAGCGTTGAACACAAAGCGCTCGTTTCGTTTACCCAAAGATTGATCAAGCTCCGGCGTGATCATCCGGTGTTTCGGCGGCCGAAATTTTTCAAAGGCCGCCGGATAGGTGACTCCGAGATTAAGGATGTCATGTGGTTTAACCCGGGTGGAAACGAAATGAGCGACGAAGAATGGAACTCACCATTTGTTCGTTGCATGGGGATGTTGCTTAGTGGCGACACGACCGATGTGCTTAACGCCGACGGCGAACCGGTCCGGGACGAAACATTTCTTCTCCTGATCAACGCGCATTTTGAGCCGATCCCTTTTGTGTTGCCCGGCGAAGAACACATCGAGTGGACCTTGTTGATTGATACTGCGTTGGATCGGGGATTTCTCGATGAACCACAGAAATTGGCCTCCGGCGATGACGTCGAAGTGATCGGGCGTGGATTGAAGTTGTTGAAGCTCGCGACCGGGGCGGAAGCGCGGGCGCGGCATGAATCGTGGAAGAAGCGGCATATTGAATTGCCGCGAACGAGCGAAACCGCGGAGAGGGAAGTAATTTAAACCGCGCATATCGCCTCATCAGACAAAGGACACAACGGCGAGAGGGATGTTGTAGCCACGGCCCTGCGGGCCGTCCGGTATTGGCGTCGCAGCCTTTGGAGCCACGGCCCTAGCTCATTATTCCGCAGTCGAGACTTTTCTGCAGCCAGGCGAACACTCGACGGCCGATCAGGGCCGTGGCTACAACAAGCACGCTCCATTCTGTTCATTTTGTTAATTCTGTCTGAAATATCTGCGCTCAGCGTAGTCCTCGCGGTGCAGTAATCAGCGATTGTCGAGATTCCGAGAGCGTCTAAACTAAACGAACCGTTCTATGACACCCACTTCCCTAATCATCGTAGCTGATCGCGGCAGCCTTAAGGCATACAAGGTCAGCAAAACCCCAACCCGTGGTCCTCATCTTGAGTTGGTCCAGGCATTTGATACCACGGACGGACACGGCCGGATGCAAGACAAACTCACCGACCAGTTCGGCGCTTTCCCGGGCGGGTCCATGCCCGGCCAAATGACGTCAGTAGGCGAACGAACCGGAATCGAAACTGAAAATGATCGACGGATTCAGAAACAACTGGCTGACAGCATTTGTGGAATTGTGTCGCGCGACGGCGGGGGAGCCTGGTCGTTTGCTGCACCGGCATCGATACATTCGGCAATTGTTGATTTACTTTCGCCGGATGTGCGGAGCCGAATCGTCGATTACGTGAAATCGGATCTGGTGAAAATTGAACCGGCGAAATTGCCGGGGCATTTTCAATCGTTACAGGCGTAATAAGCAAGTCTTTTACCACGTAATGGACACTTCGCCTCCGCACAAGGCTACAGCGCGGCAGGCCAATGGACACGAATCAAAGGCGAGGGGATTCGATCCGCTCCGAGTGCTCATCCTTCCTTCGTGTCCCTTTGTGACCATTTGTGAGAAATTGGGGAACTTCGGCCTACTTAGAGCGGCCGTGTCACCGTGACGGAAACGAATTTGACGTCAGGGAGAATGAATTTGCGCAACTCGATTGTAATCCGCTGGATTGGAAATGTTTCGAGTAGATGTGTTGCCAACGCGTTCGCCATCGTTTCGATCAGCCGATAAGATTGCGGTTGAACAAACTGTCTAGTCGATGCGCAGACCGTCGCATAATCGACTGCTCGCCCGATTTCATCCTGGAATGTCGCCGTCGGTTGGGTCGACCAATAGGTGATGTTGAAGATCAAGCGCTGTGGGGCCGCTCGTTCTGAATCCGAAACGCCAATGCGTCCAAGGATTTCGAGTCCCTCAATGTGGATGCGATCCCCACATTTCGCTTCATCGCTCATTCGCTATCACTTGGGCGAACGCGAGCGTGCGTGCGTTTTCACATCGTTTCGCTGCTTATCCACCACACGACGGAGTTCGCGTTCCATTGCTTTGAACGCATCGTGAATTCCCTTGTAGAGCGATTCATGGGCAGCGCCGTTATCTGTCTGTTTTTCTTCGGCAATCAGTTCGTGTCCGCCAGAGACTGTTACATCGATTCGAACGCGAAATGGGTTCCCTTTATGGTGAGCATGGTTCGGTTGTTCGATGACGACGTCACATCGGTTGATGTGGTCACAAAACTTTTCGAGCCGGGCCGCTTTTTCCAGAACCAACTGGTCGATTGCCTCAGACTTGTCGATTCCGCGATACGTAATGTTTACTGGCAGTTGCATAACTCTTTCGAGTCTAGCGCATGGCGCCGCCCGAATCGACAACGAACGTGACAAAATCGTGACATAGCCATTCACGACGAAGATTCGGTTTTCGCGTCTTTGCGGAAGGCGGATTCATTATAATTACCTGAAATTTCGGCCATGAGGCGGGCGTTTTCCGGTGGCTCGATCGGAGTTGGGCCTACCCTTGCGGCGTGGCCTTTTTCGTGCTCTCCCCTCGGGCACGCGCTTCCAGAAGCAGCGCCACCTCGCTAAATGGAAAATAATCCGGTCCAACCATTCTTTCGGCGTAGCGATACGGGGCTTGAACCACCGGAAGTTCTTTACCAGCGAAGACGAATCCGCCGAGCCATTTGCGTGACTGCCGGCGTCTTCGTGTTGCTCTGCGGAACACAGCTGCTGGTCAATATTGATTGGGAGTCTCCACCGCAAAAGGCAGCTCCAGCTTCGGCCACCTCAACCCATTCTCCCACGTGGGAGATCGGCTTTACCGACGGACAAGAGGCTGGCCGCGCAGACGCTCAACAGCATCTCGTGATGAAAAGAATCGGAGCATCCAAGGAAGCCTTTCACCGAAGCGCGCCTCGCAAAGGGTTCGGAGCAAACCGGAGAGAGTATCAGGAAGGTTGGAACGTCGGATACACTTCCGCTCTGACCTCGACCGCGACGCCGCAGTAGTTGACTCACGACACTCCCGATACAGGAGCTTCCTCTTCCTGGGGAGTTGTTTGGCCATTCTTCCGATCAAGCCGCCGGCGATTGATGCTGGCGCCCGGTTCGAAAAAGGACCGCCACCAGAAAAGTGACGATGGTACCGAAACAGATCCACCACGGAAACTCCATCTTCGGCAACCAATCTGGCCGAACGTAAGCCTCGGTGCCAAAAAGCTTCGCAACGCTATTGGGCAAATCGCTCAATATACTTACGACCACGAAACCACTGATCATCGCAAGCATGTTCCCGCGATCGCTTCCGCGCGATTTCGTTAACATGCCCGCGAGAAAGATCCCGAGAATCGAGCCGTAAGTGTAACCATAAATCCCGAGAACGATCGGGATGATCCGAATATTCGGAAAAACGATCACAAGATACGAAGCAGCGGAGGCGACAATGATCATCAGGACCGCGAAAGCGACTGTCGCTTTGCGGACCGCGCGCAAACTATCGCGACCACTAGCGCCGGGGTTGATGTAAATCTCATACCAGTCGCGCGTGAAACTGGTAGCGAGCGCGTTAAGCGCAGTGCTGAGTGAACCCATCGCCGTCGCAAAAATTCCGGCTATCAACAAACCACGGAGACCAATCGGCATCTCGTACAAAATGTAATGGCAAAAGGTTTCGTTTGGAGATTTCGGAAGTTCGGATCGAAATGTGATTGGTAAAAAACCCAGAGCAACAATCCGATAGTCAGAAATGTCATCGCGATGGGGATATCGGCTAAGCCGGACAAAATGAGCGAGCGCCGGCTACGGCGAATATCCGGGGCGGTTAACATGCGTTGGACCATATCCTGATCACAACCGTGTGTGGCCATGGTCATAAAAGTCGAACCGATTAACCCGGCAAAAATGGTGTATTCGATCTCGAACATTCCCTTGATCTTCGCCCACCCGTGGTCATCTGGTTTGAGGCCGGTATCGATGAAATCGCTTAGACCAAATCCTCCTTTTCGAGCGACGATCTCGTCCCACCCGCCCGGGATTGCCGAGTAGAGCAATCCGACTGCGAGCAACGCACTACCGATCATGAGGGAAGCCTGAATTAGATCGGTCCAGATCACTGCTTTGATCCCACCCAACGTGGTATAGATCGCAGTCAGAACCACGATCACAACGATCGCCCCGACATAAATCATCAACGTCTCCCTTTGGCCAGGGCGAACCCCGCGAATCATCTCGTAAGCCAGCGCGAGCGCAATGGCCGCCACATACAGGCGCGCTCCGGAAGCGAGCACGCGGGTAAACAAAAAAACCGCTGAAGCGGCGTTCTTGGTCCGAACACCAAAACGCACCGTCAAGTACTCGTAGATCGAGTAGACCTTGTGGTCGTAATACGGCTTGATGAAAATGTAACTAACCAGGATCCGCGCGAGAATCGTTCCGAACGCGAGCTGGATATAAGTGTAGTTCCGGA
Organism: uncultured Verrucomicrobiae bacterium; assembly: GCA_963751725.1. Taxonomy (GTDB): domain Bacteria; phylum Verrucomicrobiota; class Verrucomicrobiia; order Chthoniobacterales; family UBA10450; genus AV80. Next base: position 113,610 of record CAVVVQ010000021.1, read on the forward strand.
GCGCATATCCTTCCCCCGGTGTTCCGAAGAAAGTGCCGGCACTGGTTTCCGCGGCGACGATCGAAGCCAGGACGGCCCACCACGGAATCTGGCGTCGTCCCAAGGCGAAATCTTCAAGGCTCTCTTCTTTCCGGCCCATCCGAAGGCCGATGAAGATGATCACAAAAAAATAGAGCAACAGGACGCCAAAATCGATCGAGAGGCGGAAATCCATGAAAGGACCTATTTAGCCACGGATGGACGCGGATGAAACACGGATTTTTGGTTTCGGAATAGGAGCCACGGATGGACACGGATTAAACACGGATTTTCTTTTCCTGTCGTGATCGGTTTAAAGTCGTATCAACAGACTTGCGAGGGTCATTGGAAATTAGCCGGTTGGCGCCAGCCACCGGTTACAAATGCAAGAAAGGCATCAGCCCCGGTAGGGCTGCGCCTAACGTGGTCCGTCGCCACATATGAAGTCGTTGAACGACGCCCCTGCCGGGGCCAATGACATTGCCGCGCTAAAACCGGTGGCTTGCGCCACCGGCTAATTTTCGTCAGCCCTCTCGGGCTTCAGACGCTAAACAACAGCGGCAACGCGATTTCCCGACGGCGCACAGCGCCGTGGCTGACAACAACCCGTGTCCATCCGTGTTAATCCGTGGCCGAAAAAATCGAGGAAAGAGGAAGTTTCTCGATCCGTGTTAATTTTGAATAGATGCAGCTGACTAGAATTGATGCGCCTGACTTTGATCTCGCGCGGACACTCGACTCCGGTCAGGTCTTTCACTGGGAAAAATGCGGGGATGGTTATGTGGGCACGATCGATTCGGGCGGTGTTTATGCGGAACAACGAGGCGACTGTCTGCTTTTCACAGGAACATCGACGGAGGTGGTCCGCCACTATTTCGCCTTGGATCATCCATTGGCTAAAATCCGGCGATCGTTTCCAAAGGATCCATCAATGCGCGCCGCCCGCGATTTCTGTAAAGGCCTGCGCATTATTAGACAACCGAAGTGGGAATGCCTGGCGACATTCATTACTTCCTCAATGAAACAGGTGGCGCACATTCGCCAGATGTCCCGAAAACTTAGGGAACGATTTGGGAAACCAGCACGTGTTCTTGACTTGGAGGTCCACACCTTTCCTGAAGCGACGCGGCTGGCCAAGCTGAGCGAAGCCGATTTACAGGCGTGCTCGCTCGGGTACCGATCCAAGACACTTCTGGCGACAGCACGCCTCATTGCCGCGGGCGAGGCTAACCTCGAGGAGTGGGTGAGACTCGATGACGAATCATTGCGCAAATGCCTCTGCGCGCTTCCAGGTGTAGGCGCAAAGGTTGCTAATTGTGTAATGCTCTTTACATACGAACGTCTTCGCGCGTTCCCAATCGACGTCTGGATCGAGCGCGTCCTGAGAGAGAAATATTTTCCTGGAAAAAGAAAAGTGACCACAGCCCAGCTTCGGGCCTTCAGCGAAACCTACTTTGGCGAACACGGTGGCTACGCCCAGCAATACCTGTTTCACCATGCTCGAAAAGGCAACAGCCAGCGCCCAATTGAAACCTGCCCATAGCAGTCCAAATTACTGTTGAGCAGCCAGTGACATTGAGTGTCTCACCCTGAGCAGATGGAGCGAAGCAACGAAGGCCGAAAAATCGGGTTAGCGATTATAATTTCGCTCTTCCTGCATGTCGTGGTCGGATTTTCTCTGGCCGCGTTTGGAAGCGCTCCCGCCCCGACCTTTCCGATGGAAGATAAACCGGTCGAGCTGACCATTGTCGATTCAGCCCCCCCACCGACTGTGCCGAAAGATCCGCCCTACATGGAGACGGATCCGTCCAAGGAAACGAAAGAAAAACCGAAGGACCAGACCTTTGAATCAAATGCCAACTCGATCGGTGCGAGCCAGCTCCCGGAAAGCGGCGATATTCCGTTACCGAGTCAGGATGGAAAAGACAGGCCGGCCGTAAATCTTGATACCCACCAATATTCGCTTCAGGCCGAAGGATCACAACCGCAGCCGGACACACAACCGGAGTCAAAGCCAAAAGTCGAAACGGCCCAGGCGCAGCCGAAGAAACCACCTCCTTCTGCGCCGCCGGTTTCGAGCGCGCCTCCAGTTGCCGTATCAACACCAGAGCCGGAGCAGCTTGCTATGTTAACCTCGACGCCGCCACCGCCGATCAAACCCGACGAAGCGGAAACGGAAACCGAGATGAATGAACCGGCTCCTCCGTCAGTTCCACGACCGAGGCCAGAAGTGTCGGAATCGAGTTATCGCGCTCAGAAAGAAAAAACCCGTATCAGCGGGAACTTAAGCAACCGTGGTCCTTCATCAATCAACGCGCTTGGCACCCCGTTGGGACGCTATCAAAAAGCAGTTTCCGATGCGATTGGATCGCGCTGGTATTATTTCGTCAAAGCGAGCGATCTGGCTTCCATCGGCACTGCGCGAATCTACGCAGAGGTCGATCCTAAGGGGCATTTGCAAAACTTGAAGGTCGTCTCGAACAGTGCGAACGAAGCGTTTGCCAACATCTGCTTGCAATCTTTCCAAGAAGCGAAGATTCCTCCCATTCCAGAAGAGTTAATTGTGACTTTGCCCGATGGCAGATTGACCGTGGATTATTCCTTTACGCTTTACCCTAATGCATGGTGATTGAGACTTTACGCCGCCCATGATCGAGACCTTCCAAACCATGGTGAACTTCTTTGTCCGCGGCGGCTTTTTCATGTGGCCGCTGTTGATTTGTTCAATCGTTACCGTGACAACAGTCGTGCTCAGCATTCTGAGCTTGCGAGAGGAAAAAGTGTTGCCGCTAATTATCGAAAGCGAAATCGAGCGGCTTGTTCCGGGTGGCAGTCCGGAGCGGCTCAGTCGGCTGGTTAACGATGATAATTCATCGCTGGCGCGAATCACACGCATTGCGCTTCAGCACGTGCGCTGGCCGCGCTCGGAGAACATCGAGTTTGCTCAGACGCGGGCGCGAGCTGAATTGGTTCGGCTGGAGCGCGGCCTGATTATTTTGGAAGTAGTTACCGGAATTGCGCCATTGATTGGCCTGATCGGAACGGTTGCGGGATTGGTTCAGGTTTTCTCCGGACTCGGTTTGAGCAGCGGATCCGCTGATACAAAAGCAGTCGCACTCGGAATATCGATGGCCCTGAATTGTACCATCTTCGGACTTTCGATCGCGGTGGTCAGCCTGATCGGGTTCAGTTATTTCTCGAAGAAAGTCGAGGTCCTATCCGTTCAGATGGAGTCGATCGTATCCGACTTAATTGCCAAGTGTTATTATGGCCGGACCGGCAGTGACGAAGGTCGCCCGATGAGCTCGAATGTTCCGGCTAGTGCCGCTACTCTGGTGTGAAAATCGCGGTCCGAAAGAGGCGCGCGCCCTCGATCATCATCGTTTCATTGGTCGATATCCTGACGATTCTCCTGATCTTTTTCGTCGTCTCGACCACGTTCAAGAAGGATCAACCCGAAGTTCAGATTAATCTCCCTGATTCGAAGACCGCGTCGACCGCTCCATCAGATCTCGATCACGCAATCGTGAGCGTGAATGCGGAGGATGAAATTCAATTGGACGGCCATGTGATCCACATTGAGGACCTCGAAGAGTCTGTTCGAAATCTGCCCCCAACAAAAAAATCCTCTTTGGCTTTGCAGGCAGACCGGAAAGCGTCGTTTGGAACGATTATCAAGGTGATGGATGCATTGAAACTTGCAGGGATAAAAAACCTTCCGGCTTTCACCCACAGCGGAAAATGAGATTACCCATCGTCAAATATGGGAATCCGGTTTTACGGACGAAAGGCAAATGGATCCGGCAAGTTGATGATCGGATCCGCGCGCTTGCGGAAGATATGCTGGAGACCATGCACGCCGCTCATGGAATCGGTTTGGCTGCGCAGCAAATCGGATCACCGATTCAACTCACCGTGCTAGATATTTCACAGGTCGAGGACCGGCCAAGCGCGATGCTACTTAACGGCGTCGAGGTGGATCCGAGGGGCGCAATGCCGTTGATCCTGGTCAATCCCCGGATTGAGTTGGACGACCAAATCACGGCCGAACTCGAAGGGTGTCTGAGTTTTCCTGATATTACAGCCGAGATCGACCGCGCCATTTCCGTGGCGGTCGAGGCAGAAACGCTCGAAGGGGAACCGGTGCGAATTGAAGCCGCTGGTCTGCTGGCGCGCGCTCTTCAGCATGAAGTCGATCATTTGAACGGGATTCTGTTTATTGATCGAATGAGCTCGGCGGCGAAAGCGAGTTTGGCCAGTCGGCTCAAGAGGTTGCAGAAGGAAACGATGCGCGGGGAATCGTGAACGGTTCCCGTTTCCTTTAGCCCTGCTCTTTCACCTGCTCTTGCTCTTTCCGGGAAGCGTAGCGTGCTCTCATCCGAGCAAGAGCAAGTGAAAGAGCAGGATTAAAGGAAAGAAACAATTCACCCGATGGACTTATACGTCACGGTGATACTGCGGAAGACGTTCGGATCGCGTTGCGCGGAGAAGTAAAACAACTCGAGCATCGTATTTCCGATCAGCCATTGATAACCGACCAGCGTCTGGATCACGTCAGACTCAGTATCGCGTGTCCGTGACACCAGTTTTCCGGTACCGAATTTCCCGTCAAAGTATCGGCGGATTTCTCCCATCCGTTCGTTGTAACGTTCGATGGTCCATTCCGGATATTCGGTACTGCAATTCCACTTCGATCAAAAAACCTTCTCTGAATCCGAAAATCGTTCGCTTCAAACCAGGCTGGACCAAGCCTTCCACCGTCCAGACATCTCGTTTCTCTTTTTTTTCTTTCGAAACAATCTTTGCCTTTGCTCCAACCAGCACCTGCTCGACCCGTGAACTCGATTCGTTCCACCGGAATCCGAACGGCGGCGGAATATCATCAGAAGCGTTTGCCTGATTGATCGAAACCACTAACCCGATCAGCACCATCAAAAAAAAGCGAATGTTTTTCGTTTCGTTCTTGATTCCGCATGAAAAATTGAAAAGCATTTTCTTTGACCGCGATGGTTGGGGCGAACGCGAATTCGAATAGGAAAATTGCGCTGACTGGAGCGCGCGGTCAACCTCTGTGCGCGTCAGGCCACGATCCGCGTCGGGTAACACTTGGTGCATTTTTTCGTCAAGATTATTTTGATCAGGAACCAAAAATAAAATTCAGATTTTTGCTTGTCGCATGTTTGTAGGGTTTCTACTCTCAAGCCGCTCGCAGAGCGGTCGGAGCAGGGTGTTAATAACATGTGAACAGCTTTCAGGAATTTACGAACTTGTAGAATGAACAACATCCCGGCTCCAGTGACCTCTTCGAAGCGACCAATTACGCCCCGATCTGTTCGCCCCTCACCCTCAATGACTGAATTGGCTCTTTTTCCCTCGTATTTAGCAAGTTGGAGGCTAATTCATAGAGGGTGCGCAATGGGAGACGCCGGTAGCGACGGCGCCGTAAAAACATTTTTTGACTCAAGATTCCGGCCGTTCTCCCTCGGTCTGACGGTTATCTAACGCTGTTAACAAGTTGGGTATGGAAGAGAATTACGCTCAGCTCTGGCAAAAATTGTCAGCCGCTCTAAAGCCACACGTAAGCCCAGACACGTTCAAGCGCTGGTTCTCTGCGGTACAACTGATTCACGCCAGCGACGAATCGTTTACCTTCCGTGTCCCGAACAACATTTATCAGTTCTGGATCGAAAGTAACCACATGGCCGCGCTTCAGACCGCGATCCTGACTGCATTCGGGTCTCCGCGCGAAGTGAAGTTTAATTCCACGACCGAAGGATCCGATTTGGATGGCGAAACGCTCTCCAAGATTCCTGGAAAAGATTCGTCACGCGAACATTCGAGGGACGCCAAGCAATCGAGTACCGCACTCGGCCTGAATCCGCGAAACAGTTTTGAATCATTTGTCGTTGGACCGAATAACGAAATCGCGCACGCAGCGAGTCTGGCCGTTGCGCAAAATCCTGCGCGAACGTACAACCCGCTTTTCGTTTACGGCGGAGTGGGGCTCGGCAAAACGCACTTGATGCAGGCGATCGGTCAGTACGTTGGGATGAAACGAAAGAACGCGAAGGTGATGTATCTTTCGAGCGAGCTTTTCATTAACGAGTTCATCGACGCGATTCAGCACAATAACCTCGTTAAATTCCGCAAACGCTATCGACAGGCCGATCTGCTCCTGATCGATGACATCCAATTCCTGGGTGGCAAGGAACGGTCGCAGGAAGAATTTTTCCACACCTTTAACACCCTTTTCGATGGGCATAAGCAAATCGTGCTCTCAAGCGATCGGCCACCGTCTGAGATTGCAAACCTGGAACATCGACTTGTTTCCCGTTTCGAATGGGGACTGACGGCCGAGCTGCAACCGCCGGACGTGGAAACGCGCATGGCCATTCTGCGAAAGAAGGCGCACACCCTTAACATCAAGCTCGGGGACGAAACATTCAATTTTCTCGCCACCCGGATCAGGACCAATGTCCGCCGTTTGGAGGGCGCATTAATGCGGGTTGCTTCCTTCGCTTCATTGAGCGGAAGAGAACTAACGAATGAAGTGGTGGAACACCTTCTGAAGGACATCCTGCAGGAGGAAGCACGCCACGCCGTCACCATTGAGCAAATCCAACGACGCGTAGCGGAGCATTACGACGTTCGGCTGGCGGACATGACCAGCAAGCGACGCCCAGCCAATATCGCGTTCCCACGGCAGATTGCGATGTACCTGGCCCGCGAATTAACCAAGGCCTCCCTGAACGAAATTGGCGACGCATTCGGCGGACGCGATCACGGCACCGTCCTCCATGCCTGTAAACTGGTGAAGCGACGAATGCAGGAGCAAGATAAACTTCGGCAGACGATTTCATTCATCGACAGCGCCTTGCAACGTTGAGGGCGGCAACCAAGCCAACGAAACGAGATTGCGGTTGCCGAATAAAATCGTAAGCCTTACATCTTAGCTTCGTCCCGTCATGAAACTCAGCGTCACGAAAGAAAAATTGCTCGAAGGTTTGCAGCAAGTTCAGAATGTCGTCAGTACACGAACGACACTTCCCATTCTTTCGAACGTCCTATTGCAGGCCAAAGACAAGGAAGTTTACCTCACCACGACTGATCTAGACGTAGGCGTGCGCGGCAGCGTCCAGGCTGACATCGAAAAGGAAGGCGCCACTACCCTCCCGGCTCGCCGCCTTTTCACCATCATTCGCGAACTTCCTTCCAGCGAAATCCAAATCGAAGTCGATAGCAAGAACGCCGCTTCCATCCGTTGCGGCCAGAGTTTCTTCAAAATCCTCGGATTACCGGAAGAAGAGTTTCCGCCGCTGCCGAAATTCGAAAACGCAAAAGTCATCACCATTCGGCAAAAGGATCTGCGCGATGGTCTCCGCAAGACTTCGTACGCGATTTCGACTGACGAAACGCGATACGTTCTGAATGGTCTCCTTTTTAGTTTGAAGGAAAACAAGCTCACCCTCGTGGCGACGGATGGACGGCGTCTCGCCATGGTGGATATCGAGCTCGAATTTCCGCGAAGCCACGAAACCGACATCATTGTTCCGACCAAGGCGGTAACAGAATTGCAACGGTTATTGACGGATGACGGCGACGTGAAGGTAAGCATCAGCAGCGGCCAAATCGCTTTCGACCTGAACGACACTTTGTTGGTTTCCAAGTTGATCGAAGGAAATTATCCCAATTATCGTCAGGTCATTCCGACTGAGACAAAGGAACGTGTTACGCTCGAGCGCGAAACGTTTCTTAATTCGTTGCGCCGGGTTTCATTGTTGGCGAGCGACAAATCGAACTCGATCAAACTGAATTTCAGCAAGAACAACATCGACATCACGGCCAACACACCCGAAGTCGGTGAAGCGAAAGAATCTCTTCCGGTGTCGTACAAGGGGCGCGATTTTTCAATCGCGTTTAATCCCGAGTTTTTCATGGCTCCGCTGCGCAACCTGACGGAGGACGAAGTTTTTCTCGATTTGATCGATGAGATGAGTCCGGGTGTATTGAAGATTCAGACGCCATTTCTCTATGTGCTAATGCCGATGCGCATCAGCTCGTAGATGGATGTCAGTGGCGCTTCTGTCGAAGCGCCTCGATGAAGAGCCGAGCTCGTGACGCCAACTCCCCGGGCGCTTCACAGAAGCGCCGCTACAACGTCCTCAACACCTAGCAATCGCAACTTCCCGCCCGGCGCCTGAATTACCTTTACGTTTTCGTTAGCGGGCGCCCAAATTTTCGGATCGGTTGGCCCGAATATCAGGATACAACGGGCCCCGACCGCTGCCGCGATATGTGAGACCCCGCTGTCGTGCCCGATAAACACCTTGTCCTCCAGGACGGCCGCCAGACAAGGAAGCGGCAGGTTCATCGCCCACCGGATCGAGCTCCCTTGCCAGGCTGACTTTAAAAAATTCGCGCGCGTTTCATCCGCTTCGCCAGCAACCACCACAAGTTCAAAATTTCGGGCAAGAAAATGGTCCCCAAGCTTTTTCCAACTTTCGATTGGCCAATTCTTGGACTCGCTCCCGCTTCCCGGATGAATGGCAATGATCCGATCAGCGCCATTCAGAAAACGCCGGGCAAACTCACGGTCTTCGTCAGACGGAAATAATTGTGGCGCTGCCGACTGGAGGTTCAGACCCAACGCTTCCAATGGTGCGCCGAGTTGTAACGCTCCATGCTCACGGCGCTTCAACTGCGATGGACCCGCAATGAAACGATTGATCTGGCAACGCTTCAGATTCGTTTCGAAAATCGTCTCCGGATCAGACAGATAACTGACAATCAAATCAAAGCCGCCAAAGTATTCGATCCAACTCCTTGGCAGATCAGCGTCGCGGATAAAAAAGGACGCGAGACTTCCTTGTTCGATCGATTGAATCGCATCGGCGTAATACCGTCTATCAGCTAACGCAGCTATGGAAGGGTGACCAAGTATTTCGATCTGCGAATCCGGGAATTGCTCACGAAGCAATCTGATCGCGGGCAGAGTTAGAACGAAATCGCCGATTGCTCCCCCGCGAATAATCAGGATTCGGTTCACACCGGTCGTCGCGGACCGTTCGGATGATCAATACTGAGTGAGGGCACAGGCCAAGATCATCACCCCATAGATCATGACGAGCCCATGAGCCAATCGCCAACGCCCTGCCGTCCGCGCACTCCAATTCAGATGATCCCGCATGAGATACGGCATTGTTACCCAGAAAAGTCCGATTACGATCAGAAGGTAGGCCAGTGTAGTCACCAACAAACGACTTGGCTCCATTCGAAAGAACGCCGCATCAAGCAGCGGTTCCGCCGCCAGCAAAAACAAAATGCCCAGCGCGCGGACAGCCAGAAATTCGTCGACAAACCTCAGGACAAGAAAGAAGCCGATCGGCAGAATGATCAGCAAAGGTCGGCGGAAACTCTGAAACTCCCCCATTTCCATCGTGGCGAGCAACCAAAGCGCCCAAAACAAATCGATGGTCAGGATGATAAACCCGGCGACACGGGAACGTGGCAACCGCTTGGCCACGTTGCGTGAATAATCGGGATTGATCACTCCGGGAACGCTCACGAGGAGCAGGAAAAATCCGGCCAGAAATCCTGCCGTTTGAAGGGACAAATGATAAATCATGCGTAAACCGGAGGAGAGGGTTGCACGACCGGCGTTCCATACAAGCTGAATCCGTTGGCGCGTTCGACGTGGACATTGAAGATGGAGCCAGCCAGCTCGGGTTGCCCTTCAAAAACAACGATTTTATTGGTCCTGGTCCGTCCCATCAACCGCGCTGGATTCGTCCGGCTCGGTCCTTCACACAAGATCTCGACCTCGCGGCCGACGAGTCGCTCATTGGCCCGGTGGGCTGATGCATCAACCACACCTAGAAGATCCTGGTTCCGCTCTTCTTTCACCTGCTCAGACACTTGCTCGGACATCTCCGCTGCTGGCGTGTTGCGTCGGGTTGAGTAACGGAAAATGAAAGCGTTATCGAACTGGATGTGTTCGGTCAGATCGCGGGTCTGCTGGTAGTCTTCCTCTTGTTCCCCGGGAAAACCGACGATGATATCGGTCGTGATGGCGATGCCCTCACGCGCCTCGCGAATCCGATCAATCAGTCGCCGATACTTGTCGGCCGTGTATGGGCGATGCATCGCCTTGAGAATGCGATCCGATCCCGATTGCACAGGAAGATGAATGTGTTCCGCGATCTTGGGCAGATCAGCCAAGGCTTGAACGAGATCGCTCCGAAATCCGATTGGGTGTGGCGAGGTAAATCGGATTCGTTCGAGTCCGTCGATTTCGTGCACCGCCTCTAACAATTGAACAAACGGGGTCTTTCCCAAGACCGTAGGAAACTCGTGGCGTCCGTACAGGTTTACGATCTGACCCAACAGGGTCACTTCTTTCACACCTCGAACGACCAGCTCGCGAACCTCGCGCACAATCTCTTCGATACCACGGCTTCGTTCGGATCCGCGCGTCTGCGGCACGATGCAAAACGTGCAATGCATGTTGCAGCCTTGCATGATCGAAACGAAGGCGGTGGCTTGCCGCTCGGCTAACTCCTGATCGCGAATTGTCCCAGCTGATCCCTTTTCTTCGCCGATATCACAAATCGAAAAACGCGGATCATCCATTCTCCGGTAATCAACGTTGTCATGACCAAGGGCAGCTCTCTTGTGAGCGACAATCTCTTCGACGTAATCCGCTACCCGATGAAATTTTTGGGTCCCAACCACAAGGTCGAGGTGCGGGATTTGGCTGAAAAGCTCGTCCCCTCGGGCTTGCGCCATGCACCCGAGAAATCCAAAAACAACCTCCGGCCGATGCTTAGCAATCCGGCCCAGCATACCCATTTTTCCAAGGGCCTTCTGATCGGCCATGTCCCGGACGCTACAGGTGTTAAGGAGAACGACGTCCGCTTCGCTTTCGTCGGTGGCCCGCTCGTAACCCCGCGCAATCAACGAGTGTGCGACTTGTTCGGAGTCGCGCTCATTCATCTGGCAGCCGTAGGTTTTGATGAAAAACTTGGGCATAGTCGGGGCGAAATAATACACTAGCGTGTGCTCCACGCGCCACGTCGATGCGAGGGGCCACGGATGAACAGCCGCATCGATTAAACACGGATTTGGGACCCCGTTTCCCGTGTTTCATCCGTGTAACGATCCGTGGCCGAGATAATGTCCCGCATTGCGGTTCGTTTAGATCTTTTCAATCCACTGATCATTTCCGGTCTAATCGTGCCCCAATGGAAAATCTCTCCCCGGCAATAGGCGTCATCGGCGGAAGTGGCCTGTACCAAATGGACGGTTTACAGGACCCAGTTGAGCACCAGATCGACACGCCATTTGGGCCGCCATCCGATCTCCTCGTTGGCGGTAAACTTGGCGGACGCCAGGTTTATTTCCTGCCACGACACGGACGCGGTCATCGCATCCTGCCCCATGAGCTTAACCACCGCGCAAACATCTATGCGCTGCGCGCGCTTAACGTCCGTTGGATCATTTGCGTGACGGCTGTCGGAAGCTTGCAGGAAAAATACGCCCCACGCGATTTGGTCCTGCCCTCTCAGTTTTTCGATCGCACCAGCCAGCGTCCTCAACACACCTTTTTCGGTGGAGGAATCGCTGCCCACGTCGGGTTCGCGGACCCGATCTCAACTAACTTGCGAAATATTCTGGCCGAGTCCGCTCGCGCCTCAGGTATTCGGACTCATAACGGCGGCATCTACGTGAACATGGACGGCCCAGCGTTTTCGACCCGAGCCGAATCCGATCTCAACCGACGACTCGGATTCGACGTTATTGGAATGACAAACGTGGCCGAAGCAAAGCTGGCGCGAGAAGCCGAAATCGCCTTGGCGACTCTCGCCATGATTACCGATTACGATTGTTGGAAAGTCGAAGAAGAACCGGTCTCGGCTCAAACCATTTTCGGCCATCTCGTGGCCAATGCCGAGACTGCGAAGAAGGTCTTAGCCCATGCGATTCCCCTGATTCCGACTAGAGCTGACTGGCCGGAGCATCGGGCGCTGGACAACGCCATGGTCACGGACCGGAAGCTTTGGCCGGAAGCGACACGGGAGAGATTGATTGCAATCCTGGGGCGATTTTCATAGGGTTTGCGGTGAAATTTGGGAGTTGGCGCTCCGCCGGTAGAAAATGGGGCTTGTCAATCCAATGGAGAATATAGTAATTATAGAACCCTCGGGCGATAACGCCCCCAATGTTCCCAACAAAATCTCAATTATGATGAACAAGATCGCTGTTTGCCTCCTAGCCGTCAGCTTCAGCTTCCTCGTCGCTTGCGAATCCACCCAGACCGCCAAGCGCGAAACCTTGCGAGAAACGAAAACTCGCTACACCAGTAACCCAGCCAATCCTAACGAACCGCCTCCGCCAGCCGAAGGCCCGGGTCCAGACAACCTGGATCCCAATGCAAACCCCGCGCTGGTTCCATCTCCGTTGCTACGCGAGAGCGCAGCAGGCAGCATGTAATCGGATCCGCCGTTCGAGTACCTCTTACTGTCTGTCGGACGCATTAACGCGCTATTAGCGCGATAGCTTCCTCGCCCCACGTGTGGGGAGAGGACTGAGGTGAGGGGCCGAGTCGCTTTCCATCAAGATCAGGCAAAGAGACACCTCTCCAACCCTCACCCTACCCTCTCCCTTGAGAAGGGAGAGGCGGAACAATGGGACACGCCACCCACACCCAGACGTGCGCTCTCCGACACCGTGACAAAACGCGGCCCGATGGTAAACAAATCCGAACGTTGCCTGTCGGACGCACTAACCCTGCGGCGCGCTATTAGCGCGATACCTTCCTGCCCCACGCGTGGGGAGAGGACTGAGGTGAGGGGGCCGAGTCACTTTCCGGTCAAGATCGGCAAAGAGACACCTCGCAAACCCTCACCCTACCCTCTCCCTTGAGAAGGGAGAGGCGGAACAATGGGACACGCCCACCGACACCCACACGGCGCTCTCCGACACACCGTGAAAAACGCGGCCGCCGCGAATTCTAAGAGCAAGGCCGAGTCCCTGGAACATCCAACACTCAAGGTCGAACATTCAACGCTCAACAATGCCTTTGGCCACGGGCAGCGCTAGCCGTTCCAAAGACCCCAGGACAGCAGGGCTGACGCATCCCGCCAAATACCGGCTTTGCTGTCCCCGAGCACGACAACGATGATATCGCGACCCGGACGGGCTCCGCTCGCGATCAGGCAATGGCCTGCAGCCTCGGTGTAGCCGGTTTTCATTCCGTTACAATACGGCATCCGCGTTAAGACCTTGTTCGTGTTCTGTAGCTCGCGGGTCCGGCCATTCGAATAACGGAAAACCAGCTGCGGGAGACAGACAATCGAGCGAATTGTCGGATTCGCATAGGCCGCCTTGGCGATGACGGAGAGATCACGCGCCGTTGAGTATTGTCCCGGCATCGGGAGACCGTTCGGATTTATGAAATGCGAGTTAGTTTGCGCCCAGTTGGCGAGCCTTTTCATTCATCAACTCGGCAAACGCTTCGATGCTGCCAGCTGAATCGCGCGCCAAACAACGAGCAACATCATTCGGACTTTTCACCAGCAACGCGCGCAACAGATCGATCCGTTGATAGGTGTCTCCCGGTCTTGATGTTCAATTTCACCGGTTCAGCCTGCGTATCGACGGGTTCAACCACGACCTGGTGATCAAGATAACCGCGCTCGGCCACAATCAGCGCGGTCAACAATTTTTGCGTGCTGGCAGCGGGCCGCTGGGCATCCGCATTTTTTTCATAAATGATTTCGACCGGACCGCGCATCGATCACCATCACACTGGCAGCGTTGACGGTTGGGACGACTTTGGGGGCACCCTCCGGTCCATACTGAGCGGAGATGGCGACGAGGACTTCGATTTTGTGATGAACTCCGGGGCGTCGGGAACTCCGGCCGGCCGAACCGTTTTGAATTCCTGTTTTTTGGGCTTTGCCGCGATGCAGGCAAGTGCGATGACGAAAACGCATGAGCGCGTAATCAATTCTTTGCGGCGATTCATGTGGCGGATTTTATCAATAGATTTCAGGCGGGCAATGAATATGCCTCGGGAATTTGCTAGTCGGCTGAGCCGCGTTGAATCAGCTCAATCTCGTAACCTTCCGGCGCATCGATAAAAGCGATCGCACCGCCTTTGCCATGCGGGTGAGGGCCATCCGAAAGTGGATAGCCTTTCTTGGCAGCTTCCTTTGCAAAATTATCAAGGTCATCGACCTCGAAAGCCAGGTGCGTGAGATCAGGACCGACTACAACCGGGCCGCTTTCGTCGAACTTGCAAATTTCGATTTCTTCCTCGCTGCCGGGCGCCTGAAAGAAGACAAGCTGAGAACCGCGCCCGGAAGTTTGGCGTCGTGTTTCCTCCAAACCAAGGACATCCCGATAGAAGGAGACCGTCTTTTCCAGGTCGGTCACCCGGTAGCGGGTGTGAAGAAGTTTCTTTACCATGGCGTGACTAAATCGCCTGTTGCAGGCAATTTCAACGCAAATGATCGCGTCGGTCGCAAGGCTTTTCACGGCCCGAAGCCGAAATCCCTCAAAGCTGAGCGTAGCCTGGCGCGAAAACACTCCCTGTAAAACGTGGCAAAGCGGCGGAGCACCGCCCTCCTGTTGAATACCGTCGAGCTTGCTGCCGCAAAGTCCGAAGTCCGGCTGATCTTGAAGGCATCTGAACGCATCTGGGTTCTAGTGTTTGTTCACTGATTGTGATTCCTTAGGCAGATGAAACTCGTCATCGCCGCGACCGGCGCCAGCGGAACGATTTATCTGCAGCGTTTGCTGGCGCAGATCGATTGTGCGGCGAACGAAGTTCACCTGGTGATGAGCGGTCACGCCAAACAGGTTGCCGCACAGGAGGTCGATCGTTTTCCATTCCACCAGGGGTGTTGGAGCATGGCGAAACCGATCTCAATGTTCCGTTCGTCAGCGGTTCAGCTCGATTTCGATGCGAATGGTGATCGTTCCCTGCTCAATGGCTACTCTGGGTCGAATCGCTTCCGGCTGTAGTGATACCGCGTTATTGCGGGCGGCCGATGTTTTCCTGAAAGAACGCCGAAAACTAATCCTCGTTCCCGCGCGAGACGCCATGGAGTCTGATTCACGCCCGCAACGTTGTAACACTTTTGGAAGCCGGCGCTATTCTGCTGCCTGCGGTCCCATCGTTTTACAGTCGCCCGAGTTCGGTCGAGGAAGTGGCCGACACCGTCGTCTGGCGGATTCTCGATCAACTCGGATTGCCCAATCCTCACGCATATCGCTGGAAAAAGCGAGATGTGAAAACCGAATAGGGCGCGAAATTGAAAATCGAAGGTTGGCGGGCAGGGTGATTGGTCGGAGTCGCGTACTGATTGCTTCGCTACTGGCCGTTGCGTTTCAAATTGGAGGACAGGGAGGAGTCATTCGCAGGCGCAATGGAACACCGTACATTTTTGCGGTCTGGCATAACCGGCTGCTCTCGCTTCCACCATTGTTCGGACGCTTTCTCCCCGGCCGACCGGCTTCCGCATTGATCAGTTCAAGCAGCGATGGCGACCTGATCGCCGCGATCGTGGAGACGTTCGGCTATGGAGCGGTTCGCGGATCAAGCTCGCGCAGAGGTGCCGGAGCTTTGCTTGGGCTGGCTGAGTCTTTGCCGGGGGAACGCATCTCGTCATCACCCCGGACGGCCCTCGCGGCCCAGCATATGAACTGGGCCAAGGTGTCATTTTTCTTGCCCAAAAATGCAAGCCCGCAGTCGTTCCGACCAGCATGGAATTTTCCGCACTCTGGCGGGTTCGAAAAGCTGGGACCGATTTTTTATTCCGCGCCCGTTCTGCCAGGTGCGCTTCATTTTTGGACCTCCTCTCCAGATCAGCGAGACAGCGACTCCCGAAGGAGTTCGAGCGGGAACGAAAGCGCCTGCAAGAAGCAATGATGAAACTGGTCGAAGAAAAATGAATCGGAGAACTCGACCACTGACCGCGTAATATTTTCAGACCATGCCACAGATTATTGAAGGCCGGAAGGCGATCGCCGAAAAAGTTTACACCAACCTACGAAACGAAATCGCGGAGTTGAAAAGAACGCGGCGGAACGCCGGGGCTGGCGGTTGTTCTCGTTGGAGACAATCCTGCCTCGCGCGCTTATGTGCGCTCGAAGGACAAAATGTGTCGCGACCTCTGGCTTGCATTCGGTGAAACTCGAATTGCCGACGGAAACGACGCAGGCCGAACTGCTCGAACAGCGTTGATGAACTAAATCGGGATCCGGCGGTTCACGGAATTCTGGTTCAATCGCCGCCACCCGAAACAGATCGACGAAGCGGCGATCGTTCGCGCGCTCGATCCGGATAAAGATGTCGATGGATTCCATCCGATGAACGTGGCGCAAACTCGCGCTGGGCGACGAGAGCTGGTTTTGTCCCGTGCACTCCGCTGGGTTGTCAGCGTTTACTGATCGAAAGCGGAATCGAAATTTCCGGTGCGCACGTGGTGGTTCTCGGGCCGGAGCATGATCGTCGGGAAACCGCTTGCGCTTCTCTTGATGCGAAAAGGACGCGGCGCCGACGCGACGATAACGGTGGTGCATTCACGAAGCCGCGATCTGGCTGAGATAACGCGGTCGGCCGATATCTTGATCGCAGCGATTGGGCAACCGGGGTTTGTGCGACGCCGAACATGTCCGCGACGGCGCAGTCGTGATCGACGTAGGGATTAATCGCGTGAACGACGAGACAGTGGAGCGCGGCTATCGACTGGTTGGCGACGTGGCGTTACGACGAAGTCGCGCCGAAGACCTCTGCCATCACTCCCGTTCCCGGAGGAGTCGGCCCGATGACAATCGCGATGCTGATGGCGAACACGGTTAAAGCGTGCCGGCAGAAGTATGAAGCTTCAAGCGACATCTGTTTAGGAACGATGCCAACGGATCGGACACCCGCCATCTGCGCAAGGCTCGCGTTCGACGTTAGCGGATTAAACAGGATTCCTTTGACTTACGATCTGCAACGATCTCTCGTCCGTCTTGCGGCTCGTGCGCCAACTAAGTGATACAAACCTAACCGACCACTTTCTCGGTCGAGAAACCGAAGCAACGCCGGTTGCAACCGGAATACTCGAAGCAGTGTTGAGGCGACATGTGGCGACAACGCGGCGGCGCGAGCCAAACGATTGATCCAAAACGACCGCGATACAATTCGGCAGTGCGCCGCAACGTAGTGCCATCGCTCAGTTCTCACTTCATCCTGCCCATGATGTCGCGCGATGATCGCATCTGCCGCCAACGTTCCAGTCGCAATGGCATAATAAATCCCCTCCCCCGTGAATGGTTCCACCACCTGCGCCGCATCGCCGACCAAGAATAAGCGATCTTGCGCCACAGCAATCGGCGCACGCTTCAGCGGCGTAATCGTTCGCCAAACATGATCATTGGCAATTCGGAAATGCGTCATGGCCCACCGCGTAAACGCTCAATCTTGTTCGGCGGACCAACCAGACAAAGATTCAACTCGACCTTCCCCAATTGGCGCTTGGCCAGCATATCCTTCAGGCAGAAACTGCAACACAACGCGATCACCGAAATCAGCCGGCAACGGCAGATGCGTCTGTAGCGCGACGCGTTCCCCGCGCGCTTCGCGGAAGCAGATTGCAGATCCGCGCGACCGTCGAATTCCGACCGTCTGCCGCGACAAGGTTCGCGCATTGATAGGTCTGATCACCAGTCGTGATCGTCCAATTCATGCAATCGGAAGGGCCGCGTTAAGGCGAGTAACGGTGCTGCCTTCCGTATCACGGCCCCGAGCTCTCGCGCCCGGTTCAACAAGGCCTGATCGAAAAGGCTACGCTTCACCGCGATTTCGCCTCTCTTCCGGAAATTTCACCGCCAACGTTCGACCACCAATCCCGATGAATTCGACACGATCCAGAATGCCATGAGGAAGATCGCGAATTACATCGACCAGGTCGAGTCGGCTCAAGAATCGGCCAGCAAGCCGGGTTCAGACAGTCGCCACAAACTTTTTCGCGAGGAAATGTTTCGCGCTCGAGCAGGAGCGTTCGCAGACCTGCACTCGCGCAAATGGCTGCGCACGCCGATCCGGCGGGCCCGGCACCCACGATCGCAACATCAAGAATTTCCGATGAGCTCTTCATCATCTAGATGCCTGCAGCATGGCTACGATGAAGGTAGCGTGCCAGCGTTGTGCTGTACAAACTATGTAGCGGTCGATCTCGACTTCTGCTGCGATGGAAGGCCAACTCTCTGGGCGCTTCGCAGAAGCGCCCCTACATCCGTTGCCTCCTGTTCTCGTCGGCTTAAATTCAAAGACCGAACAGATGTCTCCCAAGGAAAAGCCAGACCTGACCAAGAAGGTCCACGAAGTGCCGCATAAGCCCGGCGTGTACTCATGCGCGACCGATTTAATCGCGTCATCTACGTCGGGAAAGCGCGCGATCTGCGAAACGCGTCGGCTCTTATTTCATGCCGTCCAAACTGGCGAGCGCCGACATCAAAACGCGGGCAATGCTCGAGGCGGTCTGGGATTTCGAAATCCACACGGTTCAGAGTGAACCGGAGTCGATCTTGCTCGAAGGCAAACTGATCAAGGAATATCGCCCGCGCTACAACATCTCCTTCCGCGACGACAAACGTTTCCTCGTGGTCAAAGTCGATCAGACTGAAGAATGGCCGCGCTTCCGTCTTGCTCGTTTCAAAAAAGATGATGGCGCCCGTTACTTCGGCCCTACGCGCACGCCGGCGCGTTGCGGCAAACTCTCAATTTCATGCGCAAAAAATTCGGCGTTCTCACCTTTGGTCGCGGCTCGCCGACGTGAACGCGAGCTGAAATCAGCGACCTATCAGGTTCCAACACGTCTGAGCGAAATCACCGCCGAACAGTATCGCGAACGGGTGGCTCAGGCGTGCGACTTCCTCGAAGGACATTCGCGCGAAATGATCGCCGCCGCTCGAAGACAGAAATGCGCAAGTCAGCCGGAAAACTCGATTTCGAGAAGGCGGCCGAGCTGCGCAACATGCTCGATGACCTTCGCCGAACCACAAAACCGATGCGGCGATTCACTCGCCACAGTCTGCCGAGCGCGATCGATCCGGACGAGCGATCGTCCGCAGCGTTGGCCGACGCGCTGCAACTCACCCGACCTCCCGCGGTCATGGAATGTTTCGACATCTCCAACATCTCCACCACGCACGTGGTGGCTTCGATGGTCTGTTTTCGCAACGGCGTTCCAGACAAGGATAATTATCGTCGTTACCGAATCCGGACCGTCGAAGGCCAGGATGATTTCGCCAGCATGGCGGAGGTGGTCCGGCGACGATACTCCCGCGTGCTACTCGGCAATTGCGGATGAACGGATGCGGATTGCGGAAAGAGACGATCGGAGCAGCACCTTAGCGCAGCCGAATTCTCACAGGAAAGCCCGTTCGAAATCGCAGAGCGCTTGACGCACTGACGTCCTCTCCGCAATCCGCAAATCCGCAATCCGCAATTGCCCGCCGTCCGTCTTGCCCGACCTGATCATCGTCGATGGCGGCAAAGGCCAGCTTTCGTCCGCTTGTCGCGAATTGCAGCGTCTCGGTTTACACGAGATGCCGATCATCGGTCTGGCCAAAGAGTTCGAAGAAATCTATCGGCCCGGTCGTGCACTGCCTCTGATTCTGCCGCCTGATTCAGGCGCGTTGCGATTGCTGCAACGCATTCGGGACGAAGCGCACCGATTCGCCAACACCTACCATCAGCTCCTGATGAAGAAGCGAATCGGCGAAAGCATTCTCGACGATTGTCCGGGCGTAAGTCAGAACCGGAAGAATTTGCTCCTGCGAAAGTTCGGCTCGGTCAATCGTCTTCGGAAAGCGACCGTGCAGGAAATTGCGTCCACGGAAGGGATTGGGACGAAATTGGCCGAAGACGTTCATCGGTTTCTGGAGCAACATTAGACAGGCGACGCCTCGACAGCTGGATTTCGCGTTGGTAGAGCTTGAGCGCTCCCACGCGGTCACGCATATGGCGCACGACATTTTCATCAGCCATTCCAGCAAGGACAAACCGATCGCCGACGCGGTCTGCGCCACTTTTGAAGCCAATGGAATCCGATGCTGGGTGGCTCCACGCGACGTTCCGCCCGGCGCGGCATGGGGCGCGGCGATCGTTGACGCGATTCAGAACAGTCGCGTGATGGTGCTGATTTTTTCCGAGAACGCCAACACGTCAGGACAAATCGCCCGTGAAGTAGAGCGCGCGGCTGATTACGGCGTAACCATCGTTCCGATCCGGGTGGAGGATGTCGCTCCCGCGCAGTCACTTCAATATTTTCTATCAAACATTCATTGGCTCGATGCGCTTTCTCCGCCACTGGAGCGGCGTTTGCAGGAGATTGCCGCAAAAATCAAACCGATGTTGGGAGACCGAGCTGGCCCAATCGTGCTCCGACCGGTTGCGCCGACGATTCCTCTGGCTCCAACCAAACCGGCACGCACCAGCAAGCGGTGGCTGGATAGCGGGGCGTCGTGATCGCGCTTCTGCTCGTCGCTGCGTGCTTCTGATCTGGCGGCCCTGGTCGGCCCACAGGAGCACAACGAAAACGGAGCCGACGCCAGCCGGCCGAAAGGCGACAACCGCTCCAGCTCACCGCATCGACCCGGCCTTGTCGGCAGATGGTCCTACGTGACAACGTCTGCTGGACGCTGAAGTGCACATCGAGTTGTCGATTGACGCCGGCAGGCCGGTACACGTTCCGAGTCTTTCTAAAAGGCGAAGGCACAGTCCAACTCAAGGATGGCAAGGGAATCGTGACAGATAAGAAAACCGGCAAGACCGTCGTGGCGACGTTACTCTTTTCCACAGAGGACCGACTGATCTGGACCAGTCCCACGGCCGATCCGAACGTGCGAATGACCTTGAATTACAAGCGTACGGGGGGCACCGAGCGTGCCCACAACCCCTTGTCGGGAAAATGGCGCGCGACGACACTCTATTGCCGGTTTAATGTGGGACGCCGAATGGGATGTGCGACCGGATTCCTCCTATCAATTCCTGTTCGAAACATCGGACGAAGGCACGGTCACCGCCACGACACGGCGAATGGGAATCGAAATCAATGATCGGAAGGCCATCGGGTCGAAAGGCATCTATCGCAATGTCACTCCGGACTCGTTCGAGATGAGTCATCCTGTTTTCCAAATGTTGCGATTCGAACGAGTCGAATCGACAAGAATGGTTGATAGCGGGTCGCGATCCACTCCTCCCTTGCCGCATGACGACTACGACTTCATCTTTGTGCCGACAGATCTTCGTTCGGGCTTTGGTCGTTTTCTGTCTTATGGTTCCAGTCCGCGCCCAATCGGAACCAACGCCCGCCGTCGCACCAGCACCCGCTGTCGCAACCTGCGCCGCGGCCAGCGCGACGCCATTTGAAGAAACGATCGTTCCAACATTCGAAACTCAAAAACTGGCGCGGACCTACATTCTCGATATCCCCGCGCCCCGAGGCCAGATCACCGATCGAAATGGCGTACCCCTCGCGCAAAACAGGCTGAGTTATAGCCTCGTGATCAGTTATCCCGACGCCTCTCGATTTTTCCGATGCGCGAGTTGCTGACTTTCGCTCGCGAGAAAATCCAGGCAGCGGAAAAATTGTTGGGTCGATCGCTCAGGATTCTCGGATGATCTGATCAAGCGCCATTACCACAACCGCGGAATTCTGCCATTCGAAATCGCGCAGAATCTGAGCACAATCCGAATACGATGCGGTGAAGAACCGGTTGCCGCCGGAAATCGCGTTACGGCCATTTTACGTGCGCACTTATCCGAAAGGAAAAATCGCGGGGCAAATCGTTGGATACACGTGGAAAGACTGGCCGGAATCCGGACGGAATCATCGACAATCACGAAGTGCTCTGGCCGGAAACGGAGGGACGGGAAGGTCTCGAGCAAACGTTCAATCAGGTGCTGACCGGGCAAGCACGGTGAATACAGGATCACGTTCGATCAGGATGGCCGCAAGACTTCGGAGAAAATCGTGACTCCTCCCGTGCCGGGACACACGGTTGTCACCACGCTCGATCTTCATTTGCAGGAGCTGGCTGAGAAAGCGCTGGAGGCAAAGGCAAAGCGAGGGGCGATTGTCGTCGTCGATCCGAACAATGGCGATATTCTCGCTCTGGCTTCCTGGCCCACCTACAACCCGAACGCATTCACCCCAACGATTTCGGCCGAGAATGTTCAAGGCGTTGCAAAATGATCCTGATATCCCCCTCCTGCCCCGGGCGTTTCGCTCTTCTTATCCACCCGGCTCAACCTTCAAGGTCGCGGTCGGGATCGCGGCGTTGGAGAGCGGCACCGTTCATGCGGACGACGAATTCAATTGCATGCCCGGCGCATGCAAATCGGCAACACCATTTTTCACAATTGGAAGAAGACAGATCGCGGTTCGTTGAATTTCGTGCAGGCGCTCACCGAATCGTGCGACACCTGGTTTTATCAGGTCGGGATCAAGACGGGGGCGGAACCGATTCTGAATTGGGCGCAACGGCTCGGGTTCGGAGTCAAATGCGGCATCCCGCTGCGCGGCGAAATCGAAGGGCGCGTGCCTAACGATCAATACATGAAGGCGACGCATGGACGGAGAATACTCAATGGCGACATCGCGAATCTTTCCATCGGCCAGGGCGACGTTCTGGTGACTCCGCTCCAGATGGCACAAGCCATGGCGATCATCGGCAAACGGCGGGACCTTTTATCAGACCCGTCTCGTGCAACAGGTGCAAACGGTCGATAACGAAATCGTCACGGCGTTTCAAGTCCGCGCCAAGAAGACGCTGGATGCTTCCACAAGAGACAATGGAACAATTGCGAGACCGGGATGATCAACGTCGTGAACGGCGCTGCTGGCACCGCGCATCAGGCGAGCCTCGATAATGTTGAAGTCGCCGGGAAAACTGGGACCGCGCAGTGGGGACCGAAGACAAAGGAACGGACAGCAGCATGGTTTGCCGGGTTCGTCCCGGCGGATCATCCGCAATATGCTTTTGCTGCTCTTTACGAAGGGGACGTCGGCACCAAAGCGCACGGTGGAACGGCCGCCGCGCCAATGATCGCGAAGATCCTGAAGGATATTTACAAACAGAAACAAGGCGGCAAACATCGGAAGACCGAATCGGTGGAGACCCCCATCCCGCGCGCCGAGCCTGTCGAAGAAGACGAATCTGATTAGGGCGCCTGCGCCTCTTTATTCCTGCTCTTTCACTTACTCTTGCTCCTCTGAGGGACTGAGTCGCGTTTCAAGGCGCTCCATCTCGAAACCTAACGACGCTTCACAGTTAGCGACGCGCTAGCCTGAACATCCAACATCGAACGCTCAACATCCAAAATTCAACGGATTCCGCGCAACGAGTTTGTCGACAAGACCGATTTTAGCCACGGATGAACACGGATTAAACACGGACAATGGAGGTGAGCGTTTGAGCTCGACGTACAAATCGGTGTTTAATCGGCGTGTTCATCCGTGGCTAACCCCCTTTGTGATCCTTTGCCTGCCGCGCCTTAACCTTGGTGAAGGCGGGTGACCTTTGTGTGAGAGAGGCTAAGCCGTGGCCTCGGCCTTCTCCGGCATTTCCATCGTCCCCTTGAATTTTGGTTCTTCCGGTTCGACTCCGAAATTATCTGCGTGAAGCTCGCTAATCTTTTTCAAATCATCGGACGTGAGCGGCGGGCAATCGGGCGCTTTCGCGAATTCATGCAGCTGCGCTTCTTCGTAAATGTTAGGCAAAGTCGACGCCACACGTTCATCTTCCAGGAGCCATTGCAACGCCGCCTGTCCGAGCGTGCGTTCACTGCTCTCGAGAAAACGTAGCTGGTCGATTTTCCTGACCCCGTTCAGCAACCAGCTTCGCGGACGATGAATCCGATGATCGCCAGGCGGAAACGTCGTTTCCGCGGTGTATTTTCCTTCCAACATGCCGGAGGAATGCGTCACCCGGATCAGAAACATGGTGTCCTTCCCGGCATCAACCGCTGCATCCTGCATGGCGCGACCGGGATGTTGCTCAAGCATGTTGTAAATGTGCTGCACGCTCGTGACGTTCCGTTCCCGAATGCAATTGATGCCTTCGTAGAGCCACCCAATCGCCGGACCAAGCGCGATCCCATAATACCGGATTTTTCCGCTCGCTTTGAGGTTCTCCAACGTCTTCCAAAGCGAATCTTCATAAATCTGTTCCATCCGGATATTGTGCAGCTGCAACAGATCAATCCGATCGGTGCGCAACCGTTTGAGCGCGGCTTCTGTTGCGCGCACGATGGCGTCCGGCGAAAAATCTTGAGGGATTTCACGTTGCCCTCGCCCACGAGTTTCGCCGTACGTGACGAAATCGTATCCAACCTTGGTCGCGATCACGATTTCATCGCGTTGTTTCGGGAAAGCCTTCGCGATTAATTCTTCGCTTAACCCATTGCCGTAGGTATCCGCGGCATCAAAAAGCGTGATCCCAAGGTCAAACGCCTTATGCATGAGGGCGATTGCCTCGCCCTCGGTGAACTGCCCCCACCAACCGGTTGAGATCGTCCAAAGCCCAAATCCAACTTCGCTGACGGACAGATCGGTATTTTTGTAAGTGCGAAAACGCATTGGAACCCACTTTACCGACACGACCAAACCCGCGCAACCCACCAACAACGACGGATGGCCCGCGAATCACGCGAATAAACGCGAATGGAAACAGCGGAAATCTCTTATTCGCGTCATTCGCGGGCCATAATCAAACCTTGAATTGTCCGTTGGACGCAAAGCTTTCGCGGCCCGATCTTACTAGTCCGACTCATGGCTACCATTTGCCACAGCGCCCTTCTCGTCGTCGGTCATGGCTCGACCGTTAATCCGCATTCGAGCGAGCCGACCCTGCGGCATACAGCCGAGATTCGTAAGCGAGGAACGTTTGCGGACGTTGCGTCCTGTTTCTGGAAGGAAGAACCGAGTTTACGTGACGCCATCCTCTTTTTTCAGGACCCGGCGATTGACGAAGTCTATGTCGTTCCAAATTTCATCAGCGAAGGCTATTTCACGCAAACAATCATTCCGCGCGAACTTGGATTGGACGGGCCCGAAACTCGCCGCCAAAACGGTCAGATCTGGAGATATTGCGAACCGGTGGGAAACCATCCGCGAATGACCGAACTGTTGCTGCAACGAGCCGATGAAGTGGCGCCCAATATTTCGAAAAAGGAGACGAGCCTCCTGATTGTGGGACATGGAACTGATCTGAACGATAACAGCGCGATTGCGGCCAAACGTCAGGTCGAGGAAATCCGGGCGCTTAATCGTTACGCGGCTGTCCTCAACGTCTACATGGACGAATCCCCGTTGGTGGCAGACTGGCTGAAGCTAACTGATACCCCCAATGTCGTGGTCGTCCCGTTTTTCATTTCTGACGGTTTGCACGGTGCTGAGGATATCCCGGCCATGCTTGGGATCACCGGGTCCACCAGGCCCGGAGACGGCCTGGGCACCTCGGGAAACCCCTACCATCTTCATGGACGTTCACTTTTCTATTCGACTGCGATAGGAACTGACCCAAAGTTTGTTGACGTGATCCTCGATCAGGCCGCATGGTTTAATCTGGGAAAGCGGGAGCTGCAATCGGTCTCATAGATTAGTCGAACCAACGGCATTACGTATGGAAGCGGGCACCAAGAAGAGACTTCAGGAACTCGGCGCTTTCGCTTTGGCCGGCGCGCATGAACCCCATCAAATCTGCCAGATGGCAGAGATGATTCGAGCGACTCGCGATTATCGCTGGGTCGGCATCTACAAAATCGTGCGAGACGATTTCGTCATCATGGGCAAAACCGGCACCTGCCCACCGGCGTATCCACGATTTCCCATTACCCAAGGTCTGGCTGGCGCGGCGGTGGAGAAGAAAAAAGCGATCATGGTGGCGGACGTCCACAAGGATCCGCGATATCTCCCAACATTCGAGAACACCAAGTCGGAAATTGTGGTCCCGGTCATCATGGAATCCGGAAAAGTCATCGGCCTGATCGACGTTGAGAGTGACAAATTTAACGCGTTCACCCCAGCCGATCGGGATTTTCTCGAGCACGCGGCTTTTGTTATCGCGCGAGCGTTGGCGTTGAAGTGAGCGGCCTCGCGCAGGAGATCGCGCTTGCGCAATGGCTGACCGCGGGGTTGCGAACCATCGGTCAGATTTCCATCGAATCCCGGAGCGCTGGCGGGTTTGCCCTGACTCATCGAGAGGACGCGGCGCGCCAGGACCTCGAAGAATTTCAGAACGCAGAAGATGCGGCTCTTCTCGCGCGCTTCGATGACGCCGGAAACTATCGGCCGCTCAAGACCGCTCCGAATCTCCGACACGGTTGGCGCTTACTGGTGCCAGATCACCGCGCCTTGCATCTTGCGCTCGACCTGTTTTATCCCGGCCGACTCGCAGCTTTTCTGGCGTGGGAGAGAAAAACTATTGCGCCCACGCCATTGCGCGAAACGCTGAATCGCCAAACAGGGATGTATCGTTCGGCCGCAAAACTGACCGATGACGAAGCGAATACGCTGGTCGCAAACTTCTGCCGCTCCGATGTTGGATGTCTCCGCACGATACTTTGGAACCGCGACGATCGTGGCACGACTGCTTCGTCGCGATTGCCGGCATCCAAGTTCGATCCGCGACTTGATCAGACGGGCTGCGGCGCTGTGATTATTCCGTTGCTCTGCCAGGAAGCCTGCAACCTTTTGGTGGCGGAAGCTCGCAAGGTCACTCAGAACGGAGAGGTTCATCCGTAACCGCCCATAGCTCAACAGTCGCTCGATGATCATCCGCTCTCGCATTGTCGTTCCCGTTAGCAGCGAACCAATCCAGACGGCGCTGTCGTCATAGCCGGAAACACAATCAGCGCGGTGGGTCGTTTCCGCGACATTGAAGCGACCGCTGATGGCGACGTCCTTGATCTGGGCGAGCAGATCCTGTTACCCGGCCTGATCAACGCGCATTGCCACCTCGATTACACAATGCTTCGTGGCAAAATCCAGCCGCAACAGTCATTCACCGATTGGGTCCGCGCGATCAACACCGCGAAAAGCGCGCTGTCGGAAGAGGATTATCTCGCGGCGATTAGCAACGGCATCGCCGAAGCGCAGAGATTCGGAACGACCACGCTCGTGAACCTGGAAGCGTTTCCTGAGCTGTTGCCTCGCCTACCAACAGTGCCACTTCGAATTTGGTGGTGCGCAGAAATGATCGATGTCCGAGAGCCTGTCCCGGTCCGAGAACTGTTTTCGAAGCTCTCTGATTGGTTTCAATCGAGATCCGACACGCCTGGCGGAATCGGCCTGGCGCCGCACGCTCTTTACACCGCCTCTCGCCAGATTATTTTCTGAGGCCTCAGCGGTCGTTGGAAAAGAAAACCTGCTTACAACACACATCGCTGAATCGCCTGACGAGATGCAGATGTTCCGCGACGCAAAAGGGCCGCTCTTCGATTTTCTGAAGAGTATCGGACGACCGATGAATGATTGCGGCAGCGCAACGCCCATTGCACACCTGGTTGCTTCAGCGCCAAATAAATCGAAACTGGATCATCGCCCACCTGAATGAAATCGCTGAACACGATTTCGATCTCCTTGCGCAACCGAGAAATTTCACATCGCGCATTGCCCGCGCAGCCATGCTTTCTTCGGTCACACTCCCTTCGCCTTGCAGAGATTACAGAAACTTGGCTTTAACATTTGCCTCGGCACCGACAGTCTGGCGAGCAATTCCAGCCTGAATCTTTTCGCCGAAATGCGCGGGCTTACTGAACGCAACCCCGTCGATTTCTTCTCGTGAAGCATTGGAGATGGTCACGGTAAACGGAGCGCCCGCCATCGGCCAGATCGGGTCATCTTGGCGCAGATCAAATCCGGGGTCAAAAGCGGACCTGATCGCTCTTCCCTGCAGGCAAACGGAGAAGAATTTGTTCGATGCGATCGTCGAGTTCGATGGAAAGGTCCGTGGATAATGGTGGAGGCCGGATTTTGCCTTCTGGATAGGTTTCTCGTTTTTGCTTTCCTTTTCTCAATTCTGAAATATTCTCCGCCCTGCGACTATGGCCAAGATACATCATAATAGACGACGAGCCCGCAATGGTAGAGGTCATCGTGACTCTCTGCCGCGAAAAGGGCATCAGGTTTTCCCCTTCAATTCCGCGCCGAAAGCCGTCGAGCAGCTCGACGCGATTGCTCCGCAAGTCGTCATCGCTGACATCAAGATGGAGACGATGACGGGCTTCGATGTCCTCCGCCATGTTCGCGAACATCATCGCCAAACCGCCGTCATTCTGATCACCGCCTACGCTTCGGTCGAAACCGCGGTCGAGGCGATGAAGATGGGCGCGTACGATTACGTGACCAAGCCGTTCAAGATCGACGAACTGCAGATGACGGTGCAGCGCGCGCTCGATTACCAGGCAGCGCTGCGCGAGAACGTTTATCTCCGCAAGGAACTGAAGAATCGCTATCGGTTCGAAAATATCATCGGCACCAGCCGAAAATGCAGCTCGTTTACAACCTGATCAACAAGGTCGCGGACACCGACAGCACCGTTTTGATCCAGGGCGAAAGCGGGACCGGCAAGGAACTGGTCGCGCGCGGATTGCACTTCAACAGCAACCGGCAGCATCATCCCTTTGTCGCAATCAATTGCAGCGCGCTCCCAGAAAATCTTCTGGAATCAGAATTGTTCGGCCACAAGAAGGGCGCGTTCACTGGCGCGGTCGCCGATAAGCGCGGCCTGTTCGAAGAAGCGAATCTCGGGACGATTTTTCTCGATGAGGTGAACTCGATGGCGCCGCCGTTGCAGACAAAACTTCTCCGTGTCCTCCAGGAACGCGAAGTCCGCCGCGTTGGGCGACAACAAGAGCATTCCGGTGAATGTTCGCGTCGTCGGCGCAACCAACGAACCGCTTCAGGCAAAATGAAGGATGGCTCGTTCCGCGAAGATCTTTATTACCGGCTGGCGGTCATCCCGGTTGAAATCCCGCCGCTGCGGGAGCGACTGGAAGATGTTCCGCTGCTGGTGAACCATTTTCTGCAAAAACAGGCCAGCGTAGCCGGTGGCGAACCGAAGAAGATTGACCCGAAAGCGGTCGATATTCTCTGCCACTACGATTATCCCGGCAATGTGCGCGAACTGGAGAACGCGATCGAGCGCGCCTGCGCCTTGTGCGAAGAAGACATGATTCTGCCGACCGATCTGCCGCCGCAAATCGTCGCCGCCGCGCAGGGCGAAAAAGCGGAGCAGGCCATCGCCGCGATGCCGGTGGGCCAAACACTGGACGAATTCATCCAGCAACAGGAACGCGGATATATCGACGCCACTCTGAACCATTGCGGCGGTTCCCGCGAAAAGGCCGCGAGCATGCTCGGCATCAGCATGGCCACGCTCTATCGGAAGGTGGAACCGAAGAAAGAAGTAGCACCGGCGCTTGCTTGTAGCGGCGGATCTGAAAATAGCCCAGCGTTTTAACGCTGGGAGTCGATCAATGAGAAGGGCATCAGTCCCTTTAGGGACGACAGACCTAATGTTAGTCCATGGCGCTTCTGTCGTCCGCTGAAGGGACTCAATGACGATAATGAGCGTCGGTACCCAGCGTTAAAACGCTGGGCTATTTTCAGGAAAACATCGAGGCGCTAATCACGTAGGCGAACGCAGAGAGCCCCGACAGACGATTGATTTAGGCGCTTCGCAGAAGCGCCTGACAGCAACTGCGACCAATCAGACCCGTTAGCTCCGACGCGTCTGGAGCCGAATCTCGTCAGCGGCTTTTTCCAATTCGTCCAACTGTTCGAGTGTGTCGCCTGCTTCCGCAGCGTTTCCTCATTCGCCGCCTTCATCTCCTGCAACATTTTCAGAAGGTTCGGGCCGGAATTCGGTGTTAGAAGCGGCGGGCGCTGGTTTAGTGATCGTACTGCTGGCCAGCCGCAGGAACAACGACCGGTGCATTCGATTGCGCCGACAGCATACAGACGAGTGGCCAGTGCAGCCAAAGCGGAAAGAAGGTAAGCGCGCATATTATTATCTTCCTCCTCGATTGAATAGATCCGCGCCACCCGAAGAGATTCGGCGATGGTGGCGAGTTTCGCGTCGATCTTGGTTTGGTTTTCCGCGATCGCGAGCTGTTGGGCCTGAACTTCTTTGAGCGACCGCGAGGACTTGCTGCTTCCGTGAGCACTCGGAGCGTCCGGCGGCACGAGCAGTCATGAGCAGGATCAACAGGAGAGAGGCTGATGAGGAATGGAATGCGTTTCATCGGGAGAATCGGTTCACTTGTGGAGAGCAAGTCGCATTCCGCCGGTATTTCTTGCGCCATCTCACGGAAGTGCGCGGCGCGGTAATTGCTTGCATTTAGGCCCTTCCACCGCTTAGCGTCGGTAATCATGGCCGGCCCCGGGATGCACCAATCGCAAAACCTCTCGCTTCAGCAGGTTCTTGCGCCGCAGCTCCAGCAAAGCCTGCTCATCCTGCAGGCGCCGCTCCTCGAGCTCCGCAACCTGGTTCAGCAGGAAATGGAAACCAACCCGGTCCTGGAAGAACTCGCGACCGAACCGAACGCGGATGGCTCTGAAGAACCAGCCACGCCACCGCAGACGAAGAATTCAAGGCCGAGTTCGATCAGCTGGCGAAACTGGACGACGAATGGCGCGATTACATGGCGCAATCGGGCAGCTACAGCGCCCGTTCGCAGGAAGATGAGGAAAAGCGCCAGTTCTTCTTCGATTCCATCGCCACCCAGGAAACGCTTCAGCAACACCTGATGGGTCAGCTCAACCAGGCGCCGCTGGACGCGGATGATCGGAAAACGGCCGAACTCATCATCGGCAACATCGACGATAACGGTTTCCTCCAAGTCACGCCCGGAGGAAATGTCGCTCAACACCGGCATCGCGCAGGAGGAGTTCGAGACGATGCTTTTGCTCATCCAGAGCTTTTATCCGCCCGGCGTCGGCGCCCGTGATTTGCGCGAGTGCCTGCTGATCCAACTGAAACGCGCCGGAAAACAAAGCAGCCTCGAATACAAGATCATCCAGGACCACATGCAGGATCTCGGAAAGCGGCGCTTCCCGGAGATCGCCCGCCGCATGGGCATCAGCGTCGAACAAATCCAGAAATGCGCGAACAATATCGCCCAACTCGATCCGCGCCCCGGCCAGATTTTCGCCGCCGCCCCACAGAATTACGTCCTGCCCGATGTGACCGTCGAAAAAATCGACGGCCAATACCAGGTCATCCTGAACGGCGAACAGATTCCGCACCTGCGCATCAGCAACACCTACAAGGACATCATGTCGCAGGACGGGAACGGCAGCGAAGTGAAGGATTACATCCGGGACAAAATCCGCAGCGGAAAATTCCTGATCAAGTCAATCCATCAACGCCAGCAGACGATTTCGAATATCGCGCACCAGATTGTCCTGCGGCAAAAAGAGTTCCTCGATCATGGCACCGCCCATCTGAAGCCGATGACCATGGTGCAGATCGCCGACATCGTGGGAGTGCACGAAACGACCGTGAGCCGCGCCATCTCCGGAAAATACATGTCCACGCCTCAGGGTGTTTTCGAGATGAAATATTTCTTCACGCCCGGATATCAAACATCGAGCGGCGAATCGATGAGCAACACCAGCGTGAAAGAAGCGATCATGGATCTGGTCAAAGAGCGAGAATTCCGCCTCGCCGCTGAGCGACAAGGAGATCGTCGAGATCTTGAGCGAACGCGGCATTCCGATCGCCCGCCGCACCGTCGCGAAATACCGGACCGAACTGAATATTCTGCCGAGCAACATGCGGCGGAAGTATTGACGTTCAGCGTTGAAGCGTTACACGTTACATCGACGGTTCTGCTCTAACGAAACCTTGTAACGCTTCATGACCCTCCTCCGCGCCGCCGTCATTGCCGAATGGCGCGGACTTCCGGCGAACAAAGCGCGACCCGATCGCTGGCAGGCGCCAGGCGATCTGCTCCCGAAGCTGATGCAGCAGCTCGGGTTAAGCGAACGCTTGCGCGAGAATGAAGTGATCGACGCCTGGAAAACCATCGTCGGCGAATTTATCGCCGCTCATTCGTGCCCGGTCAGCTTGCGCGCCGGAGTTCTCTTCGTTCGCGTGCTTCAACCGGCTTTGCACTACCAATTCGAGCAAATCTCCAAGGCCGAAATTCTGCGCAAACTGAAGCAACGTTTCGGCATCGAAGATCATCCGCGAAATCCGTTTCCGGGTCGGTTAGCTTCCGGTCGATGCGTGATCCGGCAAATCTTCATCTCGCCCGGCCACAACTTCGTCGGCCACCACGGCATGCCGCCGGGTAATTTTCCGCTCGTGGAAGTGACGGAAGTGGAATGCGTGGCCGGCCGCGGCCTGCGCGGCGATCGTTACTTCGATTTCAGCGAAGACTACAAGGGCCAGGTCACATTTTTCTCGGCGGAGGTTTTCGAGAAACTCTGCGCGAACTTTGGAATCAACGACAAGCCAGCCGGTGTCCTGCGCCGCAACGTGATTGTCTCCGGTGTCGATCTGCTCTCGCTCATCGGCCGGGAATTCGAGATTCAGGGAGTGAAGTTCCGCGGGACGCAACATTGCGCCCCTGCGAATGGATGAACGTTGCCTTCGCGCCGGGGGCGGAGCAGTTTCTCAAAGACAACGCCGGCCTCCGCGCACGAATCTTGAGCGACGGGACGATCACAGTCGGCGACGCGCGATTGTCGGTCCTGCCGTTGAGCCGCTGACGGAAGCGTCAAATGTCAGCCAAGCTCGAGCCGGATTCAAACGCTCTCTCAGCTCATCGCTAATGTTTGTGCCGGTCTTTGAAGGTCAGCTCGGCAATGCCTGATTTGTCGAGTTCGCCCAATCCTTCGGCGACCATGCGGTCGTACTGTTCCTTCGTCGCGCGCGCCAGCGGAAGATCGAGACCGACGTTTCGCGCGAGCTGAAGCGCGATGCCACTGTCCTTCGCCGCATGCGCGGCCGAAAAGAAACAGCTGTGATCGCGATTCTGCATGTCTTCGCCGTCGGTTTCGAGAACCCGCGAGTTGGCGCCGGTTTGCGAAAAAACATTTCGCAACATCGCCAGATCAAGCCCGAGCGCTGCGCCCAAGGCCAAGGCCTTCCGCGAGCCCTGCGGTGTTGATGTTCATCACCATGTTGACCAGCGCTTTTACCTTCGCGGCCTCGCCAGATTTCCCGATGTAGCGAAGCGACGCGCTCAATTCCTTCAGGATCGGTTCGGCGCGCCGGAAGTTTTCTTCGCGGCCGCCGCACATCAGATAAAGCGAACCTTCGCGCGCCTGCGTGATGCTGGAAGCCATGCACGCTTCCAGCGACGACGCTCCAGCCGCTTCCGCCAATCGCTCGACTTCCACATGAATCTCCGGCGAAACGGTGGCGCAATTGATGAACAATTTCCCTTTCGCGTTGACCAGAAGGTTGTCCGGCGCCGGTGAAAATCTCCCGCATCGCCGCGTCATCCGTCACGATGGTAAAGATCACGTCGGCGCCGGCGCTCACATCTCCCAGAGTCGGGCTGGCGGCGCATCCCAGCTCCTGCGCCAGCGAAGTCGCCGCCGCGCGATTCACATCAAAGACCGTGGTGACATGAAATCCGCGATCCTTCAATCGGCGCGCCATGTTCGCGCCCATTCTGCCTACGCCAACGAAACCGATGTTCATTTCGAGTCCTCCAATTCAAGTTAAGATTCAGATTCAGTTCGTGGCAAAGAATGGGTTATCCCGCTTCTCTTTCCCCACAGTCGTCATCGGTCCGTGCCCCGGACAAACGATCGTCTCGTCCGGCAGGGTCAGGATTTTCTCGCGATTGTTTCGCAACGCGTCCTCGTAGGAAACATTGCCGCCACCCATCGAACCAGCAAAGAGCGAGTCGCCCACGATGGCGACCGGCCGGGAAAGTCCGGTAACCACATAAGTCATCCCACCGGGCGAATGACCCGAGGTCAGTCGCGCTTCGATTTCCAGCGATCCAACCCGAAAGCGTTTTCCTTCCGCGATCGCTTCCGCGCCCTCTTCCGGTTCCAGCTCTGAAATGTAAACCGGCGCGCCGGTCTGCCTCAGTCGCCGCAAATCAGCCACGTGATCCGGATGCGCGTGCGTAAGCAGAATCAGTTTCATCCTTAGTTTCTCCTCTCGATGCGCTGCAACATTCCTCGCAATCCGCGCCGGTATCGAACACGACCGCTTCACGCGTAACCGGATCCCAGACGAGATAGGCGTTCACCGTCATGTCATGATAGGTCGTGTTGAATTGGGCGAGGCCTTCGATTGCATCGGCTCTTCTGGCTTCCCAATTTCCCTGGGCCAGTTTGCGAAGCGCGGCCGCATCTAGTTTCAAGACGGGCGCCGCCCGCTCGATGGCCTGTCGATCAAAATTTCCTTCGCGCAAACTTTCGTATCTTCTTCGAGCTTCACTCCTGATCTCTCCGCCAGCTGACTATCGGAGATACCCAGACCGCGTTGTGCTTTCCCGATGATGTCGGAAACATTGTCTTCAAGCGGAATGGCCATGTCCTAATGTGAGACGTGGAGCGGCTTGTGCCAAGCCCAAGTCATTCTTTAGCTTGACGCAGATCGCGAAACCGCAGCCTGGCCACCTCAGTTCGGTTCTTAGCCACCTCAGCAACACCCACTGAAGACTTCCCGTCTCCTTTTCGATCGAAGTCATCGTCACATTGGCGATTCCGCACGGAACGATCTGATCGAACGGCGCCAGATCACCGCAAACATTCAAAGCAAACCCGTGCATCGTGATCCAATGCCGCACGCCTACACCGATCGAAGCGATTTTTCGATCTTCAACCCAGACACCAGTCAAACCGGGACGCGTTCTGGCTTCAACCCCAAATCGGAAAGCGTTTCAATCAAGAGCGCCTCAATCCAGCGCAGATAACGATGCAGATCCTGTCCGCACTGGCGAAGGTCAATGATCGGATAACCAATCAATTGTCCGGGTCCATGATAGGTCGCCTGGCCACCACGATTGATCGGAAAAAGAGGATACGGGAAGATGTGCGCGCCTCGCAAGCTCGATTGATCCGGCGTGCGCCCAATCGTGTAAACCGGCTCGTGTTCAAGAAGCAGCAATTCGTCGCCTAACGATTGTATCGCTTCGCTTCTGCCGCGACCAACTTTTCCTGCAGCGCCAGCGCCTCCTCAAAAGTAATCCGACCGAGCCAGCGCGCATTCAGTGTCCCGTCCATGGCCGGAGCGCCCGGGTTCAACAGATCAACTCTTTCGCCATTCCTCATATGCGCGACGCCGTCGGCACTCCGAGCCGGGCCGCTTCCTGCGCGCGCAGATGCGTCAACCCAATCGCCAAGCGCATCCGCCGCATCCGGTCCCGGAGTTTCGGTTAACCCCAACAATGACCGAATCATGAATGCCACCTGGTTCTTGCCCGCAGTTCCATGTCCAACCGTCGCCTGTTTGATTCGTTTTGGTGCATACTCAAAAACCGGGAGACCGCGTTCGGCTGCAGCCAGAATCGCAGCGCCCCGCGCCGCGCCGAGCAGAATCGCCGTCTTATGACTCTGCACATAAATAACCGATTCGAGCGCGCAACAATCCGGCTCATGTGCATGAATCAATTCCGCCAGCCGATCACGAATCGCGACCAGGCATGAGGATGACCGAAGCGCCGGCGCATTATTAATGACACCAAAATAAAGCGCGCGCGGTTGCGAACCGTTCGCATCAATCACCGCGACGCCGGTATGACGCAGCGAAGCATCGATGGAGAGAACACGCATCCCGCTAAAGTGCCATCGACCCCATTCTGCCGCTACGACAAATCGAGCGAAAGGCCCGATTGTCACCACCGGAGGCAATTGCAGCTCATCTGACGAAAAGGTTGTGTATCGAACGAACCAATCCTGCGAACTTTGCCAGATTATATCCGGGCTGCCCTGTTCCAATGCTGAATGAACTAAGTCGATTGCCAACAGGACATCTATTGGTTTCGAAAGGGTTCCATAGCTTTTGCCCGTAACACTTGATCCTCCCGGTTATTTGGTTCCCATGATCATTCATGTTCGCCCTCTCAGTTCTAAATCGCTGGTGAATGAACAACGAAATGCCTTATGTGTGACCCGAGCAACGTGATGTTCGTAACAGTCCTGTTACGCGTGTTGTTGTAGTGCGCGTTCTTTGAAGCGCCCCGATATGGACGTGACCGACAGATTCGCCGCTCGAGATAGATCGAAGTCAACTCACCGGGCGCTTCGCAGAAGCGCCACACTAACCGCGCTATCCCAAGTCAACGCTACGTAGCCCTAAACACCTATCCAAAAAAATCCCTTTAGAACCGAACAGTGAACTGTACCGCCAGAAGCTGTCTCAAGTTTCGCGAATCAGCTGTCTCGTCTTCAAAACTGTATTGCACCTTTAATTGCGTGTGCGCCGTGAAACGATAGGCAATCGATGCATCAACTCGCCACAAGTCATGACCCCATCGGGCCGTTCTTCCAACGGCATCCGACACCGTCCCAAATAGTTGCTGGTTCCAACGAAGCGCGCAAAACAGTTGCGGCGTAAATTTATATTTTGCCTCGAGGTAATAGGAAAATGTGTCCGCGTCCCCAACCCGAGGAACCTGGAATCGAACTTCGTAAAACTCGGCCCAGAATTGAAGATGATGAATGGAATAACTGACATCCTGGCCAAGAAGGAATTGATGATAATCTCCAATGCTTCGACCGGGTGGCAGCGTGCTGGCAGCTTCCGGGCGGAGATATGAACCGTCGCTAGCCGAGAATCCTAAATTCCATGCTTCGTTAGGGCTAAACCCGAGCCGACCGCTCACCGTTGGATTCTCGAATCCAATCTCCGTTGCGTCCCATGAATCCGGCCGCGAAGCCAATGCTGAATTTTTCACCTCCACGGCGTAGCTGAATCGTTCGATTTTTCCAAAAATAGACGCTCCGGTCGCATAACTTGGACCCCAAATAAGAGGCAGATACGTGTTCTCTGTCGGATCGATTATTGAAGCAAAGTAAGTTAAGTTACGCGGGGCGTACATGTCAGAGATCGGAGTCAGCCCTTCATAAGGCAACGGCGAAGTGACAAATGCATTCTCCCAGGATAGATGGCGTGGAACGAAATTCCCGACGACCGTGGCGAACTTCCCGAGTTCCAAATCCAGATAGCCGCGCCCGGATGGATCGATTCGGACCGCGTACTCATCTAAACGAACCTGCACATCCACGTCAGCCGGATCAAAATCACGGTCGACTCGCGTCTGAACGAAAAAGTAAACCTGACGACCGACCTGCGTGTCGAGAAAAAGGGAGAGCCGTGGATTAACCAGGAAATGGTGATTCGTATCGATCAACCCTAGCGGCGGCAGATCCATTCCATAAAGCTCGAGATCAAGTAGGCCACTCAGCCGACTGCGAACCTGGCCATCAAAAGCGTTCCAGGTTAAGGCTTCATCCACTCGGTCAAGGAAATCGTCTGCCCGAATTGAGTCTGCGAATATCGCGACCAGGCAAATACAAACGATTCGAAGCGCCTTCATTTCATTAACGCACGGTTCCGGTCATTTGAGTGGCCAGGCGAAACCGGACCTCGAATTCCGTCCAATCCTCTTCCGACCGCACCAACCTCAATTCACCACCGTGCAGGCGGACCAGTTCCCGGGCAAGATTCAATCCCAGCCCGTGTCCTGGGATTTCCTCTTCCACCGGCCCTCGATGAAATCGCTCGAAGACATGTTCCCTGGCCGGTTGAGGAATCGAACGACCGGTATTACCAATTGTTAGGACAACCCATCCATCTGTTTTCTGACATGAAATCCGGATACGACCGCCAGGTCGGTTATATTTCCGGGCATTCTCGAGCAGGTTTTGCAGAATGAGCGAAAGATAATGTTCCTCGCCGGCGATGTAGATTTCACCGTCGCACCCTTCCACTTCGACTGCGACGTCATTGCTCAACGTGCTCAAGTCATCCACTTGGGCTGCTACCAGATCAGTTAGGTTAACAGGACTAAACGCAATTTGCAGCCGCCCCGCATCCATCTGTGAAAGCAACAGCAAATCTTCTATGATGCTGGTGATCCGGAATGTCTGGTGAATCAACGCTGCAACTTCTTCGAGTCCTTCCGGACTAAGATTTTCATGAGAACGTAATTCTTCGAGTCCGGCTCGCAGGACGGTGATAGGTGTCTTGAGCTGGTGCGAGGTGTTCGCCGAAAATCGCGCTGCTCGCTGCAAATCCTTGCTTGTTCGCTCCAGCGCAGCTTCAGCTCGTTCCCGTTCAGCTTGGGCTTCGGCTGATTTGCGAGCCAATCGTGTCACTGGCACCGATAGCCGTGCACTCGCAAAATCGCTGACCGCAAATGCTCCGAGAAGCATAAGCAGACCTGCGCCAAGGATCTGCCACCGCAATTGACGCTGACGCCTCTGCAAACCTTTCAGCGGATATAAACAGATTTCGTATGCCGGCGGAAAAAGCGAGTTCGGATTCAGCTGCTTATAAAGCACGAGATAAGAAAGGCCCTCTGCCTCGATCCGAAGACTTCTCTCTGCTTTATTGGGAAGACTTATAACCCGATTCAGCTCGCGATTAAGCGCGATGCTCGGAAAGAAGTTCGCATGAGACGCTAGAAGCAGTTGTCCTTTTAACCAGATTCCGCTCTCGATGTCCTGAGCTCTCAGGTTAGGTCCAGACTCGATTGGCTTTACCCCAACGACAATTGCGGCAATCGGTTGAGCGGTTTCAGTTGAAATGATCGGCATCGCGATCACTTCATCAGCCGTTTTACCGTTTTCATTCATATGCCGAATGAGGTAACCGGCCTGCGGTTGGTCCGGCAGTTTGCCGAGGGTAAGTTCCGATTCTTCCTCCGCCGCTAGTTCACCAACTTCCTGGGCGTTTTGCGGCCTGATTACTGTCCCGGTCGCTGTCGAGGAATCGGTAAAATGTCGTCGATAAGGTTGAACTCGGCGATTCACCGCCGTCGTGGTTGTTCCGGTGAATCAGGTCTCGCAATTCATCCCGGGCATTTGGATAAAGGAGATCGAGCGCATTATCTTCCAGTGCGGCGTGGATTCGCGGTTTCTGAGCCAGGACACGGCAACGTTCCGCGAGCGCAGCGTGGTGTATCGCTTGAATTCGATGGAGCAACGCCACCTGTGCCTGGAATTCCCGTTCCAGTCCTTGCTCCGCGTTCTCGGTCAGTTTTCGTTGCGCCAGGAAAAGTCCCAAAGCCGTGATCGCGAAAACGATGAGCATCATCGCGCCAAGCAGCTTGGTTCGGAATGTCATCTAACTAGTTGTAGAATACGCCCCTGAGCTCATGGAAGATCCACGTGAGAAGCGGCTCCGTTTACCAACTCAACTGGCCGCTCGAGCGTCGTCCGACTGCTCAGCCATGCCTTAAGGATATGACGACCCGGTGGAAGTCCGGTCAGTCGAAACCGGCCCTCTGGATCGCTCGTGACAAAATAAGGAGTATCGAGAACGAGAATGAGCGCTCGCATATGCTCGTGAATGTCGCATCGGACCGTAACCAATCCTGGCGTGTCGAAAACGACTGATGGAATCGGTCTTTCCTCCGAACGATAACGCCCGAGATCGAAACGCTTGGTCGGCGAGAACGAAAAGATGTTGTGATAGGTGTCGTCCTGGTTCGGGAAAAATACTCTAGTGCCGGTTTGCACCGGCAACAACGCTGGCACAAAAGCAAGATCCTTCTGCGCCATCGTCTTTTCTGCAGAACCAGTTTTCTTTGAAAAAGGCCCGTCGAGATAAACCACGGCCAACGGTGGCTTCGTTGCAACCACGCCACCTTGAGTGACAATTTCGTAGCGCTGGATCACAATCGGGTCAGCAGAAGTCTTCGGCAATTTGACTTGGCCTTCGATCGTCGATTGGGCCATCGAAGGTTCAATCGACAAGCCTGCCCAAATAATGAAGACCAATGGCCAGCTGAATCTCATAGAAAACAATTCAGACGATAGGACCAATTCCGGCGGTCGACCTTTCAAATCTTAGCCTAACTGTCCTTGGTCGGCTGGCGAATGGTGTACCCCGAAAAACGCAGCGTCTGAATAAGCGGCTCCGACGAACCGCAGTCCACTTTCTTGCGCAAACGGGTAATAAAAATTTCAACTGTCCGGGTATCGTATTCATGGTCACGATGCCAGATTCGCTCGCACAGTTCCGTTCGAGAAAACACTCGCCCGGGTTCCTGCATAAGCACTTGCAGCACATCAAATTCGCGAGGGGACAGGGAAATGGTTTTACCTGATCGGGTGACCCGGCGGTGCTGCACGTCCATTTGCAAGTCACCCACTTTCAGGAGGTCGGCCGCAGTGGGTGTTGTTCCGCGTCGTCCCACCGCTTCAACCCGGGCGATCAGCTCGTCCATCGAGAACGGTTTCGACAGATAATCGTCTGCGCCAGCCTTCAACCCCTTCACCCGATCTCCCACTTGTCCGCGCGCAGTCAAAATCAAAATGCGGGAGGGACATTGCGATTCGCGAAGCTGATTCAGAATGGAAAAGCCATCCAGCCCGGGAAGATTCAAATCGAGAACGATTAGATCGGGCGACTCATCCAGTGCTGCCCGCAACCCTTCGGGCCCATCATAGCGCGCGTTAGGCTCATGATTGTGACGCAATAAAGCTTTGGTGATGTGCTGGGATAATTGAGGCTCATCCTCGATAACCAAAACACGCATCTTTATTTCGGTCGCAGCATCCTCCTGCTTTGCAATAAGAATCCTAAACCAACCCGTTAGAATCCGTAACAGAATTGTTACGAAAAATGCGCCGCTCCAGGCGCACTCCCGGAGCGGCGCAATCAAACACTGTAAAGCTTTCGACCCCCCACCCCCCTCGTTCCGAAACTCTGTTTCACCAGGGTTTAGCGGCGCGTCCCCTCGCCGTGGCACGAAGCAGTTGTAGTGGCGCTTCTGCGAAGCGCCCAGGGAGTTGACTTCGATCTGTCTCGAGCGGCGGATCTGTCGGGTCACGTCCATATCAGGGCGCTTCACAGAAGCGCCACTACAACAACACGTCCCGACGCGCGCGCGTCAGATCTGATTTTCGACGCGCGATGGCCTCCTCTCCCCGCGCGCACATGGGAAGAGGATTGGAGGTGAGGGGCCAAATCGATTTCGCCTGCAGTTTAGAATCAGACATCCGCTCTAAACCCTCACCCTACCCTCTCCCTTAAGAAGGGAGAGGCGACGTCACCTCGTTTTCTCCGTCCAAAACCGGTTAGTTGGCCTCGTGTCCTGTGGTTTGGAGGCTGAGGAAATTCTCGAGAAACTCCGGCTCGAGCGGGGTGCCGTCTGGTTTACGGGTGTAAGCAAGGAACTGGTCGCGAGCTATGCCGCCGTCACGCGGATCCTTGATCACAGGACAAATGGCATAACGCAACACGTCATTGAGCGGGCGAGTTACCTTGGTGATGTAACCCTTTCGGAACAGGTCATCGATCTCACTCACGCTGGCGATGATCGCGGTCCCGTCCAAATCACGACCATTACGACGCGCCAAGTCGTTCAAGGTCCGAATGCCATCCGCGGTATTCAGCGCTCGCGGCGTGTAACTGACCCAGGTATGAAGCCAAAGACCGAGCTTGTTGTTACTGAAATAACCATTCCGCATGTCGAGCATGACAGATTGCCGCAACGCGCCCAACCCCATCGGGTCGGTTCCCTGCCGCGGAAACACATATTCAATGCTGCTATCGGCGATCTGCCGCGCGTGCTGCCCAGCAGAATTAGCGGTGAAAGCGCTCGCGTTGAATCCACCCATAACCGTGAAATACCAAGCGTTACCGCTGTGATCATAATTCGGCAAGGTTAACAACGCTCGAACCGGACGCTGATACGGGAAGATTGGCGTATCCGCCGCCGCCAACGGCCCAACCTGCCGACGACCATCGATCCGCGCCGGATTGATTCCATTCTGCAAGTAGTATGCATCAGTGAAATCATAGAGCCGATCTTGAACACCTGCGTTAACCAAGGATGACGCTCCAAGGAGCGCAACCACAGCAATGAAGAATGATTTTTTCATGAACGCTGCGATACCAACGAGTCCAGTTCACAACAATCCGGCAATGGTAACGCCGTTGTTACCTGGAGCCGCAGTTGGTCGTTC
The DNA here is from genome assembly GCA_963751725.1 of uncultured Verrucomicrobiae bacterium. Classification (GTDB taxonomy): domain Bacteria; phylum Verrucomicrobiota; class Verrucomicrobiia; order Chthoniobacterales; family UBA10450; genus AV80. Next base: position 155,804 of record CAVVVQ010000021.1, read on the forward strand.
GATGTTGGATGTTCAACGTTGGACGTTGGATGTTCCGGAAGTTCGCGGCCCTCGCAGATTTCGCCTCCAGCAATTAAGGAACATCCAACATTCAACGTCCGACCACGAACAGCAGAAGTTCTTGCGTTCCTCAGAGATCCTCGGATTAAGACCAAGATTTCATGCCGACCATCCGTATCATTCTCCTTTGCATGGCCTCGGCCGTCCTTTACGGCCTCATCCACGACCAGGTCACGGCGCGCATCTGCATCGAGTATTTCACCATTGCTCATCCGCGCGTCATCGACACCAATTCGCCGACTCTTCTCGCCCTGATATTCGGGCGTTGCAGCTACCTGGTGGGTCGGAGCCTTGCTTGGCATCCCGCTTGCCTTTGTTTGTTGTTCTGGCGCCCGTCCACAGCTCACTCCAGCGCAACTCATTCGCCCTATTGGCATTCTCCTATTGTGCATGACCTTTTGTGCTCTCATCGGCGGCGCTGCCGGTTATCTGTTCGCCTTGCGCGGTGTCATTTCAGTCGGCATGTGGGCGTCTAATATTCCCGCGTCGGCTCACGCTCGCTTCCTGGCGGACGCGTATGCGCATCTCGCGAGTTATGCATCAGGCATCTCGGCGGTATTGTCGTTATCGTTTGGGCGGTGCGGAAACGTCCGACTCCTAACAGCCAACAAAACCTAACCAGACAGTGGATTGAACCAGTCTCACATGAAGACCTTCATCCATCTGCGAAAATCTGCGTTAATCTGCGGACCGATATGATCGAGCCCGCTATATCCCAAGCGCTTTCCTTGGATCCCGGGCAAACTTGAATCCACTCAAGGTCGTTCCGATAACACCTTTCGTTAGCCCAAGGAACTGAAAGGTCGTTCCCAGCAACTCCGGATGGAGCAGCGTTTGTAAAGCGCGCCGAGCTTTTGGATCCGCAGCGCCTTCTTCGAACTCTTCTCGCATCAAGCCAGTCACGATACCGGTGATGAAGTGGTGTTGATCCGTGAATCCAGCGAGAGTCAGCCCATGTTCTTCAGCTCGCAACACAACGTTCGTCCAATCGATATGCGCTGTGATGTCGACTTCACCGATCGAAACGAACGGCGAAGTCACACCACGATGTTGTGAATAACAACGAAGCGTTCCCTGATTCCGTTCCGGCGCGTAGTAATCGTTATGCGAATAACCGTAATCAACAACCAGGATGTATCCGCGCACCAACTTCTCCGCTACACTCTCAACCCATCTCGGCGCCACCAGGTTCACTTCCGTTTCATATGGCTCCGGTAATTCTTCCGGGATTGTTTTCAGATACTGCTTCAATTCATTGTCACTCACTGGCGCACGAACAAAATCAAAGCTCTCACCGGACTCAATCACACGGCGTTCCTCCCAACCATCGCCAACCCGACTGATCAAACGCACCGGCATCGCGTCCAATAACTCATTCGAAAAGTGTACGCCGCAGAACGGCTCGTGGTCGGCCAACGATTTCGCCCAACGAACTTTTTCCGCGAAATCATGCAGCGCTTTCTGCTTGCCGATCTTGCAAGACCGGAAACGGCTCAACGATCGAATAGCTAACCGCCGCAAAAAATTCGGGATACATTTCACGGAGAGCTTCCAACACGTCCCGGGCAAAATCGGCCTGATGCGCGCCCTGTTCGACGATCACGAACTGATCGGGGCGGCCAAGCGATTCCCACATTTCGTGGAATTGGGCCGCCAACAGCCGGCCAAAAAGTGAGCCAACACTGACGTTGGTAAAGTAATCCCCAGCGCGGCCAATGGCGCATCGACCCGACGTATAATACCCAAAATCAGGAGTGATACAGCGCCTGGTCCATGAACCAATCAAAGGTCATCGGGCCATTGCGCCGGATGGCGTTCCGGATTTGATCAATCAGGCCAGGGCTGGTTGAATCCATTGGTTTTATGAAATTTACAAGGGATCCGTCTAAAAAAGGATCGTTTTGCTAGTGATTTTAACGTTGTAACCCTTGGAACCGCTGTAACCTTTATTGCCCGTCCGCATGCGAGCCTCCTACATCAAGCGTCGCCCCACGCCTCAGTATTCCCATCGTGCATGGTATACCAAGCCGATATTCTATGTTCCTCTCGGAATTGTGTTCGCGCTTTTGATCGCGGGCGGCGTCTACTTCACTTACATCGTCTCGATCCTAAACGACGAAGCTTCGACCTTCGACCTTACGAAGCTCGAGCAAATGGAATCGGCCAGCGTTATCCTCGATCGGAACGACAAAATCTTCGGCCAAATCTACGTTGAGAACCGGGAAACAATCCCCTACGAACAGATCCCGCGTAACCTGGTCAATGCCGTTGTCTCGATGGAAGACAACAAATTCTATCAACACGGCGGTTACGACCTTTTCGGAATTATCCGCGCGGCCCTGAAGAACTTCACCGCCGGCCATGTCCGACAAGGCGGCAGCACCATTACTCAGCAGCTGGCGCGAAACAGCTTTTCGCTCAAGGAACGAACGTTCCGTCGCAAGTTGCTCGAAATTTTTCTTTCCCGCCGAATCGAAGAAAAATTCGGGAAACAAAAGATAATGGAGCTTTACCTGAACCGAATTTATTTCGGCGGCGGGCTCTACGGTGCGGAAGCGGCGTCGCGTGGTTATTTTGGAAAGTCAGCCAAGGAGATGTCGTTGACCGAGTGCGCCACTCTGGCTGGAATCATCCGGAGCCCAAATCGGCTTTCGCCATGGGGAGATAAAGCGGGGTCACGCGAGTCGCGCAATGTGGCTTTGGCTCGGATGCGTGACCTTGGGTTCATTACACCTCGAGAATGCGAGACTGCCCAAGCTGAGGAAATGGTGATCGGCAGCAAACAAAGCGCGCAAGGTCAGACCTACGCAGTTGATTACATTCGGCAACAGGTCATTGCGGCAGTCGGTTGGGATCGAGCCATGAATGAAGGGTACCGAATTCACACGACCATCGATGCCGATCTGCAAAAAGTCGCAGAAGAATCAATGAAAACCCACCTCGCCCAGGTGGAACAGCACGCCGGTTATAGTCATCCGACCTTTGACACATTCGCGACTCGCTACAAGAATGCGAGACAAGTCGGTCTTCCAAACATCACCGCTCCGCCCGATTATCTTCAGGGAGCGCTGATCACGCTCGACAATCAGAGCGGCGGCATCATGACCCTCATCGGTGGACGCGATTTCGAGCATAACCAGTTTGACCGCGCGTTACAGGCCAAACGACCCGCCGGCACCGCCTTCAAACCATTCGTCTACGCTGCAGCTTTTGAAAACGGTTTGTACCCAGGATCGGTGGTCGATGATTCCTCACTCGATAACCGCGCCGTCATGATCGGTGGCACCACTGGTATCCTGGGCGAGTGGGGACCTGAATCAGCCGACAATCGTTACGAAGGATTGATCACCGCGCGCCAGGCTCTCGCCAAATCTAAAAACGGCGCAACCGTCCGCATCGGGATGACCGTTGGCGTCGATCCCATTCTTCAACTTTGTCGCACCGCGGGAATTCGTTCTCAATTGCGCGCGTTTCCGGCCACATTTCTCGGTAGCAGCGAGGTCACGCTCGCCGAACTCGCGCTCGGTTACACCATTTTTCCCAACGGCGGCTGGCGTCCAAGTGCGATTCGGATTCTGGATCGGATCGATGAAAAAGATGGAACAATTGTCTGGCAACCTGCTGAAGATCCCGCCCGGCGTGGAGTTGTTAAACCGGAAACAGCCTACGAAGTGCATTCTTGTCTGGTCGATGCGCTTGAGTCAGGGACCGGTCAGGCTGCTCATGAGAAATTTGGTCTAAAGAAGTTTCCTGCGGCTGGTAAGACCGGGACCGCCTACGATTTCACTGACGCGCTTTTCGCGGGATACACCAGCTCGATCACCTGTGCAGTGTGGGCTGGATTCGACAAGCCGCAGAAGATTTATCGAGGAGCGTTTGGCAGCGATATCGCGCTTCCAATCTGGGTCGATGTCATGAACGCAGCCAGCGAACGCTATCCAACCAAGGAAATAGCTATGCCAGCCGGGATGCAAAAAGCAGAGATTTGCTCGAGATCCGGCATGCTCGCGATGGATAAATGTTACGACACGATCAAATCCGCTGAGGGCGAGACAATAAAGCGGCGCACGACCTATGTTGAAATTGCGTCCGCCGCACAGATGCCTACTGAATCATGCAACGTTCACGGAGAAGCCAGAACTCGTCTCGTGCGTGATCTGCCGGCCTCGGGGTTTCCACGTGCTGCGCTCGCAGTCGATCCGACACAGGTAACGCCAGTTACCCTCAAAGGACCGGTTCTGCTCGCAGAAAGCGATCCGTATAATTCTATCAATTCCACCCTAAAACCGAAATCGTTGGAACCGGAGAAAACGCTTTCGACCGATTCGCAGGATCCGGTCATGCCCGATCCGAGCAAACCAGTGCTCCGAGCGCAGGCGGTCGAATCGCCCTTGTCCAAGCCAATCCTCGAATCAAACCCGGATCCGCGTGAGAAGGAGATTCGCCGCGCTCAACCGGTCCACCCGACCGATGAAATTCCGGCTGACCAAATCCTGAAGGCGACGCCCCCGCCGCCTGCAGACCTGGACGAGTAGCGTTCCGCCTCGGCGATGGGAATGCTGGAGTTTTGGGGTAATGAGAGCATGCTGACTCGCGAATGGCTCGAAGTGAATCATCATTGTTTCGCCTGACCGTCCTCAACCCAAACGGACGCGATCCGGAACAGCATTTTCCCGATGGCGCCGGCGAATCAGCGAAGCCACATCCCCCTACGAATTTTCACGCCTACGCTGCCTGCACCCATGGGAGTTTTCATCGGGAAACGAAACGCGCGATCGCGGAAGAGACGCCAGTCCTCGTTCTGTTGCGGGGAGATTTCAGTGCTTCAGAACGCGCCTTGGCTGCTTTAAAAAAAGAACACCGAACTGTTGCCGTTTCACTGAAGGAAACTGGACTTCACCAGATCGCGGACCAGCTTCGCGACTCAAGTCGACTGATCCGTTTCCTGCGAATCGTTCGCGCAGCGGATGCCTGTATTGCACCAACGTCGGAAGCCGCAGACTTGTATCGGGCAATCCGCGGCAGCGACAGCGGCGTTGAGTTCATTCCGACGCCCTATCCAGTGGACGATCGACGCTGGAATTTTTCGCGACCGATCACGGAACGTTCGGGGATTTTCATTGGAACACGCGAATGGAAAGTTCCTTCACGCAATCATCTTTGCGCGGTGCTTGTTGCGCGACAACTGAGCGAACAAACCGGGGAACGAATAACGATCTTTAACTTGGACGGCCGGAAAGGTGCGCGGCTGCTCGCGGCCACGGGACCCATGCAGGACAAGATGCGGACGCACGATGTCCATCTGTCTTATCCGAATTACCTGCGGGAAATCGCACGCCACAAGATCGTGTTACAGTTCGACACCAGTTTCGTTCCTGGCCAGGTTGCGGGCGACGCCCTGCTTTGTCGTATTCCATGCGTCGGCGGCAACGGCGCAATTGATCGCCTCGCCTTTCCGGAAATCTGTGGGGCGGGCCGGTCGATCGGCGAGGTCCAACAAATCGCGTTGCGACTACTGACGGATACGCCCGCCTATCGAGAAGCGGTGAACAAAATGGAAAACGCCTCAGCGGTTTCGTTTAAAGTCATGGCAGAGAAATTAAAAACATTCTTCGCCAGCTTATAGTCAGGAAAACAAGAAACGCGCGTCATCCGAGGCAGGCGCTGCGCGCGCGCCGAGGGACCTCCCAGTTGCAATCTTGATTACTCAATCAAAGGCAATCGGCCAATCTGGAGTAGATGCCTTCGCCTTGCGCAAGCCTGAACCGCTCCCGCGTTAGTCGATGCGGCTACTTCATAACGGACGCTTCCACCTAAATCGTGTGACGCAATTTGCAACAGGGAGGTCCTTCGACGTGCTTCGCCGGCCTCAGGATGACAGGCATTTTTCATTGCGGTTTCTGCAATTTCTCGCCCTTTGTGTTCCTTTGCGACCTTAGTGTGAGGAATTAGGACATCGCCTCGAAATAATGCTCTTCCAGCTTTCGGACCTGCGCGTTTTGCTCGAAATCACGCCTAACCCTCTCGGCACCGGTCCGCGCCAATTCAGTTAGCATTTCCGTTTTCGTCACCGCATCCAGTAACGCATTGGCCAGCGCATCTGAGTCCCCTTCCTTGAATCAGAACTCCACTCTTGCCGTGCTCGATCACCTCAGGAATTCCACCATGTTCCGTCGCAAAAACAGGGAGTCCGCTTGCCATCGCTTCCAACATCGAATTCGGAACTCCCTCCTGGTTCCCGTCTTTTCCGCGCTCGCTCGGATGAAGAAAAATATGTGAACCATAAAACGCCGCACCCAATTGTGATTGCGAAAGAAAACCGGGAAACATAACTCGATCACCAATGCCGAGCTCGCGCGCTTGCGCCTCCAACTCCGATTGTAACGGCCCGTCTCCTGCAATGGTGAAGGTTGCCTCCGGATAACGAGCCGCAAATTTCGCAAAAGCCATGAGACTTGTGGCCAATCCTTTTTTCTCGATTAACCGGCACGCTTGCAAAAATTTCCATGCTCCGTCGGTTGGCCAAACCCGTGGCTGATACGGCAATTGATCGACCGGGATACCTGTCCGTTGGATCCGGATTTTGTCGGGCGAACATCCGAGTTCAATCAATGCACGCTTCAGCGATTCCGATCGCACCAGGACAAGTCGGACCGCACTCAACATTTCATTGGTCGCTGCGCGATAGGCCGATAAATCGAGATCCACCATCACATCCGCCCCGTGAAACGATACGATCGACGGTTTGTCCCACGCCTTGATCAACGGCAGCAGGTGAACCGCAATGTGACCAAAATAAATGTGAAGCAACTGCGCGCCGGAACGCTCGAGCACACCGATCAACCGCTCCACTTCCCCTCTTGAAATTTGCCACGGCGCGTGGCGGATCTTTCTGAACCAAAATCTTCTGGCGAAATGCGTCGCCGGCTTCGGCACCACGGTGACGCGCTCAAATGGAAAACGCTCAGTCTCCTCGCGTTTTTGGGCGATCACCATCGGCTGCACACGGGTAAGCCCGGTGATCTGCCGGTAGATGTGCAACATCTCCGGCTTTAGGAACGTCGCGCAATAAGATGCGACCACCGGTCGTTCCGTCGCGACAGGCACGGAACGGTCAGTTGTTTCCGTCAAAACCGGATCTCGAGAAACTTGATGCCCCGCCACTTATACGGATATTCTAGATCGTAGGTTACTGCCTCCTGCGAGGTGCCGTATCTATGGGGTGCTCGCGGGTTGAGCATCTGCCATGGGCTCCCGTTCCGAATGGCTCGCGGAATTACACCGTCTACAGTGGGTCTCTGCGAAATTGGTGGCGGGCGGGTGAATGCGTTGCGCCGGCGGTGTGGTCGGAGCGACATGGAAATTTTCAGTAGCAGTAGCAGGGGGCTGCGCCTCGACTCCCATTACCGCAGCGGCGACCAGCGAACAAGCGATCAGTGTTGTTTTCATAGTAGTATGGCAGGCGGTATGGCGTTGAACTACATACATTGAAACCAGACTCCCTAGTTTCGCTCAATCATTCATTTTTCCAAAGCTCAAAATTTAAGGGGCGTCCACCTGCGTGGGTGCCTAGGGTCAGGGCAGTCCGGTGATTTGAGGGTGATTTTCAATCACACAGGGAAGGGCGACTTAAAGTCGCCCCACGAGCGTGCGCCATTGAACGGACGGGGAGATAAGCATGTCATTATTCGCCTCTCCCTTCTCAAGGGAGAGGGTAGGGTGAGGGTTTCAGAGCTCAGGCGTTATGGAAGGATTGCCCGCCGCCCCCTCACCTCGGTCCTCTCCCCGTGCGGGGAGAGGAAGTCAATCCCCCAACCAGTGCGACATAAAGTTCATATGCAGACTTGGGCCTTGCCCAGTCGACCCCGCAGGCGCACAATTCTGCCCCGATGGATTACCTTGAAAAAGCCGGGCGTGTTCTGGATATCGAAATTCTCGAGCTCCAAAGGTTGCGCCAACGCTTGGACGCCAACTTCTCCAAGGCGGTGGACTTAATTAAGGAAACCGTTGAAGGAAAAGGGAAAATCGTTGTCCTGGGGGTGGGAAAATCTGGGCACATCGGACAAAAGATTGCCTCGACCCTGACCAGCACAGGCTCGCCGGCTGTGGTGCTCGATTCGGTGAACGCATTGCATGGGGACCTCGGGATGGTCTCGGATGGCGACGTGGTGCTAGCTTTGAGCGCGAGCGGTGAGACCGAGGAATTGCTCCGTATTTTGCCGCCTATTGCCAGGTTTCAGGTAAAAATCATAGCGCTTTGCGGTGACCCCAACTCCACTCTCGCCCAAAACGCCAACATCGTTCTCGACGTCAACATCGAGCAGGAAGCTTGTCCGCTAAATCTTGCCCCGACCTCCAGCACCACCGTTATGCTCGCGCTCGGCGACGCTATTGCCATGGTCCTGCTCGAGGCGCGTGGCTTCGCCGAGAAGACTTCGCGCGGTTTCATCCAGGCGGAATGATTGGGCGAAGCCTGCTCTTGCGGGTGCACCAGATCATGCGGCCACACAGCGCTTTGGCTTTGGTTAACCCGAAAACAACTATTAGTTCCGTCCTCAAAACAATGACCGAGGTCCGCGCCGGCGCCGCAGTTGTGTCCGATGAAACCGGCCAGCTTCTCGGCATTTTTACCCATGGCGATTTCGTGCGCCATTTTCAATCGGATAGCCGGATTGGAGAACGCCTTGTGGGCGACTTGATGACGCTAAATCCAGTCACAATCCACCAGGATAAACTCGCGGTAGAAGTGTTGAACTTGCTCGAACGCCACCGAATCGACGATCTTGTCGTGGTCGACGATAACCAGACCCCGGTCGGCATGGTCGATTCTCAGGATTTAACCCGCTTGAAGTTACTCTAAGGGCGTGCCAATGTCTCGCCCCCCTTCCCCCCGGTGCGCACCGCGTCACCACGCTCCGACCCTTCAACCCTTCAACCCTTCAACACTCCAACGCTCTAACTCACCATGGCTGCTGCTAACGATCTCCGAAAAGGAATGGCAATTAAATACAACGGGAACACTGCGATTGTCCTCGAAGTCCATCATCGCACCCCGGGAAACCTTCGCGCCTTCGTCCAAGCCATTATTCGTTACATGGGAACCGGGAAAAGCGCGGACGTCCGTTTCGGGTCAACTGACAAGGTGGAGTTGGTCGATCTTCATCGGCAAACCCTCGAGTTCAGTTACAAGGATCACAGCGGATACTATTTCATGGACCCTGAAACCTATGAGACGATCACCTTGAGTGAAGATCTCCTCGCCGACTCAAAGGATTATTTGGTTGAGAACCTGAAAATCGAAGTTCTTTCGACTGGTGGCCGGCCTGTGCAAGTTGACCTTCCTCCCTCCGTTCAACTCAAAGTCATCGAAGCGCCGGAAGGCCTTCGTGGAGATACCGCATCAAACGTAACTAAGCCCGCTACGCTCGAGACCGGCAAGAAAATCAACGTGCCTCTCTTCATTCAAGAAGGCGAAGTCATCAAAATCGATACGCGCACCGGCAACTACATGGGTCGCGCGTAGTTCTCGGCGACTGCAAGTCGCCGTTCCTTGGGCGATTTCAAATCGCTGCGTAATACCAAAGCCCCGACAGCTGTCGGGGCTCACTTCCAAAATGGTGATTTTCAATCACACAAGGAAGGGCGACTGGCAGTCGCCCCCGGAAAACCGATCCAATTGAACTGTGCTCTCAGCGAAGAGCGCTTCTCACATTTGCTCCTCACTGGGGTGCTGCCAATATCTCGGTCGCGCCCATGCCCGGGCGCTTCGCAGAAGCGCCACTACATTCCAACCTATCGACGCGCAAACGGCGCGACTACGTCGCCGATAATAAGTGCGTCGTAATTCTGGCTACCCTGGCTCGACAACAGCGTCGAATAGGAACGTGTCGCAGGCAGGAAACGATATTGGCCCACGTTCGCGGTCGCCGATGAATTACCCACGAAGAATCGCTGTATTGCCATCGCATCAACGGTGTTGATCACGCCGTCGCCGTTTGTGTCTGCGGCCATCATTTCATTCTTACTCAGGAAAGACGTCATCAGAATATCCGCTTGAACCGCCACGAGATCCTCGTTGTTGATCCCAGTCGATCCCGGTGTCAGCGCAGTCTTTGAAGGTGTTACCACGTAGCTACCGCCCATAACGAGCGACGACGCATAATTGCCCGATCCATCCGATTGAGTCGAACTCGTTGAGCTACCCGTTATGTTAAGCATGACGTTGGCAATCGGAGCCGGACCGGAGCTCAAGCTGGAAACAGTGCCAGAGATGCTGGCCATTGCGCCGCCGCCTCCGATCGAGATGTTGCCCGGCAGCGCATTGATCGGTTGATGAATGTTCAAATCGGTGTCGAAAAAGAGAAAATTATCCGGCACCACAGCCCAGTTCAGCGCGGTGTTCGCACCAGGGGTCTTGGTCACGAGCATCATGTTCAGGTTGTAAACGATTCCCGAACCCGAGAGTGGCGAGAAACCATCCATCGCAAATGCGGAAACTCGCAGTGTCCGAATCGGGCCCGCTCCAGGCAATACATTGCCGGTAACATTCCAGTTTGACCCGGTCATCCCAGCGCCTGAGACCGGTGTGTCTTGGAAATTTACAACGGTCGAATCAAACGTGAAATCCCCTTGGAAACCGATCAGGTTCGCGGCCGGACTAATCAGCGAAGCGGTGACTGGTTGGGTGAAATTCGTGACGGAAGGATCAAGACTCACCTTCGGTAACGAGATCGCGTCGACTGCCGCCGCCGAGATCAGGATGTTTCCTGGTAGACTGGAACCGGGCCGATGAAGATCCAGGTTCGTGTCGAAGAACATCATGTCATCGGGCGACTCCATCCAAGTCAGAGCTGTGCTTGCTCCTGGCGTGGTGCTGACCCGAATCACGTTGAGGTTGAACAAAGCACCTGTCCCGGACAAAGGCGTGTTTCCGTCATTCGCGAAAGCGGAGATCCGCAGGGTGCGGATCGGACCCGCTCCAGGCAACACGTTCCCGGAAACATTCCAATCGCCACTGGTAAGTCCGGCAGGTGAAACGGGTGGATTCTGGAAACCAACAACCGTTGAATCAAAGCTGAAGTCTCCTTGGAAGGCAACGAGGTTACCGGCTGGATCAATATCTGCCATTACCGGTAATGTCACGTTCGCGGCAGAAACACCGATGCCAGCCAGCGGGAGTCCAACAGCGCGAGCCCAGTTAGGCGCAATCGTCATTCTTCCCGAGATCGCTTTCCCCGGAACATGGATCTCAAGGTCCGTGTCGTAGAAAATAAAATTATCCGGATCCGGAGCCCAACTTAGAGGCGTGGTCGCGCCCTGGTTACCACTGATCCGTTTCAGATTCAGGTTATACAGAATCCCCGAACCCGAGAGCGGAGAAAACCCGTCTTGGACGAACGCTGAAACGCGTAAGGTGCGAATCGGGCCCGTGCCTGGCAGGACGTTACCCGAAACGTTCCAGTTGCCGTCTGTCATTCCGGCTTTGGAAAGGGGCGGGTTTTGAAAGCTGACGACGGTTGAATCAAAGGTGAAATCACCCTGAAACGCGACCAGGTTACTCGAGGCACTGATGGGCGAGGTAAGCACGGACTGGATGAACTCGTCAATTGACGGGTCGATGTTGCCCACCGGCAGAAATACGTTCTGTACCAGGACGGCTCCGTTGCTTCCAACTTTTGGAGCCGCTGTCAGGCTTGACCAGAGCGCACCCACACCAACTGAGACACCGGCGATCAATGCGATCCAGCGCATCGAAGTAAAAGCAGAATGATTGTGACGTACGTTCATATTTGTTCCTCCAGGGTAGGCCTGTTTGTTAACCAAAAGTGGTAGAAAAGTAAAACGAAGACTTTGCCATGTTGTTGTAGGGGCGTTTCTGCGAAACGCCCGGTGAGTGGCTTCGATCGGTCTTGAGCGGTGGGATCTGTTTGGCCACGTCTATATCAGGGCGCTTTCACGCACGTGTTTAGCGTTCATCACTAGACCCGGAGGGTCATCGGAGATTAGCCGGTCGGCGCAAGCCACCGTCATGGATAAGAAAGGTATCGCCCGGCAGGGGGGCCGCGCCTAACGTTGTTCGTCGCCGCATATGGCGTCGTTGAGCGAAGCCCCTACCGGGGCTAATGACACTACTGCGCAGACCACCGGTGGTTTGCACCACCGGCTAATCTCCGATCAGCCCTCCGGGCTTTAGACGCTACCGCCCCTCAATGCACGTTATAAATTTCAACCAACCCAATCCCGGTCCCATCATTCGTCCCGGCCAGAACTGCGGTAAACGAGCCCGGAGGCAACAGCGTATAAATTCCGGACTCCTTCACATTAGTTGGCGCCAAACCGAGCGAACTTAGTTGCGCCGCCGACGTTGGATCATCCTGCCAATCATCGTTCGTCACCAGCGTAGCCCCGTTGCCGTCATGCAATTCAAGTATCGGATCCATGAGCACTGGACTGATTCCAAAATCGGCCAACGACGGTCCTATCCCACGAATCACCACATGTGTGTCAATCGTTCCGCCGAGAATGAATCCGCCGATCATGACATCGCTCCCAGTCTGCACAAACCCGCGCGTGCTGATGTTGCCGAATTGCGAAGGTGACGCCGGCGCGACGTCATAAATCTCCATCAGACCTACCCCGGTGCCATCGTTAACTCCAGAAAGCACTGCTGTGTACGCTCCCGGTTGCAGACTGGCAACGATCCCAGATTCTTTCGGATCCGACAGACCCAACCCAAAATCACTCAGCTGCGCCGCTTGTTTGGGATCGTCCTGCCAATCATCATTCGTCGCGATTACATCGCTGCTATTCTGTAACCGGAGCATCGGATCTGCCAATGGGTTTGGCACACCAAACGCGCCAAGGGACGGACCAATGCCGCGGATCGCCACCGTCTTGGCGACACCACCACTTGGAACATTGTTGCCTGAACCCGGGTTGTCAGCCGTAACAATAAATCCGCCTATCAAAACATTGCTCCCGGTATCAACCCGGAGCCGGGTCGAGATATTGAGCGCGCGCCCCGGTGTTGCACTCGGTGTGGGTGGCAGTAGCAGTCGGCACTGGCGTTTCGGTAGCAGACGCAGTCGGTGTAGGTCCCGGTGTTCCGGTCGCAGTGGCGGTGGGTTCTGGTGTTATTGATGGCGTTGGACTCGGCACCGGAGTCATCGTTGCAGTCGGCGTAACTGTCGGCTCAGGTGTTCCGGTCGCGGATGCGGTCGGTGATGGAGTTGCAGAAGGCGTTCCGGTTGCACTCGGCGTAGCAGTAGGGTAGCAGTCGGTCCTGGTGTCGGCGTAGGCGTCGGTGTGCCCGTTCCTCCTTCCGTTGTATGGATCATGAACCCGGTGTCCTTTGCCAGCGTGGCAAAACCGGGTCCAATGTCAGTGCCGCCTGTGTTTGCGCCTGCGACGCGAGCGAAAGCGAGGTCACAATTGTAATCCGTGTTAGGCGAAAGACTGCCAGCCGGAATGGTGAATGACGTCGCCGTCGCGGCCAATGGAGGCGGCACAACAACGGAATTGCGCACCGCAAACTGAATCACGTCGGTCGATTGAGCATTCGAAAACGGTCCCCAGGTAACGGTGTAATCCACTGAAGGATCAACGACGATTGCGCCACTTTGCCAATCGTTTGCCGGAACAGTAAGCGGCGCTGTAACCGGATATGATAACGGAAGGAAAAACACGCTACTCGAAAAATCACCCGCGCTAGTGCTGACGTTGACCGTGTAGTTACCAATCGAAGAATACGCGGCATCCAACTGTCCCTGGGTCATGAAGGTGTCGAGAATAGTGAACACGCCGCCTTGATCAGTGAATGTGCGGGGACTGGACGTCCCGCTGAAAGTTAGACGTGGCACTATTAATCGTGGCGGTTCCCGGAGTAAGGATCGCTCCGAATTGGAAAGGTTGGACGGAATCTACGACCGGTGCAGCTGTGCTGGTTTGTCGGAAATTCTGGATCTTCCCCAGAACATAACCGCTTACGCTTTGTCCAAAGCAATCACTGCCAAACAATGTGACTCCGAGAAAGAGGAACGCCCAACGCGCAGCGAAAACAGATGAGCGAATTTTCATAGAATGCGTGTAACAAATTACGTATCGCAGAGCAATGACTATTGGCGCGGTTTCGTAGAACGACCGTTGTAGCGCGCTTCTGCGAGAAGTGCGATGCTTCAGAAATCACCAAACATTGGAGACGGCGACTGCAACTCGCCGTTCCTTGGGCGATTTCAAATCGCCTGGCTGGCAATGGTGATTTTCAATCACACAAGGAAGGGCGACTTGAAGTCGCCCCACGCTGTAGCGGCGCTTCTGGGAAGCGCCCGAAGGTTGGTCTAGTTACCGGACGCCTTCCTCAACGGAGCTTCAGGTATTTGTTTACCATCGATCGCGTTTCTCCAGCGTGTAAGGCAGAATGCGTTCTGGGTGTGGATGAAGCACGTCCCATTGTTCGCCTCTCCCTTCTCAAGGGAGAGGGTAGGGTGAGGGTTAGAGACGTGTGTCGTTGTGGGAAAGACTTGGCCCTCACCTCAGTCCTCTTCCCACATGCGGGGAGAGGAAGCTATGGCGCAATAATGCGACAAGAGTTCATACGTGCGACTGTTTCAACGCGGTGCTGAAGGCGTCGGTGTCGGAGGACAACAAGGTTGCACTTCGAACGACCCGATATCGAGCCGTCCACCATAGACGCGGTCATAACCGGGTTGAGCACGCTGATCGTAAAACGGTGGCGGCGTAAAATTCGGATCACCGGCATTTATGGCAGGACTCCCTTTCAACAATTCGTGTGTCAACGTCGCACCGCCATTGTTTTGCAATGGACCGAGCAGTGGATCGGTATTGATCACGTCACCTGTAGCAGTCAGGAACCCACCGCCATCATCGCTACTTAGATTGTAACCCTGAGAAGTGACGGTGCCGGAGTTGTTAAAAATATTGGCGCCATTCCCGCCTGCCTTCAGGATGGTGTTGTTGATCTGCAGTGTCCCGCTGTCGAGATAAATGCCGCCGCCATCACCAATAAATCCGCCGGAGGAATTACCGCTGATTGTACTATTGGAAATCGTCAGGGCGTTCCCATTGTAGATGCCGCCACCATTGCCGAACCCCTTATAACTCGTCACGTTGCTGCTGATCGTGCTGTTGACAATCGTCAGCGATCCATGGTTTTCAATTCCACCACCGTCGCCGCCCAAGGTCGACCTGTTATCGCTGACCGTGCTATCGGTGAGGCTCAGCGTCCCGTAGTTGGAGATACCACCGCCAGAGAAGCCGGCCGTGTTGCCGTCGATCGTGCTCTTACTGATCGTCAACGTAGCACCGGTGCCGTTGAAGATGCCGCCCGCCCCCCCTGGATATGGCGGTAGCGTCGTGACGGAGTTGTCACTGATTGTGCTGTTCCTAATCTCCAGCATTCCGCGGTTATAAATTCCGCCACCGCTACCGCCGGCGACGATGCCGCCTATCTCCCCGGCGGCGTGGTTACCAGTAACTGTACTATTAATAAGCAGGATCGCACTGTTGGTCGCATTGTAGATACCACCCCCTGCAAGCTCGGTAAAATTGTCGGCGATATTACATGAATTGATCGTTAGCGTTCCTTGATCATTATAAATTGCGGCCCCTCCTACACCAGACGGGCCGCCATTGCTTAAAGTCAGTCCCCGAATAGTTACTTTGTGACCGGGCATGACATGGAAGATCCGAAACGGCCACGACGCCGAGTTTTGATCTATCGACACCGTAATCAAATTAGGCGCAGGCCCGTTGATTGTGATGCTCTTATCGATGACGAGCTCGCCGCTAGTCAACAAAATCGTCTGACCATTAAGTGACGAATCAAAATCGACGATGTCACTGTCAGCCGCATCAGCGATGGCTTGACGTAGCGAACCCTGTCCGCTGTCCGTCGCCGTAGTGACAACCAGTCTTGCCGAAGAACTAACATTGTAAATTTCGACCAACGCTAGCCCGATCCCACCACCTTTCCCGGCTAAGAGCGCAGTAAACGCTCCAGGCCCCAGCGTCGTGAAGATTCCGGATTCGAGTGGATCCTGAGGCGCTAATCCGCGGGCGCTCAATTCCGCGGCGGACAACGGATCGTCCTGCCAGTTATCGTTCGCAACGACCAGGGCACCATTGCTGTCGCGCAGCTCAAGCATCGGATCCGCTAACACACCATTCAACCCAGCCTGAACTAGCGATGGTCCAATTCCACGAACAACCATATTAGTCGCACCCGCAGTGCTATGGCCAAGGATGAACCCCCCGATCATGATGTCGTTCCCAGTCCCGACAAGTCCGCGCGTGCTGAGGTTCCCCAGCTCAGACGCAGAACCTGAATCAGCATCATAAACTTCGACTAAGCCAGTCCCGGTTGTGCTGTTTTTCCCAGACAGGATTGCGGTGTACGCTCCCGGCTCAAGCGTCGCAACAATTCCTGATTCATTTGAATCGGTCAGTCCGAGCCCGAGCTTGTTCAGCTGCGCGGCCTGCGCGGGATCATCCTGCCAGTTGTCATTCTCGGTAACCAATCCGCCGCCGCTGTCACGAAGCTCCAAGACTGGATCAGGCAGAACATCGCTCAATCCTATAGCAGCCAGCGAAGGCCCAACGCCCCGGATTGCGACTTGTTTTGCTGTTGTTCCTGTGATGATAAATCCAGCTATTGTTAGTCCGTTTCCAGTCTCAACTCGCAAACGAGTCGAAAGATTCAATGCTCGCCCCGGTGTCGGACGCGGCGTTGGCGAAGGTGTTAAGGTTGGGCTCGCTGTCGGAGTTGGCGGCGCTGGCGTGGG
Organism: uncultured Verrucomicrobiae bacterium; assembly: GCA_963751725.1. Taxonomy (GTDB): domain Bacteria; phylum Verrucomicrobiota; class Verrucomicrobiia; order Chthoniobacterales; family UBA10450; genus AV80. The sequence continues at coordinate 172,663 of CAVVVQ010000021.1, forward strand.
GGACGGCGGATTGCACTCGTTATGGTCCCACCGGAACGTGTCAATTCGCCATCCAACCGAAGCGCCGCTGTTATCCGTCACCAGCCGGAACCGCAGCCTCATTTCGTTCGGCGAACCCGACATGATTCCCGGAATGCTGACTGCAGTCCAAACATATCCCCCTGAATTTCCACTCCATGCTCTGCGACCCGCAATTGGACTGTTAAACTTTGTGCCGATGGTGGCGTTGTAACCGCCGCCGGTGAATTTTCCGCCCACTGACGGGTCGAGAATATCCGTGAATTCGCCGCCGTTTATTTCGGGCGCGGAAACTTCAAGCACCGCTCCATCAAAGCCTTCTTCCAGATTGAAGTTGTTACGAAAGGCGAACGACCAATCAAAGGTCGAGACCTGAACGAGCGGAGTATCGAGCCGGTTGTCCAATATATTTCCCGGCGCCTCAGAAAACACGTCATTAGGTGCAGTGTCCGACGCGATGGCGGAGGAGACCCAAAATGGTGCCCCACTCAAATTCATCCCCTGTGAAGCAGTCCAGCCGGAAGGAAGCGCGGGAGGGGTTATCTGATCAAAGTTCTGTTCGAAAAGCGGTGGGCAGACCGCAAGAACGGAAACACATCCCAGAAGAACATCGCTATTGAGGCAACGGTCGCGAAGATCGGTGGTCGCTGCAAAGTCTTGCCGTTCGTTTGCATGGTCAGTCGCGGAAGGAACCGCCCGCATGCTTGGCAATATTACGTCAGAGTTCGCGGCTGCGGTCAAGGCAGCTTTTTCCAAAGGCATGTTCACGAATCCAAGTTTGTGTCGAGTAGTGATCAACGCCTTTTTCGCTGGGGAATTTCTTTTCAGATTTGCTTTGGGTTTCGACATCCGAACTTTAGTTTCTCATCTGCGTCAATCTGCGTAATCTGCGGACAACTTGGCGACCAAGAGACGAAGGAGAAAAACAACATTACACCATGGACGACGACCGGCGCGACGCCGCCGGAAGGTCGCGTCCTATGCTGCTCCCCGCGTTCGCGGAGATCTCGCGGTCGAACGATGGATGGTCCCAACCCGATGGGTGAAATTCGTTATTGGCGTTTTCCTCCTGCCTTTCTGCGCGGTTCTGACCCAGACTTTTTTCACTGTGTTCGCCCGTGCCACTCTCCAGCAGCGGCTGTGGGCCGGTGAAGAATTCTGGTTCTTTGCGTTAGGCGCGATTCTTTGGTTAATCGCTTTCTTCGGTCTTCCCCGGCCGCTTTTGATCTACGTTTTCGGACACGAATTGACCCATGCAATCTGGGCCCTCCTAATGGGTGGCCGCGTCAGCCGGTTCCGCGTCGGACGCCATGGCGGGCATATCGTGACTGATCGCAATAATTTCTGGATCGCGCTCGCTCCTTATTTTTTTCCGATCTACAGCATCATCGTTATTGCGGTGTACGGCGGGCTCAGTCTTTTCAGTAATGTTCAGCCGTACGGCCGACTCCTTTACGGATTGATCGGCGTGACCTGGGCGTTCCACTTTACTTTTACCTGTTGGATGATCCCGAAGAAACAAACTGATCTGACGGATCAGGGAACATTTTTTTCGCTCGTGATCATCTATCTGATGAACCTGATGCTGCTCAGCGTGATGATGGTCCTGGCGTCTCCTCAAATCACCTTCGCCGGGTTCGGTCGTGATTTGCTCGAGAACGCAGCCAATTTTTCACATTGGCTCATAGCGCTTGCTCATTAGGCGCTTACTCAAGTCCTCACACAAAGGTCACAAAGGAACACAAAGGGATTGCGGATTGCGGAGCGGTTCGGATCACTTGCTGCGGAACTTTGTTCCGCTCTAATCCTATTCTTTCACCTACTCCCGTCCAAAGCGGCGGAGCACCGCGTTCCAAAGCGTTCCCAAACTTTCCGCAATCCGCAATCTCCTTCGGGATCCTTAGTGACCTTTGTGTGAGGAATCAGAGCCGGCGCCAATTGCAAAATCAGCGTTCGTGTAAACCGCAAACGGCAATACCGCCAGCGCCTCCGCCATCCTGATTCGGCCTTCATTGATGAACAACTCGCGCCCAGTGAAAATTTCCTTCGCCCCGTCGCGCGAGAACGACTTTGGAAAATCAATTATGGTCTCCTGCCATTTATCGCCTATCGGCGGAAAACCAATTCGCGACGAAAGCCGAGGAACAATCACCAAAACCCATTTGCCTTCATGCTCACGCGCAAACGCGATCACACAATCGGCGAACGTTCCACCAGGCGTCACCGGCAAATAATTTCCCTGTCGAAAAAGGCTGATTCTTCACGCCGAAACCGCAGGAGTCGCTGAGTCAGAAACAGCTTTATCCGGCCGTCCGGCCAACTTTGGATCAACTCTGCTGGATTCGTTCCCGTCAGTGAATCAAGCAGTTTTTGCCGGTAACCGTAATCGACCGATCTTCGATTATCCGGATCGACCAGACTAAAATCCCAGAGCTCATTTCCCTGGTAGATATCGGGCACACCGGGGGCAGTCAGTTTCACGGCAACCTGGGTCAGGGAATTGATTGCGCCGAGCCGGGCGATTTCTTCAGCGATAGGAAAAAAGGTGGGGAGGAACTTATTCTTAGGGGACGGGTCAAGGACACGGCGGATAAAATCGTTCACCGTTTCATCCCATTTTTCGTTAGGTTGAATCCAACTCGTGTTCACCTTCGCTTCCTTTAACGCTTTCGCCATGTAAGCCTGAATCCGGCGGACGTATTCCGGACAAATCTCCCTAACCGCCTGCCCCGATCCATCCATCGGCCATGTTCCCAACAGCGTCTGATAAAAAAGATATTCTTCGTTCCCGTCCGGCGCAGCTGCATCATCCAGCATCCGTTTGGCCCGTCGGTTAACTCCTCGCCAGCGTTGCAGACCGCTCCGCCAAAGCTGCGGCACTTCTGAAATTGCGAGCATTCGGGCCCGCACATCTTCACTCCGTTTCGTATCGTGGGTCGATGTGGCCAGCAAAGTCGCAGGCCAATCTCGCTGTCGTTCCAAATTGTGTTGATGAAATTCGTCCGGACTGATGCCGAATCGCGCCGGTTCGCCGCCCACTTCATTCAACGCCGCTAGCCGGTTATAAATGTAGAAAGCCGTATCCTCGAGTCCTTTCGCCATCATCGGCGCCGTGGTCTGCTGAAATTTGAGGACGAAATGCTCATGCAACTCGCGCGCTTTCTCGTCGAGGTTTTCCGGGAACCGAAGCACCAATATGTCCCGCAGAAAATTGAAGACCGATTCTTCAATTGCCGGATTACGCCGTTTAGCTGACAGAGACGGCCCGTTCGATCACGGCACGATCCTCGTCACTGACCGGTTGTCCCGGGGTGATGTAAGTCCGGTAAACTGGAAAACAGGCAATTGTCTCACGGACAGCGCGGGCCAGCGCTTCGAGGGTGAAATCGCGGAACCAGCGGTTTTGTTCGGACAACCGGTCGAGCATATCTCCCAGGACATTGATATCGTTGGCCAAAGCCAGTCGCATAACGAGTCGTTTCTTTGCGTAAACGAGATGCCCGAAATGCATCGAATGCCCAACGATCCGATGAAATGTTTTCGTGATCGATTGTTCTGATGAGGCATCGACCAGGACCTCGGCCACGAGCCGACCGAACTCGTAACCGGTCGTTCCATGGACCGGCCAGTCCTTGCGAAGCGACTCGTTGCCCGATAAAATTTTTTCGACTACCAGGTAAATGACGCGCCCGTCCGATGGCAGCGGAACACCAAGAACTTTCGAGCAACTCAGCTGCAGCTTCTCGAAGTATTCCTTCGGCAGATAAAGCCCGTCCGGATGATCAATCCGCAATCCGGTGACCGCGCCTTTCCCAATCAATTCGAGCAACAGCCGATGCGTGGCCTTGAACACTTGTGGCAATTCCATCCTGATTGCGGCCAGATCGTTAACATCAAAAAAACGCCGGTAATTAATTTCTTCCGCAGCGACGCGCCAGAAAGCGAGTCGATAGGATTGATCGTTCAGCAATGAATCGAGTGCGTCGAAGCTGCGAGGTTCACCCGGTTTACCGTTGATCACTTCCACGGCCTGCATGACTGCCTCTTGAACCTCGGGCGCGTCCTGGCAACGCCGATCGAGCCGACGTTTGATGATCTCTTTTTCGCGGGTCCGTTCAGCTATCCGTTCCGGATCGGTCTCCGTCCGGCGTGGCAGATATTCCAGCGCGGTAATAATGCTCTGAAATTCGGCGTAGAAATCCTCTTCCTTATGCGAAACCAATTTTTCGCGCGCGATTTCAAGAATGTGCCGATAAGTTCCCGGCGCGATCGGAAATTCGTGGTCGTAATACCGGAGACGAAACGATCCGGCATCATATTGCACTTGGAGTTCGCCACGCTCGAGGACGCGGCCATATTGATCGCCCAGGATCGGAAGCAACACCTTGTCATGGAGCTCGACCTTGAGCGGTTTCCATTGAATATCGAAATAAGGAGCATAACGAGAGCTCGGGCCATTTTCGAGCACATCCATCCACCATTGATTTAACCGCTCACCCACACCCATGTGGTTGGGAACGAAATCAACGATTTGTCCCATCTCATGCTCATGAAGCGCGGTAATCCAGGCGTCATACGCTTCCCGGGATCCGATCGCAGCGTTCAGTTTGTTGTGATTGGTAATGTCGTAACCGTGCAGACTCTCCGCCCGAGCCTGGAAATAGGGCGAGGCGTAACAATCACTGATCCCGAGCGAGTTCAGATACGGCACGATCTCGCGCGCCTGGGCAAAGGTGAACTGCCGGTTGAATTGTAACCGGTAGGTGGCCGACGGAATCCGCGGACGTTTCATGCCTGTCTGAGCTGGCTCCTCTTTCTGATCATGATCGTGATCCTGAATCTAATCCCAACAAGCGTTCGAAAACAGGGCGGGAATTAGATGCCAAAAAACGAGCTCATAGACCCGGAAGTGTCGCCTATCCATTCATCCAAAGGTCGACGCAAGGCCACCGGATTCGACGCGCCGAATATCGTTAGCCCCGGAGGGGCGTTGCTTACCGTTGCCTACCTGCGTCATCAAAATGCCAGCGATGCACGTGCCGTCTCGACGAAACGTCTGCGAACGCAGCGCTCTGCCGGTGCTGATAAGTGGGCATTTGAACCGGACCCGCGCGCGCTTCGCCGACCGCGCTACATTTCGCGCCATGCCCTACGGGCTTGAGAAGCGAAGCAGCTACATCCGCTCCGGCACTTCAATTCCAAGTAACCGCAGCCCGCGCTGCAAGACGCGTCCGGTCAGATCACACAACGCCAGTCGTGAACTTCGAGCCGGTTCTTCCGACTTCAATACAGGACAGGCCTCGTAAAATGCATGGAAACTGTTCGCCAGCTCGAACAAATAATTCGCGAGCATATTCGGCCGAAAATCATTCAGCACGCTCGGCACAATCTCCCCAAACTGACAAAGCTTGATCGCCAGGTTCCGTTCCTCCGCACAACCAAGCTCAATCTGCGATCCTTTAGCCGTGCCCAGGCTCGCATCCGCGCTTTCCGCTTTCCGAAAAATTGAGCGAATCCGGACATACGCATTCTGCAAATAAGGCGCGGTGTTCCCTTGGAACGAAAGCATCTTGTTCCACGAGAAAATATAATCCGTCATCCGATACTGACTGAGTTCGGCGTACTTCACCGCACCGATCCCAATGATCTTCGCAATGCTCGCCCGTTCAGTCTCTGGCAGCTCCGGATTCTTATCGTCCACCAGTTTGCGCGCGCGCGTGATCGCCTCCTCCAGCACATCGCCCAGCGGCACATTGTCGCCCGACCGTGTCTTCATCAGTTTCCGGTCCTCACCTAGAATACTTCCGAATGTGATGTGCCGGAATTCAGCTGAATACCCTTCGCGCCGGGCGATCTCGAAAATTTGTTTGAAGTGCAAACTTTGCGGGGCACCGACGACGTACCAACTGCTGTCGGTTTTCAAATCGTTAACGCGGTAATCGATCGTCGCGAGATCAGAGGTAGCGTAATTAAATCCGCCATCGCGCTTCCGGATGATGCATGGCTTATCGCCAACTCCGGGATGTCACGGAAGAAAACGCAAACCGCGCCCTCGCTAATTTCCGCAATCCCTGATTTCAGCAAACGTTCGACCACACCCGGGAGTCGATCATTGTAAAAGCTTTCACCGCGCTGAATGTCATAGTGAACATCGAGAACTTGATAGGTTGCGTCGAATTCACGGAGAGACAAGCGAACGCAGTCGGTCCAGATCCCGACGTTCTCGGCGTCGCCGCTCTGCAATTTCACCAGCTCTTCCCGGCACGTCTCGCGCACTGCTGGATCAGCCGTGGCCCGTTCATTGGTTTCCTTATAGACTCGGACCAGTTCGGCAATCGGATCGCGTTCAAGCGCGGACCGATCGAGGAGATGTTTCCATCCGTAGATCACCATTCCAAATTGTGTGCCCCAATCACCAATATGATTGTCCCGGATGACGTCGTGGCCGAGAAAGGATGCGATTCGGGCCAAAGCATCGCCTAACACCGTGCTCCGGATATGGCCGACGTGCATCGGTTTCGCAACGTTCGGCGAACCGAAATCGATTACGATCCGTTGCGGTTTCTCCGTTTTCGGGACGCCCAGTCGATCATCCTGCAACAGCTCAATTGTTTTCGCTGCCACAGTTTCGGGGCGCAAGGTCAGGTTAATGAATCCTGCGCCTGCGATTTCGGGTCCCGCGCACAACTCTTCCACCTTGAGATGCCTAACAATATCTTGGGCTACGGCCCGCGGATTCTGGCCGAGCTGTTTGGCAAGACTCAACGCCACGTTTACCTGGTAGTCACCGAATCGCGCGTCGGTCGCCGGCGTAACCACCGCTTCGGCCTGTAACCCAGCCGCCGCAAGCGCGTCAGCCAGCTTCCGCGTAAGAAGCGCCTGAAAAGTTTCCATTCGCGCTTACTTTTGCGAACGATCGCGAAAGATTGATAAAATCTCGTCGGCCGACTGCGCGGTGCCAAGGCTCTCGCGAACACTTCGATCGTTCAGAAATTTTGCGATGGAAGCAAGTGTGCGCAGATGAGTTTGAAACTGGTTCTTGGGGACAATAAAAAGGACAACGAACTTAACGGGAGCGTTGTCGAGCGCATCGAACTCGATGCCTTGCGAAGAACGCCCGAAAGCAGCGACGACTTCCTCGATCCGATCGGAGGACGCGTGCGGTATCGCGATCCCGAACCCAATGCCGGTGCTCATTGTTTCCTCGCGCTGTTTCAGTGAGGCAAGGATGCTTTCCCGGTCTTCCGCCTTAATCTTGCCGAGCTGAACCAGGAGATCGATTAACTCGACAATGGCCGACCAACGCTCAACCGCCTTCATCTCGGGGATGATTTGCTCGGCTGATAGTAGGGTGGCCAGAGACATGTATAGGGCCCGATTGGGAGCGAAAGTCTATCTTGGCTCCCCCTGATGACAAGCGTGATTTAGGGGCAAACCGCGAGGTCCGGATTTAACTATAAATCCCACGATGGAGATTTTGAACAGGAGGACGCAAAGGAACGCAGAGGAATAAGGTCTTGGGGCCCAATTAGTCTAATCGGCTAGCTGGCACGTGCAATTTTCAATCGCTGCCTAAACCAAAGGCCCCGGCAGCGCTCGGGGGCTCACTTCTGGACCTGCCACATGCCAGATTACAATCGCGAAGTGTGCAGCGAACAGATCAAAGTGCAAGTGCAAGTAAGAGATTAGCCTTTCCGTCGATCAACCATCAGACTACCGACCATCAACCTTCCCTCGGGCGCCGCCCACACTCTTCGCCATCAGCCATCGTCACTAAGCCATCAGCATCTGCCCCGGCGGCCTTGCATTTGCTTCACTCAGCAATGCACCGGATAGCTTTCCGGTCTCGGAATCTCATCATGAACAAATCAATCGACTCCCCTTCTCTTATCATTCAAATCTTCACTCCTTTCATTGTTCTTCGCCTTGCCCTGACACTCATGCTGGCAACTCCAGCCAAAGCTGAACCCGCCATGTGGGTGATCAAGGATAACGATTCAACCATTTACCTGATCGGGACCGTCCATCTGCTCCGCCACGAGACCGAATGGAATGCTACTAAAGTCAAAAAAGCAGTCGCTGAAAGCACCCAGCTTTGGCTCGAAGCAACTGATGTCGATGATCTGGCCAAGGTTGCACCGGCCATGGCCCAATATGGAGTGGACATGGAACACCCGCTCTCGAGCAAACTGAACGCGACACAAAAACAAAAATTGGCCAGCGTCGCCGAGACCTACAGTCTTCCTCTCGAAACTCTTGAATCGATGAAACCATGGATGGCAGCAATGCTCTGCACTGTTCTGCCGCTCCAGAAAGCCGGGTTCGATCCAAGTTCCGGTGTCGACCTGGTCCTGAAAGCGCAGGCGACAAAAGAAGGCGATCAGATTTTCGGATTCGAAACCGCAGAGGAACAGATTCGTTTTTTTGCTGAACTATCCGAGGCCGATCAGATCGCGTTTCTTGATCAAACTTTGACTGATGTGGCCAAGGGAATAAGCGAACTCGACAAAGTGGCGAAGGCATGGGTCGATGGCGACGTGGAGACAATTGGCAAACTTCTCGACACCGAGTTCAAAAAAGATGCGCCGGCGTTGTACCAAAAACTTCTGGTCCAACGGAACATTGCTTGGGCTGACAAGATTGTGAAGATATTGAAAGGCTCAGGGGTGCAACAGATAGCTGTTGGCGCCGCGCACTTGGCCGGACCCGATAGTCTCCAGGTGCAACTGGCCAAACGCGGGATCAAAGTCGAGCGATACTAAGCGTCCACAGAAGGTTTGAAAAGGCCTGAGGGGCGGAGAGATTCCTCGTTCCCAAACTCCAGTTTGGGAACGCACTTGTCTTCGAAACTCTGTTTCACCGAGGGTGCGCACTACTGGATTTGAACAGAGGACGCTAAGAGATCGAAAGGAGACGAGGAGATGTGGGGCCGATTTTGCCGAATTTCAATCGGCTGGCTGGGAACAGTGATTTCCAATCACCGCCTAAACAAAAGGCCTCGACAGTTGTCGGGGCCTCACTTTTTGGTAGGGCGATGGGCTTTAAGCCTATCGAATTGCCGCAACCCAACGACAACGACCTCACCCGGGAGTGTAAGTGAAAGTTAAGGTGCAAGTGCAAGTAAGAATTCAAATCGAAGAAATTTTGGGCTTGTTGGGCCCAGAGTGGAACGTTAACAATGCTGGCGAACAAGGGGGCTAATTGGAAGAGCAGAACATTCGGATGGCCATCGATCGGCATTGGGCGGCGTCTGCTGCGGGTGATCAAGATGTCGAACACCAAATCTACCACGATGACGTCGTGTGCGAGTATCCACAATCAGGCGAGGTAATTCGCGGCCGGAGTAACTTGCAGGCGCTTCGTAGTCATCATCCTGGCAGGCCATCGGGTTTTTCGGTTCGCCGGATAGCGGGAAGGGGCAATCTCTGGATCACCGAGTACGTGATTGTCTACGAAGGCAAGCGCGTCTATACCGTGAGCATTATGGAGTTTCGGGATGGAAAAGTGTCACATGAAACCCAATACTTTGCCGACCCATTCAACGCTCCTGCTTGGCGCGCACAATGGGTCGAAACGGTGGCGGTCGATAACGTTTAATAACGCAAACGAAACCTTGCCGCTCTAGATGGTTCATGACGCGAAAATATACTGCAACGGAGATCGTGGAGAAGATTCCCAAAGAGTTAGCGGTCCATCGAGATCCAGAACTGAAACCGGAGTGATTTTTTACGGAGAAACGCTTGGAAAAACAGGGGGCCTGGAACGCCTTGAGCTACATAACCCAGCAATGCGATCTCGTTAGGCGCATTCGCACGCCATGATCGATTGGCACTTCAAACTACTGTATGATGGCGAATGCCCGCTCTGTTTGCGGGAAGTGCGCTGGTTGCAGCGCCTGAATCGCCGCAATCATCTGGCGTTTGAGGATGTTTCCATACCCGGCTTCGACTCGTCGCCTTTGGGTGTGACTCATGAGGAGCTCTTGGGAGTCATCCACGGGGTATTCCCGGACGGTCGCATCGTAACCAAGGGCGAGGTGTTTCGACAGGCGTATCGCGCAGTAGGTTTGGGATGGTTACTCGCTCCGACTGGCTGGCCTGGGCTTCGATGGATCTTTGATGGTTTATATACGCTGTTTGCCCGTAACCGGGTGCGGCTTGGAAGGTTGCTTGGACGCTCGTGCGCTTCGGGTGCTTGCCGTGTTCAACCAAACAGAGCGCGCAAAACATGAGCACGCTGACGGTTCTTCTCTACGCTGGAGGTGCGTTTGCAGTCGTGCTCGGGATTCTGCATTTCACTTTTCCTGCGCGGTTTGGTTTTCTTGCAGCATTGCCTACTGACGGCCCAACGCCATCACCGTTTCGCCTCTGGTTTTACCGCTACGAGATGAAACAGTCAGACTTGCTCGGCATCATTTACGTGATGAATCATTGCGTCAGCTACGCCATTCTAGCGATCGGAGTGTTCGATTGTTTCGCGGCTCGCTGGCTCGGCACCCCCCCCGGCGCGTTAGCGGCTGCCACAGTCGCAGGCTTCTGGTTTGTCCGCGCCGGCACACAATTTTATCTTGGAACGCGACCCGGCGATTGGTTTGTCATTGTCTGGTTCACATTGTTGGGCTCATTACACGTTGTCGCGGCAGTTCAGTGACTTTGGTTAGAGGTAAACATTGTCAGTCCCAGACGAGTCTCATGTTTTTCTGAAGGTTGCCGATTTCGGCGATGATCCCTCCATAATTACCTCGCGCATCGGTTTGTCGCCCACTTCAACTTGGCGGCGTGGTGATCCGATTCCGACACATCCAACAGCAACACGGAATCAGAGATCCTTCAACGGATTGCGGCGCTGGGCATCCCACTTGATCTTGATTTATACTTTCTTGGCGATGACTCCGATCCACCCGCACACATCTAACTGAAGTATGTCGGACTCGGAGAAAGGAAGGAATTGGCGTGGACACCTCGGATGGCTGCTTGGACAGCTGGTCGTTGTGTTTGCCGGCGTAACTGCGGCGTTTGTGGTCGAGAACTATCGGGATAACAGAAATCAGCAGACCGAGTTTCACCAGGCGCTTTCCGGAGTTATCGCTGAGCTGAATCGATACGAGACGCGGGGACGACAGTTTGCAGATGAAATGACCGCACGAATCGCCACTTGGGAAGAGATGGACCGCAATGGAACGCGAGCGATCCCGGCCTATTATCGGATTCCGGGCGCGACGCACCCACCGACGGCAGCGTGGAGTGCAATGGTCGCATCCGGCATGGCTCGCCTGATCGAACCCAAGTTGCGAACCGAGCTTGGGTATTTCTACAGCGAGCTGACCGGTATCCACGATAATTACGACAGATACAATCAGTTTACCGAGCGCGAAGTGTTGCCGCGAATTTCTCTCGGGCCGGACGCGTTTTATGGACCGGACGGGCACATCCTGCCGATGTTTCGCGTCCACATGGACTTGCAAAAGGAATTTGCTACTGATCTACGCAAGGTGAGCGAACAGGCGCACGGTCTACGCATCCAACTTGAAACTCCTGAATCTTCCAAGTAAGGACGCGAATTCGGACTAGCCCGCGAATCACGCGAATGGACACGAACGGGGAAGGATTTCTAGCGCTCTGCGAAGGAGTGTTTAGCGTGCTTTTATCTTGTGCGAAAGGCGTCCTTGCTATCACGGGCGGCGGAGACATCGCCGCATTCCACAACGCAAGCGAATATACGGTGCCTGATAAATCGGCCACGTCTTGGAGTCACGGTGCTCCGCCGCTATTAGACGAGGGTTGCAATCCAGGGCAAGAAACAACAAACCGTCGTCATCGATTTCACGCTAAACATCTACCTGAGCGCCAATATCGATTGATCAACAGATTGGCCGCTGCACCGAAGCCAACTCCCAGCTTCTGGAGCGCGCTCAACCAGGACTTGGTTCTATCGATAAATAGAGTTTACAGACTAACCATGAATGATGCTACCAAACGTTCCATTTTTCGCTGGATCCACATCATCTTTGGCATCCCGGTGATCGGTTATGTTTATAGTCCGTTTAAAGAACTTCCGAACTACGCGCCGGTGGTGCGGTTTGTCGCGCTTCCCATGATCGCCCTAACGGGACTTCTAATGTGGAAAGGCCATCTCCTGCGACGACTCTTTTCGAAATAGGTTAAGTAAGGCCACAGATTAACACGGATTAAACAGGGACAATAAAGTTACCTTCTCAGTCCGTGTTCATCCGTGGCTAATTCCCCTCCCCATTCTGTTCATTTTGTTAATTCTGTCTCGTCTTATAATTCAATCGCCGGGATAACAACCAACGCACCCCAAACATATCGACCGTTGCGCGAATCGCCCGGTTTCCCAGCCCGTATTTGCTTTGACCAAACTTTCGTGGCCGGTGATTGACCGGAATTTCGACTAGCCGGTAACCAGCGCCTTTAACCAACGCCGGGATAAATCGGTGCATCCCTTTGAATGGCACTAAAGTCTCGACGCACTCGCGCCGCATCGCTTTCAAGGTGCACCCCGTATCGCGGACACCGTCTTTGGTAAACCGGCTTCGAACAAAATTAGCGACTCGACTCGTGGCCCGTTTGGTCGCCGTATCTTTTCGTTGAGCGCGATAACCGCAAACCAGATCCGCCCCCTGTTCAAGCTCCGCTAATAACTTTGGAATATCGGCCGGATCATTCTGCAAATCGCCGTCGATCAGTACGACGGTGTCTCCCCGAGCCGCATGCGCGCCGGCGTACATCGCGGCGCTTTGTCCGGCGTTTTTTCAAATCGCAAAATTCGAATGCGCGGTTGGGTCACGATTCGATTCACGGTCTGATCACTTGATCCGTCGTCAACAAAGATGATCTCGTAATCAAGACCGCTCAGCGCTGCTTCGAGTTGAGATTGAAGAATCGGAACGTTCTCTTCCTCGTTAAACAACGGCACAACGACGGAGATCGCAGGAGCGTTACCTGTCGCGTTACTCATAACGACAGGGTCCGATATTTTCGGCAAAGAAAAACCTGTAACGTGCGCACATGAGCATCGAAACGTTTGACTTCGATAATTGCAACTTTCTCGGTTGATTGAAACGCTGCTGTGATGTTGTGGGGCAACTGATCGCTCTTCCCGCTCTGGAGGTAAAGCGCGCTTCGGCCTTCAAACGGATTAACGCCTCCTTCTTCAGTATAAACGTCACCACCTAGCGGTGCAGTTTTTGCAGGGGCATCGACGAATTCATCGTAACGCGGCCAGAACGAAAACTGATTCAAAATGTCTTGGGACTCGACAATATAAACGGGCGGATGCCACGGGCCCTCCGGACGTTTGTCGCGAAGGTAAAACGCCACCTCCGACGCGCGATCCCGTTCATCCGCAATAAGGAAGAGTGGTTGACCTAAGCGCGATTCAAGATCGTTCCTTACTTGTTCAACCGCGCCGGACATCGAATTCCAACCGCGCATCCGATCGGCCGGGTCGCGTCGGAACATCGGCAGACCGACCGTCCGCCAAATATCGGTATTAAGCGTGAGCAGACTCAGGACCAACCCGATTAAAACAGCTGTCGTGAAAACCGGGTGTGATCGCTTCGTGCCGGAAACCTCATCTGGCTTCATTCGTTCCTGCCAGTAAGCGGCTGCAAGGATTCCGAGACTAACAAACGCAAGCACGTCCCAGTTTGGTGCCGCTTGCTTGTTAATCGAGACGATGCAATAAAACAGGAACACCGGCAACCCAAACCACATCAGAAAGAGGACCTTGAATTGATGATAGGCCCGTCGCCGATTCGCGATTACCCCCCAGGCGATCCCAAAAAAAAGCACGGGCGAAAATACGGCAAAATGCATGGCCAAAAACCCAGCCAGTTCGCGTAGGTGAAGGCCAAACGAGTGATTCAGATTCCCGCGAGAACGCAGATGCGTAACCGTGGCCCAGGTGTGTTGCTGGTTCCAGATGATCGGCGGTAATGTGCACACCCCAAAAACCGCCAGCAACAAATAGAGTCCCGGTCGCTTGAATTCCCGACGCAACCGCGGCACCAACGCCAGCACCAGGATCACCGACACGAGTTCCAGGGCGTTCGTATATTTGCAAAGAAATCCAATCCCGACCAGCAACCCTGTTAACGGCCAGAACCAGGAAAAATTTGGACTCCGCTCGAGCGCGAGCCAGAAACTAAACATCGCGGCAGTCCAAAAGAAAATCGACAACGGATCGATCGTCATCAGGAGATTGCCAATGTGGAAAAGCGGAATCGCGTTCAAGGCCACGATCGCCCAGAATCCCGCCGCCGGATTGAAAAGCCGGCGTGTAAAATAATAAATGAGCAAACTGGTTCCGGCGCCAAGAATCGGACTCCAAAAACGGACGCCAAATTCGGAGTTACCGAATATCGCTGTGCCCGCTCGGATAACGAATGCGACTCCTGGTCCTTTGCTGAAGTAGGCTGGGGCCAGGCGTTCCGACCACATCCAGTAATGCGCTTCATCGAACTCGAGATCGATGGTCCCGAGCAGGGTCAATCGAATCGCGGTCAGCGCCAGAACAAAAAGCCAGACAGCTTTGGTGTTGCTCATGTAGCCGATCTCTCGAGCAGACTTGGATGCCGAGCGAACATCGCCGGCAGCCAGCGCGGACCAAACTTTCGCCAAAGAAATTCAAACAACGCCACCATCAAAAGGGCGAGGCCCGCCGCAAGGAACGTCGTCGCGAGGACGTCGCTCGGCCAATGGGCGCCAAGGTAAATCCGGGAATAGCCGACCGCGCCAGCGACGACAAAATAAAGCCAACCCCAACGTCGGAAAAAGAGGATGCAAACTGTGGCGATAATCACGTTATCAGTCACGTGACCGGACGGAAATGAGGGACCGGACTTGTTGTGATCTGATTGATCGGACATTCGGATCGTCGGGGTTCGGAAGACCGTTAGAAATGCGGGATGCGTTTGCTCGAGCTGGACCATGCGAACGGTTTGAACCTGTTTCGGTCGTCGACGTTGGATCGTGCTCTTCAAAGTGCGAACGAAAAATGCATCGGAGATCGCCAGGGTAATCAAGAGACAGATAACAAAGGCGCGGCCTTTGAATCCCATGAAAATCACGAGGCAAAGCAGGAGAACGATCAGAAGCGGACGCCAAATATCGAGGTTGCTAATGGCAGCCATGAACAAATCGAGCGCCGGACTCGTCCATTGTTCGTTAATAAGATGAAAAAGGGCCTGATCCATTTTTGCTGGCTAGCTGTGGCTAAATGCTAATGGCTGATTGCTGATCCTGATTACTGCGTCACTGTATCATTGCAACGCGCTTTCGCTTCAACATCGAACACACAACACTCCACCACTCCATGCCGGCATACCCGACGGTCCCGCGCCTGAGGGACCTGGCTACAACATCCGCCAATACCCGACGGCCCACAGGGCCGTGGCTACAACACCACTCCATTACTCGACCACTCCATCACTCCATCACTCCATCACCGATGCGCACGCTTCTGTTTGTAACGATCTTTTTTCTCGCTAGCCCCCTGGTGAGTCGTGCCGCGCCGCCACAGCTGCCCTCGGCGAAAGAGATCCTTACTTCAGTCCGGCTCGAACAAGCACAACACCAACTCGATCTCCAGGGACAACTCCGCGAGAACGAGAAGGTAATTCCGTTTCGCCTCACTCAAAGCGGGCCGTTGATTCGCTACGTTTTCACAAACCCGGATCAGACCCTCCAACTACGTCTGGGCGAAAACGATTCCAAGCTCGAAGAAGTTACCCGGGGCGGCGTGGACAAGATTACTGCCGCCGAGTTCGATCAAAAAGTGCGTGGGACTGGGGTGACCTACGAAGACCTGGCGCTCAAGTTCCTTTACTGGCCGAATGCCCGTGTGACCGGAGAAGATTCCCTCCGGACTCGTAACTGTTGGAAACTGGAATTGAAAGCGCCATCGCGGCATTCGCGGTACTCGAATGTTTTTCTTTGGGTAGACAAAGAGGGCGGCGCATTGATGCGGATGGAGGGATACGATTGGACGGGGCACCTTTCGAAGCGATTTGAAGTTGTTTCCGCGCAAAAAATCGACGGAGCATGGTTTCTGAAGCAGATGCGCATTGAAGAGATCCAGCCGGATACAGGGAAAGTGGTGGCAAGAAGTTATCTCGAGATAAAGAAGTAGGTGCCGTAGTTCGGTTTTTTGGCCACATCCGTGGCTCTTCCAATCGAACTTGGAGCACTGAATACTAGCGCACTCCACCGAGATCGATTATGAAACGTCACGTCATTTCATGAAACGAATTTATCTGTCGATTTCTGCCGGCTTGCTCCTGTTCGCGCTAACCACCACCGCACAAAACGTCCCTCCGGTTGTCAGTAATCAGATCGCTGATTTCACCGAATACGCGGGCGCGGCGGCCCAACCGGTCGACTTGGCTAACGCTTTCTCCGATCCCGATGTGAGCAATGCCGTCCGCTTTACGACCGTCCTCGGCCCAATCGATCTCGCGCTTTTCGGACAACAAAAGCCGATTACGGTGGCGAACTTTCTCAACTACATAAACACTGGCCGTTACTTCCTGGTTGATCCAACCAATGGCCAACTCGCATCGAATTTCATTCATGTCGCTGTTCCTGGGACACCGGGAAATATCATTCAAGGCGGCGGCTTCATTGGAACGGTCAACCCGTCTCCTCCGCCAGCGCCACCCCTGCTTGTGACACAGGTTCTGGAGTTTCCCCCAATTCAAAATGAGCCGGGAATTTCAAATCGGCGCGGCACAATTTCGATGGCGAAAATCATGGGGCAACCTAACAGCGCCACCAGCCAATGGTTCATCAATCTGGCGGACAACGGAGGGTCTCCGAATAACTACGATACGGCGAATGGTGGATACACCGTATTTGGCCGTGTCGTTAACAACACCATGAGCACTGCTGACGCGATTGCCGCGTTGCCTCGATATAATGCAGGTGGACCGTTTACTTCCATCCCATTGCGTAATTACACCATGGGAAACCAAATCACCGTTGCCAACCTCGTTTCGATACCCGGCGTCGCGTATTTTCCACCACTGACCTTCGCGGTCAGCAGCAACGCGCCGTCGGTCGCTGATGCAACTATCAGTGGAACCAAACTGCTCGTCTCCGCTCATGCAGTCGGCGACGCCATCTTCACTGTGACCGCGACCGACGTCGATGGTGGATCGATCTCGCAGAATTTCACTGTTCACGTTCTGGCAGCTCCAGGTCGATGGTTCAGCTTTCGACTCGTATGCAGATCGGCACCGGCCCAAATGTGCTCATCGGTGGATTCATCATGCGCGGGCCTTCACCAAAACGATTAATGATCCGCGGTATCGGTCCATCGACCGGGTTGCCTGGGGCCTTGGCGGATCCGGTTTTGGAATTACACGACAGCTCCGGCGCAATTGTTGCCACTAACAACAACTGGGGAGAAGCCGCCAATAATCAGGATATGACCGATACCGGGATCGCGCCGACTTCACCTAACGAAGCCGCAATCCTGACGACTCTGCCTTCTGACGCCACTTTCGCCTCCTACACCGCCATCGTTCAGGGCGCCAATAACACCACCGGGATTGGGCTGGTCGAAGTCTATGATCTCGACAGCGGTCCCGGCTCGACCCTCCTCAATATTTCAACGCGCGGATTGGTGGACGTCGATCCTAACGCTTTGATTGGCGGATTTTTCCTCGGCGGACTGAATCGAAACGAATTTTGATTCGCGCTATCGGCCCATCTCTCGGGGCGGCGGGGGTGTCGAACCCGCTGGCGGATCCTGTTCTCGAGTTGCGCGACTCAAATGCTGTGTTGCTACAACAGAACAATGATTGGGGCACGAGCCCGAACCAGGCTGAAATTCAGTCTAGCGGTCTCGCCCCGACGAACCCGAAGGAATCGGCCGTGATTCAAACGCTTTCCGCTGCACCGTATACCGCAATTGTGCGTGGAGTGAACAATACGACAGGCGTTGGTTCGGTGGAGATTTATCAATTGCCG
>CAVVVQ010000022.1:0-166734 GCA_963751725.1 uncultured Verrucomicrobiae bacterium
ATTGAAGATCAAGGATATCTTCATTGCGCTACTGGAAATATCTAATAGTCGTATTGGGCTTGCCTGTTTTATTGTCACGCGCTGACGCCGCAATCCTTCGCGACTCTCAGCCTGAAACAACGCACCCGGTTACTCGGGCGCCCCCCGTGAAAAGTGCGGCGATTTTGAAATCACCGTCAACATTGCGCGAACAACTTCCTTACTATCGCGCGCGGAAAGCGGCGGAGCACCGCCGCACTCCACAACGCAGAATGAGATGGCTGTCTGATAAGTCGGTCACGTCTTGGAGTGCGGCGGTGCTCCGCCGCTATTAAACCGAGCATCTTGCTGTCTGCACGTGGGAGCCAACACCGTGTGGCCTTAATCTCGGTCTCACGCTAAACCCGTACGGGTCGAAGACCGCTCACTTCCTACATTTGTGATTTTCAATCACACAAGGAGAGGGCGACTTCGCTAGAAGTCAGCCCCATGACTTTGGCGTTTTCCATTTTGACAGTGCGTTCCCCGCACTAGGGGTATAAACAGGTGACCTTCATGCAACAGAATCCCAGGAAACAACACCCTATACGCATCGCCTTCATCATGATCGTGCTCTTGGTCACCTCTGCCACTCTGGCGAAGAGACATTGTCCAGCGCAGGGGCTGGCTGGCAACTGCGCGAAGCCATTCTGGCCGAGCTTCAGCCAGTCACATTCAGACGGTGGACACCTTCAAGCGGTTCGGCAGCGCGAATGATGGCGGATACCTAATGTGCGCAGAATTTAATCGAGCCGCTCGATTCCGCTTACTCCTATGGCGTGGGCAAGAACGACGACTGGGGATGTGAAGTGTCGCGCCAGTATCATGTCCCAGTGCATCAATACAATTGTTTTTATCCTGCGCGGCCAACCTGTGACGGTGGCACGTTTGTCTTTCACAACGAGTGCGTCGGAGATCGCGCCGGCACCACGGAGTCCCGTCAGTTTGATACGTTGGAAAACCAGATTAAGAAAAACGGCGACACCGGCCGGCGCGTGATCCTCAAGATGGATATTGAAGGCGCTGAATGGGATTCTATCCTGGCAACCCCGGATGAAGTGCTGGCGTCAATTTCCCAGTTCGCGATGGGAATGCACTGTGAACGATGACCCAAAAATCTGCCTCTGAAGCGCTTCGAAAACTCAAGAAAAATTTTTATCTCGTTAATGTTCACTTTAACAATTGGTCATGCACGTCAAAGGCGGCACCGCTACTGGCCTGGGTGTATCAGACACATTGGGTAAACAAGCGAATTGGGGTGCTTGATCCGACGGCACCGGAACCTGCTGCGAGCAGCTCGTTAAACGCGCCGGACTGGCCCACACGGGCCGACTGCCAACTGAATCGCTGAAGCGCCTAAATGCCAATTGCTGATCTTCGATTGAGGAAGCTTCGCGCTCATCGAGGTGACCCCACCCTCCGCGGAGATGAACACAAATGCCTTTTTCCCAATCTTAACCGCCACATGTCCCCACGGGAAATCCTCGTGCGCGTCCGGAAAAGAGAGGGCAAACTTCCTTAGGGCAGCGCCTTCCTTCGTTAGTTTCGGTGTCGGCCCAGCTCCCTTCATTGCGTTTAACGAATCTTTCCTCAAAGTATATATTTAGCGTCGGCAAGACTTTCTGCAATCCCAACGGGATTTCGTCTTCCAGCCCAGGGTTGGCCGCTCCTGCGGCCTACCCTGGGTAGCAATTTCCTAACGGTCCAACCCCAACGGGGTTGTATCGATCTACGCTCGATTCCGCATTCTTCTCGACTATCAGGTTGAAGCAATGCACCCAGTTGCTAGGCCACAACCCCGTTGGGGTTGATTCCTACGGCTCTTATTCCCAGGGTTGCTCATGCTGGCAACCCTCGGCTGGAGGACGAAATCCCGTTGGGATTTTTCTTCGCCGACGCTAAACACGCACTCCTCCAGCGGACTAATAACTCGCTCGCGTCTACTTCTAGCGCGACTTATTTGCAGCAAGCAAGGCCTCGAACCGGGGATCTTTGCGCAACGGATCCCACATCGGGTTGAAACGGAGGTCGGCCGGAGTGAGTCCCGCCGGTATCTGAAGAAGATGGGGCAGGACTTCGATCGCCGAATCGAGATCACTAAATTGAGCCTGGATCTGTGCCAATGCGATCTCTGCAAGCGGTTTGTTCACAGCGTCGGTTTCGTAATCCCGGACTGCTTGTCTTGCCTGATCCAAGGCCTTTTGCTTTTCTCCCAACCCAGCGTAAGCCAGCGCAAGCGTATAAGGAATTCCATTTGCCTCGGGCGCGACCACACTGTCGGGCGTCGGTTTGATTGTCTGAACCGCGCGGGCGAATGATCGTGCCGCTTCGTCGTTCCGGCCTATCCACTTCTGACAGAAACCCATTTGGACCAGCGCGCCTACGGTAATGGAATCGAACGGTTGCCCTTCCGGGATGGAGTTTAGTTTTCCCTCGATGATGCGAATCGCACCATCAAAATTTCGTTGGTAACTTTCCTGGGTAATCCGAGCCGTCAGCACGAAATCGTCCGTCGAATCCGCTGGGATGAGCGAAAGTTCTCGAGCGGCCTCATCTAGTCGACCTTCATTTTGAAGAATGGCCGCTTTGTTGGCATGCGATGACTCCGAGTTAGGTGAGATTGCGAGCGCTCGATCGAGAAAGGCCTTCGCTTCGTCAAACCGGCGGAGATAGCCGTAGAATTCCCCGCCCAGGCTGGTCAGCAGCGAAACGTCACGAGGATCCAGTTCGAGAGCTTTCTTGTAATTGACCTCAGCTTCCTCCCAGCGATTGAGCCTGCGCAAGACAAAGGCCAAATTTAGCATCAAATACGAACTGTTCGGTAACCGTTTTTGCGCCTCCCTATATGAGCTGGCCGCACCTTCAAAATCTCGCAAAACGCGGTAGCGATAGGCTCCTTGCGCGATCCACGCTTCCCCGGCATCAGGGGCAAGGGACATGGCCCGGTCCGTCGCTTCCCTCACTGCCTCAGGTGAATTGGTCTTCAGGTCGACACTGTTGAAATAAAGAAAGCTACGCATCACAGCGAGTCGCGCCCAGGCAAGCGCAAACTTCGGATCGAGCTGCACGGCTTCAGCATAGTTGCGAGCCGCCTCTGCGTAGGCAGCATAGCCATACTGAGTGTGTTCTAACGACGCACCCCGCAGATAAGCGTCATACGCAGCCACATTCTCAGTAGGCCGATCGGTCACGGCCTTTTGCTCCGGACCGGTGAGCTTCGCGTTCAACTGATCTGCGATCGCGCTGGCAACCTCGCCTTCGACCGCGAAAACATCGTCCAGCTTGCGATTGTAACTTTCAGCCCAGACGTGCTCATCGGTCGCGACCCGAATTAGCTGCACATTAACATGAACAGCATTGGCGACCTTCTGCACGCTGCCTTCAACCAGGTTCGCGACACCAAGTTGCTTGCCCACTTCACGCAAATTGTCAGGCGCACTCTTGTATTTTTGAGTCGATGTGCGCGAGATAACTTTGAGCGCTGCAACCTTCGACAAACGGGTCAGGATTTCGTCCTGTATCCCGTCGGCAAAGTAAGCGTTTTCCTTGTCGCTGCTCAAATTCTCAAACGGCAGAACGGCGATGGATTTCTCGCGAATCGGGACTGACGCCGACAACGGCGGTGGTGAATCGGCGTCCCCCGCGGAAACTCCGCCGGAGTTGGCAATCGCGTGGCGGGAAATGCCCGCAAAGCGCCAAAGCAGACCACCACCAATTGCGAGGACCAGCGTCAGGATAAGAAGCTCTGCGCCCGTGACCTTTTGGGCGCCACGCTCTCCATGATACCAGGCCAGGACGAGCATCAAAAAAAAACCGACGACCAAGGCCAGGGTGATTCCGCGACGAACGACCTCCGGCCAGCCGAACTGCTGGGCGACAATGTCAATGCCTTGCAGGAAAGCGAACGCCGCGGCGACATAGGCCAATGCCCATTGGACCAATTTACGTTGCTTTAATCTTTGCAGGATTTCGTCCATCATTGCCCCATCCCCGGGACGGAAGTGTCACTATTACACTGCGACCCGGAACGGCCAGCCAAATCCAATCAGGAACCCCGGAAACTCGTAGCCGCAATCCCAATCGAGAAAGACGCAACGAGGGATTCCCTGCCACCGCATTCTCGATTATACCGAAGTTATGCGAGCCGTTGTGCAGCGCGTGAGCAGCGCGCGCGTGATTGTGAAAACCGATATCGTCGGAGAAATCGGAGCGGGCCTTCTGATCTTGCTTGGCGTCGGACGCAACGATATTTCCGGTGACGGCCCGCAGGGCGTTGACTACACCGTCGCGGTCACTATGGCCCAGAAAATCGCAAACTTACGGATTTTCGAGGATGCCGATGGAAAAATGAACCGATCTCTGCTCGAAACCAAGGGAGAAGCACTGGTTGTTTCGCAGTTTACTCTTTATGGCGACGCGCGCGGTCAGCGCAGGCCGAGCTTCATCGCGGCAGCGCCACCGGAACAAGCAAACGAGGTTTACCAACAGTTCTGTGAAGCACTACGTAGGCTGGGAATCGTCGTCGGCACAGGAGTTTTCCAGGCAATGATGTCAGTGGAACTGGTTAATGACGGTCCCGTTACAATCCTGGTCGATTCTGAAAAGGCATTTTGAACCGAGTGTTCACTATCAGCTTAGACCCCTCTTTACGTGTTTTAGCGGCAGCTTGCATTCTGAAATATCGACACGCTAAACACATACGAGCCCTATTGGATCCTTCGCATCTAAATCTTCGATTCCACCTTTCGCCAGACGACGTCCTCATTGTTTCGGCGGTCGATCAGGACATCGACTTTCCCCCCACGCTCGTAATGAAAGAGAAGGCGACCTTCGACGCCTTTGCGGAAAAAGAGATCGGAGGTCTCCGGGAATAATTCCTCTTTCTTTCCCTTTCGCTCGACAAAGAGCCTCCCGCCTTCAGCCGTGATGACCCGAGTTTGCCCGGGAGCGAGTTCATACGTGCCAACAAAAGCCGGAAACTTCTTCGGATCGACCTCGCCTACAGCGGGATCTTCATAATAACGATGCGCCTGGCTGGCAATGATCTGCCAATTGTCGTTACGCCGAAGCCAAGTGTCCGTGACATGATAACGCGCTTTCAGTTTTTGATCGAAAATGCTTTCGCTCTCGTCCAGATCATAACTCAAGATCGCTGTGTCCCCGATGATTCGGCTCTGCACTTTCTCCATCTTGATCGACCCGGAATATCCAGCCGGCATAGCCGTGATGTCCGCTACGAGTTTTGCCTTGTCGAGAGTCCGGCCTTTCTCATCTGAAAAGATGCAATCCTCCGCAAAATATTTTTTCCACGGCGTTTGATCACCGGGAACGATAGAGTCGTAAAGCTCCTGCGTCCGATGAATCAGCTCGGTCTCTGTAATCGGAGGAGTTCCGGCGTGGACGGAGGAAACGACGATCACGAGAAAAAGGATATTGATGCGCATACGAATCGAATCTAGCCGGAAAACTCTTGAGTCAACATGGTATCGACCTATCAGGAATCGCCTGCCAGTCGATTCCAACCGTTAGGCCAGAGCACGTTTTTCTGCTAACGCCGCAGTGCTACAATCCCACGATCATAGATCTCAATCAGACCGACACCGATCCCGTTGTTTACCCCCGAAAGCAATGCGGTGTACGAACCAGGCGGTAATTTTACGGCGATGCCGGATTCGAGAGGATCGGACAGCGCCAGACCCGCCGCAGTAATGATCGCGGCCTGGCCAGAGTCGTCCCCCCAATCGTTGTTCGTCCGGAGGAGCGCTCCGTTTTGATCGCGCAACTCCAATGTTGGATTGGCCAACGCCATGGGTACACCTGCTGCCGTTAGGCTCGGGCCGAGGCCACGCATGATGATGTTATCCTCTCCTGTGTTAACACCACCCAGAATGAATCCGGCAATTACGACCTCGGCACCCGTGCTAACAAAGGCTCGAGGTACTAATATTGGCCAACTTAGAGAGAGCGCCTGGGCCGACGTCATACATCTCTACCAACGCGACGCCTGACGTGCTGTTCTTACCCTTGAGAATGGCCGTATACGGCCCAGGGTCTAACGTTGCGAATATACAAGGCTCCAGGTCATTGGTCGGCGGAATCCCAGTTCCACTCAGGTCGCAGTTTCCATCGCGCCAATTGTCGTTAACGATGGTTGCGAATCCAGCCGGCCCGTGTAGTTCGAGAATGGGATCCGGGAGCGGATTGGGAACGCCGAATTGGCCGAGGGAAGGTCCAATCCCTCGGAGCAGAACCGGCTTGGGATCGTTCCCGGTCACGATGAAACCGCCAATGCCGACATTATCGGCGGTCTGCACCAGCATTCGGGTCGAGAGGTTTAGTGGTTGCGCTGCCGGGCCGGTCGGGGGTGTCGCAGTCGGCGTCGGTGTCCCCGATGCGGTGGGTGTAGGAGTCGAAGTTGGAACGGGGCTCGGTGTCGCGGTCGGGGCCGGTGTCGGCTCCACCGCGGGAGCAACCCGGACATGGTACACATCTTGTTCCTGATTGAACGTTGCGGTGTAAGCTACGTCTCCACCGGTATTATCTGAAACCATGGTGATATAATCGCCCATCTTGTCTTGATTGGGGTAACCAAGAAAGGGATTAAACAGGTTGCTCACAACGGCATTGGGCGCCCACGTTGTTCCTCCGTCGGTGCTGTAGGAATAAAAGAGCTGCGAATCGGTGTCGTTCGCGGCGTTCCGCGTGTCGAGCCAAACGGAATCCAAACGTCCATTCGGGGCCACGGAAAAAGTTCCTAACCAATGATATTTGTTGGGATTTATCGGATCGTCGTTGACCCGAGCCGGCGCGCTAAAGGTTTGACCACCGTCAGTGCTGCGAACGAACATCACATCGGTCCCCGAACTGAAGCCGGTCGGTTGCAAGCTCGCCAGCATATAGATATTGTTATTCGTGCCGGTTCCGGAACGGTCGACCGCCAGGAAGAGCTGGCCAGCTAATCCGACGGGATTGATCAAAATACTGCCAACGACCGCACCACCCATGTCGACTTGGATAACTTGATCAAACGTTGGGATAACGCTCCCGTTTTTCGCATCAGTTGAACGAACGCACCATACGCGTCCGACCGAATCCTCGCCGTTGAAAAAGAGATCACCGTTCGTGTCGACATCCGGCGTCCCGAAAATAATTTCGTTAGGAACAGGAATCGGATCCATCCAAGTCACGCCACCGTCAGTGGAACGGCTGAATTGGTTTCCGGTGTAAGGGGTGAAAGTGTCCCAAATCTGGTATTGGAACCCGTGACCGACGCTGGCGGTTCGATCGATCGTGAACCATTGCTTGTCGCCGCCGGTTGCGGGTCCAGTAATTGACCAGGATTGTCCTCCATCGACCGAGCCCCACATGGTGTCGAACAATGTTTGAAGAAGACTGAGATAAAAGAACTTGCCGACGTCGTCAGACGCCAGCACAGGATCGCTTCGGAAGACGTTACTCTGCAGGACACCGGGAAATGTCCAGGTCGTGCCGCCGTCGGCGGTATAGCCCACTCCGGCCTGGCGGAAGTTTGAAGTGACGCTGTCGAATTGACGCCAACCGATCGTCATCTTGTTATGGTTGGTCGGATCGACGGCTATCGATGGCTCGTTCGCGGCATCCCCAGCGATGTTGTTGCCCAATGCGTCGACGTTCACCTGGTAACTAGTAAATGGACCGAACTGCGAAATCATTCGCGGCGTAATTCCCGTCGGACGCAACGGAAACGGAGCCGGAGGATCATCGTATTTTTCGCGGTGTTCACTGGAGGGTGACTGGGAGAGCGCGACTTGAGTTAACGCGCTGGTGAGCAGAACGGCAACGAAAGAGGAGAAACGTGCAGTTTTCATTATTCCTCACAACGGGCTCGACGCGGCGGCCTCGCTGCGGAACCAATAAATCCACCGAATCAACCCTATGGATAACAATCTCTATCGCGGAGGGTTAAGCACAAGGGGAAATCCGTTAATGACCAAGATGTAATCTAATTTGAAAACCGCCTACGCAAGCAGCTCTTCCAGTTCTTCTGTAGTTAGGCCTCCCATGAACGGTTCTTCACTGTCAATGGCGGCATCGATTGCCGCGCGTTTTTTCTCCTGCAACCGCAGGATTTTTTCTTCGACCGTGTCGCGGGTGATCAACTTGTAGGCAGTGACGACACGGGTTTGCCCGATGCGGTGTGCGCGATCAGTGGCTTGCGCTTCGACCGCCGGGTTCCACCACGGATCGAAATGGATCACAGTGTCGGCGGCGGAAAGATTCAGGCCAACGCCGCCCGCTTTCAGGCTGATCAGGAAAACTGGAATCGCGGAATCGCTCTGAAAACGATCCACGACTTCCTGACGCTTCTTGGTCGAGCCATCAAGGTAGGAGAATGGAATCTCGAGCTTGTCGAGGCGTTCGCGAACGAGATGGAGCATTGAGACGAACTGACTGAAGACGAGGACGCGGTGTTCGCCGTCGATCGCTTCCTCGAGGAGCTCATCGAGGAGATCCAGCTTTGCGGAAGTCTCTTCCTTATCAATCCCGACGAGACGTAGATCGCAACAGACCTGGCGCAAACGAAGTAGACCAGTGAGCATTTTCATCCGCTGCACGCCGGCGTTCACGTTCTTGGCAGTCCCGCCTAGACCTTGCTGGATTTCACGCAGAAGCGCGTCGTATGCGGCGCGTTGAGAATTCGTTAGTTCACAAAGCACGACCTGCTCAATTTTCTCGGGCAGATCTTTCGCGACATCGCGTTTTCGACGGCGAAGCAAGAAAGGTTGGAGCCGACGCGAGAGCCGGCGTTGCACATCGGGCGCGGAACCGCGCGCTATCGGCAGTTCGTAGCGCTCGCGGAAATCGCTGCGATTCCCGAGATAACCGGGCAAGGCGAAGTTCATGATCGACCAGAGATCGCGCACCGAATTTTCCATCGGCGTGCCGGTTAACACGAAGCGATGATCCGCCCGGAGAGCGTAGGCGGCTTGCGCGTTTTGCGTCTCCGGGTTTTTGATGTGCTGCGCTTCGTCGAGAACGACGGTTGAAAAATTAAAGTCGCGGAGCGAATCGATGTCGCGTCGCAACAGTGCATAACTGGTTAGAACTAAGTCTACGGTTGCGATTGATTTGAAACGAGCGGTGCGATCTGGACCTTCGAGGACGAGGGTCTTGAGTTCGGGCGTGAATTTCCGCGCTTCATTCTCCCAGTTTGTGACGAGCGACGTCGGACAAACCACGAGCGCAGGGCCATTACCCTGGTGTGCGCGGAGAAACGCGAGCGTCTGCAAGGTTTTCCCAAGGCCCATCTCGTCGGCCAGGATGCCACCGAGATTGTTCGCGGCGAGGCGCATGAGCCATTCCCAGCCTGCGAGCTGATAGGTGCGCAATGTCGCGGCGAGCGATCCGAGTCTCGTCTTCGCGTCCGGCGGCGCGTCTCGGCCGGTGATAAACTTCTTCAATGCTTCGCGACGATCGGCGATGGCGGAGCCAAGCTCGCGCGCTGTCTGCTCGACAAAGGCAGCGTGGGCGCGGTTAATCCGGTAAAGTCCGGGCTGCGTCTGCGCTGGATCGCAGTCGCGAATCACCTGCTCGAAATCCTCCAAGCCCGCGGTGTCGATCACCGCCAGGTTGCCATTCTTTAATCGCGTCTGCGATTGTCCGGATCGAAGCAGTCGCTGGATATCGGCATTCGAAAACACTTCTCCACTGGGCGTGGTGAGCGAGTAACGAACCTCGAACCAATCCTGACCTGAGCCGACAATCTCGAGCTTCGGCGTGACTCGTTCGATCTCGCCGGTCCACTTCTCGACCTGCGCCGTCAGGGTGGTCTTCCAGTCGCGCTGAAGTCTCGGATAATCAGTCGCGAAGAAACGGATAACATTGAGCTGGCCATGTAAAACGAATCCGCCGGCGTCTGTTCGGGCAAAACCAATCTGCTCGAGCCGCACGACAGCTGCATTCTCTGCCTCGAGATTCCGCATCAGCACTCGATCAACATTTTGCGGATCGCGGAAGACAAATTGATCCTGTGCATTGACCAACGCTTTAATCGGCAGGCGATCGCCGTAGGTGCACATCAGCTCACCGGTTACGCTGTTGAGGGAACCGGCCAGTCGCAGCTCAAATGCGGGCAATGCCGTTGCGATTTCTGGCAGACGCACGCCTTCACCAGCGCGCACGTCGAACGCATCGCGCAAGCGCGGGAGATCGAACGCCAGAAAATGCAAGGCGCGATCGCCATCGAGCAGCAACGGACGTTCGAGCAGGTGCGTCGATCCGGGCGGCAACACTTCCCCGCAGCGGACGAACTCATTATTCCGCAGCAGCCACGCCTCAGTCGCGTTCCAAAGGAGCAAAACGTTAGGCGGAAAATTCGATTTCACGGTGATGCCACCGTCGCGGCGCGATTCGACCAGAAGCTCCGGACGGAGCGCGACCGGGGAAATCGTCGCCGGGGTTGCTTTGCCGAAAGTGATCCGCGGATGATTCTGCATTGCCGGGAGCAGCCGCAGGAATCCGTCGCGTGACAAATTCACCATGCCGCTCTCGAAAATCGTCGGAACCGCTCGCAAGCTTTCGATTAGCGCGAGATCGGCGTCGGCTGCTGCAAATGTGGTGTTCTTCGGGAGCGCGGAGATGAGCGTGCGGTTTCGGGAAGCTTCGGCTTCGACGACGATCATGATTTGTCCTTTCGCCCATGCGCCGATGAAGTTAGGTGGCAGGATCACATGCAGTGCAGTTGGGACTGCGTCAGGGGTGTCGATGGCAACGAACTGCGGACCGACCGGGGCCTTGGGAATTACCGTCTCGACAGGCGCCGTCGGCACAACAGTCAGCGGATTCAGGTAGCTCAACCCCACCGCGATTGAGTGCGCACAGATTTTCCCGGCCGAGCGCGATTGCCAACAGCTGCAGATGTTCTCGACGTCGACCGCGCTTTTGATTCGCAGACCGGAGCGATAATTCTTCGCGCCTTCGCGCACGTAACCGCTCAGCAACGGCGGCTCGTATTTAGCCTCAGTGACGCGACCGCTCTTGAGCAACTCGCGCGCAGGCTTCATCGCCTGCCATCCTCCTGCACTGAAAAGGAGCTTCTCGGTAATTGGAATCGCGCTCACGGGCGAGCAACGTCGCGCATTTTGTGCGTTTGCAAAATTGCGCGAGCGCTACTTCATCCGTCGGCCCGGGTCGCCTTCGACAGCAAAGCGTTTAGTGCAAATTGTAGGCTTCGACGAGACCGACACCGGTGCCGCCGCTAACTCCGGTCACGACTGCGGTATAGCTACCGGGAGAGAGCTCTCCGAGAATGATGGATTCATTGTCGTTGGTCGGGGCGATGCCGTTATCGATAAAGACTTGTTTGTCTGCGCTGTCTCTCCAGTTGTCGTTGGAGGCTACGAGCTGCCCACTGCCGTCGTGTAACTCGAGGAATGGATCGGCCAGTACATCGGTTATGCCTGCGCTTGTCAGCGAAGGCCCAATCGCACGCAGAGCGACCGCGCCGGTGTTACCGCCTACGATAAATCCGCCGATCATGACGTTGTTACCGGTCCTCACAAATCCACGCGTGCTGATGTTGGCCGACTGTGAGTCGACCGTGTTATCCAGATCATAGGCTTCCACCAGGGCGACGCCGGTCCCGCCGTTTTTCCCACTCACGATCGCGGTGTAGTTGCCCGGTTCGAGTGTCGCGACGATCGCCGACTCAAGGTCATTCGACGGGGGCACGGTCGTAGCGATGATTTCGGCTTCCTGAGTGTCTCTCCAGTTATCGTTGGTTATGACGGCGCCGTTGGGTTCGTGTAACTCCAAGATCGTATCAGCCAGCGCTCCGGTCACTCCGGCCGAACCTAACGATGGTCCAATCCCGCGCACAATCACTTTCTTGGCCTGGACGCCAGCGATGATGAATCCTCCAATGAGCACGTTGTCCCCCGTCTGCACTTCCAGCCGGGTCGAGATGTTCAGGAGTGTGCATTGGGGAACTAAGTTGAGTCGAAAAACCGTGCCGAATCCGTTCGTGCCGCCGCCCATGGTCGTCCCATATAAATTGCCGTCGACGCCCTGGACCAAAGAACCCCGCGGGAACGCGCCTAAAGCTTCGGTTCCGTTGACTTGGGGGAAAGTATACACGGTGGTAAAGACGCCAGCTGGCGTGACACGGAAGATGGTGCCGAGGCTGTCGGTACCACCGAGGGAGGCGGTCCCGTAGAAATTGCCGTCGCTGGCTTGAATCAGGGCAGCGTATGGCTGCTGGCCATTGGGGCCGGTGAAATTGACCAATACCGTAAAGTCGCCTGTCGGAGTTATTTTGTAAACCGTGCCCAGGTTGGCTGTGCCGCCGTATTCGGTGGTCCCGTAAAAATTGCCGTCAGTGCCCTGGATGACTCCCGCATCGGGGATAGTGCCCAGGTTATCAGCGCCGCCGACAAAGCTGTGCAGAACCGTCACCACGCCGCCTGGAGTGAACTTGAAAATTGAACCAGCCCCGGTCTCGCCGCCGCCTCCGTAGCTCGTCCCGTAGAAATTACCATCGGTGGCTTGGATAAGAGGTGCTCGCGGATCTGCGGGATCGATCGAACCTCCATCCAGCTCGACCGACTGCAGCAGGGCGCCGGCGGGTGACATTTTGAAAACCGTGCCGTGGCCTGAGACGTCTGGCGAGCCACCGCCTGCGGTCGTTCCGTAGAAGTTGCCATCGGTGCCTTGGACCAGCGCCGCTTGTGGGCTTCTCCCATTTTGGAGATTGGTTTGGTCGAAAGCAAAGAGCGTGGTTAGGGCGCCCGCCTTCGTCATTTTGAAGACCGTCCCATCCCTGGTAGGTCCAAGAGGGCCGCCGCCCGCGGTGGTCCCATACAAATTGCCATCGCTGCCTTCGATGGGCGGCGCATACGGATGGGTTCCGTTATCACTGTTGAAGTTGACCAGGTTGGTAAACCCGCCTTTCGGCGTGATTCGAAAAACAGTGCCATAATCGGCATTGTCGTTCGATCCGGGGCCGCCGGTTGGCGTCGTGCCGTAGAAGTTGCCGTCGCTGGCCCGGAGCAGACCGTTTGTCGGATAACTGCCGTCCAGCTTAGTGAAGTCATGCAGCTTGGTCAGTGTCGGAGTTTGTGCCCAGGCGGAACGCGGGAACACAGCGCCGGCAGCCGCCAGGAAAAGCGCTGCGGCAGCGAGGTGACGCGCGGCCGAAGCCGCGATTTTTCCGAGGATGGTCGTAGGATTGGAGTTCTTCATTGTTGGTTTCCTTCACCCAGACATGTGAAAAAAACCGACGAAAACGGACATCGCGTTGCAAAAATATTGCTACCGGCGGCGGGCGGGCTGTGTCAGCGTGTCGAGAGGGAGCGAGGGATTATGGCGTGAATTCGGAATCATCTGACGAGGTCACAGCGCTCTTGCTCAACTGGCAGGGTGGGAACGACGAGGATGCCTCCGCCAAGCTGATGCCGCTCGTTTACGAGGAGCTGCGGCGCGTGGCCCGCGCTTACCTGCAGCGCGAACGCGCTGACCACACCCTCCAGGCGACGGCGCTCGTGCATGAAGCGTATTTACAATTGGTCGATGACACGAAAGTGACCTGGAAGGATCGCGCGCATTTTTACGGCATCGCCGCTCGGCTGATGCGGCAAATTCTCATGCAACACGCGCGGGCCCACCACGCGGCCAGGCGCGGCGGACCCGAACAACAGAAATTGTCGCTCGAGGAAGCGGGCGAGCTGCCCACCGATTCGGCCGTGGAATTGCTGGCACTCGATGATGCGCTGGAGGATTTGACGAAAATATATCCACGGAAGAGCAAAGTGGTGGAGCTGAAATTCTTCGGCGGGATGGAGGCGAAGCAAATCTCCGAAGTCCTCCAGGTCTCGGAGAAAACGGTCCTGCGCGATTGGAATTTTGCCCGGCTCTGGCTCTCGCGAGAATTACGCAAAGATGCAGCCTGAACGCGCCGAGCGGCTCGCGGAATTGGTCGAGCACGCCTTCGAGTTGCCGAGCGAGGCACGAGCCGTCTACCTCGCGCAGGCCTGCGGCGACGATCGGGAATTGCGCGCGGAAGTGGAAGCGCTTCTGCGCGAAGAGGACGCGCGCCACAAGTTTGATGTCCGCGTCCGCGGCCGAGTTTAGCGCGGAGCTTTTGCGCGAGGAGTTTGCGAACGGCGAATTTCAAGGCGGCGAGATGCTGGGTGATTACCGGATCATTTCTTTGCTCGGCGAAGGCGGGATGGGCGAAGTTTATCTCGCGGATGACACGCATTTTGGCCGTCAGGTCGCGATCAAACTGATCAAACAAGGTTTCGGAACGAAGGAATTCGTTAGGCATTTTCGCCAGGAAGAGCGCATCCTGGCGGCTCTCAACCATCCCAACATTGCGCGGCTCTACGGCGGCGCGGTCACCCCCGCGGCCTGCCCTATTTCGTGATGGAGTACGTGGAGGGAATTCCGCTCGAAAGCTATGCCCAGCAGCATTCCCTCCGCATGCGAGAGCGGCTCGCTCTTTTTCGAAAAGTTTGCGCGGCCGTTTCCTACGCGCACCAAAATCTTGTCATTCATCGCGATCTCAAACCGGCCAACATTCGGGTAACTGCGGAAGGTGAACCGAAGCTCTTGGATTTCGGCATCGCGCGCCTCCTCGATCCCGAAACGGCCGAGACGGATAATCAAACCGTGATGACGGCGCGCGCCATGTCGCCCAATTACGCCAGCCCGGAACAGCGGCGAGGCGAGCGCATGACGACGGCTAGCGACGTCTACAGTCTCGGAGTGGTTCTTTACGAATTGCTGGCCGGGCAAAAACCGGGCGTCAGAAAAGATGGCGAAGTCGACCTAAGAAAACTGGATGTTGATCTCGACACCATTCTCTTCAAAGCATTGCGGACGGAACCGGAACGCCGTTACTCCTCAGTCGGACAGTTCTCCGAGGATATCCGGCGATACCTGGAAGGACTGCCGGTCATCGCCCAAAATGACACCTTCGCCTATCGCGCATCCAAGTTCGTCCGACGGCACAAGGTTGGTCTGAGCGTAGCCGCTTCCGTCGTCCTTCTCCTCACTGGCGCCACCATTGTCGCCTTATGGGAAGCGCATCGCGCGAACGAGCAACGCATCCTGGCTGAGCGGCGGTTCGACCAAGTGCGCACGGCTGGCCGATTCCTTGATGTTCGAGATTCACGATTCGGTCAAAGACCTGGCCGGGTCCACGCCCACCCGCCGCCTCATTGTCAGTCGGGCCCTCGAATATCTCGATAGTCTGGCGCACGACGCGAGTGGGAATCCCGCGTTGCAACGCGAGCTCGCGACCGCTTACGAAAAAATCGGCGACATTCAGGGCAATCCTTACTCCGCAAATCTCGGCGATACCGATGGCGCTCTCACTAGTTATGAAAAGGCGGTGAAGATTCGCGAAGCCTTCGACCCGAAAACGTTCACGACAGAAACACAGATAGAACTGGGCCGGAGCTATCGCGCGCTCGGCGATATCATGGAACAGAAAGGTGACATCGACCGGATGCTGCACGAGTACCGGCGCTCGTTGCAGATTTTCAGCCCAGCTCGCCGGGAGCGAGCCGTCGAGTTTCGCCGTCCAGGACGAGCTCGCCCGCGCCTATGAAACCCTG
Organism: uncultured Verrucomicrobiae bacterium; assembly: GCA_963751725.1. Classification (GTDB taxonomy): domain Bacteria; phylum Verrucomicrobiota; class Verrucomicrobiia; order Chthoniobacterales; family UBA10450; genus AV80. Next base: position 15,615 of record CAVVVQ010000022.1, read on the forward strand.
GCCGATGGCCTGGGCCGGACGGCGAACGCAAACTCGGAACTCCTAACGAATTATCGTAAATCGCTCGCCATCCGCGAAGAATTGCTGCGTCAAGACAGCTCGAACCCAAAACGGAAGCGGCCCGTCGCGATCAATCTGATGAAAATCGGCGGCGCTTTGGATCCGCACCAACCAGAGGCCATCGACACACTGCGCAAAGGAGTCGCCACGCTCGAGTCGATCGCCGCTATCGATCCAAATAACGGCCGTGCCCGACGCGAAGTAGGCTGGGGTTACAAGCAGCTTGGCACCACTCAGGTGGCGATGGGTAATTATTCCGGTGCAGTCGAGAGTCTGCAAAAATCACTTTCGATAAAGGAGAGTTCGGCGACGGCCGATCCGCAAAATGCCCAGGCGAGCCTCGACCTCGCAAGCGGACATGTCGATCTCGCTGAAGCGCTCTCCGCCCTCGGGGACCCAACGCAAGCAGTGGAAGAAGCACAGTAAGGGAATTACAATCATGACCGCTCTCTCGGCCGCCGATCCCACCAATGCCATCTTTTCGCGTAATCTCGCCATTTACGAGGAGAGGCTCGGTGACGCTTTCGCGCGCTCTGGCGCAAATGCACAGGCGCCATCTGCTCAGCGAACCCACGCCTGGTCCGAGGCACGTACCGCATACGAAAAGGCGGGGAAGATTTTTTCTGGTCTGCGCGATCTCGGGACCTTGCCTCCGGCCGACGCCGACCAGCCGCAAAAATTCATCACCCTCACTGCCGACTGCCAGCGAGCCATCGAACAGTTAACGGTAGCGAAGCCTAACTAGCTCTAACTTGCGCCATGAGCGTCTGAGCGGATCTAGCGAAGCGAACATGCGACGTCTTGTTACGTCGGCCACGCATAGCCTTAATGGCGGTGGGGAGGCGACTCTTATTCCCAGGAAAGTCCTTCCGTGAAAATCTTGACTTCGCTTCCGCCAGCCTCCGGTTTCACGAAGATGGTCAATTTAGCATTGCCGCGTTTGCGTTTGAGAATCGACGATTGCGGATTGACCAGATCGGGACCGTCGCTCGTCCATCCTTGGGCTTTCAGGTTGGCGGCAAGCTCTGCGCAAACCTTCTTCACGTCTGCCCTACTTTTAAAGAGGACATGTTCGACGACCTCCTTGTATTCGACGTCGCTTGCATCTTTGGTTAGGGCAAGCTCCTTGACCTTGAGCCCGCCGGTCTTTGGTTTATCGGTGCCAGCTTCATCCAAGTCAGCAGCAATCGAGTCGTCGTCGTCGTCGTCTGAGCTACTTGTTTCCGGTTTCGCTTTCTTCGGTGTCGTTTTCGCTTCTGCGACTTGAAATTCCTTCGGGGTTTCGCCCAGTGGAGCAAGGAACTTGAGGTTTACCTCCCAAGTTTCGCCAAATGTATCGACAGGCCCGCTAGTTGTTAGTTCGCCTTCCACTTTTCCATCGGAATAGGTGAACTCAGTCGCCTCGATCGAACCGACCGAGCTAAAGCCCTGCTTCTGGTGGGCGCTATGCACCACCTGGCAGCCGAAGATGCTTCCATCTTCGTGCAATGAAATGATGAGCGCGCTTCCGAATTTCCCGAACATGGCGCCCATGTCCGGCTTCTTCTCTTTCGAATGATCTTTTTCGGTGAAGACGAGCATGATGGATGGCTTATCCGAAAATGGTTCAGTCCATCGGGCGGATGCGTAAACCAGCTTCGCTTCTTTGCCATTGCCTTTGAATAGGCCTGTGACGGTCGGCGGAACGTTGGCTGCCGGGCCACCTTTACGGGCAGTTGACTCCGGAAGCGAATCCCCTGCTTTGAGCAACACCGTTTCGAACTGCACATCAAAGCTGGCCGGAATCATATCATCGCGATCCTCCGGCTGAGTCGCTTTTCCGATGATTCGGCCATCCCGAAGCGAGAATTCTCCGGTGGCAGTGCCACTGCGCCGACCAATTGATGTGCCGCCGGCTGCTGCGCTCCAATTCTTGAGATCGCCGGTTTTCTTAAATACCAATCGGAGGAACGGCTTCTTGAAATCGCCGTCGCCGCCATCTTTTTCGGCCTTTCTGGCTTCCTTCAACTGTTCGTTGGAAACGGCCTGGCCACTCAAAACGACCGCGATCGCTTCCTCACCGTCGATTTGCGTCTCGAATGCGAGTGTATGTTTCAATGGATACTTCTTGTTACTCAAGACCATGGTTCCCACGGACGTTTTGGGAACATCGCCCTGTGCCAACAACGTCGCCGCGCTCACCGCAAATATTGCGGTCAGTAAACAGATGAACCTTTTCGTCATAGACTTTATTCCTCCGGATTTGATCTGGTCGCAAATGCTCAAGAGCTATCATGTCAGCAGAGAACGAATGCGGAGCCAAGCATTACGGGGCATTGTTCGAGAACCTGTGTTGCCTCCTAATTCTTCAAGACATCGCCACACTTCGACAACTGTGCCGTGTCGGTTCGGTCACGGCTATGCCACACTTTGTAGACTGCTAACCGAAGGAAAAATTAGGGACGGCATTGACGAGGCTGGAATCGGGGTATTTTTCCCGTCAGAAGAAGCATATATTGGTAGGACTCAACTTCGCTAGTCGCGGAAAAACCCCGTGGATCCAAAAAAATTCTTCGTCGAGCTGCAACGGCGGAATGTCTACAAAGTTGGGGTTGCGTATGGAGTGGTGAGTTGGTTGCTCATTCAGATTGCGACCCAGGTTTTTCCGATCTTTGAGATTCCGAACTGGGGCAGTCGGATGGTTGTCTTCTTGTTAGCGCTCGGTTTTCCGGTCGCCCTCATTTTGGCCTGGGCTTATGACCTGACGCCAGAAGGAGTGCGACGCACGGACGAGATGGATCGCAAGGGATTAGTCGTGCGGCGCACTGGACGCATGCTCAACTTTATCATTATTGGCGTGCTCTTGGCGGTAATAACGATCATCGCAGTCCAGCATTATCGGCTGGCCAAATCGCCTTGGAGTACAACCGAAGCGGAAAAGAGCATCGTCATTTTGCCGTTTCTCGATCTTAGCCAGATGAAGGACCAGGAGTATTTGAGCGATGGCATCACCGAGCAGATCATCAACTCACTGGCGCATGTGCATGGCCTTTTCGTGGTAGCCCGGACCACCGCCTTTTCGTTCAAGAACAAGAATCTGGATATCCGCGAGGTTGGCCGGCAACTCGGAGTTACCCACGTGTTGGAAGGGAGTGTCAGTCGCGGACCCGGCAAGGTGCGCGTTGTGGCACAGCTTATTAATGTCGCAACGGGATACCACCTTTGGTCAGAGACGTATGATTCGACCGAGAGCGATTTCCTGTCTTTGCAAAGCGATGTGTCACGAAAGGTGGCAAACGCACTCCGAATTGAGCTTCATCTGGCGGAGACCACGTTGCTGGCGAAGTCACTCACCCAAGATCCGGAGGCATATGATTTGTATCTGCGTGGGCGCTACCTGCTGAACAAGCGCACACCCGATTCAATCCAAAAGGGGCGCATCCTTTTCGAGAAGGCCGTGGCGAAGGATCCTCGTTTCGCTTTGGGGCATGTGGGAATTGCCGATTCTTACATTCTACTTGGCAAAGCGGGTGCAATCTCACCTAACGAAGCCTCCCTTGGAGGATGGGCGGAGGTCTCTACCGCCCTCGAAATCGACGAGAACCTGGCCGAAGGTTATATTTCGCGTGCGACGCTTCTGTCGGATTTCGATTGGAACTGGCCGGCTGGCGAAGCCGATTTCCAGAAAGCGCTCGAACTAAACGCGAATAGTGCGATTGCCCATTATTGGTACGCGCGAAATCTCGCCCAGGTTGGCCGCTCCGAGGAAGCGCTAAAAGAAAGCAGCGCCGCTGAAAAGCTCGATCCTTTATCGCCAGTCATTTTGACCTCGAGGGCGAAGGTACTTTCCACCGCTCATCGCTATTCGGATGCAATCGCATCCTGCCTCAAAGCAATAGATCTCGAAGGAAACTTTGGTCAGGCCTTCCAGATCCTGGCCCAAGCCTACGTCCATAACAAACAGTATCCGGAAGGGATCGCTGCTGCGAAGAAGTATGTGGAACTCTCAAGCGGCAGTGGCTGGGCCAAGCTGGAACTGGCTTATGCTTACGCTGTCGCTGGGAACACAGCTGAATCCGATCGCGTCGTCAATGAGGTGACCTCGCAGCCGGAGCCATACTCGCCCTACGATATGGCAACAATTCGCGCGGCCTTCCGCGATCCGGATGGCGCTTTTCGCTGGCTCGAAAAAGCGATCGAGCAACGTTCAGTGGATGTGATTTGGATCAGGGTTGATTCGCGACTCGATCCCGTCCGATCGGACCCGCGGTTCGCTGAGGTTCAGGCCCGATTAGCTCCGCGCGGTCAATTTTCCCTGGCGCCAAAATAAGGCTTGTCCTCGCTCGAACATGAGTTCTTTAATCGCATTAAAGGTAGGTAACTATGGCTGTATTTCAGAATCCAAAAACCGGCGGGAAATATACTTTAACACAGCTCATCTGGGAGCTCAGGCATACGGCGGGTTTTGCCGGGTTCTTCAACACCCAACTAAAGCTGGCCTTTGAGGGCAAGCCTGACGCGATTGCGTGTATCGACTCGTACCTTGACCCAACTGACACAGAACTGGCCAACCTCGGCATACCTGAGGCCGATTGGGGTCCGATGAGGAAGTGCACCGACTCAGGTTTCCTGGTTGTCGTCACCGCCGACGAGGAGGCCTCACGGCCGCCGCCAGCATCGGCAACATAAGGAGGCCTCAACTTTTTTAGATCGTGCGCAGGCCGCAGCTTCGTTGGCTCGCACGGGTAAAACAGTTGCCGCTCACGGACGGGCATTGGTCCTATTCCCGGGCCCTGCGAAAAGATGATCCGACCCAAGGTTGGAAGCTGCATGTTTCAGCGACCATTCTTTCGGCGGCGGAAGTTTTCGCCCGGGCCGAACCGATTCTGCGTAGAAACGACGTCCTTTTTAAGATCCCTGGCCGACTGGATTTACTGAAATCGCTCAACATGGGCCTGGTTGACTTCTCGCAGATCGGGAAATTTTTAACAATTTATCCACGCTCGCCTAGCGAAGCGTTAGAATTAGCTCACGAACTTCATCGCGCGACCTATCGACTGCCCGGCCCGCGAATTCCATTCGACGCACAATACCGCAAGGGCAGCCTGGTCTACTACCGATATGGAGCTTTCCGTCCGGCTGCCGATGGCAAGCCTGGATTTATCGATGCTCCGGGAGGAAAACGTTACCGCGACCAACGCGCGCCCGGGCTTGCCGTTCCGCAATGGTTGAAAGATCCTTTTCAGAAACCGAAACCGCCCGCGAAGAATTCCAAATGGCGAGGACTCTTGCGTCATGAACTTCTGGTCGTCAAAGCCATGGCTCAACGCGGCAAAGGAGGAGTTTACGAGGCAATCGATCTCTCCGCTCTCCCCGTGCGTCAGGTGATAGTCAAAGAAGGACGCCGACATGGAGAAACAAACTGGGACGGGCGCGATGGCTACGCTCTGATCCGGCACGAGACCCGGGTCTTGCGCGGATTGCGCAAAGCCGGCCTTCCCGTTCCCGAAGTTTTTCGCGAGTTCCCTAACCAGGGAAATCGCTATCTTGTTCTCGAGCAAATCGCGGGACGCCCTTTGCTCTCCGCAAAACAAGTGCATCCTGCACGAACTTCCTTCGGTCGAGCAGAACGGATTCTGAGACAGCTGGGTCCGATACTATCTAAAATCCATGCGGCAGGCTGGACCTGGAGAGATTGCAAGCCGTCGCACATTCTTGTTCATCGGGGAACACTTAGACTGATTGATTTCGAAGGAGCCTGTCGCATCGACCAAACCGAATTACCGCCTTGGGGCTCGCCAGACTATACCCCACCAAGAACTGACAAGGAGCTGTCACGACGGGCCGGGACCGATGAAGATGATTACGCGCTCGGGGTGATCGCATTTCAATTCCTGTCCGGAAAATTTCCGCCTGTTAGTGCGCGTGGCCGTTCTTCGATCTACCGAGCCACCGGCTGTCCTGATTCGCTGCGATCCAGGATCGAACGATTACTCCAGATGGGATGAAGGACGAGCCATTACTGTGCGTCAGCGAAGAAAATAACGGGATTTCGTCCTCCAGCCCAGGGTTGCCAGCATGGCAACCTGGGACAAGAGGCCCAGGAATAACCAAGGGTTGTGGCCGAGCATTGGCGCGCTCCAAGAGAGTCGTGAAGAATGCTCGACGTAGATCGACACATGTTGTTGATCGTTGACATTGTAGGGTGCGGCGGGCCCCTGGCTGGAGGCTCTCCGGGATTGCAGAAAGTTGTGGCCGATAAACAGATGCCGCCGGTAGGCGTTTCCGCATTGCGGTCTGAGATGGAACTGCTGGGTAGCCGTCACAACTGGTTGCGCTCGGGTCGCCATCGCAGTCTCTTGGCGGAGATGCTGAAAGCAAGCAAACGTCTTGGGAAATGGATTCTGCTTCCGCTGGTAGCCTTGCTCCTGATCCCGGCAATACAGGTGGCGGTGGTTCGATTCGTTAATCCGCCACGGACGCTGCCGATGGTGATTGAACAGAGCAGCGCCACCTTTTCGAAAGGGCCAAAGGGTCCCCTTCTCTACCGCTGGATCGATCTGCCGCAAATTCCTGAGATTTTCCTGAAACATCTTTGGATATCGGAAGATCAACGATTTTTTCAGCACGATGGCTTTGACTGGAAGGAGATGGGCCTCGCGTTAAAAGAAGCCGAGCGAAAAGGGAAACCGGTTCGTGGCGCTTCGACAATCACGAACCAATGCGCGCGATCGATTTTTCTCTGGCAAGGTCGATCCTGGATCAGGAAAGCATTGGAGGCTTACTACTCCATCTGGATGGAGGCGCTGTTGCCGAAGCGACGAATCATAGAGCTGTATGCGAACGTGATCGAGATGGGCCGTGGGATCTATGGAGTCGAAGCAGCTTCACAGCATTATTTCGGGGTCAGCGCGCGCGGTCTTACCAGGGAACAATCAGCGCTGTTGGCGGCTGTCTTACCGAATCCGAGAGGCTGGGATCCAACGAAGCCCGGCAGGACGTTACGATGGCGTCAGCAACGCATTCTACAACGTGAACAGAACGCGAATTTTCCTGAGAAATTGCTTCGGTGACAGTTGTAGTGGCGCTTCTGCGAACCGCCCCGATATGGACGTGATTGATCGCTCAAGGCAGAATCCGAGCCAGTCCCGGGGCGCTTCGCAGAGCGCCAGTACACTGCTACAACGAGTTTTCTTCTTTCTCAGCCTGCGCCATATTTCGGCAGGACATGGCGGTCTTCACCAACATTTCAGTTTATAAGTTTACTCCGTTAGGCGATTTGAAGGCGCTCCAGGCCACGCTGCGCACAATGTGTGGCGAGGCGGGAATGCGTGGCACAATCCTTCTCAGCCCGGAGGGAATCAACGTCTTCGTGGCGTGCCACGCCTGCCGCGGGTGACGAGCTCCTCGATTACCTTCGAACCGTTCCCGGTCTTGCTGATCTCGCCCCCAAAATCAGCGAAAGCGATCATCAGCCTTTCAATCGAATGCTAGTGAAGATCAAAAAGGAAATAATCGCCTTCGGCGTCTCGGGAATCGATCCCGGTTGCCGCCCCGCCCCAAGAATTTCAGCAAGAGAACTGAAGGAATGGCTCGATCAAGGCCGATCCGTGACTCTCCTCGACGCTCGCAACGCTTACGAAATAAAACTCGGCACGTTCCGCGGCGCACACGCGCTCGACCTTAATCATTTCCGTGAATTTCCAATGGCCGCAGCGTCCCTGCCCCATCATTTAAAAGACGAACCCATCGTGACGTTTTGCACGGGCGGAATCCGTTGCGAGAAAGCAGCGCCTTTTTTGCAAAGCGCAGGCTTCGCGCAGGTCTTCCAACTCGATGGCGGCATTCTCCGTTATTTTGAGGAATGCGGTGGCGAACATTTCGAGGGCGACTGCTTCGTGTTCGACAAGCGCGTCGCGGTCGATGCCTCCTTGCGGGAGACCGGGGCCGCGCTTTGCTTCGTTTGTCAGACACCACTGACCACCATCGAGCAGGAAGATCCGCGCTACGTGATTTCCGTCTCGTGCCCGAATTGTTACGAACGCAAAAAAAGCTAACGCTTGCCCGCGGATCCTAAGAGTTGCGGGATCGGGCAATTTCCGCCTCAAGCCGATCCAGATTTTGCTCGTTCGCATCGGCCACGAATGACTTCACGCGCTCGAAATGTTCGCGGGTATCGAAGCGTTGTCGCCACATCAGCCGCGTTTTGTCTTCACCTTCTTCAGTGAGGGTGACGTAGAGTTGAAAGTAATGCGCGGGATCGGGATGAGCGATCACAATCCGCTCCAATCCGACGATCTCCTCCACCACATATTCGTTTTCGTAATCAGCGCCATCCGGCCCGTGCAAGGTCAGCTTCAAACGTCCGCCCGGTTCAAAGTCGAATGAATGAATGGTGTTCCGAAAATCTTTCGGTCCCCACCATTGCGCGAAATGTTTCGGCTCGCGAAACGCACGAACGACATGCTCGCGTGACGCGTTAAGCAGACGTGTGTGCACCGACTCCCGGTCGGCGGCAGCGGTATCTAAATCTGTTTGGGTCATGGAACTTCAAGTCTGATATTGCCAACCCAGTTGTAGTGGCGCTTCTGCGAAGCCCCCTGATATGGACGTCAGCACAGATTCGCAGTTCAGGGCCGATCGAAGTCAACTCACTGGCGCTTCGCAGAAGCGCCACTACAATTAACTTAGCTTATTGCTTTTTCCAAACGACGCCGTCCGTCCAGGTAATTTTTGTCCCGTCAGCGGATAGCTTTCCGTTTTGAGTGGCAAAGTCTTGGGCAGTAACTTTATCGCCTTCAACACTTCCCTTCGATTTGGCGGCTTTGCCCCCGACGTTTTCGATCGAAAGCGTCGATCCCGTTTGGCGAATTTTCCAAATATACTCCGACTTGCTGCCGTCTTCGTAATAGCCAATCCACTTTCCGTTGAGATTCGTAGCGACGGTAGCCGACTTTTTCCAAACGACACCATCCGACCAGGTGATTCGTGCGCCGTCAGCAGAGAGCTTTCCGTTTTGGGTGGCAAAATCTTGCGCAGTAACTTTGTCGCCTTCAACGCTTCCCTTCGACTTTGCGGTCTTACCTCCGACGTTTTCGATCGAAAGGGTCGACCCTTTTTGGTGGATCGCCCAAACGTATTCCGATTTGGTGCCGTCCGCGTAATACCCAACCCAAGTTCCGTTGAGATTTGGCACATCGGCTGACTGGGCAGTCGGAACTGCCGAAAAATAAAACAGACCAATTGTAAACAACGCCACCCATACCCGACACACAGTTTTTCTCATTTTCGTATCTCCTATTTTTTAGCGAATCGCCGCTACCGTTGCGTTGTCGGTTTTCGTAGCGACAAGGACAAGCTTTTTCTGCACGCGGGTGAATAAAGCACCTTGGTTTTCTTCGGAATGGCCCCACATTCAACGTTTAGCGCGATTCTGAAGTAGCCCGTCGTCTTGTACCCGTTGCATACGAGACCCGGAGGGTCATCGGAGATTAGCCGGTCGGCGCAAGCCACCGGTCACGGGGAGAAGAAAGGCATCAGCCCCGGGAGGGGCTGCGCCTAACGTTGGGCGTCGCCGCACATGCCGTCGTTGAGCGACGCCCCAGCCGGGGCTAATGACATTCCTGTGCAGAACACCGGTGGTTTGCACCACCGGCTAATGTCCGGTCAGCCCTCCGGGCTTCAGACGCTAAACATGTACCGCGTTTCAATAGTGATACGGTGAGCCAAGCCAACTTTGCCGCGTAAGTGATCTACGTCTTGGCGTACAGCTCCGCGCCGGTTCGCACAAATTCTTCGGCTTTCGATGCCAAGCCTTGCTCCACCGCTTTGTCTTCGAGAATCCCCTGTTCGGCGGCGTATTTTCTTACGTCTTCTGTGATTTTCATCGAGCAGAAATGTGGTCCACACATGCTGCAAAAGTGTGCGGTTTTCGCACCTTCTTGCGGAAGCGTTTCATCGTGGAATTCGCGAGCGGTATCGGGGTCGAGCGCGAGGTTAAATTGATCTTCCCAACGAAATTCGAAACGCGCTTTCGAAATGGCGTTGTCGCGGTATTGAGCGCCGGGGTGCCCTTTGGCGAGGTCGGCGGCGTGGGCGGCAATCTTGTAGGCGATGACGCCGTCTTTAACGTCTTTCTTATTCGGCAGGCCGAGATGTTCTTTCGGGGTGACATAACAAAGCATGGCGCAACCGTACCAGCCGATCATGGCGGCGCCGATCGCGCTGGTGATGTGATCGTAGCCGGGTGCGATATCAGTGGTGAGCGGACCTAACGTGTAAAACGGCGCTTCCTCACACCAATCAAGTTGTTTCTCCATGTTCTCTTTGATCATGTGCATGGGGATGTGCCCCGGGCCTTCATTCATGACCTGAACATGTTGCGCCCATGCGCGCTTGGTCAGCTCGCCCTGCGTGTAAAGCTCGGCGAACTGCGCTTCGTCATTGGCATCGGCGATTGAGCCGGGCCGGAGACCGTCGCCAATGGAAAAGCTGACGTCGAACGCGGCCATGATCTCGCAGATTTCGTCCCAATGCGTGTAGAGAAAGTTTTCCTGATGATGCGCCAAACACCACTTGGCCATGATCGAGCCGCCGCGGGAGACAATGCCGGTCGCGCGTTTCGCCGTCATCGGGACGTATCTTAATAGGACCCCTGCGTGAACCGTGAAATAATCGACCCCCTGCTCGGCCTGTTCGATCAGTGTGTCCCGGTAAATTTCCCAGGTCAGTTCCTCGGCGCGCCCTCCCACTTTTTCCAGGGCTTGATAAATTGGAACGGTGCCGATCGGCACGGGTGAATTGCGAATGATCCATTCCCGGGTGGCATGGATGTTCTTGCCGGTAGAAAGATCCATCACGGTGTCGGCGCCCCATTTGGTGGCCCACCGCATTTTCTCGACTTCTTCTTCGATCGAGGAGGCAACGGCGCTGTTGCCGATGTTGGCGTTGATTTTAACCAGGAAATTCCGGCCGATGATCATCGGCTCCAATTCAGGGTGATTAATGTTGGCGGGAATGATGGCGCGGCCACGGGCCACTTCGACCCGGACGAAATCCGGTGTGATCTCGCGCGGAATACGTGCGCCGAACGAATCGCCATGATGCTGAAAGCCTAACGTGTTTTGTTCCAGAGCTCGCGGTTCGGTTCCGTTGTGATTGGCGGCGCGACGCGCGTTTTCCCGGATCGCAATGAATTCCATCTCGGGAGTGACGATGCCTTCGCGAGCGTAGAAGAGCTGCGTAACGCAGCTTGCCGCGCTTCGCCCGCAAGGCGCGGCGATGCTGAATTGCGGATTGCGGATTGCGGATTGCGGATTGGTCAAAGTGAACGCCGTTGGCGCCGTTTCCGTTCGATGTTGGACGTTTCTGGGCAGTTAGTTCGGCGTGTCTCTCAGACAAGTAGCCATTGTCCAGGGGTCGGACGGTGCGGCCGTCGATTTCTTCGACGTCACCGCGGTCGCGGACCCATTTGGCGCGGAGGGCCGGCAAACCTTGTTCGACGTTGCCGTGAAAGGCAGGATCGGTCCAAGGGCCGCTGGTGTCGTAAACGAGAACGGGTTCGTTGACCTCGATCGGGCCGGAAACAGTCTTGGTAGGTGAAAGCGAGATTTCGCGGAACGGAACGCGAATGTCTGGATGGAGCTCGCCAGCGACATAAACTTTGTGTGAGCTCGGGAGGCTGTCGCCAGATCCGTTAGGGGCGGGATCAGTCGCTTAGAGCTTGGGGATTTATCTTTGGTTCAATCATGATTCGTAAGACCGATTAGGCCACGGATTAACACGGATTAAACACGGACGAAAGACGTTGGACTTCAAAGATCTAGAGTTTGGAAATGCAAATCCGTGAAAGTCCGTGTTCATCCGTGGCGAAGAAAAACCCATTTCGTGTTTTTTGTGTCTATTAGTGGTTAAAAAATAAAAAGCCATGCGCGAGAAAACGCATGGCCTCGAACTCCTCGCTCCCTGCGGCGGCATTACCCGCGTCAGGTTCAAGGGGTCGGCTCCGAAAACCTTCGGCGCCCTCTCAGCCTTTTGGCTCCCCCGCTGTTTACTTCAGTTGATGATACGAATTACGGAGCGGGAAGTCAATGTATTGCAGGGAAGGGTCTAAAAGGTTGAAGGGTTGAAGCAGATAATGATGAACACCCGGAGCAGCATGCTGGTCCGGGTGTTGAAACTGGTGAAAAGGTAGCGTCCTTGCCTATTTGGCTGGAGTTTCCGCTTTGACGTTGGTGTGGAAAATACCCAGCCAATCCCCTTTCTCTTTTTTCCAGACGGAACCTGCGTTCAAGGTGCCGGAGCGGTCTTTGCCGTCAGCTGTCCCTTCGATTGTTACCGTATAAGTAGTGACAACAACCTCTCCAAAAGAGGTTGCCTTGAAATCGCTGATCGCAAACGATTTCATGTCCCACTTTTGCATGTCCTTCAATTCCGCCGCCATGTCGACGGCACCCTCGGCATAAATGCCGCGGAAGTCGGCGTGTATGATTTTCTTGAAGTCGTCACCTTTCTTGTCTTTGAACGCCTGCCAGGCGGCTTTTTCTTTCGCCATGATCGCGTCCGTCTCCGGGCCTGCTATTCCGACAGCGGCGGTTGCAAGCAAGACAGTCGTGATCAAGTAGAGATATTTTTTCATAGATGCTTTCAGTTAAGTTGGGCTGACGCTAACGAGCTTGGGATTCGCTAGTCAATGTTAATCGCTAAAGCTCATTGCGGATTGCGGAAAGGAGGAGGGCGCCGAAGGCAAATCGGTAGCAGTCGACGGGCTGCAGGGCCGTTGCGGTTTAGCCATGGCGATTACAAATCGCCAGCCAATCAGCCATCGGCCATCGGCCTCTGCTCACTGCTCTTTGTTCGGATCAGCGTCGGGCGCGACGGCAATGACGCCGAACGAGGATGGAGTGTCCAAACGCGCAGGCGGTTGCGCGAGATCGAGCACCGTGATCTTGCTCGCTTCCTGTGTTCGATAATCGGCCGCCAGCATCGGACGCTCTTTGCGTTCAGTGGCGTTCCGATAACTTTCGATCCCCGCCACGATCGATTCCGCCAGTTTCGCGCGCCAGGATGGATTCGCGATCAATTTGCTATCACCTGTTTGGGAGAGAAAACCGCCCTCGACCAGGATCGCAGGAATCTTGGTCCGCCGAAGGACAGCAAACCGGGCGCGTTTGATGCCGCGATCGAACTCCGGAAAATGTCCGATCATTGAATGAAAAACCGTGGCGGACAGCTCAAAGCTTTGCGCATCGACCGGGCTTCCTTCCTGCATGTTAACGAAATGGGGCGCGAGCGCGTCGTCCGCGGTTGAAGGAGCGCCGCGGGGCGTGAGCGAGAAGATTTCGAAGCCGCTGGCCTCGGTATTTGAGGTCGCGTTGAAATGGATGCTAACGAAGATTGAGTCGCGCGTTGCGTTAGCGATGCGAGCACGCAGTTCCAATGGAAGAAAAACGTCGTTTTCGCGGGTTAAAATGACTTTAAATCCTTTCGCTTGGAGGAGCGGCCGCAATTGGCGCGCAATATCGAGCGCGTAAGTCTTCTCGTTGCCGTAGTTGCTTATGGCGCCTTTGTCGTATCCGCCGTGACCGGCGTCGATGACAACCGTTTTTATGGTGCCGGTGTGTGGGAGCATGTGTGGACGCAGCTGCGGCTCGATTGTTTTGGCGACGTCAACGCGAGACACCAGCAGTTTGTCATCTTTCAAGATCACAGGAAAACAGAGCCAGTTGCGGACACCGTTGATGAACGCCTCGCGCGTTGCGGCCGTGAGCTGGAGTTGGTTGCGCCCGTTGGTGAGAAGAATCGTTTTACCTGTGGCATCAACGGCCCCGGATAATCCGTAGAACTTAGCGATGTTATCGGCAGTCAGATAATCCCGGGAGCCGATGCTGATCACCTTCCAGTCCGTGTTGGACTTTGCTTCACCGGACTTTGTTGATTCCGCCGATGGCGTGGCAGTTGGTTTCGCAGTTGACGCTGATTTTGTGCGGCGAGATTTTGCGAACACGCCTGAGGGGAGAATCAGGGAGAGCAGCCCTATCATGGTACAGAGAAGGATTCGCGCCGCGATCTTCATCATTTCATAACAATATGCAGGATAAATGCCAGCGTGCCATCGCTACCATCGCGCGGAGCGCGATGGAATTTCGGATTCGGATTGCGGATTGCGGATGCAAAGAATACCCACACAACGGTCACAAAGGAACACAACGAAAACAACGATTTAGGTCAGGCACAAAACCCCTCCCCTTCGTGTTCCTTTGTGACCTTGGTGTGAGGGCATGCTTCTTTCCGCAATCCGCAATCCGCGATCCGAAATCGGGAAATCGGTAGACAATGGCGTGGTTTAGCCGTTTCTTCGTCAATGACTAAGCCTCTCACTCTCACGATCGCCGGCCTGTTCGTCGCCGGAAGTCTGTTTGTCCAGGCTGCGGGTAACAAAGCTCCCTCGAAATCGGATGCTACCAAACCTGCTGCCTCAACTTCCACCGCCGAAAACAAAAACCCTCCACCGCTTGATCCAAAAAACATGGATACGTCGGTGAAACCACAGGACGATTTTTATCTCTTCGCGAATGGCACCTGGATAAAAAACAATCCGGTTCCTCCGGAATATTCGCGCTGGGCTGCATTCACCCAGTTAGCTGAACGCAACAATGATGCGTTGCATGAGATCGCGGAGCGCGCTGCCGGCATGGCAAAAGATGGAAAGAAACTGGAGAAAGCTTCCCCAGCTGACGTGCAAAAGGTTGGCGATTTCTACGCCAGCGGAATGAACGAAAAAGCGGTCGACGCCGCGAAAGCCAAGCCGCTCGAGGCGGAACTAAAGCGGATCGACTCGATGAAAGATAGTAAGGACGTCTTGAAAGAGATCGCGCATCTCCATTCGATGGGTATCCCCGCACTTTTCCTGTTCACCTCAGGCCAGGATGACAAGAACAGCACGATGGTGATCAGCCAGGCGTATCAGGGCGGGCTCGGCCTTCCTGATCGGGATTATTACACCAAGGACGACGACGCTTCCAAGAAGCTGCGGACCGATTATGTCTCTCACGTTTCCAAGATGTTGACCCTGGCAGGAGTACCCGCCTCCGAAGCGAGCGCTCAAGCTAACAAGATCATGGAAATGGAAACGACGCTGGCTAAAGCCTCCCGGAAACGCGTCGAACTGCGCGATCCGCAGAAGAATTATAATAAGATGAAGCAATCCGAGCTTCAGACGTTGATGCCCGGATTCAGTTGGGCTGATTACTTCAAGGAACTCAAACTGGCTGACCCGGGCGAGATCAACGTTGGCCAGCCCGATTTCTTCAAAGCTTGCGATCAGGTATTCACTTCCACAGCGCTGAACGATTGGAAGACTTATATGCGATGGCATTTGTTGCACGCAATGGCGCCATCCTTGTCGAGCGATTTCGTGAACGAGAACTTCCAGTTCTTCGACGGAACACTGCGCGGGACAAAACAGATCAAGCCACGCTGGAAACGAGTGGTCGCAAAGATGGATGAAGGGATGGGCGAATCCCTCGGCAAACTTTATGTGGCCGAATATTTCCCGCCGGACGCCAAAGCGCGCGCTCTGGAAATGGTAGAAAATCTCCGGGAAGCGTTGGGCGACCGAATCAAGACGCTGGATTGGATGGATGAACCGACCAAGCAGGAAGCGTTGAAAAAACTGGCCGCGTTCTCGGTTAAGATCGGGTATCCGGACAAGTGGCGCGATTATTCAGCGCTAAAGATCGACCGCGGGGCGTTTGTGCTCAACGTCATGCGCGGTGACATGTTCGAGACCGACCGGGAATTGAAGAAGATTGGGAAACCGGTGGACCGCTCCGAGTGGGGCATGTCACCACCGACGGTGAATGCTTATTATAATCCGAACCTGAACGAGATTGTTTTCCCAGCCGGAATCTTACAGCCGCCTTTCTTTGATCCGAATGCGGATGACGCGGTGAACTACGGTGGAATGGGTGCGGTAATCGGTCATGAAATGACTCACGGGTTTGATGATCAGGGGCGTCAATTCGATGCCACTGGAAATCTTCGCGACTGGTGGACCCCGGAATCAGCCAAGGCTTACACTGATCGTTCCAAGGCCATCGTGGCGCAGTACACTGAGTATGAGGCGCTGCCGGGCCTTCATTTGAACGGGGAACTGACCCAGGGTGAAAATATTGCCGACATCGGCGGTGTGAAGCTCGCCTACATGGCATTGCAAAAAGCGCTCGCGAAAAAAGGCGGAATACAGGACAAGATCGACGGGTTTACTCCTCAACAGCGATTCTTCCTCGGCTTCGCCCAGATCTGGCGTAACAATCAGCGCGAAGAAGACTTGAAGCTACAGGTGAACACCAATCCACATTCGCCAGGTCGGTTCCGGACGATTGGACCGCTGTCGAACCTGGTGGAATTCCAGAAAGCGTTCGATATTCCAGACGGCACACCGATGATCCGTTCCGAGGATAAACGGGTTAACATTTGGTAATTCGGTTGGCCGATGGCTGATAGCGTATTGCTGATTGCCAGAAGCGATTCGCAATTAGCTATCAGCCATTAGCCATAACTTAATCACCTCTAATGACGCGCGATGAGGTGTTCGATGATGCGAACGGCGAGCTCGCCATAGGTGAGCTCGAGAGCGCAGTCGCCAAGTACCGGCTTTGCGTCGAGATGGATCCGACGTTTTTTGACGGCTGGCATGCATTGGGCATGGCGTTGATGAAGGTTGGACGTTTTGCGGAAGCAATTGAAGCCGGCAAGAAATCGATTGAACTTCGCCCTAACGATCAAATAGCCTGGACCAGTTTATCGCTCTTTTACAATCGGAACGGCGACATCAAAGAAGCCGAGGCGGCTGGGACGAAAGCAAAGATTTTGTCCTGGGGCGGAAAGATCGCGCAAGAGTGAAGTGATTGCGGATTGCGGAAATAGGCCTCACGCCAAAGGTCACGAAGAGGCACAAAGGGGAATTGAACAGGAGGAAACTCCGAGAGCCTTCGCGGGCCTCATATGGAACGTGACCGCCGGGCACGTTGCTAAAATCATTAGGCCGCTGCGGCCTCATTCTGGTAGGGCGATACGCAGTCGAGCCGAACCAAAGAGTCGGCCCGTTGTCATCGCGAATAGTCGCAGCAGATTCCGATGCGATTTGTGCAGTAGAGATCGCAGGTTACAAGCCGCGGCGGAATGAATTCGTTGCGGCTCGACTGAGTCTCGCACTACCAAGGCGATTTCAAATCGCCAACTACGACTTTGCGGCGGTATTTGCTGCGGCCGGACCGTAGGGAGTGCTTACGTTCGCCGCTTTCCTGCGATCACGCATCCATTCGACGAAGAGTAGCCTGCGCCGCGAGTTCAGATTGCTGGTCTCGTATTTTTCCTTGGCCGCGGTGTACCCGTCCACGTCCGCTGGATCACGCTTTTCCAGGACGGCGATAAAACCACCTTCAGGTAACGGAGTAAAGTCGGTCGATTCACCTGGGGACAACGAGACCAGCGCATTCCGGATCTGCGGAAGATCGAGTGATTCCTGCTTTGGTTCCGGGTCGTCCTTGGGACTGAGGAGCGCGCTATCGGCAAAAGCAAAAGGTCTCGGGCGTTCAACGTTCAACTTGCTTGGCTCAGTTGCGCTGTTGAGTCCGAGTTTCGCGGACAATTCGGCTGGCCACCACGGATTTAATTTCATTTTGGTTCGAGCGACCGCCTTGTCGATAGACTCCTGAGATTTCAGGGCATTGCGAATTTGCAGTGCGATTTCGGCGCCGCGAGCGGACATCAGTTGGTGGGTCCGTTCTTTCGACATCGCTTCCACGATCTTTGGTTTCGCTTCGTTTTGATCGAGCTGTTTCGCTTCGGTGATCCCGAGCAAATGAATCACATGAAATCCGTCCGGACCCTGGATGGCGTCACTGATTGGATCTGCCATGGTCATTTGAAAGGCAGATTGCGCCACCATCATATTTCCGGTGAGTTCCGGCGGAGGCGACGCAGCTGGAAATTCTTCTGTCGCAGTCACCGGTTTATTAAAGTGGGCGGCAACATCAGCAAATTTTGCGTCCTTTTCCGCCAGAGCCTGGACGAATTCATTGGCGTTATCGGCGACCTTTTGGAGCGCATCGACTCGTTCTTTTCCGGACAGCTTTTTCTCGTCGTCGGTTAGAGTGAAACTGACAAATTCCACTTTACGTTTTTCGTCGCTCTTCAGTTGGTCTTTGTGTGCCTCGTAGTATTTAGCGATTTCGTCGTCGGTGAGTTTGACGTCGTTTTTGAAATCGTCTTCTTTCAATCGAACGATTGCGACGTGTAGTTTTCCGTAGGCCTTTTCGTAGTTCTCCTTGTTCTCGGATTCCGGGATCTGGGTTCCGAGTGTGACCATGTTCTTCATCTTGTTAAGCGCGATCTGGTCGCCAACGACTTCTTCGATCTGGGTTTCATTCATTCCGGCAGAACCGAGATCCTCGATGAACTCTTTGTACTTGGTAATGTCGAACACGCCGCCCTCTCCCTGGAACCGGGGCAGGGTTTTGAGGTAATCAGAAATCTCCGCGGAGTTCGGTTTAATTCCGAGTTTCTCGGCTTCGTGGTGCAGAACCAGACGGTTCCAGGAGAACTCGAGATACATGTCATTTTCTGACTGAACGTTGGCAGTCATCAAATCGTTAACCAGAGTGATCCCGAGATTGCGAGCAAGGCTAGCGATGCGCGCGCTACGCTGGAATTCCACCATTGTTAGCGGCTGATCATAAATGCGACCCAGATCATCGGAATGAAAGGCAGCGGCATAGTCGGGCTTCTGCACAAAATAAAAGACGAATGGAAGGCAAAGGATGGCGATGACGATCATCAGCCACCGGTGGTGTTTGCGAAGAATAGTGATCATAAAAGCCAGCGGAAATCGGCGGGCGGGAAGATCGTCTCAGATTGTCGCTGAGCAAATCATTTCACTCCGGTCCAGCCAAGGGGTGCTTAAGGTATTCCAAAACAGGAAAATGGATTTCGTCAACAATTTCTTACCGAATTTTGCGAAATATATTTTTTGCGTGATGAAATTCGGGTCGTAATATTTTGGGCGCGGGCGCAGGGGGGCGTTCGCAAGCTCTTCAGGGCATCAACCAACCAACTCCAACCCCCACCCCCCTTCAGGGGTTTAAGCACTAATAAGCCAAATCAATGAAACGTTCTGTCTCCCTAATCGCGTTGATCGCCGGTCTTGTCGGGTTTGCGATCAACGTTCCTGCTGATCCACCAAAACATAGCTCGAATAAGACTGAAAAAACCTCAACCACGACCACGAGAACCTCCTACGAAGTTATCCAATCGGCCAATGGCTGGACCAATGTTAAAGGCGAATGGGTTCATCCGGAGGGATACAAGTTCGTCAACGGCACGATTCTTCGGACGACAGCGCGTCCTGGCCGGACTGTTCCGAGGCCACCAGGGAAACTCGCATTGGCTAATCCCGATAAACTGACACCAGAGGCGGTTGCCGCGTCGGAGGTTGCCAGCAAATCTGTGGCGGAAAAGACCGCGTCAGACAAGGCGGCTGAGCGAGCTCGTAATTTGGCTCCGCGTCCTGCGCCTCAGACTGGCAGCAATATCTACTAATTGCGGGCGGCGGATGGTGACGCCCGCCTGGGCGGTCTGTTGTAGGGGCGCTTCTGTGAAGCGTCCTAGAATTGGCGTGACCGACGGATCGGTCGCCCGACACCGATCGAACTCAACTATCTGGGCGCTTCGCAGAAGCGCCCTACAACTGCAGTGTCCGACGCGAGGAGCAACGCGACGTTGTTTTCCCTTGTTTCGAAGTCGTATGGCTGGGTAGCGTAACCCGATGCTGCAGCAACTGCACTCAGCCGAGGGGGCGATTTATCTGCTTCAAATCTTCGTGTCGGCGTTTCTCGCGATTCTCTTCCTGCAATCGGGGATCGATAAAATTATTGATCGACGCGGCAATCTAGAGTGGTTGACCGGGCATTTCGCCAAGAGTCCGCTCGCCGGAATGGTTCCGTTGCTGGTTACAATGATCACATTACTCGAGCTGGCGGCGGGAGGGTTGAGCGCGGCTGGCTGCATTTCGATCATTGCCGGATTCGGCAGTGGACTCGCCTTTTTTGGTGCAGCCCTCTCGGCTGTTTCAATAATTGCCCTGTTTTTCGGTCAACGTATGGCGAAGGACTACGCTGGCGCTGGAGTGCTCGCGCCGTATTTTCTGCTGACATTGGCTGCGGTATACCTTCTCCGGTAAATTGCGGATTGCGTTGTAGCTACGGCCCTGTGGGCCGTCACGGGTATTGCGTAGACTAAAGCGGTCCACCGCTTTGGTCTGGGTATCAATGTTTCTCTGAAATAGCCCAGCGTTCTAACGCTCGCTCACGAAGGTAGCGCGTCTACCCAGCGTCGACACGCTGGGTTATCAATGCAATTAGGAACCCTCCCGGCGCTCAATATCTCTTTTCGCAACATCCGAAATCCGAATTGCCCTAGGGCTTTGACTAAGGTCGGACGCCCCCCATGATATTCGACGATGTCCAAACGCAAACTGCCGCCGCCTTCGGTCTGTCCTGTCTGCGGCAATGATGTTCCAAAAAAAGCGCTAGCCTGCCCGGACTGCGGGGCGGACCACAACTCCGGCTGGCGCGAAGAGGCTGACCATTACGACGGACTCGATTTGCCGGACGAAGATTTTGATTACGACCAGTTCGTTCGAAAGGAGTTTGGGACGGTTTCGCCGCTGAAGCCGGAGGGGATGAAAACCATCTGGTGGGTGACGGCGATTGTAGTTATTGTGGTTACGGTAGTATTGTTCCTCCTTTCGTTGCGGTGGCAATAGAACTGGCCCCCCTCATTGACCAGTCATAAGCCGAAAGCGACGATGCTCAGCGCGTTGACTTGATTCCGTTTGATCTCTACCTTGCGAACCGGCGCAGCGCCGCTCAGGAACAGTGAAAAACGTCCTTTTTGTTTGCACAGGAAATATTTGCAGAAGCCCGATGGCGGAAGGTTTTTTCCGTCGTCTACTCGGTAACCGGAGGGATATCGAAGTCGGATCGGCCGGCGTTCACGCGGTCAATGGGCAACCGCCAAGCATGCACGCGGTTCAGGTTTGCGCGCAGGAGGGCGTTGACATCAAAGACCTGCGAAGCCAGCCACTGACGTCGCAGCTGGTCGAGCGCGCGACACATATTTTCGCGATGACCGGAGGCCATCTCGAAACGATTCACATGCTCTTCCCGGAGGGAGCGGATAAGACGTATTTGTTCCGTGAGTTTGAGGAAGCGGGGATGACTGTTTGGCGAGATGTGCCGGATCCGATCGGTTGCAGCCGGGATGTTTACAATCATTGCGCGGCGACGATCAAAAACGCTTTACCGACTGTTCTTGCGTTTGTAGAACAAAGCGAAGTCGCGGTGCCGGCCAAGTCGCGCGGCGGAACGCTCTATTCCATGTCAGATCGACCGGCTCAGACAAGAACTGCGGTGGTAACGCCAGCCCCGCCTGTCTTGCCGAACGGCAATCTCAAGAAGACCGATCCGGAGATCTATGAGGCGGTCATTGCGGAAGAAAAGCGGCAACGCGAGAACATCGAGCTGATTGCTTCGGAAAATTTCACCAGTCGCGCGGTCATGGAAGCGCAGGGCAGCGTTTTAACGAATAAGTACGCTGAGGGTTACCCGGGGAAACGCTGGTATGGCGGTTGCGAAAACGTTGATACAGCGGAGCAACTGGCGATCGACCGTGCGAAACAGCTCTTTGGCGCGGAACACGTCAACGTTCAGCCACACAGCGGCGCGCAGGCGAACATGGCGGTTTATTTCGCAGCGATTAAGCCGGGCGACAAAATCCTGACCATGAATCTCGCGCATGGTGGACATCTCACCCATGGGCATCCGGCGAATTTTTCCGGCAAGTTTTATCAGGTCACGCATTACGGCGTGGACGCGCAAACGGAACAGATCGATTACGACGCATTGGCCAAACAGGCGGAAGAAGTGCGGCCGGCAATGATCACTGCTGGTGCGTCCGCTTATCCGCGAACGCTCGATTATCCACGATTGCGGCAGATTGCTGATTCCGTAGGCGCACTTCTCTTCATCGACATGGCGCACATCGCGGGACTCGTTGCGGGCGGTCAACATCCGACGCCAATTCCGCATGCGCAGTTTGTCACTACCACCACGCACAAGAGTCTGCGCGGACCGCGCGGTGGGATCATTTTGTGCGAGGGAAAATTCGCGCAAAGAGATCGACTCGATGGTTTTCCCGGGAATTCAGGGCGGCCCGCTCATGCATGTGATTGCGGCCAAAGCTGTTTGTTTTCATGAAGCGCTCCAGCCCCAATTTCGCGATTACCAGCGGCAGGTCGTGATCAATGCGAAGGCGTTGGCGGCTGGCCTCGCGAAACGCGGGTTCCGGATCGTGTCTGGCGGAACAGATAACCATCTGATGCTGGTTGATATTCGCCCTAAAGACATCAACGGACGACAGGCGCAGGAGGTCCTCGATCGAGCGGGGATTACAGTGAACAAGAACGCGATTCCGTTTGATACCTATCCGATTTTCAAACCGGGCGGCATCCGCATCGGTTCTCCGGCGGTCACGACGCGTGGAATGAAAGAGGAAGAAATGCTCGAGATCGCTGAATTGATCAACGACGCATTGATTCATCGTGATGATGTTGCAGCTCTCGAAAAGATTCGCGGGAAAGTAAGGACCCTGACGAACCGGTTTCCGCTCCCATAGTAGCAGCTGCGGGAAAGGTGATGCCGATCGGCAACTAGTCGGGCACAAAGGCTGATAATGGATGATTTTACGCTTTGGGATCGGGTCTGACCCTTCACCCAAGAATTTTCATCTTACCTAATCGTCCCGAATCTGCCTAAATTTGCAGATCGCGATGAGCGGACCTCAGAAACTTTGCCAACCAATCCGCTGCGGGAAGGTTTGACTCACGAGCTGTGCCCCAGGCATGCACCGTGGTAATCTTTGGCGCAACCGGTGACCTGACCAAGCGGAAATTGATCCCGGCTCTCTACAACATCGCGGCCGATGGCGAATTGCCACCTGCCGTGTCCGTCGTTGGCTTCGCTCGCCGCCCAAAGACTGACGATGAGTTTCGCAAGGAACAGGAAGAGGCGACTCGGCAGTTCTCACGTCAAACGGTGCGAGACGAAATCTGGAATGCTTTCGCGAAATCGCTTTTCTATCATCAGAGCGAATTCCATGATTCGGCCGGTTACAAGAATCTGGCCGAACGCCTGGACCAAATTGATCGCGAGCGCGGCACCGGCGGGAATCGTCTCTTTTACCTCGCGGTCGCACCGGATCAGTTCGAACCGATCCTGAAAAATCTGAAGGATGCGGGACTGAACAAAGCGCGCGATGGCAGCTGGGCCCGGGTTATTGTTGAGAAACCGTTCGGCAACAGATCTCGCCACGGCTCGCGAACTAAACGAAATCGTCCGAAACGCATTTGCTGAGGATCAGACCTATCGAATTGATCATTTCCTCGGAAAGGAAACTGCGCAAAATATTTTGGTTCTCCGGTTCGCCAATGCGATTTTCGAGCCGATCTGGAACGGGCGATACATTGATCACATTCAGATTACCGCGGCGGAAACGCTCGGAGTAGAAGGGCGAGCCGGTTATTACGAAGGGGCAGGCGCGTTGCGCGACATGGTGCAGAACCATTTGCTTCAGCTTCTCTGCCTTGTTGCGATGGAACCACCAACAGACCTGGGCGCGGACAGCATTCGCGATGAAAAAGTTAAGGTCGTGCGGTCGCTTCGCCGTATCTCACGGGAGGAGGTCGCTCGGAATGTTGTTCGTGGCCAATACGCGGAAGGGGCGATCAATGCTGAAATCGGTTCCCGGCTATCGAAGCGAAAAAGGACGTCAGCCCGGAATCTACCACCGAGACTTTCGTCGCCTTGCGTGTGCGAGTCGATGACTGGCGATTGGCCGATGTGCCAATCTATATCCGTGTTGGCAAACGATTGCCGAAATCAGGCACCGAGATTTCCGTCCATTTCAAGAAAGCGCCGGCTGTTCTTTTCAACAAGGAATCGGTTTCGCTCGATCAAAATGTCTTGGTGATTCGGATTCAACCGGATGAGGGAATTTCGCTCCGGATGCAGGCCAAGATGCCGGGCACAAGCTTCCGAATTGAACCGGTGAAAATGGATTTTCATTACGGGACATCATTTGGCAAAGCGAGTCCCGAAGCATACGAGCGTTTGTTGCTTGATGCGATGAGCGGGGACGCGACGCTCTTTGCCCGTCGTGACGAAGTGGAAAAGGCATGGGCGTTCATCGATCCTATCGAGGAAGCGTGGGCAGGCTAAGGATGGTGCGCCTGGGTTATTCGAGTATCCGGCGGGTTCGTGGGGACCGGAGGAAGCCGATGAACTTCTCGCGCGTGACGGGCGTGCCTGGCGGAGGTTATGAATTCGCGCACTCATGTCCGTAATTTCGTTTCCCGGTGGTCGTGGCGAGGTCGTTGATGAAAGATTATGCCAACTGAAGTCGCGGAAACGTTCGCGCCCGGAATCCCGGTCGAACTCGGGAAGGTCGATCGCGAGCTGAAGAAGCTTTGGGATGACGGTGGGAACGCGATGACGCGCGCGTCGCTGATGAATCTCGCCGTCTACAGCGAAGCGCCAGGTTCGCTCCCTTCGAACACGGAATTAGTTTTCAAGATCACAGAGGACCACGCCTGTCGAGCGATTGTTATCAGTGCGGATCCGACTGCGAAAGAGAACCACGTGGACGCATGGATCAGCGCCCATTGTCATGTCAGCCGAGCCGGGAGCAAACAGATCTGCTCCGAACAATTATCATTTAAATTAGAAGGGCCCTGTTCGAAGTTGCTCCCGAACATTGTTTTTTCGCATCTTGACTCCGATCTTCCGTTTTATCTCTGGTGGCAGGGGGAATTTCACGATCCGATGGACCCGCAACTTTGGGCGTGGGTAGATCGGGTAATATATGACAGCCAGACTTGGAGCGATTTTTGCGCGCAAATGCAGCGTGTCGAGACCGCACAGGCTGAAGCGAAACAGCGAATCGTCCTCTGCGATCTCAATTGGACCCGGCTGGTTCAGTTCCGCCTGGCGGTGGCTCAATTCTTCGATCACCCCGGCGCGCAGCGACGTTTGCAGGAAATCGAGATTGTCGAGATTGATTACGCACCGGATTATCGTTCGACCGCGATGTTGTTGGCCGGCTGGCTCGTCGCCCAATTGAATTGGACTTTCGAAAAAACCAAGAATGAGAGCACTCTCACATTTCGTAATCAATCGAATAAGATTATCGAGGTTCGGATCAAGCAAAGAGCAGGCGAACCGATCAGCCGCTGCGTTCTCCATTGCGGAGAGCTGAAGTTGTCCGTGGTTCACGCGACAAACGCTGATCTCCTCGAAATAAGCGCTGAAGGATCAATTGGCGCTCGGAAATGTCTGATGCCGGCCGGGAACAATGATCCGGCTCAATTGATGAGTGAAGAATTGATCCGGGGCGGTCCGCATCGGGTTTATCTTCACGCGATGAATGCGGTGCGTGAGCTACTTTAGCTTTTTTGAGTAAACACCTGGCGCAATGCGTGAACGCTGGTTTCGATCGAGAATTTTTCGCGAGCGATTTCGCGACCGCGATCGCCCAAAGAGCGCGCGTGTTCCGGATCGGAAATCAGGTGTTTGATCGCGGAAGAGATTGCGTCCGGATCATGTTCAGGAACAAGAAAACCGTTTACGCCGTTTTCGACCATCTCAGGAACGCCAGCGATAGGCGTTGAGATTACCGGTAAACCCGCAGCCATGGCCTCCATGATCACCGTCGGAAGATTGTCCATTCCCCCACCCTGTTCGTGGATGCAGGGCAACACGAAAATGGTCGCGTGCGCCAAACGCAACGCAATCTGTGATTGTGTTTCCGGCCCAACGAGGCTGACCATCTCTTCCAACCCGGCACTCGCGATTTGATCGCGAAGTTTCGACTCGAGCGGGCCTTCACCGATAATCACACATTGAAAATGCTGTCCGATCGGCTTAAGCAAGCCACACGCAGCAATCAGATCTTCGAATCCTTTCTTCTCGATTAACCGGCCGATCGAAATGATCACCGGAGTTCCGTTTCCGAAATCAGCCGGGTGAAAACGCGATAAATCGACCCCGTTATAAACGCGATGAATTCGCACGGCGCTCTTTGGAAATTGTTCTCTTAAGCACGCCCGCAGCGAAATCGCTGACAGTGACAATGGCCGAAGCTCTTTCCATCAATTTCGCCAGCGAAACAACAAAATCGCGCGGCGCAAATATGTCATTGGCATGCGCGGTAAAACTGTACGGGATTCCGAAGAATTGTTCGATCCAATAGGCGGTGCGCGACGCCATTCCGGCAAAGTGGGCGTGAACGTGATTGAAGCTGTCTTCCCTTAAGCGCAAACCGACGTAAGCAGCCTGGTAGAGCCGAAGAAAATCGTGTTCACGTCCCCAATTTCGAATCGCCTCGGCGACATGCGATGGGACCTTGCCCGTGCGCACCTTCTCATCGATCTCCGCCACCAGCGGTTTTTCGTCCGGGAGATAATGCACCCGCTCGACCAGTTGCGCGTTCCAATCCTGTTTCGGCTCACCGACCGGTCGCCGGATAGAATAGACTTGGACATCAATTCCCTGGCGCTCGAGCTCCGCCACCTCCCGATAGCAAAAGGTCTGACCGAACGACGGAAAACGCTCGAACAAATAGGCGACCTTGGGCATGGCGAAGAATTGACGGCTCCGGCAGCTGTTGCAACCCCATTTAAAAGGGGCAAAACGGGCCATTTTCGGCTTGGTCAGATCGATTCTGCCCCTCTGCACGGGTCTTGCTATACCCTCACGAGGTGAACGGCGATTTCTTTGGCTTCTGCACCACGCTTAAGCCCCTGCAGTTAAAGGCTATGGGCGAGCTCTCAGAAGTCTTGCATCTGGCTGGGGGCCGCACCGTGTATTCCCCTGGGGACGCCGGCGATTCTCTCTATATCGTCAGCCGCGGCGTCGTCGAAATCGCCAATGGGAATTGCAATAATGGCGCCGCCCCTGAGACTTATCTTTCCCGGGGCGACATTTTCGGGGACGTCGAGGCGTTAACCGAGACACCACGAAAACAACTAGTCCGGACTCGTGAACCGGCCAGTCTTCAATGTTTTCCCCGTAAAAATTTCTCGGAACTCATTCAGCGGGTTCCCTCATTTTTTCAATACCTGAGCGAACGACTTGCGTTCCGTTTGTCACAGACGCGCGACCTGACTCCGGTCAAGGCGCGGAACCAATTTCTGGAGTTGAGCGGCAGCCTGGCCAACTTCGATCTTAGTCACGCTTTACCAGACGATTGTGAACGCATCTCAAACTGGTGAGCTAAGAATCTCGAACGACAAATCCGAGATGGTTTCCGCGCTGTTTTTCGAGAAGGGTAAGCCTCGCTCTGGTCAATTCCAGCACCTGACCGGTGAAGAAGCGTTTTCGCAATTGTTTCTGAGCGAGACACTGACAGGGACATTTGCGTTTTCCTCGGGCGAAGAGCGCGATCGCGGAGTGGATTCAGGCGGAACGCATTGGGCGAAACCCGGAAGAGATGTTGATTCAGGCGTTGCAGGGCCGAGATGAACTCGTGCAGCTAAAGCAGCGGCTCGCCGAAGATGCGAGGCTGCGTCGGAAAAAAGCAGAGCTAACCTGGCCCACCAGCGCCTGGGCTGAGCTAAAACCGGTGGCGGAGCAGATCTGGAATTTCGTTTGCCACGGACCGGTCACGCTTTCGAGCCTGTTCGGGCATTGTTCTTTCTGTGAGCTCAAGATCTATGAAGCGGTCGATGAACTGGTCGACTCGGAGAATGTTGATTTTTTGCCGCCGTTGTTAACCAAATAGTTGGGAAAAAACCGAAATTGAAATCGATTTGTCTGATACTTGTTGCCGCGCTGAGCATGTCGTCTTGTTCGCACTTTTCGCCGAGTGCAAAGACGCAGCGCGCCTATGCCCATCAGATGAAGAAGATGAAAAAAGAGCGGAAGAAGAGACAGAAAATGATGCTCGCGAAATCGTCTCCAAGGATTCCGAAAGCACCACCGATCTCCGAGCCTCAGCTCTCGGTTTCGACTCAGTAACAGCGTAGAACCAGCGTTATACTTCCGCCCGAACGGGGATGGGGTTTCCGTCGCTATCAACCGCGACGTAGGTGAAGACTCCTTGCGTAACGCGAACCTGTTCGCCGCTTCGGAAACGTTGGACCCAAACTTCAACCGGGATGGTCATCGAAGTCCGTCCGATCTTTTCAACCCATGCATAGCACGCCACGGTATCTCCGACTCTGACCGGTTCCAGGAACGATAGTCCCTCCATCGCCACAGTCACGACCCGCGTTTTCGCCGTTTTTGACGCAAGGATACCGCTGCCCAAGTCCATTTGTGACATGATCCAGCCCCCGAAGATGTCGCCGTTCGGATTCGTATCGGCAGGCATGGCGATGGTGCGAATGACGAGCTCGCCTTTGGGTTCGTTTTGTGGATCCATTGCAGCCGCGAATATGGCAGCCAACGGGCGGTCGAAGCCACTTTTATTTCGTGAGCAACGGGGACTCACAAAAATAAAGGCCATACGCAGTTGGCTGTCGGCTCCGGGCCACAAAAACGCTCGATTTAAAAGCGACGGTAGCAGGGAAGCCGTTCGCACAATTCGTCAGAACATGTCTCGCCGGACCCAGATCACACGATCAACATGCAATCGCCGTAGCTATAGAACCGGTATCGCTGCTGGATGGCTTCAGCGTACGCCTTAAGCAAGAATTCGCGGCCAGCAAATGCGCTCACCAGCATTAGCAAGGTTGATCGGGGCAAATGAAAATTGGTCAGCAAAGAACCGACATGCCGGACTTGCATCGGTGGATAGACGAAAAGACTGGTCCTCCCCTCCTGTGCCACGAGCTTCCCATTGCGACGCTCGGCTGATTCAAGGACACGCACCGTTGTCGTCCCAACCGCCACCAGCCGGCGGGCTTCATTGATCACGGTCGCCGCCTCCGCCCCGATTGAGAATTTCTCCTCGTGCATCCGATGTTGATTGACCTGATCGCTCTTGACCGGTTGAAACGTTCCCGCACCAACATGCAGGGTGATGAAGGCATGTGGCAGGTTCGCCAATATCTCCGGCGTAAAATGCAATCCCGCAGTGGGCGCGGCGATTGCACCCGGAACTTCCGCGAAAACTGTCTGATAACGTTCCGCGTCCTCCAAATCGCTTTGGCGTTCAATGTACGGTGGCAACGGCAATATTCCGCTCTCGAAAAGGTTCTCGGTCCGATCGAGGGAAATGATGCGCTCGCCCGCGTCGCAAATTTCTTCAACGCGCGCAATGGCGGAATTGATCGTCGTAGAATCGCCGACGCGCATTCGTCGTCCGGGTTTTACAAGGCATTTCCAGCGGGAAGATCCAAGCTGTTCCAGAAACAGAAATTCAACCCGGCCATCATCGGAAAACCGCCGAGCCGGGACGACGCGGGTATTATTTAAAACCAGAAGGTCACCTGGCGTAAGAAACTGCGGAAGATCGCTGAATTTCTTGTGCTCGATCCGTTGTTCATCCCGATGAAGAACCATCATTCGAGACTCATCGCGGCGTGAGAGCGGTCGCTGCGCGATGAGTTCATCAGGCAGTGAATAATCATAATCCGAAAGCCGCTCGCTCATAGGAGCGGGAACGTAGCACAGGACGGCAACCGGGACTAAGCATGGTCATCCCGAGCCCGCGAAGACGGCGAGGGACCTCCCAGTTCCAAAGTCAGTCACCGATAAAGGGAATCGGCCGATCTGGAGTAGACGCTTTCCATTGCGCAAGCCCGTAATCGCTTTCGCGAAGGATTACGCGTCTATTCCAAAATGGCGAGATGCCGTAACTGTGTGACGCAATTTGCAGTTGGGAGGTCCTTCGGCGCGCTCCGCCGGCCTCAGGATAACACCGCTTTCTTTGGAAACACCCAAACTGTCCTTGCCGTTCGCGAAAAAATTTCGGATGATCAAGTGATCGTGAGTCAATTTCCGTCCGCACTCGATCTGGTTGTCAAAGCACTTCAACAGATTCGAGCAGATGGAGAAAATCTCCCAAGAGCATCTCGACTGTCGCTCTATCAACTCCATCAACAGATCCGCAACGAACCGAGGACGGATCTTCCGTTAGAAACTTCCGGTCGCGCTGCAACCGCACCGCGATCTCCCGCTTCGGACAAGGGGGCGCGACTAGGTTCAATTCGCGCCCGGGTCATACCCTGCACGAAATGTCCTCACCTGGCCCAGAGCCGAACGCAGACCGTTTTCGGCGTAGGCAATCCGGAAGCCGATCTGATGTTCATCGGGGAAGCGCCGGGAGCGGACGAAGATCGGCAAGGCGAACCGTTCGTCGGACGAGCCGGCCAACTGTTGACCAAGATCATAGAGACAATGGGGTTCAAACGAAGCGACGTTTATATCGCGAACGTTTTGAAATGCCGACCGGATATGCCGCCGAACAGTTCAGGCAACCGACCGCCGACTCCGGATGAAATGCAAACCTGTCTCCCGTACCTGGCTGAACAGATCGACATCATTCAACCAAAAGTCCTGGTCGCATTGGGCGTCAACTGCGGTCGAGGGATTGCTCGGGACACGCGGTGTTATGCGTGAGCTGCGCGGCAGGTGGCATTCATACCAGGATACGCCGCTCATGATCACGTATCATCCATCGTATTTGCTTCGGAATCAGTCGCCCTCCGAAAAACGCAAAGTCTGGGAAGATATGCTGCAGGTTCTCGAACGACTCGAGCGACCGATCAGCGAAAAGCAGCGTAATTATTTTCGTTAGTCCGCGCTCTTCGACAACTCCTCGAATTTCTTTCGCAAGCCGCGAGCCGATGCGAAAGGTGTCGCCGCCCAAAACATCAGCTTCTGAACTTCGCTCCGGTCAACCTTCACGCGTTCGATCAACGCTTTCTGGCCCGCCACGCGCAGTAGCGCCAAGGTTCGCGCACCAATCAAGGCCGGTAACCCCGAGGCAGATCGAATCCTGGAATTCTCGATCGCGCAGGAGTATTCAAGGCCAGCAGCCAAATCGGTTGCGGCAATGTCTCGCCACTTCGCTAGAATCGGCTCAACTCGATCCGGGTTGTTCAGAATTTCGGTCGGCGCCAGACCTAACGCCTTCAATTCTTCTTCAGGCAGATAACAACGTCCAAGTTGCAAATCTGAACCGACGTCCCGCAAAATATTAATCAATTGAAGAGCTTTCCCGTATCGAATTCCCGAGGCTTCCATTTCCGGCTCGGGATGCTGGGTGAACTTCGGCACGTGCGCAAAACAGAGTCGGGTCCAGAATTCGCCGACGCAACCAGCCACAAGATAGGTGTATTCATCCAGATCCGCCGCGGTGGCGAGCGCACGAATCCCCTCACCCGAGCCAAAACGTTCGAGGTCGAGCATTTGGCCTCGGTTGATTCGTTCGAGGACAATCCGGATTTCTTCACGGTCACGATCACCGACCACTCCTAACCATTCCAGGATGGCTGGAAGCGAATCTATCAGAGTCCGCTCGGCCTCATCGGTCTGCAATGGGGCAAAAGAATTGCGAAGATCGAGAGCAGTTGTCCCCGGCTCGTTTCCCTGGATTGCTGAAGCCAGCTTTTGAAGCGACTCGATCCGCAATGCGACGGGGGGTTCTGGCGTATCCGCGATCGTATCGGTCGCGCGGGCCAGCAGATAACCAAGAGAAAGCGGATCGCGCAACGGTCCCGGCAACATGCGAAGCGAAAGATAAAAGGAACGCGAAACCGATCGGAGGATCGGTCCGCGTAAATTTTCCAACTCAGGTGCGTTCATCGGTCTACATTTCTGACTTCGATATTAGTCGGGTTGGCGTTACCCAGCCCGATCTGTCCGGCGACCATGATGTGTGCGGCGTGCTGTCCGATTGGCGGGAACGCCGCTTTCTTGCGCCATTCCTCGATTCGTTGCAAAGCGATAGTATCGATTGCCACTGGATCGCGGCTGGCCAGCAATGTGGCGTAATGCACAGCGTAATTTGGCTGTGACTGCGGGCCGCCAGCATATTGCGCGGCCAGTCCGTCCATCAGATTGAGGACAACTTTCTTGCCGATCGATTGGTTGCTGTAGAGCTCGGCAATAGCGGTAACACCAAAGCCCGCACTGAACCTGCGCCAATTATCGATGTTCGGGATGGTCACGTTATAGAGGCAACCGGCCAGACCATTACTCGAGCTATCGCTCATGACGGGGACGTTGATGATTTTGGTCACCTCACTCGAAACGATCCGCGCAAGATGGCTTTCGTCGCTGGTTTGTTCGCGGCTGGAAAAAAGCGGAACCATTCCCTGATCTGTTCGAAAGTCGACGATCACCCCAAACGAGTTTTCCGGCAAACGGCGCGGTAAAAATCGACTTGGGATCGTAGCCCACGGTTGGCGCGATTGATTTCAGCTGGTATCCTTCACCGGTAGGATTGTAGCCAGCGTCGCTGATTCCGCCGAGCGACCGATCCCAGACCACAATGCTGGCTCGCGGATGTCCCGCGGCGACTAATCCATCGACAATGGCGTTAACCACGTCACGGTGAGTGGTAAAGAGTTCGCCGCCGGCGGCTGAGATTTTAATCCCCACTTTATCGTTAGGTCCGACCAAAGTGCCCCACGCCTTACTCAGATCTTTCTCGCCCGTTACAGCAAGGATCAATCGGTTCACCATCCCGCGGACGACGGCAGCGTTTGTTTTATAATCCTTGATTGCGGCAGGGTCCCGCGCGGAGTAAACAATGGAACGCTCCAGCTGCGGCTGCTGGCCCTGGGCCGTCGCACTGTAACAGAGAAAAATCAGGAAAAGGATTCGAATCGCCAAGGGATTTAGAGGTGGAAACGGACATTATGAGCCGCGGGGGATTTCACAACTCCACATCGATTAAACATCTTTATCTGCATATCCCGTTTTGCGCGCGGATTTGTCCTTATTGCGCCTTCTATAAGGAACGAACCGACAGCAAGTATTCGCAGCGATTTTGCGAGGCGCTTCTTCTGGAATTGGACAAACGCCAAACGGATTGTCCCCTCGAGCTCGAAACGATCTTCCTCGGAGGCGGTACTCCCACGGCGCTGACGATTGCACAACTTCGTTATCTCCTCGGCGGTTTGCGCGAGCGTCTCGATCTGTCCGCGCTTACGCGAATGGACGGTGGAAGCGAATCCGGGAAGCGTTTCAGCAAGGAAAGCCGCCCAGCTTCGAAACCTGGGTGTCGATCGGATCAGCCTCGGTGTTCAATCGTGGGACAATAAATTACTGAAATTGTTAGGGCGCGAACACAACGCGGCTCAGGCCGAAGAGTCCTATCGAATCCTCCGAAACGCCGGATTCAACAACGTGAACATCGATCTGATGTTTGGTCTCCCCGGACAAACGCTTGCCCAATGGCAAGCCAGCCTGCGAAAAACCATTGCTCTTGAGCCCGAACATATCTCGACCTACTGCCTGACCTACGAAGAAGACACGGAGTTTTTTATTCGACACGCACGCGGTGAATTTCGCGAGGATTCGGATTCGGATGCATCCTTTCTCGAGGCTGCCATGGAAATGCTCGAGAGCGCGGGGTATCGAGCATTACGAAATTTCGAATTATGCGCGTCGAGGGATACGGCTCCTGGCACAACCGAGGATATTGGGCGGGTGATGATTACCTTGGGCTCGGGCCGAGCGCATTCTCTACTATCGGGTTGCAGCGATCCCAGAATATTACGGATTACCGTCGTTATACTGACGCCATCCTGCGCGGCGAATCGGTCGTCGCGTCGATCGAAAATCTGACTGATGAGATGAAGCGGGCAGAAAGGATTGCGCTTGGGCTCCGGACTCGACGCGGCATTCCATCGAACGAACTGAATCAGTGGCCGAATGAGATTCGTGAATTTCGGGAGCTCGGGTTACTGCATGAAGTCGGTGGCAATCATGTTTTGACGCGGCGAGGCAAACTGGTGGCAGACACGGTCGCGGAAGCGTTCATCTAATGCCGGTCGATGCTGCGCAGGTAGGATGCGGCTCTGCTTGGAAGAGCCACGGACGAACACGGATTAAACACGGATTTTGGAATCTCGAACTCCGCGTGAATTCAACGTGTCTGAATCCGTGTCAATCCGTGGCCGAAAACAGATCCGAACAGGCTATTTCAGCTTACTCCGATCGACCATATCGGCGATTTCGTTGACCGAACTCTTCAATTGCTTCGCGGAGATCTTTCTTGGAAAAATCCGGCCAGAGCTTGGGAGTGACGTACATCTCCGTGTAAGAAAGTTGCCAGAGAAGAAAATTCGAGAGACGCATTTCACCCGAGGTTCGGATGAGCAGATCCGGGTCAGGATAATAACGGGTGTAAAGATGTTTGCTGAACATGTCCACATCGATCATGGCCCGATCGATGTGACCCGATTCGATTTGACGGAGCAGACTTTTTATTCCGTCGATGATCTCCAATCTGCTGCCATAACTCAGCGCCAGAATCAGGGTCAGCCCAGTGCAATTCTGCGGTCCGTTCGATGGAATCGTGCAACTGCCTTTGGCAACCTCCCGGTAGATCCGTTAGGCGCCCGATCGCCTGGAGACGAACATTTTTTTCAAGCAATTCGGGTGTCTTTTCCTTCAAAAAACGTTCGAGCAACCGCATCAGCGCAAAAATCTCAGCTTTTGGTCGTTGCCAATTCTCCGCGGAAAAGGCGTAAAGAGTCAGAAAATCCACTTTTAATTCCCCGCACGCTTCCACGACAGGCGCGCACAGCATCGGCGCCTTTTTCATGGCCTTTGATGCGCGGGAGTCCCCGATCGCGTGCCCAACGGCCGTTGCCATCCATGATGATGGCAATGTGGCGAGGGACGAGTTTTGGCGTAACCGCCATAGCCTGGCTAGAGGATAATTGTTTCGGCCCGGGTTGGACCAACGCTAACGATTCGGAGGGGGGCGCCAGTCAGCTCCGCGATCGCTTTGACATACTCTCGCGCTGCAGCGGGCAGTTCACTCATTTTCCTGGCCGTTTGCGTTGGTTGTTTCCAACCTTTGAACTTGCGATAGATCGGCTCGCAATTCTCCAGCTGGGTGGCGTCGGAAGGAGGGACGTCAAGACGTCGCCCGTTTAATCGATAACCGACGCAAACCCGGATTGAATCAACACCATCGAGGCCATCTAAATTCGTGACGGCCAACTCATCGATCCCGTTGATCATTGTCGCATAACGAGTGGCAACGGCATCAAACCACCCGCAACGCCGGGCCCGCCCGGTGGTGGCGCCGAACTCGCGTCCCATGTCATGGAGTTTTCGGGCCAGAGGAGCGTCTTCGGTCGGTAACGGCCCCTCGCCTACCCTGGTCGTGTACGCTTTCATCACGCCTAGCACCGGTCCATTCGGTGTGGTGGCACGCCAGTTCCAGTGCAGGCGCCGCCGGCAGTAGTGTTCGATGAAGTCACATACGGATAAGTCCCGTGATCAATGTCCAGAAACGTGCCCTGAGCTCCTTCGAACAGGATTTCTTTGCCACGCTGAAGCGCCCGATGAAGGTAAACCACGGTGTTGGAAACAAACGGGCGGAGTTTGCGACCGGCCTCAAGATACTGATCGTTCACCTGACGAAAGTTGATCGTCTTCGCGCCCAACGCCTGAAGGATGCTGTTATTTTCGCGGATCTTGGCCTGCAGTTTTTTTGAAAACAGGACCGGCTGCATCAAGTCCGACATTCGCAGGCCAGTTCGCGCAGCTTTGTCTCCGTAGGCCGGACCAATTCCACGCTTGGTTGTGCCGATTCGGGCATGCTCTTGTCGCAACTCCCGTTGTTCATCGAGTGCACGGTGATAAGGCAAGACCAAATGGGCACAGTCGACTGATCAGCAAATTCTTCCCGATTTTGACCTGGAGTTTGCGTAATCCTTCGATCTCGCCGACGAGCGCGATTGGATCGATCACGACCCCGTTTCCGATCACGCAGACCTTGCTCCGTCGAAGGATGCCGGATGGCACCAGATGAAGGATGTATTTTGTGCCACGATGAATAACGGTGTGACCAGCGTTGTTGCCCCCCTGGCTGCGAACAACGATGTCGGATTCCGCCGTCAAGACGTCGATGATCTTGCCTTTTCCTTCATCGCCCCATTGGGCGCCGATCAAAATTGTGTTGGCCATGAATATAACAAAAAATGACAACAAATTGTCCCGACGCATCCGACCGGATACATTCGGGACTGCGCCAGACCATAGGATGGGCCAATGCGGCTGCAAGAAATTTCACTGGCCGAGTTCTTCTTTAGGCCACGGACAGACACGGATTGAACACGGATGGGATGACTGGAGCGGGCCGCTGGCGCTATAGGAAATTCGTGTTTAATCCGTGTGGATCCGTGGCCTTTCCAAACAGAATCTCGGTAAGGATTCCGTTCACGTTCGCAGACCTTCGGAGTGGTCATTTGCAGAACCCCGCCCTAACATCCCCCCTTGCGCACCATTCTCCTGGTCATCCTTGGCCTGTTACTAATCGGGGTCTTCCCGGGTTGGGGATACAGCTCGAAATGGGGCTATTATCCCTTTGGTGGACTTGGGCTGGTCCTGCTGATCGTGATTATTCTGGCTTTGGCCGGCCGACTCTGACTAATCGCGGTCCGAGCCCGATGTAGCTTGAGATTGCACGTTTCAACGCCGCTGACGATTCCGACGTGCTTCGTTTCCGAGCCGAGTAGTTCGGCGCGTTATCGAAATGGTAGGCGGCGTCATGCGTGAACGTGTTCATTGCGACGCGGAAAGTTGTCCCACCACCTGGGACATGGCGGTGAGCGACAATGAATTCGGTCGGACTAAAATAGTTGCTGTAGTTCTTGCTGAACTTCGACTTGCTCATTCCAATCTCGATATTCTTGCGAATCTCAAAATGGAGATGCGCATCGTACTGGCCGTGTGCAGTCCCCATGGTCGCAATTTGCTGGCCGCGTCGGATTTTTTGGCCACGTTTGACCAGGATTGAATCGAGATGTCCGTAAAGCGAATCGATGTATCTCACCCCGCCGTCTTCCTTGTAGCCGTGACGAACAATCACGACCTTTCCCCACCCCATGTGAACGTCACGCGCGAAGACAACAATCCCGTCGCCGATGCAATAAATAGGATCCTTCAGATCCGTGTCGCCGCCTCGCACTCCATCCCAATCTTCGCCAGCGTGTCCGTTTGGCCGAAAACCTCGTGCCTTGTAGTAACCTTCGGCTTCTGGTTTTCCGACAGGAAAATCAAATCCATCAGCGAGTCTGGTCGAAGCGGTCTCCACGGAAGGGCCGAGATGAGAATCGGAGTTTGAATCGCGGTCGAGTGATGCCTTTATCGGTTCTGACTTTGGCAGGGTAACATCCGATTGCTTCGTCGCCGTGACAGCTATTCCTTTTGCCTCTTCCCTCTCAGACTGCAGCGTGTTCCCTTTCTCCTTCTTGCTGGCGGGTTTTGTGGGCTCGGTTTTCGCGACTCGTTCTTTTTCGGCACGCGGTTCCTCTGGAGTTTCCTTCGTTATGGCCGGCTTAATTTGTTCCACCTTGGCCGAGCGAACCTTCTCGGTCGCTGGCTGATTTGAAGCTGTTGCTTTGGTTGCGGGTTCCTTGATCGATTCGGTTTTCGCTACCCGCTCCTTCTTCGGTAATTCCTCTTGGGTTTCCTTCGCTGCGGCCGGCTCGGTTTGCTCCACCTTTGCTGAACGATTCTTCTCAGTCGCTGGCTGACTTGAAGCCGTTGCCTTGGTGCGTGGGTTCCTTCGTCGATTCAGCTTTGGCCTTCTTTTCCGAATTAACGCTAACGATTGCTTCCTTGGGATGAGCCGGTTCCGATTTCGCGGCTTGCTTCTTTTCCGAATCGGCGTTTGCGACGGACTTCTTGCTCACACTGTTCTTCGTTGATTCGGCAGGCTCCGATTTGGTTGGTTCCACTTTCGGCGATTGACTCTTCTCGACCGACGCACTGGCAACAGATTCCTTCGGTGCCACCTTCTTGGTCGATTCGGTTCTGGCTGACTGGATCTTGGATTCAGCCGGATCCTCTGAATCATTCATTGCTGACGACTTCGAGGATTCAGCTTTCGTTGGGCGCACTTTCTCTCTTGAAGGACTTGGTGCCGGTTCCTTCGCGGATATTGCCCTTACCGGTTCAAATTTTATCGCGCTAGCCCTGTCCGGATGCGAATTTTCGCCCACATCTTTTTTTGTGAATGCGCCGGCTGTTTCCGACTTCGGCAGCGGCGCCTTTTCTGATT
Organism: uncultured Verrucomicrobiae bacterium; assembly: GCA_963751725.1. Lineage (GTDB taxonomy): Bacteria > Verrucomicrobiota > Verrucomicrobiia > Chthoniobacterales > UBA10450 > AV80. The sequence continues at coordinate 53,967 of CAVVVQ010000022.1, forward strand.
CGGCTTTCTTGCTCTCCGAAGTTTCGGGCGCTTTTGCAGCGACCGATTTCGGCGCCTCGGCTGCGGGCGTTTCTTCTTTTTTAAACTTTGGCAAGGGCTTCGATTGCCGGGGAACGATCACATCCTGCCCATAAGACTGAGTGCTGAGTAACAGCGAACAAATCAGGGCAATCGGAATTGTTCGTAACATGCGAGGTGTTTCTAAACCTGGGCGCCGCGGTCTGGCAAGCGCGGTGTTGTTGTGAATCTCCTGGAGTCCAGATAGCACAAAATACGGAATCGGCAACGCCAGATCAGGCCGGGATCCCCATTTCCCCCGGGGGCCGCCTTGGAATCCGGGCCTAAGATCAGATCGCACCGCGTGCGATAAAGATAAGCAATCCGATCCCAAGGATGATTCGGTAGATGGCGAACGGGACAAAACCTCGGGCGCGCACCCAATGCATGAACCATGCGACCACGGCTAGCGAAACGAAGAACGAAACGACAAAGCCGATGCCGAGAACGATCCAGCCATGCCCATTCATAACCAGCGGGGCGATCTCGCCGGAGTCGGCACCGTGCTTGTTAGGTAAGATCGTTTTGAGCAGATCGTACCCGGTCGCAACCGCCATGGTTGGCATCGACAAGAAAAACGAAAACTCGAGCGCGGCCGGTCGGGATAATCCTACGGTCTGACCAGCGGCGATGGTTGACATCGAGCGGGACGTGCCAGGGAAAACCGCGGACAGAATTTGCGCTGCCCCGATCCAGATGGCCTGGAACAAACTCATCGAATCCATGCTGCTTGTTTGTGGTCGGCGACAAAGAGCGTCCACCAGCCACATCACAATTCCGCCGATCAGAATTGCCCATGCCATCACGGACAGACTTTCAAGATTCTGGCCGATCTGTTTTTTCAACAGGAAGGAAGGAATGGCGGTAACGACAAACGCGATCAGGGTTAGGCTGAGAGGGTGAGTCAAAAACGTTCGGTCCCCTCGTTCTCCACCAGGGAAGGTGGAAAGAAACCGGACTATTTCTCTTCGGAAATAAACCGGCAACGCGAGAATTGCTCCGAGTTGGATGACGATCGGTGTACATCTTCCAGAAGGTGTCATGAAGGTCGAAGTGCAAGAGTGCTTCCACCAGCCGGAGATGGGCGGTTGAGCTGATGGGAAGGAATTCGGTCAGACCTTCAACGACGCCGAGCAGCACGGAAATCAAGTAATCGCTCATGAGTTTGGCTAAGACCAATCAGCGACAGCGATCAATCGCACAAGTCCGAAGGTTTTTTGGGAGTGCGATGTAGCGGCGCTTCTGTGAAGCGCCCTGGCATGGACGTGACCGGCAGGTTCGCTGCTAAAACGCATCGAAGCCCAACTCATTGGGCGACTTCGCAGAAGCGCCACTACAACTGCCTTCACACCTTGCGGCCGAATTTCTTTTCCAGCTCGGCCAACGAAATTTGGATCATCGTAGGCCGTCCATGCGGGCAACAATAGGGAAGATCGCAGGCCAGCAGATCTGTGATCAGTTTCTCGATCTCCAGATAATCAAGAGGATCATTGGCTTTGATTGCATGCCGACAGACCGTCTTGGCAATCATGTCCTCCCCCAACCGCAACGGGGAACTTCCGTTGCTCGCGCTCTTTAGACCATCGATCACCTTGCGCATGAAAGAGACCGGGTCGGAGACCTCGAGGAAGGTGGGCAAACTATCGATCTTGAAAGCGTTTTGGCCGAACGGCTCGATGCCGATACCCATTTTCTGCAGAATCGCTGCATTACGTTCCACCCATTCAGCGTCACGTGGCGCGAGCTCAAAGGTCTGAGCGAGGAGCAAACGCTGCGAAGGAACCCCTTGCGCTTCCATTCGCCGGCGCAGTTCTTCAAACAGAATCCGTTCGTGCGCTGCATGTTGGTCGACCAGCACCAGGCCGGCCTGATTTTCCATCAACACATAAAGCTTGTTTAAGACGCCTATTATTTGGAACTGCTGGTTTACCGGCATCTGCTCGGTCGTCATCTGCTCCGAATCGGCCGGCGCAGTTGAATCATCGGCCGCGAGACGACTCGCTGCTGCTGCCGCCGCGGCGGCCACTCGATTCGGCGCTCCTCCTATGACGCCTCCAAATATCGGCGGAGTCGGCGGGACCATTTGCGGCAACTCAAGGTCGGATGCTTCAGGAAAAATAGGAGTAGGCCGCAGAGTCAGATCGGGCACACGAGTCGACGCTACCGGTGAGGCAACCTCAGGTGGTGCCCCAGGTTTTTGAAACTGCTGTTCCCAGCTTTCCCGACCTGTCTCAATTGTGCGACGAATTGTCCTAACGATTGCTTCTCTGACCGACGCAGGGTCACGAAACCGCACTTCTCGTTTGGCCGGATGCACGTTTACATCGACGGCCGATGGATCGATCTCGAGGAAAAGGAACGTGACTGGAAATTGCCCCTTCATCAACGCAGTGTGATACCCCTCTCGCATCGCAGCAGTCAGGACCGGGCTTTCGATCGCTCGACCATTAACGAAAACCAGCTGTTGAGAACGGTTTTGCCGACTTAATCCCGGCCGCCCAATCAATCCACTGATTCGGATTTTTCCGGTCTGCGAGGATTCATCGAGCACAAGAAGGCGTTGGACCAGATCGGGACCATGAAGATCCCGGACCCGTTCCAGCAGACTCGCGGCTGCGGGAATCTGAAAAACAACTCGATTGTCCCGGACGAATACAAACGCGATCTGCGGATGACCCGTTGCCTGCAAATGAAGCTGATGCTCGATATTCCGGCTCTCGGTGTTCTCAGAGCGCAGAAATTTTCGACGAGCTGGAAGGTTATAGAAAAGCGAACGCACTTCGACCTGGGTTCCGGGAGCTTCGCCGCCATCCCGAACCGTTTCGATCCGACCTCCGGCGACAATAAGCTCGGTCCCGGCGACTGCGTTTGGTTCGCGGGTGGTAAGGCGAAACCGCGATACACTGGCGATGCTGGGGAGGGCTTCACCTCGAAATCCGAGGGTCGCGATTGCCGACAAGTCGTTCGCCGTCCGGATCTTACTGGTTGCATGACGTTCGAGCGCAAGTAGCGCGTCATCTCGCTCCATTCCAAACCCGTCGTCCACCACGCGAACCAGCGAGATTCCGCCCCGCCGGATTATCACCTCAATCTTGCGGGCACCGGCGTCGATACTGTTTTCCACGAGTTCTTTTACGATGGAGGCTGGGCGCTCAATTACCTCGCCAGCAGCAACCTGGCTGGCAAGAACCTCCGGCAATAAACGAACTCGGCCCATTGATATGCATCTTAAAGTTTGGATTCACGATTGAAAGGAAAAGCCGCCTGGTTTGACTTGCCCCCGTGAAACGATAATTTCGAACGGTCGATGATTCAGGTGACCGATAACGCAGTACGCCAGCTTCGCACTCTACTTGAGGCGAAAGCTCCGGGCGAGCGCAAGGGGTTGCGGGTCCAAATCACAAAGGGTGGTTGCTCGGGCTTGCAATACCAAATGTCGCTCGATAGCCGGAAGGATGGGGACTCGGTTGTCGAAAAAGATGGTCTCGAATTTCTGGTCGATAATGAGAGCGCGGACCAACTTCGCGGCGCAACCCTCGATTACCACGAGGGCCTGACCGGAGCCGGGTTTCATATTGAGAATCCGAATGCGGCGCGGACCTGCGGCTGCGGCACCTCTTTCGAAGCAACGCGTTCTGCTTGAAAACAAATCGTTCGCCAGGCCAGAGCGGGTAGATGCATCGAGATTATTTTCGCTACGACGATCCGCGCCGGCGGCCAGGCTCGCAGAGCGCGAACCTTTTCTGGTGGTCGATCGTAATTCTGCTTCTGACCGGGATGGCGTTCGCTGCCTGGATCGCCAGCTTTTACATTTTCGCACAACCGGAACGACCGGCCAGTTATCGTATTCTGAAAAAGCTGCACAAGGTCGATCCGATAAAACGGTTTGAATTGACCGCTGCGCCAGCCGGGGAATTTCTCACTGCTAAGCAGCTATATGATCGGTACATAGCGATGAGCCCGACCGAACTCTCGCGAGCTAACGCGGAGCTAATCCGAAATTATATTCGCAATTATCAAAGTGTGCGCGGTCTGGTCCCGTACGTGGTGGGGCGTTTCACCGTGATGGACGCTCGCGACCTGACTCCGAATGATTTGTTTACCACTGGAATGATTGCACTAACCAATGCAGCCGATCACGGGGAAACGCTGATGGAACATGTTTACCCCGCTGATTCACAGTCGTTACCAATGATGAAGCAAACACTGGCCACAGGCTTGGAGGTCAAACTGGAGCGAACGCACGATCTCTCGGCGGTAATCCACGCGGATCGTTTGCCAGATGGCCGAATTTTGATCACGGCCATGCCGTTGCTCTATGGCAGTTATACCGTCGCCCGTGCGCCCGGCACATTCACCCTTGAACCACCCGCCGATCTGAATCTCGAAGCGGGCTGGCCGCTCTTTAGTGAAGAGGCTCGGACCGAAGCCGAAGCTCGTTACCGCGAACGCAGCGCACCCGCTCAAAACCAAGCAGTAGTTGCCGGTCTACCGGCCGCTTCGCCGCCTCCGGCGAAAAGCTCGCTCATCCGGGTTGAACCGGCGCAACAAGTCGAGGCGCCGAAGGTGGTAATGGCGCCGACGCCGAAACCGACCGCAACACCGAAAGGAGGCAAGAGGCTGGCCAAGAACAAGAAAGCCACGCCGACACCGGCGCCGGAGACGGTAGTGGTAACTGCGGGAACACCCCCTCCAACTACTAATACAATAGTTCTGCGCCGCCCCCATGGCCGCCTCCACCGAAGTCAACGGGTTCGACCCCAGTGGCGGTCGCGGCCAAATCTCCCGCCGCTCTCCCCAATACAAATGTCCACAGCTCCTACTCCTGTTCCGAACGATGCCTTGGCCTCGACCGCCGGTGGCGGAGCATGGAAGACGTTTCCTCCGGGAAAAATGCCTGTCGGTCGCCTTATTCAGACAACTGACCTGAACGATCTCGCGGAACACGGTCTGGCTGGGGAACGGGTTTACTTGAGAGGACAATTCGTCGTTAACTTCACGGAATCGAGTCGCGCCGTCATGCGGCCGAAGACACGGCTAACGGATGCGGTCCTCCATCCGCTCGGGGGCGGACAATCCGTTCGGGTCGTGGTTGAATTCCCAGCGGGTCGCACTCCGCCGACAAGGGGGGCGACGGTGAACCGGGATGAAGCGCGGCCCTACGAGATCACCGAGGTCCGCAAACAGAGCGACGGCCAGCTAAACGTGTTCGTGCGCGAGATCATGGAGTAGTTAGGCAGGAAGCGACTTAGATCTGCCTCGGTCTGTTTTCTGGCCTCTTCCTCACCTGACATTGCCGCTGGTTTCGAGCACCACTTTGCCGTTCTCGATACTGACCGACGTGATCCCATGCTCGTTAACGAAACTATCAACGTACCTACCCGGCGGATACGCTGCCATGATCGTATGAACCACGCTGTCCGGGAAACCAGAGAACGACATTTCTGAAATCTGGAGGTTGCGCGGCGAATGGTCCGCAGCGGAACGAACGGCGAACTGACCATTTAGATAACGTCCTTTCATTCCCATTTTATCCAACGGAACAGAAACTTGAACCCGGGCAACATCGCCCTCGATGGTAACGAATCCTCTTCCACGCGTATGACGACCACGGGAAATCAGCTGGTTGACATCATTTGCGGTTAGTTCAAGGCGATTGCCGGAGCCGGGCGTTGCTTCAGCCACAGGCAGAGGAGTCGCATCCGGCGGTGGCGGAGCGGATACCTGTTCGTTACGCGCAGCCGTTTCAAATTCATCCCAGCGCGCCTTAATCGCATTCTGTTCCTCTTCCGAGGCTTGGACCTGCGGAATTTGTTTCGGCTTTGTCCCGGCATAGAAACCGATGATGAACGAGACGGCCAAGAGCAAAAGGAAAGCGATGATGAGCAGACAGCCCTTTCCCAGACAGCCCATCCCTCTTTCTTTCGGCGGCGGCTCAATGAAAGTAGTGCTCATGAAGATAAAGTCTTATCGAAGATGCGGTTCTGGGCCGCAATCAATTTGTCGTAAAGCCCCTGAAGACCTTCCGAAAGAAGGCGGACGCCGGATAGGATCGGCATGAAATTGGTATCACCATTCCATCGTGGCACGATATGGAGATGGATGTGATCGAGGACGCCAGCTCCGGCGCATTGTCCGAGATTGAGTCCAACATTGAACCCGTGCGCGCGAACTGTTTCCCGGAGTAACTTTTGTCCATGAAGAGCGAGAGCCCAGAGCTCGAGGACCTCATTCTCTCCCAACAAAAAAGGGTCTGCTGTCTTGCGGTAAGGCACCGCCATAAGGTGACCGACGGTGTAGGGATACCGATTCATCATCAGAAATGCAGTTTTTCGTCGCGTCAGGACAAGATGCGCCGCGTCGTCACCCGCCCGGGCCGCGTCGGAGAGGAAGTCCGGGTTCGGATTTTCCTGTTCGAAATATTCGACACGCCACGGGCACCAAAGGGTCTCAATTTCTGCTTTTGGAAATTCCATCAGAAGGTTCAACCGCAGGCGAGCCTACAAACCCCGGGACCAAAGTCGAGCGGCTTCTTGCACGGCGACGGTCCAAGTGGCCCGCTCCGAGAGAGCAGCATTTACTTATCGCGCACGAGAAAGACGTACCGTTTCTCTTGATGCCCGGCAGAATCGGATTGCCCAACCGCCGAAGGAACGGCGCCGGTCAACTTCGGCAACAGTGCGTTGAGTTGATCCTGTGGAACAACGAGGCCATCGATTCGACCATTATTCCATTCAGCAATCCCCTGCTCGGGCCTGAGGAACTCCGTTTTCCGAAGATAGAGCAACAAACCTTCGTGCCTACCTCCGATCACTTGGTAACGCCAACCGTGAGCCTGTGCCTCTTCCCTGATCTTTCGCCCAAATGTCGCTAACGAGCCGTCATCATTTCGATAGGCGGTTGATACTCTTCGGATGACATAGCCGCCGGTCAACAAACACCCAATCACAATCGCAAGAGCGCAATACCGCCGGACCAGAGCTGCTTTTTCGGGCCTCGATTGAAGCCAGCCAACCTGCGCAGCTAACAAAAGGCATAACGGCGGTAGAATTGGAAATATTCGGTCAATTCGCTTCGATGGAACGAAAGACATGAGCAGTAGTCCGGAAAGACTCCAGACCGTCAGCCAAAACGTTTCAGGGGAAATCGCTCTTAGCCTCTCACCAAACTTTAGTCGATCCTGCACGCAACCAAGAATCGTTAGTGCGATCAGCAAAAAGCTCCATGGCGCAAACCGAAAAAGGAAATGCGGGAAATAAAAATAGATCGGTTGCGGTCGATGCACGACATCGCCAAAGCGACCGGCGAATTCGCGAACCACGACATTTTCCCAAAAACCGGGAATGGCAAGAACACCTTTATCAACCCAGACGAGGAAGACGGCGAATGAACCTAACCACGGCCACCAACCGGTCCAGGCGATTGCGCTTTCGCCGAGCGCACGCGCTTGCAAGCGGTAGATAACAAATGCAAGTAAGACAAACGCATAGACAATTGGTCCTTTTGTCAGCATGGCCACGCTAAGAAGGACGAACAACAAAACACGATCGCGTGCAGTGAAGGTTTCGCGGCGTCGAATCTTCTCCCAGATCAACCAGCCAATGGCGAACACGAACAAAGCAAGAGGCATATCCGTCCGGACAAGAGTGGCCAAACGCGGCGTGAGAAAATTCAGACTGAAAGCGGCCGCAGCGATCAAGCTGGCGAGGTTTCCGTAAACGGATGCGGCGCGGGTGATAAGAAACAACAGGAGGAGCGCTGCGATGAAAGACGGTAATCGCCAGGCCCACTCCCAAACACCTGTTAGATAAAACAAACCGGCCGAAACCCAACCAACCAGCGGCGGTTTGGTTGCGACTCCGCCATTCGGAGTGTGCTGATAACTCCAGTGACCAAGGTTCACCATCTCGAATGAGGTGAACGCCTGCTTGGCCTGATCGTACTCATCCAGGTGCCATGGCAAATTCGCGATTGCCCACAAGACAAGCGCGAAGACCATGACTATCCAAAGCGTTCCCCGACGATTTAGAAGATCAGTCACTGCGTTCAGTCTTGCCAAAGGATGGCACGAACAGGTCCGGCATCGCCCCCAGCGACTTTCAACGGTAACGCGGAGAGATGGTAAATTCCTTCGCTCACCTGGCTAAGGTCAAGCGACTCGAGAATCGCGATACTCGCTTGGTTGAGAGCGTAATGGTTGGCTAATTTCTTTGCCTCGATCGGATCCACCGAGGGCAGATCAAGACCTAGCAACTTCACCTTACGCGCACGCAACCACCCAGGCACGTCTGGCGCAACGACGGGAATCCAGTTCGGAAAAACAGTGGAGTCCATCCAGACACCGGTCTTGAGTAACAATCGAGGGGCCTGGTCCAACGAAGCCGAAACAGACTCGAGATCGGCGATCTCGATTTTCGCATCGTCGTCCTGATCTACTGCCTTTCCGAAACGCTCTGTTAGGTCCATCACCACCGCTCTCCCAAGGTAATGATCGAGCGGCATCCGGTCGATCGACAACCCATTTTCATCGAAATGAAACGGCGCGTCCACATGTGTTCCATTGTGCAGACTCATGTTGATCGCTCCGACGTTGACCGTCGCGCCTTCCGCTATTTTCCAATTTAACCCAAAACGAAAGGGCGTGTCCCCCGGCCAGGGAGCGAGGGCATTTGTCAACGGGCGCGAAATATCGAAAATCTTCATTACCGGCCATCTAGCCCTTTTGGCTAAATTCATCAAGAATCACTCGGGCGGCTTTTTCACTCGCTCCGGTTTCGCCCAGTTGAGCGATTACCGCATCGAACGCCGACGTCATAGTTTGCCGGATGTTTTCATCGCTCATCAACTCCAAGACCGTCCTCGAAATAATACTCGGACGAGCATCCTGCTGGAGGAACTCAGGAACGATCTCGCGGTTCGCCAAAATATTTGGCATCCCGAGGAACGGCGTCCTGAGAACAAGCCGCGCGGCAAAGTACGTTGGCCAGGAAACTTTGTAGACCAGAACAAACGGTAACCGAAAGAAAGCGGCTTCCAATGTTGCGGTCCCGGAAGCGACAATTCCAGCGAAGACCCGCTGCATCGTTCCAGCCGAATCACCGGTGACAATTCGAGTGCATTTTCCTAACGACGTATCAGCCAGCAGTTGAGATATCTCCAAACGAAGCGCTTCCGAGGCAGCCGCGACTTCGAATTCAGTTTCGGGACGTTCGCTCAGAATTTTCTCTGCCGTTTTCAACATGACTGGAAAGATCGTCCGAATCTCTCGGAGCCTGCTTCCGGGAAAGAGCCCGATCAGATTTCGCTGGCGTTCCTGGTTGGTCCTGATTGCGGCCAAATGTTGAACCATAGGGTGACCAACGAAAACCGTTCGCAATCCCGAACGATTGTACAACTCGGCTTCGAATGGAAAAATGCAGAGCATCAAATCGAGCAGACGCGCCATCTCTTCGATTCGCCCACGATTCCACGCCCAGACCTGGGGACTGATATAATAAACGATTCGACCGCGAAATGGTCGGGAACCAACTGCATGCTGGTTCTTTCGAAGGGCGCGGGCCAGCCGCAGGTTAAATCCGGGGTAATCAATCAGGATGACTGCATTCGGATTGCAGCGGGCGATTTCTCGAAGGGCGCATTGAAATTGTTCACGAAAATATCCGTACCGCCTAACCACTTCCCAAAGGCCGACTACGGCAGCGGCCTCGGTCCAATTAATGAATGATTCTCCGGCAATTGCCTTCATCTTTGGACCGCCGCGTCCCTGGAACTGGATCCCGGGAAAAAGAGCACGCAAGGCTCGCATCAACGCCGCTCCATGTTCGTCGCCACTCGCTTCGCCCGCGACCAGATAGATGGTCATGATCCCTTCGCGTTGACCGAGATTCGTTTCGTTATGTCAACGGCCAACTCCAAGGCGGCGGCCGCCTGGAACCCGGAGACCATCGGAGTTCGCCCGGTCTGCGCGCACTCGATGAAAGAGGCCAACTGCCGTTTGAGCGGCTCACCACGCTCAATCTCCACTGCCTCGCGAGTGATCCCCTTTGCGGTCCGACGATGAATCTCTCCGCTCTGGTTGTGATAATCGAGTGAGAGATAGGCGTTTTCCTGGAAGACACGAATCTTGCGCATTGGCTCAGGACTAATTCGGCTTGAAGTAATGTTTGCGACGCAGCCGTTCTCGAAACGAATCCGCGCATTGGCAATGTCTTCACCGTGCCCCATGACCGGGACCCCAACTGCGTCAATTGTTTGGACCGGCGACCGCACCAAATGCAGGATGATTTCCAGATCGTGAATCATTAGATCAAGCACAACTCCAATGTCAGTGCTCCGATTCGGATAAGGCGAGAGCCGATGCGCTTCGATAAAACGAGGATTCGTTAACTGCTTTTCGAGCGCACTCAAAATCGGATTGAACCGCTCGACATGACCAACCTGCAAGACCAGACCGCGACCCGCGGCCAGTTCCGCCAGGGTACTGGCATCAGCGGTGTTTTCAGTAATCGGTTTCTCGATCAAGAGATGCTTGTCGTGAGCCAGGAGTTCCCGTGCGATTTCGAAATGCGTATTAGTCGGTGTCGCGATCGAAGCCGCGTCTACTTGGCTAATGAATTCCTGCAACGAGGAAACCGGAGCTGCGCCAAACTCGGTTGCCAACTGCTGCGTCTTCGCCTGATCAATATCGTAAATGGCGGTAAACCGCGATCCGATCAGTTCAGCATAAAGCCGGGCATGATTTCGACCGATGTGTCCAACTCCAACAACCCCGACACGAATTTCTTTCATTTGTTAGTGCTCCATCGCAACCTGTTGCAAAAACCATTCATAAGTCCGTTGGATTCCTTCTCGCAGCGGAATGACAGGACGCCATCCGAGCCCGGTGAGTTTGGTCACATCCAGCAATTTCCTCGGCGCTCCATCCGGCTGGCTCGAGTCCCAGCTCAGAGCGCCTTTGAACCCTACTATTTCGCAAATCAATTTCGCCAATTCCCGGATCGAAATATCCTCGCCACAACCAACATTGATGATTTCCGGGCTCTCATATTTTTCGAGAAGGAACAGGCAAGCGGAAGCAAGGTCGTCCACATGGAGAAATTCACGGCGCGGTTTACCGGAACCCCAGACGGAGAGCGCGGGATCGCCGCGTTGTTTTGCTTCGTGCGCTTTCCGCAAAAGGGCCGGAAGAACGTGGGAGGAAAGAAGATCAAAGTTGTCGTTGGGGCCGTATAGATTCGTCGGCATAAGCGAAATGAAATTCGCGCCATACTGCCGCGCGTAAGCCTGACACAGCTTTATTCCCTCGATCTTGGCAATCGCATAAGCCTCGTTTGTTGGTTCAAGTGGACCGGTTAAAAGCGCCGATTCCGGAATTGGCTGAGGAGCGTGTTTAGGATAAATGCAGGAGCTCCCCAGAAAGAGAAGCTTCTCTACCCCTGTTTGATAGGCAGTCCGAATGACGTTGTTCTGGATCTGCACGTTATCCAGGAGAAACGCGACCGGCTGATCGTTGTTCGCCTTGATTCCCCCAACCCTGGCGGCCGCCAAAACCACGATGGCTGGTTTTTCTTCCGCGAAAAAACGCTCGACCCCGTTGCTATCTCTCAACTCAAGCTGCGCGCGATCCCTGGTTACCAAATTCTCGAACCCATCCTGCCGCAGCCTTCGAACAATCGCGCTGCCAACAAGCCCACGATGCCCGGCCACAAATATCTTATCGGTTTTTCGCACAATTGGTTGGAATGGCTGGGCCTACCTTTTTCCTTTTCGGCCCGATACGCAATCCTCAAACAGGACAGGATTACAGTTGAGGATGCAAAGTCCGAATACAAATCCCGTTAATTCCGGTTAATCCTGTCGAAATTGCCCTGTGCTGCAGCTGAAATCGGGCAGGTCGAGGCACCGAATTAGCTTTAGGCAAAATCAGCCGGGGTTTTTAGCCCTGGCACGACCAGATTTCCCTCCATGCACGTCCCGACCCTGATCGAGAAAAAACGCGATGGTCACGAGCTGACCGCAGATGAAATCAATCACGTCATCTCGGGCTTTACTCGCGGACAGGTGCCGGATTGCCAGATGAGCGCCTGGGCTATGGCCGTCTTTTTCCAAGGGATGACAACCGCAGAAACTCAGCACCTGACGACCGCGCTGATGCAAAGCGGAGGTGTCCTGGAATATCCGAAAGGCGCCCCGAAACGAGCGGACAAACATTCCACGGGCGGCGTAGGCGACAAAACATCGTTTGTCCTCGCTCCGTTATTAGCTTGCGACAAAATCTGGGTCCCAATGATCTGTGGCCGCGAGTCCGGAATCGCTGGCAGCACGCTCGACAAACTCGAAAGCATTCCGGGATTCAATGTTCAGATCGACGAACGCCGTGCTCTGGCACAACTCGAGAGCATCGGCGTTTTTATCATGGAGGAAGGCGAAGACCTTTGCCCCGCTGATCGAAAACTTTACGACCTGCGCAACGTCACCGGGATTCTTTCTTCGCAACCGTTGATGGTAGCGAGCATCATGAGCCGAAAACTCGCAGAAAATCTCAACCGCCTTGTGCTTGATGTGAAGTTTGGGCGAGGCGCGTTCATGAAAACACGCGGGGAAGCCAAGAAACTCGCATCAGCGATGACAAAAGTCGGAAAATTGATGGGCGTAAGAGTTTCGCATCTGTTAACCCCGACGGACGAACCTCTCGGGCGAACGGTCGGGACCGCACTTGAAATTGCAGAGTGCGTCGAAATCCTCCAGGGCGGCGGGCCAACGGACGTAATTAATCTTGTGTTAGACCAGGCTGAACAGGTTTCCAAGGCGTCACGCACGGAGCTTTCCGAATGGCTCTCGGATGGAACCGCCTGGCGTAAATTCATTTCGATGGTTTACGCGCAAGACGGCGATGCCTCTTCCCTCGAGCAAATAACTGAAATCCATCGGGCGCCGATCATTCATCCGATTCTGGCCGAAAGAGCCGGATCGATAAAGGTAATGGATGCGGATTTGATCGGCCAGGCGGCGCTCCAACTGGGGGCTGGTCGTCATGGGACAGAAAGGGATGTCGATTTCGCCGTCGGGTTCTCCGGAATCAAGAAGGTCGGCGAAATGGTGGAGGCAAAGGAACCGTTGTTAATGGTTCATGCGCGGTCTGATCAGAAACTGCGCACGGTGTTGCCGATGCTGGAAGGCGCGATCGAGATTGGGTAAGCGGCACTACATAAGTCCCATAGGACCTAAAGGACCTATGGGCAGCGACTGGACGGACCACAGGCCGGTGGCTACAACTCCCCTTGCCGAATGCCAGCCAAAAAGTAATTGTATTAGGTGCTTGCAGAAGCCCCGGTAACCTTTGAGTTCGACACGATCGAAGACGTCGTTCGCGACATCGCGGCCGGCAAACTCGTGATCGTGACCGATGACGCCGACCGAGAGAACGAAGGCGATCTGGTCATGGCCGCCGAAAAGGCAACGCCGGAAAGGGTGAATTTCATGGCGACCCATGGCCGTGGATTAATCTGTGTGCCCATTTCAAACGAACGAGCCGAACAACTGGGGTTGCAACGGATGGTGGCTCAGAACCGCGAAATGTATCGGACTGATTTCACTGTATCGGTCGATGCTGCGCATGACGTCACCACCGGTATCAGCGCTCACGATCGAGCAAAGACGATACAGACGATTGCCGATCCAAACTCGGGACGTAATGATCTAATCCAACCAGGTCACATCTTTCCCCTCCGGGCAAAAGACGGCGGAGTGCTGCGCCGTGCCGGACACACCGAAGCCGCAGTGGACCTCGCCCGCATGGCCGGACTTCAATCAGCCGCTGTCCTCTGCGAAATCCTTCACGACGACGGAACAATGGCGCGGCTGCCCGAGCTGATGGAATTCCGTCGAAAACATGGGCTGCGCATCTGCACGATCCAAAGTCTGATTTCTCATCGTCGCCTAACCGAAAAACTAGTTGAGGCGGAGCAGATCGTGAAACTCCCGACGGACTACGGTGATTTCGACTTGCATCTTTACCGGTCAACGCTTGATGGCGCACATCATCTTGCGCTCGTTAAAGGGACCATCTCGAAGAACCATCCCACTTTGGTTCGCGTTCACAGCGAATGCCTGACCGGTGATGTCTTCGGATCGCGACGATGCGATTGCGGCAACCAACTCCACGCGGCCTTGCGTCAGATCGCCGACGAAGGCAATGGCGTTCTGATTTACATGCGGCAGGAAGGCCGGGGCATTGGATTGGCAGCCAAGATTCACGCTTACAAATTGCAGGAGGAAGGACTCGATACGGTTGAGGCAAACGCGAAGCTCGGGTTTGCCAGCGATCTCCGTGATTACGGCCTCGGAGCCCAGATCTTGTTCGACCTCGGAGTGCGCAAGTTTCGGTTTCTGACGAATAATCCCAAGAAAGTTGTGGGTCTCGAGGGGTATGGGATCCAAATGATCGAGCAGGTCCCAATTCGGAGCGAAGTGAACCCGCACAACGCACGATATCTCGAGACGAAGAAGACAAAGATGGGCCATTTGCTTTAAGCAGCGATTGGCGGCTGCTTCGGTTATTTTCTGGCCACGGATTAAACACGGATTGGGAGTTCGATCCGCGGAGTTCAAGTCCAAAATCCGTGTTTAGGGCGCCTAGTACGCCGGAACCTTGGCGAAGGCGGCTGTTCGTCCGTGGCGCTTCCAATCCCCGCGAGACGAACGCTCGACAGAAAGGCTGCCTGCCCGCAGATTGTGAAATGTCGAACTTCAGCCAGCGCCGCCCTCTTGTAGCCAGGAGGAAGCGTCGTTTCTCGATTGTGGCGAGCAGGTTCAACGGCCGGTATGTCGATGGCCTGGTCCAACATGCCACGAAGGAATTGAACGCGCTTGCCCCGGGCTCGGCGATTTCGCTTCACCAAGTCCCTGGCGCATTCGAAATCCCGGTGGTCGTTCGGGAGATCGCCGCCCGTAACAAAGAAGACGCAATTCTGGCGCTGGGAGTGATTCTGCAAGGCAAGACCAATCATGCCAAGAATCTGGCCAGTTCGGTTACGGATGCCCTCCAGCTGATTGCGATTACTTACGGCGTTCCGGTTATCAATGTTATCCTGAGTGTGGAGACCGAGAAACAAGCGCACGAACGCTGTCTTGGCTCGAAAATTAATCGCGGAACAGAAGCTGCCGGAACGGCGATTGAGATCGGGGATCTCTTGGACCAGTTACGCAGGAAGTCGAAATGAACCGCCATGGGTAAACGACGCTCAGCCAGACAGGCAGCTGTTCAATTCCATTTCTGGCGCGATCTGCACGGCGATGGCGCCCCGGAAAAAATGGATGAATTCTGGGAGTTTTGTCCTGCTACCCCGCGGGTTCGCGAATTCGCCCAACCGTTGATCGATGGAATGATCGCGCACCTCCCGGAAATCGATGATCGGATCCGGAAGTACTGCGACAACTACGAATTCAACCGGATTTCGGTAGTCGATCGAAACGTTCTGCGGCTAGCGATCTACGAGATGTTATATCGTGATGACATCCCGCCAGTGGTCTCAATCAATGAAGCAATCGAACTGGCTAAGATGTTCGGAGGCCCCGACTCCGGTCGGTTTGTGAATGGGATCCTGGATCGAGTGAAAGATGATCTTAACCGCCCGTTGCGTGAGGCAGTTCACGAAAGCCCGCCGCAGATTAGACAGGATTAACTGGATTTACCGGATTGCAGAGGGCGAAGGCCGGTGTTTTCCTTCCCCATCCTGTTAGAGCTCGTCCGATTCCAAAAACGCAATGAAGTTTCTTAAATCGCTCATTACGAAGTTTACCGGCAAACCAGTTGATTGGGATGAACTGGAAGAATCCCTCATTCGCGCTGATCTGGGAGTTCCGATGACGCTGAGGATTGTGCAAGTCGCTTCAGGAACGCGCCACCGAAGCAAAGATCACAGCGTCTGACATAGCGGAGGTAGCGCGGGAAGAAATCGGGCGAGTCCTACCTTTTGCACCGGCGCCGATCACGCCGCTGCCAGCAAAGCCAAAGGCGATCTTAATCGTAGGCGTCAATGGAACCGGAAAAACGACCTCGACCGCAAAGCTGGCGCATTATTTCAAACGAAACCGCCATAGTGTTCTATTAGCGGCGGCCGACACCTTTCGCGCAGCGGCAATTGAACAGCTGGGTGTTTGGGCGGAACGGATCGGAGTCGAAATGATTCGCAGCCAATACAACGCAGATCCGGCAGCGCTTTGTTACGAGGCGTATGAATCCGCCGACAAACGGAACATTGAGTTTCTCCTTTGCGACACAGCGGGCCGACTCCATACCAAGAGCAATCTGATGGCGGAACTCGGGAAAGTGAAACGAAGCATTGCCAAACATGACGCGAAAGCACCGCACGAAACATTGCTGGTGGTGGACGCGACCACCGGCGGAAATGCACTCTCCCAGGCTAAAGAATTTCATCAGTCGATAGGCCTGACCGGGTTGATCGTGACCAAACTCGACGGGAGCGGTAAAGGCGGAATCGTCATCGCCATCCAGGAAGAATTGGGAATCCCGACACGATTCGTCGGCACCGGCGAAAAACTTGACGATTTCTCTTTGTTCGACGGACGCGAATTTATCGCGAACATGGTGTAGGCAGCCCGATAACCGTGGGAACAGCAAACAACACTTTGTTACCTGATCAGAGCGCTCCGGCATCGGAGAAAGGCATCGCCGGGTTTATCGCGAAGTTCATGGTCCTGCGCGGCGCGCAACGTGAATTGTGGCTGACGTTCCTGATCAAGTTTCTCATCTACACCGCCTACTCCGTCACGGCCAAAACGCTGGTTCTGTGGCTTTCGAAGGACCTAGGTTTTAGCGATCAACGCGCCGTGGGTCTGGTCGGCTGGGTTTGGGCGCCGGCCATGACGGTGTTCACCTTGTTGGCCGGATCGCTGACCGACGCGATCGGTCTTCGCCGCACCTTTTTTCTCGGCATCAGCATCTGCACTATTGCTCGGAGCGTGATGGTGTTTACCTCAATTCCCTCCCTGGCGCTGATGTGCGGCGTGCTTCCGCTCGCCATTGGCGAGGCCCTGGGAACACCGGTGCTGCTCGCTGCAACGCGGCGATATTCAACCACGAAACAGCGTTCGATTTCCTTCTCGATCATCTACGCGGTGATGAACGTTGGTTATCTCGCCGCCGGTTGGATTTTCGATCATGTCCGGCGATTTGATTTTCATGTAAATGTCCTCGGGTTCGAGCCGACGGTGCATCAACAGTTGTTCGCAGTAAGCCTCGCCTTTGAGATCGTGCTCTTTCCCGTGATCTACTTACTTCGTCGAAAGGCAGAAGGAGCGGAAGAAGGCTCCACGGCGGAAAGCTTCTCGCACATTCCCACATCTTTCTGGGGAGGCATCGCGGCCACCGTGCGCCAGAGTGCTTTGGAGACGGGCCGGCTTTTTCGGCGCCTAATCCGTCAACCCGGCTTTTACCGGCTTCTGATGTTTTTTGCCTTCATCGGGTTTCTCAAAGCCATTTTTCTGCTGATGGATTACGTCTTTCCCACGTTCGGCGATCGTGAGCTGGGGCCTCATGCCCCCGTCGGCATGCTCTCCGGGATCAATTCCATCATGATCATTATCCTCGCGCCGATCGTCGGCGCGCTCACCCAACAATTCACCGCCTATCGAATGGTCATAGTCGGGGGAGCCATCTGCGCGGCGGGAGTGTTTATCATGGCTTTGCCGACGGATTGGTTTCAGCCTGCGGTCGAGAGCGGAATTGGGCAATGGCTCGGACATAGCTATCTCTCATTACAAGGGAACATCCATCCGTACTACATCATGACGGCGCTGTACCTCACGGTCTTCTCCATTGGCGAAGCCTTTTACTCGCCAAGGGTGTATGAGTACGCCGCCGCTATCGCACCGAAAGGCCAGGAAGCATCGTACGGTTCACTGGCTTATCTGCCGTTTCTTGTCGGCAAGCTTCTCGTCGGAACGTCCGGCTGGATTCTGGCGGCGTTTTGCCCGGCAGAAGGCCCGCGAAATTCCGGAATGATGTGGCTGATCTTCGCCTTGGCGGCTTCGGTCGCGCCTGTCGGGTTGATCTTGTTTCGCCGATACATTCGTGTCCCCGAGGCCGGCCGACAGGAAGACTGAGCTGAGACTTCCCCCCGCCCGCTGTTGCTTTCCGCGTCGGTCCGCATAGCATTTCCCAACCATGTCCTGCGCGAAAATCGATCCAGCCTTGCATCAGGCGCAAAAGCCGCCCTGGATCAAGGTTCGATTACCGTCGAATCCGGTTTTCTTCTCGACCAAGGCGCTCATTTCTGACCTGCGGCTTCATACTGTTTGCGAAAGCGCGCAATGCCCTAATCGCTGGGAATGCTGGAGCCAGGGAACCGCCACCATGATGATCGCCGGGGACCGTTGTACGCGCGCCTGTGGTTTCTGTGCAGTTACCACCGCCAAACCTTTCGCGTTGGAAGAAGACGAACCCGCGCGGGTTGCGGAAGCGGTTCGCCGGATGGGGTTGAAACACGTCGTGATCACGGCGGTGGCACGCGATGATCTGAAAGATGGCGGCGCCAATCATTTCGCGCGCACCATTGAAGCGATCCGCGCGATGGATCCTTCTGTTATTGTTGAAGTGTTGGTTCCTGATTTTCATGCACAGGATTGGTGCATCCAAGTCGTGCTGGAGGCTGAGCCAGACATTTTCAATCACAACATGGAAACGATCGAACGCCTCACCCCGGTGGTGCGTTCGCGAGCGAAGTATCGGACTTCGCTTGAGGTGTTACGCAAAGCGAAAGAGTTGTCCCCGAAAGTTGTAACCAAAAGCGGGTTAATGCTTGGTCTTGGCGAAACAGAGCCGGAACTTTTCCAATCGATGGATGATCTGCGCGAAGCTGGTTGTCAGGTCCTCACCCTTGGTCAATATCTTCGCCCAACTCCGCAACATCTACCCGTGGTCGAGTTCGTCACGCCGGAACGATTCGAGTCCTACGGGGAAATCGCGCGCGCCAAAGGGTTCGAGCATGTCGCGTCCGGTCCGCTGGTGCGCAGCTCCTATCACGCAGCCGATTTTCACCCGGTAGCGCCACGAAGTCCAAAGTGATTGGTGATCGGTGACTAGTGAATGGTAATTAGCCTGGTGCAGCGCTTGCTTCTCGCAGGATTTTTCCCTCACCTATTAGCTCTCAACTCTTAACTCAGCTTCAGCCGGACAGCACGATCGACCGCACATCGGTCGCGGCGGTCATACCGGCTTACCTGGAGGAAAAACACATTGCCGACGTTGTCCGGCGTACGCTCCAGCAGCTGGACCATGTCCTGGTCGTCGACGACGGATCGCCGGATGCGACCGCACCGAACGCGCGTGAGGCCGGAGCCGAAGTCGTTGTTCATCCTCAGAACCGCGGGAAAGGCGAATCGATCAAGACTGGGTTACGTCACTGGTCCGATCAAAACATGGCCTACGTGATAATCCTCGATGGCGATGGACAACATTTGCCAGAGGAGATCAACCGTTTCATCGATGCAGCTTCAGCTCGGCGATCCGAACTTCTCGTCGGGACACGAATGAGTGACACCGCTCACATGCCTTGGGTCCGTCGATTTGTTAATCGCTACATGAGCAACAAGATCAGTCGTGTTTGTGGCCAAACGATCCCGGATACTCAATGCGGATTCCGGATGTTGCATCGTAATTTGATTCCGGACATCATGGTGGGAGCCGAGCGGTTCGATTACGAAACAGAGATGCTCATCCTGGCCAGCCGGAAAGGACGGCGGATCGAAGCAGTTCCGATCACGACGGTCTATTCGGATGAAGTGAGCAGCATCCATCCGGTGCGTGACACGATTCGGTTTTTCAAACTAATGCGCCGCTATCAGCGCCTGGCTTAGATCAGACCGCGCCGGTGGAAATCACCGAAGTTATCGCCGGTTGAACGTTTGATCAGATCGAAGGTGAACTTAAGGAGACAAACTTCCCATGCGTCGTCGACGCCTTGAATCACGGCACTGAGTGGTTCGTCCGCGTGTTCCACTTTAAGTTTGGTTCGCTCGATGACTGATTCCATGGTGTCGCGCACCGTATTTTCCATCACGTCGGTCTTACGAAAGTGAAATCCGTAGCGGAGCACCGAAATATTGTGCTCGCGCAGCTGATCGACATACTTGTGCGCCTTTTCTCCGAAACCTTCCAGCAACAACTTGCAATAGTGTTCTGGCGTAACGATCTGAGGACGTTCAGCGTGGATTTTGCCGTCACGCACCCGGATTTCATTGGCGCGATCCATCAGTTCTGAAATCAGATAAAACCGAAAACTAGTGCTGCCAAAGCTCGCAATCTGGCGTTCAGGCGCGAGAATCACCCGGGTATTCTCGATGGCATAGTGAAAATCGTCGTTGGTCATTTGGGCACCGCTATCATAGACGACTGTCGGACAGTTTCCAACTTGAGGGTGACGCGGGATTTTGGCCACGGCAATCGACACGGATGAAACACGGATTGGAATAACTCTCCTCCTTTTCCGTGTTTTTAATCCGTGGCTTCCCTTAAGCCGGGTCCGCCACCGAAACCGTATCTGCAGCCGCCTCTCGACTCGACCGCCATCGTTGAACCGCTTCCACGGTGAAAATGGCTAACGCCACCCAGATCAAACCGAAAGTAATCAGATGGCCGCGGGTGAATGTTTCGTGATATGCGAAGACCGCGAGGAAAAACGAACCGGTAGGCGCGAGGTATTGCAAGAAACCAACCGTGGTCAGGCGAAGGTGTCGCGCGGCGTGCCCAAACCAAAACAGCGGCACAGCTGTTACTACACCCGTTGTTAGGAGTAGTATTGAAACCGATAAAGGCACCTTGCCGAAAGCCAGCGTTCCGGTTCGATAAAGATATGCGAGATAGCAAACAGCAACTGGCGCGAGCGAGATCGTCTCGATGAACAATCCGGGAATCGCTCGTGTCCCCGATTTTTTGCGCAGCAGTCCATAAAGACCAAACGTGTTACAGAGGGTGAGTGCGATCCATGGGAAATGGCCGTAACCGAACGTTAGGTAAACCACAGCTGCAGTAGCGAGGCCGACGGAGAGCATTTGCAGGCGCGTCAGCCGTTCGTGCAGGAAAATCGCGCCAAAAAGCACGTTGACGAGCGGGGTCATGAAATAACCGAGACTCGTTTCCAGAACCCGGCCAATGACGACAGCGAAAATGAAAAAGAACCAGTTTGTCGCGATGGCGAGGCCGGCGGCGAGACAGTAGAGTGTGGCGCGCCTTGAACGAATGATCGCTTTCACTTCCGGCCAGCGTTGTTGCCATGAGAGCAACCCGACGAGAAAGAGACTGGTCCAAACGAATCGGTGCGCCAGGATTTCGGGGGCTGAGACGCCTTTGAGGAGTTTCCAGTAACCGGGGATCAACCCCCAGGTCATGAACGCCGCGATCCCGGCAATAAGCGCGCTGCGTTGCTCGCGGTCGTGTGATTGTTGCACCTGCATTGACTGCCATTGCTATTTCACGTTTCGTCCGAAGGGGCAAATGTTGTAGCCACGGCCCTGCGGCCGTTCGGTATTGACGCAATCAACGGATTAGCGGACGGAGAGTTGCTCGTCCAGGATGGTCTTGTGCGGCGCCGACCGGTCCAAGGGCCGTGGCTACAGCAGCTGATTCCACGGCGTGGCAGGCAGAACCGCATCCCCACACGTCCCGCTTGGCACAAGCCATTCCCCACCTTATGTACCCGTTGAATGGGCAACAGTGGGAAGACAAAACATTTCTTTGCCGAACTGAAGCGACGCAAGGTCTATCGAGTCGCAGTAGCATACACCGTTGTCGGTTGGCTCGTTATTCAGGTTGCGACCCAGGTTTTTCCGCCGCTCGAAATCCCAAACTCGATGATTAGACTGATCATAGCCCTGGTTGGGCTCGGGTTTCCAATCGCGCTGCTTCTGGCCTGGGCTTATGACATTACGCCTGAGGGAATCCGGCGAACCGATGATGAGGTTTCTGAATCTCCCATCGCCCCACCCCGAAAGCCAACCTTTGATATTCCTGAGAAAAGCGTGGCCGTTCTCCCTTTCGAAAACTTCAGTGGTGACATCCAAAATGCCTATTTGGCTGATGGAATACAGGATGATATTCTCTCCAGCCTCGCTCGGATCGCAGACCTAAAGGTAACCAGTCGAACGTCTGTGCGGCAGTACAAGATAGGAGCGCGCAATCTCCGGGAAATCGGACTCGCCCTCGGTGTGGCCTACATCCTGGAAGGTTCTGTTAGGCGTGAAAATAATCGGGTCCGGATTAATGCGCAGTTAATCGATGCACGGACTGATCAACATGTCTGGACCGATAGCTATGATCGGGAAATCACCGATCTGTTTGAATTGCAGAGTGAATTGGCGCGGCGTATCACCTTCGCGCTTCGCGCCAATCTTTCGCCAAAGGAAAAGGCGAGTCTCCAGATCCATTCGACAGCGGATATGGCTGCCTATGAACTTTTCCTGCGCGCCCGCGAGTTATTTCGTTGGGCCGGCTCAGGTGACGCGCGGGAAAATGGTGACCGCGCGCTTCAACTTCTGGACGAGGCAATCAAACGGGACCCTCAGTTTGCGCTGGCCTATTGCTTGGCGTCGCGGGTTCATGGCGAACTTTACTGGTTTGGCTCCGATCGTTCCCGACCGCGTTTGGCTCAGTCGAAGGTCGCGGCCGATCACGCACTACGGCTTCAGCCTGATTTGGGGGACGCGCGTCTTGCCCTGGCTTACTATTACTACTACGGATACCGCGACTACGAGCTGGCTCGGACGGAATTGGCCATCGCCCAACAGGCCATACCTAACGATGCAGAGGTTTGGGACACCGCGGGAGCCATTGATCGACGCCAGGGCCGATGGGGCGAAGCAGTTGTTAACTTTGAGAAAGCCAGAGAACTCGATCCCCGCAACACCGGGATGCTCTGGAACATTGCCGAAACCTTCGGGTGCCTTGGCCGATTCGAGGAAGCCGCGCAAGCATTTGGCGATGCGGTCGCTATTCATCCAGCTGATCATCTCTTCGCCCTCGCCCAGGCCGCAATCGAACTGCGAGCCGGTGGAAAGACGGAACCTTTGCGCGCGGCTTTGCGGAAAATTCCGACCGGATTCGATCCCGGCGGCTCGGTCAGTGTCATCGCGCTTCAGATTAGCCTAATTGATCGCGACTACGCCGAGGCAGCACGAGTGCTGAAAGCGTCCAAGTACGATCGGTTCAACGACATGGGTGTGGGTGGTCATGCTGCGGTTATTGACGGGTACACATTTCCAAGGGCGTGGTACGAAGGTCTGATCGCTCGCGGGCGAGGAGAAAATGAAGCCGCCGCACGGGCCTTCGCCGAAGCACAAAGCATGGTCGAATCCGATCTGGCTCAGGCACGCGACGATGCCAAAATTATCACGCTGCTTGGACTCTTGAATGCGATGCAGGGTCGGAAGGAAGCAGCGATTGATGCCGGCCGACGCGCGATCGAGCTGCTTCCAATCTCAAAGGACGCTTACGACGGACCATTACTCGCGACAAAGCTGGCTGTAATCCTGGCACAGGTCGGTGAAGTCGATCAGGCGTTCGAATTACTGAACGATTTGATCAAGGTTCCAAACGGACCAACACCGGGGACGCTACGCGTGGAACCGGAATGGGATCCACTACGAAACGATCCGCGATTTGGAAGATTGATTAGCCCTCAGTAGGCCAGCGCCTTCTGGGCTGAATTACTTCTTCCCTTCGAAGAGAGACAAATATTCGCCGTATCCCTCGTTCTTCATTTTCTCGACGGGAACGAAGCGTAAAGCGCCGGAATTAATGCAAAAGCGTTGATGCGTTGGCCCGGGACCGTCATCGAACACATGTCCCAGATGCGAATCGCCTTCGTTCGAACGAACTTCCGTTCGGTCCATGCCGTGGGAGCGATCCGTTTTTTCGGTAACATTTTTCTTTTCAATCGCTTTGGTAAAACTCGGCCAACCGCTTCCACTATCGAATTTGTCTGTGGAACTGAAGAGTGGTTCGCCGGTGACAACATCCACGTAAATCCCGGCACGATGATTATTCCAATACTCGTTTTGAAATGGCGGTTCGGTGCCACACATCTGCGTTATCCGATATTGTTCAGGCGTTAGTTTCTTTCGCAATTCGTCATCCGACGCTTTCACATTCTTTTCGGTCATCTGTTTTGTTTCCTGATGTTTATCTGATTCGTTTGGCTTTTGCGCGATAGCGTTTTTCAAGAAAACCAGAACCGCAAGCAAGCCAACAAAAAGAATGGCGGTAAAGAGCAGGATGGCCCGGGAGGCCGATGTTCTTGGGTGTTCGGGGAAAGTGATCATCTGCGTAAGATACGCTGAATTATCACGCTTTCAAAATAAGTAGCGCAGTTGTAGGGGCGCTTCTGCGAAGCGCCCAGAGAGCTGACTTCGATTTATCTTGAGCCTCCAACCTGGAGGTCACGCCCATACCAAGGCGCTTCGCAGAAGCGCCACTACAACTGCGATTTTCGACGTTACAACTTCGTCCGGCCGGACAATGCCTGATACAACGTCAGTTCATCCGCTGATTCCAAACCGCCGCCTGCCGGCAAACCATGCGCAATTCGGGTTAACGGAATCGCGTACGGCTTCAGCAATTCAACCAGATAATTCGTAGTCGCTTCGCCTTCCACGTCCGCAGCGAGCGCGAGGATAATTTCGGAAAACTTTTCGTTCTCAATCCGCCCCAATAATTCTTTGATCCGCAAATCATCGGGCCCAACATGATCCAGCGGTGAAATGCGGCCGCCTAGCGCATGGTAACGACCGCGGAAAGCGCTCGTCTTTTCCAATGGCAAAATATCGGTCGCCTGTTCGACAACACAAAGCAGATCAGCCGCGCGCGTTTGGTCAGAACAGATGGAGCAGGCTTCTTCCATGGTGAAAAATCCGCACTGGGCACAGGGCCGAACCGTTTGGCGCGTAGCCGTAATGGCCCGGGCAATGTTCTCTGGTTGATCCCCACGCGATTGCACAATCCACAAGGCAATCCGTTCGGCGGAACGCGGCCCGACTCCAGGCATCTGACGCAATTGGGCGATCAACTCCCGAATCGCTGACGGGTATTCCGTTTTCCTCAAACCGCGCCCTACTCTTCCAGCGGCGTATTGGTCAACCGCAAAGCCAGCGGTTCGATCCGGCGCAGATACAATTGCAGAGGCCGATCTTCTGCGCCGTTTGGATCACGCGCGTCCTGGAATTTCGAATACGCCTCCGCCCATCGTTTTTCCCGATAAAGAACCACCCCATTCCAAAAAGCATCGCGCCGCGTGATCTGATCGCGAGTCGCATCGAGCGCGAGCGCGATTGGTTCGTAAATCTCATGACGCTCGCGTGCTTCAATTCCGCTCAAGAAATCAATCGGACGCGCCACGAGGATCTTGCTGGCCAACTCGAAGGTGCGGGGCCCGAGCAGAACACGCGACCCGTAAAAGCGATTTGCGATAGAGAGGCGTCGAGCCAGTTCCACAGGTTCGCCGGTGACGAGCAGGTTTCGCGAACCGTTATTCCTCACTGGCGCCATAATCATGATTCCGGTGGAGACTCCGGCGTTTACCCCGACGCTGACCGGCCATTCTGATTTCCCCGACTTGTTCGCATCGACAAACGCCTGCGTCAGTTCCATTGCCTTCCGCGCCGCTTTTTCGGCGTGCTGTTTGTCACCCTCAGGGTAACCAAAAATCGCGACAACGCCTTCGCCGCCGGCCGATTCGATGTAGGCGCCGGCCTTGACGGAATACGTCGGTAGCTTGGGCGAGGAATTTTGCGACGATATCTACAAAGACAGCTGGCTCACATTCTTCCGCCAAATCGTGTTTGTTGGCGATATCACAGACAACGGCTGTGACCTCAATGGCTTGAACAGCCGTGTCTGGCACCGGCTCAGCGCGTTTCACACGCACTGGGACGTTACGAACGCGGCGCTGTTTCAGGCGGAGCAGCCGCAGCGCGCCTCTGTCGGTGCGCGCTCACTACGTTGTTGAGCCATTTCGGTTAGTTTGAAGTAACCGATTGGAAATAGAAAACCGAATGCTGCTCCGAGAATTGCGGGAAGCGGCTGAAACAGAACGTGGTAGAGCGAGAGCACCCAGGTCGCTGCCGCCAGCTCTAGCAACAGAACCGCCACGAACACACCGAGCCGGCCACGTCGCGTAGTGATCAAAGTCGTGAAGGCGACGCCGACGGCTAGAAACGAAGACGATCAGATATTGCCACACTTCGCCCAGCGTCCGGGTCGCGACATCCGGCGACGCCATTCCTGCAAACGCCTTTTCAGGCGCTGCCAAAACTCCTCCCCGGTGTAAGCCCATCACTAAACCGCCAGCGATCAGGCCCATAACAATCGCCAGGAGAAGAGACCGTTTAATCTCTGGATTCATTTCTGAATTGCTCTCAATTCTTTTCGCTTGGTGCAAGTGGATAGTGCGACTGAACCACCAAGTCACTCAAGAACTTATCTGGAGATTCCACTGCGGCGCGCCTAGGACAAATGATTTTTGTCCGGTGTTTTTCTGGATCAGACTGAGCCCAAACTGGTAATCCTTGAACAGGTGGGCGCACAGATCCGCCATCGTCATACGTTCGGCTTGGGCCCGCTCGATTAGAAGCGCAATCGCAGGCTCGATCGAAACTGAATCTCCAGACCGTGTTCATTGTTGAATAGATCGGCAAAAGCTCGAGCGCTTTGTTCCATGGCCGCTTCTTCCTGTTTGTGGCCTTCAACCATCAGTCGATCGAGCACGCGTTTCGGTTCCCGGACCAGTTCTTCCGAGACGCGCAATTGGGTTAGACCGGAGCCCGCGAGGTGGTACTTGTAATCGCGAAACAGTTTTTCCCAGACTGTCAGAAGCCCGCGCGCACCGGTCTTCTCCAAAGCAGCGGCCCCGGCCATCAACCGCAAAGCTTCATCTTCAAAACTAATTTCGATCCCGTATGCGCGGAACGCACGTTCGTATTGCCGCAGGATGCTCCCTTCCGAAAACTTCATGATCTGATAAAGATCGTCCGAGCCTAATTCTTCGCAGACGACGCGGACCGGCAGTCGCCCAATGAATTCCGGTTCGAACCCGTATTCGATAAAATCCTGAGTCGTGACCTATTGGAACAGTTCGTTGTCCATCACTGGCTTCGGAGCCGCATTGAACCCGATCTGGCCCTGAGCCAGACGTTTTGAAACCTGTTGTTTCAGCCGTTCAAACGCGCCGCTGACGACAAAAAGAATATGACGCGTGCTGATTGTCTCACGCTTCGCTTTTCCGCCGCGTCTTTGAAATTCGAAGGCGGCTTGGAGTTGCGCTTGGAGATCGTGTGCGCTCCGCAGTGGAACCTCGGTTTCCTCCATCAATTTGAGCAGGGTGGTTTGCACACCACGACCGCTCACATCCCGTCCCACGAGGTTCCCGGCCGCAGCGATCTTGTCGATCTCATCGATGTAGATGATGCCAAACTGCGCGAGCTGAACGTCCCCATCAGCTTTGTCCACGAGTTCCCGGACCAGATCTTCGACGTCGCCCCCAACATAGCCTGTCTCGCTGAACTTCGTCGCATCCGCTTTGACGAACGGAACCTTAATCAGGTCGGCAATATGTTTGATGAGATAGGTTTTCCCGACGCCGGTCGGTCCCACCAAAATGACGTTTTGCTTGGCGTATTCGGTTCCTTCCGCGAGAGCAGCGTCTTCCGCCTCCAAACGACGGAGGTAATTGACGTGGTTGTAATGATCGCAGACCGCGATGGAGAGAACCTTCTTGGCTTCGTCCTGTTTGATGACAAACCGGTCCAAGTGCGCCTTGATGTCGCGCGGCAGGAAATTGAAGACGAATTGTTCTTCTGCCGTTTGCTTCGGTTTTTCTTCCGCGCCGGCATCCGCCAGGTCCGGTTCGGTGTAGGTCGCAAACGAAACTTTGTCTCCGAAATTCGTTTTCATGAATTCGGACAGCTTTGATCGTAATTCTTCAGGTGTGGGAAATGGAGGGTTTTGACTCATGAATGGTGGCGCGCGCCAGTGCGCACGAGGAGAAGCGTTATTAAACTAGCATCCACGACGGGGCTGTAAACTTCCCGCCGTTTGGTCTTGGACAACAGTCGGGCCGGATTGCTCGAATTCCGTCCGATATTGGGAGCGTAATGCAACATCGGTTTCGTGCGTGTTTTATTTCGCGCCTCCTCTGGAGAGGACTGAGGTGAGGGGCCGAGTCGCTTCGTCCTTCGGGTAGAACCATGGATATACGTCTCGAACCCTCACCCTACCCTCTCCCTTGAGAAGGGAGAGGCGGGCACGCCCATCCCACACTTAGACCGCGCTGGCTTCTCTCTTCTCCCCAGTGATCCAGTCAATCTGTTGTGGACTGGTACCGCGCATTCTGTCCGACCGAAATTGAGCGCAGGCTACGAGCCCGCTCTTGCCTGAGTTACAGACTACGAATCCGTTCCACCTTCATTTGACCTGGCCTCTCCGCGGGCGTAATTTCTACGCATGAAACGGCTATTAATCGGCCTGGCTATTGGAGCAATGGCTCTGGCGTCTGCCATGGCGCAACCACCAGTCCCGGGACAAAAAACACAGCAGGATAATGCTGACTGGGATTTTGTTCCGCTCACTGGTTCCCACCTGAAACAGATGGTGAAGAAACGCAACATCATCACCATCGGGTCACACGGGGATAACGTTCTGACCATTGATCAACGAGAAATGGAACGAAACGGCAACGCCCCGATCGCAGATCAGTTGTCCAGATATCCAGGCGTCTCCATCAGCCACCATTAGTTGGGTTTGTTTGCAGGGCTCCGGTCCCTTGCGAATTGCCAGCTGGGTACGCTGGTGGCAGGTAGAGGTTGTGTCTTTCAATAGCCTCGACGCCCGCTTCTTCGTTCAATCCCACCCATGATCGCGCTCACCGTCGCGCGAAAAGATGCCGGGGCTCGCCTCGACCGTTTTCTCGCACAGGAAGTTGCAGACTTTTCCCGAGCTCGTTTACAAACATTAATCCGCGACGGATTCGTCAAATTGAATGGAAAACCGGCGCGTCCTCGCGACCTGGTTCGGACTAACGATTCAATCGAATTGGTTGAACCGGAAATTGAAAAGATCGATGCCCAACCCGAGCGGATACCGCTCGATCTACTTTTTGAGGACGATGATCTGATCGTCCTGAACAAGGCGGCGGGGATGGTCGTTCATCCAGGAGCTGGGAATCAGGAACACACCCTGGTGAATGCGTTGCTCGCGCATTGCACGAACCTCTCCGGAATTGGAGGCAAGGAACGTCCCGGCATTGTTCATCGTCTTGACAAGGAAACGAGCGGTTGTCTGATCGTGGCCAAGAATGATTTAACTCATCGTGACCTGGCGAAACAATTCGCCGCGCGATCTGTGCAGAAGATCTATCTCGCGGTGGTGGCAGGACACCTCCGAAAAACGAGCGGCGTGATTGATGCCGCGATCGCGCGTCATCCAATTCATCGACAACGGATGAGCATTGCCCGCCGGCAAGGACGCGCAGCGAAAACGGAATATCGCGTCCTGGGAAGTGGCGACGACGCCAGTTTGGTCGAGTGCATCCTTCACAGTGGGCGGACGCACCAAATCCGTGTTCACCTTCATCATCTCGGACATCCTGTTCTTGGGGATAAACTTTACGGCGGAAAACGCGCCGGGACGTTTTCGCGGCAATTGTTACACGCGTGGAAACTTGGATTCCAACATCCCCGCACAGGTGAGCGGATGTCGTTCGAAGCACCGATGCCGGATGATATTAAGGAAGTGATTGGTGATTGGTGAAGGAGCTGCATCTGCTCCGGTCTGTTTTCTGGCCACGGATTTACACGAATTAAACGCCGATTGGGAATTCGAACCGCGAAGTTTAACGTCCAAATCCGTGTTTAATCCGCCTGCCAAGCCGGAGTCCCGCCTGGGCGGGACGAAGGCGGGTGTTCATCCGTGGCTCTCGATCAACCCCCGCGGCAACCTGTGCAGGTTTCGGCGCCGAAACTGACTTGCGCAAAATGCGTTGCAGCCCAACTCGAGAGGCGGCCATGTCCACCAGTTCCGCGACCCGGTGTTTGAGACGGCGGGCGCGCATCCAAAGAAAGATCAGAAATCCCGCATATAACGCGATCAGCCACGGCTCGAAATGACCAACCGTCAATTCCCGATAAACCAGCAGACTGAACGCAACGAGATTGATAATCACGGTCGTGGTCACTAACCGACTACGGAGGCCGGCTCGGGTCAGGCATTTCGGCCCACCGTGATATTCGGTCATGGTCTGAACCCGGACGCTCCACCAGAAGTTTCCGTAGATCTGGACATCCCATTCGTTCCAACCGGTGTCAGTTGAATAACGCCAATCCTCCTCGTTCAGCAGCTCAAAGATCGCACCGAGCAGATGATGCCGATCCTTGCCTTCTTCACTCCAATAACTCCGACGTCGAAGGCTTCCGCCAAATTCCTCGCCCGCCGGCAAATTTTCATGCATCGCAATTACGCTGCGTGGCGTCCGCTTGAAATGAAGCCAAGTGAAATACCGCGACCAACCGCGAACCAATGGTTGAGCGAAGGCAAGAAACGTCACCAACAAACGGGCCGGGATGGTATCGAACTTCGGTTCGATTCGCGCGCAAAGCATATAAGAAATCGCGACGCCAAGAGTGCCGCCAAGCATCAGGTACGGCACGATCCGCAACGGGGGCAGAACAATCCCAAGACCAAACAGAAAAATCGTCAGCGCAAACCATTCAATGCTGCTCAGGTATGCAGCCACATCGGATTGCGGAGTGGGATAAATCGATTGGAACATCCCCTCGCCGAATATCCCGTGATAAACAATCGGTCGGTTAATAAACCAACTAAACCGCGGGGTCCCATAAATCTGGCCACGCCACTTGGCCGTTCCGGTCGGACCAAAAAAGATCAGATGCTTAAATCGGAGCATCGACTCCGCTTCCCCGTACCCTTCCTGTTGTTTGCGAAAGGCGCGCAGAGTAAACCGTCGATAATGCCAGACCAATGCCGATGGACTAAACGCAATCTCATGTCCCGCCTGTTGCACACGCCAACAGAAGTCAACGTCGTCACCTGCCTTATGATATTCCGGATCGAATCCGCCAACACTTTCGAACGCCCAACGATACCACGCCATGTTGCACCCCGGAATGTGCTCCGCGACAGTGTCCGTTAGAAGAACGTGGCTTGGACCACCTGGCGCAGCCGCGACACAGGCTTGCACCCAGTTTTGGGCAGGCGGCGAGATGTTTGGGCCTCCTACTCCACCATAATTTCCGCTCAAGAGCGTTCCAACCAAATAGTAAAGCCATTCTTGATCGGCCATGCAGTCGGAGTCGGTGTAGGCAAAGATCTCCCCTTTCGCGACGGCAGCTCCGTGATTGCGGGCATGACTCAACCCATGATTGGTTTGATGAACATAACGAACGCTCGGGAATCGGGCGGCAATTTCCGCAGTATCATCGGTTGATCCATCGTCCACCAGGATGACTTCATAATTCGGGTAATCGATTTTCCCTAACGACTCCAGACATTGCACCAACGTTTTCGCTCCGTTGTAGGAACAGACAATGACCGAAACAAGTGGATAACTCGGCAGCGAACGATGCGGCAATGCGGCGTTGTCGCGGCCAAGTCGGTCCCGCAAACGATGGAACGCTTCTTTCGGTTCGCGTGAGGCCGTCACCAGCCCAAATGCCCAGTCGGTGATCTGTTGACCGCCCGTGAACCATTCGTCTGTCCAGGTAAAAAAGATTGTCCCCGCCAACCCGCATTTCACCACGCTGTCCACATGCCAGCAGAGCATTTCCGCCTGTTCCTGTTGCGAGTGACGAATCGTGTCCATCCCAAACTCACCCAGGATCAGCGGACGATCTTCGGAAAGATTTTGCAACCGAAGCAGGTAACGCTCGAAGTCGCGTTGATTATGGAGATAGACGTTGAAGCAGGAAAAATCGCTATTCTGCGGCAGAAGAAATTCCGTCGGCGGAAAGCTCGCGTAAGAATAGAGAACGCTCGGGTCAGTTTCGCGTCCGATCCGAATCAAAAGCTCAACAAACTCGGTCACCCGACGCACCCCAAGCCAACGGACCATGTTGCTCGAGATTTCGTTGCCTACAATATAACCAAAGATAGCCGGATGCCCGGCGTTCTTTGCCACTGAGGTCCGGACCATCCGCGTAATTTCTTTCCGCGGCTTCCGCGCGAGAAACTCGACGTGCTTTGCCCACGGTAGGGTGATCAGCACGCGCATTCCTGCTGCCGCGCAACAGTCCAGGAACCATTTCGGCGGCACGTGATAAATGCGGACAACGTTCAATGCCATCTCGCGCATCTGCACGAGGTCGCGTTCGACTTGATCCTTTGTTCCGAGATAATCGCCGTTCTCATCCGGCTTGAAGGGACCGTAGGTGACGCCTTTGACAAAAAACTTGCGATCACCTTCGAAAAAGAATTTCGCGGCCACACGAATCGGGCCCGGGAAAACGGAAGTCACAGGGTTAAGTTCCAGTCGGTGTGTGAATAGTGATCGTTGAATCGTAGATGGCCAATCACTTATCACTATTCACGCTCAGCTATGCAACCCACCATTCACGATCACCCGCCTACGCCAAAGGCTTCGGCGTGGCAGGCCGATCACCATTCACACGCCGCAAGCTCTCGCGCATGACTTTTAGAGTCGCCTCCAGATCATCAAAAGAGTGCGCTAGCGAAATAAAGCCGGCCTCGAATTGGGATGGTGCAAGATAGACTCCCCGCTCGAGACAGCCGAGGAAGAATCGGGTGAACCGGTTGAGATCACTTCGCTTGGCACTGGCCAGATCGGTCACCGGATCTTCGGTAAAAAAGAGGCAAAACATTGAACCAACGCGATGAAAAACCCAACGCTGTCCCAGTTCGCGCAGCAACACGCGGATTGTTTCCTCAAATTGTTTACCGGATTTCTCAAGCACCCCCCAACCGTCTCTTCGCTCGAGTTCCCGAAGCTGCGCGAGTCCGGCCGCCATCGCCAACGGGTTGCCCGAAAGTGTCCCCGCCTGGTAAACCGGACCTTCTGGGGATAACTGATTCATGATTTCAGCGCGCCCACCAAAAGCGCCCACCGGCAAACCGCCGCCGATGACTTTTCCGAGCGCCGTCAGATCAGGCCGAATCCCAAACATTTCCTGCGCACCCCCACGCGCAACGCGAAAGCCAGTCATCACTTCGTCGAAAATGAGGAGCGCGCCTTCCTCATCGCAAATTGTTCTTAAGTTCTGCAGAAAATCTGCCTGTGGAAAATACAAGCCGGCATTGGCTGGAATCGGTTCCAAGATCACTGCAGCAATCGACTTGGCGTTTTCCCGAAATGCCGCCCGAACCGCTTCGATATTGTTAAAGGGAAGGGAAATTGTTAGGGCCGCCATTTCCGGCGGGACGCCAGCGCTATCAGGGCGACCGTGAGTAAGGGCACCGCTTCCCGCTTGAACGAGCAGCGTATCGACATGGCCGTGATAACAGCCGTCGAACTTAATAACCTTGTCGCGCCCACTGAATCCGCGTGCGAGTCGAAGACAGGACATCGTTGCTTCGGTCCCGCTGTTTACCATTCGCACCTTTTCAATCGAAGGCACCCAACGACAGATCAATTCTGCCATCTCGACCTCAAACGGATTCGGAATTCCGAAGCTGACGCCGCGAGCAGCGGTTTGCGTGATTGCGTCGGTCACGACCAATGGGGCATGCCCGAGAATAGCTGGTCCCCAGGAACCAACGTAATCGATGTATTCGTTTCCATCGACGTCCCAGATTCGCGAGCCTTCCGCGCGATCGACGAAAAACGGTTCACGCCCGATCCCGCGAAACGCACGGACGGGCGAGTTCACACCGCCCGGGATCCGATTTACAGCTCGGGAAAAAAGTTCGGCGGATCTTGAATGCATCGCGTGTCTTTGACTGCTTTCGAACATCCAACATTGAACACCCAACGTCCAATCCGCCGCGGGACGGATTCGCCGTGGCGGACATCGAAGAACAGACGCCTCTTATCCGTCGCCCGGCTCATTGACAGTCGCATCGCCTGCTCATACCCTCCGTTCGCGCCAATACTGGCGGGGTAGCCAAGTGGTAAGGTCGGGGTCTGCAAAACCTCTATTCGCGGGTTCGATTCCCGCCCCCGCCTCTCATTCCCGATAGCAAGAGGATTGGAAGCCTGGCATTCGGTCGAGCAACTTATTTCCCGGTATGGGTTCGCTCCCCGGTTTATTCACAAGGGCCATTAACCCTTGTTCCGTGGACGGGTAGAATCCGTGGATCCGGCATAGGCGATCAGGCAGGTACGAATCGAGGAGATATCGCCTCTAGCCTTCGTCGTCTTTGCGAAGATGAGCGTAGGAGACATTTTATAGATCGCCGCGGCGAGGAGGACGCCTATGATGGAGACCAAGAGCATGATTTCGAGAAGTGTGAAGGCGCCTTGAGATTTTTTCATAATACAAAGGCATCAAAGAAAAGCCGGGGGTCGGACTTATCCTGACCGCGAGATCAGCGGAATTGCTGAAAATTATAGGTTTCACTGGGAGAAAGTTGAGAAGAAGGGGGGTAAAACTGCAGGAAAAAACGGAAAATCTAAAAAATATTATTTACGTGTTTAGGTGAATACTGTATTGGCACGATATATTTATTGACGGGTGCGATTCATTTATGAGAAAACTGCACAACGCCAGATTTACTATAATTACCACAATCTGTACCCTGCCCCCAACGCTCCGGCCTCTGGTGCCGTAGCCAGTCCAAAGCCTCCCCTTGACATATGATCAGAAAACCGCAAATCCTCCCGCTTCGAATTGTGAATAACTTCCACACAGCCATCGCCTCGGTCTTTGTCGCGCTCGCCGCCACGGCCGCGTCCGCCTCCGCTGCCGTTCAAATCGTGGACCTTGGAACACTCAACGGTGAATGGAGTGCTGCTTACGCTATTAACGATTCCGATCAGATTGTTGGGCTCTCGGACACTCCAAGAGGTCTGAGCCATACCTTTCTCTACAGCAAAGGTCGAATGAATGACCTATCCCCCCTGACGGGACTTCTTTCCGAGCCACTCGGAATCAACAATTCAGGGCAGGTCGCCGGCGGAATAATGGCCGCGAATGGTCTTATGTACCCGGCGATTTATAATCGGCACAACGGAAACATCATGGTCGCCGGTTCCCTCGGCGGAAATAATTCCGATGGCCTAGCCGGCGTGGCGACGGCAATTAACAATGTCGGCCAAGCGGTCGGGTTCTCTTATCTCCCGAGCGGAGAATGGCACGCGTTCATTTATGATAAGGGTATCATGCAAGATTTGGGATGTCTGATGAATGAGACGGCACCTTGCTATGCCTATGCCCTCGGCATTAATGATCGAGGTGATGTTGTAGGCGGAACCGGATCAGATCACGCCTTCCTCTACACGAATGAGCGGATGTTACAGCTGGAGCCAGATGGGAGCGAGGGCGGCCGCGCTTACAGCATTAATGAACAGGGTCAGGTGGTTGGATATTACTACCAGAACAATGTGGGACGCGGGTTCTTCTATAGCGACGGCCAATTCACCGATATCGCAGGTGATGGAAGTCCCTACACGGCAGCGTTCGCAATCAACGATCGAGGACAAGCGGTCGGCAGCACCTGGGTGGCAGATCCTAATGTTTGCCGCCAATGTTACTCTCCTCACGCTTTTATCTATCAAGATGGGAAGCTCATCCTTCTCAATTCAT
This sequence comes from uncultured Verrucomicrobiae bacterium, assembly GCA_963751725.1. GTDB lineage: Bacteria > Verrucomicrobiota > Verrucomicrobiia > Chthoniobacterales > UBA10450 > AV80. The sequence continues at coordinate 89,802 of CAVVVQ010000022.1, forward strand.
TGCTGCCAGCCAACTCGGGATGGCGGTTGACCGACGCCTTTGCGATCAATAACGGCGGGCGAATTGTTGGCCAGGGAATTATCAATAATCAGGTCCACGCCTTTTTATTGAAGATGACTCCCAATAATTGATTCTCCCCACGGAGAATCAACCGTATCCTCGCTGGCGAATAGTTGTTGGGGCATGCCCAGGAGCCACCCTTTGTTTCGTTAGGCATGATCACAAATGGGCCACTGAGAAAATCTGTCAAGAACTTTGTTTGACAGAACCGACAACTAGTTCACCTTAGTCGGGCGATCTCAAGTCGTTTCCTACAACCAAATCTGCTCGTCAGAACGATTGGATAGGTGGGAGGCGAACCCCCTGGGGCGGGATGATTTTCGATCATGCCGGGTCACATCGCAGAATGCGGGAACGGTCCTGCGGCGTTTTTTACTTTTTTTGTAAATAAATGCTTGCGCGCCCCGTCTACCATTAGTAGATACCCCGCTTACTTAAACTTAATTAAATCCACTAGAACTCTTATTAGAGTTCTACCTTAACCACAGTTTCAATGAACCCTCTTCCCCATTACACCAGAAAAGCGTCCATTTTCACCCTCCTAACTTTCGTTCTTCTCCTTCTTGCGGGACAACTTACCAACGCCCAGGCCGCTTCCGTTACCCTGACCTGGAATCGCAACCCCGAGGCTGATATCGCCGGGTACCGATTATCCTACGGACTCGGCTCCCACAATTACACTCTTCAAAATCGACGCCGGCAACCTAACAACTACAGTCGTTCCTAATCTGACGCCGTTGACTCCTTATTATTTCGCCGTCACCGCTTACAACACCCAAGGAGTCGAAAGCGGATTTTCAAATGAAGTCTCGTACACAGCCCCATCTACTTCTCCGACCCCGACCCCTGCTCCGACCGCTTCTCCGACTCCTGGACCGGTCAGCATTGCCGGTAACATTTCCTATTGCTCGGATCCGTCACCAGCCGGTATTGCCAATGTCACGCTGACGCTGAGCGGCGGCGGATCAGGCTCGACTACTTCAAACAGCTCTGGCAACTACCAGTTCTCTTCGCTCATTCCCGGCGCCAGTTACGTCGTTACGCCAACCAAGCCGGCTATCGCTCCCGGACTTCAAGTTGTCGGCATCACGACCGTGGATGCAATTGCGGTCCAACGACATTACCTCAACCTTGGCATTTTGCCGCCGGGGTGTCGCCTAACGGCTGCGGATGTTAATGACAGCACACGCGCAGACACGACCGATGTGATCGCGATCCAGCGTTTCTATCTTGGTCTTTCATCTGGACTGGCCAATACCGGCAAGTATCGCTTTACCCCAGCAAGCCGCGCTTATCCGGGAGTCTCAGGCAATCAGACGGGCCAAGACTATAATGTGCTGGTCCTGGGAGACGTTGCAGCGCCATTTGTTGACCAATTGGATGGCCCGTCGCAGCCCGAGGAAGCGGAGTCGAACGTCACTGAAGTTGCATTGCCGCAAGTCGCAGTCGATCGCTCGGCACAGACTTTCGTTACCGAAGTAACTACCGCGACAATTCAGGCAGAGGATCAACTTGTCGGATTCCAAGGGGACTTCACCTTTGACGAACGAGTAATTGGCTTCCAGAGCGAGCCAGTTGAAAAAGCTGGACTAACCAGTGGCAACTGGAACGTAAGCGCCAATATCTTGCCGGGTGAAGGACCGATTAGAACGCTCCGTGTTTCGGCAATTTCAAACGACCAGACACCACTGGCCGGTTCAGGAACGTTGTTTAACTTGAATATGATCCGGACGAGCGACGAGCCGGGTAACACCGCTTTGACTTGGGCGCAGGGGGCCGCGCAGTTCATGTTTATCAACGGCAATATCCAATCGCTGGTGCCACGCACAGTCGTGCCCGGCGAGGTTGTTCTGCCGTAAACAACGATTTCTGGCTAACGAACGAATCTGGCGGAATCCAAGGGTACTGGCCACACCCTTGGGACCGTCCGGGTTGACGGTGCTTCTGCGAAGCGCCGGAAAGTTGACTTCAATGTTTCTTAGGCCGCCAAACTGTCCGCCACGTCGATGCCAGGCGCTTCGCAGAAGCGCGACTACAACACGTCCCGACATACGCGCATCAGCTCTGATCTTTGCCTCTAAACCTTCCTCCGCCGTATTATTTTCTTCTTCTAGAAATTCGCCCTTTTGCACACACGCAAACATCAAGCTGCGCCCGATTCCGATTCACCGCGTGCCATGCTCGAGTTCCTGAATCAAGCGACAACTACTCCATCATTACCCTGTTGCTCGGAAGCGGTTCCCCGTCCAGATTACCGAGGTCTGGGATTTGCTAAGGGACGATTTGCAATTCGAGTTTTGCCAAGTTGGGTTTAGACGTACTTTCCGGTAATGCCACAATTCTCCTATCGCGCACGGAATCCACAGGGCGGCCTCGTCGAAGGCGTGCTTGATTGTCCCGATCGATCCGTGGCGATTAGGCAAATCGAGCAACTTCGATATATCCCGGTCAAGATTGAGGCCGTAGGCAGTGCCGGCGCGAGCGCAGGTCCGGCAACAGCTAAGCCAAAAGCCGGAGCCAACGGCGCAGCCAAGGCGAAAGCCGCCGCCACTCCGGCGGCGAATTCAAAACTGAAGATTCCGCACAGCCAGTTGCTCATTTTCACTGAGCAGCTGGGCCATCTGCTCCGCGCCGGGATGACGCTGGATGAAGGATTGTCGGTCCTGGAAAAACGTCTTAAGCAACCCAAAATGCAGGCGGTGACGCACGCCCTTCACCAAGCCCTCGTGGACGGCCGTAGTTTCTCGCAGGCCCTTAGAGATTTTCCGCGCATTTTCCCGACGATTTACGTGAACCTCGTTGCCGCAGGTGAAGCCAGCGGTGCGCTTCCTGACATCTTGACTCGTCTGGTCGGGCACCTGATGCAGGCGAAAAATTTGCGCGACCGTGTTCAACAGGCGCTGATTTATCCCGCGTTCCTTGCGGTCGCGGGTGCTGGGTTGATCGCAATTTTCATCACCTTCATGGTGCCCCAGCTGACCGGTTTCCTTCAACAAAACGGCGGGGAACTTCCATTACCAACGCGAATTCTCCTGCAGATGCATCACATCCTGACTGGTTACTGGTGGATGGCGGGACTCGTCGTGGTTGGAACAGTCATTGGCATTCGTGCTTTCACCCGAACCGAAGAAGGGCGAATCGCATGGGACCGGTTTCGCTTGGTCATCCCTGGTTATGGCAACGTCATTCGGCACCGCTATTATGCGCAATTTTCACGCACGTTAGGCACGCTGATGGAGAATGGAATCACGTTGCTCAAAGCGCTTGATCTCGTTAGCGAAATCGCTGGGAACAAATATCTGGAAGCGAAGCTGGGCGAAGTTCGGCGCAATGTAATGGACGGCGCAACTCTTTCCGCTTCGCTGGCGGAACAGAAGCTGTTTCCGGACCTGTTTACGGACATGATGGCGGTAGGCGAACAGACGGGCCATTTTGCCGAAACTATGCAGACTATTGCCGATGTTTATGAACGAGAGTTGGACCGATCCGTCCAGTTGATCTCGGCTCTAATTCCGCCCGTAATTATCATCCTGATCGCGATATTGGTTGGTTTCGTCGTATTCAGCATTCTCTCTGCTGTGTTCGAAATGACACACAGCTTGCAGTTACGACCCCAATAACCTATTCTTACGCGTTCCATGTTCCACCGCCTATTAGCATCTCTTTCGGCCCTTCTTGTCGCCACATCTCTCTGTTCCGCCCAGGATGCGGTTGTAAATGATCTGATTCGGCGAGCTCCGTCCGCCGCCCCCAAAATGGAAAGCGCATGGCTCGATCTGCGCCAAGTTCCGACCGGCAATTCGAACCCCCAGAGCGCCCCAGAATGGGTCGAGTCCGTCACAATTATTCCGGCGGAATCCAAGGATGGAACAACACCGATGAGCGTGTTTCGGATCCGGATGGCACGACCCAACGCCGATACCCAGATGTTGTTTTTCCGCCTTTTCTTTGACGATAAACCGGATCAGAAACCGCAGCTGGTAGTCTGGGATGAATCCGGTACCCAAGTCCTCCAATCGGGACAAATCGGACAGGGTTTGGGATTGCCCACCTCCGAAACCGTCATCATTCCAATGCTGTCCGTCTCGACCATCGATATCGAAGTGCCGGGCGATGGAAAGTCTATCCGCGGCGCTTACCTGGATTGGATGACGCGGACCGAAGTCATGCATCCAAGCGGAGCTGCCCAGCGCGATCTCATTCCAGAACCGTTCGCCGCGATGGCGCCTCTTCATTCTCCGGAGCAGGACAAAGAAAGCTTCGGAACCGTCACCGCAACTTTAGCGAACGAAACGATCCCGATTGGGTCTAATGTATCTGAAGGCGCTGCTTTCGAATTTGGAATTGAAACTCAACCGCTCATCGCCCTTATCACCTTTGAAGTGGCAAACCCCGCAATCGATAGACTTCCTGAGATTTACGTGAACGGAGAAAATCTTGGCCCAGTCACATTGGTTCTTCCGGACCTCGGCCGACCCTGGTTATCGCGGCGAGAATTCGGCTTTGCTTCGGCAAATGCGCTTCCATTACACGGGCTGGTTGCGTGCCCAAAAATTATTGCCTGCCAGCAGCTTTCGAATCGGGACCAACGACATCTTGATCGTGAATGGTCCCAACGCAGCGGGTTCTGCGATTAGAGGAACCCAGGTCCAACTAAAATACCTGTGGGAGAAATCGGACTATGAACTGCAGGTTGATCGGGTAACAAACAATGAAAATCAATAATCAAAGCGGTTTCACGCTCTTGGAAATCATGTTGGTGGTCGCTATCATCGGCGTCCTCCTGGCAGCGGCCATTTACAAGATGGCGCCGGCCCTTGACGTCGCGAAAGGAATGCGAGTTAAGGCCGACATCCAATCGATTCGAACAAGCCTGCTTTCGTATAACGGATCGAATGGATTCTATCCTTCCTCGGAACAAGGTCTTCAGGCTCTGGTTACTCAGGCCGGGAAGCGAACCCGCTCCTACTTCCTGGAGACGGTTAATGGACGACCTGCCCAAAGATCCATGGGGTTCTAATTACATTTATCGGAACCCAGGCCGGAAGAATTCGAGCGGCTACGACGTTTTCTCCGCTGGCCCTGATCGTATTCCGGACACGAGCGACGACGAGTGGGGTCAATAATCGCGGCACAAAAGCGATTTGGTTAGAGCGAGACGCATAAGCGCCGTTCTGCGAGGTCCTAGTCACGAAGGGGCGGATCAATTCACGTCCTGGATCGACGGCACCAGAGAGCTGACACTTTCGCTCAGCAATCCTGTAGCGATAGTCGATCCTAACAAAACATTGTAAGATACATTCGTCGCGGCTTAACGCGTCTCGCCCTACCTACCAATAGGATCTCCCCCCGATAGAGGGCCTTGGCTACAACCCCTATAGCCCTGCTCTTTTACTATCTTGACGAAGGCGGTGAGGCTCTCATTTGCAAGACCGGCGCCCCCTAACCAGTGGAAGGTCACGCTCTCAAGAGCAAGAGCAAGTGAAAGAGCAGGATCAAAGAGGGATTGTCGAAATCTAGTTCGATCCCGGGTTACGGGGAATAACACCACGCACTCGCGGCTGAGGCGTCGGAACCATTGGCACCGGCATCGGTTTGGTCGCGGGATTTTGCGAGGTAGCAGCGGCAGGCGGAGGCGGCCACTGCACTCGACGTTGACATCCCGCCAGCCTTACTCTCCGACAACATTTTCTCTTTTTCCGCCGAAGTCTGTGGCGCCGCTCCAGGTGGTTGGAATGCCGGCGGAGGCACCGCTGCCGTAGAACCGGCTCCGCTACCTGGAGGTCCCCCTCCTCCCGGCTGCTTTAGGAGCGCCTCGTTAAATCCGAGTGTGGCCGTCTGGCCATCCTTCGAAATCGTGACCTTGGTGGCGCCGACTTTATCCGACCACTCGATGCTGGTGATGCTATAACCGTCAACCGGGACGTCCAGTCGTCAGATACTTCTTAAAGTTCTTGTCTGTGCTCGATGCGACCGTAACCATGTCCCCTTCCTTCGCATGAGCCGCGTTCGCAATGAACAGGTCTTTTGCGAAATTCGGCGCTGCGACCGGCGGAGCTACTGCGGTTGCAACCGCAAAGGGAGAGTGATCCATCATTCCCTGGTAACGCTGGAAAGCGAACGTTTTTGGCAATTCATCAACGGCAAAGGCCGACAACGGTGCTGCCAAAAGTGCGAGCAACGGTGACGATTTGGTGAGTGGCTATTCTTTTCATGATCTTATTTCGTAAAATCCGTACGTATCTAACTTACCACAAAAATCATTTTTCGGACGGAGCAAACCAGTGGGCGAGTTTGAACTTTCCACGCATGGTCGAAGGATCGGCATTATCGACATGAAGCTGAACGGTTTCGAAAACAACAAATGCCTCAGGCTGCTGCACATCATAAAGGAAATGAACGAGTGGCGGCCATGGACTCTTCGTTTCGAAGGAAGCAAAAACCGATTGATGGTCCGGGGTGGTTTCGCCCGCACCGATCGCCGGGTTTTCGATTGTCACATTGTGTTTGCTGGCCGCCGTCTTCACCTGATCAAGGAGGACCGAAGCTTCGGAAGCATTCTTCAAGGCTGGTTGATGTTCTTTCAGCCACTGGTCGCGCTTAGCCCATAAGTCGCGTTCTTTAATGTAAGCGGCTTGCTCCGTCCTGGTGGCCTTGCGCATTGCAAGTTCCGCCCGGGCGTTATTCATGATGTCCAATAGTTTGCTCCAGACAAAAAGGTTAATGAGCAGGAAAAGCGAGATCGTAACCAACCACGCGAGCTTGCGCTCACGCGGATTCATTTTTTGATACCAGGCCGGCGTCATTGTGGTTTTCCCTCGAGTCGAAATTGCGCGTGATCGTTCGGCAAGATCCGCGGGGACGCCATATCCCACTGGAACATTTGGAGCTCCGGTTTCTTTTTCACTTTCTCTGCAAACTGATACGCGAGACCAGCCGCGTTCGCTTCGCCTTCGACAGAAACCTGGCGAGCTGTTTGATCGAACTTGGTTATATGCACGTCAGCCGAAGGCAGACAGTCGGTCAGGTGCTGAAGGACTTCGATTGGGTAGAAGCGTGGATCAATCGCAGGGGACAATGATTTCCAGCGAGCATCCGTTGCCTTGACGAATTCCGTCCGGGGCGCGTCCTCTGCAATCTTCTTGTCCAATCGCGAAATCTGAAATTTCAACACTCCGACGTAAGTCAGCAGCAGCGCAAGCAGACCGGCATAAATACCAGCGCCCAGGAAAATCCGTTTGCGCCATTCGACTTCGTTTTGCCAGTTGAGCTCGGCGCTGACGCCAACTTTCCGGAAGCAGATTCAGGTCGGTTTCTGCCGGAGGCACTTCGACGGCGATAAGCTCCGGATTGGTGGCGAAGATTCCCTCAACCGTGTCACGCAGGGCATAGAGACTTTCGTCGAGAAAGATCTTCGAGAACGAAGTATTTATGCCTTGGAGCTCCGCGCTCAAAGTAAGCTGCGGCAGATCCAGCTGGAGCTGCAATGGGTCGGCCGCATCGAGGGTTCGGGTAAAGCTGAGTTTTCCTTCTTCCGAAATAGCGCAAACGATTGCCTCTCCTTCAGGATAAATAAGAAGCGCGCTTCCTACCGCACTGCCGTGGGTAGCAGCACGTTGAGCAGCATACACGGTCACCTGCCGTGGAATCAGGTCGCGGGAAAGCAGGGGAGCGGCGAGTTCCGAAAGACTATCGTTGTGGACGGCTACCGCAGAAATGACGCTTCCTTCTTCGGTCTGGGAAATCGTCTCCGACCCAGTCGTCATTTCTTCTGTCGAATAGGGCATCGCCTTCTCGATCTGAATGCGAGCCATCTCCATGAATTCGCTTTGATCGACCGTTGGAAGGCTTAGCCGTTGCGCAAGGATACTGTTGGCCGGCAATCCGAGAACAAAATCATCGCCGGGTTTGAGCAATTGTCCCGCTTCTTCCAACGTGTTTACTCCACGCACTTCCCACGAATTGTTGTGCTGGGCGAAACGCACCAGATTCCAACTTTTCGAGGCGGGAACTAGATATATGGGTTGGGATTCGGTCTCGATATCAATACTCCTTCCACGACATAAGGGTGACCTGATTTTGCTGTTTGCGGACCACCATTCGCACAGTTCTAATGATCTCGCCTGACTTTCCTTCACTGATAATTCGCCAGACCGGATCCGGCCCTGCGGCGATCAGAGCGGGCACCTGTGGGATCTGGGCAATTCCAAGGAGAGCCAAGGCCTGCGGCACCCTCCCTGCGTCAGAAACGGATCGTCTTCGGTCCCCTCGATTTCGTCCGCGCCGGCTCGCATGGCAATAAATTGATCCACCCGCTGTTCGTCGGTTCCGGGCAATGCCATCAGGACATCTTTAGGGGCCCACATAATGTCGACGGGTCCAGTGCTATCAAGCGTCAGATCGGCATCCCAATTGTCTGCGGACGTGAATTCTTGCCAGCCCTTGACTTTTTTCAACTCATCCAGGCGCGTAAACATCTTGTTGGCAGCCTTGTACCCGGCTTCTTCTTCGGCTCCATTCAAACGAGCCAGGTTATCCGGATCGACCCAATCAAGTAGAGTATCGATCATCTCGTCGCGTTCATTCAGCTCAACACCCTTGATCTCGAGAAATTTTCGCAAGAGTTCGATTCGCTCTGGTTTTTCCGGTAACTGCAAAACCCATTTCAGATTCAGACGCCCGCCTTCGCCCGTTATTCGAACGCGATAAGCCTGGTTACCAAAACGCTGGTTCAACACATCTGAACCCGGAATGATCGTTGGATGCAACGCGACCTCCGATCCCGAGCAGGCCATCGCCGTGGCTTCGAGAATTCGATTCGCATTGCCTGAAACGAGGACTCGGGCGTTAATTTCAAGAGCCCAGGAAATGACCATCGCGCTGAGCAAAAACATCGCCCAGAGGGACAACATTAGCGCCGCGCCGCGGCGCTTGGTTTGGCGAAAAAGATCCATTATTTCGTTGGCCCGCCAGACCTAGGCGGTGGCGTTGCCAGAGGTGGCTGGCCGGGCTGCTGCTGGTTCTGAGGTGGTTGCGTCCCAGGTTGCGGTTGTTGTTGTAGCTGTTGCTGCTGTGACGGCGGGCGGATTTCAAGCGGGGTGCGGGCAAGGGCAATAACGGCTTCGAGTGGCTCCGTCCGGTCAGGCCGGCTAATAACAAACCGAACCAACCGTGGCATGACCTGCGTGTCGGTCCACTTGTCCACCCATGCCGGCAACCGCGGATCGTAGTAACGAATCTCCAATCCCCGCGCATCTTCCAACAACGGGACCCAGGTTGTGCCTTCGTCCGATCCATCCGCCGTGTCGCTCGGTTTGCGCATGAAACCAATTTCCATTTTGCTGGTGTCTTTTTCGGACCGCTTCATCCGCATCGTGACGAGATATTCTCCTGCGGCATACCGAGTCAAAAGACCGGGTCCTGCTCCACATCGCCAATTGATTTCATCCTGCGATTGATCGCTAAGCTTGAACGGCTCACCCGCAACACTCCCCAAATCCGACGACAGATCCGCCATCTGGGTGGTGAGCAGACTAACGAAACCATTGTAACGCGCGTCGCCGGCAATTTCTCGAGCGGAAACTCTGCATTACGGAAATGTTCGTGGCCACGAATCGATAGATCGCGACCGCAATCATGCTGAGGATCGCAACTGCGAGCATGATTTCGAGCAGGGTAAACCCGCCTTTCCTTCGACGCCTAGGTCTGGCGGTAAACATAAAATTCGACCTTTCGCATCTGCGGGATCCGATTACGCACCCATTCCACTCGCAAGGAGACACGATTAATCCCACCCATTTCCAAACCCTTGTTGTCCTTCAAGCCAGCAGGCTGAGATAATTGAACGAGCCTCACATCTCCGTACCCCGTCTTGATTACTGTTTCTTTGTGCTCATCCGGGAAACCAGGTGTCGCTTGAATTTCTGCCATCCGATTCGCCAAAATCTGGCGAACCCGATCATCTTCGGAAGCGAGCGAACTCGCATTGATACAATTCTGAACCGATCGGCCGAGCATGAGCACGCCAATAAGAAAAACCGACATGCCGAGGAGAACCTCGTAAAGCGCAAATCCCCGTTTCATACGATTAGCGCACAGCATACTTGACGATCTCCGCCCTAGCGGTGAGAGCAGAATACTTAGCCACCCACGCGCCATCGTTGCTCTGATAAGATACTACAGCCGGTTCACAAGTTCCGGTTGACCAGAAAACCCAGGCCGCCGGCGGTTCTTCTTCGATAGAAGCAGGAAAAGCAAGGCCGTAGGATTCTCCTTTCTTCCACGGCAGCGTGGCGATCGGTGCGCGGTTCTCCCCCCTCATCAATCCTTCTGCGCGAACGGCAAATTGTTTGTCGCGCATCACAATGAGATATGACCGATGTTCGGTAATACTTTTCTGCTGAGCTAGGCGGACGAGGCTGTTCACATTATCAAGCGATCGGCGCAACCGTTTGTCGGCCAGGACACCCTGCAAACTGGGCACGGCCAGGGTAAAAACCATTAGCAAGATGACGACCGCAATCGCCATCTCGATTAGGGTAAAACCGTTTTGCCGTCGCATGGGAATAAGTTACGCGATTAAGGGCAAATCACAACCAAGGCGAGGTGCTCAGCCGGTCGTCCGGCACTGCAACTCTCCGCTAAAAAAACGCAAATCAACGTCAGCGCGGTTGTGTCCGCCGTGATAATTTCTTCATGTGAAAGGATTAAACCGGTGGCAGAGGGTTGCCCGGGGCTACGTGGGGTAATATGACAAACAAACCGCGCGGTCGTTCAATGCTACTCACCGCGCTCTGCGTGGCAGCCGCAGCGTGGTCGCCATAATGATCTGGCAGGGGGTAACGGAGCAGGGTGCGCCCGATCCGTTGCGGCCCAACACCAGCCCAACGGTCGCGTTCCTCGACATTGGGGTTCTTGTCTTTCGCGAAGGTCTCGAGTGTATCCTTGTCCTGGCTGCAGTCACCGCCAGCATGGTCGGCCCTCGACAGGGCACATCGCCGCCCGGTCGCGATCGGCGCTGGATTTGCCTTTGCCGCTACCTCGTCACCTGGCTGATCGCCGTGCGAATCGTCAGCTCGCTATCGGACAATATTCCCGCGCTCGACCTTCAAGCGGCCACTGGCCTGCTCGCGATCATTGTTTTGCTCGTCATCATGAATTGGTTTTTTCACAAGATCTATTGGGGCGGCTGGATCCGGGCTCACAATCGCCGCAGAAAATCGCTTTTAGCTGACGGCGACGGAGTTGCATCGGCCGGGGCTTTGGTGGGGGCTGGTTCTTCTCGGGTTTACCTCACTTTACCGCGAGGGTTTTGAAGTGGTTCTCTTTTTGCAAAGCTATAACTTACGGTTGGGCGGCGCCGTTGTGTTGAAGGGGGCGCTGCTTGGGTCTTTCTCTTTCCGCAATGGTGGCGGTGTCTGACGTTCGTTCTGCAGCAACGCCTTCCGTATCGAAAGATGCTGATCACGACCGGCGTGCATGCTCGGGGTGGTCTTGCTGGTAATGGTCGGCGAGCAAGCGCAGGAGATGCAATTGGCGCATTGGATTTCGCGCACGGAGATTCCATGGTTGGTCGATACGATTCCCGCTTGGATGGGAATGTGGTTCGCCGTTTTCCCGACCTACGAAACATTCATCGCTCAGGCACTCGCTGGCGTTCTGGTCGTTGGCTCCTACTTCGCCGCCCGCCGCGTCCGTCATGACCCAGTCGTGGAATTGGCGGAGGACGTGAAGACGGCTGTTCCACGACACGCTGAAGTCCTTTCCTGACGTCTGTTGTAGCGGCGCTTCTGTGAAGCGCTCGGGGGTTGAGTTCGGTCGGTCTTACGCGGCCAATCTGTCGGTCACATCGATATCGGGGCGCTTCACAGAAGCGCCTCTACAACTGCGTCGTCCGACGTCGAGTCTACCCCATTCGTAGGACAGCTAGGGCATGATCCTAGCTTTCCCGAACCCAATGGATCGCGAAGCTCTCGACGCATTGCTCACCGGCATGCTGAAAAGCGTCGAAGGACGTCTCGGACTTCCTTTTTATTTCGGGCAAAGCCGCCGCTGGTCGAAATCCATGGACGACTCCGACCAGTCTCGGTCGAAGGCTGGGTTCTGTCCTTTCGCCTTCGCACAATCGAAGCAAATCGCCGAACGTAATCATCAACGGAAACGAACGCCTCAAGGCCGATTTGACGGACCGGTTCCTGTGATTGCAGTTACGCGATCGAAAATCTCGCCCGGTTTCGCGTCAACATTTTCAAGCAGAATGGCAAACACGCCATCGTAATGCGAAAGCTGCAGTCGGAGATCCCGACTCTCGAAAAGCTTGGACTCCCGCCGGTATTTCGCGAAATCGTCAAGGAACAAAATGGAATCATTCTCGTTACCGGCGGAACAGGAACGGGCAAGACGACGACCCTGGCCGCGATGCTGAATGAGCTGAACCAGAACCAGGAAATCCACATCGTAACGCTGGAAGATCCGATCGAATTCTTTCATTCCCACAGCAAAGCCGCCATCAGTCAACGGGAACTCGGCAAGGATTTCCCGAATTTCGCGGATGGATTGCGCGCTGCTTTACGCCAGGCGCCAAAAGCAATTCTGGTGGGCGAAATTCGTGACCGGGAAACGTTGGAGATCGCCATGACCGCATCTGAAACTGGTCACGTCGTTTTCAGCACGCTGCACACGATCAACGCCGGACAAACAATCAACCGGATCCTCGGGATGTTCGCGCGCGAGGAAGAACAACAGATTCGCCAACGGCTTTCCGAAACACTTCGTTACGTCGTTAGCCAGACGATTGGTGACCAAGATCGGCGGCGGCCGATTGCTCGTCACCGAAATCATGGGGAACAGTCTGCGAACACGGGAAACGATTGTCTACGGCGAATCCGAGAACAAATCGTTCCAGGAAATCATCGAAGCCGGGTGCACTCTTGGCTGGCACACCTTCGATCAATCGATCCTCGACGCCTACAAGGCGGGCGCATAACGGATGAAACAGCGATGCTGACTGCCACAAACAAAGGCAAAGTGCGGCGTGAACTGGACCTGATGCAAAGAAACGCAGGCGTCATTAAGACGCGCAGGCTCCGTCTGGCCTCAAGTTGAATATCCCGGAACCAATCCGGATCCCCGACGAGGACACAATTCCGATCATCCCTCCGCCGATCCCCGGGACGTAGATCGCGTCTAGCGTCGAAATCAGATGAGCACTGTTGTAGCTGGCGCTTCTGCGAAGCGCCTTGGCTATCGTCGTTGACCTCGGCGAAATCGTCCACTCTCGACAGATTCGAAGCCGCCTCTCTGGGCGCTTCGCAGAAGCAGCCCCTACAGACTGGTCTCGCGACCTTATGTCTTATCGACGCTGTATTTGCCTGGGCCAACAAAGAGAATTCCGAGCCAGAACAAAGCACATTTCAATCGAAGGCAAGCGCGACGCGAAAACCCGAGTCCCTTGTAGACGGCGATCGCATGACCAATGGCGAGGACAAGAACGAGCAGAACACCAACCCGAAAGAAAAGGCCGAAGATCATCAGCACGCCGCCAAGGCAGCCCAGAAGCGACCCGAGAAATCCCCAGATTTGAAGATGGGAATGCAAACCAAAATGACCCGCACCTGCCCCAAAATGCGCCCACGCTTTCGGCCCACCGATCAATGTTGGAGCGGCATAGAGAATGAAAAGCAGTCCAATACTGACTCGAATCAGAAGTAGACCGGCTTCACGATATTTCGCCAGAAAGGCCAGACGCATGGCGCGAAATTGAACAGCACCGAACGCAAATGCAATCCAACATTACCAAAGCAGTCCTTCTCGCCGCCGGCCGCGGGACGCGCATGCGGGAACTCACCCAGGAACTTCCCAAGCCGATGCTCGAAGTCCGAGGGAAACCAGTCTTGCAGCACATCGTGGAAGGATTGCGTGACGCGGCGTCACGGATTTCTTGTCATCGTTGGATGGCGCGCCGAGGTCGTTCGAGATTTCTTCCAGGACGGTTCCAAGCTGGACGTGCGCATGGAATACGCCACTCAGGTGGTCCAGGATGGCACAGGAAAAGTGGTCGAACTCGCACGCGACTTTGTTGGGGCGATCCATTCCTCCTGAGCTACGGCGACATTCTGGTCGCGCCGGAAAATTATCCGCGCATTTGCGACACGCTTGGCTGGAGCCGAAGCTGTCGTGAGCGTAAAGCGAAACGAAGATGTGAGCCAGGGCGGAGCGGTTTTTGTGAATGAGAAATTCGAAGCTGATCGATCTTACGCGAAAAACCAAAGCCGGGCGAACCGACCAGTCCGTGGTACAACGCCGGGATCTACGCTTTCCGTCCGAGCATCTTCGATTACATCGCGAAACTGGAACGCTCTCCCCGCGGCGAATTCGAACTAACCGACGCGATTCGGAACCTGGCGCTGGCCGGAAACAAAGTGCAGGCGCTCGAGTTAACTGGCGACTGGGCCGATGTCCGCGACCCGGAAATTCTCGCGCAACTGAATCGCTAGATCGCAGCAATCAGGTCTCGTTAGACGCGTCGAACGCGTTCGACGCTACCTCGCGATCCGCAATCGCGCGATCCGAGATCGCCCTACGGATGTTCCGGCGTTTCTCTCCGGCCGTCTCTTCTCCCGGCGTTTCTTCGCCGATTTCTTCCTCGATCTCGCGCCGCCGTCGCGGTGAAAGGAAGGGCCGAAGAAATCCGTAGAGCAGATAGGCCAGGAAAACGATCGCCGCCATCCATTGATAGAACTTCACGGTCACGGCGATCAGCGCGATCAGGAACAAGAAAACGCGGGGTCGTTTGTGTCGTCCGCCAGTTGATCGCTTTGAAACTTGGATAGCGAAACTTGCTGAACATCATGAACGACAGAAAGAGCATCAAAGACGGCAGGACATATTTCCATTTCCCAATCGTCCGCTGCCCTTCATCAAGCCAGAGCAGAAACAATGTGATCGACGCAATCACACCGGCCGCGGCCGTGATCGGAAACCCGGTAAAATTCTTGTCCGCCGCCGGCCGACTCGCCATTCGGCCGCGATGCAGTTGAAGCGCGCCAGACGCAGCGTTCCGCAGGCCAGATAAACAAACGCGATCATCCAGCCGACGTTTTGGAATTCGCCCAGCACGATTTGATAAACGAGCAGCGCCGGCGCCATCCCAAATGAAACAACGTCCGCCAACGAATCGAACTCGCGCCCAAATGCACTGTCATGTCCGCCCAGACGCGCAAGCCGGCCATCGAGCAAATCGAAAATGCACGCCGCGAGAATGAACCAGATCGCGTCGTGAAATTTCATCGCCGCGACGCTGTAGTTCGTCTTCCTGCGCCCCGTCGTAAATGCACAGGACGGCAGCGAACCCGCAAAACAGATTGCCCGCCGTCATTAGATTCGGCAGGAGATAAATCTTGGGATTCGGCTTGGCTCATTTTCTCGCAAGTCGCGCAATCATAGCTCGAACCGCCGCACACCCGATCCCCCACCTTCACCAGAACGACGGCATCGAGCGGTAAATATACTTCTGTTCGCGACCCGAAGCGAATCATCCCGAAGCGCTCCCCTTTCTTCAAGTTCGATCCCCCACCTTCGACCAACCAACAATCCTTCGCGCGATCATGCCGGTCAGTTGGCGAACAACGAAGATGCCCCGCGGATTCTCGAAGGCCCAGGTCATCGCTCGGTTTTTTGTGCGTGCATTCGAGATGCCGCGCATCGAGACAAAGGCCTTCGTGACTCTTCCGATAGATGATGCGGCCATCCATTGGAGCGCGGTTAGTGTGCACATCGAAGACGGAAAGAAAAATCCCAACACGCCGCGTGCGTGCATTGAGCACTTCGGTTTCGTCGATCTCGACAATGTCCGCGACGGTCCCATCAGCCGCAGCCAAAACCGCATCGGGGTCCGCAGGCGCAACTCGTTCCGGATCGCGGAAAAACGAAATCGTGTAAACGAAGAGACAGCAAAATCAGCAGAAGAAGCCAGAGCGAAATGAAGCCAGCTAGCGACTCCGAGAAGCACCAGCACGGCAAAGATCCATCGGGCTTCGTAGAGGGTTTGAAATCGCATGGGTGGCCGGCATTTTCGGGGCGGGCAGAGACCATGGTCAAGCCCTCACTGAGAGGCTCGGTTTTCGGAGCGTTGACTCGTAAGATATTTCGACCACAAGATGCTGTGCCCGGGGCCGGCGCAAGCCCCAATTTGTAGCGGAAAAAGTCTGTTTTAGCACACCAAGATATTAGTTGTTGAAAGGGCCCCTTTCGCCTATGTTTTCGTTGCCTATGCCAGCCGCTGCTTTGCCTATCCCTGACGACGAGAATTCGGACAATCGGAAACGCCAAACCGACGCCACCGGCATCAGCCAAAGCCAGAAGTACGACGCCGCCCAAATCGACAAACTCGAGGGGCTCGAAGCGGTCCGAAAACGCCCGGGAATGTATATCGGCGACCCGGACGAACGCGGTTTGCACCACATGGTTTTCGAGGTTCTCGACAACTCGATCGACGAACATCTCGCGGGTTACTGCACCAAAATTGAAGTGACTGTCCACGTCGACGGTTCCGTTTCCGTTCGTGACAACGGCCGCGGCATTCCGGTCGACATGCATCCGAAATTCAAGATGCCGGCGGTCGAGTTGGTCCTGACGAATCTGCATGCCGGCGGAAAATTCGGGCAGGGCGCCTACAAATATTCGGGCGGTCTTCACGGCGTCGGCGCGAAATGCGTGAACGCGCTTTCCGATTGGTTCAAGGTCGAGGTTTCCCGCGACGGAAAGGTTTACGCCATGGGCTTCGAGCGGGGCAAGACCACCCAGAAGCTGGAAGTCATCGGCGAGGTCAAGAACAAGAAGATGACCGGCACGCTCATCACGTTCGTGCCCGATCCGACGATCTTCACCATCACGACGGAATTCAAATTCGAGCGGCTCGCGTCGCGTCTGCGCGAACTCGCCTTCCTCAATCCCGGTCTCGAGATCACGCTCACCGACGAGCGCGGCGATTCATCGAAGAAGGAAACGTTTTTCTACAAGCACGGCATCGAAGAGTTCGTAAAACAGACTCGGGGAAAACAAGCAGGTCATTCATCCGAAACCGGTCGTCCTTTCGCGGCAACGCGATGAAGTCTTCGTCGACGTCGTCCTCCAGTATAACGACAGCTACAACGATCAGATTCTTCCGTTCGCCAATTCGATTCCAAATCCGGATGGCGGAACGCACCTGACCGGTTTCCGCACCGCGCTCACCAAGGCCGTCAACCAATACGCGAAGTCGAACGGCCTCTTGAAGGACAAGGATCCCGCAATTTCCGGCGACGATGTTCGCGAAGGTTTGATTTGCGTCCTGAGCATCAAGCTGCCGAATCCGCGTTTCGAATCGCAGACCAAGGTGAAGCTCGTGAATACCGAGATCGACGGAATCGTGAACTCGGTGGTTTACGACGGGTTGATGACGTTCTTCGATCAGAACCCGCCGATCGCGAAACGGATCTTTGACAAAGTGCTGACGGCGGCGCGCGCCCGCGAAGCCGCCCGCAAAGCGCGGGAGACAATCCGCAAAGGCGCGCTGACCGGTGGCGGTCTTCCCGGAAAACTGGCGGATTGTTCGGAGCGCGATCCGGACCTGACCGAGCTTTACATCGTCGAGGGCGATTCGGCCGGTGGCTCGGCCAAGCAAGGCCGCGACCGGCGTTACCAGGCGATTCTTCCGATTCGCGGCAAGCTGATCAACGTCGAGAAGGCCCGCCTCGATCAGGCGCTCAAGAATCACGGAGATCCAGTCGATGATCACCGCGATCGGGACCGGCATCGGAAAGCCGAGAGATGAAAACACCGCCAAGGACGAAGCGTCATTCGACATCACGAAGCTTCGTTACGGTCGCATCATTATCATGACCGACGCGGACGTCGACGGTTCGCACATTCGCACCCTGCTCCTCACATTTTTCTACCGGCAAATGACGGAGCTCGTCCGCGCCGGCAAGATCTACATCGCTCAACCGCCGCTCTACCAAATCAAGCGCAAGAAACGCGAAGAGTACGTGGATGACGACGTCCAGTTGAACAAGATCTTGATCTCGTTAGGCGCGGAAGATGTCCGCCTCAAGAATCTGGCCGACAACAAGGAACTCAGCGCCGCGCAACTCAAAGACATTCTCGAATCGCTCGAGAGACTGGCGAAACTGAGCGAGTCGGTGCGACGGCACGGTGGCGATTTTGAAAGCTACCTCGGCGCGCGCGATCCGAAGACCGGCAAACTGCCGGCCCATCTCGTGAAGGTGCGCGAGGGAAACGAGGAGTCGGTCCGTTATTTCCATGATCAGCGCGAGGTGCGGCAATTTCACGAGGAAAATCTCGACCTGAATTTGTTCGACGCCGAGATGGGACAGGAATTGCTTCCGCTGACTACGACCGGGTCAAACCAAACGGCGGCGTCCGGCGCCGCGCGAAGCTGGTCGAATTGCACGAGTCCGCCACGATCCAAAAAATCATCGCGGAACTCGCGCGCAAAGGATTGAAGGTCGACCACTATGCCGCCAGCGATCATCCGATCTTTGAGTTGAT
Source organism: uncultured Verrucomicrobiae bacterium (assembly GCA_963751725.1). GTDB lineage: Bacteria > Verrucomicrobiota > Verrucomicrobiia > Chthoniobacterales > UBA10450 > AV80. Next base: position 108,411 of record CAVVVQ010000022.1, read on the forward strand.
CGAAGGCGAAGGCGAAAAGGCGACGGTGCATCCGTTGTTCTCAATTCCGGAGATTCACCAAAAGATCGTCGAGATCGGACGGCGCGGCGTGCAGATCAAGCGGTTCAAAGGCTTGGGCGAAATGAACGCGAAAGAGCTGTTCAACACGACGATGGACCCGAAGAAGCGCAAGCTGCTCAAGGTCGACCTGAACGACGACAATGCCGTCGATGCCGACAAGATGTTCACCATCCTGATGGGCGACGTCGTCGAGCCACGCCGGCAGTTCATCGAGGACAACGCGCTGAATGTTCGCAACCTGGATGTGTAAGGTCGCACAGTTAACGAATTCACGCAGTCGGACGACAGTTTCTCGCTGACAGAGAGGTCATCGGACAGGAAGAGTTGCCAGGTCGTGACCGAATTTCTGCGTCCAGGTCTAAGATGTGCATCGCCTCCGTATCCTCTTGGGTCAAGTTCGTACCATTCGACTCCTTAATTAACCTGAATCTTCAAGATGTATAACCCGAACGAAAAAACAGAACTGATCAACGTCGCCGAAGAAGTGTCGAGGTCGTTTCTCGATTACTCGATGTCGGTCATCATTTCGCGCGCGTTGCCGGATGCGCGGGATGGGCTGAAGCCTTCGCAACGCCGCATCCTTTATGCGATGCACGATCTCTCGCTCTTCCCCAACCGGCAGCATCGGAAATGCGCGAAGATTTGCGGCGACACGAGCGGTAACTATCACCCGCACGGTGAAGCGGTGATTTACCCCACCCTCGTCCACATGGCCCAAGGCTGGGCGATGCGCGAAACGCTGGTCGATGGCCAGGGAAACTTCGGTTCGGTCGAAGGCGATCCGCCGGCCGCCATGCGTTACACCGAGGCGCGCATGACGCATCTCGGCGCCGCGCTCATGACCGACATGGACAAGGACACGGTCGACTTTGTCCCGAACTACGACGAAACCCGCACCGAACCGACCGTTTTTCCCGCGGCCTTCCCGAATCTGCTCGTCAATGGCGGCACCGGCATCGCCGTCGGCATGGCGACCAACATGCCGCCGCACAATCTCGGCGAAGTGATCGATGGGATTTGCGCGCAGATCGACGATCCGGACATCACGCTTGATGGCTTGATGAAGCACGTGAAGGGGCCGGATTTCCCGACCGGTTGCGCCATCCTCGGCCTCGCGGGCATCAAACAATATCTCGAGACCGGCCGCGGCAGCGATGAAAGTCCGCGGCAAAGCCGGCGTCGAAGAGCTGAAGGGCAATCGCGAGCAGATCGTCATCACCGAGATTCCGTACAACGTGAATCGCGCCACGCTGGTCGAGCGCATCGCGGAATTGGTGAACGACAAGGTGTTGACCGACATCTCGGCGATCCGGGACGAATCGGACGAAAACACGCGCGTCGTCATCGAACTGAAGCGCGATGGCAATCCGAAGATCGTCATCAACAACCTTTACAAGCATACCGCGATGGAAAGCTCCTTCGCGGTCAACATGCTGGCGATCGATCACGGCCGTCCGAAACTGCTGCCGCTCAAGCAAGCGAATCAGGCCTACATCGATCATCGCCGCGAAGTTGTCCTGCGCCGGACCCGCTTTGAACTGCGCAAAGCCGAGGACCGCGCGGAAACGCTCGAAGGTTATCTCATCGCGCTGGCGAATCTGGATGAATTCATCCGGATCATTCGCAGTTCAGCCAACCGCGACGAAGCGCGGGTGAAATTGCTCGCGTTCGAATTCACCCGGAAACAGGTCGAGAAGATCGGGATCCTGATCCGGAACGAAGCCCGCCTGGTCGATGGTCGTTATGCCTTCAGCGAACATCAGGCGAATCAGATTCTCGATCTCCGCCTTTATCAGCTGACCGGTCTCGAACGCGAAAAGATCACGGGCGAATACCAGGAGTTGATCGATACGATCCAGGACCTGCGCGACATTCTGGCCAAGGAATCGCGCGTCTTTCAGATCATCAAGAAAGAGCTGCGCGACATTCGCGACAAGCACGGCAGCCCCCGCCTGACGCAGCTGGTTCCGGACGAGGGCGAGATCAACATGGAGGATCTCATCGCCAACGAAGGCTGCATCATCAGCATCACCCACGGCGGTTTCATCAAGCGCACCGCCGTCAGTGCGTTTCGAGCCCAACGGCGCGGCGGCAAGGGCGTGATCGGGATGACGACACGCGAAGGAGCGACCGAGGAAGAAGAAGGCGATTTCATCGAGCATCTCTTCACCGCCACGACGCACGATTACCTGATGTTTTTCACGGCGTCCGGACGCGCCTACGTCGAAAAGGTTTATCGAAATTCCGGAAATGGGCCGCGCGGCCAAAGGCCGTTCCATCGCCAATTTGCTCGAACTGCGCGCCGACGAGAAAATCGCCGCGACGATTCGAGTTCAGTCCAAGAAATCGGGGACCGGGGCGAATACCGTGGATGAAACCTGGGACGAAAACTTTCACATCGTTTTCGCCACGCGATCCGGGATCGTGAAGAAATCGAATCTCTCGGATTACAGCAATGTCCGCAAAGGCGGCATCATCGCCATCCAGATCGAAAAGGACGATTGCCTGATCGACGCGAAACTAACGAATGGCGACAACGAGATCGTGCTCATCACCAAAGAAGGCATGAGCCTGCGTTTTCATGAGGAGCAATTGCGCGATCAGGGACGCAACACGGTTGGCGTCTGGGGGATTCGTCCGGAGAAAGGCGACCTGGTCGTGGCGATCGCGATCGTGAATCCAGAACGCCATGCTTCTGGTCGCGGGCGAAAACGGCATCGGAAAACGAACACCATTTGACGACTACCGGCGCCAGTCACGCGGCGGCAAAGGCATCATCACGATGAAGACCGGCGAAAAGACTGGCAACGTCGTTGGCGCGCTTACCGTCACGGAGACATGACGAGTTGATGTTGATCACGACCAAGGGCCAGATGGTCCGAACGCGCGTGAAAGAAATTCGCGCAGTCGGGCGAAACACGATGGGCGTGAAATTGATGGACCTGCGAGGCGCGGAGAAACTGCAGGCGATCGCGCCGGTCGTGAGCCAGGAGAGCGCGGAAGTGGCCTCTGAGTCCGAGGCGAGTTCGACAGAGTAGCGTGATTCATTCTCTGTTGTAGTGGCGCTTCTGCGAAGCGCCTGGGAGTTAACTTCAATCGATCTTAAGCGCGGATCTGTCGGTCACGTCCATATCAGGGCGCTTCACAGAAGCGCCACTACAACACGACCCGTAACGCGGTCGCCACCTCGCATTCATAATCTTGACGTTGAGCGTTTTCGAAGGATTTGCCATAACGATACTGGGGCACGCCACTTTCGTGGGTGCCCCATCTTCGCGTCTCCTCAGGCAAATCTTGTTTAATACCCGGTGCCGCGGGTCGTTGTTTGTTCCGTCACCGTTGCAGTCGGATGCCTGACCGTTTCATGCGTCGTCGTCGTTGTCGTCGTCGTTGGGGTCGGCTTTTCGACCACGGTCGTACAGGAGGTCAAAAACATGCCCACAGCCGCCAGGAACGGAGTAAGAATGATAAGTCTTTTCATAATGTAAATTAAGTTTCTCTTCCACAGGACAATTCGGTGCAGATGCCTCGAATAGACGTATTTCGAACGAGAATTTTTTTAAAGAACGTGACCGATTGTCACATCCAAAACGCCGACCAAAGCCGACGGCAGCCGTTACTCGTCCACGCGTGTCCGCAGCTTTTTAATCTCCGCTCGCCGCCGTTTTCCTTCCAAAATTTTCCGCTTCAACGCGCGTGGGCGCGGCGCATTTTGACGCCGTTTCTTTTCACGACGTGAAACTTCTTCTTCTAGTTTTCGTTTACGCTCCCTCGCAATCAGGCCGAGCAACCGTTCCCTCGCGAGTTTTCGGTTAGCCGATTGGGATCGCGAGTCCTGAACCGTGACGCGTAATTTGGTCGGCAAATGGCAAAGCGTCACAGCAGTCGAAACTTTGTTAACATTTTGGCCACCAGGCCCGCCAGAGCGCGCAAAGGTTTCTTCGAAATCCGATTCAACCATCCCGAGCGCCTTCAGGCGCTGCTCGAAAGAGTCACTTGCCGACATGGATCGCAGCCAAGTTAGGCAGGCGCAATATTCTCGCGACCGTATCGCAGCACGCGCGCCATCCAGAGGAGCTCATCCAGGAAACTGTTAACCCGCCGAACGAAACTCTGATCCTGTAATTCGCCCTTTTCATTAAATAGCTTCTGGACATGGCTGAAATTGACGTCGGTGAATGTTGTCACCAATCCCAGCTCGCGCATGACGGGTAGTAGATTTTCGATCACCCGAGTTCCACCGAACGGACCGGCCGAGACTCCGCAAAGACCAACTGCTTTGTGAATGTATTCCTTCAGATTCATGTCCAGCGCATGCTTAAGAAGTCCGGGATATCCGTGATTATATTCCGGCACGACCAGGATGAGACCATCTGCGCGATCCACTGTAGCGGCAAAGGCTGGATCCTTCATTTCCTCTCCGGCGTCATCCAGGCGCATGTGCAGCGAGCGAATATCAATTAAAACTGTTTCGACACCCGCCCTTTTCTTGGTTTCTTCAAAAACGAAACGAGCCGGGTGCTCGCTCCGTCTTCCCTGTCTCGGTGTGCCAAGGATTACAGGGATAAAAAGTGGGCGATCAGTAGTAGGCATTACGAGGAAGTGTGATTGCGGTCATACCCGCGAGTCAACGCTGGATTCGTCTAACGCATGGATCCAATACCAAGGAGGGGCGGTTGCCGAACCGCCCACTCAACCGCGAAATAGGACTTAGACTCCATGGCAGCCACGTGAATCGATTCCTTTTCTCAAGCGATCGCGGACAAGACCAAAGTCGTTCACGTTGCGTTCAGAATCACCGCTCTTTCGGGCGGTTCGGCAACCGCCCCTCCTTGGTATTGGATCACGTTGCGACACGAATGCTCCAGTAATCACCGCCTGATTCCACCAACTTCCCTTCGAACTCTCTCCGTCTGCTTGTTGTAATGCACTTCGTACTTATCAAGCGAACCACCGCGTCCTTGATAATCGACCTCGAATTTCCATGAACCCGGACTAACCGGTTTCTTGCTGAAAAGGTAATCAACCCAACGTTCTGTCCGTGTTGAACGTTTACCTTTGGGATTCGTTACCGTCAGCTGCGTTTCGTATTGGATCACCTTGTCTTGACGCTCGCTATACCCAAACAATGCAGTCGCTAGTCCCATACAGGCCTCGGCATCAAACAACGCAAACTCAAAGGCTTTGCCGTCACCGTTGAAATCCTGCAGCCATAAAAGCGTTGGCTTTCCTTCCTTTTCCTTTTCCGACGCCTTCGACATGGTAATAATAATCCCCGCGAATGCTGTACGGGAGATCGAACTCGTTACCTTCGCGCGGCAAAATATTGACCGTATTGATTACCTGCCGCGATTCTGCGTTGACCAACGAAATGCGGGTCGGGCCACTATTGAAATTACCTCTCGTGTATTCAGGACACGTATAAGAGTCATCCGGAGTTTCGCGCGGATGTTTGGTTGGACGCACCATCCAGAGGATCAACATTCGCGTCGGCGTAACTTTCTGCATCTCGATAATAACAGCCCCCTCACCCAGCGGATATTCGTCACCACGTGACGTGGCGAAAACGGTTTCGGTTGAAAGAACAATGCCGATAAATAGCGATAGTATTCTCATTGGAATTCCAAAGCTTGCTTAGGATTCGGCGAAAAAAGCAAGTCTCACTCTATTTCGAAGACGAATGCGGTTAGGAGATTTGCAGCTTTGTAGTGGCGCTTCGACGAAGCTGTACGTGTTTAGCGTGTCGATTTTCCTGAAAATAGCCCAGCGTTTTAACGCTGGGTGTCGACCCCATAATCATCTTTGAGTCCCGTCAGGGACGACAGAAGCGCCACCGACAAGCATTGGGTCTGTCGTCCCTAAAGGGACTGAGGCCGTTTTCACTATCACCTCCCAGCGTTAAAACGCTGGGCTATTTTCAGAAGGCGAGCTCACGCAAACACATGCCGCTTCGCAGAAGCGCCCCTACAACCCCTCCCCCGTTATTCGTTGCAATTCAGCCGACCATAGTCGTATTAAGAATAGTATGACTGAGAAGGACAAGAGCAGCGAAGGCGAGGACAAATCGGCCGACAAAAAAGGCGAGGTCGGTGGCCGCAGCACTCGAATGTTCTCCGTTTGCCCGCATTGCGGTGCGCGCCACAACATTGTCAATGACACCAAAGGCGTTTGGATTTGTCCCGATTGCGGTAAACCGTACGATCCGTATTAGCTAACTGCGCTTCTACAATTGAAGCCACGGATTTACACGGATTAAACACGGATGGATGGAAGTCCAATTCTGTTTCCGTGTTTCATCTGCCTGCCGCGCCGTAGCCTGGGCGAAGGCGGGTGTTAATCCGTGGCCAACAAACATCCAGCCGACAACATTTACCGGCTGACCGTTATCCCAAACGGCGCAAATTTCGATTGCCCATCGATCTGCACCTGCGCAAACAGCCGATAGAAACCAGGGCGTAACGCATAAATCTGAAACTCAAGTTCTGGCCCGCCCCGCGCATTTGGATCCAGAACGGGCGCGCCTTTCGGATGCATATGTAGGATCGTTTTGTAGTCCTGGTTAAACCCAACCAAATGCGCGAACGCCGCCATGACCGGCTCCAGATTCGTAACGCCTTCGCCATTCCCGTTTGTGATCCGTAATCTTGCCAACGCAGGACGACCCACTTGAATTGGTTGTTGCGCCATAACCAGTTCGAACTGCAAACCGTCCACCGCTGCCTTGAAGTTCACACTACGATCGGTCAATGGTTCCCCGGTTCCTTTCCCAGGGATATCGGTCATCGCGTACTCTTGAAGGCCGAGCGGGTACGGTCTCAGATCCGCCCAGACCCGATAGCCACCCGCTTTTTTCGGGGTGAAACTGAACGAATATTCGCCCGGCTCACGGGTCGGTTCCGGATGTTCGTGGTGATAATCGGTTAGGCTGCTGTCGATGATAAAAAGATGAATCTTCTTGGTGTGGGTCTCGATCAGATCTGAAAACAGGACAGGATCACCGTCAGGTCGTTGGAGATGCAGAATCGCGGTAGCCGGTTTATCCACCTCCAGCAGCTCAGGGGATGTAACTTTTGCGCGAACCGTTTCCTGACCAACCACCGGAAAACTCGCGTCCGCCGGCAGAACGCGACATATCTGATCGAGAGGCATTCCGCATTTAGCACAGAAATCGGTCCGCTTTCCAATAACGTCCCGATGCATTGGACAAGTGAACGTCTCAAGAAACAACTTGGCTTCCTTGACGACTGGTTTCGGGAAAAAACCCTTCACCTTTTCAAACGATTCAAGGACTTTGGCCAAGGCCGCTTCCGATTGCGGCTGCTGATTTAGGTCCGCTGCGATATGCAGCTTGCTGACCAGCTGACAAAACGTGGTTAGGCTCGCTTTGAATTTTTCGGCCTGCTTTGCTGCAATCCCAGTCGCCTGGGCCATTAATTCAGTCGCAGCCGCAGCCAAAATTACGTCTTCGTTATGGATCGCAGTCAGATCCCTGGTTTGGACGTAAAACTCAAGCTGTTTCGAAACCTGCCACAACATCGCAAGCGACCTTGCCTGCACTGCGGTCGGGATTGGGGTACTCGATGGCGCTTTCGCGGCGACCTTTGGCGCCGGTGTCGGCGTCGGCGTCGGTTAGTTCCGGCGCCGTGAACGCAATTCAGCAAGAAAACAAAAGCGACGACAACCAACAGCAGCTAATGTTGCTACCGGGAATTCTCACAAAACCGTCGAACCTACCACGCTAGCGGAGAATTTCACGAAGGTGATCCTTTGGACTGCGGTGGCAAGCGTGCGCGCTTTATGTACGCAGGTTTCCAACCTGCAGAACGCGATCGGTCATTGCGATGTCATGCAGACTGGAAACCGCGACACAGTGGAACCGTCACTCGTATCGCAGATTTCTATCTGCTGATCGTTGTGATTCACTTGACGCTCAGCAGAGCGGAAGTCAGCGCTCGGCAGGTTTGGAAACCGCGCCACAGCGCTTCTAATCGCTCTTATTGTCCCGTAGCATCCGATATCGGCCCGGGCGGTCGACTCGCGTAGGGCGAAGCGATATCGCCAAAAATCAGCACATCGTAATTCTGATTGGTCTGATCTCCCGTAACCGACGGATAACTGCGACTTGCTGGAATGAACTTATAGATTCCAACGGCGGCGCTTGGATGGCCGAAGAAGAATTGTCGAATCGCAATCGCATCCACCGTGTTGACGAGGTTATCGGCGTTTACGTCGGCTGCGAGTAATTTGCACCCGGTCAGCAGACCAAACTGCAAAAAGTGCCTTTGGACAGCGACGATGTCGACCGTATTGATCGTTGGCGTCGCCGGAGTCACTCCGCTCTTGCTCGGGGTAACGGTGTAGCTTCCACCAGCAATTACAGAGGTAAATTGATAGAAACCTGATCCGTCGGAAAGCGTCGAGCCCGCAACTGCGCCGGTTAGCGTCAGCGTGGCATTTTCAATTGGATCTGGATTTGGACTCGAACAGTACGAGAGAGTGCCTGAAATGTTCACCATCGGTGGCGGCGTCGGCGATGCGCTGATGTCGTTATGGTAATGAGACCGTTAGCTTTGGACAACTTGATACGTGGACAATTGGTCGTCGATAAACTGGAAATTATTCGGACTGCGCTTGCCAGACCAACGCACTCGCACTTCCCGTGACGCCACTAACTCTGCGCATGATCAAGTTGAATAGCGTTCCCGAACCGCTCAATGGTGTGAAGTCGACGGAAAACGCGGAGACCCGAGCGATCTTTATTGTCCCGGACACCGGAAGAATACCGAAAGAGATATTCCAGTTATTAGCGGTTAGCCCGGCGGCTTGAACGAATGGCGATTGGAACGTCACGACTGCCGAATCAAAAGTGAAGTCGCCCTGAAATCCGACATAACCAGGATCACCGGGATCCGGACTCGGATTTGGACCGGGATTCGGAAACGGCGACACGGCCGACGTCGCGACTGGCAGCAGAATATTCGTAGTCGTTGGGACCGACGTATCGAAATTAGCGATCGGCAGGGAAACAGTTGGCGCGCCAGGCGGCGGCGATGCAGTCGGTGCCGCGGTTGGCTGTCGGACTCGGCGTGGGCGTTGCCGTTCCAGCCGGCGTTGCGGTCGGCGTCGACATCGGCGCGGAGATGGTAATAAGTCCGTTATTTTGATTTGGCGTGAACTGATTCAACTCGTCGTCCTGAAATTGAAATTGGTTTGGAACGGGCTTCCAGCTAAGGGCGCTGGCTGCGCCGGTCGAGCTAGTTACCCTCAGCATTCGCAAATTGAATAGCGTTCCCGACCCGGAGAGTGGAACGAAATCATTTGAAATACCTTCAAGACGCAAGGTCTTGATCGCGCCCGGTCCGGAATTGATAAGGTGACCCGTGATATTCCAATTCCCGCGCCACCAGTTAGGCCGGCTTTTTCTGCGCCTTGAGCGTCGAAGCTGACGACCGATGAGTCGAAAGTGAAATCACCCAGAAACGCGACATAATGCAGACTCGCATCAATGTTCGTCGTCATCACTGGCTGCAAAATAATATTCCCACTCGGCACCGACGGATTAAATTCCGCCGTCGGCAGAGTAACTGTGATCGTCGATTCCGGAGACGCCGGAGCAGCGCTAGCGGTCGAAGCCAGGACGATCGCCGCCAAGCCTATTGCAATGACGAACAGGGGAATGCGGTTCACATATTTCATCTGTTTAGATCGTGGACCGAATAGGAGGCAGCGAATTCAGTTCGATTGAGTCTGCCCTTCCCACCGCGGACTTGCAAGGCTGAGTCCGACAGCGAACCCCCCCACTTTCCATTGCGCTCCGCTTGGGATGCAGGCCACGCTCAATCCAAGAGCGGCGGAGCATCGCCGCACTCCAGATTAACGCAGAGGGAGCAGATATCTTAGCATGAGGCCTTCAGGCGAGCCATCGGCTAATCTGCGTTAGTCTGTGCAATCTGCCGATCAATCTTCCAGAACGAACAGTTAGATCACGGATTGGCGATCGGATTTGCCACGTCACCCAGGATAATCACATCGTAATTCTGGGCGGTTTGGTCACCGCTCAGCGGTGAGTACCAGCGGCTCGCTGGCGTAAAGTTGTACTGTCCGACGTTGCCAATGCCCGTTGTCCGACCTAACGCGAAACTTTGAATGGCAAGAACATCTACCGTGTTTATTCCACCGCTCCGGCACAATCACCAGCTGACAAACGACAACCTGTAAGCAGAACACGGTTAAGAGCATGATTTTGTTCGGCAATAACATCGACAGTAGTGATTCCGTTTGAACCAGGCGCTCGAGACGCTTTGGTCGGCGTGACCGTGTAATTGCCGCTCATAGACAATCCAACGAATTGATAGGCCCCGGCGCCATCTGAGGAGAGCACGCCGCTCGAACTTCCAGTCAACGTTATCGTTACGCCAACCAGCGGCACAGGTGTAGCCGCTGCACACAACGCAACTGTCCCGGAGATCGCAGCTGTTGCCGGTGTGGGTGTGGCAGTAGGAGTAGCAGTCGGGCTCGGTGTTGGCGTCGGAGTGCCTTCTGACGGGATACACGTAGTGGCGTGGCAATCGTAGGCAACGCTATCAATACCGATGTAGTTACTGATTAACTCCGGCAGGGCCTCCGTTCTCAACGAAGTAACGGAAAGCGATTCGGACAGTCCCACTCGGCAAGCAAGGAAGTTGCACACCAAATGCCGTCCAGATCGTCGGATAACCGCCCATTGCGTAAGTTGGATTAATATCCAGCAAGAGAGTGGTGAAATCGCCAACATCCGTCGGGCCAGTCCCGACGTTCGAGCTATTGCCATTCGTGCTGAGGCGGACCTGCAATCGATCCGGGAAACTTCGAATCGGTTACGGTTCTGGTCCAAAAGACGAAACTGACCGCGCGATCCGTTGGACACTGACAGCGGAGGCAGAACCAACCAGTTGCTGATCGTTTCCGTCCCGATCGTTCCATTAGTGCTCTGATAATTTGCCGCGATATAAGCGTTGGCCGCACCTGCCTGGGAGGTGAACACCGCCGTATTGCCTTGGAACCAACTAATTCCAAGGGGCGCTGAGCTATTGTTTCGCATGACCCAGCCAGAGGGAACCAGGCGTTGCAATATCTGCAAAATCGATGATACCACCAGGCGAAGAGAAAAAACAGACCGGCGGCGGTGGAGTCGGAGTTGGAGTTGGAGTTGGAAATCCTAGCGGGTCCAGTCTCCTGCCTTCCACCGGATTGCATCGCAAAAGCAATCAGCACAGGAGTCGCCAGGACCGCAAGATAGATCAAGACACGTAGAAGGCCGGATGCGGATCTGAATATCGTGTTCCCTTCCATAACAAGGCTGTCGTCAGGGCAGCCCCCAAGGCTTTTCACGGTCTATCAAATTCAAGTGGCACTTACAAGCGTGAATAAGTAGTGCCGCTTCTGAAGGTTCAGAAAAATCGGCCTCCACTTCCTTCTCCTCATTTTGTTAATTCTGTACATTCTGTCGAAAACCCTGAAACGTGACCGCTGAACTGTCTCGCCAAAAATCTTCACGCTTCCTCATCGTCCTTGCCGGGATTGTTCTCGGACAAGCGATCCTTTTCGGGCCATCGCTGATCGGCCAGAAGATCCTGTTACCACTTGATATTCTGGCCAGGCCCGGGGTTTATATCCCGCAAACACCCGGCCGCGAGGCCGCGCAACCGCTTGATCGAACACTCAGTGATCTGGTCATGCAATTCGAACCAGACCGGCGTTTCGCTGCGCGAGAAATCAAAGCAGGACGATTTCCGTTCTGGATACCGAATCAGTACGGCGGCGTCCCGTTCATCTGGCCAAAATATTCTCCGTTCTTTTTGCCAACCGCGCTGACCGAATCACCAATCGTGCTGGCCTGGGCGCAGATGCTGGCCGCGCTTGTTTCCGGAATCGGTGCGTACTTTTTCTGTCGAACAGTCCTGAAGGTCAGTTTCTGGCCGGCGGCTTTTGTTGCCTGGTGTTATCCGCTAACTGGGTTTTTTGTTTTCTGGCAGGGTTACCCGACTTGTTCAGCGGTCTATTGGTTGCCGTGGCTCCTGCTCACCGTAGATCGCACGGTTCGTTCGCCCGGAATGTTCAATCTGGCGGGGCTATCGTTGGTTACCGGATTAACTCTGGTAAGCGGACACATCGACGTTGCCGGGCAAGTTCTGTTGGTTTCAGGTTTGTACGCTCTCTGGTGTTTGTGGGACGCGCACCGCGGCGAGTTGCTGAGAGTTGCAGTAATCAAGCCGATACTTTTTCTAACCCTTGGGTGGTCGTTAGGTATGACCCTGGCAGCACCCCACGTCTGGCCACTTCTTGAATACGCTAAAACCGGTTATCGCATTTCCCAGCGCGCCGAAGGAACCGAAGAGCGTCCACCCACCGGACTCTCTGCGCTGCCTCAACTAGTGTTGCCCGACATTTATGGATCCGCCGAACGCAAAAGCATCCTGATTGGCAAAGATCCGCTTAACCTTCAGGAAAGTGTCGCCGCCGGATACGCGGGTTTGCTCGCGATACTTCTGGTTGCTCCCTTCGCCTGGTTCAGCAGACGACACCGCTCAATTAATATTTTCTGGGTCTTCCTATCTATTTTCGGGATGAGTTGGTGCCTCAATCTGCCCGGGTTTGTTCAACTTCTTTCTTTGCCCGGAATGCGAATGATGTCACACAATCGACTCGTTTTTGCGACAGCGTTTGCCATTTTGGCCATGACTGCCGTGGGACTTGAGGCATTGCGTGCCGGACAAGTCGAATGGCGAAAACCCCTCTGGATCCCATTAGGCCTAACTGGCCTTTTGCTCATCTGGACCTTGTGGTCCGCCGTTTCTCCTCCAGAACCAATCGCCACCCAGATGGCGGAAAAGATCCGATCCGGACAAACCTTTATTTGGATCCGAACACTTGATCACGTCCGTGAGTTGCAAGCGTGGTTTACCCGGCATTACCTGGCCTCGGCAGCATGGTGTTGTCTTGGGTTATTTGGCTGGCTCGCAATCCAATCGCGCCGAATCGAACATCGCATCCTCCTGCCGGCACTCGGGGTTCTCATGATGTGCGATCTGCTTTGGTTTGCCTGGAATCGACGACCACAGTGTGATCGCGACCTTTATTTTCCAGAAGTTCCTGCCCTGAACGAAATATCAAAGGCAACACCTGGGCGCGTGATAGGTTATTCCTGTCTTTCGGCGAAACTGGCTCAAGCGATCAATTTGATGGATCCACGCGGCTATGATTCGGTCGATCCCGCCAGATGGATTGCTTTGTTGAAATCAACGGCAGACGAACATTCACTTTTCGCTCCTTACGCTGCTGTGCAAAACCTCATCCCGCGGATGAGCGTTGCTCCTCCTGAGTCAATTCTGCTTTCTCCCATTCTAAGCATGTTGAATGTTCGTTATGTTGTCATACGCGGTGCGGCCCGTGAAGGCCTGCAGCCAATGTTCCAAAGTCCCGATTACTGGGTTCTCGAGAATAAATCCGCGCTGCCACGCGCGTACGTGCCGAGCCATGTCGAGCTCGTGACCAACGAAGATACGATGCTGGTTAAATTGGGCGGGAGTGAATTTGATCCACGCGCCGTTGCCTATGTAGAAACGCCGGTCGAATTCCCTGAGCAAATCCAGGGGGAAGCAACCATTGTCCGCGAGAACCCGGCCGAGATCCAAATCTCCGCTCAAATGAATACACCAGGATTGCTTGTGCTCAGCGACTACTGGGAGAAAGGTTGGCGCGCTTACGTCAATGGCAAGGCAACACCAATCTTGCGTGTGAACTATGCCTTACGCGGCGTAACTCTTCCAGCTGGACCAAGCAAAATTGAGTTCCGATATGAATCGGAAACGGTGCATCGCTCCCTTCAGCTCTCGTTCGTTTCGATGCTTGTTCTGTTGGGACTTGGCGGGGGCGGACTCTGGTCACGGCGAACCCGGAGCACGTGACGGATTAAGTGTTCGGTCACAACAGAATTGCTGACCGCGGATTGACCACTAAGGTGGATGGCTCCAAAGCGAAGCGGGGCAGACGATCATGGCCAAGGCAAGATCAAGACGTAATCTGAATAAAGGCGGAGCGGCGACAGCCTCCCCTGCCCTGCAGCCAATTGTCCCCGGCAAATGGCATGTGAACGTGCTGATTCTTCTCGGTCTCCTCCTTGCCACATGCGTCCTCTACGCGGGCGATCTTCACATCGGCTTCCTGAGCCTGGACGATCCAGGTTACGTCACGGCGAACCCATGGATTCGTGAAATCAGCCTAACTAATATCTGGCGAATCATTACCGCCCCGTATTTCGTAAATTATTCTCCGGTTCATCTTTTTTCTTACATGTTGGATTACACCTTCGCCGGCGCGAGCGCATTTGTTTTTCACCTGTCGAGTAATATCTGGGGAGGCGTAATAGCCGGATTCGCATTCCTGCTCGCACTGGCTTTGACCCGACAATATGCAATCGCGATTGCGACGGGCCTTCTCTTTGTAGTACATCCGGCGCACGTCGAAGCGATTGCCTGGATCTCGAGCCGGAAAGACCTCATTGCCGCTGCGTTCGCACTACCAACGTTTCTGGCCTATCTCGCTTATCGTCGCTGCGGTCCGAAAGCCCAGTTCTGGTACGCCATCTCGCTTGCTCTATTTACGCTCGCAGTTGGCGGAAAGATGTCGGTTGCCACTTTTCCTATCGTGTTGCTCGCCCACGATTATTTCATAGAGAAGCGGCCGCTTTCTCGCTCGTTCATCGATAAGATTCCGTTCTTTCTGATTGCGCTGGTTGTGGCTGCAATTGTGGCATCTGCGCAACCACCGACGGGACATAAACTGAGCACGTCGGTCTTGGCTTCGGCCTTCGGTCAAAGCTTCTGGCTCATGACCGGCTTCGGCGATTACGTCTTATATAGAGTGACGCCAGGCGAAGGCGGTCTTTGGTTTCAAATTGGCGGATTCGTCCTGCTTCTACTGTTGTTCGCGGCGCCAATGCTCCTTCGCCGAATCTGGCCGCTCGGAGCGCTCCTGGCCTACTGGATTCTGTTTTGTTTGGTCCCCGCTCAAGTCCTTTCTTTTACTCATCCAGTTACCGATCGTTATCTTTTTCTGCCATCGGTCGGCGCCGCGATCCTGATCGCGGCGGGAATCATCGGGGTTGGTCAACGTTTCGGCCGGACAGGGTTGATCGTTTCGCTTGTGATCATCGCAGCGATCATCGGATTCTGGACACGAACAACGTTAGCTTGCATCGCCGAATGGCAGGATGTCCGCTCAATCTGGTATTACGCATCTCAGAGTACGACCGATCCGGACGCGACATTTTATCTCGGGCTTCGTTATCAGGATCTCGCCGATGGCCTTGGGACAACGCCTCGCGGCACGCCGGTGACCGATGCAGACGCTCGCCGCCTCGCGGCAGTCGTTTGGCAGAATGACGAAAGGTTGTCGCCTCTCCTTGAAGAATGGTCCGGCGGTAAACGGGAGGACCGATTGAACAACAATTCCGCATTGAACTTCGCGCGCTGGCATGGAATGCGTACGAGAAACGGCTTCAGGCCGAGCGATCCTATCCCATACCGAATCTTTTTATTCATCGCGGCGTCATTCTCGCCGATAACGGCGATCTACCGGGTGCACGCAAAGAGTTCCTGGCCGCGGCGGAGGAAGCATCGCGCTCGTGGTATCCGGAGGAACGCCAGAAATCACTGGTCGAAAGTCACAATGCCCTTGGGCTTGTCGCCTTCCGTTCCGGCGATCAGAAGGAAGCTTTGCGCTGGTTCAAAATGGCGGACGACGAACAAACTCGTTTCGGAGGCAACTGGGTTCCGGACCTGAAAACAAAAGTTCAGAAACTGGAAGCTACGGTGAACCCCGCGACGCCGTGAGTTTTTTGGACAGAATGAACAAAAGGGACAGAATGGTTTTTTCGTTCCTTTAATCCTGCTCTTTCACTTGCTCTTGCTCGTGTGGGAAGGGTTGTTGCTCCCGAAGTGTATGAGTAAGTGAAAGAGCAGGCCTAGCTAAAGGAAGAAACCGAGGCGGAGTCGAGCCGCGACGAATTCACCTTGCCGCACCTTAGCAGCACCGTTTCTACCGGAGCTCACACAAAGATCACAAAGGGACACAAAGTCGTGAAACGGGACGGCAGAATTAACAGGATTTACAAATAGGAATGGTTAGTGACGCACTAAACGACCCACAGGGCCGTGGCTACAGCGCACACTCTGTTAATTCTGTCCAATCTGTCTGCTCTTTCATTTTGATACTCAATCCGATTCGGCTAACAACCGGCGGGCAAGAGCAAGTGCCTCATCCAGGTCCGCGCAGAATTTTCGCTCACCCAGCCAGCTAACAAATCCAGATTCGAACATCACTTTCATTGGCTGTGGCTGAACCCCAGTGACGAGAATTTTCACCCGGTCGCGGTGCAATTTCTCAACCGCAACCCGAAACGCGTGAAGCCCGCTCGCATCCATCGCAGGCACATTGCGCATACGAAAGATGACGATCTTCGGGTTTTCCGCCGGAGGCACGAAGCGCTTGATCAAGGTTTTCTGCGGCCGCAAAAAAGAACGGTCCTTCCATTCGGTAAAGGACTACGCCGTCTGGAATCTCTTTATCGCGCATACTGTTAGCGCCCGATGCCTCCGGCTCACTCTCCGGTGTCACCAGCCGAATATGCGAGACCGATTCCATCTGACGGAGAAACAGAACTACAGCCATGATCATCCCCGCGCCGACACCGATCGTGAGATCGAAGATGACGGTTAGGCCGAAGGCGGTCACCATGACAGCGAAGTCAGTCCTGGGGCCGCGCCACAGCTCCACGAAAGGTATGCGCCTC
Source organism: uncultured Verrucomicrobiae bacterium (assembly GCA_963751725.1). Classification (GTDB taxonomy): domain Bacteria; phylum Verrucomicrobiota; class Verrucomicrobiia; order Chthoniobacterales; family UBA10450; genus AV80. The sequence continues at coordinate 125,302 of CAVVVQ010000022.1, forward strand.
GGCCATTCGAAAGGCAACACCCAGTAGAATGGCGCTCAAGTGTTGCGAGAGGAATATAGTTAATAACCGGCGCAGCAACAAGCGCAACCAGGAGTAGAACGACCGAATGGACAACGCCTGCAATGGGCGTGCTGGCACCGTTTCGAATATTTGCCGCCGTGCGCGCGATTGCGCCGGTCGCCGCGATGCCACCGACAAGTGGAGATAGGATGTTCGCGATGCCTTGCCCGATGAGTTCCTGATTTGGATCGTGGCGTGTTTCGGCCATCCCATCCGCCACCATTGCGGAAAGCAACGATTCGATTGCCCCCAAAGCTGCAATCGTGAACGCGGCGCCCATCAACTGCCGCATCGCTTCCAACGAAATTTCGGGGAATTGTAATCCAGGCCAACCGCTCGCGATGTCGCCGAATTTGCTGCCAATAGTTGAGACTGGCCAGTGCGCCCAGTGAGCAACCAGCGCTGTCAGGACCACGGCCACGATACTCGCCGGAATGCGTTTCGTTACTCGCGGCCAGAGGTAAATTACCGCCAGAGCGATAACGCCAGTCGCGACTGCGTACCAATTGACGCTGCTCAGATGATTGGCTAACGCTACCATCTGCTGGGGGACGTGTTCCGGCATCTTGAGGTTCAATCCCAGGAACTCATTGAGTTGCCCGCAGAAGATGATCACCGCGATGCCGCTGGTGAAACCGGCTACCACCGGATAGGGAAAAAACTTGAGTAACCGCCCCATTTTGAGCACACCGACGACGATCAACATTGCCCCCGCCATCATCACCGCCAGAGCCAGACCGCCATACCCATGCTCCGCGACAACCGAAAAGAGGACCGGCACAAACGCTCCCGTTGGCCCTGCAATTTGAAACCGTGAACCACCGATCAGGGCCACCGCCAACCCGGCCACAATCCCGGTCCAAAGACCTTGTTGTGGCGTTACGCCGGACGCGATCGCAAAACCAATCGCCAGCGGCAAAGCGATAACACCGACCGTCAGTCCCGCCGATAGATCACCGAAAAACCTTGCCCGATTGTAGTTGTTGAACGCCGACGCAATCGCTGGTCGAAAGATGCGCATTCTCGATCAAACCGGGGTCAATCCGCGATGATCAAGACTTGGATGAAGTAATTTGCAAATGACCATGCCGTATCACGAGAGCGACATTCAAATCTACACAGGAAAGGCTTCTTGCGCGACCAATCGCAAAACAATCTGAGCCTTTTATCGTTGATCCGGTCCGAATCTCGCCAGGCGTCTTGGAGTGCGGCAGCGCTCTGCCACTTTGCGGAAAACCGCCCGCAACGCCTGTTCGCTTCGATTGCTGTCTTGACGTTCAACGAAAAGCGGCCGAGCACCGCCGCACTCCAAAAAATTCTGTCCCGGCCTCACCGTCGTGAAACAAATCCCGTTAGTCCCGTTAATCCTGTCTGACCCTCGAGACAATTGGCGCACAGGAAAAGCCAACCTGCGCTGAGCGGTTGTCCGTATCACGCTCGTTCTTAAGGCGTGAAGAAAATAGAAACTCAAACCAAGAAAGGGAGAAAAAACAATGAAAACGTCAGTCAACCAACTCAGTCCTATTCGCGGCCGGCCCTTGTTAGGTGTCGGCTTGTTTTTTGTCGGCCTGATGGCGTGCGTCGCCTTCGGGATATCAACGGCTCAGGCGCAAAACTATTATGTCAAAGACTTGGGGATGATTCCCGAAGCCAAAGCCTGTGATCCGGCCGGAGTGAATAACCAGGGACACGTGATCGGCACCGCCAATGCGGGTGAATATGGCTATGCCTTTCGCTATTATTACAACGGTAAAGAAGATGAAATGGAAAAAATCGGGGTTCTCGGCAGTCGCGCATTTGGAATTGATCCGAGCGGAATTGTCGTAGGTGACGTGTTTTTTTCCAAGATGGGATGGGCCAGCCATGCCGCACTCTTCAGTGGCGAAAAAGTCGTTGATCTAGGGGCGCTGGAAGGTCAACTCTTCAGCCGGGCCAATGGCATCAATGCCATGCAATACGTGGTCGGGTATTCTGGTCCGACGCGAGATAGCGCACAAAGCCGGGCCTTTATCTGGACAGCCATGGGTGGCATGATGGATATGGGAACGTTAGGCGGCGAGTACCGGTCAAGCCTACGCAGTCAATGATATAGGTTGGGTCACCGGGACAGCACAAATCTCGGACATGGGAATTCGCCCGGCGCAAAGCCACGCGTTTCTCCATCAGCCCATCACCAAGACCAAAATTCACACCAAGCCGATGATGGACTTGGGAACATTGGGCGGTCGCTTGAGCTGTGGCATGGCGGTAAACCTCAGTAACCACGTGGTTGGCTATTCCACCACCGATGGGACAGATCAGATTAACCATGCCTTCTTCTACGACGGCAAAGGAATGATCGATCTTGGTGTCCTGGACCAGGGCTCACTTGTCTATCAAAGCAAGGCGCTCGCCGTTAACAATTCGGATCAAGTTGTCGGATTCAACTATCTCACCGTAGGCGATCCCAATCCCTTCAACCGGGTGGCGTTTGTCTGGTTCAGAGATGACGGACAGATGAAAGATCTGAATTCGTTAATCGCCGGATGGGCAGACCGATATTACTTGATGTCGGCCACCGCGGTCAATGATCACGGACAGATCGCTGCGCATGCATACGATTACGTGGATGGAACCTTCAAGGCGGTCCTGCTTACACCTACCAAGTAACCGTTAAATGGAATGGAAAAGAACAAGAAAGAGCGTCTCTCAAAGGTCATCAGGTGGCGGGAGACGCTCGGGACAAGCGAGCTTAAATCCTTCACTCTTGCGCCTCCCATCTTAACTCCGCCTCCTGTTCCCTTCTGATTCAGTGGCACAAAATCGCAATCCGAGACACGCTTTGTCTCCGTTGTTTCTTTGTCTGGGCATCCACCATCACTCGTAAGCGCCTGCCGATGGCCGGACTCGAACCGGCACGGGCTTTTCAGCCCAACGGATTTTAAGTCCGTTGCGTCTGCCATTTCGCCACATCGGCTTGTCCACGCGCATCTTACTCGGGTCCGAACGATGACCAAGATGTTTTCATGAGACGCGCCAACCTAAGCCACGGATTAGCACGGATTAAACAGAGATCAATAAAACGGGGTTTTGTAGTCCGTGTAAATCCGTGCTAATCCGTGGCCTAGGACAGATGCGGTTTTCGAGAAAAAACCTAGAATGAGCCGAGCCCGCCAATGACCACCGCCAACAAGATCACCGTCGTCCGGATCATGATGATCCCGATCTTCGTTACATTGGCGATGTATTACGGGGAAAGTATTCAGGAAGGCAACCCGCAGAATTGGCAACGGTTCGCTGCGATCTGCGTTTTCCTGGTCGCAGCGGTCAGTGACGGTCTCGATGGATTCGTCGCGCGTCGCTACAATCAGCGCAGCACCCTGGGAATGATTCTCGATCCGATTGCCGACAAGGGTTTGCTCCTAAGCGGAATCATCACACTCAGCATCAGTAACTGGAGCACAGTCGATCCGAATTTTGGTAAGTTCCCGGTTTGGTTCCCGGTTCTGGTTATCACACGCGACACCGTGATCCTTGTCGGAAGTGCTGTCCTCCACATCTTGAATGGGAAAGTGCGGGTCCGTCCGAGTTGGACCGGGAAAGTGGCTACCGTGTTGCAGATGGCAGCAATCGCATGGGTGATGTTGCAGTTGCGTATTCCGCCATTGATCTATGTCGTTTGCGCCGCTGGGTTATTCACCCTTGTGTCGGGCATCATCTACGTCCGAGATGGCGTTCGGCAGTTGCAAGCACACGGTCACGCAAATGCAAAAGTAGGTTAAGTTGGCGTTTGATTACGTGCAGAGGGGTTCGGGACTCTTGGACTGCGCGGGCAAGGCGAAGCGTCGCCGGCACTCTGGGGATGGAGGTAAGTGGCCCAGTTAGAACAACGATTGGGGCCTAAGGAAGTTTGTGCGCCAGTCATAAAGGCCTTATTGCAACTATGTTCGTAAAATTCATCAATCCCAGAGTAGCCAAGCACAATCCCCAAAGCGGTGCCGGGCTGCGCTTGCCACCGCCGTCCACATGCAGCCATGAACCACAACCAACCAGCAAATGTAGCCGGCGAAGTCGCGATTGTGGGACGACCTAACGTTGGGAAGTCTGCGCTTTTTAACCGGTTAGCCGGACGCAATATCGCAATCGTTCACGACCAACCGGGGATCACGCGTGATCGTTTGGCGGCTCCGTGCGTGAAGGGCAGACGTCCGTTCAGAGTCTGGGACACGGGGGGAATCGGCGGCGCAGGCGAAAAGGAATTGCGCGCGCAGGTTCGCACTTCTGCAGAAGCCGCAATGCATGAAAGTGATCTCATCCTATTCGTGGTCGATGCACAGGATGGCCTGACGCCAGTGGACGAGGAACTGGCGAAGCTGCTGCGAAGGTCGCGAAAACCGGTTCTACTCGTCGTCAACAAGATTGACCACCCAAACCACGAGGCGATGGATAGCGATTTCGCGCAAATCGGGTTTACGAAAACTGTCTCGATCAGTGCCGCGCACGGCCGCGGAATCTCCTGGCTCCTGGACACGATCGACTCACTCTTGCCTACCCCAAGCGTCATCAGCGATTCGCCTGTCTCACAGGAGCCAGCCGAAGGAGGATTAGCCGTTGCCCTCCCCCTGCCCCTCGCAATTGTCGGACGGCCAAACGCCGGGAAATCTTCGCTGATTAATTCAATCGTCCGAGATGCGCGAACGATCGTAAGCGAATTACCGGGAACGACCCGCGACGCTGTCGACATCAAGTATCGGCGTAACGATCAGGAATATCTCTTGATTGATACCGCGGGAATTCGGGCACGGAGCAAGCATTCTAGCTCGGTCGAAGTATTTAGTGTCATGCGGGCCGAACGAACGATCCGGCGCGCGGATCTTTGCATATTAGTCGTCGACCTGGCCAGTGGCGTAACAGGTCAGGACAAGAAAATCGCGGGACTAATTCAGAAGGCCGAGAAGCCATGTCTGATTGTCTTAAACAAATGGGACTTAGTAAAGCCGAAGAAGGGCGCCAGAGCAGTCGCGGAAACGGTTAACCGTCAAGCGCGCGAACAACTCTTTTTTCTTCAATACGCACCGGTCTTGATGACGTCAGCTTTGACCGGTGAGAATGTCAGTCAGCTTTTCCGGTTGATAGACGATATCCGGGAGGCAGGAAAGCAACGGATTGGCACTGGGGTGCTGAACCGACATCTTCGCAAAGCGTTTGAAGAGAATCCGCCCCCTTCGGTGGGAAACCGTCGCTTGAAATTGCTTTATGCCGCTCAAGCGGGAGACGAGAAAGAGACCGGGCTTGAAGCAATCAAGTTTGTTCTCTTTGTTAACCAACCGAAACTGCTCACTGAAACCTATGGGCGTTATCTTGAAGCTCGAATCCGTTCGATCGCGCCCTACACCGGGTTACCGGTTCTCCTGAGCTGCCGCGCGCGGACGCAGAACAGAAAGAGCTAAAGAGAAGCATACCGTCCAATTTGAACAGGCCGAAGGCTCCCCGTGGCTGAAGAGGTCGCAGAGGATCAAAGGCGCTCACGAAACGTTTAAGCATCGAGCCAATACCAAGGAGCGGCGGATGCCGATCCGCCGATACAAGAGCACATGGCGGTTCCACCGCCACACTTTGCTGGACACGCTTAGCGAAAGATCGCCGCACACAAAAGGAGTTATGCGCCTCTTCAATATTATGCGGCGGCTGAAGCAGCCGTATCATTCAGTCGGCGGATCGGCATCCGCCGCTCCTTGGTATTGAATCGGGGCTGAAAGTTGACCTGAGGCCCATAGCAAGTCGCCCTCCCCCAATGAAACAGAGTTTCGCAGACAAGTGCGTTCCCAAACTTGGAGTTTGGGAACGAGGAAGGTTAGAGGCCCTGCCCCCTGTCGCGGTACTAAAAAATATCTGCGACAATCTGCGTTATCTGCGGTTCAATATCGGACGCCTCCCAGGGCTGTGGCTACAGATTGCTGACAGTTGATTCTTCCGGCATCTTCGGCACACATTTCAGACTGGCACCGCCAAATCGAACAAAGTCGGCGTCACTCTGTCTCACTCTTCTCTATGAACTCCTTATGAAATCAACCCAGGAAATCACGCAACAGGTTCAGGAAATGGGGCAATGGATTCCTCCGCTCCGCGAGCAGGTTGGCCGCGTCGTAATCGGTCAAAAATATCTGGTTGATCGGTTGCTTCTCGGTCTGCTGTCCAATGGTCACATTCTGCTCGAAGGGGTGCCAGGCTTGGCCAAGACCCTCACGGTCAAGACGTTGGCGGCCTGTATCCAGACCGGTTTTCAGCGTTTGCAATTTACCCCCGACTTGCTGCCCGCCGATTTGATCGGAACTCTGATTTACAATCCGCGGACCGGTGAATTTACGACCAAGCTTGGTCCCCTCTTCTCCAACCTGATTCTAGCGGACGAAATCAATCGCGCTCCAGCGAAGGTTCAAAGCGCGTTGCTTGAAGCAATGCAGGAGCGTCAAGTAACGATCGGCGAGACGACATATCCGCTTTCCGATCCGTTCCTTGTTCTAGCCACACAAAATCCTTTGGAACAGGAAGGGACCTATCAACTACCGGAAGCGCAGCTTGATCGGTTCATGTTGAAGTTGCACGTCGGTTATCCGCTAAAATCCGAGGAACGCCAGATTCTGGATTTAATGGCAACGTCCGCTCCAGATTTGAATGTGACGCCAGTAGTTGATCCAAAGCTGATTATCGAAGCGCGCGCGATTGTTAACAGCATCTACATCGACGACCGGGTGAAGGATTATATTGTTGATGTGGTTTGGGCGACACGCGATCCAGCCGCGTACAAGCTGAGTTTGGACGGGTTGATTCGTTATGGCGCATCGCCACGTGCGACCATTTATTTGGCTCTAGCGGCACGCGCCCACGCGTTCCTTAGCGGCCGCGGCTATGTTACCCCGCAGGACGTCAAGAGTATCGGAACCGACGTGCTGCGCCATCGTGTTATCGTCAGTTACGAAGCCGAAGCGGAGTCGATCACGAGTGAGACCATAGTCGAACGCATTTTCGCGGGACTACCGGTGCCCTGATAGCGGGGTGTGAATGATGATCGGTGATGAGTGAATAGTATGGGTGACGCGAGGTCTTTCGAGAATTGAAGGTTTACGTGGCTGCACGTGAAGCCGCAAAGCGTGTATCCGACGGGAGCACCTACTTTCCGCACGAAGAATACTATTCACGCGCCGAAGCAGCTGATGCGGATGAATTACAAACCCGTCCAGCAGGAAGGAAAAATGGACGCTGCTGAAGTCTTAAAAAAAATCCGTGCGCTCGAGATCAAGACAAAGGGTCTCGTTCAAACGGTTTTCGCCGGAGATTACCACAGTGTTTTTAAAGGGCGCGGAATGAATTTTGAAGATGTCCGCGAATACCAGCCGGGCGACGAGATTCGCGCAATCGATTGGAACGTAACGGCCCGGCTTGGGACAGCGTTCGTCAAGAAGTTCACCGAAGAACGGGAATTGACTGTCATTCTGGTGGTCGACGTCAGCGCTTCAGGAAATTTTGGAAGCGTCTCCCAATCGAAACGCGAGCTGGCCGCCGAAGTAGCTTGTCTGTTGGCGTTCAGCGCGATCCGGAATAACGACAAGGTCGGCCTGTTACTGTTCAGCGATCGAGTCGAGCTTTACATTCCACCCAAGAAAGGGCGCTCGCACACTCTCCGGATCATTCGGGAGATTCTTTTCTTCGAACCAGCTGGACGCGGGACAGCTCCCGCACTCGCCCTCGATTACCTGAACAAAGTGGTGACGAGGCGCGCTGTTGTTTTTTTCATTTCCGATTTTCAAACCGGTGACTTTTCGCGTGAACTTTCCGTGAGCGGCCGTCGGCACGATTGCATTGCGGTTCACATACAGGATCAACGGGAAGAGTACCTGCCAAATGTGGGCATCATCACGCTAGAGGACGCGGAGACAGGTGAACAGATCGAGATCAATACGGCGGATCGTTCTACTCGCGCGCGTTTTAGCGCATTGGCTGAGGCACATCGCACGGAGCTCAATCGGATGTTGCGGCGACATCGGATTGACGCCATTTCGTTGAAAACAGGTGAGGATTATCTGCCCGCGCTTCGTTCATTTTTTAAGCAACGCGAGCGGCGCCTGGCGGTTCGATAAGATGAAGATGTTGTCCTCGCTGTTCGCCCCAACTTCGTTCAGTCCTATTTTGGCCCAGGAGTTTCATGACATCGTTCCGCCGGTCGATTACTCACTTCTTTCGCCTTGGGTAATTTTTGCCGGCATGTTTCACCGGACTGGTCCTGTTGGGTTTTCTGGTCTGGTGGCTTCTTCGTCGCCGAAAACTTCGCCCGCAACCTCAGAAATCACCGCGCCAACGCGCACTCGAGCAACTAGACAACATCAGTCGCGAGATCGAAACGATGACGCCGTATCAATTCAGCGTCCGCGTCTCCGACATCCTGCGAAGGTATGTCACCGAGCAGTATCAGCTGCCAGTTACTCGCCAGACATCAGTTGAATTCCTCAATGCGTTAGCCCAGATGTCTCCCTTTTCCGAGGACGACAAATCGCTGCTCGAGGATTTTTTGAATCGTTGTGACCTAATTAAATTTGCACGATACGCCGCCACGACGGCGGACAGCCACCTTCTTCTCGAGGAAGCGACACGCTTTGTTAAAGGAGGACAACTTGAACCCGCTTAATTGGTTGCCGGCAGATTCGGCGCTGACCTTTGCGCAGCCATGGTTGCTTCTGCTCCTATTGGCAATTCCGTTGCTGGCCTATTTTCGCGGTAAGCGCGGACCGGCTGCGGCGCTCACTTTTTCATCAACCAGCGCCTTACAAGCTCTGGGAAAAACGAGCGCCACGCGGACGGGCAAATTTCTCCGGAGTCTGTTCCTGCTTGGTCTGGCGCTCCTGGTTATCGCGCTGGCCCGTCCGCAACTAGGCAAAACTCTGACTCAGATCGAGGCGAGCGGAATCGATATCATACTCGTGCTCGATGTGTCGCAATCGATGTTGACCAAGGATTTCTCGGTCGGCGGCGATCAGGCGACGCGAATTGATGCGATCCGCGAAGTGACCCGTCAATTTATTGAGGCCCGCCCTAACGATCGCATTGGCATCATCGCTTTTGCCGGACATCCTTACGTCATTAGTCCGATGACTCTGGATCATGACTGGCTCTTGCAAAATCTTGAGCGCGTCCGCACGGGGTTAGTCGAGGATGGCACTGCGATCGGATCCGCCATCGCCTCGGCCGCAAATCGGCTTAACGATAAGCGCTCCAAGAGCCGCGTTATTGTTCTCCTGACCGACGGCGAAAATAATGCCGGCAAAGTTCCACCCAACACCGCCGCAGAAGCAGTCAAAGCACTGAAGATTCGCTTTTACGCGATCGGAGCCGGGATTAACGGAATTGCCCCGGCGCCAGTGTTTAATCCACGCACCGGAAAACCCTACACGGATATGTTGGGCAACATCATGTACCAGAACCAGCGCGTTCAATTTAATGAAGCCGGACTAAAAGAGGTTGCGAGAATCGCCGATGGCCAGTTCTTCCGCGCGACGGACACGAAATCGTTGGAACAAATTTTCCGGGACATCGACAAGCTGGAAAAGACCACCGTCGCAGTTAAGAAGTATCAGCAGTACAACGATCTGTTTCCGATCTGCATCGCGACTGGGTGCGGATTACTTTTGGCCCAGCTCTTATTGTCGCAAACAATTTGGAAAAAATTGCCGTGATTACATCTCCCCTTCATTTAATCTCATGAATTTCGGTGCACCAGTCTGGTTTTGGGCGTTGCTCGTTATTCCGATTTTGATCGCGCTTTTCGTTCGATCGGAACAACAAGCCGCCCGACGCCTGCGCGACTTTGTTTCGGAACGCCTGCTGCCCAATCTTGCCCGGACGGTCGATCGGCGCCGACGCAACGTTCGTTTCGCGGTTCAACTCCTGGGGATACTCGCTCGCGATTATGGCCCTGGCTCAACCGCGCTGGGGTTATACCTTCGATGACACTAAACGAAAAGGACTCGACTTAATCCTGGTGGTCGATACCTCGCGAAGCATGCTTTCCAACGATGTGCCCCCTTCCCGGCTTCAACGCGTAAAACTGGCAGGACAGGACTTGATTAACGAGCTCCAAGGCGATCGAATTGGTCTGATCGCGTTCGCTGGTCGCGCATTCCTGCAGGCACCACTGACGATTGATTACGATGCCGCAGTCGAAGCGATTAATGATCTCGATACGAGCACGATCCCAGAAGGTGGCACGAACATTTCCGAGGCAATCGAGCTCGCGGTTCGCACCTTCGGCAAGAGCGCGATCGGCAATCGGGCTCTGATCATCTTTACCGATGGCGAAGAATTAAGCGGCGACTCATTGAAGACAGCTAAAGCGGCGGCTGACGCGGGCGTTCGCATTTTTACAATCGGTGTCGGGACTCCGGAAGGATCGCTTATTCCAATTAACGGTGAAGGAGGCGGTACCGCTTTCGTCAAAGATAGCAGCGGACAGATCGTGAAATCACGTCTGGACGAGACACGGTTGAAGGAGATCGCGACCAGTACCAACGGTTTTTATCTCCATCTCGACGATGGTCCACGCACAATGAAACAACTTTACACCGAAGGCCTGGGAAAGATGCAGGCCGGTGATATCGATGCCCGCCTCTCCCGGCGTCCTATCGAACGCTATCAATGGCCTTTGGGCGCGTCGCTTCTGTTTTTGACTGCCTCCTTCCTAATGCGTGAACGCAAACGACTCCGCGCTCCCGCGACGATTCCTGCAACAGCGAAAAAGACGCTAGCCTTCGCCTCTCTCCTCCTTGTTTCCACTAATATGTCCATGGGCGATGCACCTGGACTTGAAGCCTATCGACAGCAAAAGTTCTCAGACGCGTATACCGAGTTTGAGAAAACAATGCAGGCAAATCCGCAAAGCCGCGCGACCGATAGGATTCAATTCGATGCCGGTGCAGCCGCTTATAAAATGAAGGATTACGCCAAGGCGTTGAATTCCTTTAGCCAAGCACTCCTCACTCCCGACACCGATTTGCAAAGCAAGAGTCATTACAATCTTGGCAACACGCTTTATCAACGAGGCGATGCCCAGAAAAAAGATGACGATAAGCTGAAGGACTGGACAAATGCCGTTCAGCATTACGAGGAAAGCCTCAAGATCACACCAGACAATCGTCAGACAAAAGAAAACCTCGAGTTCGTTAAGCGGAAAATTGATGAGTTGAAAGAAAAACAAAATCAACAACCGCCACCGTCACCTTCTCCCAATCCGAAAAATGACAAGAAGGATGACTCCAAGAAAGACGATAAAGATCAACAACAACAGAACAAGGATCAACAAGGCAAAGATCAACAGAACAAGGACCAGCAAAAGAAGGATCAACAAGATCAGAAACAGGACAAACAGGAACAGTCGGAAAAGAAGGAGAATCAGGATCAACAAGAAAAGGCGACGATCAGTCGAAGGACGAATCCGAAAAGGAGAAGAAGGAAGAACCTAAATCTGGCGAGTCACCGTCCCCTTCGCCTGGGCAGGAGAAGCAAGAACAGGATCAACAGGGTGGGACGTCGCCTACTCCAGCAGATCAGAATGGCAACAAACAGGATCAGCAGCAGAAATCTGACAATGGCGATCAGCAAAAACCCGATGAGTCAGGCAAGTCTTCGGATTCCCAGCAAGATAAGGGAAACCCATCTCCGTCCCCAGGCCAAGGCGAACAGGAAGGCGAAGGAGCATCTCCCTCTCCCGCGCCAAATTCGTCTCCAGGAAAAATGACTGGGGAAGTGAAGGGAGCCGGCGAGGAAAACGAGAAACCAAATGAACAAAACAATCAAATGGTGGAGGTTGAGCCGGAGAAAGATGGCCAGATGAGCGAGAGACAAGCGGAACTTCTGCTACAATCGATGAAAGACGAAGAACGCCGTGTGCAGCTTGATGAACGCAAGCCTGCACGACGTGTCTATAAGGATTGGTAGGGCCATGTCTCAATCGTTTCAGCTGTCATCGCGTCAACGCCTTCCATTCGCGCTACTTGCGATTGCGTCTCTTGTCCTGGCAGCTCCCCTCGCGTCAACATACGCGGCCGAGCCAACGCTAACAGCAGTCCTCAGCAGTTCTGCAAACGGGAGTCGGTCAACCGGTAGACCTCCAGATAAAAGTAGGCGGCGTGCGCAGCGCTGGGCCGCCCGCTGAAATTTCCGTGGACGGGCTGGACATTCGTTCTGCGGGCCAAGTGCAATCGTTTGAGATGCGGAACATGGACATCAGTTCCAGCGTCACATTCAATTACACGATTGTGCCCATCCGGACCGGCACGTTCAAGATACCGCCGGTAACCATTGATATCGGCGGCAAACAGCTTCGAACTGACACATTGACGTTGGAAGTTACGGCCGGGTCGACTCGGCAATCGACCTCGGGAAACAGAGCGACGATCGATCCGAAAGAACTCGCTTCAGCTGAAATCGTTGTTCCAAAGAAAACCGTGTACGTCGGGGAACTGGTCCCGATCGAAATCAGAGTACTCATCGATGTCCGGGCGCGCTTCGATGGCAATTCCGTGATGGCCGGACCGCAATTGAGCGGCCAAGGCTTCACGGTCCAGAAAGCGCAGCGTCCGATCGAAAAGCAAGACTCAATCAACGGCCGACGTTTCAACGTTTTTATTTTCAAGACAGCAATTGCGGCGGCAAAGGCCGGCAAGCTTGAACTCGGGCCCGCACAATTAGAAACACTGATGCAATGGCCGCGTCAACGTTCAAAACAACATTCCCCGCGGGACATCTTTGAAATGGATGACGCCTTTGATGGTTTGATTCCAAATCCATTCGCTGATCTGACTCAACCGGTTCCGATCAAGATTACGAGTGAGCCAGTCACGCTCGAAGTGAAGACATTGCCACCGAATGCGCCAGCAAGCTTTTCTGGCGCTATCGGCAATTTCACCATGACGTCGGAGGTGAATCCAAAATCAGGACAGGTGGGCGATCCGTTCACGGTCACTTCGCGAATTTCAGGCCGCGGAAATTTTGACCGCGTCACTGCACCCGTATCAGAAGATGATCGTGGTTGGCGAAAGTATCCGCCCTCAACCAATTTCAAACAGGATGACGACGTCGGTATCAGCGGGACAAAAACGTTTGAGACCGTTCTCAGTCCAACCGAGCGAAAAGAGAAGGTTCCGACGCAATTGTTCACCTACTTTGACTCGGCCAAGGAACAATATGTAACCCTTCGCAGCGATGCGAGTCCCGATTCATGTCGAAGGCGGCTCGGCGCCCGCGGCAACAGCTGCGCCAGCCGGGGCCAATCCGCCTTCGAACGGGAAGGGCTCCAGCACAGGCACCAAAACAACAGGATATTCTTTACCAGTTGACTGAGCTTCCGGCCGCATCGGAGTCGTTCACTCCACTCTTCGCGCGTCGCTCGTTCTTGTTAGCCCAACTCGTTCCCCTGCTCTGCCTGTTTGGATTGATCGTCTGGCGAATACGCCGGGCCCGCCTTGAGAATCGTGAGATGCAGCGCCGTGAAGCGTTACAACGGGAATTTGTCGATTTGCAACGAAGCTTGCAGCGCGACGATCTGCCGCCGCAGGAATATTTTTCCAAAGCTTCCCGGGCCGTTCAATTGAAAACCGCGCTGGCCAAGAATCTGGATCCGAACGTTGTCGATGCCGAAATGGCAGTCGCCACATTTCAGATGGACGAAGAGACAAGCAGCCGTCTGCGGCGTTTGTTCGAGAAGAGCGACGAGGCTCGTTACAGTGGCGCGGGTCCAAACGGGATCCACACGAATTCATCGGAAGCACGGCGCGAAATTCTTGAACTGGTGGAGCAATTGAAGTCATGAAAGGCAACGTTCGACTTCTAGGGTGTGTTGCAGTTGCGCTGGCTCTAAATGCCATTTCGACGCGTTGCACTTGGGCAGCTCAAGATCCGGCGTTCGACCGAGGCGAACCAGGCTTTTAGCGAGGGGCATTTCCAGGAGGCAATTGATGGCTATCAAAGCCTTGTCCGATCGGGGCACTGGAGCGCAAATCTATTCTACGATCTTGGGAACGCTTGGTTCCGAAAGGGAGACTTCGGAAACGCCATATTAAACTACGAACGGGCACTTAGCTCTTGAACCGCGTCATCCGGAGACGCAGGCGAATTTGCGATTGGCCCGTGAAGAAGCGCGAGCATTGGAAATGGAGAAGAACTCCGATCGAGCGTTACCTCGGCGCGATTACCGCCACGCAGTATACTATTACGATATCGGTGGCATTCTGGGCCGCGCTCTTTGTCACGGGTCACCTCTTCTTCCAAGGCCGTCGCTCGCGGAAACTGGCTATTCTAGTAGTTCTCTTGTTCGCCCTTTCCGCTGGAGGTGCAGTCGCACTCTACCTGAACGAGACCGGCAACCGCGGCCAATCGCTTGCCATTGTTACCGGCAAAGAAGTGCAGGCACGACTTGCCACGGCCGATAACGCAAAAGGTGTCCTCTCTCTGCCAGCCGGCAGCCAGATCAAGATTCTCAGCAAACGGGGCGATTGGATTTACGCGGCCTTGCCCAATTCCCTTCGCGGGTGGATTCCGGCAACAGCGCGAAGCGTCGATAGCAGGTTGCGCCTTTGACAGCGCGTTCAAGACCCCGCACCGGTTGAGAAGCTGAAAATAGTCCACATCTTGACTGCGTATGAGCGCGGAGATGGATGTCGGCACCAATAAGAAGGCGTTCCAGATCAATCTCGACGCGAAGAAATACGGAACTTTCGCGGAGATCGGCGCAGGCCAGGAAGTCGCCCGTCGATTTTTTCACGTCGGCGGTGCAGCGGGCACAGTGGCAAAAACGATGTCGGCTTACGACATGACATTCAGCGACGCAATCTATGGCACTGCCGACCGTTATGTCAGTCGCAAGCGGCTCGAAACCATGCTCGATCACGAATACAACCTGTTGATCGAACGCCTGGACGAAAAACTGGGAGCGAGCGAACGTTCTTTGTTTTTGCTGACACGGTAGCGGCCCGGAGCTTTAAGCAACACAACGAACCACATGGTTGGCTGGGGGTGCGGTTTCAGGAGGACGCGCGGGCGAACCGAGCCAGATAATCATCCACATTCGAATGCTGGATGAATCCAACGTCGATCAGCAGGAGGCACTCGGGATAATTGGCGTGAATTTGCTTTACGGCGCTTATTACCACCGACCGCCAGAGAAACTGATCGCGTCGCTCTTGGAGAATCTGGCGCCGGATCGCATTCAAGTGGACATGATCCGGTTTTCGGGTCCGGCATTCCCGGGAGTCGACAACCGGTTAATGAGCCTGCAACTGGTCAGTCAGGGCCTGACTAACGCCGTCATGTTCACCGCCGACGGCGAAACGGTGCAACCCGCCGACATTCTCTACAAGAAAGCGATCCTGGTCGAACGCGGCAGCTTTCGCCCCGTTACCTACGCCACCAACGACATGTTGAACGGCGCGCGCACCGCTTTCGTGCAAACAAAGCGGCATGCTCCGAGGACGAAATCGTTGTCCTGATGGAAATGACTCTCGAGAATTTGCTGTCGGAAGGTCAGCTCAATCACGCCGATTTTCTGGCGCGCGTGGATATTCTCGGTGCCCTTGGCCGCACGGTCATGATTTCCAAATTCGGCGAATATTTTCGACTCGCCTCGTATCTCGCCCGATACACGAATCGAACCGATCGGCCTGGTCATGGGCGTGCCGAGTTTGATGGAGATTTTCGAGGAGAAATACTATCTCAATCTCGAAGGGGGAATTCTCGAAGCATTCGGGCGAATGTTTAAAAGCGGATTGAAGCTTTACGTCTATCCGATGATTGATGAGAAAAACGGGGCGCTGGTCACCGCAACGAAAATGGAGGTGGCTCCCAATCTGCGATCGCTTTTCCGTTATTTGATCGACAACGAATTCATCAGGAGATCACCGATTATGATCCACGGTATTTGCGGATTCATCCGCCGGATGTGCTGGCGAAACTGCAATCCGGCGACCCGGACTGGGAACAAATGGTGCCTCCGGAAGTGGCGGAAATGATCAAGAGTCGGCGTTTCTTCGGTTATCGAGCGTCACACGTGGCTAAGAGCCGGTTTTTCTGGCTGATTTCTGGCGCTTCTGCCTCAGTGGTAGTCCCTCAGGCAGAAAACCAGAGCTGTCGGCACGCTTTCCGCTATATGGAGGCCAGCATCATGGCGAGACGCGGAAATTCTGTCGTTGGGATCGATTTCGGAAAACATGTCTTCAAGGGAGTCGTACTCCAGCGAAAGGGTGACGATCGATTTGTCCTGACCAACTACGCTTCTCGAGAAGTTCCGGAGGACCTCGCTACTCCCGACGACCTCGCTCAGCAGCTCAAGCTTCTGTTCAAGGATCTCGGAGCCAGCACCAAAGGCTTGTGCCATCGCGGTTTCCGATCCCGAATCGCTCCTCCGAATCATCGAACAGCCCAATACTCCAATCGATCTTTTGCGCAACGCCTTGAGACTCAATGGCCTCATGGTCCTGAACCAGGAATGCAAGGATTTCGTCCTCGACTGCGCGCCGCTGGCCCCGGAGAGCGCAAATGCTCTGGCTACCGCCGGATCCAGCGAAGACGGCTCTGCCGCTCCGACTCCGCCTCAAATGGAGACGCCAAGACAAAATATCTCGTCGGTGGAATGCTGCGGCCGACGGTAAAACAGATTTCCGAAGCCTGCAGCAAGTCGCGAGTCTCGGCCGAAATTCTTCAGCTCGCGCCGGTTTGTTCGTTCAATGCGTTCGAGTTCGCCTATCCGGACACATTCGCCAAAGAAGCGTTCCTGCTTCTCGACATGGGCCATTTGCAGAGCACGGTGATGATTGGCAGCCGAAGGGAACTCGTCCTCGTTCGCAGCATCGAGCTACGGCGGCAAGGAACTGATTCACGCCCTAACCGCTGATGGCGCGCTCGATCAAAAGGCAGCGCGCGTCATGATGCAGGAGGGCGATGCCGGCATGGCCGAAATTTGCCGGACTTCGCTGGGCCGCCTGGCCACCGAAGTTCGAAACTCGATCGGCTTTTTTGAAGGACAACACGAGCAAAACATTCATCGGATCTTCGTATCCGGCGGTCTCGCCCGCACCGAGACGATTCTCCAGACGCTAAGCGACGAACTTGGATTGCCCTGCGAAATCTGGGATCCTCTCGAGACCTGTGAGGTGGCCTTGCCGCCCGCAAAACGCCAGGCGCTGCCGCATGAATTTGTCTCACTTAATGTCGCATGCGGCGCGGCGTTTGAATATCTCAGAAACTAGCTGCGCATGGCACTTCATCTCAATCTCCTCCACGAGGAGATCCTGGAACAGCGACAGCGGCAGCGCGATCCTCTCAAGATCGGCATGATGGTCTTGGGCGCGCTCGGGGCGATCCTGTTTATCTATTACATGTGGAACGCCTATCGAACGCTGGAAATCCGCAACCGGCTTAACGCAGTGCAGAAGGACTGGAGCAAGGTTGAAACGAACGTCACTGCAGCTCAAAAACGCTCTGCCGAACTGACCAGCACCATCGGCACAACCAAGGTGCTCGATGGAATGATCGATAGCTCGGTTCTTCTGGGCGCCGTTCCTCGAAAAACTTTCCCGATGCGTCGCCCCAAACGCGCAGGTCACCAGCTTGGATGGAACGGTCGGCGAAGACAACAAAGCTGTCAGTGTCATGATTGAAGGAATGGCCTCTGGCCGCGAACCGCGTGCCGCGGCCGAAGAACTCCGCCAACTGTTGATTGAACAGCTGGGTCAAAGTTACAGAGACGTGAAGGTCGAGTTCAAGACCCTCGAAGATCTCGACACAATCGTGAATATCAGCGGCACGAACATGCCTATGGCACGATTCGGCTTGAGCATGACCTTCACTCCGGCACCCCCCGCTCCCAAGAGTACCACACGCTGCTCCAACCCGGCTTCAAAGAAATGACGATAGCTCAATCTAAGAAAGATCAGATCCAGAAGCTCGCACTTAGCGCAATGGGCTTCGTTGTCTTGCTCTACGTGTACTTCAGTTTTTTCCTCGGGCCACTCAATGCGAGCCGGAACACGATGTTGATGACCATCGAAGACTTGCAAGGCAAACTCGGCAGTTCCAGGAGCTGAAATGACGAAGGCCACCAACCTCGAAAAGCAAGCCAGCGCCGCAACAACGCGCTTTGCCGCCCTAAAGACATTGAGCCCGGAAGGCGCGCCGATCGCGTGGTTTCCACCGCGCATGAAAGCCTTTTTTGCCCGCCAGCAGATCGACAAAGCCACCACACGCCTTGAGAACAGTGCCCCATTCAAAGAGCCAGAGCTCTCCGGGTGGACGCAATACAATTGGGCTGTTCGATCTGCCGCAGACGGATTTTGCTGTCCTCGGAAATGCAGTCGCCGAGCTCGAAAACGCCGAGCCGCTTCTAACGATTCGACGCATTAATATTCACTCGGCTGCCGGATGATCCTCAATTTCAACAGGTCACGCTGAACGCCGCGACTGCCATGCTGAAACGATGAAAACACTCCTGACTATCTCTCTTTTGAGTCTTGTTGGCTTCAGTGTCGTTCGGGCAGACGATGCGCCTGTCGATCACTTTGAAGAACAAATCGGGCTTCAACATGGACGCGAGCGGCCGTAACCCATTCTGGCCAATCGGCTGGAAGCCGGTCGCAAAAGTGAGCAACAAGGCGGATGCAGGCGGCCCTGAGATCCAACCTACTGCATTTGTTGTTAGTTCAATAACGCTTGGTAGGGGAGAACGTTTTGCCATCATCAACGGCAAAACGATGCAGGAAGGTCAGCAGTTTGGCCTGCAAGTCGGAACTCAAACTTATCAGCTGACAGTCAAGACCATCGAGGACGGCCAGGTCATTTTGTCACGTCGCGATCAGGAAATCACTGTCCCACTCCGCCGAAAATAAGCGGAACGGCAGCCGCCGTGCCACATCGGCACTAAATGGGCCTGAAGAACGGCTGGTGCTCCCTCACCCGCTTCTCCAACGTGGCTCGGAGACGCACTCTTGGATCCTTTGAATGCGGCGTGGACGCTAAAGCCACACACAGACGAACCATATTCGCATAGTCATCAATCGAAACATGTTCGCATTGGATCGTGCCATCCAAGGCGCAGTTGTGATAATTCCCCAAGCCAATGCTGGCGGCAACGGCTCGATACCCATAAAGCTGGTAAGCGGTTGCTTCGCACGATCCACCATCCAGTAAGCAACGTTGGACCGGAATATCGTGGGCCGCAGCGATCTCCATCACTCGAGCAGTCTCGACACTGTCAAAGATAGAAAGACGGTCCCCTACCCTGACGATTGGTCCGTTTCCCATCATCGGCTCCTCCCTTCGGGACGCTCGTTTCCAAGGAGAGTATGATCACGCCTTTGGCAGCAATCCGGATCGCGCAAGTTGAATGGCTCCCCAAAAACCAACCTCTTCCGCGCGAGTAAAAATCCCAAGACAATGCGCATTCGCCTTTGTCGCATCTAATTCTCTGAAAGCGACAAATGATCTCGGCGCACCCCATCAGATCATCACAGGCACGCGAATGGATCTGGCCATCCTTGAACTCGAACGCCGGCAGATCCCACATCGCAAGATCACCAAATTCGCGTCTGCTTTGGATTGGCCAGAAAACGTTCCGGCACATTGCCAAGGAATCGCCACTCCCCGGTCTTGGTGCGGACCCATCCTGGGTGATCCATATGAGCTGCAAACGCCCAACGAGGCCGTTGCTGGCGTCCCCTTTTGATAACGCGCGATCACATTGCCGAACTTGTCGTGCGTTATCTTGACGTTCCCGCACGTCTCTAGCTCGGCGACAATCGCGTCCCGGACCGCCGTCTCGCGAAATGGTGCGGTCGGCTGTTCTTGCAAGCGGCGAATAACCCGCAAAAGTTCGTCGCGTCGCATTATTTAGACACTGCTCGGTTCTACCTGCGCGAGCGGCACATATTCGCTTTCATTCAAAACTATGCGCTTCGTTCCGCGTAGAAGCCGATACCATTCAAAAACGCTACCAGCAACGATTAGAAAGACGAGGGCGACAAACCCGAGAGCTACGATCGCGTCGAATCTCCAGATAGCGGCCTGCCGGATCATTTCGGCACCTTTAACGGGATCGGTTACCGTGCCGGCAGTCCTAACCAACGCGTCTGCTCCGCTCAGAAACCCCAGCTTCGGATCCGTTGAAAAAACTTTGAGATAAGCGGCGCTAAAAGTAACCGAACACATTAAGACAAAGTGGCGCCACGGTAACGAACAGGTATCGAATCTTCTGCATCTTGATCAGAATCGTTGTTCCGAGACAGAGAGCGATGACGGAGAGCAATTGATTCGCCAATCCGAAGAGCGGCCAGAGACTGTTAATTCCTCCAAGCGGATCGATTACCCCTTGATAGAGAAACCAACCCCACGCCGCCACGAGGAGGACGCTCGAAAAAAGATTGGCTACCCACGACTTGCGTATTGCCTAACGGACGCCAAAGGTTTCCCAAAGCATCCTGTAAAAGGAACCGGCCGACCCGCGTTCCTGCGTCGATCGTAGTCAGGATAAAAAGCGCCTCGAACATAATGGCAAAGTGATACCAAAGGGCCAAAGCGGTTGGGCTCGAAGAAACCCGCGAAAACATGTGCGCCATTCCCACAGCAAAAGTGGGCGCTCCCCCAGCACGCCCAAACATTGTTTTCTCACCAAGATCGCTGGCAAGCTTTTCCATGCTTTCCGTCGTGACCGGAAATCCGGCAGTTGAAACCCTCTCCACCACTTCGGTGGGCGTGCCCTTGACGTTGATCGCAAAATATTCACCTGGTTGCAGGACACACGCCGCAATCATCGCCATCAAGGCTACCATCATTTCGGTCACCATGGCTCCGTAGCCGATGTCGCGAATACGCGATTCGCGTCCAATCATTTTGGGAGTGGTTCCGGAAGCGATCAGCGAATGGAATCCGGAGACCGCTCCGCAAGCAATCGTAATGCAGACAAAGGGAAAGACCGGGCCTGCGAAGATCAAGCCGGTGCCATCGACGAAGCGTGTTAACGCCGGCATCTGCAACGTCGGATGAATTAGGATCACAGCCAGGGCCAGCGCGGCCACAGTTCCGAGTTTCAAAAACGTGCTGAGATAATCACGCGGCGTTAACAACATCCAGACCGGGAGGATCGACGCCGCGAGGCCATAAATCATGATCGCCCACGCCAGCGACTTTTGGTCGTAGCGAAACCATGCCTCGATGTGCGGATAATCCGCCAGAAACTGCCCACCCCAAACCCCCAGGCCTAATCCGATCAATCCAAAAATGGTCACCGCGCAGGACGCTGACTTTTCCGCTGCGCAAGACCGAAACCCATGATCAGGGCCACCGGGATGGTCGTCGCGATGGTGAACACGCCCCACGGACTGCTAGCCAGCGCTTGCACCACGACCAACGCCAATACGGCAAGCAAGATCACCATGATTGCCAAGACACTGATCAATGCGAGCGCACCAATACCTCGTCCAATTTCCTCTTTGACCATCTGGCCAAGCGTTTTTCCACCCCGACGAACGGAAGCGAAAAGCACAATCATGTCGTGCACGCCGCCACCAAGCGTGGCGCCAATCAGAATCCAAAGCGTCCCTGGCAGGAAACCAAACTGCGCGGCCAGCACCGGGCCGACCAGTGGACCGGGCCCGGCGATCGCCGCAAAATGATGTCCGAAAACCATCCAGCGACTCGTCGGGACGAAATCTTTTCCATCATTCTGAACAACCGCGGGAGTAGCTCGCTCATCGTTCAGTACCAGCACCTTTGCCGCTAGCCATTTGCTGTAAAAACGATAGCTGATGGCAAATGCGCATAACCCAGCAGCGACGATCCAAAGCGCGCTAATTTGTTCGCCGCGCGAAAGCGCCAGGACCGCCACCGCCACCAGACCAAAGAGACTGATCGCAACTCCAAACCAGTTTTTTCCAAATATTCATCAATTGAATCTCACGCCGACCAATGAGATTTTAGGCGAAACCAAGGTGCACTGACAACTGGAACAGACTGTGTAACCATTCTAGTTCGTCCACCTGAGGGAGCATCGAACCTTCTCCGAGTGGTTTTCATCCCGATCATGGAGCTTTCCGACAAACTCAAGAAAGTATTGACTGGTGACGCTTATGCCAGTGCGCGGCGTCATATTAAACAGGCACTGGTCGGCCGCGCGCCGCTGCGGCTTCGACGCGGCCCGCATTACCAAGACGATCGACCGCGGAAAAGTTCCGTCAAGTCTATCAACGCCATGCAGTGACAGGATCCAGGGGACGCATGGCCCAAGTATCTCGACATCGAGATATGGATGGAAATCAATCTTCGGCGCGTTCGCGATCTGGGCTCGACCTGGGCGAAGCGAAAGCGAGTTCTCGATATCGGCTGCGGCACCGGCTATTTCCTCTACATCTGCCAATATCTCGGTCACGACGCGCTCGGAATCGATATCGATGAGGAACCCGGATTTCGCGAAATGATCGAACTGCTCGGCGTGAAGCGGAAAATCTGGCGAATCGAAGCCTATCAACCCCTGCCCGACTTGGGTCCAAAATTTGATGTGATCACGGCCCACATGATCTGTTTCAACGGCCACAAGAGCTGCCAAGCTATGGCAAATCCCAGAATGGGAATTTTTCCTGACGATTTGGCGGACAAACACCTCCAGCCCGGCGGACAAGATCTGCCTGGAACTAAATCGAGAATACGACGGCTCGCTCTACACTCCGGAACTGAAGCGATTATTTTGAGGCCCGCGGCGCCGAAATACACACCCAACGCGTCCTTTTCAATCCAATGCGGCCCGCGCCTTCCGCATCTGCGCAAGCTGGTCGCTGAAATCGATTTTGCGCTGCCGATGTTCCTCGACAACTGCCGGCGGCGCTTTGTCCACAAACGATGAGTTCGCCAGCTTCGCCTCGACGGTTCGAAGTTCGTTCTCGAGTCTCGCGATTTCCTTATCGAGTCGATCACGTTCGGCGGCTTTGTCGCCTCCGCTAATCAGAAGATAAAGTTCACCAAGCGGCGTAACGGCCAATGGAACGCCAGCCTCGGCTTGAAATTTCGGATCAAGTTTCAATTCCTCCGCATTCAGCAAGCGAGCGATTGTGGGAAGCTCACTCTCCTGCATATCGGGCGCCGGCCGCAGAACAAACCGCGCTTTCTTGTTCGACGGAATTCGCGAGGTGGCGCGGAGATTTCGGCCAGCTAAGATTGTCTCATAAACCTTCGCCACAGCTGCCCTCGCGTCGCGAATTGACGACGTCGAGCGAAGGAAATACCGGTCCAGGCAGCGGCGCAAATTGGATCGAAGGCTCTTTAATTCCGTGATCGCCTTGTGCCGAATCCGAACACAGACCATAGTTCTTCCGTGATATGCGGCATGAATGGATGAAGCAACCGCAGAAAACCAGACAGAACAAAATCCATAACCGCCAAGACGGATTTCTTGCGCGCCTCGTCATTTCCGAAAATCTCGGTTTTAGCGGCTTCGATGAACCAGTCGCAATAATCGCTCCAGAAGAAATCGTAAAGCCGCTGGGCAATCTCATTGAATCGGTACTCGCGATAGGCCGACTCCGAGCGCAGCAATCAAGCTCATCGAAACGCGCAAGAACTTCGATCGAATAAATGGAAAGCTCGTGTTCAGCCAAGCGTGGCTGTTGCCTCGCTGGGCCCATGCATCTGCCGAAACCGCGCGGCATTCCAAAGTTTCGTCGCGAAATTGCGCCCTTCCTCAATTTGTTTTTCATCGAAGGCAATGTCTTGCCCACTGGGTGCGATTCGCATCAGACCAAATCGCAAACCGTCGGCTCCGTACTTTCGCGATCAAGTCAAGCGGATCGGGCGAGTTACCTAACGATTTCGACATCTTGCGTCCCTGCTTATCGCGAATGAGCCCGGTAAAAAAGACATCGCGGAACGGAATGTTGTCTTCGATTTTTTCCGAGTCGACCGGGCTTGAATTCCAACCCGGCGATGATCATTCGCGCGACCCAGAAAAAGATGATGTCCGGTGCGGTGACCAGGACAGAGGTCGGATAAAATTTCCGTCGCGTTTCCGCGTCCATCGTCTCGTAAGCCCAAAGCCACGACGAAAACCACGTATCCAACGTATCCGGATCCTGTTCCCAGTTTTCGGCATCCGGCGGCGGTTCAAGCCCAACATAGATTTTCATCTTCACTCCGGTTTCCGATTTCCGGTACCAAGCCGGTATTCGATGTCCCCACCAAATTTGCCGGCTGATGCACCAGTCCTGAATGTTTTCGAGCCATTGCGCGTAAACCTTTTCCCAATGCGCGAGGAAAGAACCGAATCAGATGATCGCGAACAACAGCTAGTGCCTCGTTAGTTTTCGGATAACGAAGAAACCATTGCTCGCTCAGTCGCGGTTCAATCGGAACTTCACTGCGCTCGCTAAAACCGACATTGTTTTCGTAGGGCTCTGTTTTGGAAAGCAAACCTTGTTCTTGCAGTAATTCCCCGGCTTTCTTGCGCGCTTCAAATCGATCAAGGCCGTCCAACTCGGGTACAGCGGGGCAATTGATCTTCCCATCCGGATGCAGCACATCGATGATCGGCAGGTTGTGCCGCTGCCCAATTTCAAAATCGATCTTGTCGTGCGCCGGCGTCACCTTCAACACGCCGGTTCCGAATTTCGGATCGATCGCGGCGTCGCCGACGATCGGTAGTTTTTCGCGCGCAAGCGGGCGCCATGCGTGCTTGCCAATCAGATTAGCATAGCGCGGATCATTCGGATGAACCGCTACTCCGGTATCGGCCATGATCGTTTCCGGCCGGGTCGTCGCAACCTCCAGATAGCGACCCGGTTCTTCGACGATTTCGTAGCGAACGTAGTAAAGGCTCCCCTTCTGCGGTCTCGCGATAACTTCTTCATCCGACAAGCGCCGTTTGCGCCAGCTGGATCCCAATTGATCATTCGTCGTCCGCGATAAATCAGGCCCTTGCTGTAAAGATCGACAAAAACTTTCTCGACGGCACGAACGTAATCGTCGTCGAAGGTGTAACGTTGGCGTGACCAATCGCAGGAACAACCCAGCCGCTTCAGTTGCTCAATGATGATGCCGCCATGTTTGTCCTGCCAATCCAGGACACGCCGCAGAAATTCCTCCCGTCCGAGATCGTGGCGGTTTTCTTCTCGGTTTTCCGCAGATGCTTTTCGACCGCGGTCTGAGTTCCAACGCCGGCATGGTCGGTTCCGGGAAGCCAGAGAACCTCGAATCCCTGCATTCGTGCCCGACGCGCCAGAATGTCTTGAATCGTATTGTTCAGAACATGACCGAGCGTGAGAACGCCGGTAACGTTCGGCGGAGGAATTACGATGGAAAACGGCGGCTTGGACGAGTTGGCGTCCGCTCGAAAATCGCCGGATTCGAGCCAGCTGGGCATACCACTTTTGCTCGACCGCTGCCTGGTTCGTAGGTTTTCGACAATTCGGACATCGCGAGGGAATGATGCGAGAGCGGGGCCGGATTGCAAAATGAAAACCTTTCGGGCCGTCCCGCTCCGCTTCCGACCTTGGCGGGGAGATCCCATTGTTCCCAGCTTGATCACGAGGGATATTACGATTACGAGCATGGACATGTTCAAGGCAACGTGGTGCCGGATCGTCCTCTGGATTTTCCCGGTTTTTTTCCTCGGAAAAGCTGGGCTAGCCGAGGATTGGACGACCATCCAGCACAATGGTCGATCCTATGTCACCTTTGCCAATGTCGCTCGGTTCTACCGGTTCCCAGAATACAGACGAGTTAGCGGATCCGTCTATCTCCGGAACGCGCAACGGTCTATCCGGGCCCAAACGGGGGCGGACGAATTCTCGATCAATGGTGTTCGATTCCTGGCTAATTTTCCGATTCTGACGCTGGGGGAAGACGATTTGGTCTCAACAACGGATCTAAACAAGATTATTGAGCCTGTGTTACGGCCCAGTCGCATTCCGAAACGAGAACCAATTGAAACGATCATTCTTGATCCGGGTCATGGAGGTCACGATTCTGGCGCGCCAGGAACATTGGGACCGGAAAAAGAGTTTACTCTTGATGCTGCACTCGCCGCCAGGAAAGAACTAATCCACGCCGGCTACAGAGTTGAAATGACACGGGAGAGCGACATTGCCGTCTCGCTGGAGGATCGTGTTTCTTTCGCAAACAAATTTCCGCGAGCGATTTTTATCAGTATTCATTTCAACTGGTCACCGGGAGGAGTCGGGCTGGAAAGTTACGCGCTGGCTCCGGAAGGCGTTCGATCGAACGCTTCAAGTGAGCACCATGCTTCATTCACGGGAACCGCTCGCCAGGCTGGAAATGCGCTTGATGCTCAAAACGTCGCATTAACTGCCGCTATCCACGCCTCCATTCTATCGAAATTGACTCTATTCGATCGCGGCGTTCGGCATGCGCGCTTCCACGTTTTACGCAACGTTACAATTCCCGCTGTCCTCCTCGAAGGCGGATTCTTGAGTGATCCTACCGAAGGAGAACGCATTTCGACACTGCAATTCCGAACTCAACTTGGCTCAGCCATTGCGCAGGGAATTCAGGCCTACAACACCGCCATAAATTACAAACCGGTTAAGAAAGTGGCCAAAACTAATCCGAATCCAGCCTCGACAACGTCCAACGCCGACCAATCGCCCGTGAAGAAAGTAACTGGCCCTTCCAATTCCGTTTCATCAAGTTCAGGATCGATCTAACAATCATGAGTAACGCTAATGTCGACAATTCGAGGCCAATCGGAATTTTTGATTCCGGGATTGGTGGACTTACGGTCGTGAGCGCGTTACGGGCCCTCCTGCCAAACGAGTCGATTTTTTACCTAGGGCGATACCGCCCGCGTCCCATACGGAGGAAAGAGTGCAACGACGGTCCAACGATACAGTCTTGAGATAGCTGCACTGCTACTGGAGGAAAATGCCAAGAGCGTGGTGGTTGCCTGCAACACCGCGTCAGCCGTTGCGCTTCCACAACTTACCGAAAAAGTCCCCGTCACAGTGACAGGCGTCATTCAACCGGGTGCGCGAGCCGCGGCCGCAGCAACTCGTAGCGGACACGTAGGAGTCATTGGAACCAGAGCAACGATCAAAAGCGGTGCCTACGAGCGAGCGCTTCTGGCACTTAGTCCCGACATCCAAGTAACAGCCCGAGCGTGTCCTCTCCTGGTTCCATTGATCGAAGAGGGCTGGCTCGAACATCCGATTACCGATCAAATCATCATGCAATATCTCGAGCCCCTCTTGGCCGAAGGCATTGACACGCTTGTCCTGGGTTGCACACACTATCCGTTGCTGCGCAATGCCATGACGCGGCTCCTCGGCGATCGGGTCACCTTGGTCGATTCTGCACAGAACTGTGCCAGCGCTGTGCGCGAACTCCTAGAGCGTGAAGGATTAAGTGCCCCGGTAACAAACGAAAGCTATTTGCAGGTCACGTTAACCGATCGCCCAGACAATTTTCTGCGCGTTGCGCGCGAAGCGTTACAACTCGACATCGGAGACATAGAATTGCGTGAAGTGGCTCATCACGCCCACATATAACTACACGTAATGATTACTTCCGTTTCGGAAGCGATGTGAGGTTAGCCAACTTTTCCCGATAGACGCCTGGGTAAACTTTGCAGAACGAGCTCATAGGAATGATCAATCATCTTTCGGATCTCCGATTCAGGGATTTCGCCGTCAAGTATCACAGTGTTCCAATGCCGTTTGTTCATGTGATAACCGGGACGTACCTGGTCATAGCGATCGCGTAATTCCAAGAGCAAGATCTGGATCGCACTTTAAATTGGCCGCCGGCGGCACTTCGTCGAGCGCGGCCAGAGCGAACATTTTACCTTCAACTTTGAAGACGAGATTGTCTGGTCCGAACGGAGTGGTTTCGCATGCTCCAGGTTTGCTCAAGCAGTACTCGCAAAAGGCTTCAATGTTCAACTCGTTCCTCCACTCCTGATTCGATACGTGCGCACCGTTGCCAGCTACTCCATTGCGTTTAGGATATCGATTTCTGATTTGCTCCAAAAACTCACCTAACCTGAATTTGGAAAGAGATGGTGCGGCAGCGCTTTTCCACTTGTTATGGCAAGTTTGCGAACAGTCGAGCCAACCAAAACATCGAAAAGACCGTTCCCATGAATGTGAGCAAGCTCGTGTCGGATCGAAGTGAAACAACGCCTCCGAACCTCCGCGCAACAACGCAAACCATGTTATCGACTAAGCTCAGTGTATACGGGAAGAATTCGCCCCAACAATTCGGAGATCTGGATGCGTTCTTGTTTCATCGAATCCCGATCACGCAGAGTGACCGTTTCTTTCAACGCCAAATCTTTTTCACCAAGTGTCTCGAAATCGACCGTGACACCAAACGGAGTGCCGATTTCATCCTGACGTCGGTAACGGCGCCCAATCGCGCCGCTTTCGTCATAGAAAACGTTCAAGTGCGGCCGCAGCAGATCAACAATCTCACGCGCCTTGGAAACCAATTCCGGCTTGTTCTTCAACAGCGGAAAGACCGCGCATTTAATCGGCGCCATTCGTGGATGGAACCGCATCACAACACGCGTTTCCATTTTCCCCTTTTCGTCCGGCGCCTGGTCTTCGCAATAGGCTTCACAAATTAGCGCCAACACAGTTCGATCTACCCCGGCGCTCGGCTCCACTACATGAGGGATAAATCGCTGCTTTGTTTCGTCATCAAAGTACTCGAGCGGTTTGCCGCTGGCTTGCTGGTGCTGCTTCAAATCGTAATCCGTGCGATACGCTACGCCCTCGAGTTCCTGCATCCCGAACGGAAATTCGTATTCGATGTCGTATGTTCCCTTCGAATAAAAGGCGCGATCGGAATCGGGCACCGTCAAAACATGAAGGCGGTCCCGGGGAATTCCTATATTCCCATAGAACTTGATTCTTTCGTCCCTCCAATACTCAAGCAGTTCCATTCCTTGCTCGGGACGGCAGAAGTATTCCAGCTCCATCTGCTCGAACTCACGTGATCGAAAGGTAAAATTCCGGGGATTGATTTCGTTACGAAAGGCTTTGCCGATTTGTGCGATCCCAAATGGCAGCTTTTTGCGAGATGTATCGAGCACGTTCTTGAATTGCACGAATATCGATTGCGCGGTCTCGGGACGAAGATACGCGATCGAATCCGGGTCAGCCGATGCGCCCATCTGCGTCGAAAACATTAGATTGAACGGGCGCGGCTCGGTCAGATCTTTCCCGCCACAATTCGGGCATTGCTTCGCCCCATTTTTTTCCGGCAACTGATCGGCGCGCAAACGCGCTTTGCAGGTTCTACAATCGACCATCGGATCGCTAAAGGTATCTTCGTGGCCGCTAGCCTTGAGCACGGCTCGGTGAGTAAGAATGGAGCCGTCCATTCCGACCACGTCATCGCGTTCGCGCACGATAACCCGCCACCAATATTGTTTGAGATTGTTTTTTAACTCGACACCCAATGGTCCGTAATCCCATGCACCATTTAACCCGCCGTAGATTTCGCTGGCTTGGAAAATGAAGCCCCGACGCTTACATAAACTCACGATTCTTCTCCATCCGTTGTGGATCGGCGGGCATAAGGCATACAAATGGGTTCTGCGCGGCAATGGGTCAAAGTATACGTCGAGGATGAAAACCGGTCTTTCGAATCGAGAGGATTATTTCTCGACCGTTACTTTCGTTTTCACCGAATTCGCAATGAAACATTCCGTATGCGCGAAATGGTGCATCTCATCGAGCTCTTGCTCCGTCGGTTGTTTCTCACCGGAAAACTTGAGTTTTGGGTGCAGCTCCACCCGGGTGATCGCCATCTTGCCGTTCTCATTCTTTTCCATGTGGCCGACCGCTTCATCCACGTATTCGTCGAGAATGAACTTCTTTTTGCAGGCGATAGCGAGGAAAGTGAGCATATGGCAGCTCGAGAGTGAGGCAACGAATGCCTCTTCGGGATCGACATTCTTCGGGTTCCCAGATATGCGGGGGCAGCCGACGCCGTCATTTCATGGCCGCCGTCAAATTTCCAAGAGTGATCGCGGTTGTAAGTTTGATACTGGAAGTCGGACGTCGCGCGCTTCCACGTGAGAGTCATTTTGTGTTCGGACATCCCTCTGTATAGAATGCCTCCGAATGTTGGGCAAGCGCGCCCGCTTGCCCGGAGGCGAATGGTTCGCTAATCTGTCGCTCGACAGATCGCGCGGTTAGCTCAGTGGTAGAGCGCTTGCTTCACACGCAAGAAGTCGCAGGTTCGAACCCTGCACCGCGCATTTAGCAATTACGACGCTATTCGGGACTGAAAAATGCAGGCGAATGATACTCCTGGCCACCCGCTAAAGAGCACTCTTGCTGTTTTGGCTGGTTTTTTTGCAGTGGTGGTTCTTTCACTGGGGACCGACCAAGTGCTGCACATGATCAAGGTCTATCCACCGTGGGGCGAACCGATGTATCAGCCAAATCTGAATCTGCTGGCTCTAAGCTACCGAATCCTCTTCACGATCATCGGCGGTTACCTCACCGCGAAACTCGCGCCTCGGAATCCGATGCGCCACGTCCTCGTTCTATCAATAATCGGCCTCATTATGGGGGTGGCCGGAGTCGATCGGCACGTGGAATATGAATATGGGTCCACACTGGTATCCAATTGCACTGGCGGTGACCGCTTTCCCATTCACGTGGCTGGGTGGGATTCTGCAAAACAGAGGTCGTTAGCCCGCAACCTCCAGATTGGTTGTGGTTTTCATATCAAGTTCTGAAGTTGAACGCGCGGCATCGGTGTTGCGACCGACCAACCGGTCAAACAGCGGAGAGGTCATCAAGGTCGTTATTACCGCCATGATCACAAGCGTGGCGAAAAGGCCTTCCGAAATCACTCCACGCTGAAGCCCAATGTTTATTATAATCAATTCCATCAGACCCCGCGCATTCATCAAAGTCCCAATCCCAAGTGCTTCCCGATTTGGGATTCCGGTCGAACGCGCGGCGAACCAACATCCAACACCTTTACCAACGACCGCTACGAAAAGAACGGCTCCGCACATAAGCCAGAGGAACCCACTGTTTAACAACGTTATCTTGGTATTTAAACCTGAGTAGGTGAAGAAGAGAGGGAGCAGGAGCGCCAGAGTCAGCGGTTGAATACGTGCGATTGCATCGCGGGCAATCACACCTCTTGGCATTGCGGCGCCCATAACAAATGCCCCAAAAACGGCGTGTAATCCCACCAAGTCAGTAAACCATGCCCCTAGCGCCATGAGCGCGAGTGCAACGCCCGAGACCCATCTCGGATAATTCGCCGTTTCGGATTACCCAACTTTTTCCTCGTGCAAGGAACGGCCGAACAACGAGTAGGGTGAATCCGACGTACGCGACGCCGGCCGCAATGTTCACCAATGCGTGGCTCCAATTGTGTTCAAGGCTCGCCAAGACGAGGGCCAGCAGACACCACGCAGCCGCATCATTAATTGCCCCAGCACCAAGCGCCACTGTTCCCATGGTAGTCCCGGTCAGTCCCTTAAAGTGAATGATCCGCGCAAGCATCGGAAACGCCGTGATACACATAGACGCCCCCATGAACAGCATTGCCTCAAAAAGTGACGTGCTCGTGGGAAAGAGGTTGGTTTTTGAAAAGAAAATCCAGCCAAGACCCGCTCCCAACACAAACGGCGCAATCATCCCAGCAATGGAAACGGCGATCGAGCTCTTTAAATGTCGACGAACAATATCGACACGAAATTCTATTCCGACGACAAACATGTAGAGCGCCAATCCCAGCTGCGAGACAGGATAAAGATAGCTTTGGGTGTCTCTGGTGCCCTGCGTCGTATCCCACGGGAAAAGCCATCGTTGCGCTTCCGGCCATAACAAACCAAACAAAGACGGACCTAACAAAACACCGGCCACCATTTCCGCGACCACTTGCGGCTGCCCAAAACGCCGCGCGATTGTGCCTACAAATCGACAGAAGAGCAGGATAACGCTCACTTGAACAAAGAATTGGATTGCTAGACGGGTGTTGTTCATTGAACTCGCGGCAAAATTCTCTTCAAATCGACGCCGAGCATAAAGGAGAATCAATGGACGACGCAACTCAGATGGAACCATTAACATCCATCGACAGAGATTGGGGTGTTGAAAGCCGCAGGGGCTTGTCTGTTCCGATACTCAGCCATTGAGGATTCCGCTGAAGTGAGGAGACTTACCAACTGCAAAAATGTCACGAAAGCCAATCAAGAAAGCAGTGAAAAAAAGACCGCGATCGGTCGCAAACGAGGTCGAATACGCGATGGAATGGCTACGCCGCCACAGCACCAAGAAAACCCGCGATGGGATGGCGCGATACGGTATCCCAGTTGGCAACGCGTTCGGTGTGTCGGTGGGTGATATTCGCCGACTTGCGAAGGAACTCGGGCGTAATCATGCCTTGGCTGCGGGCTTGTGGAAGACCGGGCAGTATGAGGCACGGATGTTGGCCTGCTTTGTTGATGAACCCAAGGACGTCACGGCACTTCAGATGGATCGTTGGTGTCGGGAATTCGATAATTGGGCTATCTGCGATACCGCTTGCTTCCACCTGTTCGACCGAACGCCAAACGCTTGGGCAAAGGCACGGCAATGGTCCGTTCATCGAAGTGAGTTCATTAAACGAGCGGGGTTTGCTCTGATGGCCTCGCTGGTTGCCCACGACCGGGAGGCTCAAGACGATAAGTTCCTTGCTTTGCTGCCTCTAATCGAGAAAGGCGCCCATGATGATCGGAACTTTGTCAAAAAAGCCGTGAACTGGGCGCTACGAACAATCGGCAAGCATTCGCACAACCTTCATTCGGCTGCATTGACGGTTGCAGAACGGCTTGCCCGATCCGAAAAACCCGCACCTCGCTGGGTCGGTAAAGACGCGCGGCGCGAACTGTCTAGCGCAAAAGTTCGCGTTCGACTCCGCATCAAACGCACCTAAGCCAGCTCGATAAAAGGATTCTACAACGGAACTTCAACGGTCTAATATTTCGTCCAACTCACTATGCGCGCTTACTTGAACCATCCATTCATCAAGGAACTGATCATTCTGGCCCTGATGTCGGTCGCCGCCCTTGCCTCTGTTTGTTTTATCTACCGAGTTCGAAAAACACGCGACAAAACATTCTCGAACTGGATGAGTGCCGAAGGGTGGACACTGTTCCTGTTCATCTGGTTCGGCTATGGGATGGTCCTATTATACCGAGGCTTTTTCATTCTGATTTAGCCGGTTTTTGCGGACCTTTACGTTCCTATTTCGTAGCCAGACTCCCGCGACGCCCAGATAAAATGATCATATTTCACGACCCGCGTTGCATCGAGTATTCTGCCCCAGGCCACCCGGAACGACGCGAGCGAATCTCCCAGTCGGTGCCGGTGCTGAAGAGCCGCCACGATGATTGGATTTGGGAAGAGCCCGTTTCTGCCGGGGAGGCGGCACTATTACGAGCCCACACCCAGGAACATCTCACGCGGATCCGGAGATCGCGATTCGACTTCGATGCTGATACACCTGCATACCCCGGCATATTCGACCATGCCGCCCGCGCCGCTGGCGCCGCCATAGCTGTTGCCCGAGAGGCTTTGAAAGGAAAACGTGCCTTTAGCCTGATGCGACCACCGGGCCATCACGCGATGAGCGATCGACCTATGGGTTTCTGCTATTTCAGCAACATAGCCGTTGCAGCCCTTGATATTCTCGCTTCGGAAGGTGATGCCTATCGAATCGGAATTTGGGATTTTGATGCTCACCACGGTAATGGAACTGAGGACATTGTGGCTGAAGACCCACGAATCGCATTCGCCTCAGTCCATCAATTTCCAGGTTACCCTGGAACAGGAACCCGGTCGTTTGGAAATATCCGTAACTATCCAGTCGCGCCGTTTGCACGTCGATCCGATCACATGGGCGAGGTCCGACGCGCCCTTGACTATCTGACAGAATTCAAGCCCGATCTGTTACTTGTTTCGGCTGGGTTCGACGCATACAGCGGAGATCCAATCACTGAAATGATGCTGGAGGCGGAGGATTTCGTGACTTTTGGTAGCTGGCTACGTGAAACAAATATTCCCGCGGGAGCCATCCTTGAAGGAGGCTATAGCAACGAGCTACCGGAGCTGTGTGATGCATTTCTTTCCAGCTGGAATCGTTAGTCTTGGGGAAGTGAAGCGAAGCGGATACCCGCCCCGATTAATTAGGTTTGTTTTCCAGAATCGCGTCAATCCGTTTCATGGTTGTCGCGTCCAGTTTATCGACCAGATCGATCGATTTCAGGTTTTCTTTGAGTTGTTCTGGCTTCGAGGCACCAGTGATCACAGTGCTAACGTCTCGGCTCTTGAGACACCAGGCGATACCCAACCTGGGAAGTGTGGTTCCGAGATCTTGTGCCACCTTGGAGAGCTGACCAACTTTCGAGAGTCGCGTGCGTCCCTCAGTGCCTTCAAAGTGTTCGCGCAACCACCCATAGCCCTTCAATGATAACCGCGTGTTTCCAGGATTCCTGTCGTTATACTTCCCGGTGAGTAGGCCCGAAGCCAGCGGAGACCAGGTGCTCGTTCCCAGGCCAAATCGCCGAAAAATCGGCACTAACTCCTTTTCGATTCGTTCCCTGCGAAACATGTTGTACTCGGGTTGTTCGATCGTAGGTGGAATGAGTCGCAAATCCGATGCAACCTTGAAGGCTTCCTCGATTCCCTTCGCGCTCCATTCCGACGTCCCCCAATAGAGCACTTTCCCCTGCGTGATAAGGTCATTCATCGCGCGAACGGTTTCCTCGATAGGTGTGTTCGGATCAGGGCGATGACAAAAATAGAGATCAAGGTAGTCGACCTGCAGCCGTCGCAATGCCGCATGACACGCCTCTACCACATGCTTTCGACTTAAGCCTTCCTGGTTGGGACTGTCTCCGCCCCAGAAAACCTTGCTCGACACCAGAAATGTTTCTCGGTTCCAACCGTTACGCTTCAGAATTCGGCCCATCACGATCTCCGCTTTGCCATTTGCGTAGGCTTCGGCGTTGTCGAAGAAATTAACGCCGGCTTCATAGGCGACCTTCATTAAAGTCTCGGCAGTTCTCGCGGTAATCTGCTGAGCAAACGTTACCCACGCGCCGAACGAAATTTCACTGACCTGCAATCCTGATTTTCCAACGCGTCGATACTTCATGTGACCGCTTCACCAAGTTCCATTTCAATGGAAAGACAAGTAAATCCAACGCAAAAACTTGTTTGGCAATCAGAAGTCGGACAGTGAATAGTGATGACAAATCGGGCCGTAGCACAGCTTGGTAGTGCGCTTGAATGGGGTTCAAGAGGTCGCGGGTTCGAATCCCGCCGGCCCGATTACTTCTAGTGAACGCCAGAAGTTCTGAAAAATCAGTCAATCGACCCAATAAAATTTGAGTAGACGAATTTAATTCGTTTGAAATCCGACAGAAGCGAAGAAAGTTCCTCCTCGGTCGCCCGTGACGCATTCATCCCAACAGCTCGCGTTAATCCAGGAGCCGTTCTGGTTTTGTCTGAAGGCGCAGCCAAAACGTGAACATCTGGCTGCAACAGCACTTCGTCGGCAGTTCGCCATTGAGTGTTTATCGCCTCGCTTGCGCTTTCGAAAAATGACTCAGAGAGGGCCGGTTTGGTTCGTCGAGGCGATGTTCCCTGGCTACCTCTTTGCCAAATTTGTCTATGCGAAGCAACATCGCATGGTTGAGCACTCTCATGGGATTAGGGGTGTAGTCCATTTTGGAAATCGGCTCGCGACTTTGTCCGAAAACATGATGGCCGCACTTCAATCACGAATCGATGGGGAGCAGGTCGCTACAATTGATTCCTCGCTGAAGGTGGGCCAGCCTGTCCAAATTGCGGAAGGCCCATTCCAAGGATTAGAAGCCGTGGTCACACGCCTGCTCCCCGCACGAGAACGGATCCGAGTGCTCCTTGAGTTTCTCGGCAGAACTCTCGAGACCGAGATTTCGGCCGCCAAGGTCCTTCCTGCCCAAGGATCTTCACCGGCCGCGTGTGTGTAGTAATCAGACAAAGTGTTTAGGAATTAGTGCAGTTTTAATGAAGTCAGCGGATCAAATTACCGCCCCCAGTAAGTTTCGGCTTTCGTGCCGAACGCATCATTTGCCACTTCTGAGCAGGGATGAAGGCACTAAATAGTGTGGTTTTACCCAACCCACAGCTATGCGACCGACGCCCTTTGGTGCAATTCTTGCTACATTTTACGTTATGATCGTTGCCACACTGCTTCTCATAGCCGCAATCGGATTAGGGTTGATCGCCCGAGAGTTACAGAGAGCGCCTGAAGGATTTGAGGACGCCAGCGGGTTCCACATTACTCATGACCCGGCGGCTGACGAGCGAGCGGCGCTGCATAGTGCCGACGCTGATCATCCGCGGGCGCAACCTGCCACAGCTCACTAGCATTCTCAGCTATTGACCTTGTTTAGCCAAGGTTAACGCTTGGTTAAAGCGCGCCACTCGTGCGGCATTCGGTGCGCGATGCCACTTCCGCTTATTCGCGAGGGTGGACACGTCCCTTCTTAGCTGAGGCGTCTTCGAAGGAACGAGATGGAAAAGGGAAAGGTATGCTCTTTGCTATAATTACCATAATTCCTGTAATTGCTTGGTCTGGTTTAAAAGAGCTTTCG
Organism: uncultured Verrucomicrobiae bacterium; assembly: GCA_963751725.1. GTDB lineage: Bacteria > Verrucomicrobiota > Verrucomicrobiia > Chthoniobacterales > UBA10450 > AV80. The sequence continues at coordinate 162,032 of CAVVVQ010000022.1, forward strand.
TTGTTGGGGTCGTCCTTTGCGCATTAGGTATCATCAGTGCGCAAGGCGCAACCGTCCCCCTTGCCTGGAACCCAAACCCTGAGCCTGATATCGCCGGGTACCATCTCTATTATGGTACGACTTCTCATGCTTATACCCAAATCATAGATGTTGGGAATGTAACGACGGCAACTGTCCCAAACTTAACGCCAGGCACTTTCTATTTCTTCGCGGTAACGGCTTACAATAGTCTCGGAATTGAAAGCCTCTTTTCTACCGAACTGAGCTTCGCCCCCCCAACTCCCACCCCGAGCCCGACGCCATCTCCAACTGCCTCGCCCAGCCCAACACAAAGTCCGACACCAACCCCGTCGCTCACTCCAACTCCGACGCCTACTCACACCCCGACGCCTTCTCCAACTCCTTCGCTCACTCCGACTCCGACACCTACCCACACCCCGTCGCCGACGCCTTCTCCGACTCCCACACCGACTCCGACTCCGTCGCCAACGCCTTCTCCAACTTCCACACCAACTCCGACTCCGTCGCTCACTCCAACTCCGACGCCGACTCACACCCCGTCGCCAACGCCTTCTCCAACTCCCACACCGACTCCGACTCCGTCGCCAACGCCTTCTCCAACTTCCACACCAACTCCGACTCCGTCGCCCACACCAACTCCGACTCCGTCGCCCACTCCAACTCCGACTCCGTCGCCCACTCCAACTCCGACTCCGTCGCCCACTCCAACTCCGACTCCGTCGCTCACTCCAACTCCGACTCCGACTCACACCCCGTCGCCAACGCCTTCTCCAACTTCCACACCGACTCCGACTCCGTCGCTCACTCCAACTCCGACTCCGACCCACACCCCGTCGCCAACGCCTTCCCCAACTTCCACACCGACTCCGACTCCGTCGCCAACGCCTTCTCCAACTTCCACACCAACTCCGACTCCGTCGCCAACGCCTTCCCCAACTTCCACACCGACTCCGACTCCGTCGCTCACTCCAACTCCGACTCCGACGCTCACTCCAACTCCGACTCCGACTCATACCCCGTCGCCAACGCCTTCTCCAACTTCCACACCGACTCCAACGCCGACTCCGACCCACACCCCGTCGCCGACGCCTTCTCCAACTCCCACGCCAACTCCCACGCCAACTCCGACTCCGACTCCGTCGCTCACTCCAACTCCGACTCCATCGCTCACCCCAACTCCGACGCCTACCCACACCCCATCACCAACCCCTTCTCCAACTTCCACACCGACTCCGACTCCGACTCCGACTCCATCGCTCACTCCAACTCCGACGCCTACCCACACCCCATCGCCAACGCCTTCTCCAACTTCCACACCGACTCCGACTCCGACTCCGTCGCTCACTCCAACTCCGACGCCTACCCACACCCCGTCGCCAACGCCTTCTCCAACTTCCACACCGACTCCGACTCCATCGCTCACCCCAACTCCGACGCCTACCCACACCCCATCGCCAACGCCTTCCCCAACTTCCACACCGACTCCGACTCCAACTCCTACGCCTACCCACACCCCATCACCAACCCCTTCTCCAACTTCCACACCGACTCCGACTCCGACTCCGTCGCTCACTCCAACTCCGACGCCTACGCTCACTCCGACTCCGACGCCGTCGCCAACGCCTTCTCCAACTTCGTCGCCATCGCCTTCGCTCACCCCGACCCCGACTCCGACTCCGACGCCTTCTCCAACTTCCACACCAACGCAAAGTGCAACGCCTTCTCCAACTCCCACCCCATCTCCAACTCCTTCACTCACTCCAACCCCATCCCCAACTCCTTCCGATCCACCTTCTCTCGCCAACGTTTCCACTCGCCTCTTTGTTCAATCCCCGAACATCTCCATGATCGGTGGTTTCATCATCGATGGTGACTAATCCAAAACAGGTCATCCTTCGCGCCATCGGCCCTTCCCTCGCGCTCATTCGGCGTTTCACGCCATGCCTGATCCTGCTCCTGCGCCTCTTCGACTCCTCCGGCTCCATCATCGCCTCCAACGACAACTGGCGTTCTGACCAAGCTCAATTCATCCTGAAGACCGGCCTTGCTCCCTCCGATGACCGCGAAGCCGCTCTGATCGTTACTCTTTCCTCCGGGCTCCTATACCGCCGCTTCTTAGATGCCTCCAACTACTCCGGCATCGCTCTCTTCGAGCTCTATGACCTCGATCCTCCAAGTTCTCAACTCGCTCAACCTTTCCACTCGCGGTTAAGTCGAAACTCAAGACCGCGTCATGATTGGCGGCTTTATCATCAACGGTCCGATCAGCCTGCCTCTTTCATCCTCCGCGCCATCGGACCTTCTCTCTCTCAGTTCGGTGTTCTCGACGCTCTGCTCGATCCCATCCTCGAACTCCACAATGCCGAAGGCTCTCTCATCTTCCAAAACGACAACTGGCGCTCTGATCAGGAGCAGCTAATCATCGATTCCAATCTCGCTCCTTCCGACGATCGCGAATCGGCCATCATCGCTAATCTCTCCCCAGGCTCCTATTCCGCCATCGTCCGCGGTTCCTCCAATTCCACCGGCACTGCTCTTGTTGAAATCTACCGCCTCTCTCAATAACGCGTAGCTCAACCTAAACAAAAAAATCGGCCGGATCCCTCCTGGATTCCAGCCGCACAAATCAGGTTCTGGACCTTTCGTTAGACAAGTGCTGCCTCTACGAGCTCACAGAGCAGATGTCCGATCGCGATCTGACCTTCCTGGATTTGAGCCGCATCTTTCCCCGCCACCTTGATGGCAAGGTCGACGCAGTCGGCCAGCTCGCCGCCTTGGATCCCAGTCAAACCTATCGTCTTCAACTTTCTGATTCTGGCCTCTTTCATTGCCATAACGACATTGGGAGAATTCCCGCTCGTGCTGATCCCGATAACGGTATCAGGTGGATACCCAATCGCGGCGATCTGTCTGGCAAACACATGTTCAAATCCGTAGTCGTTGCTAACGGCCGTTAGAATTGACGAATCGGTTGTTAGAGAAATTGCTGCGAGAGCACGTCGATCCCGGATAAACCGCCCAACGAATTCAGCCGCCAAGTGTTGGGCATGCGCTGCACTGCCCCCGTTTCCAAGAAAAAGAATTTTGCCACCGGCCTGCAGGGACTCAACAATCATTGACCCGGCTTGGACGATCGCGGGGGCGCAATCCTTGGCGATCGTGACGCGCAGCTCAGCCCCCTCCCGGAGCGACTCAACCACCCGAGCTAGCGCCTTTTCGGAATCCATAAGGCGGAACTTATTGCTGCCGGGCTAAGAAGACCACTCGATTCCGTTTTCGAGTCTGCGATTCAAACCAAAATCCGACCTAAACGGGCTGCTCATTCCTCCCCCCAGGGAGGCATAACGCCTGCTTTCTACCATAATATTATTCATATCTCCCATAATTGCGGGGCGCAATTACGTGCTTGGTACCTCGGATTCGCCGTATCCCTAATAATGCTCGCAACATCGCAAGCTGCGAGCGTCACGCTAGCTTGGAACGCGAACCCTGAGCCCGATATTGCCGGGTACCGGATACACTACGGGATCAGTTCCGGGGTCTATACCCAAGTGATCGATGTTGGTAATTCGACACTGGCTAATATTTCTAATCTCTCCCCCGCCACAACCTACTTTTTCGCCGCGACTGCCTATAACAACACGGGTATCGAAAGTCTATATTCGAATCAGATCAGCTACACCGCGCCTGCTTCTACACCAAGTCCGACTCCCACTTCAAGTCCGACTCCAACTCACACTCCGAGTCCGACCCCATTTTCTACTGTAACTCCAACACCGACATCGACACCGACGCAAAGTGCAACTCCAACGCCGACTCACACTCCGAGTCCAACCCCAACGCACACTCCAAGTCCGACCCCGTCTTCTACTGTAACCCCAACACCGACATCGACACCGACACAAAGCGCAACTCCGACGCCGACTCACACCCCGTCGCCAACGCCGTCGCTCACTCCAACTCCGACGCCTACGCTCACTCCGACTCCGACGCCGTCGCCAACGCCTTCTCCAACTTCGTCGCCATCGCCTTCGCTCACCCCGACGCCGACTCCGACTCCGACGCCTTCTCCAACTTCCACACCAACGCAAAGTGCAACGCCTTCTCCAACTTCCACCCCAGCTCCAACTCCTTCACCCACTCCAACCCCATCCCCAACTCCTTCCGATCCACCTTCCCTCGCCAACGTTTCCACTCGCCTCTTTGTTCAAACCGGCGACCATGTCCTCATCGGTGGCTTCATCATCGATGGCTCTTCTCCAAAACAGGTCATCCTTCGCGCCATCGGACCTTCCCTCTCAGCTTTCGGCGTCCCTTCAGCCATGCCTGATCCAGCCCTGCGCCTCTTCGATTCCTCCGCCTCTCTCATCGCCTCCAACGACAACTGGCGCTCTGATCAAGCTCAACTTATCCAGAACACCGGCCTTGCTCCCTCTGACGATCTCGAAGCCGCCATCGTCATTACTTTGCCTCCTGGCTCCTATACCGCCGCTGTCTTAGATCAACACAACAACTCCGGCGTCGCTCTGTTCGAGCTCTATGACTTGGAGCCTTCCAACTCCACTCTGCTCAACCTTTCCACCCGCGGCAAAGTCGAGACACAGGATCGCATCATGATTGGCGGTTTTATCATCGCCGGCTCCGATCAGCCTGCTCCTGTCCTCATCCGCGCCATCGGACCT
>CAVVVQ010000023.1:0-80486 GCA_963751725.1 uncultured Verrucomicrobiae bacterium
TTTTTTTTTTTTTTTGACCGTACTGCTGCTGGGGAAGCTGGCAAGCAAACCGGTAATGTGGTAGACAGGTTCAATCCGACCGGTACCGCTATACCAGGAGATTTTGCCAATCAGACAGGTCAGAATTATGACACGTTGATCTTTGGCGATGTGGTGGCGCCGGTATGAGCCGCTCGCCAGCTCTGAGCTCAATCCAAATGCGAATGGTGCCGTGTCCGCGATTTCGTACAGCCAAATGGCAAGATTCTCACCGGCGGTGGATTTACAACTCTTGCACCTAACGGGGATCCAGCGGACCTGCAAAACCACATAGCCCGAATCAACGCTGATGGAACTCTCGATATGCAATTCAATCCGAGCATCGACGGGTCTGTCGAGAGCATCGCATTACAGCAGGATGGGAAAGTCCGTGGTTGGGGGCACCTTCACTAATGTCAATGGACAGCAGCACAATTACCTCGCAAGACTCGACGCTACAACAGGCATCCTGATGGGTTGAATCCAAATGCGTTTGGCGATTTCAATCCCGAAGTTCGTGCAATTGCTGTCCAAGGGGATGGGAAGATTTTAGTCGGTGGGCAATTCGACGCTATGGGAGGGCAACCGCGCGATGGCGGGGACCGCCTTTCGATCCGGCGACCGGATTGGCGGATTCCTTCGACCCAAGCGTGACCGGAGACGCTTACCACTACGTAATACAATAGCATTACAGGGGGACGGAAATTAGTTGCCGGCGGTCATTTGTTTTTTGTCTGGAGAATCCGCATAAGTATTGGCCTGAATTCTGATGGCACGCTCGATACACTGTTTAACCCGGGTGCAGACGGCGGTGGGCCCGAGGATATCGAAGTCTGGTCAGTGGTGGTCCGACCGCAAAACAAGCTCTTGTTAGGCGGCACCTTTACTACTGTGGGCGGACAAATGCGCAACCACCTTGCTCGGTTAGATTCTACGACCGGCATTCCAGATTCGTGGGATCCAAACGCTCCGCCATATCCAAATGTGCGCGTTTCTTCGCTCGCGGTCCAACCAGACGGCAAAATCATTGCGGGAGGAGACTTCGACCGGTTGGGTCCGACCTGTAATAATTGGCGGAATGCCTCGCCGATTTATCGTCCGACTCGACGGCGAGACCGGCCTGGCCGATTTATGGGATCCCAATCCAAACGGCGCCATCGAGGAATGGCTGTACAACAAGACGGAAAGATCTGGTCATCGGTACCTTCACCAATATCGGCGGTAAGACCAAAGCCTCTATTGCGCGTCTTGATCCGTCGACGGGACTAGCTGAATAATAGCGCGATAGATATGCCGCGTCTATTTCGACAATCGACAAGGAGGTCAGCTAGAACTTCGGAACAGAGGCGCGCGCTTTCTGATCTTTGCTGACCTTTAGTTGCTCTTCACGTTGACGAGCACTCGGAAGTTCGAGCCGCACGATGAAGTGGCTCCGGACCGAAAGAATCGCGCCATCGCTTCGCTGCCACATCCGCTCTCCGATCACTCCGTGGGAACGCGTCACCCATCTTGCCAACCAGGCCATTTGGCGAATCTGGATTGTTATACGGAATTTGTTTCCATCTCATCCCGACAGGAGTGTTTGCAGTCTTAATAGCCTCCAGCTCGTAATCCTGAATCTGACCATTCTGGCCATTCGGAAGTTTGGAGAACTCCATTCGCACAGCCGGTCCGTCAAGCTCCAGGAAGGCCGCCCGGATCCTCCAACCTTGGTATTGGTCCCGGTGATGGATCGCGCCTTCTACCAACGGCGAATTATTGTCCATGACCTTCGAAGTGGGCGTGTCCTTTGGTCCGCCATATCGATCGACAAACTGAATCGAGGTCTCGCCGATCCGCCCTTCGGCGGACGTCATAACGACTAAACTCAGCACGAAGGGTAAGAACCGCATTATCCCCCACTGAGCAAAGCTCGTTCCTTATTGAAATTCAATCCTTCGCGCAGCTTAGGATTCGTCCGTTAGCCAATGAGCGAGTTCCATGCAGAGCAACATTCCGCTGTGGATCACGGTTATTTTTTCAGCAGATTAGCGCGCACAATTCGCAGAAGGTGTGCGAGCCTGCGAGATTCGGAGGTACCCACCAGAGTGCAGGTCGCGGACGAATAGCTCTCGCAGATCGTCGAAATTACTGGCACGAGTCTTCTTGATGAAACGGTCGAGATCGTTCTCAAGCTCTAGAATTTCTTTGCGACTAACTTCATGGCAATAAGCGTCCACCGCAGTTGCGGGAGTTTTGTGCTCGGCCACGTAATCCTGATGCAAGTATCCGCCAATGAAAGCGCGCGAAGCGGTTAGCTAGAATCACTAAACATGGGCGCGGCGCCGGAGCTTTGAGTGTTATCGACCACGACTTAAACTTCGGATTGTCGTGAGCACGTGAAATCGGCGATCGCCGTCCCATCGCAAAACAATTGCGGCATCATAACACGATTGCGACGCGTAATCGCCTCGCCGAATGCTTCGGCCTAGCAGATCGCGACCGTGAAATCGCAGTGCCAAATTTCGATGGTGAGAATGGAGTATCTGGCCGCGATTCAACGCGGTTTTTCTCCTGCACGAGCGCGCTACCAACAGTTTTCTCGGCGGCTTCGCGATCGTTGTAGGTTGAGGCGGTGCTAATACCAGGCTCTCGCGCCAGTCGATCGATCAACTCTTCGTCAGTGCGACGGATAAACGCTTTGGTGTGACCACAGAGGCGAATACATCACGACCAAGATCATAACGCTCCCCGGATGTTTTGGACTGCATCCGTGACGACCGGAAATGCACCGCTTGTCGATTGCGGTTGATTCTTTAACCACAGCACCGTTCCGATAAGAATCACCGCAACGACAGTGGATATTATTCTTGCGAACACCCTTCGCTGCACAATGCTCTCAACCGCTCGCCCGTTAAATGAGACCCGCATTGGCGACGCTGGATTAACGTGGCGTTCAAAATCACCTGGTTCCCAACCGGGCCGATTAAAATCGGCCTCAACGTTCAAGCCTTTCAGCGGTTTTTTGCGCCCTCCTGTTAAACTGCCAGCAGGAAAACAAACAATCCTGGCCGGCGAGTTATTCGGCAACACGTTCCCAACAAAGTCGACTAACCAATGGCCGATCATGTTGGCCGCAAGGTCGCGGCGCCAGATGAAAAAGAGCGCAAGAATACCGCCGAGCACGAGAGCAATCACGATGTTGGCCCAACCACCTGTCCAATGGCCGACACCAAAGATCAATAACGGCACACCGGCCGCCAGGCCGCGCGGCAAACCAAGCGCGTGCAAGCGTTCGATCGCGTAACCGCGATAACATAACTCCTCGACCACGCCCGCGCGCAGGACGATGAGCGAAATCAACCAGACCGGCAGTTTTTCCATCGCTTTTCCCAGTTCGCCGCCGGTGTATCCCGTCAACGCCACCAAACCGACTGCGACCAGAAGACAGACAATACCCAGAAGTAATCCCCACAGGACGGATTTCCACCAACGCGCGGTTCCGAGGCCGATCGAGCGAAGAGGCAGACATTCTCCCATTCTTACAATGATCAATAGAGCAACTGCGACGAGCCACATGCCTACTTCTTTAATCAGAGCCGAGGCAAAGGTGGGATCCTGCCAGAAGTAGTTCACCACTTGGCGCACGATCAACATTCCGAAGAGCGCGATAAACAAACCGAGCCAAGTCAATGGCCCAGGTCGCGTCGGAGCCGAATCTGTTTCAATCGATGCCGGCAACGCTGGAGAAGGCACGGTTCCATCACAACGAACGCAGGTGGCTTCGTCAAGGCTGCGATAGATGAGGCCTCCACTTCACGACTAATCTACGGCTCGAGGGCCGTGGCTACAACCACTCCACCACCGCGATGCTCCAATACTCAATACTCCAACACTCCAATAGGGACGGCCCACAGGGCCGCGGCTACAACACGCTTCAACCCTTTAACCTCCCGTCATTCGAGCTTGGAATCTCATTCCCAACTCACTACCCTCACCCGCCATGAGAACTAGAATTCGCGCCTTCGCCCTCGTCGTGTCCATGCTTGCGACCATTTCCGCTCTGGCGAATCCGATTAGGCTGCGGATCGGCGATTTCGATCCTGCGACGGCAGTTTTGCCGCTGCCACAACAGCTTCAGGCGAAGCAGACTGCTGAGCCCGCATATTATATAGTCCAATTCAGATCCGCCATTCAGGAGTCCGATCAAACTGAGCTCCAACGCCGCGGTCTCAACTCCCTCGGATACCTTCCGGACAACGCATACATTCTTCGACTCGACAGCACCCTGAAAGCCGACCTTGCTCAATGGAATCGTGTCGGATGGATCGGTCGATTCGAACCTGGCTATAAGTTGAGCCCCGATCTTGGCCACCGCACATACACCTCAGAACAACGAAAGCGTTTGGCGTCGCGCGGTCTCTTCCAATTCGGTGTGACCCTTCACGATGGCGCGGACCGGGCCGAAGCAATCCAAGCAGCTACACGCGCGGGTCTCGAGGTCCTCGAAGTGAGCAACATGGGGCCGCGCTGGGGCATTCTCGCCCAAGGCAAACTTGCTGCCGCCGAAGTTCTGGCACAATGCGAAGTTGTTGCTTTCATTGAAGAAGCTGCTGAAGCCAGTTTCCGTAATGATGTGACGGCATGGGTGGTTCAGACTAACCAGAGCGGCAACACCAGTGTTTGGAATCACGGGTTGCATGGCGAAAACATGATTCTCGGCCACATGGATGGCGCGCCGAACATCAATCATGATATGTTTCGCGACCCAGTGAACAACACACCTGGGCCGAATCATCGAAAAGTCGTCTTTTATACCGGGTCTGGTTCGGACAGTCACGGCACGCACACCGCCGGCACGCTTTGCGGCGATCAATCGCCCATCACCGGCTCAACTTTTCGGAATGGCCACGCTTACAAGGCGCGCTTCGCCTTTAGCCCCATTCCATCGACCACCGGCCTTTATACTTCCCTAACGGATCATTACAACGTCGGCGCGCGCGCACATTCGAACTCGTGGGGGGACGATGGCACGACTGCTTACACGCAATGGTGTCAGGCGATCGATCAATATTCCTGGGATCGTGAAGATGCGGCTGTTGTGTTCGCCTCGACGAACCAGAGCGCGCTTAAAACTCCCGAGAACGCCAAGAACGTCCTCGCGGTTGGCAACACCCGGCAGCAACCTAACCAGGACACGGTCGGAACCGGTGGCGTTGGTCCGACTTTTGACGGACGCAGGAAACCCGAGATCTGGGCGCCAGGCACTGGTATCTTCTCAGCTTCTTCGACCAATCCAAGTGGCTTTGTTTCGTTGTCGGGCACGTCGATGGCCTGCCCCGCGATCACGGGATACTGCGCCATTGTTCGACAATATTATCTCGAGGGTTGGAACTACGCCGGGAACGGCAGCCGCGCTAATACGCCGCGCCCGATCAATCCATCCGGGGCGTTGGTTCGCGCAACGATCATGAACGGCGGGGTCGATATGACCGGATTGGCCGGTTATCCGGGGACACGCGAAGGATGGGGCAGATTAGTCTTGGAAAATGCTCTCTGGTTCGATGGCGATGCTCGACACTTGGTCGCTTTAGACATGAGAAATGCAAATGGCCTGGCGACTGGTGAAACCAGAGATTTCCGGTTTCGAGTCAGTGGCGGCGCCGAACAACTCAAGATCACGATGACATTTACTGATTGGCCAGCCGCATTGAATGCCAGCGCCGCTAATGTTCGGGTAAACGATATGGACTTGGAAGTCACTACTCCGAGCGGCACGCTTTACCGGGGCAATGTCATCGACACCACCCAGGGGTTATCCATACCTAACGGTACTGCTGACACCATTAACACAACTGAAATGGTGATCCTAAACGCACCGGAACAAGGAGTTTGGACCGCTCGCCTTCGCGCAACCGCTGTTAACATGGGCGGCCGCCAGGGCGCCGCACTGGTTGCGACTGGTAACGTGGCGCCGTTTTAGGGGGAGGCTGATAGCCGATAGGAAAATGGCCCGCGAATGACGCGAATGTTTGGGAAACTTGCACCTGCACTTTAACTTTCACTTACACCCGTTGGGAGGACGTTCGGAGAGCCAACTGACCGTGATGCCAATACCAGACGGCCCGCAGGGCCGTGGCTACAACCATTTTGTCAATTTTGCCAGCTCGCGAAGACTTTCGGAGTTAATTCTGTCGAAGAAATGTATCCGCTACGGCGCTCCCAGATCGTAGACTTCAACGATACCTACACCGGTTCCATTGTCGGACCCGGCGAGGAGCGCAGTGTATGCGCCTGGCGAAAGGTCCACCGCGATTCCTGATTCGGATGGATTAGTTAGTGCCAGGCCTGCAGCGGTCAGTTCCGCCGCTTGCGCGGCATCATCCTGCCAATCATCGTTTGCCATGACAACCGCCCCATTGCTGTCCCGTAGCTCTAGGTTCGGATTAGCCATGGCATCGATCACGCCAAATTGTCCCAAGCTAGGCCCAATGCCGCGGAGAACGACGCGATCTTGGCCGCTATTCTGATGCCCAAGGATAAACCCAGCGATGACAATGTCGTCGGTCGTACCAACAAAAGCACGCGTACTGATGTTCGCTAACTTCCCGGAAACACTCTGACTCAAATCGTAAACCTCAATCAAGGCAGCGCCTGTAGAGTTATTGCTTCCGTAGATGATCGCGGTATACGCCCCCGGCGGTAGAGTCACAAAAATCGCTGACTCAAGGTCGTCGGTCGGCGCGAGTCCGGTAGCTTCGATTAAAGGAATTTGAGACGAAACATCCCTCCAGTTGTTGTTAATGATGGTGACAAATCCATTTGGGCCATGGAGTTCCAACACCGGATCAGACAGCACGTTCGGAACACCGAATTGGCTAAGTGAAGGTCCGATCGCTCGAAGTAATACGTCTTTTGATCCCGCTCCTGAAATAATAAAGCCACCTACCCCGACGTTCTCGCCTGTTAGGACATGCAACCGGGTCGAAAGATTAAGCGCCTGCACAACGGGCGTAGACGTTGGAGTCGCAGTTAACATTGGAGTCGCGCTCGGCGTTGGGGTTGGAGTTGGTGTGATTGTAGGCGCAACAGTCGGGGTTGGGGTTGGTGAAACCGTTGGTGCGACGGTGGATGTAGGTGTCGGAGTGGCCGTTGGACTCGGCGTAATCCCAGGTGTTGCTGTCGGAGTAACAGTGGCGTTGGCGTTGGTGTTGGTGTCGGTAAATCCGTTCGGTAGGCCAGGTAGACGGCATCGCCCCCGTCGCTCGCCCCGCTGAATTGCACGCCAAACGCTACGTCACCAACGCTGTTAATACTGACTCCTCCCATGAGAAACGCGACGACACGCGGGCCAAGATCAGTCATCAACGTGTCGTTAACACCAGCGATTCGTTGCACGGTGACGCCGTCACTGACAAAAACCGAATCCCGGGGAGTCGCCTGGTTGTCATTTCCCCTGAACGCGACCAATCCCGAGTCATTGATCGAAGGCGCGAAAAAATCGATTCCAGTAAAACCGGCGCCGGCGCTCACCGTCGGGAAGAGCGTCGTGGTCGTGCCATCGGAAACCACGATTCGGCGAGTGGAAGCATCGCTGCTCGTCTTGGTGATAAAAGCGACCTGATCGTGGTTGTTCATCGAAATGCTGTTGTCCATTCCGAAAAAGACCGGACCAGCGCTGGTGTCGCCGACCGCGACCAGAGTAGAACTGCCGTCGGCATTCCAGATCCGGAGTTCTTTATAGGTCGACGCCTGCTGGTCGATATTCGCCTCTGCTGCGATGCGGTTGTTGTTATTGAACGCCGGCGAGTAGATAAAAGAATAACGACTGGTAGGATCGCCTGCCGTTTCGGTGACGTAATTGGTGAATGCGTGCGTCGAGGTGTGGTAGGTCCCAAGTGCCTGCGGAGTGTTGAATCTCACTCGCATCCCAATGAGACCGTTATCGTTGATCTTCGGGTTGCCAAACGAAGTAATCCCCAGCAATCCCGCAACAAAGTGAGTCGTCTGACCAGAAGCGTTATCGTAAAGATATAACCCATCATCGCTTGCACTGGTGCTGGCAAACCTGGGGAACGACACCTGATTACTCTGATTCAGAAACGGATCGCTCAGTAGCGCTTCGTTATCGTTGGGATTGTAAACGGTCTCACCGTTCCCATGTCCGCCGAACCAAATTCCTGGACTGGTAGTGAACGCAATCGTGTTCACTTTTATGGCAACATTACCGGAGTCGTTCAGATTTGAAGTAATACTGTTGAAGGTCGAACCGTTCGGGAGATTGAACGCTGTGCCACCGATTTCAGCGCGGACTTGCAGCTGAACTTGATAAGAAAACGGAAGGGAACCGCCGGTAGCTGTGTCACTTTGACCGGGGCCATTCTGCGAGCTGGACCTCGCCAATAGAGCGAAAGAGGCAACAAGTAGAAGAACAGTAAGCGCAATTTTGTTCATTGATCCGCATAGCGTACGCAGGTTTTTCTACTTCCCAACATCGAACATCGCTTGCGTTTTGGAGTGCGGCGGTGCCCCGCCGCTTTCCGACGATATGATGGGGACGAGTCGAACAGGCAGCTCATCGCCCTACCAACTCATCCTTGCGTCTTAAATCTTAAATCTATTAGAGGGAGTTTTTCGTTTCCAACTCGGTTAGGAAAGTCTTGAATTTTTGTGTGGCTGGATGATTTGGGCCGGGAGTTTTGCGCGCAGAATCGGCGGCGCGACGCGCCAGGTCTATCGCTTCGGGAAGTTTGTTTTCACGAGCGAGGTCGCCAGCAAGGTCGTAGCAGGCTTCGAGGGTTTCGAGGTGTTCCCGACCACGGACTTTTTCTGCCAGCTCAAGGACCTTTCGGTATTCGGGTTCGGCCTCGGCGTATTTGCCCTGGTTAAAAAGGGCGTTCGCCAGACCGCGGTGGCTTTTGATGACAAGGGCATGGTCGGAACCGAGTGCGCCCTCCTCGACAGCGATCAGCGTCCGGAACATGGCTTCCGCTCCGGTGTAGTCCTTATCCCCCATCAAGGCGTTGGCCAGACTGTTGCGATTGACCAGAGTGTTCGGATGCACGGGGCCGAGAACTTTCTCCTCCAAAGTAATGACCTCTCGATACTGCGCGGTTGCCTCAGTGTGCTTGCCTTGGGCCTGAAGAGCGTTAGCCAGACCGGAACGGGCGGAAAGTGTGTCCGGGTGCTCGGATCCCAAAATTTTCTCTTCCCGGGTAACGAGATCGCGAAAGTCGGCCTCCGCTTCGGCAAATTTGCCCTGACTCATGAGAACCTTGTCGAGCCGGAGTCGGCTCATGAGAGTATCTGGGTGCTCCGGACCAAGCACTCGTTCTTCGATCCGGATCACATCGCGGAGGTTTAGCTCAGCTTCGCCAAACTTACCCTGGTGATCGAGCGCATAACCAAAGCTGCTCCGACTTCGGAGTGTATCGGGATGCTCCGGCCCCAGCACTTTGATCTCAAGATCGATGACCTCACGATACTCATTCGCAGCCTCAGCGTGCTTGCCTTGTCTATCCAGAGTCAGGGCAATGTTGTTGCGGGTCTTGAGCGTGTCAGGGTGTTCAGCTCCCAGCACCTTCACCCTTATCGTTAGGATACGGCGATGTTCAGATTCCGCTTCGGCGGGTTTGCCTCCGTTATCGAGCGCAATGGCGAGACCGTTCTTGCTTAGAAGCGTTTCGGGGTTCGTGGGACCGAAAACCCGTTCTTCCAAGATCACGATTGCGCGGAAGCCTGCGATCGCTTCGTTATACTTCCCCTGACGATATTGCGCATAGGCAAGACGAGTGCGGCTCCTTAGCGTGTCGGCATGCTCGGCGCCGGCCGTTTGCTGCCGGACTTCAGCCACCGCGCGCAGGACATTTTCCGCTTCGCGGTAAGCGCCTTGTTCGATCAGCAAATCGCCAATCGCGTATTGCACCCCTGCCCACTGAGCAGGATTACTTTGGCGATCAGTCAGCTTCTCCGCGGCACGGAAATGTTCCATCGCTGTCTTGAACTGGATCTGTTTCTGCGCGGAAAAGCCCGCCAGCACCAACGGCTGGACAATCTCAGGCGGCTTGAGTCCCGCCGATTTTTGCGCCTCATCCACGGCCTGCAATGCAAGACGTTCGGCTTCAACGTAATCCTTCGAAACGTAGGCAGCGTTCGCGCGTTCATAGCTGGAAGCTTCCGGCGAGCGCTTTAGATCTGCGGCTACCTGCGGAAGTTTCTCGCGCAAGAGTTTGGGATCGACGTCGAGCTGTTTCCCCAACTCGTCGTAAACGCGTTCCTGGAGTGCGGCAGGATCCTCCTCGCCCTGCGTTTGGCGCACCTGAGCTTCGACCTTGGGATAGCTCAGAATGCCTTCCCGCAGCTTGGCCACTTCACTGGTCATGGCCACGACAGCATGCTCGGTCTCGGCCACACGCTGGGTGGTTTGGCTCTGGCCGTGAAGTAGCCAGAGACCTAAGCCAACGCTGATGACCAAAAGAATCGCCACCCCCGCGGCCCATTGTTTGACGCCGCGGCGCAGGCGGACGAGATCGTCACGCAGCTTAAGGACGCTGGCTTCAAGCCCTTCTTTGCTGGTGAGCGGATGGAAAAGGTGAGCGTCGGATTGCAACCGGCGTCGGTAGGCTGCCTGCAACTCGCGCAATTCCTCCGGCTCGGCCTCGCACACATCGACGGGAAATGTTTCATCGATAAAGAGATACCAGACTTTCTTGCCGCGTTGACGCGCGTAAAGCGCCTCGTATTGCGTGTAGCTGACCCGGCCAAACTGTGGGTCGGGAATGGGCGGCTCGGCCCCGTAGCAATTGCCCACAATCTGGACGACCCCTTTGCATTGATCGATCTGTTGGCGCAGCATCGCCCGCAGGTCACCGGTTTCGGTCCCGAAAATTTCCTGCCAGACGGGCTGGTAACCGAGAAAGGTCAGGGTATTGGCGGCGAGTTGCCGGCCGCTTCGCAGTTCCCGGCTGACAGCAGAAATGAAGATGAGTGGAAGTGAGGCCACGGGAGGAGATACCAATCTAATCGCAGTCTAGCAAGAATGCTCGCGCGCGGAATCGCTTGAAAGCGGTGACGCGGCCGCGTACAAATGCATCTACGATGACAACGAGAATTTTGAAAGGGGTTTGCCTTCTAACCGCCGGAGCAATCCTGGCCAGCGCCTCGGTCGGGACCGCCCGCGCTCAATTGCCATATGTTCCGGGGCTGCCTTTTAGCGGGAATGATGCGGCCGAGAGGGTCGTCACTGCCGCGGTAGTTGCGACCGTGATTTATTTCATTGCCAAACATGAGGCTACCGAACGACAGCGGCAGGTCGCCGAAGCGCGGGCGCGTCAGTCGTATGCGGGAATGCCGGCCAAGCGCAAAGCGGACATGAAAGCGAAGAAGGTCCGGTATATCGCCGTGGACACCGAGAAAGGCCAGGCGAGTTCGCCGAAGGCAAAGAAGACCGTGATGATCTACGACACTCAGACGCAAAAGGTGGCGAGCAATAACGCTTACGATGTGGAGAAGACGCCAAATGTCGGGACCACCACGAAAATTGACAACTATTCAGCCGAATACGTCGGTTCGGGATTGTAAGCGCGACAGGACGGTCGCCAGGAAAATAACAGTTCCAACCTAACGCTTGGAACTGACAATGGAGCGACGCTGCCATTCGATCACCGTAGCGATGTCTGATCGCCGAAGCAGCGAGCGCCCTACCAATTGAGTCGCCGCGCTACTGCAGGGCGATACGTGTGTTTAGCGTCTAAAGCCCGGAGGGCTGACCGGAGATTACCGGTGGTGCAAACCACCGGCTTTCTGGCAGTAATGTCATTAGCCCCGGCCGGGGCGCCGCTGAACGACGGCATATACAGCGACGAACAACGTTAGGCACAGCCCCCGCCGGGGCTGATGTTGTTCTTCCACGCGTGACCACGTGGCTTGCGGTCCGAGCCGGACGCAGTTGTCGACTAATCTCCGAACGACCCTCCGGGTCAAGGGAAGCAACGCTCTCATCGTCTCCAATATTCAATAATCGCAAGCGCTTTCATGAATGTAACAGACCTGTTACGGAAGGCTTGCCTGGATTGAAAAGCGACAACCTAACGATCTAACGAGTCAATTACCGCTTTTCTCCCTCGAGAGAGGCCTTTCCCAGCTCCCCCGGATTCAATCGAGATAGGAAGCGCCTATCGCTGCGAAAGGTTTTAAGTATTTCAAGGGCTATGCAGTTGGGTATCGGCTGACAACATGAAAAGGACAGAATTGAAGAGGAGAAAGCGAACACGCCGCCCTGTTCGACGGCTCGACCAGCCGTTCTCAATCGACCGCATCCTAGGTCACTTCCGGAGCGCCCTTTTTTGCGTCGATCAATTTGGTTTGTGTGCCGGCCTGACCTTGACCGCGCTGCTCATGTTTTCCCATCTGATGCAAGCGATCCATTTCAGTGCTGAGAAAGGAGCAATCCAATGAACAATCCAATTCCACGCGAATACGCGTCTCACGTTTCTTAAGCGAACGTTACCGACTCCGTGATAGGTCCGGCTACTTCGCCGAACTCTTACTTTGGGGAGCAATCATCGTCATCGCTACCTGGCCCGTGTTCACGTTGATCCTTGCCATGAAGTAATGGGATGAAGAGTCAAACCTGAGGAGAAGATCATGAGTCTGTTCATCGTAGCTTATTACTTGATGCGCCGGTTCATCGAGCAGCTTTAGTCGCGAAAGACAGCGGTGGCTTGCTGAGAGAAAGCTGCCGCCGCCTTCGTTTCAAGACGCAGCGGATTCCGCACGAGATTTACTTCGCGCGTGGGAACCGGCGGCATGAAAGGTAAAGCGATGCACCCCCGCGGAAGCTCATGGTCAATCATCATTTGAGGCACGAGAGAAACTCCCATTCCCATGGCAACCATATGGGTAATCGTTGCAAGCTGGGCACTCCTGACCGCCATTTCCGGCCGGAGATGATGAGCAGTCAGAAGCTCACAAACCTGGACTGAGAGACAATGCACTTCATGTAGAAGGAGAAATTTTTGCGATTTGAGATCGGGCCATCGGATCTTTTTCTTTTTGGTTAGGCGGTGTTCCTTTGGCACCAAAAGCAGAAGCATCTCTTTACCCAAAGGCTGGCGCTGCAAAGCCGAACCCTGAGCGCAGGTTGACATGATCGCCAGGTCAAGTGTTCCCTCTTCCAGACGCAGAGCCAGATTTTCAGTTGTATCCTCGAAGATTTCCAACTCCACCTTCGGATAGAGGCTCTGGAAGCTTCCGATAAGTTTCGGCAGGATGTACGGCGCAATTGTGGGAATTGCCCCGACCGCCAGTCGCCCCGCGATATCATGCTTCAAGTCATCCAAACAACGACGCGCTTCCGCGATCTCAATTAAGATCTTCCGTGCATAATCGAGCAAACACTTACCGGCTTCGGTGATCACCACCGTGCGCGGAAGGCGATCGAACAATCGTTGACCCAGTTCCCCCTCGAGCTTTTGGATTTGTTGACTAAGAGATGGCTGGGCGACGTGTTCACGGACGGCGGCACGCGAGAAACTGCCCTCATCCGCCACGGCAACAAAATAACGGAGCTGATGTATCTCCATGGAAAGCGTTGGTTAATCTAAATGTCCGCCCTCAGTGACTCCCTGTCCAATTCCACAAAATCTCCCAGAGAGTTGGAAATCCAATCGCTTGGAGAGATGGAAATCCCAAATGCCACCGGGTCGACCAAAAACATTCAAATTGTCGCATTACATTGAAACGAAGCCGACCACTCTGGGTATTCGCTTCGATTCTTATGACAATGAGACTAGCGCGAGGTGTTTTCTTCGTCCTCCTTGCGACAGTTGCCGCGACCGCTAACGCTGAGGTCAACGTCACCCAGCATCACAATCATGATTCGCGTGACGGGCTTTATGTTGACCGGCATTCACCTCAACGGCCGCGGCTAATCTCATTCGCGACACCAATTTTAACGGCGCAATCAGTGGAAACGTTTATGCGCAACCGCTTTATATTGAGAACGGGCCTGGCGGCGTGGCGATGGTCATCGCGGTGACAGGGTCCAACAATGTTTACGCACTCAACGCCATTACGGGGAGTGTCGTCTGGCAACGTAACGTCGGCACCCCATTTCCTCTGGGCTTCCCTGTGGAAATATCAATCCAGTAGGAATCACTGGGACACCCATCGTCGATCTTGACTTCCCGTTCGCTATTCTTGGATGCCGAAACCACGCCCAGTGCGGGGACATTTAGACACCTTATTTTCTCACTCAACGTTGATACTGGGGCCATTAATACCGGTTGGCCAGTGGATGTGAATGCTAAGGTCTCCGGGTTTGATTCATCAGTGCAAGGTGAACGAGCTGCACTCGGTATTGTGGGAAACACCCTTTACGTGCCGTTCGGAGGACGCGCCGGAGATTGCGGGAGTTATCACGGCCGGCTTGTGGGCGTCCAGATTAACAATCCTGCGAGTGTGACAGCATGGGCTACAAGCGCAGTCGGCGGCGGAGTTTGGGGACCGGGTGGCGTCGCAAGCGACGGCACAAATCCTTTCATCGTTACTGGCAACACTTTAGACCGGGAGCACATGGGGCGGGGGCGAGGCCGTCATTCGATTTCAACCGGGACCAGTTTTTAGCGGCTCGACCAATGATTATTGGGCTCCGACCAACTGGTTATCGTTGGACAACAGCGATACTGATCTTGGTGGCTCAGGCCCAATATTAGTCGACGTGCCCGGAGCAACCCCTTCTGCCTTGGTCGTCGCGTTAGGCAAAGATGGCAAAGCCTATCTGATTAAATCGGAATGCTCTCGGTGGAATCAGCGCGCCGGTAGCCTCGGCGAGCGTTTCGGGCAACGCAATCATTCAGGCGGCAGCTACCTATCGGACTACCCAAGGGACATATGTGGTTCTTCGTGCCAACGGCAGCACGACGACAGCTTTCCGAATTACCGCTACAAATCCGCCAACAATCGCGACAGGATGGAGTAAAACAGGGCAGAGCGGTTCCGGCTCACCTTTCGTTACTTCCACCAACGGCGCCACCAACGCAATCGTCTGGGTAATCGGCGCGGAAGGTGATCAAAGATTGCACGGTTATGATGGTGACACTGGCGCTGTTGTTTACGGAGGTGGCGGAGCGAACGAAGTCATGGCTGGCACGCACCGGTTCAATACCGGCATTGCCGCCAAGGGACGAATCTATGTTTCGACTAACAACAAAGTGTATGCTTTTTCTTTGCCGACTGCGCCAACACCCTCTCCTGCGCCGACATCAACTCCCGCTCCCGCTCCAACTGCAACACCAACTCCGGTAGAGCAGCCAGCTGCGACTATCGCGATCTCCGGCACCGTCTCTTACTGTTCGAATCCCGTTCCTACCTCCGTCTCGAACGTGACTCTTACGCTAACTGGCAGCGCATCGCGCACGACATTAACCGACAGTTCAGGCAACTACACATTTACCGGACTTCCGACTGGTGGAAATTACACTGTGACGCCAAGCCACGCCGCTCGGCCTGCCAGGCACAGCGAACATCAACACCTCGGACGTAATGGCTACACAAAAGCATTTCCTCGGTTTGGCGCTTCTCTCGGGGTGTCCCCTAACAGCCGCCAACGTCAATGGCGACTCCACGGTCGACACAATTGACGTCATTGCCATCCAGCGATTTTTCCTCGGCGTGACCATGGAACCGGGAATACAGGAAATTACCGATTTTACTCCGGTCAATCGCACTTACTCCGGAGTCACATCTAGTCAATCTGGTCAGAATTACTCTAGCTTCGTCTTCGGCGACGTGGTTCCGCCTTTTGCTGAGTAAGCCGTCGGTCTGAACCTCGACAGGTCGCCATCACGGTCCATCACGCAAACGACCCGTGTAAAAATCAACGCCGCAAATAAAGCGAATCGCAGATGACGACTATGCGTTCGCGCCCATTGATCCATTCGTGGTTAGATCCTGGTTCACTCCGGGCGCTTC
This sequence comes from uncultured Verrucomicrobiae bacterium, assembly GCA_963751725.1. Classification (GTDB taxonomy): domain Bacteria; phylum Verrucomicrobiota; class Verrucomicrobiia; order Chthoniobacterales; family UBA10450; genus AV80. The sequence goes on from CAVVVQ010000023.1 coordinate 15,970, forward strand.
ACAGAAGCGCCTCTACAAGGATTCGACACGTGTTTATATCCGTTTGCGCTTAGCTTAAATTCGGAAACTTCCACTTGCGCATCGCATCGGGTGCGAGACGGTAGCGGTTGCCTTTTCTATTCGCCGGCGTGGCGGAACTGGCAGACGCGCTGGACTCAAAATCCAGTGATCGCAAGATCGTGTGGGTTCGAGCCCCTCCGCCGGCATTAGAGCCTCTGACCTACCTGCAGTTTCACTTTAACTTTCACTTTCGCCTACGGCAGAGCGTGACGCTGGAGCGTTCTCGAAATCGCTGACCTAATAACAGCGATTAATTTCAAATCGCCGTTCCCTGACTTTCGACAGGCTCGGGAAAGTCACGGGCCGGATCCTGGCAATAAAACCGTTTCAATTCCCCGTACAACGCCGGATGCCCCTCGCGTACGGCAAGTGGACGCTCGAAAAATGTTTCGGTCGCAACGGCAAAGAATTCCGCGGGATCAGTCGCTCCGTAGGTATCGAGGACAGTTGGGCTACGGGTCGCTTCAGCCAGACGCAGCAGTTTGAACTCACGGGTCATCACCCGTTGCCATGTTTTATAATCTGATCCGGACCGAAGCGCGGGAGTGCCATCGGTCGCATAATCCTCGAAATCGAGTTGATGCGCGAATTCATGCAGGACAAGGTTGCGACCATCGGTGGAATTTGCTGCGCTCCGTTTGGTTGCGTCCCAGGCGAGAACGACCGTCCCGAGTCGATGTTGAGTGTGCCCAAGTAAGTATTGATCGCCGGATTCCCAAATCATTCCTTCAACATGTCGTTCGTTATGGGTGACGTAGGTCGATGGATAAACAAGAATGGTGCTGAGCTGCGGATAATAATCAGTTTTCCGATGTAAGAGGAGGAGGCACGCTTGCGCCGCGATGACCAAGCGAACCTGATTCGTCAATTTCAGCCCGTCGCAGCCTTCGAATTTTTTCTCAGCCAGAAATACCTGAACGTGTCCCAGCAGTTCGGCCTGATCAGCCGCTGGAAGTCGACGAAAAAGCGACAGATCGCGATTCAGAATCGATCGCCAATCCGTAGGAACCGGTTGGGTTCGAAGTTTTGTGCGGCGCCGTGTCTTGAGGAGGCCGAAAATCATGACGTGGGTCTATTAGCCACAGATTAACACCCGCCTTCGCCAAGTCTACGGCGTGGCAGGCGGGATCGACACGGAGATCGCAGATGTCCTTCGTAATAGAACAAAATCAGTGGTTCATCCGAGGCTGAATGCGCTCGTCGGCGCACGCGCCGATCACCTGCTTACCGGAGCGAGCGAGCCTTCAAAGGTTAGAAGAGACCACTTAATATCGATGAGCGGCCCTAGCTCGTAAACGTTCTCGTAGCCGTAACTGTAGAGCGTATTAAAGGTGTAAAGATTTAGTGAAGCTGCGGGCATCTTGCTCGGCAAAGACTTGGGCTCGTTCTCGAAGTTGTTGTTGCAATAGATCAATATCCTCGTCGCCTTGTCAGGTATAATCCGTGCCAGCTCAGCCGCTGTGATATCAGGGAGTGAAAGGTGCTTGGCTCCCTTGACGTGAAGCATCGCGAACTTGGCGTCGCTCCGAGCATCGAAGACTACCGTTTCCGGTTGCGAAGCCATACGAATAAACTGCGCCTCTGTAACTCTACGCTCCTCGCCGCAGTGTCCCAACAAGAGCTGCGTTCTTTAGGAACTCCCTTGTAGTCGATCATCGGATTCGGAATCGGCGTCGTGGCAACTCGACTCTCGTTTTGAGCGCGCTCTTCCGCCGTGGGAAATTGCGCGTGGACTGAGAAACAGGAAGCAAACAGGAGAATGGCGAACGCTTGAAGAGTTTTCATAGAAGGTCTTAAGAGAAGAATTCGAATATCATCATGTATTTGACCGCATCTCGCGTGCCTTATTCTGCGTCTTCAAGGCTAACGGATTTAGAGCGCTACCGCGTTGCAGACATGCGAGATAAGAGTGATCATAGACTGGATGGCTCGGAGATTAGCCGGACGGCGCAAGCTACCGGACACGAATGCATGTAAGCATCAGCCCTGGCAAGGGCGGCGCTAACGCTGTTCGTCGCCGCAGATCACATCGTTCGGCGACGCCCCTGCCGGCACTAATAACATTCTTGCGTAGAACACCGGTGGCGTGCGGCGGTGCCGGCGGGCACTTGCCGGCATCAATCTCCGAAGCCCTTCGGGCAATTTAAACGCTAACACATACATGACAGAGCTAATATGAAACCCAAGGCAGATTTATCCCGTCGGAAGAATTCAGCTTCCGGCTCCTTGTTGACTAGCTACCGGCTAGTTATTGACCGGGAGACGATCCCCGACTCTGCATGTTTTGCACGTCCTGGGTGCTTATGCTTCCAGAGGTCCTCGCCTGGACCGCTTCCGGAGATCCTTCCTCGACGTAATGTCCAGGTCTATTGCTCCCCAGCTGCGGCGGGATCCAAACCATTTTCTTCCCGTTCTTCGTCGCGCCAGCTTCTTCTGCCGCCACTTGGCCAGTAATATTCAGGTTCGACGCCACTGTGACTTTCATGGCTACACCACCCTTGGTGAATTTCTCTCCCGCAACGCCATTGGCGGTAACTTTTTTCGCTCCGGCTGAGACGACGATTGCATAATGAGAATTTTTTCCCGGGGCGGCGGGCGAAGTGAATTGGACCACGTACTCGCCGGGCTTGAGGTTCGCAGTAGCGAAGGTGCCTTTGTCATTTGTCATGCCTTTAAAGGCGGCTTTGCCACTGGAATCAGAAACGGTGACATTGATCTTCGGAGCCGCAGCGGACGCCACGCTAACGGCGATAACAAACAGCATTGCGACACTATTGCGCACGAGATTTTTCATTCCATAAAATATCCATGGCAAATAATAACGCCAATCTTTTTCGCACCCCAGTGTGCGCGGGAGATGTAAGTGCCGCGATTTCCGTGAAGCGCCCTGATATCGACCTGACCGACATGATCCGCCGCTGCACGGAGAGATCGAGAAAGTCGAATTCCCTGGGCGCTTCGCAGAAGCGCCGGTCTACACCTGTGTTCCCCGTGTAAATCCGCGGCCGATTCGCCAGGGCGCCGGCGACGCTTCGCTTTGCCGGCGCAATCCAAAATCACGCCTTCGATTTCACCCAGGCGTCGACCAGTTTTTCCAAGATATCGAGGGGCACCGGTCCATTGGTCAGAACCACTTCATGGAACTGCCGGAGATCGAATTTGTCGCCGAGTTGTTTTTTCGCTTTTTCGCGCAGCTCAACAATCTTGATCATCCCAATCTTGTAAGCGGTCGCCTGGCTCGGCATAACGATATAACGATTGATCGAATCGACACAATCGCTCTCGGCATTTGGCGTGTTCGTCTTCAAGTAGTCGATCGCCTTTTGGCGCGTCCAACGTTTCGAGTGAATCCCGGTGTCGACCACGAGTCTGGCGGCACGCCAAAGCTCAAGCGATAGGCGACCAAAATCAGAATAGGGATCCTTGTACATCCCAATCTCTTTCGGGGTCAGCTCACTGTAGAGCCCCCACCCCTCACTGTAAGCGGTGTAGCGCGCACCAAATCGTCGAAATTTCGGGATCCCGGTCAATTCCTGCGCGATTGCGATTTGCATATGATGCCCCGGAATTCCCTCATGATGCGCGAGTGCCTCGAGTTCGTAGGTCGGGTTATCCTTCATTCTGGCAAGGTTCACGTAAAACATGCCGGGCCGTGAACCATCGGGCGCTGGTTGATTGTAAAACGCTTTTCCAGCAGAACTTTCCCGGAATTTTTCGACCGATTTCACCACGATATCTGCCTTTGGCTTGGTGATAAACAATTCATCAAGCCGCTTCTTCATGTCATCGATAATACTGGTCGCCATGGCCAAGTATCGCTGTTGGCCTTCTTCATTTTGAGGCAGATAAAATTGACGATCTTCCCGCATAAATTTGAAAAAGGCCGGGAGATCACCTTTGAAATCGACCTTGGCCATTATCTTGCGCATTTCCCCGTGGATACGGGCCACTTCCTTTAGGCCAATTTCATGAATCTGATCCGCTGAGAGGGTGGTCGTGGTGGTCCGCCGCAGAGCCGAAGCGTAAAAGGCAGCGCCATCGGAAAACTTCCAAACGCCGGCGTCATCGGTTGCTTTCTTTTCCTGGGCCTGGAGGACACCAATCAGCTTGGCATAAGCTGGTTTGACCGATTGGGTCAGCGCTTTCCGTGCATCGGCTAATAACCGATCGCGACTCGTTGCCTCGAGATTTTTCAACGCGTTGACCTTCTTCGAAAAATCTTCATAAATAGGATTGTTAGGTCCGGAAGTTTCGAACGGCTGCCCTTTGGTTACGTTGACGCAGGCCTCGAGCACAAGCGGGAAAACAAATTTTGGTGGAATGACTCCGTGCTCTTCGCGCGCGCCAAGGTTCACGATCAATTGATCGAATAACTTCGGGACGCCGTTGAGTCGGGCAATGTACGCTTCCGCATCCTTTTCTGAATCAATCTTGTGAATGTTCATCAGAAAAGTCGGAACCTCGGAGTGGAGACCAAACATCTGATTTACCGGATAGTTATCGAGTCGATACTGGTAGGCCTCAGCGTCTCGGGCGGTGTTAAATTCAAGTAGTTCGCAGCTCAACCGGGTTTGCGGGTCGAGCTTTTCCTGCGGAAACTGCCGTTTCAGTTCGTCGAGACTTTTCTGAGCCGTCTCGAGATCGCGTTTAGCGGCTTCATCTGAAATATCATTCCACTGATCGTAATGAGTCTTGATCCCGAGCGAGGATTCCATTTGTGGATGCGCCGCGACGAATTCGTCGAACACTTTATCGAGGAAGTCATTGGCCCGCTTCGATTCTGCGGCGATCTCGGACGGCGTCGGCGATTCGGCCAACAGAATGAAACAAGAAGGTCCAGCTAACAAAAGGAGAGCGACCACAACCGACAGAAATTTCTTAGTCATAACAAAGTCACATTTAAGGCAGAGCAAGCCTGGGGTGTTCTGGGTCCTGAGCGGTTCGGGCCGAGGACTTCGCAGAAATGCGTCTGCGCCCTGCTCAAAGATTAAAGGGACTTTTGCGGTAGTGCCAAGAGGAAAGATTCTGGTTCTGGCCACAGATTAAACACGGACAAGGGGTCAAGCGGCGCTGGTTGAGCGTGGGCGTTTTCTTCAATCGGAACGAATCGCAAGAATTTTCACTTCCCCGAGCGTGTGCTGGAGTTTATGGGTGTTCCCACGATGATCTCTTCCAATAATCGCTTTCGCTTAGTTCTTCCCATTACCTTGGCGTTGTTGTTGGCAACGGTGTTTACCCCTTCGTCTGTTAACGCGCGTTGGAAAGGTGAATTGGTCGAGGCCACGTCCGCTGAAGATCCGGCGTTACAAGCCCGACTCGTTGGACTCTCACCTAACGTGAACCGCGATGAAGCCCGGCGGGTAACTTATATTTCCTACACGACTGGACGCGAACTTGCCAAAAAATGGGGAATGGGCGCATCGCCTACAGTGCACAGCTTTCTCATTAATATCGGAATAAAAAAGGCGGGGTACTGTTACCAATTCGCTACGGAGTTATTGCTTCGATTGAACGCGGAGAATCTGAAAACCTTCGATCTTCACTGGGCTGAGTCGGACGCAGGGACCGATACCGAACACAACGTGATCGTCGTTACCGCGAAAGGCCAGCCTTTTGAGGAAGGGATACTACTCGATAACTGGCGCCACTCGGGTCATCTTCTTTGGGGCCCGCTTAATGGTGATCCCAGTCACAAGTGGAAGGAAAATAAAGATGCGGCCAATAGGCGGCTGAATCGGGCGACTGCGTTGGATCAACAAAAAAAAGAGACGGAGCCGAAGGCGAAATCTAAATCCTAAGGATCTGTTGTAGTGGCGCTTCTGCGAAGCGCCCAGAGAGTTGGCTTCGATCGTCCTGAGCGGCGGATTTGTCGGTCACGTCAATATCAAGGCGCTTCACAGAAGCGCCACTACAACAGATCCCTCAAAACGGCCCCGCCGGCCGTGACTACAACCACATCCGTGTTTAATCCGCCTGCCACGCCGCAGCCTTGGCGAAGGCGGGTGTTAATCCGTGGCTTCCCAATCTCAAGAACTACTCCACCTCTGCTTTCTCCGCGCCTAGCCCGGTATTCGCGCGGACGGTCAATTCCGCAAATCGCGCTGCCGCCCGCGGTTCGCGGCTCAAAAGCGTTCCTAGAATCGCTCCCAGAAAACCAAGCGGGATACTGAGGATACCTGGATTTTCCAATGGAAAAATCGGCGGCCGCTGTATCAGATGCCGAGCGGCACCGGTCACTGTCTGCGGGTCCACTTTCATAATGCTGGGGCTGATAATGATCAGCGCCAGCGACGCGACTAAACCAGTCGCCAGGCCAAGAATCGCGCCAGTAGTGTTAAAGCGTTTCCAGAAAAGGGAAAGCACAATGACTGGGAGATTGGCCGAAGCCGCGACCGCAAACGCGAGCGCGACAAGAAACGCAACGTTCGCGTCTTTTCCCAGCATGATCGCGGCCCCGATCGCAACCGCTCCGACCACAAATGCAGTGATGCGCGCGACCCGGACTTCTTCACCGGGACGTCGCTCGGTTCCTTTGTGAATCACAGCGGTATAAAAGTCGTGCGCAAAAGAGGTCGAAGCGCTGATGGTTAACCCAGCCACGACCGCAAGAATGGTGGCGAACGCAATCGCGGCGATGAAGGCAAAGAAAATGTCGCCCCCAAGCGCCTGCGCCAACAGCGGAGCGCTCATGTTATTTCCCCCGCTGGTTGCGATTTTATCACGACCGACAATTGTCGCGGCACCAAACCCAAGAAACGTCGTCATTATATAGAAGCTTCCAATCAACACCATCGCCCAGACCACACTCACTCTTGCCGTTTTCGCGTCCGGCACCGTGTAAAATCGAACGAGAATGTGAGGTAACCCGGCCGTTCCAAAGACGAGCGCCATGCCGAGTGAAATCAGGTCCAGCGCGCCGTGATTCGCAGGGGTGTAGCGCAAACCGGGTTGCAAAAAATTCTTCGTCACTAACTCGCCCTTGTCGTGATACGTCACCTGCGTTGCGGCCTCGAAAAAATTGCTGAGACTCCAGCCGAAGTGCGCGAGGACAAGCACACTCAGCACAAGCGTTCCTGCCATGAGCAAGATCGCCTTGATGATCTGCACCCATGTTGTCGCCAGCATCCCGCCGAACACGACGTAAATAATCATGAGCACACCGACGCCGATGACGGCCATCTCGTAGCTGACGTGGGAACTCCCAAGCAACAACGTCACTAACGCCCCTGCCCCGACCATCTGCGCGATCATATAAAAAGTGCTGACGGTAAGAGTGCTCAACGCCGCCATGGCGCGGACCGGTCTTGGATTCAATCGATAGGCCAAAACATCAGCCATGGTGTACTTGCCAGCATTACGCAGCGGTTCCGCAACGACCAGTAACACGGTCAAATACGCCACCAGCCAGCCAACCGAAAACATGAATCCGTCATAACCGAAAAACGCAATCAGGCCTGCGATTCCAAGAAAGGAAGCCGCGCTCATGTAATCACCCGCTACGGCAACGCCGTTTTGCCAGCCGGTGATCCGACGGCTTGCGGTGAAGAATGCCGCCGCACCTTGTGACCTCCGCGCTGCCCAGTAGGTAATGATCAGCGTGATCAAAACAAACAGCAGAAACATGCCAAGAGCGGGCGTCATGGGAAGAAGCGCAGGTTTCCAACCTGCTGTGTCGATGGCTTCCAGCCGGCTAAGGGTTGCTGCAAATCTTGCCACGAATTACGAGTCGAAGCAACCTATTCCCAGCGGTCGCCGGTGTCGCAGGTTTCCAACCTGCATGACCGTGGCCCGCTACCGCACCGCCGAGTTGTCCCGGAATACAGCCAATCGCAATTTGTTGATACGCGCAGCGACGCTGTGAAGTTGGAAACTGCGATGACAATTTGAGCGCGTCGGAATGCCTTCGATGAGCGTTCGCTTTGTTGCGTCATAACAACAATGCTTAGCCCGCTGGAAGCCAGCGACACAGCAGGTTGGAAACCTGCGCGACCAGGTCGCGTGAAGCTCATCACATCAGTCATTCTTTTTTCTCGCTGCTGGCTTGCCCTCCGACACAACGTCCGCAGCCATTCGGTCAAACTTGGCAGCAGCCTTGACGTAAAGGCCGGCAATGATCCAAGCCATGAAGAATTGCGAAAGCGCAAAGAGATAAGCGAGGTTCACCGGACCAAGAACCTGTTTCTCCATAAACGGTCGCGCGTATCCAATCAGAACCGGCAACGCAAAATAATAGACAATGAAGAAGATCATGGCGGGAACGATAAATCGCCGTTTCGCCTTGATCAGATTCCGAAACCGTTCGCTGTTGGCGAGTTCGTCCCAGTTAACTATGTCCGCTTCCTCATCAGCGGTCCGCTCGTGGGCCGGTTTCGGGCCAGAGTGAGTCAATGGCGCGACATCCGTCGGCGCCCCCACAACCGGCGTTGGATCATCGGGTTTATTACCGTTGTCGGCCGGCATTTCGCGATGGTTATAGAGTGAGCCGTGTGAAAACAGCAAGGAAAAGTCTGGCTCAACAGGGATATCAACGGCCACGATAAGGGAAATGTCGCAAATCGGTCCAGCTCGCGCGTCCTCACTTTCCAAGCTCGCCACCCTTGGGCTCATTCTTTGTTTGATGGCGCCGTCGGTCTGGATGATTGCCACAATCCCGCCGCTTTGGAGGGACATGGACGCCTATAACCAGGCTACTATGCCACCGCTCGCCAGCGCATTCTGGGGACACGCCCTGGCATACGGTTATCTTACCAAAGTTCCCTTTTTTCTCGGTGAACAGTTCGAGCGCCGAGATCAAAGGAACGGATCCAAGCGCCGCGAATCCTTCCATTCGGCCGGCGCTTACCAATACCGGGATCGAGCTTCTGATTGTTGCCCAACACGCTGCGCTTTGCTGCGCCGCGCTTTATTTCATCGTCACAATCGCGAGTTCTTGGCTTCTTCGATTCGCGCTCACATTGATTTGGGTGAGTAACCCGCTCTTCTACATGTTCGCGCACTGCGTCGGCTCGGAGAGCCTAAGCATGATCGCAATCCTTTTCCTCGTTACGCTCGCTCTGCGATTGGCTCTGCAACCCGATGAGGTGAGCTGGAAACAATGGTATCGATTTGCTTGCGTCCTCGTCTTTTGCCTTCTTTGTCGCCACATCAACTTATTGCTAATTCTCCTGCTCCCGATCGCGTTTCTATTAGCGGGGCTATGGGACTGGCTTCGTGGGAGGGCGTCCAGAAACTTCCGGCCCGCAACAATCGCGATCATGGTCGGTCTCGCCGCACTCGTAGCGACCCAATCTTTTTCCAAGCGACTGGCGAAAAAGACCCGGTTCCCACCTCATTCGCGTCTCGGGTTTACCTTTCTGTGGCGGCTAAATTTTGTGAAAACCTTATCGCCTGAAGAGCGTGCAGCACTTTTCGAAAAGGTGATGGCTCGAACCAGTTCCGAGGAGACCCGCAAGTTCCTGGGCCTCTTGCAGGAAATGGAGAATGAAGAAAAGCCATTGAACGCGACAGAATTTGTTCGTCGCGCGATTCCGTTGCGGTTTCCGGACGGCAAAATCGAAGGGAGAACTTTCGATCAAAGTTTGAACCGCATGGCGTGGGCGTTCCTATTACCTCCGACGCCGGAACAGATGCATGCGGTTCGGTCGGATTTCGCCAACGCGCTAAGAATGCCGGTAATCGATGTTTCAAATTGGTTGTTCGAAACAACGGCTTATTACTTTGAGCATGAAGCAGAGATGCCGGCATTTGCTTCGTTGAGCACATTTACGAATACGAATGCCTATCAGATTCGTACGGCTTGGCCGCAGCATCGTTGGTTCTCGCTTTGGAAGAGTTTCAATTACCCCAAAGCCTTGGCGGTTTGGTTGGCCGCTCTGATCGGGGCAATCGTCCTGTCGCGAATGAGACGAAATACCAAGATAAATTCAGTCGTCCTCGGATTTTCGGTGGCGTTGGTGATAGTTGGCCTACTGACAGTCGCGTCGACCTGCCTGGTGGGCGAGTTCATTCCGCGATACGGGTTGCCGATGTGGCAATTTTTGTTGCTGGCGATTTTCAGTGTGGTTGGCAGCGCGCTTAGCCGCGGCGACCTGGTTGCGTCACCCGACGACGCACAGGGAAATGGAAGTGCGGTGATTTGAAATCACCGAACACTTTAGGTCGGCGACTGCAAGTCGCCGCTCCTTGGGCGATTCCAAATCGCCTGGCTCTCAAATGGTGATTTTTAATCACACAAGGAAGGGCGACTTGAAGTCGCCCCCTTCCGGACAATCACCGCCGGCGAAACAGAGTTTCGAAGACAAGTGCGTTCCCAAACTCAGTTTGGGAACGAGGAAAGTGAAAGGGCAGGACTCAAGTAAAGGCGATACGTTCACAGGAGCGTCATCACGTCGGCGGTCGATTGAATACGGAAAGGTCTCGGGGGAAATTGATACGAAACCTGTTGGACCTTACCCGAGGTATCGCAAGAAACCTGTTGGACCGTGACCGAGCTGGTGTCGCCGTCATCGTCGTCGGAATCAGCAGCATCGTCATCGTCATCAATGTCGATGTCCTGATCGTTGTCGTTGTCGTTCTCTGCCACTTCTTCATCGGCGACTGTGGCGGTCGAAATCATGCCAGGCAGATCCTTTTGCTCCACTTTGTTGTAGCGCTCGCGCACGTCCGCCGGAACCTTGTCGAGATCCTCCTTGGAATCGACCGGCCCGCTAAAAACAAGGCGCCCCTCAGTATCTTTTGCGGTCAAGATTTTCTTGCCGTTAACCTTCTCAATTTTCATTACCCCTTTCGGATCGGTAACAACAATCTGGGCTTTGCCGAGATCGATCGTGGTCGATTTCATCGCACCATTGTCCGTGCTAAAAACACGCAACTGTTCGGCTGCTTCGCGTCGCGCTTCCTCGGTTGCACGCTGAACTTCTCGCCGTGCCTCTCGCGTTGCGCGCAAAGCTTCACGCCGGGCCTCGCCGCTCGCACGCTGCGCTTCACGCTGCGCATCCGCGGTTGCTCGGGCTGCTACTCGATGCGCCTCTTTCACCACGTCACGAATTGCGGGCGAAAGATCGCTTAGATCCTCTACGGCTGCCGGGAAATTCTGGAAATCGAAGTTCATTCCGAAATCATCGTCGCCTCCGTGTTTTCGGTGTTTCTCGAAGAATTCCCGACGCGCGGAAACTTCTTTCTTCCCTAATTTCACGGTGATCTTCGATTCCTGGCCTTTGCGGAGAACGGTGAGAGTTACATTTGTTCCTTCTGGATAACTACGGACCAGTTTAGCGAGCTGATCCGGCTGCATCAGGATCTGGTCGTTAAACATTTTCAGGATATCATTTTGCTGGAGACCGGCGGTGGCGGCAGGTCCATCTGGAACGACGTAGTCAACAACGAGTCCAAATCCTTTCGCCAGGCCAAGCTGTTCGCTGACTACGCGAGGAACTTCCGACGTTTCTACGCCCATGAATGTGACTGGGACTTTGGGTCCCTTGTCATTGTCATGATCCCGATCATGTCTCGGGGGGTTCGGCGGCACAGGCGGTACTGGAGCACTGGGTGGGACAGGAGGAACAGAGGGTGGCTGCGCGAATCCGACTGCTGGAAGCAGGCTGAATGCGGCAATTACGGCAATGGTTTTTGTTTTCATGGTTTGTTTTTGGGGTTGAGCAATAAAGGTATGGTTAGGCTCACTGGCCCGAGACCGGGATAAGGGTGACTTCCTCGCTCGGGTAAGAAATCCGAAGAGACGTGCTGGTCTTGGGATTGTGCCAGGCCAGCGTCTCGCGCTTTTGCGCCCGCACCTTGCGAACCGGTTCGGTCAGCGCCGTCATGGAAAAGCAGGCCTTCGTCGCGGGTGTTATAAACCACCTGCGTCACGCCTGCCGGAACAAACGCATCGTTCAACTGGACCGGTGGGCTAAAGGGTGCCGGGGTAACTGCGACAAATTTTTGCTTCCAAATCGGATGATCGATATTCACCCGGGCCAGGACAAGAACCGTCGCTGCAGCCGCAAGGCCGAGTCCGATCCCGAGCCAGTTTACCCGGTATTTTTGTTTCGCTGGCAGGACTCCCGCGGTCGCAATTCGGCCGGATACTTCGGGCGAAGCGTCCGAAGCTGACTGCGCAAGTGCACGCTCAACACGCGTGGTCAGCTCGGGTGAAGCCGCGCGTGGACGCAGTTTTTTTAGTTCGGATTCAAGTTCAGAGAAATCATTCATGGACGACAAAATTTCTTTTCAACGCCGCCAACGCATAGCGATAGCGCGAGGCAGCAGTGTTTTGCGAAATCCCGAGGGCCTGGCCGATCTCGGCAAACGTTAGCTCGTTCCAGATTTTCATGACGAGCACCTCGCGTTGCTCAACTGGGAGACAATCAACGGCGGCGACCAATCCATGTTGAGATTCACTATCGAAGTCAAATTCCGGTGGACCGATGGTGTGCTCCATGTCGAGCATTGCGTTCGCTTCTCGCCGGGCGCGACGGGCATCGCGCCGGAGCAAATCGAGCGCGACTGAGCGAACTGTCGCGTAGAGAAGCGCGCGATTTTCGATTGAATGCTCCTTGCGCCAGAACCGGACAAAGGCGTCCTGAACGATGTCTTCGGCGTCAGCCACTGATTTGACGAACTGCCGGGCGAACAGGACCAACCCGGGCGACATTTCGGCAAAGGAAACCTTCCAATTTTGATCAGTGGCAACATCTTCCATGACCTCTTTACGGTCTTTTAATAACCAGACGCCGCCAAATGGTCTTTTTGTCTAAAGTCCTTCGAGAATTATCCGAGATGGCGCTGGGCCTCTCAATAATTCACGCCGACAATGACCTCACACGAGGGTCACAAAGGGCACAACGGCTGTACCCTACAATCCCTTTGCGCCCTTCGTGACCGTTGGGTGAGACTCTCGGCGGTTTCGGGTCCCGCATGCATCCCCTACCCGCTGCAAGTTTCGCGAACCAATTCGTGTAATTGGTATGCATTTCTGGTTTCGAAGTATCCAACTAGGATCAGGCATCGGGTTTAAGCTGCGAGGACGACCGAAAAGCTATTCTGACTGCGGCCGCGCTGGTTGCGTTGGCCGTTCCTGCCAAAGCTGAATTGCAATGCGGTCCTGCCAAATTGAGTGGTGTTCAAGAATGTATGGCCGGCATCGACAGCAACTTGGCGCAGATCGAGACGCAGCAGAAAAGTCAATGGTGTTGGGCCGCATGCATCTCGATGATCTTCCGTTTTTATGGTCACCCAATCTCTCAAGCGCGAATTGTTCGCGAGACTTGGGGAAGACCCGTAAATTCTCCAGGGGAACCATGGCAAATTGTTGAGCTTCTGAATCGGAGATGGACCGATGACAAAGGGGAAGAATTCGAAGTCTCCGGTGACGTCTTGACGTCGGACGCCATGACCGCTGCGCAGGATCTGGCGGAAAATCACCCGCTCATTATCGGAACCGGCGGACATGCCGTTGTCCTAACAGCTGTGACTTATGTCCAAGACGAATGGGGAAACGGTGATGTTACCTCGGCGATCGTTCGCGATCCCTGGCCGGGGCTCGGTCGTCGCCTACTATCAACGGATGAATGGCAAGGCATTACCTTGGCCGTGCGAATTTCCGTGGAATAGAATCAAACGATTGCGGATTGCGGAAAGTAAATCGCTAAAAACAAAGTAGGTGTAAGGCTGTAGTGCTTCGGTAGATGGCGGCGTGAAACAACCTTGTTACGTCGTTAGCGACACGGTTCGGATCTGACGTTTCGTCGTCCATCGATGCGATTGCTACTCATTGGACACTCGATTTCGCATTCGGAATTACGATGACGTGATTGGCTGGCGTCGGACGATATTGGGATAATCCACGTGCCGCTTTATGGCAGCACCTGGGTCTCGGATGGGTTGCTTACGTCTTTTGCCTCGCTCTGGTGCTTTGGCTAATCATGCTTCCCATGAAGCCGCAGCGCTGGTCTTACCAGAATGTACTTTTATTGTAACGCTAACTTCGCCGCTCGCCTTTCTTTATGCGATTCCGGTCGAGAAATTCATGTCATTACAAGCGGCCAGGCGACAAATGCTTGCGGATGCCTACTTGGCTATCCATGGTTATATCCGCAACCGTGGATCATCGGGACGTTCCGATACCGATGAAATGACGCTTTAAAATGTGATTCGTTTCCAATAAACAAGACACTGCCTAAATGTCCTCCGCCCGAAAAAAATCCCCAACCAACACGACCAAGACCCTGTCAGACAGGAACGCAGTCGATCAATTTCTGGAAAACTTGACTCATCCATTGAAGGAGGAAGTCGAAACCTTACGACGGATCATTCTGAAGGCCGATGCCAGTATTGGCGAAGGAATCAAATGGAATGCACCGAGCTTTTGTTGTGATGATTGGTTCGCCACGTTCGATCTTCGATCTAAGGAATGGGTCCAGATTATTCTTCATCGTGGCGCCAAGCCGAAACACACGGGCGATTCGCGTTACGTGAAAGATCCAAAAAGCATTCTGAAATGGATCACCAACGACCGATGCGTTGCCAAGTTTGTGAGCAAAGCAGATGTGAAATCCAAAGCAACCGCGCTAACCGAGGTTGTGGCCGAGTGGGTCAAGAATATGACGTCGGAAAAGAATGACTGAATGTAGGTGGGGCTTGGTGCCCCGACTCGGCTCCTCGGCCGCAAGCCAACGAAATAATGATCTGATGACCGCAAAAGAAATTCTGGCTGAGCTGAAACCGCTCGGCCGCGACAGCTACAAAAAGGTGATGCTCAACCACGGCGTGAAGGAGCCATTCTTTGGAGTAAAGATCTCGGACCTGCAAAAGATCCGGATGCACATCAAGAAGGATTACCAGCTTGCGCTCGATCTTTACGACACAGGTAATTACGACGCGATGTATCTGGCGGGATTGATTGCCGACGATGCGAAGATGACCAGGAAAGATCTGCAGCGTTGGGTTGCGAATGCGACCCACAGACCGCTCGCCAGTTCAACGGTCGCATGGGTCGCGGCAGGCAGCCCGCACGGGTGGGACTTGGCGCTGGAATGGATCGACTCGAAGAAACCTCCAATCGCCGAGGCGGGCTGGGCAACGTTGCGAAGCTTCGTCTCGATCAAGGACGATTCTGAGTTGAATCTGGCGGAATTGAAACGGCTACTGGAGCGCGTGCAGAAAAACATTCATCAGGCACCTAACGACGTGCGCTCCCAAATGAATATGTTTATCATTGCGGTTGGTTCCTATGTGCAACTGCTGACGGACACAGCTCTCCAGATCGGCGAAAAAATCGGCCCAGTCACCGTGGACATGGGCAACACCTCGTGTCGGGTGCCTTTTGCTCCCGATTACATCCGAAAAGTCCAGAAACGCGGTGCCGTTGGGAAGAAGCGCAAGACAGCTAAGTGCTAATCGCGGCGCTGCCTCATTTGGTTCTCAGCACATCCCAAAGCGCCGTTCCGCCTTCGCCAACGGCTACGGACGCGACAGGCGACGCTTGTTTTGCCGGCGCAGTCCAAAAGTCTTCTCCCGAAAGAGCCTACCGTTAACGGCGGACTGTCGGATCGAAGGAGGAGTGCTGCGCCTGTACTTGACCCGGGCTATAGCCTCCGGGGGCATAACCGACCGATTCGCAGCCAGATAGAAATGCGAGAAGTGCACAGGCAAACAGGCAGATTAACAATAGCTTCATAAAAACTTTCTTCGGTTCAATTTCGGTTCATTCTAAACGTTAGCCAAGAAATTGCGAGTTGGTCAAAACAGTAGCGTAAAGAGTGATCGACCAACCACCTAATTCGTTCTGTACTCAGAATTCCCGCACTTTGCACACAAGCAGCGCCGGGAAGATCGATCCAGCGGTCCCTGTTCCTGGTGAAGGGATAGCGTGTGAAATCCGTTCACCGTGCTCTAGTTGGTTATGCAGAAGAAACTCTTCGCTGAACTCGGTCTCGCGCCCGAGATCTTGAAAGCGATCGAGCGGATGGGGTTTGAAGAAGCTTCACCCATTCAATCCGCGGCCATTCCCGTTCTGCTCGGAGGAGCTGACGTCGTCGGACAATCGCAGACCGGCTCAGGCAAGACCGCCGCGTTCGGTATTCCGGCAATTCAACTGGTCGATGCAAGCATCCGCGCGCCCCAGGTCCTGATCCTTTGCCCGACGCGCGAGCTCGCCGTCCAGGTCGCGGAAGAAATCGCGAAGCTCGCCTTTTTCAAGCGCGGGGTCCGCGAATTGCCGATCTACGGCGGCCAATCGTACGAGCGACAATTCAGAGGTCTGCAGGCTGGCGCGCAAATCATCATCGGCACTCCGGGCCGCGTGATGGATCACCTCGAGCGCAAGAGCCTGAACGCTCGATCAGATCAAGATGGTCATCCTCGATGAAGCGGACCGCATGCTCGACATGGGCTTCGTCGACGACATCAAAACGATCCTGCGCCAGGTGCCGGAGAAACGGCAGACCGTTTTCTTTTCCGCCACGATTCCGCGCCCCATCCAGAATTTGATCCAAACCTTCACGCGCAATCCCGTGAATGTGCGCGTCGAGTCGGAAGCGATGACGGTCCCGGCGATCGAGCAGGTTTATTACGAAGTCGATCGCCGCTCGAAATTAGAAGTGCTCTGCCGTCTGATCGATCTCGAGGACGTGAAGCTCGCGATCATTTTCTGCGCGACCAAGATGATGGTCGACGAACTGACCGAGCATCTTATCGCGCGCGGCTACGGCGCCGACAAACTGCACGGCGACATGACCCAGGCGATGCGCGAGCGCGTCATGGGCCGGTTCCGCAAACGCAAGGTGGAGTTCCTCGTCGCCACGGATGTCGCGGCGCGCGGCTTGGATGTCGACGACATCGAGATCGTTTTCAATTACGACCTGCCCCACGACGGCGAAGATTACGTCCATCGGATTGGACGGACCGGTCGCGCCGGCAAAGGCGGCAAGGCCGTCACCTTCGTCGCCGGTCGAGAAATTTACCGATTGGAAAACATCCAGCGTTTCACCAGGAGCCGGATCCGGCGCGAACGAATTCCTTCCGCCGAAGAAGTGGAAGGCAAACGCGCCACCGCCTTCGCCGAAGCCTTGCGCGAGACGCTGGAGAAAGGCGAATACAAACGACACGACGAGCTGCTCGACCGGTTGCTCGAACAGAATTATTCGCCGACGGACATCGCCTCGGCTCTGATCCACTTGTTAGGCGAAGACAAGGCGCGCGGAGACCAGGCGATCCCCGAGGATCGCCACGCCCATCATCCGCTGCCGACGCCGTAGCCCGTCCAGGGCGGAGGCGGGCGATCGATCGAGCCGCCGTCCCGACCCGGGCGCAAAAGAGCGGCGCGAAATGGGTCGAGACGATTACGAACGGCCCCGACGCAACCGCAGCGAGCGCGCCGAACGTTCCGGACCGCGCGAAGAAGCGGGCACAGTTTCACACGAAGCCGGGATGGTCCGGCTAGCCTTCAACGTCGGCCGTGCTCACGCGGTCCAGCCCGGCGATTTCGTCGGCGTGATCGCGGGCGTGACCGCCATTCCGAAAGGCGAGATCGGCGCGATTCATCTTCAGGCCACGAAAACTCTGGTGGACGTCGCCGAGCCGCGCGTTGCGCTCGTCTTGAAGAAACTGAACGGCATCCAGTTCAAAGGCCGAAAGCTCTTGGTTCGAGTGGCGAGTTAGGTAGGCCGCGCGCCATGCGCGTTATTTTCGCTTAGCTGACGCCGAGGCGGTTAGTCACTGCGCAACTCAAAAAAAATCTGCGTGAATCTGCGAAATCTGCGGATAACCGATCGCTTGTCTAAATCTTGGAGATTGGAATTGGCGGAGGATTTCGATCGGCGAACTGGACTTGGTGCCAATAGGGATAGGCGGAAGGCAGATCACTGGCGGCATCGAGCTTCGCCACCTGTTCAGGGGTCAGATTCCAACCGACGGCGCCGAGATTTTGCCTGAGCTGCTCCTCATTGCGCGCGCCGATGATGACGTTGGCCACGGTGGGACGTTGCAGAAGCCAATTCAACGCAATCTGCGGGACGGTCTTGCCAGTTTCCGCCGCCACTACATCGATCGCATCGACCACCTTGAAAAGGTACTCGTCGTCAACCTGCGGCCCGGCATCATTCGAGGCCTTCCCCTTCAACCGGCTCTTCTCAGGCAGCGGCGCGCCGCGGCGGATCTTGCCCGTGAGCCGCCCCCAGCCGAGTGGACTCCAAACGATCGCGCTAACCTTTTGATCCAGGCCTAACGGCATAAGTTCCCATTCGTAATCGCGGCCAATGAGCGAGTAATAAGCCTGGTGCGCCACATGACGCGCCAAACCGTATTTCTCCGAAATGGCGAGCGATTTCATCAAATGCCAACCCGAGAAATTCGAACAGCCGATGTAACGGATCTTTCCGGCACGTACCAGGTCATCAAGGGTGTGAAGCGCTTCCTCAATCGGAGTGAGCGCGTCGAACGCATGTAATTGAAAAAGGTCGATGTAATCGGTGCCCAACCGACGCAGGGCCGCTTCAACCGTCCGGGTTAGGTGATAACGGGACGAGCCAACATCGTTCGGACCTTCACCGGACCGGAAAGTCGCCTTGGTTGAAATAAGGACGGCATCACGTCGGCCCTTGATCGCTTGGCCCAGGATTTCTTCGGCCATACCGTTCGAATATACGTCTGCGGAATCAAACATGTTGAGCCCGGACTCGAGACAGATGTCAACGAGCCGGGTCGCTTCCGCGATGTCTGTGCTGCCCCAGGCTTGAAAAAGTTCGCCTTTGCCGCCGAAGGTGCCGGTGCCAAAGCTGAGGACGGGCACTTTCAAGCCCGAGCCGCCGAGTTGTCTGTATTCCATGGGATGCCTGCAGTCGAATGTTCAACGTTTACCCTCTAAATCCAACTCCGCAATGGAGCGTTGGAGCAGGCGTTCAACTAAAAAAGAAATCTGTGTAAATCTGCGCAATCTGCGGATCCAAACCCTCGCAAATAATTGCTTCCGTTGCGCTTTCAGGGATAGTCGATTTTGAGCCGGAACTTTGAGGAGCTGGATTACTGCAAGACGCCACTCGGCGAGCTTAGCCTGCGACGGAGGCGGATGTTATCGTTAGGTGACATTGACGTTTACGAAGTAAAACTCGGTGACGCATTTTTGATGTCGAGCTTGTTCCATGAAGTGGAGGTAGCCCTCGCCCATTTTGGATTGGCTGATTTAAGCGGCACAAACTGGGACGTTGTCGTGGGAGGACTCGGACTCGGATACACGGCCGTGGCTGCGCTCGAGCATCGCGAGGTGGCGTCTCTCCTGGTAGTGGATGCTCTAAAGCCGGTGATCGAATGGCATGAACGCGGTCTGGTCCCGTTGGGCGAAAAACTCACAAGCGATCCGCGCAACCGATTGGTCCACGCCGACTTTTTCGCGAGCGCGCAATCCACGGACGGTCTCGACCCGGAACAACCAGGGCGCCGGTTTCATGCGGTGCTGTTGGACATCGATCATTCACCGCGTGACCTGCTGCACCCGAACAACGCAATGTTCTATCAATCGGCTGGGCTGCGCATGCTCGCCACGCATTTACATCCCGGTGGCGTCTTTGCGCTTTGGTCAGACGACCCGCCTGACGAAGAATTTCTTGAAATGCTCGACACTGCCTTCGCGACCTCACGCGCGCACATCGTTACGTTTCCTAATCCCGTGCTCGAAAGCGAATCAGCCAGCACGGTCTACGTGGCACTCAAGAACGATGATTAGGGAAGCTGAATGCTGATTGCCAAATGCCAAATGTGTCTGGTACTTCATTTCCCGACGGCCCACAGGGCCGTGGCTACAACGTCAGAGTTCCTTCCGTGTTTAAATCCGCCTGCCGCGCCGTAGTCCCGCAGCGGCGGGACGAAGGCGGGTGTTAATCCGTGGCCAATTACCGGTCAACGTCATTTCCCAACGGCCCCACGGCCGTGGCTACAACCGTCTTGATATTTGGCTTTGCCCGACCGAGCAGACCGTTTAACTAGGAACGCGAAGAGTTAATCCGTCTGATGCACCACCCAAACCCGTCATGTTGGAAAATCGGATTCCGATGAGTGTCGAGCAGGCGGCAACCGTTGATCCTCAAACCGCTCCGCCAGGAAAAGAACGGCGTTGGCCAGGCGTCATTCTGAGTTTGTTTGTGCCGGGGTTTGGCCTGGTGCGAGCCGGCCAGCCATTGCGCGGTCTTTTTTCGTTTGTTGGAATTCAGTTCGCTAGCGTGGCGGTGTTGCTTCTCATGATCTCACGCTCAATACCTACGTGGGCGGTCTGCGCTGGAATAGTTGTCTCGTTGTTTTGCTTTATACTGGTGCTGATCGACAGCTTCAGGCCAGGGCGATTGACTTGGCCGATGACAATCTTGTTTGTCGTAGTGCTGGCTGCGCTAATCGCGTTACCGTCTCTTGGAAATCTGGTCGCAGTTGCCTATCGAGTTCCTACAGAAAATATGAAACCGACAGTCGAACCAGGCGATTGCCTGATGGCTGATCGAGTCAGCTATCGCTTCTCGAAACCAAAACGTGGCGACCTCGTAGTTTTTCGCACAACCGGGCTTCTCAGTATCGCCAATGCTGGAGATAAGACGTTGTTCCTGGAACGAGTAGTTGGACTTCCGGGCGAGCAAATTGAAATCAACGGCGGCCGTGTTTACGCGAACGGAAAATTGCTCGGACAACGGGACGGGATTCCGCCAATCACTTACACTGCGCCGATGTTCAAAGCGCCAACAGAAAGCAGCAGTTTCACAGTGCCGGAGGAAAGTTATTTCGTTCTGGGCGATAACTCACCCCATAGCTATGACAGCCGGTACTGGGGCTCGGTGCCGCAGAAGAATATCCTAGGCAGAGCGGTGAGGACGTACTATCCAGTTTCGCGGATCGGAACTCCAAAATGATTTCGGCTCCGGGCTATCGACTGCGGGTTCTTCCACAAAGGATACATTTACAAATCCGTGTTTAATCCGTGTTCGTCCGTGGCTATTCCCCAAAACTCGTTGCAAAGTAAGGAATGAAAATCCGTCTGATCTCAATTGGCCTTCTGACGTCTCTTCTTAGCGCCGCTCCAGCTACTCGCGGAGAAAACCCAAAACCTGAAGAAGCAATTCAGGCGATGGTAAACGCGGAGAAAAAATTCTACCAAACCGGACAGGAAAAAGGAACGCGCGCGGCTTTCCTAGCTTTCCTGGCTGACGACTCGATTGTTTTCCGCCAGGGCCCGGTCAAAGGCAAGGAATCATGGGAGAAAAGACCCGAAACCGGTCTCGATCTGATTTGGGAACCAACATTTGCCGCGATGGCGCGGAGTGGGAACCTCGGGTACACAACCGGGCCCGCCAAATGGCGAGCGACCAAGAAGGACGAGAAGTTCTCCGGGTACGGCCAGTTCATTTCCATTTGGAAGAAGCAGAAGGATGGCTCATGGAAAGTTGCAGTCGATTGCGGAATTGAAAACCCAGAACCAACCGAGAAGCCGGGCCCTCTTCAGACCTTAGTGCTTCCTGATCGACCAGTCTCCACCCCCAATGCCGAGGGCAGGTCCAAAACCACTGAGATGCGACAAAAGTTTGAAGAGGTGGCAAAGAACAGCATCGTCGAAGCCACTCTGGAGATTGCCTCCGATCAGATCCACGTTTACCGCGATGGGAGTTTTCCAGCCGTAGGAAAAGCGGCGGCGAAAACATTACTCACGGCCAAGGCCGGCAAGACGTCGTTCGAACCTATTGGGGGCGACGCGAGCTACTCTGAGGACCTGGCCTACAGTTACGGGAAATATTCGCTTACAGGCAGCGACGGGATTGAATCGGGATCTTACCTCCATATTTGGCAGATCGAAGGCGACACATGTAAGCTCGTGCTCGATTGGCAGAAGCCGCAGCCGAAGGAGAAGTAACGGGAGCGGCGACTTTACCGCTTCAATTGTTTGGTTCGGCGGTTTTTGGCCACGGACAAACACGGATTGAACACGGAAAAGGATTTAGACAAACAGTTCTCAAGAAATCCGTGTTTAATCCGTGTTCATCCGTGGCCCTTCCGAACAAATGTCGTTTAGCGATTTACTTGCACTTGCACATTCACTTTAACTTACACTCTTAGGTCGGGTACACTTTCGCGCCGTTGAAGTGAACGAGCCCCATGCCAGAACCTAATGCTCCGCTTACCGCATAAACACGTAAGTGAAAGTCAAAGCGAATGCGCAAGTGCAAGTATTGTGAGATTTACTTCTTCTTTTTGATTGGACGTAGGATCAATTCCCCTAACCACCCCGAGTTCGCCACACCGGTTCGATAGGCCTCGAGCGATTCGATCGAAGAGTTGACCCGCAAATTGCTGTAGGTCTGATCCTGGTTCTGCCACCGCTCGTGCCAGTAAACCGCTGCCTTGATTCGTGGATATCTCGTCCGGAAAAGTTCGAGCCCATCCTGAATCCATGCTCCTTTGTCCCCGGACCTGGAAATTCGCCGGTGGCCCATTCGGCAATCATGATCGGTTTCTTCGGATCGAGGCGGCACATTTCTTCATAGGGCCAATCGATTAACGGCGGCAATGTCCGCCCAGGATTCATCCTTAAATTGCTGGCCGTAAACGCTCAGCCCGAGCCAATCGCAGTAATCCGGTCCGGGATAATAAGCCGCGGCAAAATTCCATGTATCAACCGGGTAAGAATAATTGTTGGTATGAAACATCCACTTGATGTTAGTCGCGCCGCGAGCTCGGACTCGATCAACCACATAACGATAGGCCTGTTTTAAAGCGCTCTGGCCCCTCCCATTGATTCGGGACATCATCCACCAAATTATCCGCGCCGTAATACCAACCCGACCACGGGAACCAGTCGCCATTCATCTCGTTTCCGAACGAGACCACCATTGGCTTGCCGAAGTCACGCGCGCCATCTCGCCCATTTATCAATGTAATCATCCCACTTACCGTCGAGATCGCATTGAGACCGAATTGATCGGGCCCGTGACTTTGCTTATAGGGTCGATCCCACGGCGACCAAAAGACGCAGCGGCAATGCACCATGACGCCAGATGACATTCAGGTTTCGAGTAGGAAAACTTTGCTCACCCCAATAACTGGATGAGGCAATGATGGCCTGATGTTTCCCGACAATGCTCTCGAAGTCCTCGATCGCATCAAGTGTGACGTCGTCTTCTTCGTCACCAAAATCCATGAAGGCGCCGGTGTAAGCGCCGTGTTCTGGCAGAACCACATCAACGGGCGCGTTAGGATCGAAGCGGTGACTGTCCTGGCCGGCTTGCAGCCAGCGCAGAAACTCAAAGTCACCGCTGACGAGCAGAACAAAGCGCTTCATGCGCTTTTCGGGCGCGATCATTCGCAGCCGCTCGTGACTGACTTCACACTCGCACCGGCACCGAAGCCGTTCGCTCCAGTTTCCCCCAAGTCACGAAAGCGCCTTTGACCGCGCGGAATAACGCTTTCCAGACCACGTAACTCAACAGCGGCCGGTAGATCAATCGCATCGGCAGAATTCGCCACGCGCGCCGGATTGATTCCTTTTCGAGGATGCAGGCCAGCGTGGCCAGAACCACGTCCATTGCTGAGAAAAGCGATAACAAACGGAAGACCGCGCGCCACGCGCCGAATGGAAGCGAAGCCAGCAGAAAAAGATCAACCATCGGCGTGATGGCAACGAGAATGATCTGGAAAAACCAAACACTCGGCAGGCTGAACCAGCCTAGCGCGCGATATTTCCAGTTGAAGACCATGTCGCGATGTTTCCAAAGACATTGCAGCGTGCCGTAAGCCCAACGAAATCGCTGCCGCGCGAGTGTGCGAACCGTCTCGGGCGCTTCCGTCCAGGCAATCGCCTCCGGGCACATAAACAATCTGCTGCCGCGTCTTATGCAAAGCGAGCGTCAGATCGGTATCTTCGGCCAGTGTTTCGAGGCTCAGCCCACCTGCATCGTCGATCGCGGTTTTCCGCATCGCGCTGATCGCGCCCGGAACCACTGTCATGCAGTTCCATCGCGTGTAAGCGCGCCGATCGAGATTGAATCCGCAGGTGTATTCGAGAGCCTGGCACCGGGCGATGAACGTCCGCAGATTTCCCACTTTCGCATGACCGGAAACCGCACCGATCTGCTGCATCCGCGAACGGTTGAACCAGGTGACGGAGCGTGTCGCGCTGACAATGTGTGTCGGCATCGAGGAACACGACAATGTCCGTTCGGATCGCCGCCAGACCGCGCTGGAGAGCGCGCGCTTTCCCGCCGGTTTTCCTGGCGCACCAAGTCGCACACGAGGATCCGTCGCCGCCACCGCCTCCACTTCGGCCGGCGTCTGATCGCGCGATCCATCGTCAACCACGATGACTTCCATCTCGCCTTTGTAATCCGTCGCGAGAACGGTTCGAAGCGTTTCCGCGATGACTTTCTCCTCGTTGTAGGCCGCGATCAGCACACTGATCGGCTGGGCGAAATTTCCCGACCAAGCTCCGACGGAATCTCGACGCCAGCCAGATGACCGTCAGCGTTCGCAAAACGACCAGCGCGGTGGCGACGATCATGAACGCCCAGAGAAATTCTTCCGCCGCGTGAAAGATGGTGAAACCCGGCTCCAGACACGAAATAGTTCAGCGAACGATTCTTCGCTTGGATCGGCGGCATGACCGCATCGCGCGTCGTACCAAGCAAGGTGCTGAGCGAAACGACGGAGTCACCGCGCGTATGAAGATAGTCAAGAATTCGCGGCAGCGCTTCCACGGTCTGCGAGCGATCGCCACCCGCGTCATGCAGCAGGATGATGTTGCCGTCGCGGCGTTGTTGTTTGATTCGCTGCAGAATGATATCGGCGCCCGGTTGCGCCCAATCCTGCGGATCGATATTCTCCAGCACAACGAGATAGCCGAGATCCTGCGCGATCTGCAGTGGCGTCAGCTCGCGAGACTTGCGATGGACTCGTGTCCGCAGCGTAGGGCGGCCGGAAAAGTGTGGTCGAACGGCCGGTGATCGTCTCGAGCAATAACTGTGTCGCGTTTAGTTCCAACCGGACGTGCTCCGGCCAGCAAAGGGCGAGGTTCGGATGGTAATAGCTGTGGTTCCCGATTTCGTGACCTTCAGCCACGATTCGCCTTACTAGACCCGGGATAATTCTCCGCATTCACTCCGACGAGAAAGAAAGCCGCTTTGACGTTCGCGGCTTTCAGAATGTCGAGAATCTTCGGCGTCCAATCCGGATCGGGCCCATCGTCAAAGGTCAGTGCGACCTGGTGCGGCTCGCCGGCGCCTTGATGATAGAGCGTGGGAAACTGCGGGAACTTCGTGTAAGTGGCGGTCAAAAAACCTTCGTCGTCCATCGACAGTTTGCGCAGACCGTCCGATTGCGATTCATCCACCGACACGATCTCGCCTTCGCCGACGTCCGCGATCGTGTCGGTTCCCTTCAGGATTTCGAGACGCGAGCGCGACGCGTCATCCATTTTCAAATCGTGATGGACGCCAGCGCATCCCAGATCGCGACATCCTCGGTTCCCAGACGATAGATGGCGATTCCGCCTGCTTTTGCTTCGCGAACCTGCGCGCAGTTGGTTAAGAAAGGTCACGACATCAAGGAACCAGACCGTGTGATCCTTCTCGGCGTCCTCGTAATAGAAGATAGGGATTATAGTCGGGCGCGGTTACGCTGACGCCTTCAGCTTCGGCGTAACTGGCGCGACTCATCGCTTCCGGAAAACTGATTAGTTCCGCTTTCTTCGCTCCGGCCGTCCAATCGTATCCATAACTGCCGAGCGCGATGATCCATTGCTTGGGCTCCGCGCCATCCATCAAGCACGTTCAGCCAGCCTTCGAACCAACGACGTGACCCGAGCGGCCCGGGCGAATCGATATCTGATGTCTCGTCGAACAACAGCGCAACAAATCGATCAACGTTGTCGGATAATTCTTCGAAATCGATGTAGTCGAGGTCCTGTCCCGGCTGGACACAGAGCCAAAGCTGTTTGTCCGTCGTAATGCAAGCGCATCGGTTAAACGAGTCAAGAAACGCGGTGATATCGTTTTTGTAGGCGGGATCGATTTGCTCCCAATCCACCACCACACCTGCCGCCTTCGCCTCATTCAACACAGCCAGCACTTTCTGAATGAAATCGGTCCTGACTATCGACCGGTCCGTGCGCGAGATTTTCCACCGCTTCCGGTTGCCAGGTGTCGCCGACCAGATTCGTTAGCATCGGCATCAGCGCGAATCCTTTGCTCGCAGCTAGTTTGGGCAGCCGGATGTCCGCGTCGATTTGCAGGTCGCCCAACCCATTTGCCATGGCCATCCATTCCGGACAGACATGGGTGATCTGCGCCGCGTGTTGCTCGAGCGAGCTGTAACTGTACGGATCGCCATTGGTATAGAAGGCAAGATGCACTTCGTTGCTTTGTGATTTTTTCCGCGGATGGGCAGCAGAATTCGGCGGTTGACCGACGTTGGTTTCTTCGCTGCCAGTCGCGCGGCAGCAAATTTCTGCCAGAGCTGCGAGGTCGCGATTGTCTGATCGCTCGGATTTGCTTTTTGGAGCGATTTGAGTTGCCCCTTCAATTGCCGCAGGGAAACAGGAATATTAAGCTGCGGCGCGACGAACAGTGTTTTTACGAATAAGACGGCTCCCAGAAAAACGAGAACGCCCGCAATAAGCAGGAAAAGCCGGAGACGCGGCCAGCGTTTACCGGCCGGGTCCGAGAAAACAAACGGCGATAACCCCGTGAGGAGGCTCTAACTGCATTCCCGTTACAATACCATGGCCTACAAGAAAGTTGCGAAAAACGAGCCTACTTCTTTCCTGCGCTGGGCACCTAACCCCCTCGTCCTGAATGGGTCACACAAAGGACACAAAGATACACAAAGGTAGTGGAACAGGGAATTCTCAATCCGTTGTGTTCCTTGGTGCCCTTCGTGTGAGGCCTGATGCGCCGGGAATTAGGACAGGAGGCGGCCCAAATCCCGGCCGCGTTCTCGAAGAGCTCTGCGTGCTCGCGAAATCGCTTCCTCAGGTGTGACCGGCGGCCTCGCCAAAGGGAAAACGCCATCGAACAGCGCTTTCACCAAAGGCGATTCCGCAACGCTTCCGACAATGGCGAAGACAGGTTTATTCATCTTTCTCGCAAGTCGAGCCATACCAGCTGGCGCCTTTCCTTAAGGGTTTGCGAATCGAGTCTCCCCTCACCCGTGACGACGATGTCCGCCTGCTGAACGGCTGCATCGAGAACAATCAGCTCGGCCACCAGATCAAAACCCGAACGAATGGTCGCGCCACAGAAACTGGCTAACCCAAATCCGAGCCCGCCGGCGGCACCCGCACCGGGAACATTTCTCGGATCGACGCTCAGATCACGCGCCACGACGTCGGCCAATCGGGTCAGCGCTTGTTCCAGACTTTCGACTTGTTCTGGAGTTGCGCCTTTTTGTGGTCCGAACGTCTTGGTCGCGCCGTGATCGCCGAGAAGCGGGTTTTGCACATCGGAAGCGGCGATAAGTCTGGGACCTTCCGGCATCGCCTTCAGATCACGCTCATTTCGCTGAATGCATTCCAGCCTAACCAATTCGCCTGGCCCTTCCGTTAACTCAGCACTTTTCCGAATCAAGAAACCGATAACCCAAGGCACGCGCCATTCCGAATCCGCCGTCGTTGGTCGCGCTTCCCCCAAGGCCAATGACAATCTCGTTCGCGCCGCGAGCTGTTGCGTCGAGGAGCATTTCGCCCACGCCGACTGTGTTAGCTTTCATCGGATTCCGCTCATTTGCGGCTATCCGCCAGCCGCCAGCCGCCTCGACTCATTTCCAGCACTGCGGCTCTTGAAGCAGGCAACCAGACGTAACGCGCTTCGAATCGGTCGTCCGAGGGCGTCGTGCGCGTCACATGTAATCCATTCGCCCCGCGCGCCTGACAAATCGCCGCGGCTGTTCCTTCTCCTCCGTCGGCGACAGGGACAAGGTCAATTGCGGCCTCGGGCAGAACGTCGCGCAGCCCCGCCGCGATATTTTCGGCTACTTCGCGTGCCCCTAACGATCCTTTGAATTTGTCAGGAGCAATCAGGATACGCATGCGCTTTGGCGACGTTAATCTGTTAGAAATCGGTAAAACGGACAGAGTTCCAATGCGGAATGCGCTTCCGTTGTAACGATGTAACCCCTTTAACAATTTAACCTCCCACTCTCCAGCTTTTCCTCGAGGATCTCCCCTACCACCACCGGGTTCGCTGTTCCTTTCGAAAGTTTCATCACCTGGCCCTTCAGAAAATTTAGCGAGCGCAGCGTTGCCGGCTTTGTAATCCGCTGACCGGCTTCGGGTTCGCGGCGATCACTTGATCGCAGAGCGCTTCAAGCGCCTCGTGTCGCTCAATTGCTCAATTCCTTTTTCCCGGACAATGATCAGGCGCTTCGACCGCTGGAAAACATTTCGGCAAACACTTCCTTTGCCTGATTTCCGCTGATCTTTCCGTCATCGACCAGGTTAACAAGTTCATCAAGTCCGGATGGTGGGATCGGGCAATCGCCGATCGCATCGCTCATCCCGAGTAAGCGCATTTTGCAGATCGTTCAGAATCCAGTTCGCGATGCTCTTAGGTTTTCGCGCGTCTTTGGCGGCCGTTTCAAAATACTCGGCTAGCGCAAGATCATCTCGCCAGGACACCGGCATCGTACTGGCTGACATGATATTGCTCAACGAATCGTGCTCGTTTTGCTTTCGGCAATTCTGGCAGCCGCGCTCTGGCTTCGGTGATAAGCGTTTCGGTTTTGACCGGGACAAGATCCGGATCGGCGAAGTAACGATAATCATGCGCAAATTCTTTCGTCCGCATCAGAAACGTTTCAGCCGTTGAATCGTTCCAACCCCGTGTTTCTTGCTGAAGCGTTTCGCCACGTTTCAGCGCTTCGGTTTGTCGTTGAATTTCGTAGGCCAAGGCGCGACGAACTCCGCTGATCGAGTTCATGTTCTTGATCTCGATCTTGGCTCCCAATGTTTCTTGGTCTTCTGGTCGCAACGAAATGTTGCAATCGCAACGCAGCTGGCCCTTTTCCATATCGACTTCACTCACGCCGCCATAGATCAGGATTTGTTTAGAGCGCGTCAGAAAGGCGAAAGCTTCTTCCGGCGAATGAATTTCCGGGTTCACTGACAATTTCCATCAGCGGCGTGCCGGCTCGATTGAAATCGATCCCGGTCGTTTTTTCGAAATGAAAACTCGCGCCACATCTTCCTCAAGATGAATTCGAACCAGTGGTATTTCCTCGATCTGAAACGCGCGATGTTTTTCTGAGCATCCTTTGGATAGGCCAGATCGTGCAGCGACACGGCGCCGTTCTGACAGAGCGGCAGATCGTATTGCGTGATCTGATAATTCTTCGGCATGTCGGGATAGAAATAATTCTTCCGATCAAATTTGGAGACGAGCGGGAATTTCGCATCCGAGCATCAGACCGGTCAGCACCGTGAGTCTAAGTGCTTCATGATTCATCACCGGCAACGCGCCGGGCAATCCGAGACAGGTCGGGCAGGTATGACTATTAGGCGCGGCCCCGAATTCAACCGCGCAACCGCAGAACATCTTGGACCGGGTCGCGAGTTGAACGTGAACTTCTAGGCCAATTGTCGTCAGGTAAGACATGCTGCGATTCCGGATTGCGGATTGCGGATTGCACGGATTGCTTCGACGCGCAGTCTTGATCGAAGGATCACAATGGCGAGAATCTCTTCGCCTTCCTCCATAAGGTCTCCAGCTAATGTCCGTTTAGCAATCCCGATTCGATTAAGCATTTCCATCCATAAGGACTCATCGCGACTCGTCTTCCACGATCCCATCTTAAATGAAGTCGGCTCGAGACTTGCTTCGAACGGACTGCAGAAAGGCTGGCCACGACTTCAATTCAACAATCACCTTGAAGCAACCTGAAGTCCGCGCGATAACCTTCGCTAAACAGCATTCCGTCATAGGTAATCGCATCGGTTTTTGGCGCTCGACCTCACCCCAACTTTGCGCAGTTCATGCGCGAGAACCACTTCGTAGACCGATTCGAGCAATCCCGGTCCCAATTCGTATGCACAATGAATGCGGCATCAAGGACTTTCTTGGTACGTCGTTCTCACTCATGGACGCGATCCTTCTTTGTCGGAATCATTTATCGGTACGCGGACTATCAAGAAGCCCAAAATCAAACGAATCGCAGTTTCCTCAATCCGCAATCCGCAATCCGCAATCCGCAATCCTTTGTGCGCCCCTTTGTGTGAGAATTATTCGCGTGGCGACTTTTGCTTTGCAAAGTCGAGCGCTTTTTTCAAATCAAACGATTTCACCTGCTCGATTAATGCGGGATCATTGAGGACGTTCACGACACGTGGATCGCGCAACAGATCGAGGACTCGCCCCTGAGAGATCATCTCGGCAATTTCAGGATCGTTTCGTAACGCCACAAGCTTAGGATTTTCACTCAGCTCCCGCGCGCCCGGAAAACTGAGGAATCGTTGCGCCGAATCCGGATCTGAGAGAACGGTCCCCGCTTCGCCTAAAGTCTGATAAACACCGGTGGGCATGACATCAGTTTTCTTGACCACATCTCCAACTGGTCCGAGCTCGACCGAATTTTTCAGGCGCGCGAGAATTGGCATCGCCGAATCGATATCTAATTTTGCGGTTGACGATTCGGAATCGGCGACGGCTGGTGAATGCGTAGCGTGCGCTGGATCCGATTTCGATCGCGCCAACATTTGTGCTTCAGCGATTGATCCGATGGAGCGGATCCCCATCACCATCAGCCAGAGGAAAAAGACACTAAAACAGATTCCAAGGACCGCTCCACTGACGCCGTAAACAAGACGAGTTGTCTTATCGCTTGTTGCGCGGTTCGTTTAAAGAGAAGTGTTCCCAAACTCGATAGGAGACCGTAAACAACGACGGCCAAGATCGCGCCACCAACTCCCGAGATCACCATGTCGGGAATCTGTAACCATTCCCGCAGATACGGCACGAGCAGTCCCCCACCGAAGTAAGCGACCGCATAGGCAGCCAAGACGGCAATCGCACGCATGAGTTGCCGCGGCAGCCCAAGTCGCCAGCCGCGGATGATTTCGAATAGCGTCAGACACACCGCGAAAGAGAGAAAGACCAGTTGCCAGGCAGGCGAACCCGTTGTGATTTCGGATTGCGGATCGCTGCGATTGCGGATGGATGAGAAGACAGAGCGCAGTCAGCCGGTTGCCATTTCACTGTCTCTCCGCTTTCCGAAATCCGAAATCGCGCGATGGCGCAAAGCGTGATCGCACAAAACAAGCGCTGCCATTGCTTCGACGATTGGGACTGCGCGAGGCAAGACACAGGGATCATGGCGACCGCGCGCCGTCAGCGTCGTTTCTTCCTGCGAAGTGGTAACGGTTTTCTGAGCCGGGCAATCGTTGCTGGCGGTTTGAAGGCAACTCGAAAATAGATCTCTTCGCCATTGGTAATGCCACCCTGCACACCACCGGAATGGTTCGTTACCGTTCGCACCCGATCATCGCGAACTTCAAATGGATCGTTGTGTTCGGAACCTTTCATGCGCGTTCCGTCAAATCCGGAACCAATTTCGAAACCTTTCGAGGCGGGAATACTGAGCATTGCCTTGGCCAGATCAGCCTCGAACTTGTCGAAGACCGGTTCGCCCAAGCCAGCCGGGATACCGCGAATGACACATTCGACCACCCCGCCAACCGAATCGCCATCAGCGCGTAACGATTGAATCAATGCAGTCATTAACTCCGCTGCCGCGCCGTCCGGACAACGCACCGCGTTGCGCTCGACCTGTTCCATTCGGACAGAACTTCGATCAACTCTGGCAATCACGTCGTGAACTTGCGCGACGTAGGCGACGATTTGAAAATCGATCTGGCCACAGGGTGTTCAATAATTTCTTTGCCACCGCGCCGGCTGCAACTCGCCCAATTGTTTCTCGGGCTGATGCTCGTCCCCCACCTTGCCAGCTCCGAATGCCATACTTTGCTTCGTAAGTGAAATCCGCGTGGGACGGCCGAAAAGCGGATTGCATTTCTGAGTAGGCCTCCGGACGAGCATCCTGGTTCTTGACCAGAATCGAGATCGGCGTGCCAAGAGTCCGGCCGTCCATGACACCGGACAAAATCCGGCAGCGATCAGGCTCTTTTCGGGCCGTTGTGAGCGTGCTTTGGCCTGGCCGGCGCCGATCGAGGTCCGGTTGAATATCGTCTTCGCTCAGCTCGAGCAGCGGCGGGCAACCGTCGATGACCACGCCCACGGCGGTGCCGTGAGACTCGCCCCAGGTCGTTATGCGAAAAAGCTGACCGAAACTGCTGCCCATTTCGTCAAACATCTACGCCGCGCGCGGTGAAAGACAACGTGGTCAGGTGGCGCGGATTCTGTGAAGCGCCCTGATAGTGGACTCGTGAGCCGATAGGAGTGCTGGAAGCCGCCTCGAAGACATGACCGACGTCGAAGCCGACTCTCCTAGGCGCTTCACAGAAGCGCCGCTACCAGCGGCGTTGCACTCGGACGCCCGTTAAACTGCAAATCAGATCGCGGCCAGCGCTGTTCGAAGATCGTCTTTAAGATCTTCGATATCCTCGACCCCGACCGATAACCTAACTAGCGAATCAGTAATCCCTAACGAAGCACGCATATCCGGCGGGATCGAGCCATGGGTCATGAGCGCAGGATGATTGATCAGGCTCTCGACCCCACCCAGGCTCTCAGCCAAGGCAAAGAGATGCGTGTTCTCCATGAACCGACGGGTCCCCGCCAGATCGGTCTTCAACACGATCGTGACCATCCCACCAAAACCGCGCATCTGTTTCTTGGCTAACGCATACTGCGGATGCGCTTTCAATCCGGGATATTTCACCGACTCGATCTTCGGTTCAGTCGACGAGCCAGTTCGCGATCTCCATCGCGTTCTCGCAATGACGCTCCATTCGCAAGGCCAGCGTCTTCAATCCGCGCAAGGCCAGAAAACTATCGAACGGTCCCGCAATCGCGCCGACCGCGTTTTGGAGAAACGCCATCTGATCGCCTAGCTCCTTGTTTTCTCCTACCACGATCACTCCTCCGACCATGTCCGAGTGCCCGTTCAAATACTTGGTCGCCGAATGAATGACCATGTCGAACCCGAACTCGATCGGGCGCTGGATCCAGGGGCTGGCGAACGTGTTGTCCGAAACTGAAATGGCATTGTGCGCGCGCGCGATTTTCGCCACCGCTTCCAGGTCGATCAATTTCAAGAGCGGATTGCTCGGTGTTTCCACCCAAACCATCCGGGTATTCGGCCGCATCGCTTTCTCGACCGATTTCGCATCGCTCATGTCGATAAAAGTGAAATCGAGGTTAGCGGAGCGCCGTCTCACTCGTTCGAAAAGTCGATAGGTGCCGCCGTAAAGATCGTCGCTCACGACCACATGCGACCCGCTATCCAGTCCATCGAGCGCTGTCGCCATCGCCGCCATTCCCGAGGCAAAAGCCCAGCCGCGTGTTCCGCTTTCGAGATTAGCGATGCAACGTTCGTAAGCGCCGCGGGTCGGATTGATCGAGCGTGAATAATCGTAGCCCTTATGTCTCCCGGGGCTTTGCTGAACGTAGGTCGAGGTCTGGTAGATCGGCGTCATGATCGCGCCAGTCGATTCGTCCGGCGATTGCCCGGCGTGAATGACGCGCGTTGCGATGTCGTGCTGTTTTTTCATTGGAAGATCATTATCATAATACACCGATTTCTTTAATCCTGCTCTTTCACTTGCTCTTGCTCTTTTGGAGTGCGGCGGTGTGAGCCGCTTTTAAATCGAGCGTCGTGGAGCCCAATCGGTATCACGCTAAACATACTCGATCGGTGCCACGGGTGGGAATAGCCAAGCCAACAGCCGACGGCCCGCAGGGCCGTGGCTACAACCATTGAGCAAGAGCAAGTGAAAGCGCAGGATTAAAGTGGGCTACTTCACCTGCGGCATCTGGCGCCGCAGATAAGAAAGCAGATCGCTGCGCGTGATCAGACCGAGAAATTGGTCCCCTTCCATCACAATCGCGACCCGACCGCGATCAAAAACCGCGAGCAGTTCCGGTATCTTCGCCGACGGGCGCCAGCGTTTCCAACCGATCGGTCATCGCCGTCTTGACCGCGTGAAGGAAATGTTCTGGCGCTCCGAAAACTTTAACCAGCACATCGGATTCATCGATGATACCGACCGCACGGCCGTTTTCGTCCACCACTGGGAGCTGCGAAATCTCGGCGGAACGCATTCGAGTCACGGCAGTCAGCAAAGTGTCGTTTGGACCAACGGTAACGACTTCACCAGCTTGGTGGCGGTGGCTGATCAAATCATTCAAATCACCCTGAGCCGGTCGTTGGACGAATCCCTGTTCCGCCATCCAGAAATCGTTGAACATCTTTGAGAGATACTTGTTTCCGGTATCGCAAACGAAGGTCACAACCCGCTTCTTCGTTGTCTGCTGTCGACAATAACGGAGGGCGCCGGCCAACAAACAGCCACTCGATGATCCGGCCAAAATTCCTTCCTTGCGCAACAACTCGCGCGCGACGGCGAAACTTTCGGTGTCACTGATTTCGAAAGCGTCAGCGACCAAAGAAAGATCGGCGTTCTCCGGAATGAAATCTTCACCGATACCTTCCACCGCCCAGCTTCCTGCCTCTTTGAGTTTTCCTTCCTTTACATATCCGTAAAGAACCGAACCCGCTGGATCGGCCAGGATCATTTCCAGGTTCGGCTGCACTCTTGCGGAAAAACCGGCCAAGACCGCTCAACGTTCCGCCTGAACCGACTCCGACAATCACTGCATCGAGATGGTGCCCCATCTGTTCCCAAATTTCCGGACCGGTCCCGCGCTCATGTGCAATCGGGTTCGCCGGGTTACCAAATTGGTTAACGTAAAAGCCTCCGGGAATTTCTTTGGCCAATCGAGCTGCGATATCCTGATAGTATTCCGGATGACCGCGCATAACGTCCGATCGGGTCAATTGCACCTCGGCGCCGAGTGCGCGGACATGCGAAATTTTTTCCTGCGACATCTTATCCGGAATAACGAGAACGATGCGATAGCCTTTAGCGCCGGCGACAAGGGCAAGGCCAAGACCGGTGTTGCCGGCAGTCGCTTCGATTACGACTCCACCAGGTTGCAGCGCGCCGTCGCGTTCCGCTGCTTCAATCATGGAAAGCGCAATACGATCTTTGATTGAACCGGTCGGGTTTTGGCTTTCGAGTTTAAGGAAACAGCTGACAGGGACCGGTATCCAAACGGGTGATCTCGATCAATGGCGTATCGCCGATGAGAGAAAGAATCGAAGGCGGTCTGGTTCCGGTCACAGGGGGGACGGTCGAAAGTTCGATCATGGCTGGTATAGGCCAAACGTTTCGTTAGGATAATCAAGCGCCACCTTAAACTTACTCAGGAAATTGTAACCAACGATCCCATCCAACTTAACTCCAAGGATGGTGCTGAGTGCGGTAAAGAAGTCGGCAACCACCACCGGTAAATCGTCAACGCGAGCGTCGCCCAACTGGAATGAAGGCAGAACACCGGCCAAAACTTCAACGCTTGCACCCGCGGTCGTGCCCGGACCGATCGGAGAACCCTTTACGCCCAGTTTCTTTGCCATTTCATGCGTAATGGCTGTGGTTGACGTCCCGGTATCAATTACAAACTGGAACGGACCTTTCCCGCAGGCACGAACATCAATCAGAATTAGCGGCTTGGCCGGGTTAGCCAGGCGCATTGGCACTTCCGTAATCCCTGAAGGCCGCCCAATCCGATCAAAGAGCCTCGGATCTTCAAGGCGAAGTTCGCACTTCTGATAATCAATCGTGATTCGGTAATTCTTGAGAAAATTATAGCCCAGATCTCCATCGATCTTCGCGCCGACCACATTGCCGATGTGACTGAGATCGACCAGGCCCACATCAACCTCATCCAGTCTTGCGGAGCCCACCGCGATTGAGTCCACTTTGGCCAATGAAACGGAGACTGCGCCACCCGCGCTTTGGCCTTCCTTCGATCCGAGGATTTTAACACCGAGTTTTTTTCCAAGCTCGGTTGAGAGCAACGACGTCCCAGCGCCGGTATCCAGAATGAAATCAAATGGCCCTTGGCCGTTGATTTCTACCGGGACAAGGATCAGCGGTTGCGCTCCTCCAGCGAGGCGAAATTTTGTCTTGGCGCGGCCAGGTGAAAGAGTGGCTGTGGTCATTGCAGAAGGTGTGTTGTTAGTGGTCCCATTCCGAATTGCTATCGGCAAGAATTTGCTGGAGCACGTCAAAACGGACTTCGCCGTAATTCAGTGCATACCGCAAATCGCCTCCTTTAAAAATCCAGGTCGCGGGAATCCAAGAAAGGGGGAGATCGAGAAACTTCCTGATCTTACCGGAGCCGCGCGGACCGGGATCAGCGAGGATGGTGACGTTTGGTTGGTTGGTAATCTCAAACTTGGCCAGGGCTCGCGCGACCATCTTCGCCATTGTTCCAGACCGATACGAAATAGAACTTCACCTCGGGGTTGGCCTTAATCATTTTGGCCCAGCCACCGGTTTTAAGTTCCGCCTGACAGTTTGAACACCACGGCGCCCAGAGATGGACGACATGGAGCTGCGGTGACCTTGATGGCTTCTTTGACCTGATCTTCGGCGGACGGATCGGCCAGAGCCGCTGGAGCAATCCCGATCAGGGCCAGAAGGAAGTATAAGAACGGTCTTTTCATCAGAGAGTTGGTAATCGAGTCTCAGCCCGCTTCGCAACCCTATTACCTCTTACTGTATGCAAAAGCGGTTGGGAAGCTCAAGCGCGGTGCGGGTGGAGCCGATTTTGGAGTGCGCGGGCAAAACGAAGCGTCGACGGCGCTTAAAGTGGGGCGAAGGGTCGGTGACAGCGGCGATTCGCACCTCAGCAAGTTCGGGCACCAATGGCTGACGGCAGATTGTCATGTGCATTGGGTAATTCACCAATTCGGCAGCACCCGGCCACACCTCCAAAGCGGTGTTCCTCCTTGGTCAAAGGCTACGGGCGCGACAGGCGCGCTCCGCTTGCCACCGCAGTCCAAAGCACCCCCCTTTACCCCTTGGTTGACCTTCCCTCAGAACGTGGCTAGTGTGCGTCCCTTTCTGAGGGTAAAGCGACGGTCAGTCGCCGCCGCAACTCGACAGAAAACAGGCTGACGCTTAAGGAGAGCGCCAGACCGCAGATAGAACCACCATGTTGCAAATGCAGGAATTGCTTGCGAACTCGTACCGCGAGTTCAAAGAGGGAAGCATCGTCAAAGGCCGTATTCTCGAGATTCGTCCCCGTGAAGTTTTGGTCGATATCGGATACAAATCGGAGGGCGTAATCCCAGCCGCCGAATTCGAAGACATCGACTCGATGGAAGTCGGCGACGAAGTGGAAGTTTTACTGGAACGCCTTGAAAACGATGAGGGCATGGTTGTGCTCTCCAAGGAAAAAGCAGCTTATCGTCAGAATTGGAACAAGATCGCCGCGGTATTCGCCGGCGACGGCCTGATCAAGGGCAAAGTCAAATCTGTCGTCAAAGGCGGTCTGATGGTGAACATCGGCGTGGAAGCGTTCCTACCGGCATCGCAGATAGACATTGTTCCGCCGAAAGATCTGCAGCAGTTCGTCGGGAACACCTACGACTTTAAAATTGTTAAAATCAATGACGACCGGAAGAACGTTGTTCTGAGCCGGCGCGAATTGATCGAGCAGGAGCGAAGCGAGAAACGCCAGAAATTCCTCGAAGGCGTGACGGTGGGCGACATCGTCCAAGGTAGCGTTAAGAATCTGACGGACTTCGGTGCGTTCATTGATCTCGATGGAATGGACGGGCTCCTTCACATCACCGATATGACCTGGGGTCGTCTCGGGCATCCGAGCGAGCTTCTGAAAGTCGGCCAACCTCTCCAGGTTGTGGTTCTCGATATCAACAAGGAGAAGGAACGCGTCTCTCTTGGATTGAAGCAGACCCAGAAGAATCCGTGGGATCAGATCGAGGAACGTTTCCCGGCTGGTCAACACATCAAGGGCAAGATCACAAACCTGGTGCCTTACGGCGCTTTCGTCGAAATCGAAGAAGGGGTCGAAGGCCTCATCCACGTTTCCGAATTATCGTGGACCAAACGCATCATGCGGCCTTCGGATATCTTGACTGCGGGTCAGGAAGTCGAAGCGGTGGTTCTGGGGGTCAACAAGGAAGAACAGAAAATCTCGTTAGGCTTGCGTCAGCTCGAACCGAATCCATGGGACGAAATCGAGAAACGATTCACCATTGGCAGCCATGTTAAGGGCGCGATCCGCAACATGACCGCTTACGGCGCGTTCGTTGAGCTCGAGGATGGAATCGACGGTATGATCCACGTTTCCGACCTGAGCTGGACCCGGAAGATCAATCATCCAAGCGAAGTATTTAAGAAGAACGACGAAGTCGAAGCTGTCGTCATCGACATCGACAAGGTCAACCAACGGATCAGCCTCGGTATTAAACAACTGAGCGAAGATCCGTGGAAAGAAATCGATACCAAGTACAAGATCGGCGATCTTGTTACCGGCAAGGTGACAAAGCTCGCGAGTTTTGGCGCGTTCGTCCAACTCCAGGACGACATCGATGGGCTCGTCCATATTTCGCAGTTGAGCGAAGATCACGTCGCCAAGGTGAAAGATGTTCTCAAGGTCGGCCAAGAAGTCGAAGCTCGCGTAATCAAGGTGGACAAAGTCGAACGAAGAATCGGTCTCTCGATCAAGGCGGCCAATTATTCGGAAGAAGAACTCCGTCGCGAATCCGAGATGTTCGACAATCTGCGCCCAGGCGAAGACATGGTTGGCTTGGAGAAAGCGTTCGAAGCCGCTGCGGAAGATTATCGTCCAGGCGAATCCAAGAAGAAATAGCGATTCATCCCGAGCGGAATTAGGCCACGGATTAACACGGATTAAACACGGAAGGTGGGGAGGCAGTCGTCTGTCTCCTACTCTCCGGATCTCGCAAATCATGGGGACATCAGGATCGCACGAAACGGCGCTGTCACTTAGTCAGAACTTATCAACTGACGGAGTGAACGTACATTTCGGCTTCCGCATCTTAGCGAACACGGATAAGCGAGGCGGACTAAAATGATTAGAAGAGCTGACGACACCCGTTTACAACTCGGCCTTACAACGTACCAAAGTTCACAACATGCCGACTTTGATACCCAGTGGGTTATAGTTTCATTGAGCAATTGAGCTCATCGCGCTTGCATATCGAGGCCGATCTTCGGGTCTCGACGAGAACGAAACGCGCATCAGAAGTCGGCGCTATAATCGCCGACGACCACAGTACCGGACTTCGATCCGTTGTGAATCGATTGCAGTCCTTGTGTCGAGCGCAAGATCGCATCGCAACCTGACAGCGCGACGTGGATAGAATTGCTCAATGAAACCAAACCAAGCTGGGATAAAGGTAGGAATGTTGGTAAACTTTGGACGGTGTAAGGCCGAGTTCAAACGTTTGATCTACTCTTCCGTGTTTAATCCGTGTCATTCCGTGGCCATTAAATTCCCGGAATCTTGAACTTGCCCGCTTACACCGCGAGCTCGTAAAGGTACTGGACGAAGGAGAACACCGCGCCGTCCATTCCCTGAATTTTCGGGTTAGTGGATTCGATTACGTAATATTCGTCGGGCGCGTGAGCGCCGCTGCCGTGGCCCATTCCGAAATGGCCAGCCGGTAGTTTCAGTGGGTCACCCGTGAAAACATAGCCGGGCCACGAACCTGCGTTCCGCGGCCATAAGACCGGATCGACCCCGGAACGCCGATAAACCGTGAACTGCGCTTTGATCAGCGCGGAATCAGCCGGAGTCGCATTCGGATCGTACCCGCCGGTTACGTTTACTTCGATATCTCCGAAGCCGCGCTTGGCCAGATGCGCTTTAAGCGCTGCCTGCGCGTCTGCCGCGGTCATATTGGGAACGAGTCGAAGATCAAGTTTCGCGACGGCTTTGTGCGGGAGAATTGTTTTGCCACCCGGTCCGGTGTAACCACCAACCAATCCTTCGATGTTGACCGTCGGCTGCGACACAAGCCGTTCCAATCCTTCGACCCAATTAACGTCGTTCAACCAATGGTCGACACCCATTGAAGATTTCGCCTGCGCCTCATCCATTCGTTTGGCCGCTTCCGCGATCATCTTTTTCTCTTCGGCGCTGATCGGGAGCGCTTTGTCTGCGAAACCATCAATGGCCGGTGTGTTGCCATCGGCGGCAACCAGTGTGTTGAGTGCCTGTACCAAATGCCATGCCGGACTGTCCAATCGCGCTTTGTTTGACGAATGAATATCTTTCCGCGGACCGCGCCCCCATTTTTCTCCGCTCGAAACCAGTTCGCATTCGATCACGCCTTTCGCGCCAAGACTGACCGTAACAACACCATCAACTCCTTGGGCGGCGCTCGGCATGAAAACACCCAGACATTTTTCGAGGGCTTTTTGCACCTCCGGTTTTCGAACAATCTGCGCAAAATGCGGCGACCCAATTTCTTCTTCGCCTTCTGCGACGAGGACAAGGTTGACCGGTAGCTTGCGTCCGGCCCCACGAATGGCGTGGAGTGCAGCCAGCATGGACGCTTCGGGGCCCTTTTGATTGACCGCGCCGCGGCCGATGATCACTTTGCCGAGCCCCGGCTTATCAACCAAGCGCCGCGGCCCATGGTGGGGAGGACCACTCAGATGGATCCACCTGTTTGACGTCGTACATGAAATACAGGCCAACCGTTTTTTTCGCGCCTGCATCGAGCGTGGCGAAGATGCCTGGTTGTCCGTCCGTTGGGACCTTTGTTGCCGTATCGAATCCGCTCTCCTTCAGCATTTGGATCGTGAGCTCGCATCCTTCATCCATGCCGTTGTTTTCAGCAGCAATGGATGGCTGCCGAATCCAAGTCTGAAGACGCTTCAACGATTCATCGTGACGCTTGGCGATTTCTTTTCGGATCGGATCGAAATCATCGGCGGCCCAAAGACGCTGATTGGCTGTGAGCGTGGCAGCGCCAGCCATAGCCACCCCTTTGATGAAAGTTCGACGGTTGAGATCATTCATAATAACTCCCTAACCCATCACACAAAGGTCACAAACGGTCACAGAGGAAAAAACCCAATTCCCATTTGTAAACCTTCGTGCCCTTTGTGTGAGACCTAAAATTCCGCGCTGCCGGGCGTGCGCGCGAACGGAATCACATCACGAATATTCGCGACTCCGGTGACGAACATTAGCATCCGCTCGAAGCCCAAACCGAATCCCGCATGCGGCACCGTCCCGTAACGCCGCAAGTCGAGGTACCATTTGTAATCGGCCGGATCCATTTTGTGTCGGCGAATGTTTTCTTCGAGCACATCCAACCGTTCCTCACGTTGACTGCCCCCTACGATCTCGCCAATGCCCGGAACGAGCACATCCATCGCAGTCACTGTTTTTCCATCATCATTCAACCGCATGTAAAACGGTTTGATCTCCTTCGGATAATCGAAAAGCGTTACCGGACATTTGAAATGTTTTTCGGTTAACCAACGTTCATGTTCTGACTGAAGATTGGCTCCGTAAGCGACCGGAAACTCGAACTTTTCATCGCTCTTTAGCAATAGCTCCACCGCTTCCGTGTAACTGGTCCGTTGAAATGGCCGTTCGGTGACAAAGTCGAGGCGCTCGAGCAATTCCTTGTCTACGAACTTGGCGAACAACGCGAGGTCTTCGGCGCAATGCTTTCGGATATCGCGAATCAGATATTTCACCGTCTCTTCGGCGACATCCATGTTGCCGCGCAAATCGCAGAACGCCATCTCCGGCTCGATCATCCAGAATTCGTTGGCGTGTCGCGAAGTATTGGAATTCTCCGCGCGAAAGGTTGGCCCGAAGGTGTAAACCTTGGTCAACGCGCAGGCGAATGCTTCGGCTTCGAGCTGACCGCTGACCGTCAAAAAAGTCGAGCGCGCAAAAAAATCCTTCGCGTAATCGATCTTGCCATCTGCACGGCGCGGCGGGTTGCTGGCATCGATCGAGGTGACGCGAAAGAGCTCTCCGGCGCCTTCGCAATCGCTCCCAGTAATGATCGGCGTATGAACATAAACAAAACCGCGATCCTGGAAAAATTGATGGATGGCAAAAGCCAGGCGGCTCCGGACCCGAAAAACCGCGCCGAACAGATTCGAACGCGGGCGAAGATGCGCGATCTCGCGGAGAAATTCCGGGGTATGCCCTTTCTTCTGGAGCGGATAGCTATCGTCGGACTTACCGACGATCCGGACTTCGTTGGCCACAACTTCCCAGCTTTGTCCCTTTCCCTGTGACGCGACCAATGCTCCGCGGACCTCAATTGAAGCGCCCGTGATTAGATGCTGCACCGCTTCATAATTCGCTAATGTGTTCTTGGCTATAATCTGAAGATTTCGCAGGCAGGAACCATCGTTGAGTTCGATAAAGGAAAAATCCTTCGAATCCCGCCGGGTTCGCACCCAGCCTTGAACAAAGATTTCTTCCTGAGGGGACTCGCTATTCAGAATGTCTATGACTCTAGTGGCTGCAATCATCGTCGCCAATTTGCCGGTCGATCGCCATTCGACAAGGCAAAAGGAAACTCGACATCCTGCTTTCCCCCAAGCATCCTCGTTCCGGATCTCCTGCGCGCCATGGAATTGAAGTCATTTTCCTGGGGTCTCACCCTTATTCTCGCCGCCACGCCCGTCATGGCAGCCGACTCGAAATCAGAAGCGCACGTCACGCAGATCATTCGGGAAGTGAAGATATTGCCGGCTGAAGCCGCCGCCCGCGCTGCCGTTTTGAATGATCGCGTCGCCGAAGATACCGGCGTGCGAACAGGGAGCGAATCCCGCTCCGAATTGACCTTTGTCGATCTCACAATTACGCGCCTCGGAGCCAACTCGATTTTTAGTTTTAACAAAGCCGGACGTAATAATCAGATCGACAGCGGCTCGATTCTTCTTCGAGTGCCGAAGGATTCAGGTGGCGGGCGAATCCGAAGCAGCGCAGTCACCGTCGCCGTGACTGGGACCACCATCATTTTAGAATCAGCGCGCGCTGGCCGGAACAGATTATTTGTTCTCGAAGGCAGCGCCCGGATCTCGCTCATCAAGTATCCCAAACAATTTCAAAATTTGCGGGCTGCCCAGATGGTTGATGTCCCACCCGGCGCAACCACGATTCCGCCGCCGACAAATTTTAATATCAGCGACTTGATGAAGAAACATCCGCTGATCAGAGATTTTCCACCCTTGCCCAGTCAGGACTTGATTGTCGCCGCAAGCCGGCAACCGCCGCCACCTGCTCCACCACCAAGCGGTCCTAATCCATTTCCGTTCGTTCCGCTTCCATTTCCAGTATCTGGGGGTGGCGTATCCGGAGGAGGGGTGACGACTGGCACAACTCAGAATCCGCCACCTTCAACGCAGAATCCGCCAACCACAACGCAGCCACAGCCTCCGACCGGTCCAGGCAAACCGCCGCGGGGCAGCCTGCCTCCGACGGCCGGAACGGGTAACACGGTCGGTCCGACCAAGGGACCGGCAACACCGCCACCGGTTATTACGCGCACGACACCACCCGGAAGCACCAAGAGTCCCGGAAGTAGCGCCACTGGCACCACAGCCGGAACTACGAAACGCGCAACCCCGCCGCCAAAACGCCGAACCACAACGCGGCCCGTCCAATCAACGCATCAGGGCCCGCATTGAGGGTGGTTTAACCCCGCGTGCCCAGTTGACGTCGAGGGTCAACGCAGTTGTAGGGCGCGCTTCTGCGAAGCGCCTAGTGAGTTGACTTCGATCGGTCTTGAGCAGCGAATCTCGGGTCACGTCCATATCAGGGCGCTTCAGCAGAAGCGCCACTACAACATGAGCTGAAACACGTCAACTCGCTTATTTCGTTAGGCCGCAGAGGAACCGGATAAAGTGAAACAGAAACTTTGAGTTCAGGCAGTCGTGATAAAAAAGATAGCTCAGGGTCGCGATCAAACTCGCACACGCTACCATCAGTTTGTTCCGTTGCTGAAGCAGCGCTTCGTTCTCTGTGACCCGCTCGGAAATGTATCCAGGTAATAGAGCTGCCAGCGATTCTTCATATAATTTTCTCTGTTTCGCAGGCAGCTCGGAGATGTCACTGAATTCACCGTTGTCGCAAACGATCCGGCTGTTCAGCAGGGGAACAAAACGCGCCTTGGATCCGTGAAAAAGCGCGCGCTTCGCTCTCAACGCGTCAACCACGACATCTTCGAACGCCTGCCGAAGATTTTCCGGCATGCATTCTTCGTTCTCGTAATTATTGCCGTTTACGCAAATCGTTGCGTCTGAGTTCATTTCGGTTGGTTTGTCCAATGGGCAGGCGAGAAAAAGCAGGTTACTTACCAGATGAAGGTGGAACAGGAACCCCGTTCTTGTTTAGCGTCGCACATTAGGGTTGTAGCGGCGCTTCTGCGAAGCGCCCGAGAGGTGACTTCGATCTGTCTTGGGCAGCCAATGTGTCTGTTCCGTCCAGACCAAGGCGCTTCGCAGAAGCGCCACTAC
This sequence comes from uncultured Verrucomicrobiae bacterium, assembly GCA_963751725.1. Lineage (GTDB taxonomy): Bacteria > Verrucomicrobiota > Verrucomicrobiia > Chthoniobacterales > UBA10450 > AV80. Next base: position 60,554 of record CAVVVQ010000023.1, read on the forward strand.
AAAATGCCCCTACAAATGCGCTTTATCTTCTGGTTCGCTTTTTTCCGTGCTCTTCACCGCCGGAGCGGGATTCGGATTTGGATTTACAATCCCCATCTTCAATCGGTGCGGAATCTCGGCCTTATTTTCCCGCCATTCATAGTGCGGATCAGCCGTAACCTGTCCCCAGACGAGACGACCACCGTAGCGCCAGTTATCGAGGATAATCCCCTCTTTAAATGGTTGTCCATTTGCCGTAACGACAATGACATTGTGCTCGCTCATGGTCCGAATATACGATTCCGCCCAATGCAGCTCGATCGTTTGTAGTTTGAGTTTGTCGAGCCGGATCAAAAGTTCGGTCGCAAATTGAAAACAAAGCCCCCCTTTTCGCCTACCAGTGTTCACCAAAAAATTTTGAACCCCGGGCGGCCAAACGACCTTCCACTCGCGTTGCAACTCGCGTCCGGTATTGTAGGCGCACTCGGCGACTCTCCTAGCCTCCTCCGTTTTCACGGGCTGCGCGAGATTGGCGATGGTATTGATCAAGGCAGGGTCTTCGGCCGACTTGGCAAAGGCCGGTTCCTTCTTCTCCACGCCAGCGGAATACACGCTCGAGAGCGCAAAGGCCCAGAGCATGGCTAAACCGAGGCTAAAGGTCGTTCGAACGGCGCGGAAAGACATGTTGGCGGGATATGTTATTGCATTGGGGCGGAGGTCAACCCCGTATTGGAAACGAATTAATCAGGACTGGACCTCAATCGACATGGATACCAGGCGACAGGTACCTGTTTTCGTGTCCATCAGCGTGCATTCGTGCTAAGAATCTAGCCGGGAATGAAACGATCGCGAACCAGCGCCGGATTGTTGATGTTTCGTTGCCCTAACAATAATCTCGAAGTATTGCTCGCGCATCCGGGCGGCCCTTATTTTCAACGAAAAGACGACGGGATCTGGACCATCCCGAAAGGGGAAGCAGGCGAAGGCGAAGATCTGTTGACCCGTGCGAAAATCGAATTCCAAGAGGAACTCGGTATTCAATTCACCGGAGAATTGATCGAGTTGGGCAGCATAAAACAAAAAGGTGGAAAGACCGTTTTTGCCTGGGCGTTTGCCGGGGATCTCCCGGAAAATTTCAAGCTCGTCTCTAACACATTCGAAATGGAATACCCACCGCGTTCTGGCAAACTGCAACAATTTCCCGAGATCGATCGCGTTCAATTCTTTGGCCTCGATGAAGCGCGAAGAAAAATTAATGTCGCGCAAACGGCGTTTCTTGATCGGTTGATCGAGTTACGCGGTCCACTGAAACAACTACCATTGTTATGAGTAACCGCCCGTTTTTCCTCTTTGCGCCTGGAGCCGGTGCTCCTTCGACGCACCCATGGATGCAACGTTGGGCGAAGCGGCCTGGAGATGCTCGGCGACGTTGTTCTCATCGATTACGCTTACATGCTGGAAAGACGGCGACGGCCGGATCCGCTTCCGCAATTGATTGCCGCACATCGACAGGCGCTCGACAGAGTTCGACGGGATTCACCGATTTTCCTGATCGGAAAAAGCATGGGGGGCCGCATCGGATGTCATGTTGCACTGGAGCAAGAAGTTAATGGCGTAATCTGCCTCGGATATCCGCTCTGTGGTGCCGGCGATCGAACCAAGTTGCGGGACAAAGTTCTCAGAGACTTACGCAGACCAATTCTCTTCGTTCAGGGAACGCGAGATGCGCTTTGTCCACTCGATCTTCTTGAACAAGTCCGGAAAGAAATGGTTGCTCCGAATTTTCTTCACGCCGTCGAAGGGGGCGACCATTCGTTAATCGTGGCCAAGAAACAACTGGCTGCGGCTAACGAAACTCAAGAGGAAGCAGATCAAAGAATCCTGGATGAAATAGGGAAGTTCGCGAACGAACTGCCCTAAAATTCGAAATCCGAAACTAGCTTAGCGGCAACCAATTGCCCGGCTGCGGCGTGGCGGGTTTAGCCTCGTTGAGCGAAAGATAGGTGTATTCCTGAAGGATCCGCTCGTAATCGGAGAGAAGTTTCATCGCATCGTTTGGCTTTAAGCGATCGCTCTTGATCGCACCATCCACTTGAGTCTTGAGAAGACGGATCAGCTCGACCTTGTCCCATTGAGTCATGGCCAGGACTTCACCGATCGTGCTGCCTTCGATCACCTCCTCGATGTACCATCCTGATTCTTCGTCCGGATCGAGAAAAACGTGCACCTCGGTCACGCGTCCAAACAGATTGTGCAGGTCACCCATGATATCTTGATAGGCGCCGACCATGAACACGCCGAGGTAGTACATTTCGCCCGGTAAGATTCGATGAAGCGGGAGCGTATCCTTCACATCCTGCAAGTCGATGAACTTGGAAACTTTTCCATCGGAATCGCAGGTGATATCGACCAGCATCCCATTCCGATCAGGCGGAGTGTTCAGCCGATGGATCGGCATGATCGGGAACAACTGCCCCAGCGCCCAATGATCGAGAAGCGACTGAAAAACAGAGAAATTGCAGATGTATTGGTCGCCGAGTGAGGTCTCGAGTTCTTTCACTTCTTCCGGCACGAAACGCAGCCCGCGATGCATGTTCACGATTTGCTGGGCAAGCTGCCAGTAAACGCAATCGAGTTTCGGCTTTCGATTCGAGATCGAGCAGGCCGAGGATAAAAGTCTGTTGCGCTTCTTCCTTGATCTGCTGGATGTCATGCAGACTCTCGAGGCGATTGCCGCGTTTAAGCCGCTGCTTCACATCCAGGATGTCGCGCACGAGTTTGTGATCCTTGTCTGTTACATCGATCTTTAGTTTTGCCGTCGTTTTCTCGATCGAACTGAATGCTTCAACCACCAGGACGGAATGATGCGCCACAATGGCGCGTCCGCTTTCGCTAACGATGGCCGGATGCGGGACCGACTTCGGAATCGCAGACATCCATGATGTTCCAGACCACGTCGTTGGCGTATTCCTGGAGCGAATAATTGGCGGAGCTATCGAAATCACTGCGTGACCCATCGTAATCGACTCCAAGTCCGCCACCGACATCCAGATAACCGAGCTCATGCCCGAGTTTGTAAAGTTTTGCGTAATAGCGAGCCGCTTCGCGGACTGCCCGTTTGATGGTGGAAATATCCGGCACCTGCGAGCCGACATGGAAATGGATCAGCTTGAGACAATGCGACAGGCCAGCTGCTTTCAGCATCTCGCTCGCCGCAACGAGGCTGGTCGTATCAAGACCGAACTTCGCGTTTTCACCGCCGCTGGGCGACCATTTACCCGAACCTTTGCTGTATAACCGCACTCGAATCCCAATCTGCGGTTCTACTCCTACTTCTCTTGAAGCACGAATCGTCTGTTCGAGTTCCTCAAGTTTTTCGACGACGATGATGACCGATTTTCCGAGCTTGCATCCAAGCAAAGCGATGCGGATGAACGCGCGATCCTTGTAGCCGTTGCAGATGACAAGACTTTCCGGATCCCGATGCATCGCTAATGCCGCGACCAATTCCGGTTTGCTTCCCGCTTCCAGTCCGAAATGAAATTCTTCGCCGGCCTCAACGATTTCTTCGATCACCTCCCGCAGTTGATTGACCTTGATCGGAAAAACACCACGATAATGATTTTGATAACCAAACTCGGTGATCGCAGTTTGAAATGCGCGGTTGACCGATTGAACCCGGTGCTCGAAGCAAATCTTGGAATCGAATGACAAGCGGGAATCCGAGACCGCGGTTACGCGCTTCGTTCACAACTTCCAGGATGTCGATCGAACCGCCTTTTTCCTGAAGCGGGCGAACCTCGACATTGCCGGCACTGTTTACCGTGAAGTAACCCGTGCCCCAGCCATCCACGTTGTATGTGGAAATGGCGGCGTCAACGTCCCAGCCGTTCTTCATTTCTTAATCGTTTGGCCATGCCCTTAGTGCGCATATTCAATCACCGCTGCGGACATGCAAGCAGACATCGCGAAAATCTTAGAAGCCATCGCATAAATGGAAAATGGTTCTAATTCTGCTTCCAATGGTCGGGGCCGCTTGTTTTTCGCGACTGGGCGGCTACGGTTTCGCGGATGAACAAGACAGTAATCGAAGTTCAGGTGCGGGCTGTTTTGCCGACCAGCGGTGGCTGCGCGGTTTTCCTCGGAAACAACGACAAGGTCTTTATCATTTACGTTGATCAAACGGTCGGGAGCGCGATCACCATGTTTATGCGTGATGTGTCGAAGGAACGTCCCCTCACCCATGATTTGATGGGGCATCTGATGACCGCGCTGGGTGCACACGTCGAACGCGTGATCATCAATGACCTGAAAAACGCCACCTACTATGCCCGGATGATCATCCGCGCAGAAAACGAACTGCAACAGAAGAAGATCATCGAACTGGATGGTCGCCCGAGCGATTGCATCGCCATGGCAACGCAGCAGAAGGCCCCGATGTATGTCAGCCAGGAAGTCTGGGACGAAGTCGATGACATGAGCGACGTCCTCCGCAAAATGGAGGAGGAAGGAATCAAACCGGACATCGATCCGGAATCGGAGTCGGAAGAAGAGTAGGCGGGGTTGAAGCGTTTAACCCTTTAACCTCTTCACCCCATCAAGTCGCCGTAGCAGCGCTGTGCCATCGCAGTGCATCGCGCAAGGATCTCAGACGAAGTATCGAGCTCGAGTAGCTCGGGAACCAACTGCTGACACTCAGCATAGGCCAACGTTTGGACAGCCCGTTTCACCCGAGGCACAAACGCCGTCCCAACACTCAACTCATCCATCCCAAGCCCAAGAAGCAACGGAACCAGCGCCAGATCACCGGCCATCTCGCCGCACACCCCCACCCAGATTCCGTGGCTGTGCCCAGCGTCCGCCACCATTTTCAACAAACGCAACACCGCCGGATGTGTCGGTTCGTAAAGATGCGCGATGCGTTCGTTTACCCGATCAACCGCGATCGCGTACTGAATCAGATCATTCGTTCCGATGCTGAAAAAATCGACCTCGCGTGCGAGGCGATCCGCCGAAATCGCCGCGCTCGGAATTTCGATCATCGCGCCAACTTCTGTCTCCGGATTAAACGGTTGACCTTCCTGCGTCAGCTCCGCTTTGCATTCTTCCAAAACCGCGATGGCTCGGCGTAATTCTTCGAGACCGGAAATCATCGGGAACATAATCTTCACGTTTCCAGATTCGCTGGCCCGAATAATTGCGCGCAACTGCGCTTTAAACATCTCGCGATTCTCGAGGCAATACCGAATCGCACGCTCCCCGAGAAATGGATTCAACTCATCGTTCTCCCCCATTGCGCCCGCCACTTTGTCACCCCCAAGATCAAAAGTGCGGATAATCAATGGGTTAGGTCGAACCTGTTCCGCTACTTTTCGATACACCGCGAATTGTTCTTCTTCAGTTGGGAGCTCAGGCCGATTTAAATAAAGGAATTCGGTGCGGAACAGGCCGATTCCTTCGGCTCCGTTCTTTGGCGCGTTTTCCGCATCTTCCGTCAATTCGACGTTGGCCGAGAGAACAATGTGACGGCCATCGCGAGTGGTCGATTTTGTTTCGCGAAGCGCGGTGAGTTGCTCGGTAACCTTGACCCGCTTGTGTTCCAACTCGCCGTAATGCCGGAGGGTATCGGCTGTCGGATGAAGAATGAGCAGGCCATTGTATCCATCCAGGAGAGCCGGCAATCCCGCCTCGAGCTTCTCAGATGCGTCGTGCAATCCCACAATAGCCGGAATTCCAAGGGATCGCGCCATAATGGCGGTGTGCGAAGTCCGGCTTCCCAAATCGGTTGCGAGCCCAAGAACGTAATTGCGATCCACCGTCGCCGTGTCCGATGGCGTTAGATTATGCGCGACCAGGATATGAGGTTCGGACAAATCCTGGAACGATTTCGGCGCGCGACCCTGCAAGTTTCGGATCACACGTCGAGTGACATCGTGAATATCCAGTGCACGTTCGCGGAGATACGGATCGTCGATGGCGCTTAAGGTGTCCGCGTAATGTTTTGCCACTTCCTGGAAAACAAATTCAACGTTGCAGAGATCGGCTTCGAGCTTGCGAAGCACTTCATCGATCAAGGTACGATCTTCCACGACCAACAAATGCGCGTCGAAAATCCCAGCATCCTTTGCGCCGATGGATGTGGCGATCCGTTCCTGCATTTCAAGGATTTGTGCGCGCGTCTTGATCAGCGCGTTCTCGAATCGGCCAATCTCACTGGCCACTTCTTCCGGTTTAATCCGGTGACGGACGACTTCGTCTCCGTCATCACGGACGACATGAATATTTCCGACAACGATTCCTGGGGAGACCCCAACTCCTTGGCATCGGATCTCGGGTTCTGGATTCTGGGCGTTCACGCAAACCGAGATTAGCGCATGTCGAACGGCGTTAAAGTGTTAAAGCAGGAGATCTCTTCGGAGATGGTGGGGTGATGGAGGATTGGGATTTTGCCAGAACGAATGCCTGAATTGGAACGTCGCTGCAACCTAAACAATATTAATTGATTACGCATAAGCAAAGCTGTGTCATCCCGAGAAGGGGAAAAATCTGTTTTCTGGCCACGGACTGACACGGAGAACGCGGAAAGGGAAACATATTTAACCAATTCGTGTTTCCGGAAATGGTCGCGCAAGTTCAGCGCGATGTAAGGGTTTGTCCGCGAATCACGCGAATGGACTCGAATGGAACAAGGGAAGTTAGAGCACGGACGGCACGGATTAAACACGGAAAGAGGGAAAAACTTTTCCAGTCCGTGTTTAATCCGTGTTATCCGTGGCCAATTAGAATTCAACGCCCACACCCGAACGGCCCACAAGGCCGCGGATACAACAGTCAATCCACTGAACTGCGTCAATCTTCGTTGAATCGTTTATTGATCAGCTCTTCGATCTCTTCCATCGCCTTATCGGCGTCTGGACCTTCACAACGGATCAAGAGCTTCGATCCCTGGCCAGCTGCCAGCATCATCAAACCCATGATGCTCTTGCCGTTTATCTTTTCGCCCTCTTTCTCAACCCAGACTTCAGAACGATAGCGGCTCGCAATTCGGACAAACATCGCCGCCGGTCGAGCATGCAGACCCAGTCGATTGATGACTGTTATCTCTTTCTCGACTTTTCGACCCGAACCCGCCCCAGCCGATTTCCGATTCAAAAGCCCCATTTAAGCTCTTCGCTCCTCCATTAAGTTGAGCAAGTTATTGTTAAATTCCACTGCACTATTCCGACCAAGACCTTTCAACTTTTGGTCCATCGCTGCAACTTCCACCAAACGCGCGGTGTCGCGTCCCGGGCGCACCGGTATGATGATGTGCGGCACCTGTAGTTTCAGGATTTCGTAATATCCCTGGTCCAGACCGATTCGATCGACTTCTTCGATCTCCTGCCAATCCTGCAAAGTGACCACAAGATCAAGGCGCTTTTCGATCCGGATACTACCGATCCCAAAAACCGAAGCGACGTTGATTATCCCGATGCCACGGACTTCCATGTGATAACGCGTCAACTCGGGCGCGGTGGCCATCAATTCCCGGCCTTCAAGGGATGTGATGCGAGTCACGTCATCCGCAACCAAACTGTAGCGCCGCTCGATTAAGCCGAGCACGCATTCACTTTTTCCAATCCCGCTCTGGCCACGGATCAATACGCCGATCCCAAGAATATCGACCATGCTACCGAACTCAGTCACGCTCGGCGAAAAATCGACCTCCATCGCGATCGTCGCTGCATTAATGAATCGCATCGTCACCATTGGTGTGCGAAAAACCGCCACTTGTTCTTGATCGGCCACCTTCAAGAGATCCTCATCGAGATGCGCACCACGCGATGTGACCAGGCACGGGATCTTTTGCGCGCAGAGCTCTTTGAAACGCTGAATCCGGATCTTATGCGGAAGATTGCCAAGATAGGATTGCTCGGCTGCGCCAAGGACCTGGACTCGTTTCTGCGCGAAATAATTGTAGAAACCCGAGAGCGCGAGCCCGGGGCGGTTAATGGTCGGTTCGCGAATTTTCCGTTGGAACCCGACCTGCGCTCCCTCCAGCTTCAATTGTAATTTCTCGCCGTGAGCCTTGTAAAAGCTCTCGACCGTCACAACGGGAACTCTGCGACGACGCTCTCCGAATGAGACTGTTGGTTGTTTATCCTTCATCGCGCTTACATTTGGAAACGCTCCCCCAAATAGAGCTGACGACTAATTGGATCATTAATCAGGAAATCTTTGGTCCCTTCGCTTTCGACCCGACCTTCAAAAATCAGATACGCCCGATCAACAATCGAAAGGGTTTCACGCACATTGTGGTCGGTGATCAGGATGGCCAAGCCGGACTTGCGCAGATTGACTACGATCTGCTGGACATCATAAACCGCTATCGGGTCGACGCCGCTGAACGGTTCGTCGAGCATAAGTAAACTGGGGGAAGTAACCAGGGAACGGGCAATGGTTAGGCGACGTTTTTCGCCGCCGCTCAAGGTGATCGCTGTGTTCTTGGCCAGACGTTCAATTCCAAATTGATGCAACAATTGATCACAGCGCTGACGTCGTTCGTACTTGCTCAAGGGCAGGGTCTCGAGAATTGCCAGAATGTTCTGTTCGACCGTCATCTTACGGAAAATTGATTCCTCCTGGGGAAGGTATCCCATGCCAAGCCGAGCGCGTCGGTGCATCGGATAATTCGTCACGTCGGTGCCGGAAAAGATGACCTGCCCACTGTTTGGCCTAACTAATCCAACGATAATATAAAAACTGGTCGTTTTCCCTGCACCATTCGGTCCTAGAAGTCCGACAATCTCGCCGGCTCGCACTTTGATATCGATTCCATTCACTACTGAGCGGCCGCCGTAAATTTTCACCAGCTTGTCCGTTGAAAGGACATATTCATTTCCGACGGATCCAGTCGTCGCCGAAGCCGAACGGCCGACGGATGATGCGGATGAGGTGGGCTGACTGATCACGGCTTTGGTGTTGCCTTATCTTTATCCAAATTTGGTTCCTGACGAATCTCTGTTCGACTTGGGCCGTGCGTTTCCAATTGGCCGTTTTCAGTCAGGATCATGAAGGTCTCCGGACTGGTTGCGACATGTGTGTTCACGCCTTGCTGCACCCGTGGGTTTCCGGTGAGCTCAAACCGTCCGTCTTTCGCGGTGTAAACCGCCTTGTCTGATCGTCCAACCATGTGTTCAGGCGGACCGCCGGTGGAACTCGGCCGATCGCGCACAACTCCAACGTTGCCCTCAACAATCGCTTTTTCGAACCCCTCGCTCTGATTTTTGCTGATGAAAACCGTCAACTTATCTCCCTGAATATTGAAACGCGGATCAGTCACGACGACGTGGCCCGTAAAAACGCCGATCGACTTGGCCGAATCAAATACCGTCTTGTCCGCATAGATTTCCGTAGTAATCGGCTCTGAGTTTTCGTCCCCCTTGGGTTTTCCAGGCTTTTTTGCTGGCTCGTTTTGAGGTTGTTTTGGCGTTTCCGTCTTCTCTTCGGTCGCTTTTTCGGAGGCCGCCGTCTCCGAAACCCCGGCTCGTGTGGTGACGGTTGCGGGAGCGGTTGCCTGGCCATGGGCAATCCCAAATCACAGCCACAAAACACAAAATTACTTCAGCCAACCCGCGTTTTATCATTCGCCTGCATTCTCGCGATGTTGAACCTTGCCGTGAACCACCATTTTCACATTTCCTTCGAGCGTCCCGATCCGCGACAACATTCCGAATTCAGCCGTGTCGCCGACAATTTCAAAATCAACGCGCTTAACTGTAGCTTTTTCCGATGAGGTCAGCACCTGCGTCTTTAAATTAAAAACAGAAGTGCTCATCAAGATTTCCAGATCTGGTTTCTCGGTCTCCGCATTGTAGGTAGTGAACTTTACTCCTTTAAATTCGACGCGTTCTTCATCCAATCGCCGAGTTACTCCTGCTTCCAATCGCCCACGCTTTCGTCCTTGCCGGTCAAAATCCGGGAGAACCAACCCCTTTGCGTCATAACCGGCTGTGATGGGAATGTCGGTTAACCCCTCCGATTTCGCGCGCTCTTTCGGCTTTACGGTTCCGTCTGGCTTCGGTGTCGCATTCTTCTCTCCCGCGAGAGCAGCACAAGTTAGGGTGATGACGAACAAGAAAGCGGATGACGCCACCGAGATTCCGGGGCGACCGCTATGGAACGGCAGCATGAATAGCCTTTAACACGCGGAGATGCTTCGGCAACTCCTTTAGCGGAATCTGATTAGGCCCGTCCGACAACGCCCGTGCCCGGGTTACTGTGGACCTCCATGAATATCCCGTCGCATCCGGCCGCAACCGCAGCTCGGGCCAACACGGGAGCGAGAACCGAATCTCCTGAAGTGGAATCCCCCGCCCCACCCGGCCGTTGCACAGCATGCGTAGCGTCGAAAATCACCCGGAATCCAGCGGACCGCATCCAGTAGAGCGACCGGAAATCGGCGACAAGATTGTTGTAACCGAAACTGGTGCCGCGTTCGGTGAAAACAAATCGCGTGTTACCGGATGCGATCAGTTTCTCGGCCACATTCTTCACATCCCATGGAGCGAGGAACTGGCCCTTCTTCACGTTTACAATTCTTCCGGTCTCAGCTGCGGCACGGAGCAGATCGGTTTGTCGACAAAGGAACGCCGGGATTTGCAGGACGTCTATCATTTGCCCGGCGATCTCCGCTTCTGCGGGCGAATGAACATCGGTCGTAACCGGCACCTTCAATTCCGCTCCGATCGCCTTTAGAATTTCGCAACCCTCCCGAACACCGATCCCTCGATAGGATCGAATCGAGGTGCGATTCGCTTTATCGTACGACGCCTTGAAAATTAGGGGAACCGCTTCGTCCCGACAAATTGCTGAAATTCGGCGCGCCATTTGCCAGACGAATTTTTCCGATTCAATCACGCACGGTCCGAGAATGAAGACCGGCTGTCGGCCGCCAATCGTAACATCGCGAACTTTAAGTGGTTTCGGCTTCACGGGAATTACCTTCGGACAAGAAGGCATCTCACACAACGGTCACAAAGGAAGACAAGAACCAAAGTTTCCGTTTTCATCCTCAACTTAGTGAACCTTTGCGCTCTTCGCGTGATGCACTCCCATGCCAACAAGGTCGAAAATCGCGAACGGCAAATAAAGCACACTGAAAAAGACTAAGGCCAGCCCATGCATTTGAACGAGATAGAGAACGTGCGAGTCCGAGAGGAAACTTAGCAACGAAAATGCCTCCGGTTTGTGAAGAAGGAAACCGAAATTTACGCCCGTTAGTCGATCGTAGGTGTAGGTAACAACGAAATAGATTTCCGACCAGAGGAACGCACGAATAATCGAGACCGGATACGGACGAAACCGGTGGACGAGCATCATGAAAATAATGCCGACGATGATTCCAGAGTGAGCGATAAAAAAACTGATGAAACGGAGGTCAGGAAAACCGAATGGAAGATTCGGCGTCAGGATTGCCTGGAACGTGCCGCCGATTCCCCAAAAATACGCGACCTCGAACCATCGCGGACTTGTCGCGAACATGGCAATGACGACCACCACGGTCGCCCAATCACAAAGTTGTAACGGCAACGCTTCCTGCCACGTCGCCAGGTTGAACTGACGGACGAAGAAAAAATAGGTCAAATAATTTGCGACCAAAAGACCGGAGAGGGTGAAGGCGATAGCGCGTTCAACCGCTCTCAATTGCGATCGACGGACGACCGCGGCCAGCACGAACGGCAAGGCAATCGTTAGAAAAATAACGGTGAGATGTGAAACACCAAAAGCCTGAAACGGTGGCCCGGGCTTCATGAACTGGCGGTAACCTCAGCGAATCACCCAGAGATTGCACGGAATGACGTCGGTCACCCATGTCATATGCCTCGGCAGTCTGGCCCCGGCGTCCGGTTCAATCTTGACCGGCACCACCAACATCATCGCTTCAACTGATTGCACAAAATCAAGAACGGCATACCCGGTGTTCCCTCGAATACAGCGCGCCTCAATCGGGACATCGGTCTGCCCGGCAGAATCAATGAACTTTTCCAGCGCTGCTTCTTCTTCCTCCAAAGTTCGCGATGCCTGACCTCCAGACTCCGATGATGTTACCCCAACCTTGGCCCGGGCCGCGTCAAACGTGGTGTAAACCCGAATTACGTAAAGTTTTTCGGATTTCTCCAATTCAGCAAGATGGATCGCCTTCTTTAGCGCTTCGCGACCGTCATCGGAATAGTCCGCCATGAAAACCATGCGCCCAAGTGGTTTTGGATCGGCCTCCGGTTTGGTAAAGAGCATGACTGAACACTCCGCTTCACTGACCAACCGACGGGCAACATTTCCCAGGAACTGGCGGAGAACCGCTTTTTTTTCCAACGCTCCAGCGACAATAAGGTCGATTTCCTTTGCTTTGGCCACGTCCAAAATTGCATCGGCCGGATCGCCCTCCCGATAATGAATGATTGAATCAACGGGCAAATCCAGCTGACTAAGAGCGGCGATAAATTTCGCGGTGCTCTCCTCATCTTTTTTCCCCACGTAGATAAGGTCGAGCCGCGAAGCCAATCGGTCGCGAATTCGCTTCGCTTCCGCCAGGACCTGAAGGAATCGAGGCGAAAACGTGCTGGCTACGGCGACAGCCCGATAAGGTGGGTTAATCATTTGCGCGGTTACTTTGCGGGCTCTGGCAGGACTCGGCAAGCGGGACCCGAACGCGGGACGCGTTGGGATGGGGTGTGGATGGTGGAGTAAGGATGGGTGGTGAGGTAATCTAACTCCAACACTCCGGCCACTGCGCAGCTCCGCTTCCCTTGCGCACGTGCCTTCTCCGTTGAACGTTCCCAAGAATGTTTCGACGCGCTATCTACCCCGGCAGCTTTGATCCGGTGACCAACGGCCACCTCGATGTAATCGAACGTGCCCGCAAGCTATTTGACCAAGTCGTTGTGGCGGTCGCTCAGAACGTCGAAAAACAACCACTCTTTACCCTCGAGGAAAGAGTGTCTCTGCTCCAATCAACCACACGGAACTTCGATAACGTAGAGATCGCGCCGCTCCCGGGACTTCTGGTCGATTTTGCGGTAGCTCGCGAGGCCGTCGCTGTCATCCGCGGGTTGCGAGCCGTTTCTGACTTCGAATTCGAATTCCAGATGGCCCTGATGAATCGGAAACTTCAATCCAAGATTGAAACGCTTTTCCTCATGCCAACCGAGGAATACACCTATCTTAGCTCGAGCATTGTGAAAGAGATCGCCCGACTCGGAGGACGCGTTGTGGATTTCGTTCCGGCCCCGGTTGCCACAGCACTGCAAACCAAACTAAAGCGATGAACTCCGAAAGGATTCGCGAGTGAAAATTCATCTAAGACAAATTCCGGCAGACGGCCTTCATCTCGAAGGCGAAGAAGAATTTCCGATACCGAATCTCGGGCCTGAAGATGTTCGGTGGGCCGGGATGTTGCGATATAACCTCGACCTGGGAGTTTCTGAGAGCGCGCTCTGGGCAACCGGTTCTCTCGTTCAACCGGTGGAACTGCGGTGCGTCCGATGCTTGGAACTATTCCCTTACGACATCGTCGCCCGGCTTTTTCAGCCCATATCGATCTGAGCGGCCCCGAACTGATCGATCTGACGCCGTATCTGCGTGAGGATATTTTACTAAATCTCCCGCCACACCCCCATTGCGACCGCGAAGGCGGCCGGGTTTGCCCAGTCAAATCGCAGCAGGACGCCGACGCTGAGTCGCCCAAAAAGGGACCCCAGACTGGAGCCCGTTGGATAAGCTGAAGCTAAAATAACGGCGCTTTTGGAGAGAGCATGGGGGCAAGTGAGAGCGACCGATTCCCCAGGTTGCACGCCAATCATCGACGACTGAATTGCCAACCTGTTTTGGGTCGTTCATCGACTCATGGGCGGACAAATACACCCTAAAGCCCCGTCGACGTTTTGCTTTGCCGCCGCAGTCCAAAAGCTGAATTCCCAATTTCTTTAATAAAATAACCCATCGCCGTTTGTGTTTTCCTGATTTTCTGCTTTCCTGTTTGCCCTCTATGGGAGTCCCCAAAAGAAAGACCTCAAAGATGCGACTGCGGACGCGGAAAGCGTCCCACCGCTGGCGTGCGCCTCAGCTCAATAAATGTTCACAGTGCGGAAGCACCGTCGCTTCGCACACTGTTTGTCGTTCCTGCGGCTATTACAAAGGCCGCCAGGTAATGACAATTGCTTGATGCAATTTAGGATCGGCCTCCTCGAGGAGGATGATATAGTAGTCCGTCCTGCAGAGCGAAATGCGTTATTTGGCAACACGACCCGAGGGTCGGGTCCTACCACATTCAAATTTGATTTTGCATTCCGCGTCGAAATCCGCAAAATCCAGCTCCGATGAAAATCGCGTTGGATGCCATGGGAGGCGATTTCGGGCCACCAAATATCATTGCCGGGGCGGCCATGGCCCTGAAGGAATATCCGCACATCGAAAGGCTTTTCCTCGTTGGGAACACGGCTCAGATTGAGGCGGAACTGAAAGTGCACCGCTGCAACGATCGGCGCATTGAGATTGTTCACGCCACGCAGGTAGTCGAGATGACCGATGGCGCAGTTGAAGCCGTCCGACGAAAGAAAGATTCCTCGGTTAGTCGCGCGGTCGATCTGGTTAAGAAAGGGGAGGCCGACGCCATCGTCAGCGCTGGTCATACTGGAGCTGCCGTCGCAGCCACCACAATTAAACTCCGGACACTGCCGGGGGTAGATCGGCCCGGCATCGCCGCTGTTATCCCCTCCGAAACAAACATCTTTGTTCTTATTGACGCCGGCGCCAACAGCGACCCGCGCCCCGAGCATATGATGCAATACGCCATCATGGGCTCAGTCTATTCGCGGCACGTCCTCGTTACCAAAAACCTGCCATCGGTTTGATGTCGATCGGAGACGAAGAAACAAAAGGAAGCGACTTGACCAAAGAAGTTTTCAAGATGCTAAAGCAAAGCGGACTAAACTTCCGCGGGAACATCGAAGGGGACGATATCTTTGCCGATCCCGTCGAAGTGGTAGTTTGTGACGGGTTCGTTGGGAACGTGATTTTGAAAACGTGCGAGTCGATCGGAAGCGCTATTTTTCGCTGGCTAAAACACGAGCTGATGAAAACAAAGACGCGCAAAGCCGGCGCCTTCCTGGCGCGCAACGCTTTCCTCACCATCAAGAAAAAAGTGAACTACGAGGAGTACGGCGGAATGCCTTTGCTTGGGGTAAACGGAATCTGCATCATTGCGCATGGAGCGAGCACTCCGCTGGCGATCAAGAACGCATTACGGGTTGCTGGTGAATCAATTGAACACCAGTTGAACCCGCATATTGTCGAGGAAGTTCGCCGTTATCATGAAACGACAACCCCGCTCGAGCCCGCGCTCCGGTAAAATTCAGCGCACCGTCTCGATCATCGGCACCGGCAGTTACGTGCCGGAAAAAGTGCTGACCAACGAGGATCTGTCGAAGATGGTCGATACGAGCGACGAGTGGATCACCACTCGCACAGGGATTAAAGAACGCCGAGTCGCCGCTAAGGATGAGTTCACCAGTGACATGGCGACCAAAGCGGCCCTGAACGCAATGGAACAGGCCGGCGTCACCGCAGAGCGAGATCGATCTTATCTTACGTCGCAACCGCCACTCCAGACATGGTCTTCCCGGCGACTGCTTGCCTGGTGCAAATGAAAATTGGAGCAACCAAAGCCGCCTGTATCGATGTTTCCGCTGCATGCGCCGGTTTTCTTTTCGCGATGGAAATGGGGCAGCAGTTTATTACTTCGCATACTTACGAAACGGTGATGGTGATCGGCGCTGAAAAACTAACGTCGATCACGAACTGGACCGATCGCAACACCTGCGTGCTTTTCGGCGACGGCGCTGGAGCCGTCATCCTAAAACATCGCGGCGGCGGGCACGGAGTAATCGCCTCACACGTCGGAAGCGACGGGAATTATGGGGACATTCTTTTCATGCCAGGAGGAGGCTGCAAGACGCCGATCACCAAGGAAAATGCCGACGACCATCTCCAGACCATCCACATGTCCGGCAAGGACGTTTACAAACAAGCGATCGTCGCAATGCTCGCCGCCTCGAAAAAAGTGCTCGATAAAGCCGGACTGACCATCGACGACATCGCCTGCGTGATTCCGCACCAGGCGAATCTCCGAATTATCGAAGCAATTGCCGAGCGTCTGGGGATTTCACGCGACAAAATGTTTGTGAACCTCCACCGGTACGGCAACACCTCGGCCGCAGCGGTAGCGATTGCACTTGATGAAGCGAACCGGACCGGCCGAATCAAAGCAGGCGATTACATCCTGATGGTTGTTTTTGGTGGGGGCCTGACCTGGGCCAGCACGGTCCTCGAATGGTGAGGCGAGCAGATTGCGGATTAGCTAGATTGCTGATTGCAGAAAGGCATCTCAAGTCTGTTTCTCTCAACACTCAACTGAATCTGCAAATGCTCATCAGAGACTCACGCGCACCTCGATTACCCGGATTTTGCGCCGGATTTCGATGATGTCCTGCAACGCGCAACGGATGCCGGAGTGACCCGGATCTTGACCATCGGCATCTCCGTCGAAAGTAGCCAGCGTGCGGTCGAGCTCGCCTAAAAGTATCCAAACATTTTTGCCGTCATCGGCGTGCATCCTAGCTATGTCGAAGAAGCCGGCGACGACGTGATTACGCCGTTGCGTGAACTGGCGAAGAGCCCACGAGTGGTAGCGATCGGTGAAACCGGTCTCGATTATCATCGAGTTACCAAGTCAGGAGTTGAACAAGGACCGGAATGCTCGAGCGACTCAGGTCGTTGCGAAGGCATTGCAATATTCGACCGAAGAAGAAGTTGAAGCGGGCATTCACGACGGCGCCTATAAAGCGAAACAAGCCAGTTTGTTCGAGCAGCAACTGGATCTGGCAGTTGAGCTGGGACTCAACGTGGTCATTCATCAGCGTGACGCATGGGATGATACCCTCAAGATTCTGCGTCCCTATTCCGGAAAGTTGCGCGGCGTGTTCCATTGTTTCGGCGGAACCCATGAACAAGCCAACGAAGTGCTCGAACTCGATCATTTGGTCTCGTTTACCGGTATCGTCACTTTCAAGAACGGCGCAAACGTTCGGGAGCTCGCGACCAAAATTCCGCTCTGGAAATTCATGGTGGAAACCGATTGCCCTTATCTCGCGCCGGTGCCGTTCCGCGGAAAACGCTGCGAGCCCGCGCACACCCGGATCGTCGCGGAAACCATCGCGACGGCGCGCGGCACAACACTCGAAGAAATTGCTGAAGCCACCACCGAAACCGCCCAGAAATTTTTCCGATTCCCATTATGAAATTCGTTCGATTCGTTTTTGCTTCTTATTGGCCATCGCGTTCTACTCTCTTCCTGCGTCTCCCCGGACACCCGGCATCGCGTCGTTGTCAGCGTGCCGGATCAACGAATGGCACTGCTCGATAAGGACGCTCTCCTCGCAACCTATCCAGTATCGACATCGAAATTCGCCATCAGCGACACGCCCGGAAGTCGCGGCACCCCCTTCGGCAACTGGAAATTGCGAAAAAGATCGGGGCTCCGCACCAAGCGGGGCCGTTTTCAAAGATCGACGACCGACTGGTGAAGTCCTCGCTCCGGATGCTCCCGGGCGCGATCCGATTGTGACCCGAATTCTCTGGTTACGCGGGCTTGAAGCACAAAACGCGAACGCCTACGGCCGATACATTTACATTCACGGCACGCCCGAGGAACGTCTGATAGGCCAACCGGCCAGCTTCGGTTGTATTCGGATGAAATCGCGCGATGTGATCCAGCTTTTCGACATCGTCGGGTTAGGCGCGAAGGTCACGATCGCGAATCAGCCACTCCAGGCAGTGGTGCCGAATCTGTATCCAGTGAAACCAACCGCGGAAGAAACGAAAGCGCAGCCTCCGATGACGGCTGGTCGTTAGCGAATTTCAAGACTCCGAAAGGGGCGTCCCACATTTACGGCTGTTTCCCCAGCCGCTGCGTTCCGATGCGCGAAATCAAATCAAGATCCGCGTCCACCATGATCTGAACGAGCTCACGAAAACGGACCTTCGGTTCCCAGCCAAGAATTCACGGGCCTTCGTTGCGTCGCCAATGAGCAGATCGACTTCCGCTGGCCGCTCATAGCGGGCGTCGTGTTTCACATATTCCTTCCAATCCAGATCGACATGCGCGAAAGCCGCTTCAACAAATTCTCGGACCGTGTGCGTTTCGTTAGTCGCCAGAACAAAATCGTTGCCCTCGCCTGACTGCATGATTCGCCAAATTCCCTCGACATATTCCGGCGCATAACCCCAGTCGCGTTTCGCATCGAGATTTCCGAGAAACAGCTCCTTTTGCAGTCCGAGCTTTATCGCCGCCACCGCCCGGCGTAATCTTGCGCGTGACAAAAGTCTCTCCGCGCCGAGGACTCTCGTGGTTGAACAGGATTCCGTTGCTCGCGTGCAACCCGTAACTTTCCCGGTAATTCATCGTCGCCCAATAGGCGAAAACCTTCGCCACGCCATACGGACTGCGCGGCCAGAACGGCGTCTTTTCCGTCTGCGGCACTTCCTGCACTTTGCCGAACATCTCGCTGCTCGACGCCTGGTAAAAACTTGAGCGCGAATCCGCTTCCCGAATCGCTTCCAGAATTCGAATCGTTCCCACGCCGGTCACGTCCGAGGTGTATTCCGGAATGTCGAAGCTGACCCGGACGTGGCTCTGCGCGCCGAGATGATAAATTTCGTCCGGCTTCAATTCGTAAATCAGCTTCACCAGATTAACCGAATCGGCCAGGTCGCCGTAGTGCAGGAACAGTCGAACGCCGTTGACATGCGGATCCGCGTAAAGGTGGTCAATCCGCGCAGTATTGAACGTGCTGGCGCGCCGGATGATCCCATGGACTTCGTATCCTTTTTCCAGCAGTAGATCCGCAAGATAAGAGCCATCCTGGCCAGTGATCCCGGTGATGAGCGCTCTTTTCATTGCGACTATTCCGCCTCGTACAGCCTCGCATTAACTCATCGTGCGCGCGGCAAACGGTTCGCCTCATTGCGTCATCGCGCCGCCAAAACCCGTCGCTGCGCTCCAATCAACTCCGCGACTCCCTTTCGCCTAAGACTAGCATCTCGACGAGCTGCTCGTTGGTAAAGGTCGCCTCCTCGCCGGAGCCTTGCACTTCGACAAACTCGCCCTCCTCGGTCACGACCAGATTAAAATCGACCGACACCTCTTTGTCTTCGCTGTAATTCAGATCCAGCACCGGCGTTCCTTCAAAAACACCCGCGCTCACCGCAGCCACCAGTTTTCGAACGGGCGACGCGTCGATCTTCTTTTCCTCAACCAATCTTTGACGCGCCACCGCGACCGCCAGACTCGCACCGGTCACGGCTGCGGTCCGCGTTCCGCCATCGGCTTGAAGGACATCGCAATCGACCCAGACCGTCCGCGGCCCGAGTATTTCCAGATCAACGACTGCGCGAAGCGATCGCCCAATCAATCGCTGAATTTCGGAGCTCCGCCCGTCGAGGCTCCCTTTCGAGATATCGCGCGGTTTACGGGTGTGCGTCGAATACGGCAGCATCGAATACTCGGCGGTGAGCCAACCGCCGGAGACTTTTTGTTCCTTCATCCAGCGAGGGACCACCTGTTCGATCGTCGCGCCGCAAATTACCCGGGTATTTCCCATGGCGACGAGGACCGAACCGGTTGCGTGTGGGGCGATTCCGAGTTCGAATGAGACTGGGCGGAGTTGATCGGGGCGACGTCCATCGGTGCGTTGCATGGGCGGGATTGCGTCAGCTGAGGGGGAAAATGGCGAGGCCATTTCTCCCAAAACCCGCAGCGCAAATAGGTCCTATCGCTCGTATCAGACCTATTTGGATCTCGATTTTCGGAAAAATTTACTTTCTGGTTTGACCCTGACAAAACCCGTTTACTTTACTG
>CAVVVQ010000024.1:0-86728 GCA_963751725.1 uncultured Verrucomicrobiae bacterium
CGAAGAAGCCGATAGCGAATGGCTAATAGCTGATTGTTCTTTTGAAATCCTAATCGCGAGTCCCCAGAGACGAGCGCTGACGAATCGCCGGCTATCAGCCATCGACAATCAGCCATCAGCTCTCTTCTCTGGTGACCATAGCGCAGTGGCACCACCCGTTCCCATTCCGAACACGGAAGTGAAACGCTGCAGCCCCGATGGTAGTGCGACGATAGGTTGTGCGAGAGTAGGACGTCGCCAGAACAAAATGCCCGGTGAGCTTAGCCTCATCGGGCATTTTGCTTTTTCGGCGACCGCCTACTCGAGCAGAGAATACGCCGAGCTGGGAAGCCGGCGGATAGAGAAAGCCCGAAGGGCGAGTGAGCGGGAGCGAACGAGTCAATAGGACGTCGCCAGAACAAAATGCCCGGTGAGCTTAGCCTCATCGGGCATTTTGCTTTTTCGGCGACCGCCTACTCCAGAAAACTCGGCGCCACCAAGCATAGGTCCTATGAGACCCATAGGACCTATCTAGAGACACGCCGCCGAGCTAAATAGCCGTAGACACTCACCGGAGCGCTCGCCGCAGCGGGCGACTGCGATTTGCTTCTGGCTAATCCGCAGTAGGTTTCCGCATGCTTACCAGCAAGAAAATCATCAACGCCATTAACGAACAGATCGGATACGAATTCAGCGCATCCATGCAGTACTACGCCATCGCGGCGCATTTTGCTTCGGAAGCGCTCCCGCAATTGTCGCAATTCTTTTTCAAACAGGCGGAAGAGGAGAAAGGCCACGCCCTTCGCTTCATCAAATACGTAGTCGATGTGGGTGGCCGCGTCGTGATTCCGGCCATCGACGCACCGAAATCAATTTTTAAGACACCGAAAGACGCTGTGAAATTGTCCCTCGATCAGGAGATTCACGTAACCAACCAAATCAATGGTTTGGTCGAACTGGCCCGGAAAGAAAATGATTTTATCACGATCAATTTCCTCCAGTGGTTTCTGACCGAACAACTCGAGGAGGTCTCTTCGATGGATAATTTGCTCAAGATCGTCGAGCGCGCTGGGACCAACCTGCTCCAGGCAGACGAATACCTGGCTCGAGTTGGGGTGAGGACGATGCCGGAGCCACCAGGCGAATAGCAGAAAGTGCTAATGGCTGATGGCTAATGGCCAGCCTTTAAAGATCATTTCTCAGGACACGCAGCCGATTATGCGAAGTTTCGGCCGCGTTATCCTGATGAATTCTTCGATTATTTGGCGGGCATCGCACCTGATCGGGCAGTCGCGTGGGATTGCGGAACGGGCAACGGTCAGGCTGCGGTCGCGTTAGCTGAGCGGTTTAATCAGGTCGTCGCAACCGACGCCAGCGCAAACAAATTGCCAACGCAACACCGCACCCTCACGTGGTTTATCGGGTCGCGACCGCGGAAGAAAGCGGAATCGAGTCAGGGTCAATCGACCTCATCACAGTCGCGCAAGCTCTACATTGGTTCGATCTTGATAAATTTTACTCAGAAGTCCGACGTGTCCTAAAATCGCGTGGCGTGATCACAGCCTTAGCCTACAATTTGTTGGAGATTGCTCCCGCCATCGACGCCATTATTAACCATTACTATTCTGATGTAGTCGGAGCGTATTGGCCTCCAGAACGGGCGCTGGTCGAGAAGTTCGCGGAATTACCATTCCCATTTCCCGAACTTGCGGCTCCACCGTTCGCAATGAGTAGTGAGTGGAACCTCGATCACCTTATCGGTTACCTCCATACGTGGTCAGCGACCCAGCGATTCATTGCCGCAAACAAACAGGACCCGGTAGAAACCATCGAGCACGAGCTTCGCGCGGCCTGGGGCGATACCTTGCAATTTCGACACGTCCTCTGGCCGCTGACGCTACGGGTGGGGCGATTGTAGGTCCGCTGGCCTCGATCGACATAAGAGGTCCTATGGGTCTCATAGGACCTATGCTTGGTGGCGCCGAGTTTTCTCCCGCTACCCGCAATTCTTCAGCGGTTCCCGATGTGCAACGCGCGTTTCTCGACCGCAAGCGCAGCTTCCTTAACAGCTTCGCTGAGCGTCGGATGCGCGTGAACAGTTCTCCCAAGATCTTCCGAGCTTCCGCCGAATTCCATCACTGCAACAGTTTCCGCAATCAATTCAGAAGCGGCATGCGACAGAATATGCGCGCCGAGAATCCGGTCGGTCTCAGCGTCAGCCACAAATTTCACCACTCCTTCGTAATCCTCATTGGCAACTGCCCGACCGTTCGCGCGGAACGGAAACTTCCCGATCCTGACATTAATCCCCTTCTCTTTCGCCCCGTCTTCCGTCAGACCGACTCCAGCCAACTCCGGATTCGTGTAAATAATTCCGGGGATCACATCGTAGTTCACGTGTCCGGCTTTTCCGGCGATCATTTCGACGCAAGCGATTCCCTCTTCTTCCGCTTTATGGGCCAGCATCGGACCCGCAATCACGTCGCCGATCGCATAGATTCCTTCCACGTTAGTCCGGAACTTCTCATCCACTTTCACCCGACCCCGATCGTCCAGTGCAACACCGAGTTTGTCGGCGAAAACTCCCTTGGCGAAAGCGCGGCGACCAACGGAGACAAGAACTTTGTCGGCTTCGAATTTCAGTTCCGTATCACCTTTGGTAGCGATGGCCACAGCGCGACCATTTTCGGCTTTGACCGAGCCGACCTTGGTTTCGAGATGGAAAACCATCCCTTGTGAGGTAAGCGAACGCTGCAGCATGTTTGCAAGTTCAAGATCAAAGCCGAGGGCGATCCGCGGCATGAATTCGAGGACGATTACTTCAGAACCAAGCCGGCTCCAGACCGATCCGAGTTCAAGACCGATCGCGCCTGCACCAATCACGAGGAATCGTTGCGGAACTTTTTCAAAGGTGAGCGCTTCCGTGCTACTCACGATGACATCGCCATCGAACTTCATATTCGCTAGTTCGACCGGGATACTTCCGGTGGCGATGACTATGTGCGCCGCCTCGATTTCCTGAGCCGCTCCGTCAGCCAAACGAATAGCGACGCGATGTGGCGCCATGACGGTTCCCAAACCGTGAAAGGTCGTAATCTTATTCCCTTTCATCAGCGCTTTCACGCCGCCGTTCATCGTCCTTACGACTTTATCTTTGCGGGCCAGCATCGTCGCGAGATCGAGCCCGATGTTGTCCATCAAGATCCCGTGCTTACTGGCTTCTTTCTTGGCGAAAACGTAATGATCACTTGAAGTCAGAAGCGCTTTGCTTGGGATACAGCCCACATTGAGACAGGTGCCTCCTAAATCCTTGTCCTTCTCAATAATGGCAGTCTTTAAACCGAGCTGAGCCGCGCGAATTGCGGCGACATAACCCCCCGGACCCGACCCGATGATAACAACGTCAAATTTATCCATGATTTAGAGATAGCAGGCAGCAATCGCCGAAAAGATGACCGGCGCAAACCAATAATTTGAGTGGCAGGAAACGCCCGCGCTTCCATAGACTAATGCTCCCCCCATGGCAGAAAACTTCATCCCACCTCACGGTGGTTACAAGGAGCTGCTTTCCTTTCGTAAAGCGCGGATAATTTACGATGGGACCGTGCTTTTCTGTAAACGTTTCATCGACCGGCGAGATCGAACTCGCGACCAAATGGTGCAAGCAGCCCGCTCCGGAAAACAGAACATCCTCGAGGGAAGCAAAGCCTCAGGAACCTCCAAGGAAACCGAAATAAAGCTAATAAACGTCGCGCGAGCGAGCCTTGAGGAACTGTTAGAGGATTACCTGGATTTTTTGCGAACTCGGAAGCTTCGCCTCTGGGATAAGAACAGTCCTGAAGCGCTGTTTGTCAGACGACTCGGCGCCACCAAGCATGTGTCCTATGAGACCTATAGGACCTATCTGGAGACGCGCCCAGCCGAAGTAGCCGCAAACATCCTTCTCTGCCTCATCCACCAAACAAACTATCCTGCTCGACCGCCATCTCCGCGCGCTTGAACAAGCCTTCCTCAAAGAAGGCGGCCTCCGCGAGCGCATGACCCGCGCACGGCTCGCAAATCGGAAGCGCCCTGTCTAAAAATCAATCGGCAGCTTCGTCGGATCCTCGATGCACTTTTTCACAGTCACAAGAAACGTGACCGCTTCTTTTCCGTCCACTGCGCGGTGATCATAACTCAATGCCAGATACATCATTGGCCGGATCTCGACCTTCTCATTCACCGCGATCGGTCGTTTCACGATCGAATACATTCCCAGAATTCGCACTTTGCGGTGGATTCAGAATCGGAGTCCCGAACAACGAGCCATAAACGCCGCCATTCGAAATCGTAAAAGTGCTTCCCTGCAGATCTTCGATCTTGATCTTTCCTTCTCTCGCGCGCGCTGCGTAATCCGCGATGTCGCGCTCAATTTCCGCAAAGCTCTTCTTATCCGCATCGCGCACAACTGGGACCACCAGGCCCCGCTCCGTTCCAACCGCGACGCCGATATCGAAGTAATGATTCAGGATCATATCGTCGCCTTCGATTCGGCTATTGATCGCGGGTTCTGCCTTCAACGCTTCAACCACCGCTTTGATAAAGAACGACATGAACCCGAGCTTAAGTCCGTTCTTTTTCGTAAATGCGTCTTGCGCCTTCGCCCGCAACGCTTGCACGGCCGACATGTCGCATTCGTTAAACGTCGTTAGCGTCGCGGCCGTGTGCTGCGCCATCACAAGTTGCGCGGCGATCTTGCGCCGGAGCGGCGACATTCGTCTTCCGAGTAAACCGGCCACTCTCAGGTTGAGCTACGGGCGCATCGGAGGCGCCATCAGCAGGCGCGGCCTTTGGCGACGGTGTCTGCGGTGCCGACTTACGATTTTCAGCCGCGGCCAGCGCATCACCTTTAGTTACCCGGCCACCTTTCCCGCTTCCGGTAATGCGTTCCGGATCAAGTTGTTTCTCAGTCACGAGGCGACGCACCGCCGGCGAGATCACCTCCGATTGCTTGGCTGGCGCGCTCTTGCTCTTCTTTGTCGCCGGTCCCGCAGTCGAGACATCCGCTGGTTTAGACGCACTAGCCGAGCCTTCCTCTATCACCGCTACGACGTCTCCAATCTTTACTTCTGCCCCTTCCGCCACGCGCGTCTGCAAAATCCCGTCTCGTTCCGCGTTTATCTCCGTCGAAACCTTGTCGGTCTCCAAGGTAAACAGGGCTTCACCAGCTTTTACCTGGTCTCCCGACTTCTTATGCCAGACGGAGACGATTCCACTGGTGATGGATTCGCCGACAGCGGGTACTGGTACTTCAGTGCTCATGAGCCGCTTACAATTTCAGATACTGAAGGCTTCGGCAATTAATTGTGCCTGCTCCCGTTTGTGCACACTCAATGACCCGACCGCCGTACTGGCACTGGCATTTCGTCCGACGTAGCTGATTTCACGGCCAGAAAGGGCCCAAAGCCGTGGCTCCATATATGACCATGCCCCCATGTTTTGCGACTCTTCCTGGCACCAGACCAACTTCGCCTTCGC
Source organism: uncultured Verrucomicrobiae bacterium (assembly GCA_963751725.1). Classification (GTDB taxonomy): domain Bacteria; phylum Verrucomicrobiota; class Verrucomicrobiia; order Chthoniobacterales; family UBA10450; genus AV80. The sequence continues at coordinate 5,497 of CAVVVQ010000024.1, forward strand.
TGGAAACGACTTGATTGCATCGCGCAGTTTTGTTTCCGCCAACGGATAAAGTTGCTCGACCCGAACAATCGCGGTGTTGGTGATGTTCTCCGCTTCCCGATAGTTCAGGAGGTCGTAGTAAATTTTTCCGGAACAAAGTATCACGCGTTTCATTTTTTCAGGCGGTCCGACTTCCGGTGATCCGAGAATTTCCGCGAATCCTCCTTCGACAAAATCTTCGGTTCGCGATGATGCTTGTTCGGAACGGAGGAGACTCTTTGGCGTCATGACGATGAGCGGTTTCACGAATTCCCGTTTCATCTGGCGACGGAGCAAATGGAAGTATTGCGCGGAGGTCGTCACATTACAGACCTGGATGTTGTATTCGGCGCAGGCCTGAAGGAAACGTTCGAGGCGGGCACTGGAATGTTCGGGTCCCTGTCCTTCGTAACCGTGAGGCAAAAGCAACACGATACCGCTGGGCAATTGCCACTTCGATTCTCCCGGAACAATGAATTGATCGATGATGACCTGTGCGCCATTGGCGAAATCACCGAACTGCGCTTCCCAAAGACACAGCATCTTGGGATAATCGAGCGAATATCCGTAATCGAATCCGAGGACAGCGGCTTCGGAGAGTAGGCTATTGTAAACACAGAAGCGCGCCTGATTTTCAGCCAGATGCAGCAGCGGAATGTACGGGTCGCCAGTCTTGGCATCGTAAATGACCGAATGCCGAGTACTAAAGGTGCCGCGCCGGCTATCTTGCCCTGAAAGGCGAACTGGAATTCCCTCGATCAACAATGACCCGAAAGCGAGTGCTTCGGCGTAATGCCAGTCATATGGACCGCCTGCTTGAAAAACTTCACGACGCCGATCAAGGACGGTTCGACGAATCTTGGGAATAACCTCGAAGCCTTCCGGTACCCGCGTCAGCGCATCGACAATCAATTGCAATGTTTCTGAACTAATCGCCGTTGGCTGGCATTCGTCGGTGTATTGAGGTTGAAATACCGCGGTCGATCCCTGGAAACGAGCCTGGCTGGTCGCGACTTCTTCTTCGATCGATTTCACCTCCTGCAATACCAGCTCCAGTCGCATTTCGAATTCTGCTTCCAGACTCGCGGCTTCATCTTCCGGTAACGTTCCGGCGGCGATTAACTCTTTCTTGTAAAGTTGCGCAACCGATGGCCGTTCATTTATCTCCGCATAAAGATCCGGCTGAGTGAATGACGGTTCGTCGCCTTCGTTATGCCCATGCCGGCGATAGCAGTACATATCGATCACGACGTCACGTCCAAATTCCTGCCGAAAATCAAGCGCAGTCTGGGTAACGAACAAGACTGCCTGTGGATCATCTCCGTTCACATGGAAAATCGGCGCCTCGATCATCTTAGCCACATCGGTGGCATACATTGATGAACGCGCCTCTTCCGGCAGAGTGGTAAAGCCGATCTGATTGTTAACGACAATGTGAAGCGTGCCGCCGGTCCCGTAACCGTGGAGCTGCGACATGTTGAGAGTCTCCGCCACGATCCCCTGCCCTGCGAACGCTGCGTCCCCATGAATCAGCAACGGCAAAACTTTCCGGCGCAACTCCGTATCCCCGCGAATTCGTTGCCGGGCTCGGGCTTTTCCTTCCACGACTGGATTAACCGCCTCAAGGTGACTCGGGTTCGCTGCGAGCCGAATCTCGACTTCGGCGCCATTCTCGAGCTTGCGGATCGTCTCGTAACCAAGGTGGTATTTCACATCACCGTCACCGGCAACGAGGTTCGGAATGTAATTGGTTGAGAACTCGGTGAAAATCAGCTGAAGCGATTTCTTGAGAAAATTCGCGAGAACATTCAGGCGACCACGATGAGCCATGCCCATGCAGATTTCTTCGATCCCCTTCTCTGGGCAGCGTTCCAATACCGCGTCGAGGATAATCAGGAGCGATTCCGCGCCTTGTAATGAAAAACGTTTCTGTCCGACGTATCGGGTATGAAGAAAAGTCTCGAACGTCTCCGCTTCGAGCAGAGTCCGAAGCATGGCGATCTTGGTTTCGCGCGAAGCCTCGTGTTCATGCAGCCGGGATTCGAGACGATGTAAAACCCAATTGCGAATCCGCGGATTCTGGATGTGCTGAAACTCGGCGCCGATCTTGTCTGCATAGATTCGCTCAAGAGCTGCAATCATTTCGCGCAGAGTTATTTTTCTGTCCTGCTGGAAGAATTTGGATGAGACCAGCAAGTCGAGGTCTTTTTCGGTAAAACCGAACTCGCGCAGACTCAGGAGGGGATTTTCCGGGCGCCTTTTTGCAAGCGGATCGAGCCGCGCAATCGTATGGCCGAGGGTCCGATAGGCGTAGACCAGGCTATCCACCCGCGTCTGAAGCGGAACCTCGGATACCTGAACCCCGGCTTGTGCAGCTGCGGCCGCGCCGTTTCGGAGATGGAGCTCACCCAGTTCAAATCCCTCAAAAAACGCTGACCAACTGGGATCGACGGATTCGGGGTCGTTCAGCCAATGATCATAGTTTTCCTCGATCAGATCGAGGTTGGATCGGGTTGCAAAAGAGGGGTGCATTTCATTCAATGTGCAAGGAATCCATAAAGGCGGCAAGTTGAGAGGTGCCTGGGTTGTAGTGGCGCTTTTACGAAATGCCTTGGTATGGACGTTGCCTCTTGGCTCCGAACGCAACACGCTCGTTTTAATAGCGGCGGAGCGCCGCCGCACTCCAAGACGTGGCCGACTTACCAGAACACCATATATTCGCTTGCGTTGTGGAGTGCGGCGGTGCTCCGCCGCTTTCCGCCCGATAACAAGGAAGCCGTCCGCGCAAGGTCAAGCGCACACTAACCAGGTGCTCCCGAGAGGTTGGACGCATCATTTTTGGCAACCATCACGAAAAAGCGACTTGTTGACAGTCCCTCTGACGTTCGCGTTACTTGCAGCGCCGAGATGATACCCATCCGATTGATACTCGCCGCGGTCCTTCTTCTCACCGGAGGCTCACTTTTAGCCCAAACTGATCCCGCAACAGAACCTGCGGTCCAAGCCGTGGCCAAGGTCTTGCCGGCGGTCGTCAATATTAACACCGAAAGAGTCGTTCGCCGCCGCGTTCGCGATCCGTTCGAAGATTTCGCGTCCCAATACTTTGGAAACTATCGCAGCCGCCCTCGGGAGGTCCGTCAGACACTTCAGAGTCTGGGATCCGGGTTCATCGTTGATCCCGCCGGTTACATTGTCACCAACGATCACGTCGTTCAACGGGCTGCTGACTTAAAAATCGAAGTCACCATGCACGACGGCAAGATCTACAACGCCCATTACATTACCGGCGACAAAGGGAAGGATCTCGCCTTTATCAAAATCGATGCGAAAGCGGATTTTCCATTTATTAGCCTCGATAACATTTCGCCGAACCTGCTTGGCCAGACTGTTCTCGTTGTCGGCAATGCCGCCGGTTACGGCAGCTCGATCAGCCGTGGAATCTTAAGCGGCATGAAACGCGAAATCACAATCGACGACGTTGAGTATAAAGATTTATTGCAAACGGATGCCGCAATTAATCCCGGCAACAGCGGCGGCCCAGTGATCGATCTTGGCGGTCGTCTCGTCGGAGTCAGCTCCGCCAAGATGGCGTTCACGCCCCAAGGAGTTCCGACCCAAGGTTTAGGGTTCGCCATCCCCGCTGAAACCGTCCGCACCAGCGTAAACTTATTCAAGCAAATCGCGCAGAATCAACCACGCCCCAAAGACAATTCGGCTCAGCCCGAGCCAGCTGATTCAGCAGCCCAACGTTTGTTTGGAATTCAACTTCAGAACCTCACCAAAGACCTGACGGATGCGCTTGGATACGTGCATGGACGGGGCGTCCTGGTCAGCGCGGTTGAGCCCGATAGCCCGGCGGATCGCGCTGGAATCACACGCGGGCTGGTGATCTATCGAGTAGGTCGTTACAACGTTTCATCGCTCAAACAACTCGAAGGTTTGCTCGCTCGGGTGGAATCAAATTCGAGCGTTGAGTTCACCGTTGGAATCATCCGAGCCAATGGACAAGGCCAACAACTAGAGACTGTTCCTTTGACCGCGCGGTAAAAGTGACGAAAATCCGCAACGCAAAGCCACTTTCGATGTCTCACAATTTTATCGTTTCATGATCAAAGTCGAAAACCTGACCAAACGGTACGCAGGCCAGACCGCGATTCAGGACCTGAATTTTGAGGTCGGCAAAGGTGAAATCATGGGATTCCTCGGTCCGAATGGCGCCGGAAAGAGTACCACGATGCGTATTCTTTCCAGCTTCATGCCCCCCACTTCCGGACGCGCCTCCATCGCCGGGTTCGACATTTTTGATCAATCCCTTCAAGCCCGAGCCCACCTCGGATACATGCCGGAAAACGTTCCGCTCTATAACGACATGCGCGTAACGGAGTACTTGAACTACCGAGCCGCCTTAAAAGCAGTTCCGCGACGTCGCGTAGCTGAGCGAGTCGGTGATGTGAAAGAACTGTGTGGCCTGAAAGAAGTCGAAAAGAAATTGATCGGAAGTCTTTCCAAAGGTTACCGGCAACGCGTTGGTCTGGCTGATGCACTGGTTCACGAACCGGACCTTCTGATTTTAGACGAACCAACCAGTGGCCTCGACCCGAATCAGATCCGCCAGGTCCGTGATCTGATTAAGAACCTCGGGAAACAGCATACCATTCTGCTTTCCACACATATTTTGCCCGAGGTCGAAATGACCTGCAGTCGTGTCATCATCATCAATAAAGGCAGAATAGAAGCGTGCGATACACCGGAGAACCTGTTAGGTCGGATTCGGACTGCCAGCGGCGTAGTGGTTGAAGCAAAAACCGGTTCGGAAGACGGCTCCGAAGAATTGAAGAAAATTGCCGGCGTCCGCGACGTCACAGTCACGACCGATGGAGACTGGAACGTTTTTGCCTTACGGGTCGAAGCCGGGACCGACGTGCGCGAAGAAGTTTTCCGTTTGGCCACCGAACGTCGTTGGACTTTGCGTGAACTCTCCCAACGCCGCGCAACTCTTGAGGATGTGTTTGTTGAAATCACGCACCCCGACTTGGAGTGACGTATGCGTAAATTCTCTACCCTCTTATCCCGCGAAGTTCGCAGCTATTTCTACTCCCCGATTGCGTACATCGTGCTCGTCTTTTTTCTCTTTGTCGGCGGCGCGGTTTTTTATTTCCAGCTTTCGTTCATGAACGACAAAGCGAATGGCTACTCGGTCCAGGAAGCGTTTTTCAATTCGGTCTTCTTTTGGTTTGCCTTCGTCATGATTTTCCCGCTCATCACGATGCGCTTGTTTTCAGAGGAATTTAAGCTCGGAACGATTGAGCCTCTCATGACAGCACCTGTTCGTGATTGGCAGGTCATTTTGGCTAAGTTTTTCGGAGCCCTTGTTTTCTATCTCATCCTCTGGCTGCCAACCCTGATTTACTTTTGGATTTTCTACGCCCTGACGCGGCAGCCGGCCGCGACTTCGATCGGCGCCTATTTCGGTTCTTATCTGATGCTCCTTCTGCTCGGAATGTTCTATATCTCGATAGGCTGTCTCGCCTCAGTTCTGACCAAGAACCAAATTGTCGCCGCCATCATTTCCTTTTGCGCCATCACCCTTCATTTTTTCTCCGGCCTGATCACATTCATCCTCCAGGAAGTCAGTTCGGCCATGCGGCAGGTGCTCGGTTATTTTTCCGCCCTGGAACAAATGGCAACGCTGTCACGCGGCGAAATTGATACGCGACCAGTGGTGCTCTACGTCAGCATGACCATCCTGATGCTGACTTTAACCTATCACGCGTTCCAGACTCGAAAGTGGAGGTTATAAACGACCGTGCCGGAACAGACTCTCGATACGCAACCCGCTCCACCGACCTCCAATCGGCCGCGCAAAATCCATCGCGTCCGCATCGGAATGAATGTGGTCGTGCAGGTAGTGATCTTATGCGCTCTCGCCATCATGGTGAACTATCTCGGGTTCGAGCATTACCGGCGCTGGGATTTTTCGCGCGACAAGAAGTTTACGCTTTCGGACAAAACGAAACGTTTTCTCCGCAACCTGCCCGGTAAAGCGCGGATTACGGTTTTCTTTCTACCTAACAGCATCATCTACGGAGATTTGCAAGGGATGCTGACCGAGTTCCAATATGCCGGGAAAGGCAAAATCGATGTCGAAACGATTGATCCAACCAATCCGACCCAGGCAAAAGTAATTTTCGAAAAATACAAAGTCATCACCAACGAAGAAGCGCTCATTTTGGATTACGAAGGGCGAACCAAGACAGTCAAAGCTTCCGAAATGGCGGAAGTCGATCAGGGAAACCAGATGATGGGTGAATCGCCCAAGGTGACTGCCTTCAAGGGCGAACAGGCCGTAACCAGTGCTTTGATGGAGCTAGTCGAAGGAAAGAAGAACAAGATCGGTTATGTCCTTGGTCATAAGGAAATCCCGATCGCGGATCCACCACCCAAACCGCCCACTCTGGAGGACCCGGGAGAAAAAACCAGCGCGCTCAATATCCTGAGAACATTTATCGAAAATGAAAACATTGGTTTCCAGGATCTGAGTCTGTTCGACGTCGGCGCGATTCCAACTGATCTCAACGGCATTTTGATCAACGGACCACAATACGACTTTACCGATCGCGAAATGAAACTGCTGCGCGATTATTGGGAAAAACAGGGACGCATTCTGCTGTTGTTAGATCCAAGTGCTAAAACTCCGAAACTGAACGCGTTTCTGAACGACTTGGGTGTCCAAATCAACGACGATCGTTTGTTCGCCTTGGCTAGAACCGGCATCGAAGAAGTGGGATTGCTGCGCGACGTTCAGGGGCGTTTCCTGCCTGATAGTCCAATCACAAAGCGACTGGCTGAAGCCCGCGGAATTTTCCCCGGCGGCACCGCTTCGATCACACTAGACGAGGATAAGGCTCGGCCGTTCAAGATCAGGCTTAATCCGCTGATCCAGGCAGAGAAAGGCTATTGGGCGGAAACCGATTACACTGCAGAAGATCAGACTCACTTCCAGGCCAGCATGGTGCGGAATGGCGACACGATTCATACTTTCGCGGTTTCGATCGAGAAAGGTGGCAGCGCCGATGAACGCGTGCAGGCAAACTCTTCCCGTATGGTGGTCGTGACAAATTCCACCTTCATTCAGAACATCGCGATCCGGGAAGGTCAACAGGCCCTCGATTTCATGTCAGGTTCGATCAACTGGCTGCTCAATCGCGAGCAGCTTATCGGAATTGCCCCAAAAGTTCCGCAGACTCTTATCTTTACCTTGGACGATCGGGCATTGCGAAATCTGCGCTGGCTCATTCTACTGGTTATGCCACTCACCCCGGCTATTATTGGTTGGCTGGTCTGGTGGCAACGTCGGGTATAAACGTTTCGTTGAAGGTCGCAGTCGCGAATGAAAACAAGGACAACAATTCTCCTACTCATCGTGGTCCTGGCGTTGGCCGCCTACATTAAGTATTACGAAAGCCAACAGTTAAACACCGCGGAAGCAATTCAACACCGTCAGAACGTCGTTAATTTTGATCGGCCTAAGATTACCGGGATCGTAATTCAAAACGGTGACGACAAGATCGAACTAAAGTGGGAAGACAAAAGATGGCGGATCGAAGCTCCTTTCAAAGACCAGGCCGATGCAGGCGTCGTTTACAATCTGCTGACCAGTCTCGAGGAATGGCAAAAATGGAATACTACCTCAGCGGAGGAGATCAATAAGAACAAAGAGCGCCTTGATGAGTCTGGCTTAAGCAAAGCAAAGCTGCGTCTTAAACTGCTCGGAACAGATGCGCCACCCGAAATTCTCTTCGGCAACGACGCCGCTCTCGAAGGCAAAATATTTGTTCGCCTCGCAGACAAGAATGATGTCTTCCTGACCGACCAATCCGTTCGAAATATCATCTCGAAAAAGCCTGAGGAATTTCGTGACAAAAAACTGATCGGCCTGACCACGGCTCAGATCGGCCGCGTCATCCTGAAAACGCCGATGGGCGAAATGGAGTTCAAGAAAGACGGTGAGTTCTGGGAAATCGTGAAACCACTTCGTGCCCGCGGTGACAACCAAAAAATTGCGGACTTGCTGGCGCAATTAACCACAGCTCGAATCGAGCAGTTTGTGGCTGATGATCGCGGCGATCTCCAGCCCTACGGACTTGCCGAACCACGTGGATCAATCACGATCTTTATCGCAGAAGACAAGAGCAGCCCAAGCTCTGTAACTGGCGCCGATCAGGGCCAGCTCCTCCAAATCGGCGGCAACCCCGAGAGCGCAAAAGAACAGGTCTATGTTCGATCAGCATCCCGTCATGCCGTTTACACCCTGCCGAAAAAGATTGAAGAAATTCTTGCCACAAAGCCGACGGACCTGCGCGATCGACATCTCCTCCGGTTCGAAAATGATATTCTCGATCGTATCACAATCGAGGGCGGCCAGGACAAAACCGTGCTTGCTCGCAAGGAGGAAAATTGGACGATCGTGAACAAGAACAATCAGCCAGCTTATACGAGTGAAGTAAAACGGATGCTCGATCTACTGAAGAACGAGCAGGTCACGAAATTTGTGGATGACGTGGCCTCGGATCTGCCGAAGTAACGGATTGGATAAACCGCAACTGCAGATAACCCTTAGTTCGTTCTCTTCCGAAAACACTGCCGAAACAACCGCCGGCGAACATCCGATTGCTACCGTGACGTTTGGCAAGACAGATGGCGACGATGTTTACGCGCGGCTTGGCGACGAACCTTTCATCGTAGCAGTGCGTCGGGGTGTTCTGGAAAATATTTCGGCTGACCCACTGCGTTGGCAGGAATCCGCTATCTTCAATATCAAACCGGAAAATGTAACGAAGATCTCCGTCACAACTGACCACCAAGCCGTCCTGGTTCGAGGCGCAAACAAGGAATGGGTTTGGGAAAAAGGGACCGACCCGATCAATCAGAAAAATGTCGAATCACTGGTCAAAACGTTTACCACGTTGCGAGCAGTCCGATGGATCGGCAAGACGATGCCAGAGCATCAATTGGAAAAGCCGCAGCTTACGGTCACATTCGACACGAGCGACAAGAAAACCCATCGCCTGGTTGTCGGTGGTCCAGCTGGTGGCGGGATGTCGTTCGCCCATACCGACGATCATGACGGCACGTTCGTAATGAGCGTTTCGGATGTCGAAACCTTGCGAGCACCGTTGGTCGCCGCGCCGGCCACAGCGACGCCATCCAGTTCGGTTGCCCCCGGAACGACTCCGTAGGCAAAGGAGGATCGCTTCGCTTCAAGTTGTAGTGGCGCTTCTGCGAAGCGCCCGAGAGCAAGCTTCGATCCGAGTTGTAGTGGCTCTTCTGTGAAGCGCCTGAGATCAAGCTCGATCCATTGTAAAGCGGTAGACCTGTCAGTCACGTCGATTACGGGCGCTTCGCAGAAGCGCTGCTACATCACTTTCCGCTCTGGCGCTCTGCCGTGTAAATCGTCGCGATGCCACCACTTAACGTCCTCGCCGTCGCTCTGATGAATCCGTTCTTCTCGATTAACTCCAACATTTCCTGACCCGCGGGAAATTTTTCAATGGAACCGCCGAGATAATCATAAGCCGCTTTCTGTCCGGTCACGAGTGCAGCAAACACCGGCAAACAATGATGCAAATAAAAGCGATACGGCGATCGGAGGAGCCCAACCGGTAGCGAAAATTCAAGAATAAGTAGATGCCCACTTGGTCGCAGGACACGCCCCATTTCACGGAGCGCCAAACTCCAGTCCGACATATTGCGCAACCCGAATGCTACCGTCACGCAATCAAAAGAGCCCGACTCAAACGGAAGACTGAGCGCATCCGCCGTGACTGTTTTCCTGACTCCTTTGCGTTCCGCTATTCGCAACATCTCCGGCGAAAAATCGGCAGCAACAACGTTTGCTTCCGGCAACTGGCGTTGAATCGCGAGTGTTAAATCTCCGCTGCCAGCAGCCAAATCAAGAACGTCACCCGGTCCCCAATCCGCCACGATCTTGGATGCGCGCCGGCGCCAAACAAAATCAATTCCGCCGCTGAGAAGATGGTTCGCCAAATCGTAGCGATCCGCGATTCGTCCAAACATCGCGCGAACTGCTTCTGGATCACGCGTCGCTGAAGTGTCGTTTGTCATTCAATTTCTAGAGTGCGGCGGTGCTCCGCAACTTTGAGGACACGCTTTACTACAGAAATTCGCCGCCGGATATTCCTTTCCGCGCCAAATCGCCGAGTCCGACTCGGACCTCAGAAAGCGGCAGAGCACCGCCGCACTCCAAGGCCTATTCCAACGGCGGCTCAACGTTTTCTTCCTCGCGTGGAACCAATTTGTTCTGCGCGATGATCCGCACGCAAGTGTTCCAGCGAAGTAAGGCGTCATCATTTCCGGACGGCCGAAGCGCTTCGGCTTTTTCGAACCAGTTCATCGCATCACGAAATTCATCGTAAGCGAAGAACATGGATCCGGGGGTGTTTTGCGCCAACTTGGTCTTAGCTCGGCGTTCGGCAAGGATCCCCGCATAGTAAGCCCGCTCATATTCGCTTTGAACTCGCGCCAGTAATTCCTTTGATTGAATATCGCTAACGCCGTAGCCCTTTCCGAAACGATCGCTCAAGGCAAGCAACAGCGTAATCAGCGCCCGTTGGTTATCGGGATCTGTCCTTAATACATCCTGGCAAATGCTTGCCGCTTCGCCCGGCTCGTTTAACAACCGATAGCGTTCGGCCTTTTCCAGTGCCGCCGGAATCGCTTCGCGCGATAACGGCTTTAGTTCGGGCGATTGACTCATTGCCAAAAAATTAAAACGTTACCCAAGACTATATCAGGTTGGTCCGGTTAACCCATCATTTTTCGCCAAATCCAGCCCAATGGATCAAAAAATCGATCAACGACACGTTCTTTCAGCGGAATAATGCCGTTATCCGTAATCTGAATCTCCTCCGGGCAAACCTTGGTGCAGCACTTGGTGATGTTGCACAAGCCGACCCCGTGCGCCGTCCTCAGCTCCGGGATGCGATCCTCGGTATCGAGCGGATGCATCTCCAATGCTGCAACGTAAATCAAGAAACGCGGCCCGATGAATTCATCGTGTTTCCGATGATCGCGCAAAACGTGACAGACGTCCTGGCAAAGGAAACACTCGATACATTTTCGAAATTCCTGGACGCGATCGATATCCTCCTGAGCCATCCGCCACGTGCCATCGGGCGCGTCTGGTGGACGCGGATTGAATTTCTTGATTTTCTTTTTCACTCGAAAATTCCACGAAACATCGGTGATAAGATCCTTCACTGGCGGGAACGCCTTGATAGGCTCAATTGAAATTGGCTTATCGACCGGCAGATCGCTCATACGGGTCATGCACATCAATCGTGGCATCCCGTTGACCTCCGCCGAGCACGAACCGCATTTGCCTGCCTTACAATTCCAGCGGCAAGCAAGATCATTCGCCTGTTTCGCTTGAATATCGTGAACCGCATCCAACACCACCATTCCTTCAGAAATTTCGGTGTTATATTGGCGAAATTCACCGCCAGTCGTATCACCGCGCCAGATTTTAAAAGTTGCCTCAGGCATGTTGACGGGTTCCCCTCACTTATTCTCCTCAATCACCTGTTTCAGGTAATCCGGCATTTCCGGTAACGACTCCAGTCGGATTTGCATCGATCCATTCGGACCTTTGGAAATCATCGTGTTCACTTTGGCGAACTTGTCATCCTTATCCGGACAATCATCCCGAAATTGCGCACCACGACTTTCCTTTCGTTCAATAGCAGCGCGAGTGATTGCCTCGGAGACGGTCAGCAATGCATTGAGATCAAGCGCGGTATGCCAGCCAGGATTGAATTCCCGATGCCCGCTGACGCTGGCTCGACTGGCGCGTTCCCAAAGCGTTTCCAGTTTCTCGAGCGCAGTTTTCATTTCCGGTTCGTTCCGAACAATCCCAACTAGTTCCTGCATCGTTTCCTGCAAATCATTTTGCACCGAGTATGGGTTTTCGCCGGAAGATCGATCGAAAGGCGCGACTGCTTCTCGCGCAGCGGCATCAACTTGGCTGTTATCAATCCGTCCATGCTGATTTTCCCGGGCAAACTTGGCCGCAAATTCTCCCGCGCGTTTTCCAAAAACAATAATGTCCGAAAGTGAATTACCGCCGAGCCGGTTTGCGCCATTGATTCCTGCGGCGCATTCGCCGGCCGCGAATAATCCAGGGACACGAGACATTTGGGTATCCGGATTCACATGGATTCCGCCCATCGCGTAATGGGTGGTCGGCCCGACTTCCATCGGTTGCTTGGTGATATCAATGTCCGCCAATTGTTTGAACTGATGATACATGCTCGGCAGCTTCTTTTTGATGTGCTCCGCCGAGTTCGACATCTTTTGTTTGATCCAGGCGATATCAAGATAGACCCCACCATGCGGCGATCCCCTGCCCTCTTTGATCTCACGGACAATGCACCGAGCTACGTGATCGCGGGTGAGTAACTCCGGAGGACGCCGCGAGTTCTTGTCCCCCTGACAATACCGCCAGCCTTCCTCTTCGTTGTCAGCAGTTTGAGCACGATAGTTTTCCGGAATCGAATCAAACATGAATCGACGTCCGTCTTTGTTCGTTAGGATTCCGCCCTCACCTCGAACGCCTTCCGTAACGAGAATTCCCTTAACACTCGGCGGCCAGACCATGCCCGTCGGATGAAATTGAACAAACTCCATATCGATCAGTTCCGCCCCCGCATCATAGGCAAGAACAAGTCCGTCCCCGGTCGATTCCCAGCTATTACTCGTGATCTTATAAGCGCGTCCAAGACCTCCAGTTGCCAGGACTACTGCTTTCGCCCGGAAATTCTTGAACCGACCGCGTTCCCGTTCATACCCGAACGCTCCCACGACGCGATCTCCGTCCTTCAAAAGCGCAAGGACAGTATGCTCCATGTAAACCTCGATCCCCTGATGGATCCCGTGATCCTGTAAGGTCCGGATCATCTCGAGACCAGTTCGGTCGCCCACATGGGCAAGACGCGGGTAACGGTGGCCGCCAAAGTTTCTCTGCAAAATCCGGCCGTCCTTTGTTCGATCGAAGACTGCTCCCCACGCTTCGAGTTCGCGGACTCGATCTGGGGCTTCTTTGGCGTGGAGCTCAGCCATACGCCATTGATTGACGTACTGGCCCCCACGCATGGTATCCGCGAAATGAACCTTCCAGTTGTCGCGATCGTCGACGTTGCCCAGCGCAGCCGCGATTCCGCCTTCGGCCATAACGGTATGCGCTTTGCCGAGAAGCGATTTGCAAATCAGTCCTACGGAAACACCTGCCGCAGATGCTTCGATGGCCGCGCGCAAACCTGCGCCACCCGCTCCGATCACGAGCACATCGTGTTCAATGGTTTCGTATTCGGGCATGGTTTACAGAATAGGTCGTATGTGTCCTAAAGGTCCTATAAGAGCCGCACATCGTGCCAGACTCCCATGGAACAAAGCCGCACATATACGTCGGCAAACCCAACCCAGAAAAGGCTGAGCCACGCCCAAAGCATGTGGCGCCGATTCAAACAACTGACACACTGATATGCATTCGCGCACGCCGGCGAACTCGACAATTTGTCGCGCCCGCCACCGACTAAATGGCGCAACGCATGGCAACCAAATGTGAATCCACCGAGCAACGTCACATTCACAGCCAGGACTAAAGTGCCGACACCGATACCAAATGAAGTTTGTCCAGTCGCAGGATCAGTGAACCAGAGCGCTTTCCAGACATCCGTTGCCAGCACAACAACGAACAGAATCGCCAGATAAAGAAAATACCGGTGCACATTCTGCATAATCAGCGGAAACGACCGTTCACCGAGATAGGTTTTCCTTGGCTCACCCACTGCGCACGCTGGCGGATCGGCCCAGAACGCCTTGTAATACGCGCCTCGATAATAATAACAGGTCAAGCGCAAGCCACCTGGAGCCCAGAGGATGAGGAGGGCAGGTGAAAAGGGAAGCCAACTCGGCCACCATCCCGGCTTTGGCCCAAACCAGCTATGCGGTGAGTCACCAAAAATTTCCGGAGAATAAAACGGTGAGAGATAAGAACCGAAATGATAATGGGTGCCTTGGAACGCGGCCCAGGTCGAATAAACAATGAATGCACCCAAGCCAGCAAAAATCAGCAACGGCTGGGTCCACCACGCGTCGACGCGCATTGTTTGTCCGAATGTCCGTGGTGGTGAGGTTATTTGTACCTGGGCCATGAGCTTCGCGCGTCGTGGAGTAGATAGCGATCGGTTATTAGCTTTTCAAGATAATCTCGCGCCACTGGTCGCGGGGCATCGCGCTTAGCCGAGAAAAACATGTGATCGAGACCGGCGAGGCGCACGTGATTGGAGGCCACGGATGAACACCCGCCCTCGCTAAAGGCTACGGCGTGGCAGGCGGATTAAACACTGATTTATCGACAAACCCTTGCTGCTCATCCCACAGTTCCGTGTTTCATCCGCGTCAATCCATGGCAAAAAATAGAACGAGATGGCCGATCCAGCATCCCCCCGCAAACTCGACAACCCGTGCATTTGAGCCTTAAGTTAGAGGTAAGGCTATGAGCGCTAAAGATCCTAAAATCGACGCTTACATCGCAGACGCAGCCGACTTCGCGAAGCCTATCCTCAAGCATCTGCGCAAGATTGTTCACGCCGGTTGCCCCGACGTCCAAGAAACAATCAAATGGAGCAGGCCACATTTCGACTACAAAGGCGTCATGTGCGGCATGGCCGCATTTAACGAACATTGCGCCTTCGGATTCTGGAAAGAATCGCTCATCCTGGGACGCACCAATAATAGCGACCAGAAAAGGAATGGGCAGCTTTGGTTGCATCCGCTCCCTGGCCGATTTGCCAGGCGAAAAAACACTCATCGCTTATGTCAGAAAAGCCGCTGAATTGAACGACGCGGGAATCAAAGTGCCCGGAAGAACCAAACCAAAAAAGCGAGAGCCAATTGCAGTCCCGCCAGACTTCGCGGCAGCGCTAAAGAAAAATGCGAAAGCGCGAAAAACCTTTGAGGGGTTTGCTCCGAGCAAACAACGGGAATACCTCGAGTGGGTCACAGAAGCGAAACGCGAGGGGACCCGTAACGAACGATTGACCACATCGATCAAATGGCTGGCTGAAGGTAAACCACGGCATTGGAAATACATGCCGTCGAAAAAGTAGAATTGAGCAGATCACATTTTGCCGGTTGGACGATAGCTCTCATCCTATTCGGAAGCCTGAGGGCAACTGAAGTCCACGCATCTGCGGGTGACCTTTACATCTCGAGCTTTACCAACGGAACCGTCACCCGACATCCGCACGGCGGACCATTGGCTCTGTTCGCCGACATGCTGTTTCACCCGGGTGGTCTGGCCTTTGATCGTGCCGGAAATCTTTACGTCGCAGAAAGTGGCTTGAATCAAGTCCTGAGATTCACTCCTTCCGGCACCCAAACCATCTTCGCTTCTGGATTAAACGGCCCGCAATCACTCGCTTTCGATAATTCAGGAAACCTATCCAGCGGTCGTGGCTGGCAAGAATGGGACAGAGGGCGTTGGATTGGTCGAGATCTACAATCTGCAATAGCAGCGGGCGGAAGAGGGCCACGGATGAACACGGATTAAACACGGATTTTGTGCCTACGAGTCCAAGCCTACTCTTTTTCCGTGTCTAATCCGTGTCCTTCCGTGGCAAAAACAGCAGTGGATTTCTCTGAATGACAGCGCCCTCTGATTTTCAATCCGTCTCCATTCGTGTTTAAGTAAGTCGATGGGCGACCAAACGGAGCCAACCCAAACGCCCGGGGCGCAAACGCCGCTCGAACCGGATCCGGCAAACGTCACTGCTCCCCCGAAAAACGCCGCCGGAATTCCGGCCCTAATCGAGTCAACGCGTTTTGTCCTTCGAGAAATGGGAGTGGCGCGCGGCCTCAAAACCCTGCTCAAGCTAAATCAGAAAAACGGTTTTGATTGTCAAAGCTGCGCCTGGCCAAGCCCGGACGATCATCGGCAAGTGGCCGAGTTTTGTGAGAACGGGGTGAAAGCGGTCTCAGATGAAGCGACCACAAAACGTGTTACCCCGGAGTTCTTCGCAAGCACTCGATCGAAGAATTGCTCGAACGAAGCGATCATTGGTTAGGTCAACAGGGGCGATTGACTCAGCCGATGATAAAAGCGCCGGGCGCCACTCATTATCAGCCAATCACATGGCATGACGCCTTTAAGGTGATCGCCACCGAATTAAATGCCCTCCCAGATCCGGACGCTGCCGCCTTTTACACCAGTGGTCGAACCAGCAATGAGGCAGCGTTTCTCTATCAACTTTTTGCCCGACAATTCGGAACGAACAACCTCCCCGATTGTTCGAACATGTGCCACGAATCAAGCGGCGAAGCCCTGAAAGAAATGATCGGTGTAGGTAAAGGATGTGTGACCCTGCACGACCTCGAACACACCGACGCTATCTTCATCATTGGCCAAAATCCCGGGACCAATCATCCACGAATGTTATCCAGCCTCCAGCGCGCGAAAACTGGAGAGAATGGACAGCCCGGGGCCAAAATCGTGTCAATCAATCCGATGCCGGAGATCGGAACATTTCAATTCAAGAATCCGCAGGGATTGAAAAATCCATTGCATGCGGCCGGCCTTTTTTTCGGAGAGGGCACGAAGCTGAACGATCTCTGGTTACCGGTGCGCATCAATGGCGATGTGGCTGTTCTGAAAGGGATGATGAAGGAAATGCTCGCGGAAGAAGAGCGACGCTCCGGCTCTGTTTTCGATCACGACTTCATTCGCGAACACACCGTCGGGTTCGATGAGTTCATAGCCGATCTGCGCAAGGCAAGCTGGGACGACATCCTGGTCAGCAGCGGCCTGACGCGAGAAAAAATTCGCGCCGCTGCGGACATCGCCATAGGAGCGAAACGAATCATCTGCTGCTGGGCCATGGGATTGACCCAACACAAGAACGCCGTCGCCACCATTCAGGAAATAATGAACTTTCTTCTCCTGGGCGGAAACATTGGACGGCCCGGGGCGGGTCCTTGCCCAGTTCGCGGACATTCCAACGTTCAAGGCGATCGAACCATGGGCATTTGGGAGCGAATGAGTGACGCATTTCTGGAGAAGCTCGGGCGTGAATTTCAATTTTCTCCACCAATGGCGCCTGGCACCGATTCCGTTAAGACAATCAAGGAAATGCATCGCGGTGGGATTCGCGTTTTCATAAGTATGGGGGGCAATTTTCTGTCCGCCGCTCCGGATACCGAGTTCACCGCGAAAGCTCTGCGCAACTGTCGGCTCACCGCGCATGTGGCCATAAAACTAAACCGATCCCACCTGATAACCGGTAATACTGCCTTGATTCTTCCTTGCCTTGGTCGATCCGAAATCGATCGTCAGGCCACCGGCGAACAATTTGTAACTTCGGAAGATTCCATGGGAATCATCAATTCCTCCCGTGGAATCCTCGAACCAGCGAGCCCGGAACTGCTCAGTGAACCTGCAATCATCGCAGGAATGGCTCGTGCAACTCTCGGAGATCGATCCCGCACGGACTGGCTCGGACTGGTGGCCGATTACAACCGCGTCCGCGACCACATCGAGAACGTCATTCCCGGGTTCGACCGATTTAACGCCCGGATTGCCGAGGATGTCTTCTATCTTCCAAACGACGCGCGAGATCATCGGAAGTTCAACACCGATGTCGGAAAAGCGAAATTCACCATTCACCCGATTCCGCGTAACGAGCTGGAACCAGGTCGCTACATCATGATGACCATCAGATCACATGATCAATTTAATACCCACATCTACGGTTTGGATGATCGCTACCGCGGCGTGCATGGCGGGCGCCGGATCATTTTCATGAACGAAACCGATATGGCCGCCGCCGGAGTGAAAGCAGGCGAGTTCGTCGATCTGACCAGCCACTTTGGGCAGAACGAAACACGGACTGCTCCACGCTTCCAGGTAGTCCCTTACAATCTGCCGCGTGGTTGTACCGCCACCTATTTTCCCGAAACGAACGTGCTCGTTCCCATCGACAGCGTGGCAGACCGATCAAATACGCCGACAAGCAAGTTCGTGATCATTTCCGTCACAAAATCGTAACGCTAACCTGCCTGCTGGATAATACTTCCTACTCAGCGGGTGTCAGACAGCCGGCGAAGCAGTGCTTGTCGGTAGGCGGACCGGGCCAGCGTCGTTCACAATTTTATCAAAGCCGCACGGAGCGACGATTTTTATCGACGTCGATCGGTGGGCGGATCGGCATCCGCCACTCCTTGGTCTGCAAATCCGCAGCCTTTGTGTCCCTTTGTGCCCTTTGTGTGAGTACCGTGAAGCCCCAATTTGGCTTATCGCCTATTCTCGGTCACCTACTTTTGCTTCTCGTAGACTGCCGTGCTGCGGAATCGTTTACCATTCACATCGACTCTGTGCGTCGTAACGGTTCGGGTTCTTCCGTCCGCAGAAATGACGATGTGCCCGGTAACCGTCACCGTCCCAAAGTGTTTTGCGGTGAAGTCCATCGTTCTACTGTTGACCAAGGTGTAGGAACGCGAATCCGAAGTGCGATCGCCTGTTACTCGATAACCTCTCCCGTCGAACTTGCCGACCCACTCGCTAGGTGACGGCTGGCCGTTGGTATCTCTGCCGTCCACCACAATCTTGAAATGGTCGCCAACTACAGAATAAACCACCGTTCTGTTTTTCGCTGTTCCGTTTTCGATGTCGGATTTGGCTTCGTTCAACTTCCATGTCCCCATGAAAAGGTTGGTATTAATCGCGAACGTCTTCGGTGCGGTCGCACAAAACGCCATCCCCGCGGCGAAACAAAGGGCAAAGCGAAATAATGAAAATTTTGTCTTCATAATTAGTATGGAGCGCAGTTTTGAGATTTTCGTCAATACGTATTTACCGTCCGATTAACATTGTGCGAGCGAGTTCTTTGCTATCGCGCGTCTTGTCGCCCGGAGTCGAGAGGGCAACAACAAAGCATCGACGCCGCGTGCACTTCTTCTGCGAAAAAAGTTGTCGCCCGCCGCTCGCGCAGCCAAAAAACGCGAACGAACGGGCGACATCATGCAAGGAAATCTCTTCGCTGAGCGCGTTCTACATAAAGAGAAACGCTTTTCGGTCTTCGACTGCGCGTATTAACCCCAAAGTTTTTGAGCCAACACTCCCGGAATCATGATGTGAACCGGAAGGAGCAGGTTTTCTTATCGCGGCCGAAGTGCGTCGCGGTACTGCGTATCAAAAGCTCGCAAAGCGCGTTCCACCGTCGGTCCCAACCCGGCGATCCCCTCTTGAACGCTCCGACCTAACAGCGCCATCCAGATTCCAGATCGAGCTGATAAAGTGGGACGCCGCACGGCTGATGGGCTGCCGGGATGCGCTGCGTAATAAAGTTCCGCTCTCTCGAGCGCCGCTATTTGATCCACTTTTCGTCTGTTCACACATCGACTAACGTCTTAAACGCGAAAAGCGGCCTGAAATTTTTTCTCTGAATGAAGAATCAGAAAAAAACTGATCTCTGACCAATGAGACTAGAAGCAGTCGATTCGTAGATGAGACTCACAGGATTTACAGGATTGAAGAACGCCGGATCGCTTGCGTTATGGAGTGCAGCGGTGCTCCGCCGCTTTCCGACGATCTCTAGCGCCACCAAACATGTGTCCTATGAGACCTATAGGACCTATCTGGAAACGCGCCCAGTCGAAGTAGCCGCAAATATCCTTCTCTGCCCGTCAAGCGCAGCCGCTCGTAAGAATTTTCCTGATACGCGCAATCGACGCCCGCCTGATTGTGAACATCAGGTCACCTCCCGTAAGATCAAACGCATGACACTGGTTCGTGTTGAGCTGACGGACTTGGCGAGATTGCATACACTCCGCCAGCTCGATCAGTTTCGAAATTGGTCCGCTCTGGATGATCAACGGTTTTGCCTCGTTTGCGGTAAGTTGATCAGCGGCCGTGAGATACTGATTCTCAATGACGGCACACAAACAGGAACACACCACCTCCATTGCCCTACCTCAGGCTGTAATTCCATCCCGATGGATTGGGTCGTCCCAACCCGCGAAATTCTAGCGATTCTCTCAATGCGCAAAGGACGTCATTGTTCGAAGCGAACCCACGAGACCAGTGAGATCGCCAAAGATGGCGCCTCAGGTTTTTCCTTAGAAGCTGAACCGGACTTCGGCCCGATTGTAAGAAGTTCTCTCAGCCTGAAGGTGCAATTCTAATTATTGCGTAAATCTTATGATTTCACCGAACCCCGACTTCGCAGGTGCTGATGATGTTTCGGACGAGTCACTCATGCAGGGGATCACAGACCGATTTCCATCAGCTTTATCCGAATTTTATTCGCGACACCGCGGCAAACTAAAATCAATCGTTGGCAGTGTGGTCAAAGAAGAGAGTGACGCTGACGATGTGTTGCAGGAAACGATGCTTCAAATTTGGCGGGAAGCTAGCCGATATTCCCCGACGGCCGGCAAGCCGCTGAGTTGGGTAGCAACAATTGCGCGACGCCGAGCTATCGATCGTGTGCGACGGGGAGAATGTTATCGGCACATCAAGGAACGTTACGCGAATGATGTGGAGCAGCCCCCAATCAGAGGTGCAACTGGTATGGGCGATGCAGTTGTCCAACAGGATTTGCGAACATTTCTGAATCGACAGCTGCAAAAGCTGCCGACGCTGCAACATCAGGTCGTCAGGCTAGCTTTCTTTAATGGATTAAGTCATCGCGAAATTGCGACTCAGACAGGAACGCCGCTGGGCACAGTTAAAACACGATTGGAACTTGGTCTGCAAAAGCTGACCCAAAGCATGCGTCCCCTTGTCGGGAAGGTGTAGCTGACGGAAGCCACCGACTGACACGGATTAAACACGGAACAGAAGGATCCCGATTGCAATCCGTGTTAATCCGTGGCTAAATTCTTAAGCTCCCTGCGCTTTTACATGCCCCGCGCAGTCGCCCATTGCACCGCATAACGCGCTACTTGCCGCGCATTCTGTAACTTGAGCTTCTCCTTAATGTGAGCGCGATGCGTCTCAACTGTCTTGGGGCTGAGGTTGAGAGACTTTGCGATTTCTTTCACGTCCTCGCCTTTTCCAATTCGCTCAAGGATCTCCAGCTCGCGATCACTCAATGCATCGGTTGGACTGACCCCGGGTCCCTGGCCCTGTTTCGTCAGGACCACGTTTGAGATTACTTCACTGGCCATGGACGGGCTGAGATAAACATGCCCTTTCATTACTTCGCGGACAGCGATTAGAACGCTGCTTAACGCATCCTGTTTGGTGACATATCCATTGGCGCCGGCTCGCAACGACCGCACCGCATAAGTCGGTTCATCATGCATGGATAATATGAGAACCGGCAATCTTGGATGTTCTGCCCGGATCGACTTCGTCAATTCGAGTCCACTTGGACCAGTCAGCGTAAGATCAGCGATCACCAAATGTGGTTTAAGATTCCGAATCAACGTCAACGCTTCGGGAGCGTTCCCGCTTTCCCCGCAAACTGAGAATGCTTTTTCTGAACTGAGTAATTGAATCAGTCCGTGCCGGAATAGCGGATGATCGTCTACAACCAAAATACGAACGATCTGCCCGACCTAGGTTTTCAGCCGTCCCATTTGAATCACGACTTTGATCTACAGATTTCACTCGTGCAGTCACTGTTTGATTTCCCGCGGTTGGCGGCTGTTTTTTTGGTTTCCCGGATGATTTAGCCTTGGATTTCATAAAACAGGCAGATACAGGCTACGCGCGTTCCGCGTGGCTTGGCCGGACTAATTTCGAGACGAGCGCCAATTGAGCGGGCGCGATATTCCATGATGTGAAAGCCCATGCCGCTTCCATCTTTCTTCTTCGGTCCCATCCCCACGCCATTATCGGTCACGCTCAATTCGATTTGCTTGCGCAAGCGTCGGACCCGCACCATAAGCGAAGTGGCTTGGGCATGTTTATTTGCATTGATGATCGCCTCGCTCGCAATTCGGAAAAGGTGAAGAGCCACGGCGGGGTCAGCAATCGAGATTTGTTCGTCCATGTCCAGGCGAAACGGGAGTTGCGAACGATGGTGCAAGAGGGTTTGCAACGCCGCCACAAAGCCATCGGGATTCATTTCAACCGGGTGCAACCCACGCGCGATGGTCCGCGTTTCGGTCACGCCCTGGTTAATTAACTCTGCGATCCGCTCAATATCGTCCACGTCGAGAACTCGATGGTCTTTCACTCGCTGCGCCATCGAACGCGCCATGAAGGCGACGGCCGTTAAATGCTGACAAACACTATCGTGCAATTCCTGGCCAATCCGCCGTTGTTCGCGCTCACTAATCTCCAGAATCTCACCCTCAGTTCCCTTCCGTCGCTGAATTTCGCTTTGGAGTTGTTCGTTAGCTGAAACGAGTTCACGCGTCCGTTCCTGGACGCGACTTTCGAGATAACGCTTTGCTTCCTCCAACTTAAGCTGAGCCTCTTTTCGTTCGCTAATGTCCCGAACAACAGCCACCACTGCCTGGGTTTTGCCTCGCGCATCCCGAATGGCAGAGGCCGTCACGTTAACCCAGACGAGCGAGCCAGCCTTGCGGATATACTGCTTTTCAATGTGATAAGGTTTTCCGTTCCTAACCAGTTCCGAAAACAGCCTTCTTGTTTTGGCCTGATAATTGATATGGCTCAGTTCGTTGATCCCTTTCCCAAGCAATTCGGATTCGGTGTAACCAACGATCTCGCACAGCTTGTTATTGGCTGAGATGATTCGCCCTTTTAAATCACTGCAGGTCATGCCCACTTCGGTTTGACTGAAAAAGGCACGATGCATTTTTTCGGATTCGACTAAAGCCGCTTCAGCCCGTTTCCGGACAACTGCCAGAGCCAGCTGCCCTGCGATGTTCATGGAAAGTTCCATATCTTCATCGCTGAAGGCGTGAGGCTTGTTGTAATAAGTCATGAACTTTCCGATCACCCTTCCATCTTCGACCAGCGGAATGAAGGCCGCGGCATGAATCCCCTCCCCGAGAATCGTTTTTCGGAGTGAGCCCGGCATTTTCGCCTTGGCCACGTCATTAATACAAATCGGCTTTGCCTTGGTATCGTTCGGTTTCCAGGGGGTGTGACCCTCAACTTTCGTCGCGGTAACCGGGAGAAATTCCACGCGAAGCAACAAAACGCATCACGCCTTGCTCATCAAAAAGAAGGATCGAAGCGCGATCGCAACGTAAGACGCTCACTATTGCATCCAACGCTGAAGAAAAAATCTCCGGCAGCCTCTTCGCTTCGTGCCGACGTTGCACGAATTGATAGAGAGCAGTTTGCTGCTGGCCTGCTTTGACCAGCAGCCCCTCTGCTTCTTTCCGCCCGGTGACATCGAATAGGGAAGCGATCCAACCGACAATCTCTCCGTTCTCCGATCGATCCGGCAAATACGTCGCTTCCAGATAGCGATGACCAGTCTTAAAGGGGATTCGCGCCTCGTAATGGACGCGTTGACCGGCGAGAACCCGGTCAATATACGGACGTATCGTGGCCAGGGCTTTCTTGCCCATCACAGCGGCAAGAGACTTTCCCGCCAGCGCGTCCGGAACAGACCCCAACATGCGGGCGTACTCGGTGCTGACATAACGGAAACGAAGATCCCTGCTGCACCGTGTCAGCATGAACGGCGTCTTTCGGACAACCAAATCAAGCTCGTTCTTCTTGTCGCGTAACTCGGCTTCAGCCCGTTTGCGTTCGGTAATATCATAAAGGCAGTTGATGGCCCCGATAATCTTACGCCGGGAATCTCGCAGAATGGTCGGCGAAACCGCGACTACGCGACGGGGGCCACCTTCCCGCTCAACCATGATTTCACGATCGCGCACTGAAACCGATTCCCCGCGCAGGACTCGAGCCATTGGAGAATCCCGGTGCGGCATTGGCCGTCCGTCTGGATAAAAGATCTTCAATAAACCGCAATATCTTTCAGCCGGGTCGTTTCTATTCGGTTCTCCTCCCCAGAGCGAAACAGCATGCCGATTAAACTCCAGGATTTGTCCTTCGGCATCGCAGGTGTAGACAGCCGCCGGCACCAAATCGAACAACGTGCGATAGCGTTCCTCGGACTGCTGCAAGGCTTCGATCGCGCGTGTGCGCTCCAGATAATCAGCCATCTGCCGCGTCAAAAGGTCCATTACACTGGCCACTCGTTCCGGCGAGCGGTGAGGCGCGCGAAAATGCATCGAAATCATTCCCAGCACCATTCCTTCACTGCTGATCAATGGCCTCGACTCCACCGCTCGAACTCCAGCTTTGAGCAATATTTTACAGGATCGTTGACCTTCGAAAAGCTTACTATTCGTTATGTCTTCAACGACCCACGGCTGCCGATCCTCCAAAGCCTTACTGCACGTCGAAGCCTCTCCAATTGCGACGTTGTCGAAAAATTTCGGGAACGGCAGGGTAAACCCTCGTCGAGCTCTCACCTTCAGGGTGCCAGATTTGGTATCGAAAAGTTGAATGTATCCCTTCGTTGCGCCAGAAATGGTAACAGATGCATCGAGCGCCTTGGTCAAAACATCATCGACGGTCAATCTCGGGTTGACGCAGCAATTGCCGATTTCATGAAGCAGCGTCATCGCTTGAAGATTGATCGCTGTGTCGTGCTCGGATTGCCGGATGGCCGCTTCCGCCCGATTTCGTTCCGTGAGATCGATTATGGCGGTTTGATAAAACGTTGTTCCACCTGGATGGAAGAACTGGTGGGCGTGCTCGAGAGT
Source organism: uncultured Verrucomicrobiae bacterium (assembly GCA_963751725.1). GTDB lineage: Bacteria > Verrucomicrobiota > Verrucomicrobiia > Chthoniobacterales > UBA10450 > AV80. The sequence continues at coordinate 30,295 of CAVVVQ010000024.1, forward strand.
TGCGCTTCAATGATCTCGCCCTTTTTATTCCTCAGACGCAATTCCGTTTCAACCTTTCCTTCGGAAGCGCGGCAATGAAGAAGGTGAGTTAAAAAAAGGCCGGCGTCCTCACTTACTACATTCAAGGCAAAGGGCCGCCCAATTAAGACTTCGGCGGGATCGCCCCAGCATCTGAACGGCAGCAAGGTTGACTTCCTCAATCCGACCAACGCGATCCAGGCTGACATAGCCAACTGGGGCGAAATCATAGAGCTCGATGTAGCGCTGGACAGCTTGGTCGAGCTCATTCTCGAGCGTTCGTCTTGGCTTAAGCTGCTGGGCCCCATTGCTGCCCCCACTTCCATTGGACCAAAGGCCACCGACAAGGGCCCTGTCATGTGATCGGATTTTCGATTTCATCATCGCGGCCCTAATCACTTCGCGTGGCGCAGGCCCAGCCGATGCCTTGATTTTTCCTCGTACCGCTTTTAGGGGGGCTTTCGTCCTCATACTCTCAGCCACCCGCGCGAAGTGTTCAATTCTTTACCTTTTTCTTGCGGGATCGGCCCGGTTCACCGTCGCTGTGGAATTGCTTGATCCCGTCGCCGTCCAGCACTGTAATAACGGCTCCGTCGATCTTGTTATCGCTGGTCCGATAAGGCCGCACTCTCAAGGAATACTCGCGTCCGTCTCGATCGCGCGTCTTGCATTCGCGAGCCTCCAAGGTGTCAATCACCTCTCGCAGAAGCTGTTGCAGATCAATAGAATCAATATTTGGCCTGAAATCGCTAATTGGTCTGCCGACGTCCGATTGCAAGATGTTGAACAGACTCCTCGCCGCCGGGGTCACTCGCCGGACGGTTAGTGTGCTGTCAACCATGACAATCGGCAATTGGATGCTGGAAAGCAGATTATTGAGGTCACCGTTCATCTGCATCATTTCAAGATTTCGGTTACTCAGTTCTTCGTTCAGCGTGGTCAACTCTTCGTTAGTCGATTGTAATTCTTCCTTGGCCGTTTCAAGTTCCTCATTCGTCGATTGCAACTCTTCATTGCTCGATTCGATTTCTTCGTTCGCCGACTTTAACTCCTCATTTGTTGACTCCTGCTCCTCGATAATCGCCTGCAATGATTCTTTTGAAGCTGCCAGTTGCCTTTGCAATTCTACCAGCTCGCGTTGCGTGGCCGCCTTACCCAACACTTTTGGGGAAATGCCGGGTTTCGGCGTCCCGGTCGCCTCGTCGAAAATTATTAAGAAAAAGAATTTATCGGAAGCGCCGATCTTAAAGGGAACAACTTGAATACTAATTTCGCGCATTTTCCCGTCTGCGCTCACCAATGCTCTTTCTTTTCGCGCAGGTTTTTTCGTCCTTTGAGCGCGGTGGATCGCGCTTCGCAAATCCGGCGCCAGACCGGGTTGCACCAATTGAAACAGATTAAGCGACGCCGGCCCGGCTGGGTGCGATAGAAAAGATTCCGCTCGACCCCGAAATTGCTGAACCTGCATTTCTGAATCAACCACCACAGCTGCGGGCGCGTACACGCTTAACATGATCCGATCCGCCACCTGGAGAAGCTGCCCGTTTGTGCTCGCATCCAGGGTCGCCGGTATTACCCGGGACTCAGACCTTTCGTCTCCGCGGAATTTCCCGAAGGACAGTAGCGGAGTGCGGACGTCTTTTTTTAGGTAAATTTTGTTTTTCCTGTCCACTAAGTGGAAGAGCTCTTCGAACGCCCCTACGGACTCTGCCAGTCCCAAGAGCAATAGACCGCCAGATACCAACGCATAATGAAATTGTGGGAAACAACGGCGATGCAAATCTGCTCCAAGATAAATGAGAACGTTGCGACAACTGATCATGTCCAGGCGGGAAAACGGCGCATCCGCTGCTATATTCTGTCTGGCAAACGTACAAAGGTCCCGAACGTTGCGGTTGATCTGATACATGCCGTCGCGTTTCGTAAAAAATCGTTTCAGCCTAACCGCCGACACATCCCCAGCGATTGCGCCAGAATAGATTCCAGCTCGCGCGCGTTCGATCGCAAACTCGCTTAGGTCTGTCCCAAAAATCTGGATCCGAATAGTGCCCGCCTTTTTTCCGAGAGCCTCCAAAATGCAAATCGCCAGCGAATAAACTTCTTCGCCGCTGGCACAACCCGGAACCCAGACCCGGATTTCGTCTCGGGCTCCTTTCTTTTTTAGCAGTGCAGGCAAAAATTTCTTCTGCAGCACTTGGAAGAAAGACTTGTCTCGAAAAAAACGGGTTACATTAATTAATAGATCTGAGAACAGCGCCTCAGCTTCTTTCTGATTCTCTCGAAGGAAACGGGCATACTGACTGGTCCGTTCCATCCGATGCAGCGCCATTCGGCGTTGGATCCGTCGATTGAGCGTCGAGTGTTTGTAAGAGGAAAAATCAACGCCCGTATATTTTTTCAGGGTCAAAAAAATTCGCCCTAAATCGTCAGCTTCTTCGTAGGTCAGTTTGTCCGCTTCGGCAGATTCGAGTGACGTCTGGCGCAGATAAGGGTGTCTGGTGATACGCCGGATTTCACGCGCGATTTGCGGAGGCGTCAGGGCCGCATCGACGAAACCAGCGCGAATCGCGCTCTTCGGCATCGAATCAAATTTCGCGGATCGTGGATCTTGAGCAAAGGTAAGGCCCCCGGCGGCTTTGATCGCTCGAAGGCCGGCGGTCCCGTCGGACCCGGTGCCGGAAAGAACAATACCGATCGAGCGCGCGCCGCGAGTTTCGGCGAGTGATTCAAAAAAATGATCGATGGCAAGATTTCGGCGCTCGGTCCGGCGAACAAGGGCGAGCCCGCCATCGCGGCAGATCAAACATTTGTTAGGTGGTTGAACATAAACCGTGTCCGGTTTGGGGATAACGTTCTTCGATATTTCGACGACATCCATCTTGGTCGCCCGCCCGAGCAAACTGGCCAGCTGGCTCGCGTGATGTGGATCCAGATGTTGCACGACCGCAAAAGCTGCTCCGGTGTTGGATGGAAGATGCCGTAACAGCTCCATCGCCGCCTCAAATCCACCCGCTGACCCGCCGATGCCGACAATCGGGCAACTCAGCTCGTGATTAGATTTTTTCTTGATGGACGCCGTCTTCTTTGACTTGCTCTGGGCTGTCTTGGCGCGCCCGGTCGAGCGACGGTGCTTTCTGGCCTTTAATTCCGCAGCCATTGTGTGTGAATAAATATGTTAGCCTGAGGTTAGTTAACCCGCAATCGGTACATCTCATATATATATATGTCCGATATGTCCGCATCATTGAGCGAAGGCTTGTTATCCTTTGGTGCCTCCATCTTCTCCTCTTTCGATAAAACTCAGGTCGCCACTGCATTCAAGTCGGGCCACTCGAATCCGGGAAAGGTCTTCCACCTGCGCCTCCAGCCGTAGATCCTCTCTTACATCCTCCTCTGCAATGCAATGCTTGCGCAGCGCGGCATCGATAAACTGACCGTCGCGAACCACTTCCTCTGGGTTTCCCTTGATCAATCTCCGAAACGCCGGGGAAACGTATGCAAATATTCCAAATAGGCGGTTCAACAAAACAAGAATCAAGCTCCCGCCGATAGTAGCAAAAAAGCCGGCACTCCCATTGATGGCGCGAGACAAAACCGACGCCAATATTACGAGTGGTCCGGCATCAAATGCCGACTTTTCAGAGAGTGACCGTTTGTGACCCAATCTGATCATGATCAACGTCGCAACGAAAATGATCGCCGCCCGAATCGAAATCTGACTGAAAGTCAATTCGTCTGGCTTGGCCCCGAGACCCAGCCATGGAGTAATAGTCTCATAAAAAGCGTTCACATTTATAGTTCGCATCTCGAAGCCTTTGAGCGTGTTACCGCTTCGGGAGTGGAGGGCCACGGATGAACACGGATTAAACACGGATTTTGTAACGATTCGTTCATCGACCGGTTGGCGGATCAATCGTCGCCGTAGATTTGGCAGGGCGAGACGCTGTCTGCTCGCGAACCCTTTCGGAGTCGAGGCGCACGATTCACGATCAATCCGTTGCCCAGATCAACCGCTGCCGCAGACTTCGATATTCCTTTGTTCCGTGTTTAATCCGTGTCCTTCCGTGCAAAAAAACCTACGCACGGCGAACGCTTTTCACCCATTCCAGCAAGGCCTTCACTGGCATAAAGTTGATGATGCGCTCGGCCGGAATTCGTGCGGACAACAATGCGGCCAGTCCCAAACTGATGAATTCCAGTTGCCATGGATGATGCGCATCGGTGCCGAGCGAAATACGAGTTCCACAACGGCGCGCGACTTTAAGCAGGGCCAAATTAAGATCCTGCCGGTCCGGATAGGCGTCGATCTCCACAGCCTTGTCCAGACGTGCTGCCACGGAGAAAACCCTGCCCCAGTCCGCCGTTAGGCCCACTCGGTAATTATAGATTCGGCCACGCGGATGACCAAGAATTTGGATATGCGGATTTCGAAGTGCCGCGACGTCCCGTTCAGTCTGATCTTCCTTGCGCCTAAGCGATGAGTGAAAAGATCCGAGAACGAGATCCAATTTCTTCAAGGCGGCCGGCTCCATATCTCCTTCCCCTTTCGGATTCAGATTAAGTTCAATCGATCGCAGGACTTGGAACGGGATCCCTTCAGAGTTCAATTTGCGGTTAACCGCGTCGATCGCAGTTCTCTGCCTGGCCAATTTCATTTCATTGAGCCCATTGGCAATTGATAGTCCCTTCGAATGATCAGTGATTGCTATGTATTCATAATTCAATGCCCGCGCGGCGTCCGCCATTGCGCGGATTTCCCCAGACCCGTCACTCCATCTGGTATGCATTTGGAGGTCGCCGCGTAGCCGTTCCCGCCACTTGGGCGTTTTATCGAGCGTAACCCGCGCCTCAGCCATGGTGAGAAAATCTTGCCGGATCGCCGGTGCAGCTTCCGGATGTTTCTTCGATCGAATCCATCCGTAAATTCGTTTTTCCAGAAAAGGACCGACATGCGCCAATTCGGTTAACGAACGATCTTGCGCAACCAGATCACGGGCCTGTTCGGGCCAAAGAAACGCGCTTCGTGATGCACGGCGAAAAGCGCGTTGCAACACCGGTGAAGCATTTTCCACTTCAAGAGCCAATAACTCTGCAATCTCCCTGTTGTCCGGTGGACCTTCCCTCTTGCCTTTCATCAGCCCATTATCCCATTACTCAATGCGGTGTACCAGACGGCCCGCAGGGCCGTGGCTACAGCGCTCCATAACTCCATCACTCCATCGCCTCGTCTTTTTTCTCCGAGGGAATCGGACCCTACTGGAATTAGACAGGTTGGCTTTCAGAACTTTGTGCATAATCTCCAAGGCTTGTCGGTTTTCCGCCGACGTATTAGAAATCACGCAATCCGGCGGCACGATGATTTCATAGTCCCGCAAGTAAGCGTCATTCGCGGTAAACAGGACGCAAAGGTTGCCAGCAATGCCGGTCAATATCAGTCGCCGGGCACCGAGATATCGTAGCAATAAATCCAAGGTCGACGCAAAGAAGCCAGAATGTTTTGGCTTCAACACGAAGTAATCGGTCTCGGCTGGCCGCAAAGCACTAACAAGCCCTGCACTCAATGAGCCTTCGCGCAAGCAGTCCTCGACCTGATGCCAAAAATCTGATCGCCAGCGTCCGAAATTGTCATTCACATATATGATCGGGACGCCCGTCTGGTGAGCCCACTTTTCAACCGGCTTAGCTTGCGCGCCAGACCTGGCACATACCTTAGGAGTTGATCGGCCTCCGGAAACTCGAGCGGGTTAATTACATCGATCAACAAGAGAACCGTCGACGATTTATCTGGAGCGCTCCCGTGCAGATTCTTATTCCGGGCAGGCATTGCATCTAATTTGTTCTGCCCGCCTCCCATCCTTTTCTAGCAAACAGTTTCTCTCAACCTTCTTCATCGTGAGATCGCTTCGCGGTCTCGGAATCGTCCTCTGTATCGGAAGCGAACCGGTGCCCCTCCGCGATACCCTGGCCTCGTGCCGGCTCGGAATTAACCATCATGGCTGCAGAACGACTTTAACGCAGTCGTCCTTCTTCTCGTTAAAGATCTGGTAGGCCCGTGGCGCTTCTTCCAGCGGAAGGCGATGAGTTATGATATCATCCAACTTGATTTTTCCCTGCTCAAGAAAACCTATTAAATCGTCAATGTACCTCTGCGCTGGGGCCTGGCCAAATGCCATTTTGATTCCTTGTCGTAGATTTGCCCTAACGGAAAGGTGTCATACGAGATCCGTAGACGCCGATTACGCTGACGAATCCTCCACGCCGAACCGCACTGACCGCGTTTTTTAATGCCTTGATACTTCCGATTTGGACGTGCCAGATATTCGCGAGCTTGTCGGTTAAGGTTGGGTTCGCTTCCATTCCGACTGCATCAACGCAGATATCTGCACCACGCCCTTCGGTTAAATCACGAATGGCCTCGACCGGATCTTCTTCTGCGGCGTTGATTGGTTCTGAGTTAGCCGCCTTTGCCGCTGTAGTCAGACGATATTCCTCAATATCTACTCCGATGACCCGCCCCGCTCCTCTCAACCAAGCCGCCTTCTGCGCCATCAACCCGACAGGCCCGCAACCAAAGACCGCTACCGTTTCGCCCCCTTTAATTCCAGCCCAGTCAATCGCCGAATAACCGGTTGGGAAAATATCTGTTAGGCAGAGAACCTCTTCGTCACGAAATCTCTGGGCGACCTTGCGCGGGCCAAAGTTTGCGTAGGGCACCCTAACATATTGCGCCTGTCCGCCAGAGTATCCTCCATACAAATCGGTGTACCGAACAGCCCACCTCCTTCTGGTCAAGGAGACCACCTTCAGGACCATAGTGTTCTGGATTGGAGTTTTCGCAATGGCCTGGAAGCCCTCGCCCAAAAAAAAACAGGTGCCGCAGGCAACCGGGAATGGAACAACAACCCGGTCGCCCACATTCAGGTCGCGAACCCCGTTGCCCTTGTCTTCGATGATTCCCATGAATTCATGGCCAAGGACCATATCTTTGGGCTGCGGGAAGAAACCGTTGTAGATACGCAAATCCGAACCACAGATGGCGGTCGAGGTTACTCGCAGAATAATATCCTCCGATTCCTCGATTACTGGATCCGGCACGTCGTTTACTTCAACGTGGCCCGGTCGATGAAAAACGAGCGCTTTCATGCTTCCTTCTGCGCAACTTCCATTTCTTTTTCGTGGGGTCGCCTGGTTCGATCTTCCGGTTCTACCTGCTGATACAGTTTTTCATGAATTCTCGACTGTGTTTCTTTCGGAAGGAACCGACGCGAAAAGACCGCGATCTTGTTCACCAACCTGGAACAACAACCCGTTCCTCATTCATTAGGCCATCGTAGCCGGCGGTAGCTACCGGTTGCGGCGCCATTAGATTAGCTTTCTGAAAAGCCCGCGTTCCGACCATATCAGCCTTTGAGAAGAAGTCCGTATCGGTCGGACCAGGGCACAAGGTAGTAAGGGTGACACCAGTGTCTTCAAGCTCAGTGGCGAGCGCCTCGCTCCAGGAGAGCACAAACGCTTTCGACGCATGATAAACGGCAAAGAGAGGCCCGGTTCAAACGCGGCCACGGAAGCGACGTTTAATATTCGCCCGCGCCCTCGCCGAATCATCGAAGGCAGAAAGAGTTTTGTTAATCGCAGGACAGCTTCCACATTCAGACGCACCGTCGATAGGTCTCTCTCGATTGGAATCTCCGAGAAGGGCCCCTGCAAACCATGCCCCGCGTTGTTCACTAAAATATCCAGTTCTCCTTCTTCTCGCGAAACGCGTTCGAAGATCTCGTCTACCGCACTATCGTCCTCCAGATTCCTGGCGATGATTGTAACCGGAACGCCATACTCGTCTGCCAGTGCCTTGGCGATCTCAGCCAATTCCGCTTCAACTGGCGCGACCAAAACCAGCGGATGACCGTGCTTGGCAAACTCATGCGCCAAGTGAAGGCCGATGCCGCTTGAGGCTCCGGTAATGAATGTCTTTTCCGTGCTCATACTTGAGAAACGGAACCGGTTGGCGATGTGGCCGTCTTAGGGCCCGTCACGCCTCGTGCAATACCACCTCAAGACTCGGAATTGCAGGACAGCGGCGCAGACCGCGCCATCAGGATTAATCCTGTAATCCATTCGGAGAGCCGACCTACCCTGACTTTCGGCTCTTCCTCAGGGAAGCGAGCAGTCGCATTACGGCTGCTTCCTCGGCCGGAATCCACGCCTGACCTTTGTATTTGATTCCTTCGTTTGAAACAAATTCCCGCGGAGGTACGACTCGATTAGCTGCGGATGGATATAACACTTTCGGCAGACTGCCGCCGTGTTACCCAACATTCGCGCCACCGCCTCGACTGCCTGCTTCACATTGCGCTTTGAATTGTTCTGTGAATTCGATTCCGGGAATTCCTGCAAAGCCAGGAACGCTAATACTGTCCCCGACCAGGTTCGAAAATCTTTTGCGGTGAAATCCTGACCTGTGATTTCGCGAAGGTAGTCATTAACGTCGTCGGAAGTCACTTTCTGCGGCTCACCCTTTTCGTCCAGATACTGAAACAGCTCGTAACCGGGAAGATCCTGGCAACGTTTCACTAATCGGGCCAGAACTGGATCCTCTAGATCAATCACATGACGTTGGTGGCTCTTCCCATAGAACTCAAACCTGGCCCGGCCACCGCGAACCTTGGCGTGTCGATTTCGCAATGTTGTTAAGCCGTAAGATTGATTTTCCCGAGCGTATTGATCATTTCCGATCCGGATCAAAGTCGTCTCGAGAAGCCGCACCACCCCGGCAATGACTTTCTCCCGCGAGAGATTGTGCTGTCGCAAATCCCGCTTAACCCGGCCTCGGATTTTCGGGAGTGCTCTCCCAAAAAAGAGCATGCGTTCAAACTTGGTCGAATCGCGAACGTCGCGCCAACGAACATGGTAACGATATTGTTTTCGACGGCGGGCATCGCGTCCAGTCGCCTGGAGATGACCGGTAGACGAAGGGCAAATCCAGACGTCCGTCCAGGCAGGTGGAATCACCAATCGTTGGATCCGAGTCAGCGCGTCAGGGTCGCGTAGCGCTTTGCCCTCTGGATCCACGTACAAAAGCTTTTGCCGCGCTTTCGCCTTCGGATTCCCGGAATCGTATCGGTTACGTAACGAAGTCCCGCTTCTTTGGCGGATTCAACTGGCTCAAGTGAGATGTTCACGCGCTCGGTTGAAAATACGTTGTCCGTACATCTTGTCCGTATTAACGGTTTTGCCGAGTCCGCCGGATGGATCGCATTTCGTGCCCAGTGCGTGTTCTAGCGTTTAGTCAAGGTGCGCAAAGATGAAACGTGACCCCCGGGCATGTTGCTAACATAATTAGGCCGCTTCGGCCTCACTTCATGGCAGGGCCAAACGCTGTTCTCTCAGAAGTGATTTAGGAACGGCCATTTGTAATCGCCGCCTACGTCAAAGCATTCAATGATCATCGCCACAAATAACGCATCGGACATCTGCAGCAGCGATCTGGGCTGACAACGGATCGATACTGAATTCGTTGCGGCTCGATCGCGTCTCGCATACGTGCCCGGGGGGCACGTTCCACCTCGCGCATTATTAACGACGCCGGTTTACATCTAAGCGACCGATCACGCGCGATTCACTCGTAATATGAAAACGACGATCGATGACCTGTTCCGGTGATGAAACACCACTTGGACTGGCGAAGCCGATGAAGGAAACCAATAGGACTTATAGACAACCCCAGTGTTACCACAGGGATTTAACTGATAACCGAAGCCGAAGTGTGCCCGATTGAGTCCACCCGGATTTAACTAGACTTTCACCTATGCTGTTCTCGTCTCCCGTTGAATTGTCCGATAACGACAAACTCAATGTTCTACGCCGGCTTGATCGATTTCGCCGCTGGAATTCACTCGATGAAGAGAGAATCTGCCGTCGCTGTGACAAGCATCTGACCGGTCGCGATATCATAGTAATCGGAGGATCAAGGGGATGCGGACCGCTGCCGCATAATCTGCCCGACGCCGACCTGCAATTCGATTCCGATGGACTGGCAACGGCTGACAGCGGTTGAACAACACCCGCTGAGTATCACTCTTACCGGGATCGATCCGGAAAGGGTCTGCGTTTAATTGGGTCGATTCCCGTCCAGCGTTAGATCCTAATTCTTCTTTAATCGAGACTTCGTTGATTTCTTTGCCGGGCGCCGTTCGAAAACCGCGCACAAACCGACTTCAAAGATGTCCACGTTCAAGCCGTGCTCTTCTGCAAAACGTTTAATGCTTCGCTGACGCTTGTCGGGCGGCATCGACTTGGGAAAGACGCGGGCCAATTCTGAGTTATAAACGGCGCAGGCCTTGGAGGTTTTAAGATCAGTGGCGATCCGGCGGGCCAACCTTTTCATTCGTAATATATATGAAAAGTCCGCCGGTAAATAACAACCGAAATCTTTGATATTCTTTCACATCCAAGTGTCCGCCCTGATGCGTTCTAATACCGGAAGGCATCGTGGAAAGATAGGGCTCTGGTGGGATTGCGAAAAGGTTACCACCGGAGCCCTCCTTTCTGTATAGGCAGCCCAGGTCAATCCCATTCGCCAATGACCCGTTCGTTGAGTTGATGAACATCAAAACGGTCGAATTTCCATGATGCCCATTCGGAAGAGCCACGAAGATAACTGCACATTGAACACGGATTTTTTGCGATCCCCTCGCCGGTCCGACTCTTTTTCCATGTTAGTCCGTGCCGGAAAACAAAGAATAAATCGAATTGCATTCGAATTTATCTGACTCAACACCGTCTCTCAAAATAGCCAACCATCTGCAGCTTTTGTCGCGATTGATTCATATATGATGGAGCTCGAAACATTGAAAGACCTTTACGTCCACGAATTGAAGGATCTCTACAGCGCGGAGAATCAATTGATCAAGGCGCTGCCAAAGATGAAGAAAGCTGCGCGTAACCAGCAGTTAGCCGCAGCCTTCAACCAACATCTCGGTCAGACCCGACGACAGGCCAAACGGTTGGAACAGATTCTGAAACGACATAACGAATCCCTTCGTGGACCCAAATGCGAAGGAATGGAAGGTTTGATCAAAGAAGGTGACAAGATGAGCCAGGAAGACGCGGTGGACGCAGTCCGCGACGCCGGTCTCATCGCGGCCGCGCAACGAGTCGAACATTACGAGATCACCGGCTACGGCTGCGCCCGCACCTACGCGGAACTCCTGGGCGACAAACAGGGCGCACAAATGCTCGACCTCACCTTGCGCGAAGAAGCCGACACCGACAAGAAACTGACGAAACTGGCCAGGTCTGTCATCAATGTCCGGGCCAGGAAAGCTCAGAAACAAAAACCAAAGACCAACGGCTTAACCAGTACTATAACTCGCGCCGTTCGTAAGATCACCGGATAAGGAATAATCAGTCGAAACCCCAAATGAAATTCGCATTATCAACCAAACAATCCGGCAAAATCGGTTACATTCTTCTCTGGCTCGTCGGAGTACCGATACCGATTCTATTGATTATCTTTCTCCTGAGAGGCTGCCATTGAGCTATCAGCCGCTGGTGTGCATGCGTTTGCCCGGTGCGAACAGCTCCTTGCCATCACGCGGAAAGCGGCGGAGCACCGCCGCACTCCACAACGCAAGCGAATACGGGGGTTAAAAGTGGCCACGTTTGAGCGGCGGTGCTCCGCCGCTGTTAAACCGAGTGTATTGCAGTCCCGAACAAAGAAGGAACATTGTCCGTCAACCCCCGCAACAATGCAGTTCATTACAAAGATTAGATGCGAGTCCTTCTACTTCATAATCCTAAAGCGGGCGACCAAAGCCACGATAAAGAGCATCTAATCACGGCTCTGGAAGAGGCTGGCCACGAACCCATATATCATTCTTCAAAAGATAAAGGCCTTAAGAAAGCCTTGGATCAGAAAGTCGATGTGGTGATCGCGGCAGGTGGTGACGGCCTCGTAGGGAAAGTCGCCGGAAAGCTGATTGGTCGCAAGACACCGCTGAGTGTATTGCCATTGGGGACCGCTAATAACCTGGCGCGCACCCTTGGATTACATGTCCCAGCCAGGCAACTAGTGGCCCGTCTCGCAAAAGGGAAACCTCGCCCATTCGATGTTGGTATTGCCAGAGGTCCCTGGGGCAAACGGCTCTTCTTCGAAGGCGTCGGCGCAGGTTTGTTCGCCGATTACCTCCAGGCCCCGCGGGATGTCTCCTCTTCAGATCAAGAAATCTCCAAAGCGGAAACGATGAAACGGCACGTGGTCGAGCTTCGGCGTAAATTGCAGGATTATCGTGCCAGTCCGTGGAAGATCGAGCTGGATGGAGAGGATCTTTCCGGACGTTATTTTCTTTGGCAAGCCATGAACATCCGTTCAGTAGGCCCAGTCCTGACCTTGGCTCCGGGCGCACGAACAAATGACGGACGCCTCGATTTCGTCGGCGCACGAGAAGAAGACCGCACCTTATTGCTCGACTACCTCGACGCGCGCCTGGCCGGGACGAAGCGAAAGTTTCCGTTGCCGACCCGAAAATTCACCAAGATGCGCGTTCGGTGCAAGAAACCGATCCACTTGGACGACCAGATCTGGCCCGAAGAAAAAGAGAGAGCCGCCTTCGACCTTGAAATCACGGTTAGGCCGGCCGCTTTGATGATTTGGGCAATGGGAGATAACCTGGTTCGCGTCCCGCGCCGCATTCGGCGATTTAAAATCGCCCAAGGAACGGCGATGGCCGAATCACCGATCTAACCACAGCCCCGACAGCTTCGGGGCTCACTTCTGCGAGCCGCTTGGACATCTTAAAGCGATCACTCCTATTAGTGCGGCTTACGCCGCATTGGATTTAGGCGGCGATATCAAATGCCGTTCCTTGGGCGATTTCAAATCACTGATTTATCCCAAAGCGATTTCAATCACTCACTCCTTTAAACCACTTTAAACCGCTGGCGTTCCCACCGGACTCGCCGTCGGACTGGCGAAGGGTGTAACAGTGGCCTCAGGCGTAATGTGCGGCGCCGGCGTCATTACTGGTCCGCTTGATGGCAAAGCGCGTTCTGAAGGGCTAACGGCAGGCACAATACCCGGCTTCAGTGCGCTCGGAGCATTCGGTCGCTCCAACGTATCGGGATTCGATCCTTGCGCCCCGGAGTCTTTGCCGGTCGGATTCGTGCCCGGATTGTTCGTCGTTTGCGCGATGAGCACTGATCCAACAAAAGCTGCGGCAATCGTCACGCCGCAAATAAAATTAATAATCTGTTTCATAACATCTAAACTTCCTTTCCTTCTTTCCTAAACGGGAACGCCGCCACTCAGTCGACTAAGCAGACTGAATGACGGCGTCCAATGATCGAAGGACCAATCCGGCGGATCAATCCTCATCAAGAATCACGCGATCGACCACGCGATCTTCGCCAACGGTGCTGAAGTGAACGTGCACCGGCACGCCAATTTTCACCCTTGTTCTGACCACGTCTTCATCAAGCGTCTTGCCGCTCTTGGTCACGTAGGTCACCGTCTTGCCGAAACGATAATTACGCGGGCCACTAGTCTCCTTAATCGTTAGGACGCTTCCCGGCGTGTACTCCGTGATAGTCCCATTGCTGTCAGTGACCGTTGTTGTCGTAGTCGTGCTCGAAGTTTGTCCCCAAGCGAACGGAGCGACCAAAGCCAATGCGATGCTAAGTAATGTTTTTTTCATTCGATTTCTCCCTTTGAATTTCGACGCATCTTTTTGCTTCCACACTCGGGACGCTGTGCGTCACTTACTATTAGTTTTCGGCTCAAACCCAGAAATGGTTGCCTTTGTTAGCGAGGTTGGTGCGATTAATTTCGCCTGACATTTCCGTTTTCGTTGCGACGCCTATCGAGTTCAATCGATAAGCGTCTCACTCTCAACGAAGAGTGGCGCTGAGCGCAGTCAGCTAGCTATCGCAACAGCAGAACTAACAACGCGATGACAAGGATTAAACCGAGTCCGCCACTTGGATAATACCCCCAGCCCGAGCTGTAAGGCCACGCCGGGAGCGCACCAACCACCAGTAAGAGCAGAAGCACAAGTAGTATGAATTGCATAGGTTCCTTTCGTGTTTGTGTTTGTTTCACACACTATTCGGATGCACCCGCCTTTGTGATCGTATGATGGTTTGCGCCACGCGAAGCCTAAATGTCATCAGTCTGAAGAACTTATTCGAAACGTGTGCATAATCGATCTCATCCGATGCACAGAGGATGAAGACTGATTGTTACTGGTTCGACTCTTCTAAACGTCAAAACTTTCGACGACTCGATTCCGACCTGACAGTTGATACGCTTGTGGTCGGTGGCGGTGTTACCGGCATCGTAACTTCTTATCTCTGCAAAAAGCAGGGATCCGTGTCGCTTTGGTTGAGCGCGAACAGCTTGCGGCACGCGACAGCGGACACACCACCGCGCATCTGACCTGTGTGACAGACAAACGTCTTACCGAATTGGTAAAAAATGTGGGACGCTCGCGCGCGAAAGCGACCTGGGAAGCGGGTGCCTTCGCCATCGATGTGATCGAAAGCATTGTTCGCGAGGAAAATATCGACTGTGAGTTCTCTCGAGTTCCGGGTTATCTGCACGCGCCTGTATCAGGTGGAGCGAAAGATGAGCGGCCGACGCTGAAAAAGGACGCAACCCTGGCGACCGAGTTTGGTTTCAACGCGGCTTACCTCGATTGCGTTCCTTTCATGAACAGGCCCGGTGTGCGTTTTGCCGATCAAGCCAAGTTTCATCCCCTCAAATTTCTCTTCGCCTTAGCTGACCAAGACAGTTGGCAGGAATGCATTGGTCTTTGAAAAATCACCGGTAACGCAATTCGATTTAAAACGACGTCGAGCGAAGGTTAACAAACAATGGATTAACTACGAACGTGTTGTTCTCGCGACGAATAATCCGTTGATGGGTGAATCCTCGCTCGTGAGCGCAACGCTTTTCCAGACCAAACTCGCGCTTTATTCATCCTATGTCGTGGGTGCCACCATTCCGCGTGGCTTAATCCCAGTCGCCTCTTTTTGGGACACCAATGACCCATACCAGTATCTAAGGATTGATCGCCGTGGCCGGATGGATTACGCGATCTTTGGCGGAGAAGATCACAAAAAAGGAACGGTACACAGCACCACAAGTCGATTCCGCAAATAGAGAAGGCATTTCTCGCGTTGGCGCCGGACGCGAGAATCGAGCATCGGTCGTAGGGACAAGTCATTCAAACGAACGATGGACTTCCTTACATCGGTCCCACTGACGAGCATCAATTCGTTGCAACCGGTTATTGCGGTAATGGTTACACATTCGGCGTTGCAGCGGCGATTATGGCCCGCGATTGGATCACTCAACAAAACAATCCGTGGTCAAAACTCTTTCATCCGGATCGAAAAGCATTTGCCCGGACATGGAATTACCTTCGTGAAAATAAGGATTATCCGTTTTACTTGATTCAGGATCTGTTCCGTTCACCCGAGGGAACTTCGGTCCGCAGTGTCAAGCGTAACGAAGGAAAGGTCTTGAAATTCGGTCACGAGAAACTGGCGGTTTACCGCGATCAACGTGGCGTAGTCACGAAGATGTCGGCGGTTTGCACACACATGGGGTGCCTGGTCCGTTGGAATCAGGCTGAAAGGACATGGGACGGGGATCGCGCTTCAGAGCGAAAGGTGACGCACGGCACCCGCTGTCGCGGCGCTTTGGCGTAAACGATAGCGTAACACAAGGCACGGCGACGGCCGGCAGACAGGGCCGTGGCTACAACGCTTCGCTTTGCCGAGCGCAGTCCAAAAAAAGTGTCATCCGAGACCGCGCAGACGGCGAGGGACCCCCCTGTTGGAAATTGGGTTACACAGACAATGGTCAGCGGGCATTTTGGAGTAGCCGCCTGAACTGCGCGAACGCGGTTCCAGCTTTCGCATTGCGACGGCGCCTTCTCTAAATCGGTCCCTCTCATTTCAATTGAGTGACGCAACTTGCAACTGAGAGGTCCCTCGCCGTCTTTCGGGCTCGGGATGACACGAATTTCCTTTAGTGCCCCCTGAATCAGTGTGATCACGCCTCACACAATTCGGGGCAGGACCCATCGCAGCTTCACTCAACTTGACGAGCACGTTAACTTAACCTAATCAGATTCGAATTCTTAGTTGCAGGTGGCGTCAGTGATCGAGATCGTGTCGACCCACCAACCCGGTGCTGCGACCGCTTCATCCGATCCAAACCGGAACCGTAACGTCACGACTTGTCCGGACAGATTCGGTCCCATGTTGATCGTCGTAGTGATAAATCCACTCGAACTACCGCTCCATGCCATGCGGCCTGAAAGCGGATTCGATGCGTCGCCGCTGATCTCGCCGGTGTAACCGCCCGCAGTGATGCTCCCGCCCACGTGCGAATCGGTGATGTCGAGGAAATCGCCGCCACTGATGCTAGGTGTAGAAACTTCCAGCACGCCGCCATCCCAGAAGACGCCATCGCTGAACTCCGAATTGAAGTTGTTCTTGAACGTCATCACGGAATTAGCCGTTTGGATCGTGACCGGCCGGCTATCGAGCACCTTGTCGCTGATTCCATCCTGATCAGGGATGAACGCAGAATTCGGTGCGCTATCATTTGGTGATGTCACCGTGACGAACACAACTCCATCACCTGGATCCGGATTAGTTGCAACCCATCCAGCTGGTAAGGCTGGCGCAGTCACGCCATCGAATGCTTCGGCGCATGTTCCACCACCACCTGGTGTCGGGGTTGGCGTTGGTGGCGGAGGCGTCGTTGGCACCGGTGTCGGTGTTGGACTGCAGCTCGAGCAAGGAGTTGCCGTTGGAGGGGGTGTCCCACCCGCTTGCGGGTTGTCATACACTTCGATCAATCCTAATCCGGTTCCATTGTTAGTACCCGAACAAGACCGCGGTGTAAGAATCGGGCGCCAAGGTCTCAGCGATGGCTGATTCCAAATCATTGGTCGGCGCGAGGTTTACGCCACTGATGATTGCAGCCTGAGCTGGATCATCCTGCCAATTGTTGTTCGCTCGAACTATGCCGCCGTTGCTGTCGCGCAACTCCAATTGTGGATCCGCCAGTCCCGGCGAGAGTCCGAAGTCGGCGAGGCTCGGTCCGATTCCACGGATGATGATTGGATCCAGCGGCGCTTCCGCCGCCGAGAATGAAGCCACCGATTACGACATCGTTACCCGTGTTGACGAACGCGCGCGTGCTGATGTTGGCCAGTTTCGAATCGGCGTTCGGACTCAAGTCGTAAATTTCGACCAGTGCTGCTCCGGTGCCGCCATCGTTTCCGCTGAGAACTGCGGTATACAATCCCGGATTCAGTGTCGCGAGAATCGCTGACTCGAAATCATTGGTGGGCGGGATGCCAGTATCGATGATCTCTTGTTCCTGGGTGTCGCGCCAGTTGTTGTTCGTAACTGTCGTGAAGCCGCCACTGCCACTCAGTTCTAGCTTTGGATCAGCCAGCGGATTCGGAACGCCAAACTGTCCGAGCGACGGTCCGATTCCGCGGATCAAAACCACTTTCGGATCGGTGCCGGTAACGATGAATCCGCCAATACCAGCGCCATTTCCGGTCTCAACGCGGAGTCGAGTCGAAAGATTCTGTGCGTGAGTTATTCCAGATGGAGTCGGCGTAGCAGAACCGCCTGGAGTTGGTGTGACGCTGCCGCCCGGTGTTGGCGTCGGTGTGACGCTGCCACCCGGGGTCGGCGTCACCGTAGCGCTAGGTGTCGGCGTTTCGGTCGGACCCGGTGTTGGTGTCGGAGTTGAACAGATATTCGGACCGAATACTTCCATCGTGTTGTTAAGAGCAGCGGCGTCGTATCCGCCCACGAGAAAGATGTGGGCAGATCCGTCGCTATCAGCTGGGAAATTTCGGCGAGCGACACCGAACGGAGTGCCCGTGCTCCAAGTGTTCGTGCCTGGGTCATAGATATCAACTTCATTGGAAGGATTCGGCGCGGTTCTGCCTCCGCCAAGAACCCACATTTGACTGCCCATGGTCACAGCGCGTGTCTCACCCGTCGCGCGCGGAATACTGGCGATCGCCGTGTAGGTGTCAGTGGCCGTATCGTACTTAAACGATTGAGCCGAATCGGTCACCGTCGTTCCGAGAATGTCAGAGCCACCACCGGTGTATATGATTCCGCCGATTGCTGCTGCTGGAACGTACGACTTCGTGACCGGATAATTCGCCTTTTGGGTCCACTTTGCACCGACGGCTGCGGTCGGATCGAACGCCCAGGTGGCGTTTGTGCTACCGACTGGGATGTCAAAGCCACCCAGGATGTAGAGCTTGTTGGCAACAACTGCGAAACCGCCTGGCAGAACCGTAGCGCCTGCGCCCGGCCAATCATCTCCGGCCAAGCTCATGATTGTATCTGTAATGGGGTCATAGCTAAAGACTCGCCCGGTACTTGTCGTGCCACCTGCGGCCGATCCGCCAACGCAGTAGATTTGTGGTGTGCCACCTACCGTCAACACACCGCAAGCCATGTTGTTGACCATATTATCGGGGTAGGTAGCGCTCTTTGTAGTCCAGGTATTTGATGACGGGTCGAATTCAAACGGATGCGTGAAATCGTTTCCGGCAGTGTCCGCGCTTCGACCACCCATGGAATAAAAATGACCGTTAGATGGAAAATAATTTCCGACCGCTCGCACAACAGCCGCAGCTGGAAAGACTGCGCCTCCAGACCATCCCGGCGGACAAGGTGTAGGGGTCGGTCCGTCAATCCCGATGGATCGAGTCAAACTCACTTCGGGAGAGCTACTTTCAGGGGGACCTGAAATGGGGTTTTTGGCCGCATTAGCGGCTATTAAGAGCATAGCGAATAAGCCCGCTATGCCGACGATCAAAATATTCTGGGTTCTCTTCATGATAACCGTTCGAATAGAACCCTGAGGAGAGTTGTATTATTTATGAAGAATCAGGATTTTCCCTACTGATCTTTCAGTCGCTCGTTTCTCAACTTTTGATATCCCGAAGGGATTTCGTCCTCCAGCCTCTGGGCTCCGGATTGCAAGACGCTCGATTTAATAGCGGCGGAGCACCGCCGCACTCCACAACGCAAGCGAATTGCGGTGCCTGACAAATCGGCCACGTCTTGGAGTGCGGCGGTGCTCCGCCGCTTTCCGCGTGATAGCAAGGAAGCTTGGGATTAAAGAACGCTGTTAGGCCCGATGCTAAACATCCACACGAAAGCGACCGACAGATGGCGGCTCAAGACCATCGATATCAACACCCTGGGTGCTTCGCAGAAGCGCCCTACAATGACAACGACGATCGACGTCCTAATCAGCTTTGGCTTTTCGAGCTTTCTTTCGGGGCGGCAATCCGGACTCCGGCTCCTGGATCAGGAGAATCTTCGGTGGAGACACTTTCTCGAGCCAGTTTAAAGCGCGGGAAAGTCTTGGCAGTTTAACCGGCGCCTTTTTCCGCTTCGACTCGGCGCATTTGGCTTGCGCGTGTGTCACTTGAAAAACCGCTCCGCTGTCGGTTGCCGTTTCGGAAGTAAACATTTGATAAGGTTAGGCTTATCGGTTGGTGCGTAATCAGGCAAGGGAGTGAGTCCTGAATAGGTAATAAACCTATCCATATTCATTCTCGTGATATCCGTAATCGTTGTTCTCATTTATTTGGAACCGAAAGAGCTGCATGACGTCTGCGCCATGCAGCTCTTGTTTTGTTGTCCGTCAGCCTGCGCTTGAATTGTTAATTGTTATGAAAGTCCAAGTGTAGCCAACGTTGGCTGGTCCACCGCTGAAGTGACCGCCAACCCGTGGTCAGATTGGAACGCAGCGATAGCCCGTCGCGTTTGCGGACCCAAGACCCCGTCAACCGTACCGGAGTAATATCCGTCATTCTGCAGTTGTGCCTGCACGTTGATGATAACCTGGTCAGGCGTCAGATCCCCGTAGCCGTAGATCGGCCCGTCGTACGGATAATAGGTGTAGTACGGATCATAACCCCATGCAGGATACCAATAGCCTGCGTTCCAATACCACCAGCCACCGCCGACCAAAATGACCCGCGAGTAATTGTTATTCCACCAGTCGCGGTTATGCCACTGGCGCCGATAATCGCGAAACGCTGCGTAATTGGTTCCACTAAAGCGCTCGCTTCGCCAGTCGTTGACGACGCGGGCGTTAGCATTGTTGGCGCGAACTGCCGCCGCACGATTAACGGGATTAGCGGTCGTTGCACGATTCAACGCAGCTTGTTGCTGCGCATTCGCACGAGCCGCATTTCTGGCTGCGGCAGTGCCGTTGGCCCGATCAAGATTTCTGGTTGCCGCCATCTCTCGACGCGCGCCCGCACTTCTTGCCGCATTTATGTGGTTGTTCCGCACAACAGCGGTGTTGTTATTGAAGTTCCGATTGCGGTGAACCGCTCCGTTGTTGCGGGAGTAAGCTCCCGCATTCGCAGCGACTGCTCGTGAGTTGCGCGTTGACGAAGCAGAAAAATGCCGGTTCATCTTGGCTGTTGCAGCATGCTGAACGTGGACGGCGCTGTGTCCGCCACCTCTCGCTGCTACTGTAGGACGAGAATTTCCTGCTCTCTTGGATGACTTATTGTTTGGAGCCGCCGATGCCGTTAATGCCAGCATGAGCGCTCCGATCGTGGTAAAAAGTACAGTCCGTTTCATTGTATTCCTCCTTTTTGTCTGTCTTATTTTTGACAGCCTGGGCGTTCAAAGTATTCAAGATCGACGTGAATTAGTGATAAAGTCCCTCCGCCGTTAGGCCTACGCGTGAGAGAGCTCGAAGCAACGGCGCTGGATTCGCGCGCACTCGGGAAAGCAAGTGCAACTCAACGAGAGGGGTTGCGTTGTAGTGGCGCTTCTACGAAGCGCCTTGGTATGGACGTGACCCACAGATTGGCCGCTCAAGACAGATCAAGGTCGACTCTCTAAGCGCTTCGCAAAAGCGCCACTACAACCAGAGTGCTCACGAGAGGAGTCGAACCTCCACGGGTTTCCCCATACGGTCCTGAGCCGTACGCGTCTGCCATTCCGCCACGTGAGCGATTTAAGGTGGGAAAGATGTATGACGTTTGATGCCGCCTTTGTCAAAGCGGCAAGGGCGGTCCCAGTATTCCATGCCTATCCCCAACGGCCCACATGGCCGCGGGCTACAGGGCATTCATCCACTTGCACTTACACATTAACTTTCACTTACACTTCGAGCGGAGGGAGCACAGACATCTTGCCTGGCGCAAGCGGGGAAGACCCCTATACTTTGCGCTTTTTCCTGGCCCGCTCCTCGACTTGATTTGCCTGACGTGCTTTACCTAACGATCGCAAGAGATCGGCGTAATTCGAGGTCACAATCTCGTAGTCTTTCGACGGTTTATCGGTCGCTTCTTCCCATGTCTTGATCGAAGCCCGATACAGCTCCGATGCCCTCTCATAATCACCGTTTGAATGATAAACCACCGCCAGATTGCACTTCGATTGCGCTATGTCTGGATGCGTTGGCGGATGCGCCTTTTCCCGAATGGAAAGCGCACGAAGGTGCGTCTTTTCCGCTTCAGCAAAGCGCCTTTCGTTCGTGTAAAAAACCGCAAGATTATTCAGGACAGACGCCACATCGGGATGATCAGGCCCGAGCTGTCTTTCATAAATCTCCAAGGCCTGGGTGTAATACGGTTCCGCCTCTTTTTGTCGGCCAGTGCGCCGATAAATCAAAGCAACATTATTTAGAATCGTTCCGAGATCAGAATAGGGAATGTCATCGAGTTTGGCGCCAGTCTTAAAGGCGGTTTCGTAATGACCGAGCGCGGTCTCTGTTTCCCCCAGATTGTCGTAAAGAAACCCGAGACGTCGCGCAGACCGATAAAGGGCCGCTTCGTCAACTGAGTCGGCGTTTTCGATGCATTCATGTGCCTTGATCAGAAACGGTTTGGCCGCCGTCCAATTATCTGTCTGCCCATGAAGTTGTCCCAGAGTTTCCAGGCTTGCCGCGATTTTGCTATCGTTCGCTGGAAACACTCGTTGCGCCAAATCCAGGGCCGCTTCCGCGACGCGGATTGCTTCCGGAAGCCGATTGCTGGCCCGCAGCATATCGAGCTTGTCGTTAAGAATATCCCAGAGCTTGACGCCGCCCTTCATTGTCAATCACCAACCTTCAGTCACTTGGCTAACCAGGTGGATTGCCAACTCCTGGGCCGCCAGCGGCAGTGCCTGTCGTTCGTCCGTACTGACATCTTGACCGACGAAAAAGCTCGTGGTCCCCGCGGCTTCAGTCGGTCCGGCCAATATTCTCCCATTTCGGTCGGTTAAGGTGTAATGAACCCGGAGCACGAGATTAAACTCAGTCGTGGCAAGAACGTTGCCACGAACGGAACGCGCCGGTGATCGACCAACAGTGACGACGTCGGCTTTCAGAATTGCATCAGCCTGATCTTCGTTGACAATTCGATAGGTCCCATCCTGCTGAAATTGCTTTAAGACTGTGGCGCTGACCAGACTTTCTACCCGAGGAATCAACGTCGTGTTCCGGAACATCGGGACCGCGATGGCGTGAACATCTTTTAAATAAGAGGGCTTAGCTGGACCGAGGTGGTACCCCGCACATCCGCCCAAGAGAAGCGCGAGCAGGAAAGTGGACCTGACTGTTCTCACTGCTCCGGCGGCGGCGTAGTCGCTTCCGGGGCCGCCGACGTATCCGAGGCCGGCAGATCAGTCGATGTGGGAGGGGCGGTAGTGTTATCCGGGGAGAGCGAAGCCGGTGGAGGCAGGGACAAATCGATGTCCGCAGATGGTAACGGAGGTGGCTCTGGGCGAGACCCGCCGTCTGGCGGCGGGGTCAAGTTCCGCGGCATCATCGGCTTAATATTCTTCTTATTTGCCGCCGCCGCAGTGACCGCGGGTGGTTGCAACGCCGCTTCGCCGAGCTTGGCCTTCAATTCAGAGATCCGCTTTTTCGCCTTGTCGCCTTCCTCGGATTCAGGCTGCTGTCGAATAACGTCATTATAATAAATGGCGGCGGCTTTGTAAGCCTTCTGTTTATCGTAGAACTTCGCAATTTGGTAGGACGAGCTCGTTTGTTGGTGTTCCACCTTCTTCAGATTGTCCCGAGCCTGCGCCGCTTTTTCACTATGAGGATAACGATAGAGGAAATCCTGAAACCCGGTCTTGGCTTTGTTTGCTGCGTTTGGATCGTAGGTGCCTGACTGCGTGGCCTTCGACCAGATGTACCCGATCTGGTACTGAGCGTCGATCGCCAGTTTGTCGTTGGGGAATTTTTCCACGACGTTTTGGTAGGCGACCAAAGCCGCCTCGTTCGAGCCCTCCTTCTCGCGGGCGCGTCCTAGATTGAAGTAGGCTCGTGCAGAATAGGTGCCGTAAGGAGCAACGTGGATAATGGATTCGAAAATCTTGGCCGCCTGGTCCATTGAACTCTTGAACGGAATGCCGAGTAACCTCACTTTGTGCCCCGCCAGAAAGATATCGCCGATCCGGAACAGCCCCTCGATCGCTTGTTCGAAGTAATTGCTCTTCGGAAATTTTTCCGCCAAAACCGCGTAGGCCTGTGCGGCTTTCGCTAAATCGTGGGTTTGCTCCTGCAGCTGTGCGCTTCGGTACAGAGCGTCGGGGGCAAGTTTATCATGGGGGTGACGACGGACGAGTGATCGGTAAGCTTTGACTGCCCCCTTTAGATTGCCTCCTTGTTCCATCGCCTGTGCTTTATCCATCATCTCACGGGCGCTGCCGCTCACTTCCTCTTCACCTGGAGCCTGGTAACGGGCCTTTTCACCAGGCTTAAAGATGACGGAGCCGACCGCAGATTCGGCGAAAATCAAGAGAACCAGTATGAGCCCGGGGAGGGAGCGGAAAGCGTATTTCATCGCGTTGCGCAGAGTAGCTACCTTCCCTCTCCAGTCAAGTGCTGGCGGCCTAATTTTGGAACGGAAAATCTGCGGTATTTCGCCAGTTTTGGTGGCGAAAATCGACCAGATAGCCTCTCGCTATCACGAGGCGTCGCCGGAAAATGGGGCGAGACGCTGGGCTGCCCGCGAACGCTTTCGGAGTCGAGCCGTCTAAGCTAGAGCCCCTCTCGGCAGGGGCCCGGGCTGCAACACGCTCGGTTTAATAGCGGCGGAGCACCGCCGCACGCCAAGACGTGGCCGACTTATCAGACACCCTATGATTGCTTGCGCTGTGGAATGCGGCGGTGCTCCGCCGCTTTCCGCGCGTTAGCAAGGAAGCCGTTCGCACAATGGTAAAAGCTCGCTAAACACGGGCGTTGTCGGGCCTCACTTGTTGGGAAGACGACACGCTGCCCGCCATGCCGACCTTCAGAAAATCACCGTTCCCATACGCGCGGATTCGGTTATCCTGCCGACAGCCCATTGAATCTTTCGGCACAGCAAAAGATCCGCCTCGGCACTTGTGCCTGGAGTTTTGAGGAATGGCAGGGGAATTTTTACCCGGCCGATTTGCCAACCGACCGTTGGCTCGAGTTTTATTCGCATTACTTTCCGGCGGTGGAAGTCGATTCCACCTTCTACCGGGCCCCGTCCGAAGAAGCAGTTAGGCGATGGGCAGAATTCACGCCCTCCACGTTTCGGTTTGCTTGCAAGTTGCCCCGCGAGATCACGCACATGCGACGTCTGCGCGATTGCAGCACTCAACTGAAGGAATTCTTTCGCGCGATGGAAATCCTCGAATCGAAACTTCACGTCATTCTTATTCAATTGCCACCGTCGTTCCTGCCAAAAGACGGTCGACGGGCTCTTTGGGAATTTCTCGAACAACTTCCGCACGGCTTCCGTTTTGCGATCGAGTTTCGACACGCGGGCTGGCATCGTCCCCAGATCATTCATCTCCTGGAAAAACATCGGATTTGCTGGGTTTGGGCTGATACCAGTGGGTTGAACGAACGCAATCTCGCGCCATTCGAGTTCCTTCCACGAACAACCGATTTTCTTTACCTGCGTCTGCTTGGCGATTACGCCACCAAGTACGACCGAGAGGGCGGCCATATGCATCGTTACGGAAAATTGCTTTGGAAACGGGAAGCCGCACTCGAAAGTTGGGCACTCAAGATCGAGCGACACCTGTCCGAAACCCGGAGTGTCTGGACTTTCGTTAACAATCACTTTGAAGGCTTCTCTCCGGAAACCTGTCAACGATTGGCGAAGCGGCTCGGATTCGAACTCCCACTCCCATCTCCGTTGGAAACTGCCTCGGCGAATCCAGGGCAACTGGATTTCTTCAGAACGAGCGGAGCGGGGACCGCGGAGTGATGGAGTATTGAAGCGTTGAAGCGGCGAGGGGTGATGGATGGCACCCACTCACCATTACTCCATTACTCCACTACTGCCGCGCTCCGACGCCGCAGCCTAGCGCAACTCTGCTGCGCCAAAGTACGGCTGCAGTTTCTCCGGGATCCGGATCGAGCCGTCCGGTTGCTGATAAGATTCAATGAGCGCGGCAAATAAACGCGGCAATGCTAACCCCGACCCATTCAACGTGTGACAAAAGCGATTCTTGCCTTCCGCATCCTTGAATCGCAGATTCATCCGGCGCGCTTGGAAGTCCTCAAAATTCGAACAGCTTGATACCTCGAGGTACGCGTTCTGTCCGGGCGACCAGACTTCGAGATCGTATGTTTTGGCCGAACCAAACCCAAGGTCACCGTGTACAGATCAGGACCACGCGATAATGTAGATTCAAAAGCTGCAGAACCCTCTCCGCATCGTTCGTTAACGCTTCATGTTCAGCCGACGAATTCTCCGGCGTGGTGATCTTCACGAGCTCGACTTTGTCGAATTGATGAACGCGAATGATCCCTCGAGTTTCGCGCCCGGCTGATCCAGCTTCACGCCGAAAACAGGGGGTATAAGCCGCAAACCGTTTCGGCAGATCGGGCACGGCCAGGATTTCTTCCCGATGAAAATTCGTCACCGGGACCTCCGCGGTAGGCGCGAGGAAAAGCTGTCCTTCCTCCAGTCCGTACATGTCAGCTTCAAACTTTGGGAGTTGAGTCGTCCCGATCATGCAATCGCGCCGAACCAGGAACGGTGGACTCAATTCGAGGTAGCCGTGCTCGCGGGTATGCAAGTCGAGCATCATATTAATAAGAGCCCGTTCCAATCGTGCTCCGGCACCCGTGAAACAGATGAAACCGCTTCCGCTAAGTTTTGCGGCGCGTTCCTGATCGAAAAGCTTCAGACGCGCACCAAGCGCGATATGATCCTCCATGGAATCGGCCAAGACGGGCTTTTCGCCCCAGCTGCGCACGACTGGGTTGTCGCTCGCGTCTTTGCCCACCGGCACATCGACCTGCGGAACATTTGGAATACCGAGGAGCAATTCTCGTTGCTGCTCGTCACCCGCGGTCGTTTGTTCGTTCAAGCGCGCAATCTGATCGCCGATCTCGCGCACCCGCGCTTCGATCTCATCAGTCGACTCGCCTCGCGCCCGTTTGCCGCCGATTTCTTTGCTCAGGCGTTTCCGATCGGCATTCAGTTGCTGTAACGCAGTCTCTGCTTTGCGACGTTCGGCATCGACCCGCAATAGCTCATCGATTTTTGCGACATCCCCCTCGCCTCCGCGTGTGGCCAGGCGTTCCTTCACCAAATCGGGTTGTTCGCGAATGAGCCTAATATCGAGCATGGCAGGAGAATGAGGACGGAATTGGCAAGATTACAAGGCAATCAGAAGCGTTAAAGCGTTACAAGGTTGAAGCGTTAAAGCGTTACAAGGTTGAAGCGTTAAAGCGTTACAAGGTTGAAGCAGTTAAAGCGTTACGAGGTTGAAGCGCTAAAGCGTGATTACAATGTGCGATTAAAGCGCTTCAACGCTTCAACGCTTCAACCCTTTAACGCATCGACAAATACCGCCCTACCGGATATTTCCCATCGTGGACCGTCTAAATCTCCTCAGCGTCGCGCTGGGACTGGCCTGCCTGGCCGGGATAAATCTCTACCTGACCGTTTTCGTTACCGGCCTCGCCATTAACCAGCATTGGATTGAACTTTCCCCTAACTATCAGTCGCTCGAAGTCCTCGGTCACCCCGCGATCGTTATCATCGCCGGTATCCTTTATCTCCTGGAATTTTTCGCTGACAAAATCCCATGGGTCGATTCCGCCTGGGATGCCGTCCACACAATCATTCGACCAATCGGCGGTGCTTTGCTCGCGATTCAAGTGCTCGGCCATTCGACCCCCACATTCGACGTAATGGTGGTCCTGCTCGCAGGCACCACCAGTTTGATCACGCATACCGCCAAAGCCTCATCGCGTTTGGTCGCAAACAGTTCGCCCGAACCATTCTCAAATGTCGGGCTCAGTGTCGCTGAAGACGTCGCGCGTCTTCGGCGGGCTCGCGCTGCTCCATTACAATCCAATTATTGCGCTGGTCGCTTTTTGCAGCTGCAATTGCTGCGTTCCTTTATTTCGCGCCCAAGATCCTGCGTTCAATGAAAGCGAAGATCTGGCTCACTTTCGCTAAATTAAATGGACCGGCAGAACCGCACCCGCCCCGAGAACCTTGCCGATCGCCCTGCCATCAGCGTCTCGCACGAGCCTTCAGCCGCACAACGACGATGGGTGAAACCATCGCGTGGGCTGTGCCCTGTATCAGCGGGAGTTGTCGCAAAATTCCTAGCCAACCTGTTCGGCGCACTGGTCGCGACTAACGAAGAGCGCGCAAGATCGTGTTTGTGGCAAAGAAAAGTGGGCGCGATTTTTCGCAGACGATTAATTTGGAAAACATGACCATCGCTCATGATTCCCAGTTTCTTTCTGAGAACCTTGTTATTTTCCCTACGACTGGGAATGGCCCGAAATATTCATTCCTATTTACCCGGTCACGTGCCCCTTTGGTCGAGCAAATCGCGCAATCGTTACGCGATCGCCTGGGCGCGCCAGCCCCGACGGTGATCGAAGCGCCGGAGGCGGTCCTGGTGAATGGCTGATTGCGATCTTGGCGTTGGAGAATGCCGATGTAGTGGCGCTTCTGCGAAGCGCCCGGAGAGTTGACTCCGATCTGTCTCGAAGCGGCCAATCTGTCCGCCACTTCCACATCGAGGGCTTCGCAGAAGCGCCACTACATCGGCAATTTCCGGCTCCCTGGTTTCCTAAATTTTCTTGTCGCCAAATCCGGAACAACCTCGTTAATATCGCGCTGCATTTCCCCCCATGCAGTTTGCCGATCGTTATTCCGAACTTCGGGATTCGGCGCGCGTCAATGAACGCACGCTCTTTCCTGCTCAGCGCGTCCCCAGTGAACTTGAGTTACAAGCACGCTGGTTCGCCGGTCATTTCGGTCGACGATTCCGCTCAGTTGCAGGCAACGACGTCGAGATCGTTCAGTTCGGGACATGGAACCGCGCCGCCGGCCCCGATTTTTCCGATGCCGTAGTTCGGCTGGACGGCGGGGAACCGATTCGCGGCACGATAGAATTCGATCTAACCGATCGCAGCTGGGAATCGCACGGACATTCGACTAATCCAAATTTTAACGACGCGGTTCTTCACGTTTTCGTTCACCAAAGCGAACGCACCTTTTTCACCCGCACGAATTCGAACCGGAACGTGCCGCAGGTTCGCGTCTCGCTCGAAGATTTGCCCGGGACGTTTTCCGCCAACATCCCACTTGCCCGTGCCGGACGTTGCCAGGCGCCATTGAAAAATCTGCCCGAAGAACGACTCAGTCAGATCCTCACCTCAGCCGCGCAATTTCGTCTCCAACGAAAGGCAGCCCGTCTGAAAAACATGATCGAAAACCATGGGCGCGACGAAGCTCTGTTTCAAGAGATTGCGGCGGCATTCGGTTACAAAGAAAATAAACTCGCATTTACTTTGCTCGCACAACGGCTGCCGCTGTGGTTTCTCCGCGAACAAGGCGACTTGGTTGAAGCGATTCTCTTTGGTGTCGCCGGGTTCCTTGAGTCGCCTGATCTCCGCATCTACATCGGTCCGACTCGCGGTTACGTGAGAAAACTCTGGGACTGTTGGTGGCCGCATCGGGATGCAATGCAGCGCCTGATTTTGCCCGCAAAACTCTGGCGATTAAGCGGCACGCGTCCGCTGAATCATCCGCAGCGTCGGGTTGCCGCGCTCGCCGCGCTGGTCAACGCGTGGCCCTCGTTCAAACGGTCGCTCAAAATCCGGAACGCACCGAATGCGCATCTCTTTTTCGAGGCACTCGAACATCCGTTCTGGAATCGGCATTACACTTTTCGATCAAAGGCCGGTTCGACTGCCATGGCGTTGATCGGTGAATCGCGTGTGGCCGAGATCGTGGCCAACGTGTTGCTTCCGTTCTTTGTAGTCAGAGGCTTGGATGTCTGGCCGGTTTACGAAAAACTTCCTTCCCACCTAACCAATCGCCAGCTCGAGACCGGTGCCACCCGCCTTTTCGGCGACGATCCGCGGCGACCGCATTTCACTCGAACGCTCGCCCAACAACAAGGTCTCCTGCAAATCTACGAAGATTTTTGTCTTCAGGATAACTCCGACTGCGCCCAATGTCTTTTCCCCGACCAAATGCAAACCTGGTAAGCGCCATTTCCAGACCTTCAAACCGCGAATGCACACGAATGAACACGAAGCATACTTCTCTCTGGCACGATCCCGGAGAAAGCGGCCGACGAATCGCGTCCACTCTACGATTAGTCATCAGCCGTCAACCATCAGCCTCTCCCGCCTTTACCCTGCCCGAACTGATCGTTGTGCTGACGATCATCGCGATTTTGACAAGCTTACTGTTTCCCACATTTCAAGGAGTCCGGGAACAGGCCAAACGATTGCAGGCCCGCAATGATCTCATTCAAATCATTAACGCGCTCCAGGCCTACTACACCGAATACGGGAAGTATCCGTTGACTCCGTCGCCGCTGGCGGACATGACCTACGGCTCGAATTCATCTAACGATTTGATTTTTAATATCCTGCGCGCCGTTACCTCGACTGATAACCCACGACGCATTGTTTTCATCGCACCCCCAGAAGCGAAGAATCCTAACCACCCACAGAGTGGTATCAGCTCGTCGCCGTCATCCCTTGGCCAGTTCTTTGATCCGTGGGGTAACCCGTATCTGATTCGACTCGACACCGATTATGACAACCAGGTCCGGAATCCCTATTCACAAAATGCCGGAAGTGCACCGTTTCTTCGAGCCGGCGTTATCACATGGTCATTTGGGAAGGACGGAATATCGCAAAGCACAGCTTCCATACCTATCGACAAAAATAGCGCGACTAAACAAAGACGACATTGTCTCCTGGCAATGAAGCTAGTCCACGAAGCCGCTGAATTGGCCACGGATTAACACGGATTGTCACGGAATCCGAAGGCATTAATCCCTTCCGAGTTTCGTCCGTGTCAATCCGTGGCCAACAAATGGCGTTTTCCTGAACAGCCCACGGCGCTTGACTTTTCCTTCCAAAAACCATCAACTATCAACCATCAGCCCCCTTTCGCGGGTGTAGTTCAATGGTAGAACGCCAGCTTCCCAAGCTGGACACGAGGGTTCGATTCCCTTCACCCGCTCTCCTATAGAAAATCAGGAGTATGCGTTAATCGGCGCGAAAACGATTCGGTTGTCCACGTTGCTCATCACGTCTTGGTCGAGGCGTGTTTGGTTAGCTTAGCCGCGACTTTCTCTGATCGTCCCGCTCTCTAATTGACCTCGACGGTTGAGAACTTCCCTGTCTTAAAGAAGGTAACTAAGAATCAAGAGAGATCATCACTCGAACCCTCGGAGAAACACCATGATCGTTGAAGCACAGGTAACCATCAACGGATCCAAGGCGGCGATCTGGGCCGCAATCACCAACATCGAGAACGCCTCGGAAACCATCAGCGGAATCGAAAAGATTGAGGTTCTCGAAAAACCGGCAAACGGGCTCGTAGGACTAAAGTGGCGCGAGACCCGAATGCTATTCGGCAAGCCAGCTACCGTGGAAAAGTGGATCACTGATGCTGCTGAGAACGAGTTCTACAAAACCAAAGCAGAAGATGGTGGATTTGTATTCTTAACCACCAAGAGTATTTCAGAGAGCAGTGGCGGCATTACGTTGACTGAGTCTCATGAGTCCAAGCCTCAAGGTATCGTTGCAAAATTAATGTCGATCCCAATGGGGTTTCTGTTCAAGGGCGTGGTGAAAAAGGCCCTCCTGCAAGACCTGAACGATATTAAGGCCGCGGTTGAACAGAAATGATCGATTGCGCCTAACCAGATTTCGTTAGATGGTTAACCGCATCGCTTTCACGGTGCCGGAGGAGCCGCCAGAACATTTGCTCGCGTTGAGCTCCTAGAGAGAATCAGGTTGCACCACCACTGCCTTCATCGTAATTAGGTTAAGCTCTTGCTGCCCTTGTCGTCGAGTTGACCTGCTAAAGCCGACTGTATTGGAAGCATTATCGTAGGTTAGGTCTTATGCGTTTTGCTTTTGTCGGAGTTCTATCAACAGTTATTGCTTGTGTCTGCGCTTCCGGGTGTGCCTCCGAAGAGAAGAAGCATCCCCAGGAAAACAACACTCGTGCGCACCTCTCGCCACGAGCGAAGAAATCTTTGTCAGCGAAAGACGTGGACGAGATTGCAGAATTGATTGGACGCTCTAGTGACAAACTAATTATGGCGATCTCGGCAGCCCCAAAAAAGTTATATCCAAACGCGTGGGACGTGACTATCGGATACTCGCAGGGATCGCTACCGGATCATTTTGGCATCTGCATCGTCACAAAAGAGGGTGGAACCTGGAAAGCGATCGCCTGGGCCAACAGCTTGGGCGCGGATATGGTGGGTGCCAGCTTTAGAGACGCGCCAGACTAAGCAGTCTACGCAAGTCATTGGGAGAGGGCAGGGAGAGGTGATCTTGTCTTGCTAAAGCGAGGCACTAAAGTTGGGATCGATCGCGAACAGCTACCGCGCACCACGTCTTTAGCGTTTCACATCGGACAACCGAATCGCTCTCTGCTTACAGCCTTCGGTCAGGATCATACTGCCTGACGCTGTCTCTCCCGGAGTTTGAATCTTGAGATTGCGATCGATGAAAATAAATCCGTTAGGCGATTCCGCCCAGGCTAATGGGGTAGACTGACCTTCCTTTCCGATGCGCACCATTCTGAGCTCGAACAGAGTGCCCGATCCCTCCAGCGGGATGAAATCATTCGAGTAAGCCGAGATGCGGAGCGTCCGAATCGGTCCGCTACCCGGCAATACATTTCCTGACACATTCCAGTTCCCGCCCGTTAATCCCGCTTTTTGGACCGGTGCGTCTTGAAAAGAGACGATCGTCTGATCAAAGACGAAATCGCCTTGGAATCCCACGATTTGACCCTTTCGATCAATGGGTGCGACCCTAACAGCAACGACAAAGTCGCCAACTGATTCGGACACCCGCGCATTAGGCAAAGCCACCCCTTCAATTGTTCCCGAGAACTGAGGGTTGGCACCTTTTTCTCCATCGCTTACGGACTCCGTGAAGGGCGAGGCGACATCACCGAGGATCAAGGCGTCGTAGTTCTGGTTGCTCTGACTATTGACCAGGTTGTTGTAAGTGCGGTTCGCCGGTTCAAACAGATATTGACCGGTTCCAGCGATACCAGCTGAAAGACCAAGGTAGAAGCGCTGAATCGCGATCACATCGATCGTGTTCACGGTGCTGTCTCCGTTGACATCGCCAGCCGTTAGGCGGCACCCGGTCAGGAAAGCAATATCTAAATAATGACGTTGCGCTCCGAGCACGTCCACCGTGTTGATCTCATCGGCACCCGGATTTAGCGCGGCCTTAGTCGGCACCACTGTGTAATTCCCACCCGAAACGAGGGACGAAAAAATGTAATTACCGGAGCCGTCGGATCGCGTGGAGCCTCCCATGGTGCCGGCGAGCGTCAGAGTCACATCCGGCACCGGTCCGGGAAGCGGATTCGAACAGAGAGCGACATGTCCAGAGATGCTAGGCAAGGACGAGGGCGTCGGTGTCGGTGTGCCGGTCGGAGCGGGAGTCGGAGGTTGGTGTAGCAGACGGCGTTGGGGTCGGGGTCGAAGTTGGTGGGAATAATTGTGTAATCGTGGTTGTGGTTGCGGCACTGCCCAGAAATGGCAACCCGAATATTTCCTCAATCGTCCTTAGGACGTTGTAATGATTGTAGGTGGTCGAAATGCTTGCCGGGCCGAGCCAGGGAGCAGCCGCAGCTGTATAAATGTGTCCGCCACCGTTTACGCTGGTTGTTCCCTCGTCAAAGCTCACGATATAAAGGGTATGAGCCCAATCCGGGCTGGAGGTGACCAATGGCGTGAATGCCTGAAGGAATGCATCGCCCTGTGCAGTCGTCCCGTCATGCATGTCGTTAGTCATGTTTGGGACTATGAATGCAAAATTGACCGTCGGATCAAAGTTCGCCAGCGGCTGAATATTCGCACACTGCAACGAGTCGAGCCGAACGCTTTCAAAGCCGATTGCCGGATTGTGTTTCCGGACGTACTGACCCCCTAACCCGGGGCCGTCAATGCCGCCCGTGAATGAAGTGACGTCGGAACAAGATCCCGGAAAATTCTGCGCATAGACGCGCCACGACTTGCCAGCAGCGGCCAGTTGTTTGGCCAGATTATCGGTCGACGCCGGAAAGGTGCAGTAGTTGTCGTTGGTTATACCTTGGTTCGAGCCGGAAAACCCATCCAGATAGTTTGGTTGAGACGGATGTGAAACCCCATAGAAATTGGTGAAGTTCACATTGGCAGCGGCAAAGCTGGCGAAGTAAGGCGCGGTCACGGCTGTGATGGCGGTTACCTCCCGATTTTCGAACCAAACCCAGATCACGTGCTGGATACCCGGAACGGTTTCGGGTTGCTCCGGTAGTTGATCGGAAGGCGTGACGGGCGTTTCGGGAACCAGAGCGGGAGCGCCCTGCGAACTGATCGCGCAGAAAGACAGACTCAAAACGACGAGTGTCCGGAATAAGAAAGAGGCATTCAATTCATTGAAGAGTATCCGAAACCGCTGGCTGTTGTCTATGGCTGTAGGTGTAGCGAATGCCTGTGGCGGAGGATTTGTTTATCATTGGAACGCGTTCTCCATTGCGTCGGAGTGGCAATCGGAAAGGAGTAAGGGAGCGCGGTTCGCGTGTGCGTGGGCGTTTTCCATTGTTCGCCTCTCCCTTCTCAAGGGAGAGGGTAGGGTGAGGGTTTTCAGGGCTGTATCCTTGTTCCGATCCGAAGGGGAAAGCGACTCGGCCCCTCACCTCAGTCCTCTCCCCAGTGTGGGGAGAGGAAGCCATCGCTCAAAAGTGCAAGGTAGCGTCTATGCGTGCGTACATCGGCCCGACATACCACGCGCCACTATTTCGCTTGCGTTGTGGAGTGCGGCGGTGCTCCGCCGCTTTCCGGGACGCCCCAAAAAAATAACGCCAGTTGGTTCTGCCGGACGCCTGCGCAAATCAGATTGATCTTGCCGGTTATGCGCGACCAATTATGAAACATTCTAATGCGAACTGATGGAGAAACACCGCGGACCTGGGTTGTCGGTTTTACCGGCCATCGCTATCTGCAGGATCCAGTCAGGGTCGGCAGAATCATTCGCACCGAGCTCGAAGCGTTGCGGAACCAAAGACGCGACACGATTGCTGGTTACGCGTCGATTGCGATTGGCGCCGACACTCTCTTTGTCGAGGCATGCGTTGCTTTGGAAATCCCGTGGACGGCGTCTCTCCCTTTTTCGGCTGATGAATTCCAAAAAGATTTCGCCGAAAACGAATGGTCGTATGCGACCGCGCTTCTGAAACGAGCTACCGATGTTGAAATTTGCGGGTCTGCTGATGATCGGACTGCGGCATATTTGCGTTGCGGACTTCGGACAGTAGACCAATCCGATTTGGTGATGGCGGTTTGGGACAGAAAACCGGCACGAGGCGAAGGCGGGACCGGAGAGATCGTGGCTTACGCTAGAAAACAGAAGAAACCGCTGATTCTCTTGCATCCGGATGGGGGCACAGTGGAGCGGGAGTAGAATTATTGCGTGCATTTGCACTGGGACTTTCACTTCCGCATGCTCGATCGAACGTGTGTCGACGCTTGAAATTAAAGTGTAAGTGTAGGCTGGATTGCCCTCCCACCCCTGCTAGAATCCCCGCCGCATGACGACTCCAAAAATCCTCATCGCAGATTCCATTTCACAGCGCGGGATTGATGAACTGGCCCATGACGGCGCACTGGTTGTGTCGACCCAAACAGGTCTCGATGAAGCGGGTTTGGTGAAAGCGATCCCCGATTTCACTGGTGTGGTTGTGCGGAGCCAGACGAAAATTACCGCGGCCGTTATTAACGCCGGAACCAAACTTCGTGTAGTCGGGCGGGCCGGCGTCGGAATTGATAATGTGGACGTCGCCGAAGCAACCCGCCGCGGCGTTATCGTGATGAACGCTCCCGGCGGAAACACCGTATCCACCGCAGAACATGCATTTTCGTTGCTCCTCTGCGCCGCCCGAAAAATTCCGCGCGCGGATGCATTGCTGCGCGAGGGAAAATGGGATCGAAAAAATTTGGAAGGCGTCGAGCTATTTAACAAGACGCTCGGCATAGTCGGGATGGGACGGATTGGGAGTGAATTGAGCCGGCGCGCGATTGCTTTTGGAATGCGGGTTGTGGCTTTTGATCCGTACCTCTCGGCCACACGTGCGCGAACTCTGCAGGTCGAGCTAATTGAGGAACTGGACGACCTACTGACCAGCGCTGATTTCGTTACGCTGCATACGCCGCTCACCCCTGAAACCCATCATCTAATTAACGATCAACAGCTGGCAAAGATGAAACGCGGAGTGCGCGTCATCAATTGCGCCCGGGGCGGATTGATTGATGAAGCGGCCTTGGCGGAAGCGTTGCGTTCCGGTCACGTGGCCGCGGCTGCGCTTGACGTCTTTGAAATTGAACCGTTGCCAAAGGATTCGCCACTCCGTGACGTGCCGAATCTCGTTTTGACTCCGCACCTCGGCGCGTCCACCGCAGAAGCGCAGGAAAGTGTCGGAATTGAAATTGCGCAATCGATTCGCGCTGCACTTTTGGAAGGGACGATTCGCAACGCGGTCAACATGCCGAACCTGGATGCGAAAACACTCGCGATCGTTGGGCCGCACCTGCGATTCGGCGAAAAACTGGCGCGATTCCTCTCACAGCTCGCGCCGAGACGTGTCGAGCGATTGAACATCAATTACAGCGGGAAAGTTAACGAGGTCGATACCACTGCGATTACGCGGTCGGTCCTGAAAGGATTTCTCCAACACGCCGGCGGAATCGAAATTAACGAGGTGAATGCACCGGCCTTCGCTGAGAGTCTTGGAATCAAGGTAACCGAAACGCGGTTGAGCGCGGTTGGTGATTACACCGATTTGCTCGAGCTCTCCGCAGTGGCTGATGGCAAAACGGTTTCCGTTGCAGGCGCATTCTTCGGTGCGACGCCGCGTATTGTTAATGTGAACAGTCGCCCGGTCGAGGCGCGTCCACATGGTGTGGTCTTGGTTTTGGAAAACAGTGATCGCCCCGGCATCGTTGGCCGAATCGGAACATTGCTCGGCGACCACGGCGTGAATATCGCCACCATGTCGCTCAGTCGAAATCAGGCAGGCGGAACTGCGCTCACGGTCTTGAATCTCGACACCGCGCCGGATGAAGCGTTGTTGGGAAAAATTCGTGGCAGCGAAGATATCAAATCGGCGCTGGTGATCCAGCTATAGCGCTGCGGATTCCGCTGTCGTCCGATTGCTGATTGACCTGAGGGGCGCAGGCGTTCAGACTCGCCGATTATGGATCAATCTATCATCTGGACTTTGGTCATCGGACTGGTCATTGGAGCGGTCGCAAAGCTACTCATGCCCGGGAAGGATCCGGGTGGGTGCATCATAACGATGCTGCTCGGTGTTGCTGGTTCGTTTATTGCGTCGTATCTTAGGTCGCGCACTCGGTTGGTATAAACCTGGCGAACCCGTCGGATTCATCGCTTCGGTTGTCGGCGCCATGTTGCTGCTTTTGGTCTATCGACTGATCGCACCAAAGCGCGGGAGCTGATTGCAGATGGCGGATAGCTAATTGCTGATGGCCGATGGTTGGACGGACAGCGATTTGTAATCGCTCATTCTCTGCTATTAGCTATCAGCATCGCCATTAGCCAATCCCCTTGTGCCAGTGCCTGCTTCGCCGAAGAAAATCACCCTGGTCGCTGCCTTTGCCGCGCTCTACCTGATTTGGGGATCAACCTATCTTGCCATCCTTTTCGCAATTGAATCGATCCCGCCGTTCCTCATGGCTGGCGTTCGGTTCTTTCTTGCCGGTATTATCATGTTCGCGTTCGCGCGCCTTCAGGGCGCGCCCCGCCCCTCATCTGCGAGCTGGCGAAACGCCTTAATCGTTGGTGGTTGCCTGCTTCTCTTTGGCAACGGCGGCGTCACTCTCGCGGAAAAATGGGTGCCGACCGGGTTAGCTGCGCTTCTGGTCGCTACCGTTCCGATCTACATCGCGTTACTTGGCTGGCTCAAAGGGTGGGCACCCGCTCCAACGCGAATTACCTGGATCGGGCTTGTCGGCGGATTCATCGGGGTTGGCGTATTGGTCGGAAGCGCATTCACTCAGCCTTCCGGTTCTCCTAACGATCACCTTGTTCTCGGCATGCTCATACTTCTTTTTGGGTCGCTCGTCTGGTCAATCGGATCACTTTATTCTCGCAAAACGACCACTTCCTCTTCGCCATTCCTTGCTTCCGGCCAACAAATGTTATGTGGCGGCGCTCTGCTCACCGTCGCCGGCTTCGTTCGTGGTGAACATCACGGATTTGACCTGAGCCAGGTCACATCTGTTTCGGTAATGGCCTTTGTTTATCTGGTGCTGATCGGTGCGTTGGTGGGATTTCCGGCCTACATTTTTCTGCTCCGCCATTGCGATCCCGCAAAAGTCGCGACCTACGCTTATGTCAATCCTGTCGTTGCGATTCTGCTTGGAACCTTCTTCAATGGCGAACATCTGAGCCTCCGCACAATGTTAGGTGCGGGGTTGATTATTGGCTCGGTCGCGGTTGTAATTACGGCTCAACAGTTCGCTCCAGGAAAAGCAACGATTTCCCCGAGCACGACACCCGATTGCGCAAGATGACAAGCGGCAACCCAGAAGAACCCAATCCTTCGACACCACCTGCCCAGCGCGAGGAAACGATTGAAGTGGTGACGCGTAACTGGCAGGCCGAAGTCGATACCGCACAGGCTTATCGCGATCTGGCCGCGCGCGAGTCGGATGAAAAGCGAAAGGGAATCCTGATTCGAATGGCCGAAGCCGAGGAACGCCACGCGCAGCGTTGGGAAAAGAAGCTGCGCGATCTCGGCGTTGGATCGCCCGCTCTGAAAAATACGCTCTCACGTCGATTCAATCGCTGGTGGAACAAGATTGCCGGCGCCGATGTTGCCATTCGCCGGATGGAAGCGGCCGAAGAACGCCACGAAGCAGAATTTCGTTCCCAACGAGATCGCGCGCTGGCCTCCGAAGATGATGTGCGCGATTTTCTGCGGGAAAGCGCCGTGGAAGAGAAAGCGCACGCACGCGCGTTGAACGCGATGGTTTCTCCGCCCGGGCCACGGACCGCGCTCGATGCGATCCTTAAACGAGAGCGATGGCATGGACGCGGCGGCAGTTGGGTAGCCGACGCGATTTATGGCGCTAACGATGGGTTAGGTGCAGTCTTTGGAATTGTCTCAGGTGTCGCTGGCGCGACTAACAACCAGCAACATTTTGTTCTCATTTCGGGACTTGCCGGAATGCTCGCTTCAACTCTTTCAATGGGAGCAGGTGCGTATCTGGCGGCGAAAAGCGAAGCCGAAGTTTACGAAGCAGAGATCTCGCGGGAACGCGCCGAGGTCGAAGAAAATCCAGAGGAAGAAATCGAAGAGATGTCGCTCTTCTATCAACTGCAAGGGTTCACGCCTGAAGAGTCACAACGAATGGCGGAACGGCTAGCGGAACAACCTGAACAATTCGTGCAGGCAATGGCTCAGAGCGAGCTTGGATTATCCGAACACCGTTTTCCGAATCCGTGGACCTCGGCATTTTCGGCAGCTATTTCAACTGCCCTCGGAGCGTTTGTTCCCATTATACCGTTTTTCTTTATGAGCGGTTTAAACGCGGTGATAGTTTCGTTCGGCATTAGTTTGATTGCACATTTCGCGGTCGGAGCGGTGAAATCGCTGATCACGATCCGTTCGTGGTGGGCGTCGGGATTGGAGATGACGTGGATTGGGGTAATCGTCGCTGTCGTAACTTATGGGCTTGGGTTGTTTTTTGGGGCAGCAGTCGACATCCCGATGAGCAAATTTGAAGTCAATTACAGACCTCGTAGTTCCATTGAGCCAATTCCGCGGCCAACTCTTCGGCAAACCGCGCTTGGAGGTGCGCGGGAAGTTTTTCCCGCCATTGTCCCGCCTTACCTACCCGCATAAATTTCGCACGACCGGTTTCACCCTGACGCAGGAAATTTTCCTTCTTTTTCTGGAACGACTGGTTTTGCACTGCGGTCGTTATCGCTTCCTCTGACCGCTCAAGGCCAAGGTAACGGAGGATGCGGGTCGCCTGTTCCACTGGTGTTGTCAGGAGGTCTTCGTATCGGACGATCAGGATACCGGCCCGGTGATACGGTTCCCAATGTTGTTTCCACGAAATACGGACCCAATTATGGACGGCCCTCGAGCCGTGCAAGAGCGCTGACGTCATCATTTCGAGACGATAGGTTTCCCTAACTAATAGCGGATAAAGAGTGTGCCGGTACAGTTTCTCGCCCCGACGCACTTTCCGAAATAGAGCGGCGATTCTCGGGTACCGAACAAAATCAAAATAATGCGCGCCAGAAATCGCGATGTCGCGCGGGTCACGCAGCACATAAATCACCCGATGATTAGGGTCACTAAGGTTGATCCTTAGTTCGTCAATCTGATGGTGTGCCTTGTGACAGGAATAATCCGAAATCCGGTCCTGCCCTTCCGCGGCGATATCCTTTTCGTTTCCAGGCCAAAAACCGCCGACGGGACAATTGATCAGTTCAGCGACAAGGCGAGTCGCCCAAGTGCAGCCACTTTTCGGATAACCAGCAACGATGATTTTTGTCACAATGGAAAGGTTGTCAGAGCCTCACACAAAGATCACAAAGGACACAAAGAGATTACGTGAGTTTGGCGTTTCTGTGAAGCGCTCGCAAGTCTGCGCAATTCGGGCTCGAGCCAGCGCTTTGCGTATGTGTTTGCTTGAGCTTGCCTGCTGAAAATAGCCCAGCGTTTTAACGCTGGGCGGTATTAATAAGACGGGCATCAGTCCCTTCAGGGACGACAGAGCCGATGCCTGTCAATAATGTTCTGTCGTCCCTGAAGGGACTCAATGATGATAATGAGGGTCGGCACCCAGCGTTAAAACCTGGGCTATTCACAGGAAACATTGAAACGCTAAAACACTGCCTTCGAAAGCGCCGCACTACTGATTACTCAGAATTCCCAAGGCAATGATCAAAATGATCAGGACCGCGAGCACGGCCAGCGTGATCTTGATCCAACTCAACGGATGACGCCCGGCAATCGCGCCGGTATAACCATTCACCACCACTTGAAAGGTCTTCGCGCCGTAGGTGTAAGCGACAAGCCAGATCGGAACGAGAATGTGCTTGAAGGTTTGCCCGGAAAAATCGGCCTCGACCTCAAGGTTCCGTTGGGTGTCCCCTGGCACTTCCGCTGAACAAAGATCGCGCGTCTTTGCTTCCATGATCTCGCGCGAATTTTGCGCCGCCGCGACAAGATCGATCTGATATTGCTCGACCACCCAGCCGGAAAGAAAACTTGGATCGTAAGGCTTCAAGATCGGTCGTGGTCGGAAACGGCTCGATCTTGCGCAACAACGTTTCGTCGATCGCCGCGCGATGCCGGAACCAGTTCGTCATCAAAGAAATGTTCGATCGATCCGGACGCCGGCACCCAGCGCGTCCTCTGCACCTGTCGGGTTTGGGTTTGCCGTTTGAATCGGTGTAACTCTCAGTCTCGTAATAATAATAGCCGGCGTCGGCGGTCCAATCGGCTGCGACATGGGCGTCAAAGTCCAATAAGGAATGTAAACGCCGTGCACCGTATCGGTAAGCGAACGCGCATTCATGGCGTTCGGGGCGAACCACCGGCCACCGTACCATTTGCGAACCAGATCGCGCACGGCGGTTTCTGGAAGCTTGAACTCAAGCAATGACTCCGGGCGGATCGGCGCTTTGATTTCTTCGTAACGGAATCAGGGAGGCCGAGCCGCAGAATTCGCAACGCTGACCGACCCGGGTCGGATCGAAAACGGAAATGGCCTGGCAACTCTGGCATTTTACGGAAGTCTTTCTCGGCCTGCCAGCCGCGTTGATCGTCACCGACCGCGCGCAACGCCGCAGCAGATCATTCTCCTGCGGATCAGCCGCTTTCGCCCGGGAGCGGCGGCGGCAGGACCGTATTGCAAAACGGGCAGACCAACGCCTGCTTCGCCGGATTCCATTCGGCCGCCGCGCCGCAGGCGGGACAGTGCCTGTTTTTGCCGCGCCGTGATTTCAGCCATTGAACAGCGAGCGTCGCTAACTCTTCATGAACTCATCCATCGCCGCGCGACTGATGCGCCAGGTCGAGCCAATCTTCTTTGCCTTGAGATCGCCGGCTTCGATCGTCGCAAGGACGTCGCCTTCGCTCACTCCCAGCGTGTTGGCCACATCACCGGGGCTTAACCACTCAGCCGGACCGGTTGCCGCCGGTGGTGGCGGTGGTGTTTGAGCCAGGCAATCGGTGGCGGAACACCGGGCGTGGTCTGCGGCCCAAGCACTCCTCCCTGTTGTTGCATCATCTGTTGCGCCATCGCCATGCCGACCGCCATCTCGGTGGCGAATCCACCCGCGCTGCTTCCTCCCGGTTGCGCCATCCCCTGCGCCATCTGGAATTTCACGTAAGTCATTCAGATTGCCGACCGCGGCCATGGAGGAACGCTTGTCGATCGCCTGCTCGACTTCCGGCGGCAGGCTCACGTTTTCCAAAATGAAGCTGGTCAATTCGAGGCCGTACTTCGCGGTCGTTACCGGATTGATCAACGGCAACAGCGCCCCGCCGACTTCGCTGTAGCGCGCTGCGACATCGAGCACCGGGATTTTTGCTTGCGCGAGCGCTTCACTGAACAGGCTGACGATGCGCGAGCGCATCGTGTCGGCGAATTCGTCGAGGCGGAAATGTTGATCGCTGCCCGCCACTTCTTTCAGGAACAATTTTGGATCGGTGATCCTGAAATCGTAGGTTCCGAAGGCGCGCGCCCGGACGATTCCGAAATCGTTGTCGCGCATCATAACCGGATTCGAAGTCCCCCATTTGTTTCCGGTGAAAAGGCGGGTGCTGACGTAATAAACATCCGCCTTGAAAAGGCGTATTGAACCCGTATTTCCAGCCTTTCAGCGTCGTAAGCACCGGAATGTTATCGGTGGTCAGCGTGTGTTTGCCCGGCCCGAAAGTGTCGCCGAATTGCCCGAGATAAACGAACTGCACCGACCTGCGATTCGCGGACGATCAGTTGCGCGCCATTCTTGATTTCCTTGTCGTCGTCCGGCCAGCGGAAGCTGAGGGTATCGCGAGAGTCATCGGTCCATTCGATGATTTCGATCAGCTCGCCTTTAATGAAGTCCATGAGTCCCATACCTGTTCCTTTCCATGTATTACGATCGCGGGGTTCTCAGAGCCCGAATGATCTTTGATCAAAGTGTACAAGCATCTATGGACATGCTCCGCAAGCGCGAATGTGCTCGGAGCGCGGGCGGATCGCTTATGGGGAGACGGGCGCCTGCCCGTTCTTAATCGTAAAATTTGGCAGAGGCGAGGCGCCTGTGCCACGTTGCGACTCCTGACCTAACGAACGACGATCAATGTGACCCGGCGAATAACGGCAACGACGGAAAGACCGCTTGCTTTGATCGGGGCAGCCGGGTGCAACCAGCAGTCGCCACCCCTCTCTGGCGCGTCACATTCTGCAAACATTTTTCCGCTTCAGTGGCGGTCTCTGGCTGACGCCCTCGATTTACAACCAGGTATTGCCCATCCTTGAAACAGAAATCCGCCATCGCAATCCGGTCCGGCGAAACCATGAGCGCATGTTTCCGCTCCATCTCTTCGGTGCCGGATTGACAGACGAACATCTCGATTTGATCCACGCAAATTAGCGCGTTCCGGAGATAGTTCCTCAACTCGATGATTGAATCGGACTCATGTTCGTAATTGAACGCGCATGAGCAACCTTGTTCCGAGCCGATGTAATAGATGAATTGGGTGCGAAAATGTTTGCGAACACCTTCCGCGTTCTTGGGGAGAGGAATCACGTGGAAGGTCGGTTTTTCTTCATCCCAAACGATGCTGGGGAGTTCTTGGGAACAGCTGAGATAGATTGCCAAACACATGGTGATATTTGCGGTTTTACCTGGGCACCGTGCTTTGGAAAACCGGTTGAAATAGGTTAAGCAAATTGCAAGCCATTTCTATAATTTCTATAATTTTACGAAGAAGTGGCACCTAGAGGGAAGATTTTTTCCAAGTTGTGTTTGCGATACAAGTCACAGTCGCTGAGCCGGGTAGCTGAACCGACATTTCTTTGGCTCCAGTCTAGTTCTGTAACAAATTCAGCGAGGTGTAACTCGCGCTGGAGATCGGGAAATTGTTATGAAATGTGCAGGATTTGGCCACGGACGGACACGGGTTGAACACGGATGATTTCGCGTGCTGTAGCGTCGGCCCTGTGGGCCGTCGAGTATCGGTATCGCATTCCAAAGAACTCGGCAGTCGCGGCGGAGTAGGATTAAGAAAACCCCTATAACCGCTCCATCACCGACGCATAGAAGTTCTTGCCGCACGATGGACAGGTGATGCCGACATTTGAACCGTCAGCCGGTAGATCCGCAAAGACAAATGCGAGACAGTATGGATCCTGAACCAACTTCCGCACTGTTCCCCGACCCTGCACTTCCGGCGCTTCAGCGGCTTCAGACACACCCATGATACGGGCGCATTTCTCCGCATTTTCGACCGTCTTCTTTCCGACGATTGCATCTTTTCGCTGACTGCTCGGATCCAAACTCATCCTAAGATTGGAAAGAATGTCGCAGAATTAGGCAAGGATTATCGGCGTGTCGCAAGCCTCTGAACTTCTCAGATTTCGTGAGACGACGAAAAAAAAGGGGGGAGCAATCGCCAGAAACCATCGAGTTCTTCGCGCCGCAAACAGAGGTTCAAGCAAGGCGCACGGCAAAAAAAGGATCACTGCGAAAAAAATGAGAGCGGCCTTACCGATCCTTTCTAAGTTCCAAGCTGCGCATCCGTCCAAAAGACGCCCTCCCGTTTGAACCTTCCCTCTAATACAATCGGTACAACGCCTGCTCGTGGAGATAATATTCGCTCCACGTCGCCAATATTCCCGCGCCTGTTGATGGTCTTGACGTTTGCCGCTGTTGCATTGCTCTCCGCAAATGCCAACGCTGCCTCTGTCACGCTCGCTTGGGACGCGAATCCTGAAACAGATATTACCGGGTACCGTGTTCACTTTGGAACCGCTTCTCGTTCTTACACCGAAGAAATTTACGCAGGAAATTCCACAAGCATTACGATTCCAAACTTAACCAACGGAGTTACATACTATTTTGCGGCGACCGCCAACAGCTCCTTTGGCATTGAGAGCAATTATTCGACGGAACTGGTCCACACGATCGCTCCCGGGCCGACTCCGTCGCCAACACCACCTGGCCCGGCCGAGCTCCTTAACATCTCGACTCGCCTTTTTCTGCAGCCCGACGTCAACACAATGATTGGCGGCTTTATCGTTTCGGGCGATGTGGCAAAGAAGGTTCTCCTCCGC
Organism: uncultured Verrucomicrobiae bacterium; assembly: GCA_963751725.1. GTDB lineage: Bacteria > Verrucomicrobiota > Verrucomicrobiia > Chthoniobacterales > UBA10450 > AV80. Next base: position 75,193 of record CAVVVQ010000024.1, read on the forward strand.
GCGATCGGCCCTTCCCTCGCCACTTCTGGCGTTCCCGACCCAATTCCGGATCCGACGCTTCGCCTTTTTGATTCGTCCGGTTCTGTAATGGCGTCCAACGACAACTGGCGCTCCAATCAGGCCCAAGTCATTCAAGATACAGGACTCGCCCCTTCCGATGATCGCGAAGCGGCTCTTGTCGCCGTCTTGGCGCCCGGACCCTACACGGCGCTAGTGTCGGATACTAACGATACCCCCGGGATTGCTTTGTTTGAATTTTACGACCTCGACCCCGCTTCATCCATTTTGAAGAATCTTTCCACCCGTGGCGTGGTTCTAACTCAAGATCGTGTCTTGATCGGCGGCTTCGCCACGGCGGGGGAACAACCGGCTACTTTCCTCCTCCGTGCAATCGGTCCTTCGCTCGCTTCCGCGGGCGTGCCCAATCCTTTGCTTGATCCAATGCTGGAGGTTTACAACTCGCAGGGGTCGCCAATTTACAATAATGATAATTGGCGGTCCGATCAGGAGCAGCTCATCATCAGCTCGCACATAGCGCCTTCTGACGATCGCGAAGCCGCGATTCTTGTCACTCTTTCGCCCGGCATTTATTCGGCGATTCTCCGTGGCGCAAATGACAGTACAGGCACCGCTCTTTTTGAGGTTTACAGGCTCGATCAATGACAAAAGACCAGCGCGGGTAGAACCTGTCAACGCTTCGGGCGTTCCAGAGTGACCTTTTCGGGCAAGGACAACACGCGCAGTTGTCTGGGTTCAAACGATATAGGCATATATGAACTACAGCATCGGAACCATCCTTGCCGGCCTAGCGATCCTCTTTGTCCTGATCACATACATCACGACTGCCCCGCTCGTGCCGGTTGCGGTCATCCTTCTTGCGCTGGCCATTATTCTCGGCGGACGAGGGCTGCGACAGGTCTAGACCTGGTCAGTGCCCACATCCAAAAAAGCGATCATTGCCCTGTAATGAGAACTAATCTGTCCCTAGCGCTTCTATTCCTCGCGCTCTTTGCGTTTGAATCCGGTTGCAACCGAAATGCGTTGACCGGATCGAAAATCACGCTGGCAAACTACAACCTCGTTTCGACCGGAATGACCAAAGCGCAGGTGGAACAAATCATGGGACCTCCAACGAGTATGCAAACGACAGATATGCTGATCTTCAAAAAGACCGTTTTTCGGTACGAAGACGGTTCCAGATTTGCCATGTTCACATTTAAGAACGATGAGCTAGACGGTAAGGATGGCAATCTTGCCGCGCAATAACCGATGCTAGAAGACTTTCGGATTATCTAACGACTAGTTCCGAATTACTCTACAAAGGGAGCAGCGACGTCACCGAAAACCAGCGCTTCGTACCTCCTGGGCGGTTTGATTACTGCCCAATGCAGGATAGGAGCGGTTGGCCGGAGCGAACTGGTACTTCCCGGTGTTAGCTGTCCCACTCGATTGACCGAGAAAGAATCGCTGAATGGCAATGATATCGACCGTATTGACCGCCGAGTCACCATTTACGTCGGCACCCACCAACGGGCATCCAGTGAGCGGCGTTCCGCTGACAAGGAAGTGCCGTTGTCCGGCGACCACATCGACCGTGTTGATACCCGAGGAACCAGGCGCCAGCGCAAGTTTTGTCGGAGTTACAAAATAGTTCCCGCCAGCCAGCAGAGATGACAACGCATAGTTACCGGAAGCGTCCGAAAATGTTGAGCCCAACAAATCACCAGTCAGCGTAAGCATTGCGTTTGAGACTGGGACTGGACTCGAACAGTAGGAAATACTGCCGACGATAGTGACCGTGTTAGGCGGAGTCGGAGTTGGAGTCATTGGAGCCGGCGTTGCTGTCGGAGTTGGGATTGCGATACCCATCCGTGCGATGTGACGACGGGATTGTCCGTTCACGGTGTCGAAAAAACCACCGGCCAAAATTTTGCCATCTGGTTGCACGGCGAGTGACACAACCATGCTGTTCATCACCGGGTTGAACGAATCACCGAGGCCGGTGTTGGAATCGAGCCGGGCAATGTACTCCCGATATTGGCCACCCATGTTTCCGACGAAGCTTCCACCCACGACGATTTTCCCGTCTGGCTGGATCGCCACCGTAACAACTGAGCTAGGTGCATTCGGATTAAACGAATCCGCCTGGCCGGATATAGCATTGAGACGAGCGATCCGGTTGCGCATCTGTCCACCGATGCTCGAAAAGGCACCGACTGCCACGATCTTCCCATCTCCCTGAATGGCGATCGAATTCACCGAAAGATTTGCATTTGGATTAAATGAATCCGCCAGGCCGGTTGCAGGATCGAGTCGGGCGATAGAGTTTCGCGGCTGCCCGCCGATGTTTGTAAAAGTACCTGCGACGACAATCTTGCCGTCCGATTGCAGCTCGATCGAGTTTGCGAGCTGGTTGGGATTGGGATCGAATGAATCGGCGAGGCCCGTAGCGGCATTGAGCCGGGCCATGTTTCTGCGACTTTGCCCGCCAATGGTGTTGAACGCCCCGCCGACCAGAATCTCTCCGTCCGTTTGGACCGCAATCTTGTGAACGGTAAAGCTCGCATGAGGATCAAAGTTCTCATCCAACGTGCCATCCGGGTTTAGGCGACCGATGTAGTTGCGGGGTGTTCCGCGAATACTGGTGAAACGGCCGCCAACCAAGATCTTCCCATCACGTTGGAGTGCTATTGTCTGGACCCAATCGTTGGCATCTGAGTCGAAGGTCGCATCGACCGTTCCATCCGGGTTCAATCGGGCAAGACGATTACGTGTAGTCGTCATGCCACCAGGCGAGAGAGTAGTGAAGTCGCCTCCGATAACAATCTTACCGTCTGGTTGAACCGCAAATGCCATGGCCATGCCGTTTGCAGCAGGGTCGAATTCGTCAAGGTCGGATTGAGCGCGCGTTGTTGGCGCGAGGAGGAGGATCAGGAATGATATGGCCACAATTTTCAGCATGTCCGACCAGTACAACCGCCCAGAGGTCCATGTGCGGGATCTCGCCTTGAATCCATTTGCCCATGCCGTGGTTGACCATTGCTAAGGAGATGGCCTGACTAAAGCACGTTACACACCGGCAGACTACTGCTCCCTAGGCATCTCCTATGCCGAGACTTCTCCCGGAGAGAGGCGTGGCCAACTCGCATTTAATTCATCCGCCCCCGAGAAGCGGGCGGAAACGATACCAGTGCAGCATGGAACGAAGGGATCGGCGGCCGATTCAACCTAACGATTCATTCGAACTAAAGTCACCTCGTTGGAATTAGTTGCCGGAGCCGCGTGACGATCGGCGACATCGCCTGGGGATCCATGTTGAGGAGAATCACCGTGGTGTATCCCAATTCGGGAAACATATCGAAATTGGCCGCGACACCAGGCCATCCGCCATTGTGGCCAATGATATGTTTTCCGTCGACGATCTTGTCGCCGAACCCGTAAGCATATCGGCCAATCGCGCCCGCATCAACCTTGCCCTTAGTCACGAGCTCGGTGTATTCGCGATTGAGTAATTTGAAGCTGTTGAGTGCAACTTGAAACTTGAGGAGATTCCCCGACCGTAGAAAAACCGCCACCTGCAGGACCCCCTCTAACCTCAAGCCTATCGGTATTTTCTCTAAACTGGTCTCCGGGCCTTCCGTCAGGTCCCATTTGAGTATAACCAATCGCGAGGTTCGCGATCTCCTTTCCCGGTTCGTAAAAGCCGGTGTTAAGCATACCTGCTGGTTTGTAGATATGCTCCTTCACGTAAGCATAATAATCCTGCCCGGAAATCTTCTCGATGATAGCGCCGAGGACCAGGAAGCCAGCATTGCTGTATTCAAATTTTTCGCCCGCCGCAAATGAAGGCGGTTGGTTCACAAAGAGGGAAGTAGGCTGCGATCGTCGTCAGCTTCTCGCGCTGCGCCTTGAAAGCGGCGATGGAGTAAGACGCTAATCCTGAGGTGTGCGTTAACAATTGGTGAATCGTTAGTTTGTCAGCAACGCTCTTATTCGGATAGTCTGGCAAGTACTTGCTGACAGGGTCATTGAAACCGAGCCGGCCAGCTTGAGCCAACTGCGCGATGGCAACACCGGTGAACATTTTGTTCACGGAACCAAGGTTGAACTTGGTATCCAAGGTTATGGGTATCTTCTTGGCCTTGTTTGCTTCTCCGGCGGCTTTAGTTGCAATCGGCACTCCATCCTTGGCCACGAGGATGGCCCCCGAGAATTTGTCATCGGCCGCCAATGAGTCCAGATAACCTTGGATTTCCTGTTGGCTTTGGGAGCTCGTCTTGCGGACCGCCCCTTCTGACACGCTCGGGCTTTGGGCAAAACCGCCTACCGGATGAAGGAAGGTTAAAGCAATTAACAGGCAGCGGGTTGTTTTCATGATTTTCGCTCCGGAGCTGCGTAAAACGCGTGCGGTGCTCGAAGAGAAGACGTTGCCCAGATCGAAATCTGTCTAAGTATTATGCGACGAGAGCATTGATCGCACAGCTAAAGCCGCGTTCGGCTTCCGCGCGATTGTGGAGGTAAGGGGATTCGAACCCCTGGCCTTCTCATTGCGAACGAGACGCTCTACCAACTGAGCTATACCCCCCGGGTTTGGCGTCTTCCATTATGGAAGCAAACTACCGGCAGGCAAGGGACATTGTGACGGTTGAGAGCGCGGCCGTCGCGAGCGACGCGCACCCCGTGTCCCACCCGCCGTCGCACAAGCTTCGGCGTGGGAAGCAGGGCCGTGGCTACAACATCCCTTTTGTTGTGCTCCTTGTGCCCTTTATGTGAGCCCTCAGATCGGGCTGCTATTCGACCGTGACGCTCTTGGCCAGGTTACGTGGTTTATCCACGTCCAAATTAAGTTCGACGGCAAGATGATAGGCCAACAGTTGCAACGGAATGACGCTCAGGATCGGAGTAACGTATTCCGGTGCGACCGGAATCTCGATGATCTCGTCCGCGATTTTTTCCAAACGCTTAACGCCTTCACCGGAAGTAACGGCAATGACCGGGCCTTTGCGGGCACGGACTTGTTCGATGTTGTTGACGTTTTTGGAAAAAACAGCATCGTCCGGGGCGATAAAGACCGAAGGCAAATCCGACCTAACTAAAGCAATGATTCCGTGCTTCAATTCGGCGCTCGGATGTCCTTCGGCAAACAGATAAGTGATCTCCTTCATTTTTAAGGCTGCCTCGAGCGCAACCGGAAAGTTGAATTGCCGACCAAAAAAGAGCATCCCGTTCACCGAAGCATACTTCTTGGCGATACCTTTGACTTGATCGCTTAACTTCAGGACTTCATCGATCTGGCCGGGCAACTCTTCGAGCGTATCGATGATGCGAGTTCCTTCCGCCGGGGAGAGATGGCGCATCCGACCCAGAAGAAGTCCGATGGCGGTGAGAATGGTGACCTGCGACGTGAACGATTTCGTCGCCGCCACACCGATCTCGGGTCCGGCGTGCATGTAAACACCCCCGTCACTCTCGCGCGCAATCGTGCTCGCGACGTTGTTGCAAATGCCAAGAGTCCGATACCCTTTGCGCCGGCTTTCCCGCAAAGCGCCGAGCGTGTCGGCGGTTTCACCGCTCTGACTGATTGCGAAAACGAGCGTATCTCGCGTCATCGGTGAGTTCCGGTGGCGAAATTCGCTGGCAAATTCGACTTCGGTTGGAATCTGCGCGAGCGCTTCAATCAAGTACTCGCCGACTAAAGCCGCGTGCAGCGCCGTTCCGCAGCCGGTTAGAACGACACGGCCGACATCGCGCAATTGCGACGCGGTCATATTCAATCCACCGAGCTTGGCCGTGCATTCTTCGTGACTTAGGCGACCGCGCAACGCGTCCCGGACAGATCCTGATTGCTCAAAGATTTCCTTGAGCATGAAGTGTGGGTAATCGCCCTTTTTAATATCGGTGTCGCCAAACTCGACTTTTCGTAGCTCGTACGTCCCTGCTTGACCAGCGACTGAACTGATCTCAAATCGGTCACGCTCAACCGCGACGACATCGAAGTCGTTCAGATAAACGGCGTCGCGAGTGTAAGCGACGATCGCACTTACGTCACTCGCGAGGAAATTTTCGTCTTTGCCAACGCCGAGCACGAGCGGGCTGCCACGTCGCGCGCCGACAATGAAGTCCGGGATATCGCGGTGAACTAACGCGATCCCGTACGTTCCAATGACCTGACGTAACGCCGCGCGCACCGCATCGACCAATCTCGCTTTCTTACCGTAATGGGGAGCCCCACCGCTGGCAGGAGGGGAACCATCTGGTCGTGTGTCCGCTGCCGCCGAATCTTCGTAGAGTTTACCGATGAGATGAGCGAGAACCTCGGTGTCGGTATCGGAACTGAAATTCTTGTCGCCGTCCCGGACGAGCTGGTCCTTCAACGCCTGGTAATTTTCGATTACGCCGTTGTGAACGAGGGCTAGTTTTCCACTCGCATCAAAATGGGGGTGCGCGTTTTGATCGGTCGGTTTGCCATGGGTCGCCCAACGAGTATGGCTGATCCCGAAACTTCCAGTTGGCGGGTTTTCCGCCATGAGCGATCCAAGATTAGCGATTCTGCCGGCACATTTCCGGGTCTCGATCCGGTCGCCATCAACGATCGCGATACCGGCCGAGTCGTATCCGCGGTATTCGAGCCGACGCAATCCATCCAGGAGAATGGGTGCTGCTTCGGACCGGCCTACGTAACCGACAATTCCACACATGAAGCAGCGTGACATTATCGGCGAATTGGCGCAAGAGCCGGGGAGCGGGTCAATGGTGAATAGATTGGTGATTGATGGGGGTATAACATTAGATGTTGAACGCCCTAGGGCCCATCTCACCGAACGAGGGTTGGCGGGTCGCGACCGGCGCACTCGGCGAGGAACGAGCGATGCTCTGGCTGAGCCAGTACGAACGCCTCGACGACGCGGTCGTGAACTTCGCCAACGAGGTCCGCGGCACAGCGATCGCCGACGACCCACTCGTGCAGGATTGGTACGGCACGCTGCTGATCGACGCGATGGCACTGCGACTGCTCGGATACCGCACCGTCGCCGAGTCGGCTCGCGGGAAGCAGCCGGCGTGGCAGTTGATCCTCAAGTTGCTCGGCTCCGAAGCGGCCCAAGCCGCCGCGATGCACGACTCGAGACGCTCGGGCCCGACACGGTGCTGGACCGGAACCGTCCAGCACACCGCACAACCCATGGCACCTCGACGTGTACACGCAGTCGTGGTTCAACCGGTACCTCCGGTCGTTCGCCATGACCATCGCCGGCGGTACGTCGGAGATCCAGCGCAACATCATCGGTGAACAGGTGCTCGGCCTGCCGCGCCGAGCAGGATCACCTCATGACCGACGTCAGCGATCCACCGGCGGACAGCTACCCGGCGCGGATTCGCGCCAACGCGGCGAGCGCACCGCTGTCCGTCGTCATCCGCCACGCCGCGCCGGACGGCAGCGAGACGACACTCACGTGGCGCGAGCTCGACCGTCGATCGGACGCACTGGCGCGCGAGTTTCGCGACCAGGGCCTGCAGTTCGGCGACCGGCTGGGGATCGCCATGCCGAACTCGATCCAATTCGCCCTCGCAACCGTGGCGGCGTGGAAGCTGGGAGCGATCCCTGTACCGGTGCGTTGGGACCTTCCCGACTGGGAACGGCAACGGCTGCGCGACACGGTCGACGCCGCCGTGCACCTGGACGAGACCGCGATGGGATCGATCGACCGCTGGATCGACGCCCGCATCGGCGCCGACGACGGCGATGGCGGGCCACCCGACGATCTCCCCGACGCCGTCTCGCCGTCACTGATGGGGATCTGCAGCAGCGGCTCGACCGGGATGCCGAAGGTCATCGTGATCAACCGCCCCGCCGTCTACCACGACGTCTTCACCACGCCGATGATGGCGATGTGGGCTCCCGTGCCGCAACCGCAGACCATCCTCGTCGTCGCCCCGATGTACCACTCGACCGGCTTCACGACCCTGTCGAACATGCTCGGCGGCGACCACCTCGTGATCCTCCAGAAGTTCGACGCGGCCCAGATCGTCGACCTCGTCGAACGTCATCGCATCACGACGTTCACCGCCACCCCGACGATGCTCAAGCGGATCGCCGACCTGCCCGGCATCGACCAGCGCGACCTGTCGAGCATCGAGTGGATCCTGCAGGGCGCCGCTCCGATGCCGCCCAGCCTCGTCGAGCGCTGGATCGAGTTGATCGGTGCGGAGCGGATCCTGATGGCCTACGGCATGACCGAGGCCCTCGGCATCACGGCGCTGCGGGCCGACGAGTGGTTGGCGCATCGGGGCAGCGTCGGCCTGCCGCAGCGCGGCACCGAGGTCAGCATCCTCGGACCCGACGGCGCTGCGCTGCCGCCCGGCGAGGTCGGCGACATCTACATGCGGGCGCCACAATACGGCGGCTCGACCTACCTCGGCGCAGGTGCGCTGGAGGTCACCGCCGACGGGCTGGCGACGGTCGGCGACATGGGCCATCTGGACGAGGACGGCTATCTGTACCTCGCCGACCGGCGCGTCGACATGATCATCAGCGGAGGCGCCAACGTGTTTCCCGCCGAGGTCGAAGCGGCGCTGAGCGACCATCCAGCCGTTGCCGACGTCGTCGTCATCGGGTTGACCGACCCGGAATGGGGCCAGCGAGTGCACGCGATCGTCGAGATCAAGCATGACGCGAGCACGCCTGGCGCCGGCCAGATCGTGGCGTTCGCCAAGTCGCGGCTCGCCCCGTACAAGGTGCCCAAGACCGTCGAGTTCGTCGACGTGATCCCGCGGAGTGCTGCCACGAAGGTCAACCGCGGCGCCCTCGTCGCCGAACGCTGTAGCGCTGACCCCGGTCAGTAGCGGCCGTTGAGGAAGTCGGCGGTGCCCTTGGCCGGCGGGAACGAGTTGGTGATGCCGCTGCTGAAGTAGCCCTGGTCGCTCGTGAGCGTGATGCCGGTGATCGCCTTTGCCGCGTCGCTGCACAGGAACACCAGCGGGTAGGCCTGATCCTCGGGGGTCGACGCGTCGACGCCGGTCTCCTGGCGATAGTCCGTCCCGAAGCCGAGCCACGTCTCCTTGTTCGCCTGCGCCAGCGGGGTGTCGGTCGGCCCGGGCATGATCGCGTTGATCCGCACGCCCATCTTGAGCAACGGGTAGGCGTTGCTCGCGACGTACAGGCAGACGGCCATCTTGCTCTGGAAGTAGTCCGCCTTGCCGTTGTCGCGCGCCCATTGCGAGGCCTCGTCCATGTCCTCGATCGCGAGGTACTCGCCGAGGATCTCCATGTTGTCGTCGCGAGCCCAACCGGCGCCGGCGGCCGACGAGATGAACCCGATCGCACTCCCCGCCCGATCATCCCGGCGTCGAGCATCCGGTTGATCATGTGGCGGTGACCGAGGAAGTTGATCTTCTCGATGCCGGGTGTGCCGTCGGCGACGCCCGCGCAGGAGAACAACGCGTCGACGCGGCCGCCGCACTCGTCGACGGCGGCCTCGATCGATGCCTTGTCGGCGAGGTTGACGGTGATCGTGCCTCATCCCGGCGATGTCCATCGGCGCGAAGTCCATGGCCACGACCTCAGCCCCGGCATCGACGAGGAGACGGGCAGCGGCATTGCCCATCCCGGTGGCGGCACCGACGACCACGACTCGCTTGCCGTCGTAACGGAAGAGATCGAACATCGACATTGGGCTCCTCAGCGGTTCGGATGGGCTCGATGAGAACATAGTTCGCCGTTTCGTACAGTAGCGTATTCAGCACACTCGGAGGGTGCAGAGGAGGTGAGGGATGGCGACTGCTGCGAGCGAGCGCGACACGGTACGGCGCCACTCGTACCACGCCCTCACAGTGCGAGACGTGGTCGAGGAGACGCACGACACGCGCACGTTCGTGATGGACATCCCCGACTCACTCGCCGACCTGTACCAGTACCGGCCGGGGCAGTTCTGCGCCGTCCGCATCCATGTCGACGGCAACGACGTCGTGCGCTGCTACTCGATGTCGAGCGCGCCCGCCATCGATGCCCGACTGGCGGTCACGGTGAAGCGAGTGCCTGGCGGGGCGGTGTCCAACTGGCTCCACGACCACGTCGCGGCCGGCGACGGGCTCGAGCTGACGCCGCCGAGTGGGGTGTTCTGCGAGCGCGATGGCGACGGCCCCCTCGTCGCGTTCTGTGGAGGGAGCGGCGTCACCCCGGTGTTCTCGATCGTCAAACAGGTGTTGGCCGCAGGCACACGGCGGGTCGAGCTGTTCTACGCCAACCGCGACCCATCGTCGGTGATCTTCGGCGACGTGTGCTCGCCGAGCTCGAGACCGCCCATCCCAACCGCTTGGCGGTGCACCACCACCTGGACAGCGGGTCCGGGTTCGCCACCCGGGCGGACGTCGCCGCCTTCCTCGACCGTTCCGTCGGCGACTCGGCCGGGGATGCGCACGTCTACATCTGCGGTCCGACGCCCTTCATGGATCTCGTCGAGCGGGTGGCGGGCGACGCCGGCATCGCCCCTGATCACATCTTGATCGAGCGCTTCGCCAATGCGAGCGCGATCGGAGCCATCGACCGGCAGCCGATCGCCGTCGAGGAGAACACAGTCGTCGTCGAGCCGCCGGCGGCGACCACCGCCGTGCCGACGACGCTGACGATCACCATCAAGCGCAGGCGCCACGTGCTCGAACACGTCCCGGGCGACACCGTGCTCGACTCGGCCCGCCGGGCTTCACTGAAGCCGCCGTTCTTCATGCGAGCAGGGCAACTGCGCCACCTGCATGGCACTCGTGAGCGAGGGAACCGTGGCGATGCGGGTCAACAACGCACTCACACCCGAGGAGGTCGCCGAGGGTTGGATCCTCACCTGCCAGGCTCTGCCGACCAGCCCGACGTTGGCGCTCGAGTACGACGACCTGTGAGCACGAAAGGCGAACCATGCCCGAATCGAAAGTGATCGTGTCCACGGCCGCCGTCCTCGACGTCGACACCGGCGACGTGATCGATTCCGGCTACGTCCGGGTCGAGGGCCGGCGGATCTCCGCCGTCGGCACCGACGCGTCATCGCCGACGACGCCGACGAACTCGTTCAGCTCCCCGAGCTCGCCCTGATCCCAGGGCTGATGGACATGGAGGTCGATCTCGTCCTCGGCGGTCCCGGAGGCGGGACTGAACGATCCGGTGCGGACCGACCCGGCGAAGATGACGCTGCGCGCCTGCGCCAATGCCCGCCGCACGCTGCTCGCCGGGTTCACGACGGTGCGCAACCTCGGCCTGTTCGTCAAGACCGGTGGCTACCTGCTCGACGTCGCGCTGTCCGAGGCGATCGACGCGGGCTGGGTGGACGGCTGCCGCGTCGTGCCCGCCGGGCATGCGATCGTGCCGACGGGCGGCCATCTCGACCCGAGCGCGCGAGTCCTCGCTCGCTCCGCACATGATGCCCTTGTCGATCGAGGAGGGGATCGCCGACGGCGTCGACGAGGTCCGCAAGGCGGTCCGCTACCAGATCAAGCACGGCGCCAGGCTGATCAAGTGCTGCGCGTCCGGCGGTGTGATCTCGCCGACCGGTCC
>CAVVVQ010000025.1:0-372674 GCA_963751725.1 uncultured Verrucomicrobiae bacterium
CTGCCTTAATCTCAGGTATGAAAACGGATGATCGCGCCACGAAACAGATTCTTTCCAGCGATCCGGCCGGTACCCTATCCAGCACGGCCATTCCCCCCGGGACAACGCAGCGTACCCTGGCCATCATCATGGGCGGCGGCGCCGGGACCCGCCTGTTTCCTTTAACCAAAGATCGGTCGAAACCAGCGGTGCCGCTCGGGGGCAAATATCGACTGGTCGATGTTCCGATCAGTAATTGTCTAAATTCCGGGCCTCCGATCGATTTACGTTTTGACTCAGTTCAACAGCCTGTCGCTCCATCGCCATATCCAGGCGAGCTACAAGTTCGATAATTTTTCGCGCAGCTTCGTCGACATCCTCGCCGCGCAACAAACGCCGGAAGGCTCCCAATGGTATCAGGGGACGGCCGACGCCGTGCGGCAAAACATGCGTTACTTCCTCGAAGGACCGTACGACCATTACATCATTCTCAGTGGCGATCAGCTTTACCGAATGGATTTTCGTGCCCTGCTTCGCCAGCATATCCAGACCGGCGCCGATATTACGCTCGCGACCAAACCGGTCGCCCGAGCACAGGTTTCGGAGTTTGGGATCATGCAGAGCGGGGCAGACCGGCGGATCACGCATTTCGTCGAAAAGCCAAAGGATGAAAATCTGCTGAACGAATTCAAGATGAGCCAGCAACTACTCGGCTCGATCGGCGTGACGGAGGACGTCGAGTTGTTTCAGGCCTCCATGGGAATTTACGTTTTCAATCGAGACGTCCTCGTGCAATGCCTTGAGAACGACCTGGTCGATTTCGGTAAACATATTATCCCCCAATCGATTCAGCAGCGGCATGTGAGCGGTTACATTTTTGCCGGTTACTGGGAGGATATCGGAACGATTCGCGCGTTTTACGAGGCGAATCTCGACCTAACGGATTTGTTGCCGCAATACAGTTTCTTCGAAGCGTCTGCGCCGATCTTTTCACATCCGCGGTTTTTGCCCGGCAGCAAAATAAATGGAGCGACCTTGCGTCAGGCGATTATCGCTGACGGTTGTATTATCTCGGATGCGCATCTGGAACGATCGGTCATCGGTATTCGCAGCATCATTCAAACTGGCGCGACGATTCGGAACAGCATCATCATGGGCGCAGACTATTATGAAACAGTTGCGCCTCGGGTTCGGAGGAGGGATTGCCGCCGATCGGGATCGGGCGCAACTGCGTGATCGATCGCGCGATTATCGACAAGAATGCGCGGATCGCGGACGGCGTCGTCATTACACCAGAAGGAAAACCGGCGGATTTGGATGCAGGCAATTACTTCATTCGCGACGGGATCGTCGTAGTGCCAAAGAACGCGGTGATTCCGGCCGGGTTTTGGATCTAGGGCCGATTGCTGCGAAGCCAACACCCGACGGCCCACAGGGCCGTTCGCTACAACCGCGATACAGCTACCGGCGGCCGGCAGTATTCAATCCGGCGGCAGACCCGTCGCGCTCCCATTTTGTCTGTTCGTTCCACGGCAAGGCCGTTTCACGTGAAGCGGCCTGGATCGGCGACAATCGGTGGCGGATCTTCGGTCGCGCAGGATGCAATCGCGCACCCAACGCAGGCGAGCAGGACATTTTCATGAATCGGCTACAACGGAAATCAGAAATTAGTGCCAGCATAAACGACAGTATCTCCCGGTTGAACCTGGACGCCACGGGCCAGGCTCGTGGTAATGATATCGCCGATAGTGGTGGCCGGTTCAACTGACGAAACCCGGATTTTGCCGATGAACGTGGTCCCCCGCATCACCAGCATTTCGCTGTTCGGCTCGACCCCTTGCCGGCCGCCAAGGTCCAACACCACAAAATTGTAAACGTGGTTCACTGCAAGGATGCGACCGCGAATTCCTGGGTTCCCGCTAGCGGCTGATCGATTCTTCGGTTTCGGCTTGGCTGATCGTTCCTGCGCGATTCGGATCTTGTCGGCCAACAACCGCTTTTCCTGTTCGGCGGCGTCGACCTGTTTTTTTGCATCCTCAAGTTGAGCCTGGAGTTCCGTGATCTGTGTGTGGTCGGCGGGACCGATAACGGTTGGCTCGGACGCCGTGGATCTGATCTGCCGCTCCAATTGCGCGATCCGCTCTTCCTTTTCGCACGATGCTGCCTCAAGTGCTTTCCTTTCTGTTTGAGCGCTAACCAACTCCGTTTCAGCGCACTCGAGTTTCCCGCGGATTTCGACAATTTGAGGATCAGGTTCTCCCTGAGCACGCCGCTTCGATTCAAAAAGATGCGGGTTCTGCGGCTGATTCGACGCTAGACAGCATTTCGTTAGGTCTGGCCACGGATTCCAGGCGCAGCGGGTCTGTTGGAGGTTGAAGACTCCGACCGCTCCGGAAAGAACGAGAGCAAACAGGGAACAACCGATGACTATTCTGGGGAAGGTCACGAACAAGGGGGGAACTCAAGCTCCTTATCGGATTGGTTTCAGCTGCTGCAACAAGAAACTGTCTCTCGGAAAACATCGCGCTCGCGCCTTTTCGCATTTGCGGAATGTAGGCTTCCGTCCTATAGAACGGGCCATGGGTCAGCAACATCGTGTCACGGCCAAAAGAAGACGGCGCCTCGCCTACTTGGAACGCAAGAAAGTAAAGGCGAAAGCCGCGCCTGTTCGCAGGGAGCCACCAAAGGCCAAGGCAAAGCCCAAAAAGCAATCCGCATCGGCCCCGTCACCTGCGCCAGCGCCCTCAGCTGCGCCAGCGCCGTCAACTGCACCAGCTGCGTCGCTCGCACCAGCAGCGGCCGCCGCAACGTCTCCTGCCGAGGAAGTGAAGCCGGAACCAAAACCGGAGGCAAAGCCCGAAGCGGAACCCGAAACTGCTGCTTCGGCTTAGTTCGATTGCTTTAGAGTTCCCCCAAACGGGCGTGCGCGCGCAATACCTCATTGTTGACGGTCACAGCATAATCTTTGCCTGGCCAGAGCTACGGCGCTTCACCGGCGACGTCGATCCCTCGCGCGCGATGCTTTGGCGAAAAGGTTGCGCGATTACCAGGATTGGACCGGCACCAAGGTAGCAGTGGTTTTCGACGGACGGGAACCGACGTCAGCGTGAGCTCCGATCCAGGCGAAATTCAGATTTTCTATTCGCGCCAAGGGCAAACAGCGGACTCCATCGTTGAGCGTTTCGCGAGCAAGTACGCCAGCCGATTTCAAGCTCCTGGTCGCGACCGACGATAATCTCGAGCAAGAAACCGCCAGTGCATGCGGCGCGGAGTGTATTTCGTCAGAGGCGCTCCGGTGGCTTCTTGAGGAAGCGATTGCCACGTGATTCGCGGTTCGCAGGCGCTTCTTAGGCCGCCATAACAGGCGAAACGGGCTGACGCTCTTGCGACGTTGCTGGCAGGTTGCGAGAACACGGGACAACACACAGTAAAGCTGTTCGATCGGCAAGGTTCTTGCTGACGTAGCCGTTCGCGCCGGCACGCAAGGCAGCGTGCATCCGTTCTTCGTCGTATCCAACGCCGGTAAAAACGATGATCGGAAGGTTCGGCTCGATTTCGCGGATGAAGGAGATCAAGGGAAATGCCATCGACTTTGGGCATGTTAAGATCGACGACGACGACATCGCATTGATGATGCTCGAGCCAGGCGGCAGTCTGGAAACCTTCGGTAAGGTATTCGCAGGTGTGGCCTTTTTGCTTGAGATAGGTCGCGAGGAATTTAGTGATTGCAGGGTCATCATCGATGAGGAGGAACTCAGCTGCGTCCCGGTTCAATAGTCTTCATTGTCCGGGTGTATATAATTACTATAATTACCATAGCACTAAGCTTGCCAAGACGATTTCGGACCACGGAGCCGTGGCTTGCCGCAGGGTAAAACATCCCCGCAATGCGCTTAAGGCGACTTCACCGTGGAACGCCAAAACGCCGGTCCAGCTCCGACCCGGCGGCGTTGCCAAAATAATGCGTCCGCACTGACAGCCAGCGTCAAACTGGCATTGCAGCGTCGCTAGCTCGATTACTTCAGACTCGCGCGGATCGCGTCGAGTTCCGGCAGAGCCAAGTTTTCCGTTCTTGTGCGCGATGAAATTCGCGTACTCCTCCACGAAGACTTTGCCCGGCGGGCGAAAATCGAATTCGGCGGGTTTATCGCGGAAGAATTCCCGGTGAACGCGAGTCCAGACCAGGCGGCCATCGGTGTCGATATTCACCTTGGTCACGCCCAGTTTCGCGGCTGGAAGATATTCTTCTTCATTCACGCCACGGGCCGAAGGATCGAGTTTTCCGCCGG
This sequence comes from uncultured Verrucomicrobiae bacterium, assembly GCA_963751725.1. Taxonomy (GTDB): domain Bacteria; phylum Verrucomicrobiota; class Verrucomicrobiia; order Chthoniobacterales; family UBA10450; genus AV80. The sequence continues at coordinate 4,269 of CAVVVQ010000025.1, forward strand.
CCGCATTAATGCGCTGGACCTCTTCCACCGGAACACTTGAACTGCCGTGCATCACAATCGGCATTCCTGGAATCAATTTCTTGATTTCTTCGATCACATCGAAGTGAAGACTTTGCTGTCCTTTGAATTTGTAGGCTCCATGGCTGGTGCCGATCGCGGCGGCGAGCGAATCGCAACCGGTTCGCTTCACAAACTCGACCGCTTCCTTGGGATTCGTCAGCGAGGCGTGGCCTTCGTCCACCTTGATATCCTCTTCGACACCGCCGAGCTGCCCGAGTTCGGCTTCGACGCTGATGCCTTTCGCGTGGGCGCGATCGACCACGCGTTTCGTGATCGCGATGTTTTCTTCGAACGACTCGTGGCTCGCGTCGATCATGACGGAACTATAAAAGCCCGAAGCGATGCAATCGTAACAGGTTTCCTCATCGCCATGGTCAAGGTGCACGGCGAAAATCACGTCGGGAAACATCTCCTTCGCGGTGCGAATCATCGCTTCGAGCATTCGCTTGTCGGCATATTTCCGCGCGCCTTTCGAGAGCTGAATAATAAACGGCGCCTGGCTTTGCTCGCAGCCGCGGAACAGCCCGAGGAGCTGTTCCATGTTATTGATGTTATAGGCGCCGACGGCGAACTTTCCGTAGGCGACTTTGTAAAGTTGAGCGGTGGTAACGATCATGAGCGATTTTGGTTATGATTGGTGAAAGGAGCAACAAGCTATGCTGTCCGGCGAAACGAGCCAAACAGAAATTCGAGGTTGGATTTGCAGGGACGATTCGCTGAAGTGCCCAACACGATCGAACATTCCCCTAGTGCCCGTTTGGGCTGGCGGGCAGCATCACGCTGACGGAGGTGCCCTGAGGACTCGAATCGATGTCCACCCGGCCGTTATGATCGAAGATGGTCCGTTTCACGATCGGCAGACCCAATCCCATTCCGCGGGCTTTGGTCGTGCAAAACGGCGAGAACACTTTCTCCCTTAATTCCGCTGAGATTCCCTTGCCGTTGTCTCTTACGGTCACGACAACTCCGCTGGTGCGCCCATCTTCGCGGATTTCGCGAGCGGCCAAGAGTGATCCGCGGTTTGGTCCGCCCTGAGGTGGCTTCGGCGGCATTTGTGACGAGATGGGCGAAGGCTTCGGTCAGCGCCGCTTCGTCCCCCAAGACTTTCGGCAGGTCGTTTGGCAGCGTGCTGTCGATCGCAATGCCATTTTTCTTGAACTGCTCGCGCGCGAGCTCGATCGCTTTCCTGACAGGAGCGCGGACGTCGATCGGTTTCATCACCAGTTCGGACGGGTGCGCGAAGTTATTGATCTGGGTAATGATCTTGTCGAGCCGATCAATTTCCTGAACGACGATTTCGTTAAACTCCTTCGGAAATCGGCATCATCAAAACGTTCCGGCAGAAGCTGGGCAAACGTCTTGATCGCCACGAGCGGGTTTCGAATTTCGTGCGACATGCTGGCCGCGAGATCGGTCCAGAAAGCGGCGCGATCGACCAGATCCTGTTTTTGGCGCAGATGTTCTTCCGCGGTCAGATCGTGAATAACGGCGACGGCGCCGAGCGGCGTTTTGTCATCCAGCAATCGCCGGGTTTCCACGGAAAGGGACCGGCGCGTGTTGGGATCGATCCATTGATGGGCGGGAAGATTTTCTGCAGACTCAAGCGTTTCGCGAAGAAACGACGCGAGGCGCGCGCCCGCCGCTTCGACGGGTTGATTCAAGGCGTCTGCGGCCTCGATTCCGAGAATCTGCTCAGCCGTGGGATTAAACCAACGGATAGTCGCGTGCTTCATCCGTCGCAACGATTCCGGGCGGGATCGATTTCAGGAGCGTTTCCGCCAGAGTTTTTTGCAACGCGACTTCTTCATAGAGAAGCGCGTTCTCGAGAACGGTGGAGACATGCTCCGCCGAGAAGCATCAGGCCTTCGAGATCGCTGTAATCGAAACGTTGACCGGTCACGCGGTGTCCGAAGAAAAGCCAGCCAATGATGCGTCCACGCGCGTGCAGCGGAACGATCACTTCGGCGCCAAAAGTATCGAGCGCGCGCCGCATCAAACTGCGTTGCTCTTTGATCGATCGTCGTGCGGAAGATTGCCCCGATAAATGATGTGCGCATGCAAGCTCGAACCAGCGGACCAGCGCATCGCGCTCACCATATTCGACATCGGATGTTTCCGGGAGACAACGCAGTCCGGCTCGAAGCCGATAACGATCGCCCTGCCTGATCTTGGAGAAAATGCCGACCCGGGCGACTCCCGGTGGCATCGGCCACACCTTCGACCATGCTGGAGAGAAGGGCCTCGACATTATCGAATCGGCGAAAGACTCGCGGAAAACGGAGCCGATGCCCGATGGAACTCGGACGCTCCGGAGTGGGTTCAAGACTTCGAACGCGGCTCAGGAGCGATCGGGACGATAGCTTGCTCACGCAGCTCTCGATTTTCCTGAAGCACGCGCAAATGTTCGAATCCACGCGCGACCAGAGCCCTGCAATCGTCTCCGATCGATCTGCAAATCTTCCGCGGCATAAATTCCGGCTTGTTCCGCTTCGCGCAAGCGGTTCGGAGCGCGGGGTTCCGAGGGCGACGATCAGCACTGTCCGGCCAACTCGATCGGATCTGCTCAAATAGATCCATTGCTTCCTTCGCGCGCAGATCCAAAAGCAAAATCGCGGGACCGGTTTGTTGAAGCACCGCGTCCAGCCGATCGGCGGACGCTGACGTGGCGCACTTGAGCGAGGGCAGCGAGGAATGCTTTAATCCGCCGGACAAAATCCGTGTCTTGCGAGTAGAGGATGCAGATGGGAGACAGACTCACGTAACGGCCACCTCCTGTTCCTGACCGAACCAGCGGCAGCAAGATATGAAACGCGGTTCCCTTACTCGAGTTCGCTTTCCACTTCGAATCTGACCGGAATGTTCCTGGATGATGCCGTGCACGACAGACAAGCCGAGGCCCGTTCCGTAATCTTTCGTGGTGAAAAACGGATCGAAGACGTGGGGAATATCTTCGCTGCGGATGCCTTCGCCGGTGTCGCGAATGCGTGATGCGCAAAACTTCCTGGGCATCGCCGTTTGTTCTCGCGCCGGCGGTGACCCATTCGTCTGCGGGGCGGATCTCGGTCGAGACCACCATTTCCCCGCCTTGCTTCGCTTCATCGCGTCCATGGCGTTAAGGAAGAAGTTGAGGAAGACCTGCTCAAGTTGGTCGGCATCCGCTTGGATTGTATCAACATTTGCCTGCCAAGAGCGAGTTAATTTGATCTCTTTTTGATAAAGGCGATGCCCGACGAGCTGGAGAGACTTCTCCAGCACCGAATGGACATGGATCGGCTTGAGAAGTGGCTTGGCCGGCCGGGCAAAGCGCAGAAGCTGGTTAACCAGCGAATCGATCCGATCGATCTCGTGGCCGATCAGGTTCGAGAAGGTCTCCCGGAAATCGGAGTCCTGATAACGCTCCGGCAGGAGCTGGGCAAAGGTCTTGATCGAGACGAGCGGATTCTTGATCTCATGGGCCATTCCGGCGGAGAGGGTGCCGAGACTGGCTAGGCGGTCACTGCGGCGGATCTGCAGTTCGAGCTGTTTGAGAGCAGTAATGTCGGTCAGGACAACCAGGACCCCAAGCATTTCGCCTTGTTGCCCATGGAAGGTGGAGCTGCTGGCGCGCGCCACGACTGTGCCTTCGGCCGATTCCAGAATTAGCTCACGATTTTCGGGACGCTCGCTGGATTGCAGAGTCTCCTGGACCAGGTTGCAAATCGATGCCGGCAGTCGCAGGATTGATTGATCAATCAAATCCTCTGATTTCGAGCCGGCGATTTGTTCGGCCTCATTATTAAAGACGGTGATGTGCCCATTGGCGTCGGCGGCAATTACGCCAGTGGTAAGGTTCTGGAGAAGGATTTCGTTATAGATCTTTGCGTTCTGGACCTCGGTAAAGAGCTGCGCGTTATCGATTGCGATCGCAAGCTGCCCGCAGAGCACCCGGAGCGCGTTCTGTTCGACGCTTCCGTAGATTCGTCCCGACAAACGTGGCCCTAACAGCATGACCCCGGCAAGGTGTTCGCGTGAGAAAATACCCATCGCCACTCCGATCCGGAGGTTTCGCATTTGTTTCTCGACCGCTTCCAGCTCCGGCGTCTGTCGCATTCGATGCAACTCATCCAGAACAAGCGGTTCCTGATGGGTTTCCAGATATCGAATGATGCCCTCGTCTTTCCCGAGCATCAGCTTGGAAGAACTGCGCTCCGGCGTCGGACGCGGATATTGTTGTGAAAAGCCACGCTGATCCGGGAGTAAAATGAGGACACTGTCAGTCGCGACCGCGCCGGCGATCGTCTTGGCAAAACGTTCCAGCAAATCAGGAAGCGTCGTAACCGATTTCAGGATCGCCGTCGCTTCGTTCATGGTTGACCGAAAATCGAGGCGGCGTGCGCCAATAATCAGTCGATCGGCCAACGACTGGGAAATACCTCGAGCCGGAGCCATTGCGAATGCGATAACAACTGCTGCGAGAACATGCGCTAATCCGCGTTCGTGAAAGGCCGTTGAGATCAGCCACCAGACGCCGCCATACAACAACAACAGATATGCGGTGAGAACGGCGTAAGCGATCGCTCGTCGAAAGAGAATTCCAACCTCCATTAGCTTGCGGCTGGCGATGGCATACGCCACGACAAGGCTGAAAAGGATGATTCGAAGGGGAGCCATCCAAACCAGTGTGTCTTTAAGGAAGTAATCCAGGACAACGGCCAACCCCAGCGATGTCACCATTATCGTTAGGGCACCAGCGATCAGAGACTTGAAGTTCCGCGTGTTCGCCCCCGGTCGTTTGGCTGAGGTCCCTCCAACATCCAACGACGAGGCCGACAAAACCCTAACGCTAGATAAGCGGTGAAGATGTTGATCCCAGGCCCATAAACCGCTTTGGCTTGGGCAAGCGTTCCCCCAACGTGCTCAGGTATCTCCGCCCCAACCAGGAAGTAGCTCGACTGGCAAAGGAGAACAATCCCCAGGGTCAAAACAATCCAGACCCATGATCTTCGCAAAATCGCCCACCATGACTCTTGCCGCCAACGAATGGAGAGACGAAGGAGGTTCAACGTAACGACAATGAGCGCTGCGGCGGTGAATGCTTCGCGGATGCAGACCGCCGCAGTTCCCGGATCAGTCGTGATCAGGGCACCATAGATACTGCCCAACCAACCCAGCGCCACCAATGAAAGCAGGAGGAAACACTGATTGGATTTGCGCTGGGTGTTCGATATGAAGACAGCCAGGCCTAACCCGAGCTGGGCAATCAACGCCGTGAGAAAGGGAGCCGTCGCACCGTTCATCGACCATTTACCCGGTTCACGACCATGGAACTCGCACTTCCACCAAGCCCGCGAACATTCAACAATATGCAGCCTAGTTTTGCCCGGCGGGGCTTGTTCGGAACGACATCAAGGTCACACTCAGGATCCGGGACCTCGTAATTAGCAGTCGGAACAATCGTTTGATCACGAAAACTCAAGGCGCAGGCCGCTATTTGGAGCGGTCCCCCGGCGGCCAAAGGATTGCCGGTGATGCCTTTGATGGAACTGACCGGGAGCGAGTGGGCGCGTTTCCCAAAAACCTGCTTGATAAAGCGGACTTCGGCTGCGTCCAATATCGGGTGGCTCGGACCATATGCTGAAATATAATCAACATCACCGATGCCGCGGCGCGCATTCCCTAAGGCAAGTTCCATCGACCTAACTAGTCCAGACGCCGGATCATCCGCATGAAGGTCCCGTTGAGTCCCGTATCCCGTCACCTCAAGATAAATTCTCGCACCCCGAGCCTGCGCACGTTCCAAGTTCTCAAGGATAAACATCCCCGCGCCTTCGGAAATCACTCCTGAATCCCGCATGAGATCAAATGGTCGACTGGCCCGTTGCGGATCGTCATTCCGAGTGGAACAGAGGCCGGAAGCGATGAAACTGGCAAATCCGTGTTGCGTGATCGGAGCATCTGTCCCACCAGCAATCGCAAATTCTGCGTCCCCTGATCGAATGACGGCCGCTGCCGCAGCGACTGCATCCAATCCGGAAGGGCATGCCGAAGAAACGGTCGTCGCGTTGGCGCAAGCCCCGATTCTGTCTGAGATGATATTGGCAGCTGCTTGCGGTTTTGACGCCGACAGTGAGTTGGGGGAAACGCCACCAAGACCACGCACGGTGGAGTCCCGGAATACGTCCTCGATAATATCAAGAGCACTTGTGCTCACCCCGATAACTACCGGAATCGGACCGTCGGAAGGCAAATCTTTGAATTCCAATCCAGCATCTTCGAGTGCCATCATGGTGGCCGCGTAGGCAAACTGAGTGTGCCGGGCCATTCTTTTCGGCTTCAACTCCGGTTCGATGTAATCCGATGGATCGAAGCCCTTAACTTCGCCCGCAATTCGACTCTTTAAGCCGACGGGATCAAAATGAGTGATCGGCCCGATTCCGCTCCGGCCGTCTAAGATCGACTGCCAAAAACGTTCGAGACCAATGCCGTTGGGGGCGACGACGCCCATGCCGGTGACCACGACTCGGTTAGGGTTTCTCATGGGTCAGAGAGCAAAAAGGTTAAGGATTTACCCAGACAAATACTGCATTCTAGACTTTACACAAAATACAGTCATTATGTTTCTCGGTGTTTATCCGTGTTTCTGCGTGTTTCTCCACCTCCAACCGGGCGGTTATTCACCAAATTTTTAAGTTATTCACAAGCCGTATCTTGTGCTACAAGGAAAAGTTCAATATGCCAAGCCTCAACAAATCTCGTGCCGAATCGGCAGGATCTTGATAAACATCGGGTCCACGGTACGCCCTTAGCTTTCCTCAGCCTTAACCATTATGACGAACGGATCCGATCTCCCGCAGGTTCTCGTTATCGACGACGAGATGGGACCGCGCGAAAGTTTGCGAATGCTCCTGAAGCCGAACTATCAGGTTTATACCGCAGAAAACGTCGAAACCGGCCTACGCATTTTACAGGATAAAAAGCCGGACGCAGTTATTAGCGACATCCGCATGCCCGGGACGAGTGGCATTGACGGACTCCGCAAAATCAGAGAGATCGATCCACACGTTGCTGTGATCATGCTGACTGGGTTTGGCGCGCTTGAAACCGCCAAAGAAGCTTTACGACTTGGCGCTAACGATTACATCAGCAAGCCTTTTGATGCGCGCGAAATGCGGGAAACGATCGGACGTAATGTGGAACGGACACGTGTCCAACGGACCGGCGCCACTGCGGCTGAAGAAATCAAAGAACTTAACAATCGCCTTTTAAAGGAGCTTGCTCAAAAAGAGCGTCTAGCTTCGTTGGGTCAGGCGTCTGCGGAATTTGTGCACGATCTTGGCAATCCGCTCACAATCGTGTGGGGGTACGTGCAGCTTCTCGGTAAGAAACTCGAGCAATCGGAAAAGGAGAACGGTTCGAAAACGCCAAACTCAGCGAAAGAAATCCAAATTATCGAACAAAACGTTCGGCTTTGCCGGGAATTACTTACCATGTGGCAGAGCTACGGAAGCGTAGAAGCATCGCCGCACAAGCCGATATCAATGACCCAAATCATAGGTGAAGTGGTCAAGGGTGTTGACCAGGTAGCGATTGAGAGTGGCATCGAATTGAAGAGCGAAATCTGCGAAGATCCTTGCACGCTTCTGGGAGACTCGGTTCAGATCATGCGAGCAATCCAGAACGTTATCATGAACGCGTTACAGGCCTCATCAGACAAGAAAGGGCCTGTCGAAGTCGGGTGCCAGCGCAAAGACTTCTATGTGGATGTCCGCGTCGCGGATACGGGCCACGGCATTCCTCAACCGCAGCTTGGAAAAATTTTCGATCCGTACTTCACGACCAAGCAAAACAAGAGCGGCACTGGCCTTGGTCTTTACATCACGAAGAAAGTGATCGAAGACCACACCGGCTCGATCAAAGTGGATAGCACACCCGACGTTGGAACGGTGTTCACCATTCGCTTGCCTCTTCTGAATAACTAAGGACTAAGGGCAGGCGGCTCTTAGCCCGCGGGGCAAACGCAGCCCGACACCGCTTTGGCGTTGGCTGGGCGCTCTGGAACCGAAGAATCCTGCGAGACAGCAACACGTCATTGGTGACCTGCTGGCGCAATCCCAAGGCATGCGAACCCCGGCGCACGTACGGTTCTGACTTGTCACTCTCACCGAGTTCCGTTCTCTTGCATGCGTGACTGGGAGCTATCGTGTCGCACCGATTTTTCTGATTCGAATGGCTGGTGCGCCATTCGACGTTCTGACCCCGCTGGCAACGACGGGAACATCGGCCGCCGCGCGGGATCTTTTGGTTAGGCGGGAGGAATTTTTCACGGCAAAACGAAAGTTGGAACGCCTTCTTAAGAGACGCGACCACGGTTTTTCACCGGAGACCTACCACGCCCTGCGTCAGGCGATTCGAACAACGACTCCTCCATCCGTAACGCTGACCACCTCCCCCTCACCCGAGGCCGATGCATTTTTCGTGGCGCTCGAAAATTTAGTCAGCACAGAAGCGCGATTACAGGAAACACAGAGTCGCGAACTCGATTCAGCGCGTCTTGCTCTCTCCCAGGCCACTAGGGACGTGCTGCCTCGATATCTCGTGTTTGGAGGCGCGGGTGTTCGCGAAGCATTGACTGACCTGATGACAGGTCGGGTACCGGCCGGGACCGTTCCTCGAAGGAAGAAAGAACGGGCAAGGGAACGACATCTCCTGCTTTACCTTCAACGAGTGGCGGCCAAAAACGACACTTTGAGCGAGTTTGGTCCCGGCAGCTGGGGGGTCGCCGACGAATCACTGACGGGAGTCTGCCTCACCCCGGAACTGGGAATCTCAAAGCGCGAGACATTCCTCGAACGTTGGACTGCACACGGTGTTGCTGCCGCGCTTAACGCAGACCCGGGCATTCGTGAGGAACTTTCACCCCGACTGAATCCGAATGGCCGAATCGAGGCGAATGAATTTATTTTTGCCGAGACAGGTGAAGTGGCTCCGCTCGATGCAAGAACAATCGAGATCCTTAGCCGTTGCGATGGAAACACGCCGGCATGGCAGTTAGGCGGGATCAGTTGGTTAGAACAGCTGGCAGCGCAAAAGATGATTCGCTGGGAGGTCGAAGTTCCAGCGCTTGAGCCTCACGCATTCGAAGTCCTCATCGAAGACATCAAACGATGGCGCGATAATCCGGTGCGCCAACGCTGGCTGGCGACCCTGGAACCGATTGCAGCTTTGCCCGCAAGATTTGCGCGGGCCGAAAACAACGTCGCGCGTATTGAGATCATGGAGGAAGGACGCCGCCGGCTACTTGAACTCGGTTCCGCTCGGGAGACGTCGGATCGCTTCCTCTATTCAGCAAGCAATCCAATCGGGGAAGAATGTTTTCGGGAATGCCATTTTAAGGTCAGCGAACAGATGCTCTGTCACCTCACGACCGAAGCCGAACCATGGATTGATCTTTGGCGCGACAATTATGCCTTTGTCGCTAGCCGCGTTACGGCAGGACTGCGTAATCTCCTTGAGCGAGCCCCAACAAAGAACGGCGCAATCTCGCTTCCCGCTTTTCTGAAACATTGCCAGGCGCTTCGGATGCCCTTGACCGGTCCAGCAATGGTCGGGCTTGCCCATCTGGCGTTTCAGGAAGTGAAATCCGCTTTTCGGAAACGAATGGAGGCCCGCCCGGACGCGGAAGAATGGGAGCTAACGACCGAGGATTGTCACTTCATTCGTCGGGATTTCAAATACGACAAGTTCGACGAATTCACTTATCCCTCCGCGGATCTGCAATTGGAGGCGAAGTCTTTGGAGGCAATCGCGCGCGGCGAATATCGATGGATCCTGGCAGAGCTCCATCCGCCAGTCGCATTGCTCCATCACGGCTTCTACTGGAGTTGTCCGAACAAGGAATTGCTCGGGAAAGCTTTCGCGCAGACCACACTGGGCCAGCCCAGTTTTCACTTTGGCTTTTTCGCTGCGGATTTCACCGCCACGACGTCAGTACGCATGCTTGATGCGATGCCGGGTGGAACCAGTTTTGTCGCAACTGAACGCGGCAATCCTCGGTGGCGCGTCATACCGCCTGCCGAGATCGAGGTCTACATCAACGACCACAACGGAGATATTTGCCTGCGAACACTTGAGTCGCGCGAATACCTCGGCTCCTTCGCCCGGGCATGGGTGATTCCGCTCGGCTTTCATCCTTTCCTGTTTAGCCGGCCCCCGTACTTGCCTCGATTGCGCTGTGGACGCGTTATTGTTCAACGGCGATCATGGACGGTAACGTTGGAGGAATTGGGCCCCGGCGATTACACCGGTGTCTCGCGCGATGTTGTCCTAGCGGTTGAACGCCTTCGGGCCGAGAAAAACTTGCCACGATATGTTTACATTCGCCCCACCGAACAGGCCCTGAGACGAAGCGGTGCCGAAGGCCGTGATAAAGATACGAAGCCCGTCTTTATCGATTTCGAAAGCTACCTCTTCCTCGAAATCTTCCATCGTTGGCTCTCAAAAGCCACCGAGCTCGAAGTGACGGAAATGCTGCCCGGGCCCGACGATCTTTTTTGGCAAGAGCCGGAATCGAATGTAACTCCGGGGTTGGGAGGGCGGCGCAGCTTTGAACTTCGTACGCAGATTATCCCGAGGACATGAAAATCATTGCCATCGCAAATCAAAAAGGCGGCGTTGGCAAAACAACAACCGCCGTGAACCTCGGTTACGCATTGGCCGAACGCGAAAGGCGCGTCCTGCTCATTGACCTTGATCCACAGGGCAACGCGACCAGTTCTCTTGGAATGCAGGAATTCGAAGGCGAAAGCCTGTACGAACCGCTTCTTGGGAACATCTCAATCATAGATAAAATTCTGCCGACACGGCTTTCTCATCTGTTCCTCGTTCCGGCCGACCTCGATCTCGCCGGCGCGGAAATCGAGATCGCGCGAATGCAGAATCACCTTACCCGCTTAACGACGACTCTGGCGCCTTTGCGGGCGGATGACACGTTTGACTTTGTTTTTCTCGATTGCCCACCATCGCTCGGGGTCCTGATGACCAATGCGCTGGCGGCTGCGGACGAACTGCTCACACCGATCCAATGCGAATACTTCGCCTTGGAAGGGCTGGTAAAAATCGATCGCGTAATCGAACAAGTGCGCCAGTCCGGTGCAAATGATCAGCTCCAGATTGGTGGAATCATCATGACCATGTTCGATAGTCGGACAAATCTCAGCCAGCAGGTGGTTTCGGAAGTCCGAGAACACTTTGGGGAACGCGTCTACGACACCGTTATTCCGCGTTCGGTCCGATTGAGTGAAGCTCCCAGCTTCGGCAAATCGATTCTTGAACACGAGAAGCAGGGAACAGGCGCACGAGCCTACCGCGCACTGGCTAACGAGTTTATAAAACGCCAGTCAGTTCGCGATTAATCCCCTTACTCTTCCGGTTTTCCGTCGAGGAGCGGTTCGCTGGGTCGAGTCTCTGGACCTTTCTCGGTGCAGAGCGCATAGCTGAACCCGGGATACATCGATACGCCGGCATACTCGCCCTTTGCGTTCAGGGCATAGAAATTAACGTTGAAATTCGGATTCCCTTTGCTGTTGCGGAGCCGCTTCTCGACCGTGTTTGTTTTGATCCGCTTGCAGGCATCCAGACCTGCGTCTTTCGGGTGCATTCCGCGTCGCATGTTTTCCACGACCAGAAAAGAACAAAGACCAAAGAGATTGGCTTCACCGCGTCCGGTGGATCCGGCTGCCCCAATCTCGCCGTCCACATAGAGTCCGGCGCCGAGGATTGGGGAATCACCAACGCGTCCCGGAATTTTCCAGGCTAATCCGCTAGTTGTCGTTACGCCGCAGATTTCTCCTTTGGCATTAATCCCATTGCAATTGATGGTCCCGTAGATGTGTTGAGAGTCGATCAAGCCTTCGGCGATCATCTGCATCATTGCGCGGCGTCCGGCTTCCGCTCGCTTTTCTGGATCAAGATAATGGCTCGGATCGGTTCGTCGTTTCCATTCCAGCCAAAGTTTCCTTGAATCATCGGAGTTCAGATCATCCTCGATTTTGAAGCCGAGACTACGAGCGAAACGCTGGGCCCCATTTCCAACGAGTAAATGGTGATCCGTTTGTTCCATCACTGCACGGGCAACCAGTGAAGGAGTCCGGACTCCTTCGAGGGCGGCCACTGCGCCGGCCCGTCGTTTTGGGCCATGCATGCACGAAGCATCGAGCTGGACGACACCCTCCGCATCCGGCAATCCACCGTAACCCACGCTGTTATCGAGTGGATCAAGCTCGACAATGTTTACACCAGCTATCAACGCATCGAGCACGTCCGCTCCATCCTGCGTTAACATGGCAAACGCCGTCTGCACACAGGTCATTTCACCGCCATTCTTGAACTTGTTGCCATTGGCTGAGGCGATCACGACCGGCTTGATCATTTTTGAATTCATAATCGTTGGACTTTGCGCGAGGAAGACGCGTGGAGCGACCGCGACGCTTAATCCTGCTGCTGCGGTGGTTCGAACAAAGCGACGTCTGTTCATGCCAGATCAAAACATGATCGGCCACCTCGTGGCAATGACCGACTGTCCTTGACCGCGACTAGCGCTTCGCCGCTATCGGAGCCGCGGTCCCCCCGAATATCCCTTCGAGATCCGCCAATACTTTCTGCGGCCCCAAAAATTTCTGGCCAGCGTAAGTATCCGAAATAATCCGACCAGCGGGGTCTACCACGACTAGACACGGGATGCCATCACCCGCGTATTTTTTTAGATCCCCTTTGTTCGCGAGTTTCTCGAAATCGATCGCTGGCCACGGCATTTTCTCTTCCCGCATGTAGGTTTGCATTTCACCCGGCGACCGATCCCTGCTGAATAAGACAACTTCAAATTCGGGATGTTGTGGGGAAACGCGATTGTAAAACTCGACTAACTTGGGAGTGAATTCACGACATGGACCACACCACCGCGCTGAAAAATAAATCGCGATCAGTTTCTTGTTGGCCAGTGCCGCATCGTCGACGCGATTCATACTACCGTTGTTCCACGAAACCAGATCGCCTTTCATCTGATCGACCACGATTGGAGCCGCAGGCGGACCTGGAATCACCGCGTTCGCCCGCTCGCGCGCCAAAAGGTCCTTGTATATCGCATCCAGTTTACGAGTGCGTTCCACTTCCATCGCGTTCCTGCGGGTTTGCTGAGCGATCTGATCCTGCGCCGCCTGCGCTTCTGCGACGGAACTTTGATAGACCCCACTCTTAATTGCATCGACCAACGCCGGCGCAGCACCGGCGTCTTTCATCGCTTTTTCCGTTACGGCATCGAGCATTTCGGCAAAATGTCGAGCGGCCAGCTCCTTCTGAATTGTTTCACTGGAATATCCGGACCGCAGCATCAGGCAGACGTCTTTGGCGGTCAAAGGCAGGACTTTGCTAACGAGACTGGTCAAACCAATGGTGACAAGCATCAATGCGAGGAGGAGGAACAGGCGCATGGACCTTTATTTTTAGCAGGAGATGCGCCATCGCGGCCCCTCCCCAACTCCATCCGTCGCCCAGCTAAAGGGCTCCTAGGCTGCTTCTTCCGAACTTTCCGGACCCTCCGCCGGCGGACTGACTACAACCAGCCCCGCCAGGAGAAAAACAATTGCCGCAGAAAACAGACAATAACGGCAAAACGCATGCAGCTTAAACGCCTGAACATATAGAAGCCAGAGCGTCATCGCGAACATCGCCCAAACTGTTAACGCAAAAAATGTGCGGGTCCGCAAATAACCGAACGCCGAAAAGAGGGCGAAAGTAAAAGTGGCGAAATAGCCAGCGAATCCGAGAGCCGCGACCGGATAACCGGCAATTTTTGCATAAGGGCTTCCAAGGACTTCGAGGCAACCGGTCGAGCCGCTACAAGCTGCTGCTTCACCGGTGAGAGCAATAACAGTTAAGTAGGTTGCATCGGCCAAGCCGGCCAAAGCGATACAGGCAGCGATAATGTAAACGATGATTCCAGCGCGCGAGTTCATGAATTCCTTGCTTATGGTGTGAGTGCAGGTGTTGGAGTAATTTTCAAAGCCGCGTCGATCGCTGCCCGCACATCAACGACGTCTGCCGGCATGGGAACATTGCGATTGTTCACGAAAATCGCAGGAGTCGCGGTGACTCCGAGAGCAACACCGTGTCGTCGATCCTCATCGATTCGCTCGTTCACCAACGGACTTTCCAGGTCCGCCTTAAAGCGATCGATGTCGAGCCCAATTCTTGTCGCGTAACCTACGAATATTTCGCGGACGTCTTCAGCTTTCCGCCATTCCTCCTGATTTTGATAAAGGAGACCGTGCATTTCCCAAAATTTTCCTTGGAGATCTGCGGCTTCGGACGCCTGCGCCGCTGGGATCGCATGCTTGTGCGCGGCCAATGGAAAATGACGGAAAACCATCCTCAACTGATTACCATATCCTGCAGTGATCCGATCCGTCGCCGCTGCAACTCGCCCACAAGGTGGACATTCGAAGTCGCCAAATTCCACGAGTGTGACCGGTGCATTGGGGTCTCCCTGATAATGGATCGCGCCTTCATCCGTTTTTATCTTGGTCTCGGAAGGTGGAGCGGCTGCGACGATTTGTGATTTCTTAGCGCGAAAAAGCATCATTCCCGCCGTACCAGCGCCTAACCCTACCGCGATCACGATAACAAAGGGAAGGTAACGTCTCATGGAAATTGGAACGGCTAAAAATGGACTCTACAGCTTGGCAAGTAAGCGCTTGTTTAGCACGTCTCGGCAAGCCACGATAGCGGAATGATTGCAGGAAAACTTGTTCAGTCATGCTTCCGAATCGGGATCGCATTGACCATCCTGAAAACAAGCGCCATGGCCGGATCCAAAGTCAGCACGGCGCCTGGAACGTGGCGACGTTGCGTCGTTATTGAACGCTTTCTAAGCTGATCAGGAATTCCCAATTCCAAATTGGGTCACACAACTGAAAGCCAGCGGCTGATATGAAGTAGGCGTTGTCCCATTTCGCAAGCCTGATTAAGCAAGGCGTGTTGACATGACTTGGCGAGTTTCCTAACCTCGCAACTTGCGTTCTCCCAACAGACGCAACAGCGCTTCCCCCAGTGCAACCAAAACACGAGTATATTCTTCGCCTTCTCGCTGAGGCGAAACTGATCACGGACAGCCAGGTCGATGGCGCCCTATCAACGTTTTCCAGCGGCGAGGATCCACTTCAAACGCTCATCCGCACCAGCGCAATTTCTGAGCTCGACGTCTCCCGAGCGTTAGCCGCCAAAGCTAACATGAGATGGATTGACCTATCGAGTACTCTAATTCCTCCCGATGCCATAAATCGAGTGCCGGCGTCGGATGCATGGAAGCTCCAGGTGATTCCCATCAATGTCGGCGATACTGGATTGACCATCGCAATTGGCGACCCTCTCGACATCGACCTGATCGACAGCCTCAGCTTCTTGCTTCGGCGCGAAATCGAGCCAGTCTGCACGACACCCGCGAAAATTCGCGAGGCCCTGATCAAGTACTACGGTCCCGCAACTCAATCATCGGATACGTCATCCAACCGGCTCGAAGCCACGATGAGGGAGCCTACGAATCTGTCGCCCGAACACCCTGCCGTTGACCCTTTACTGACTGGTAATTCAAATGAAGCGCCGATTGTTCAACTCGTTTCAATGCTACTAAGCGAAGCGCACCGGTTGGGAGCTAGTGATATTCATCTCGAACCGCTCGCCGAAAAGCTTCAGGTCCGTTTTCGGATCGACGGCGTTCTGCGAGAAATGCCAGCCCCCCAAAGGCGATTGCATCCCGCGATAGTCAGCCGGCTGAAAATCATGACAGGTTCTATGAGCATCGCGGAGAAACGCTTGCCGCAGGATGGCCGAATACACGTGAACCTACGCGATAACTTGGTCGACCTTCGCGTTTCAACCATACCAACCCATCACGGCGAAAGTGTCGTTATGCGAGTGCTAGACAAATCGAATCTGATGCTAGGCCTGCCCGAACTGGGGTTTCTGAGCGACGATCAGGAAACCCTCCAACGGCTCATTGGACTGCCAGACGGAATCATTCTCGTCACTGGGCCGACCGGTTCAGGCAAAACGAGCACACTCTATTCTTTCCTCAATCTCCTCAATCAGTCCGACCGAAAAATCATCACCGTGGAAGAACCAGTTGAATACCAAATCAGCGGAATCAACCAGGTCCAGGTCAATTCGCAGATCGGAATGACTTTCCCACTCGCGTTGCGTTCCATTCTGCGACAGGCCCCAAACATTATCATGATTGGCGAGATTCGTGACCGCGAGACGGCCACGATTGCGATCAACGCAAGCCTGACTGGACATCTCGTCTTCAGCACATTGCACACAAACGATGCGCCCTCCGCTATTGCCCGCCTGTTAGACATTGGAGTACAACCATTCTTGGTCGCGTCTTCCCTGCGGGCCATCATCGCGCAACGACTCGTCAGGCGACTTTGTCCAGACTGCGTCAACCAGAACAATGATCACACTCCAAAATCCGTCGGCTGCGAGAAATGCGGTGGCACAGCTTACAAGGGACGGACGGGCATCTTCGAGATTTTTTCAATTGACGACGAAGCGCGCCACCTAATCAATCAACGCAGCTCGACTGGTTCCCTTCGCCGGCACGCACGGGGGCATGGGATGCGCACCTTGCGTGAAGACGGAATGCGAAAAGCGTTCGTCGGTTTGACCTCAGTTGAAGAAGTCCTCTCAACCACAATCGAGGTGGTGGAATGAACGCGAAACAGGTGGTTGAACTTATGTCCGAACACCGGCTACTATCTCAATCGCAATGCGAGGCGGTCCTGCAACAGGCGGACAGCGATGGTAAGACGATCGAACGCATTCTGGTCGAAAACGGCCTGGTCGACCCTGAAGATTACTACCGGATCATGGCCGACGCTGCCGGCACAGATTTCGTTGATCTTTCTGGTCAAGAAATCCCGTCCTCGACTCTGGACCTAATACCTGCAGGCCTCGCCCGCCTTCATCGGGTTGTCTCCATTGGATTGATTGATGGGAAACTCCGCGTGGCTGCAATCGATCCATTCGATCTGAGTATCCCGGAAGATCTCCGGTTTGCGCTCGGCCAAGAAATCCAAGTCGTGCTTGCACCGTCCGACCAGATTGAAGCGATCATTCAACAACATTATGAAGGTAGCAGTGTCGATAGCGCTCCGTTACAAACTGAAGTGAGCGTTGAATCCATCGAGTCCGAAGCAAATGCGGCGCCGATTGTTCAATATGTAGATCTGATCCTGTCCCAGGCGATCGAACGCAAGGCGAGCGATATCCATTTTGAACCGTTTGATGATCGGTTCAGGATTCGTTACCGGGTCGATGGCACCTTGTGTGAAGTAGAGTCGCCGCCTCGTCACCTTACTTTACCGGTTATCTCCCGGGTGAAAGTGATGGGTAACCTCAATATTGCAGAACGACGGTTGCCCCAGGATGGCCGGATCCAGACCAACATCGA
Source organism: uncultured Verrucomicrobiae bacterium (assembly GCA_963751725.1). Taxonomy (GTDB): domain Bacteria; phylum Verrucomicrobiota; class Verrucomicrobiia; order Chthoniobacterales; family UBA10450; genus AV80. The sequence continues at coordinate 21,811 of CAVVVQ010000025.1, forward strand.
CGGACGCGCAATTGATCTCCGAGTCTCGACCTTGCCCACCCAATGTGGCGAGAGCGTCGTTCTTCGCGTGTTGGATCGCTCCGCGGTCAGTCTAGATCTCGAATCGATTGGGCTACCGGCGAGAAATCTACAATCAAATTCTTGAGATCATTCAACTACCTAACGGCATGTTCGTGGTCACGGGACCCACTGGTTCCGGGAAGACGACAACGTTATATTCCTGCCTCCGAAAGATAAACACGATCGATTCGAAACTGCTGACCGCGGAAGAACCGGTTGAATACGATCTCGAAGGCGTAGTCCAGGTCCCCGTCACCGAAGGCATCGGATTGACTTTCGCGCGAGCGCTTCGGGCTTTTCTCCGCCAAGATCCAGACCGCATCATGGTCGGCGAAACGCGCGACTTGGAGACGGCACAAATCGCTATTCAAGCAGCACTCACAGGACACTTTGTCCTTACCACCCTGCACACCAACGATGCACCAGGAACAGTCACGCGGCTGATCGACATGGGGGTGGAACCGTTTCTTATTTCCTCAACGCTCGAAGCCGTGCTCGGACAGCGGTTACTCCGAACAATTTGCCCCAGCTGTCGAGAAAAGTATCAGCCGAATAAGGCTTTATTTGCTCAGCATGGCCTGTCGAATAATGACATCGCCGGACAGTGATTTTTACCGCGGCCAAGGATGCGACGGCTGTAATCAAACCGGATACAAAGGTCGAAAAGGCATTTTCGAACTATTGCGAATCACAGAGCCGCTGCGCGACTTGATCAATCAGCGCGCGCCGACCGTGGCGTTGAAAAAGTGCGCGATCGAGCATGGGATGATTACCATGCAGCAAAATGGGCTGCACGCGGTTTTCGACGGTCAGACAACAATCGAGGAAGTCCTCAGATATACCTAGGAAACTTACGTGCCGATTTACGCTTACGTCGCCGTTGACCGGCGCGGACAAGAGTCCACGGGGTCGATTGATGCCGACTCAATCAATGACGCAGTGGATCAGATCCGTCAGTCTGGTTTCTTTCCAACCAAAGTTAGTGAAGAGAAACCTTTGTCGACGGACAAGTCGTTGGGCGATTCCAAAGCGGAAACAAAACGACAAACTCGCCGGAGTGGGAGCATCGTCTTGTTTCAGCGAAAATCCGTGAAACCGAAGACGCTTATGATCTTCACCCGGCAGCTCGCGACTTTGATCAATGCCGGCCTGCCGCTTTTGCGCGGTTTGGAAGTTCTCGCAAAACAGGAACGCGACCCGGTTCTTAAAAACACGATTACCAGACTGGCCACATCCGTGCAGGACGGGAGCACCTTCTCTGAAGGGTTGGCGCGACATTCGCGAATCTTCGACGATCTTGTACATCAACATGGTTAGAGCTGGGGAGCTCGGCGGCCTACTCGACGTCGTGCTCGCTCGGCTCGCCGAGTTTCAGGAAAAAGCGCAGAAGGTTAAAAACAAGGTAACCGCAGCGATGGTTTACCCGGTGATTGTGCTCTTGCTGGCGATGGGGATCATGATTTTTCTTCTGATCTTCATTGTCCCGCGTTTTGCCACAATCTTCCACGACATGCTGGGTGACAAACCGCTGCCCGCGATCACATTGTTTGTCATCTGCGCGAGCGATTTCATGCAGCATCAATGGATCGCATTACTCGCTGCTCTAGGGTTCATTTTCCTCGGGTATCGACTAATCATTCGCACGAGGCACGGGCGCGTAGCGATGGACCGGTTCAAATTGCGGGTACCACTCTTTGGTGACATGGTGCGAAAGACTCTCATCTCGCGGTTCTCACGCACTTTTGGCACGCTAGTCACGAGCGGCGTCCCGATTCTTCAAGCTCTTGAAATCACTCGAGAAACAGCAGGTAACTCAGTCATTGCTCGGGCGATTTCGCGGGTCCACGACAGCGTGCAGGAAGGCGAAACGATCGTTCAACCGTTAGAAGCGAGCAGAGCGTTTCCTCCCATGGTCATTAGTATGATCGACGTGGGGGAAGAGACCGGGCAACTACCGGAAATGCTTCTGAAGATTGCCGAGGTTTACGATGACGAAGTAGACAATTCCGTCGCGGCGATGACCTCACTGCTCGAACCGATCATGATTGTCTTTCTGGCGCTAATTGTCGGCACCATCGTTATCGCGCTCTTCATGCCGTTGATCAGCATAATAAGTGGACTGCAGCAACAAGGGTGATGAAGAAGAAACGGCTCTCGTTCACTCTGGTTGAGCTGCTCGCCGCTATTGCGGTCATCGCCCTTCTTTCAGGATTCATTATCTCCACTACCGGTTACGTCCAAGCCAAGACTAAGCGGTCGCGCGCTCAGGTAGAGATCGCTGCCATTTCAACCGCCCTTGAAAACTACCGCAGTGACAACGGCGTTTATCCTTCAAACGAACTAACGAACAGGTTGAATCCGGCAACAACAACTCCTGACAGCTACATACCGGCCTGTTCATTTCTATATTCTCAACTCTCGGGAGACAGCGACGCGAATCCACTCACACCTTCGAGCGGTTTGCCGAATTATTTTGGCAATTCATTGAAGCTTGAAATGCTGGCACCGAACCCGTCGGGACCAAATACCTACCTGCGAGATCCGTTCCGACACAGTTACGGCTACTCAACGGCAAAGGCTGCCGAACCCCAAGGCTCGGTAGGTCATAACGCAACATTCGATCTCTGGAGCACCGGAAACTCGTCTGATCCGTTGCAGTGGATCAAGAATTGGTAGCGAGGAATGAAACAGGGAAGGTGGCGGACACGAGCCCGGGACGTCGCGCTTGCACTTGCACTTACTTTCACTTAGGATCGGGCGCACCCCGACTCCGAGCAACGAACACCCAACATCCTGACTGCCGATGTCCACCACCATCTCCCCACATGGCAGTACCGGACGGCCCACAGGGCCGTGGCCACAGCAATTTGCCGTCGGTATGAACAACTACGACGACGCGGCGATTCGGTTGTTGCCGTCTGATTTCGGGTTCTTCCTGCATCGGATCAGTCACCGGTCGCGGTGCGACCAGAAACTTCGATGCGCCGTACCCGTGCGTCTCAATCTGGCTTGAGCTGATTCGCATGACATCAACCAGGAAAGTCTTCACTGCATCAGCGCGCCGTTGACTAAGGTCAATGTTGTAATCGGGCGGACCAAACGAGTCCGTGTAACCTTCAATAGTAAATGTCGCCTTCGGATTGCGTTGCATCAACACTCCGAGTTTCCGTAGTTGATCAATAGCAGTCTGCTCCAGTTCGGCGCTGTTATAACCGAAGGTTTGGTTCTCTGGCAGAAGGATTGGCTTTGTTCCTGCACCTAACGGACCTTTTTGCGCGAGCAACGAATCCAAATCACTGAATCCCGGAGCGCGTCGCGTATTCGGTCCCGCACTGTCGCCCGGGATTTTGTTGCTAAACACGTTTGGTTTCTTGATTGTCGTGCTGGAGGCGATTTCGGTTCCACTCATCGCAGGTTGTGGCCGGCCGGATGTTGCAGAATCCATCAGGAGATTCTGTTCCCGCGTCGCATTCGGACTCTTGGAAAGAGTCTGCGCGCTGGTCGCTTCGATTTCCTTCATGACCGAGCTGGCGCTTTGGTCCACTTGCGGTTTGTCCGGCAGAACATCACGCGTATCGTCGGGCAAGGTTGCGCTTGCGTGCACATCTTCCAGGAGTTGGTCGAACGATTTTTTGTCGTCAGGCAATTGGACATCGGTCTTGTCTGGATCGGGCTTGGCAGCCGGATTCGTTTGATCCATGCTCGATTTGTCGAGCGCCTGAAGATCCACGGTTTTCACCTTGAACGTTGGAGGCAGGACACGTTCTTCGAGCGGATTCTTGGCAGGCGTCAAGTTGGTTCGATAAAAATAGCCGCAAAGCGCTCCATGAAACGCAAGCGAAACCATCAGGCCAACCAAAAGCCAATTGCGTTGTTTGCTCGATTCGAGGAGTGCCTCGTCGAACTCTGAAAGCTCAAGCTCGGATGTTCTCATCGGGAAGGGGGAAAGTTCGTTGAGAGCATAACACAGACCGGAAAAAACATCCACAAATACGCTCCAGCCAGGCCTGATGGGAAGGGCCACGGAGTAACACGGATGAAACAAGGATTTGCACCTAATGTTGCGTCCCCCAACCTCCTTCCGTGTTTAATCCGTGTTAATCCGTGGCAAAAGAAGCCTGACAAAACGAAACTCGGCCCGCTATTGTTTCGTTCGCTCGATAAAGACCTGCACTGCCTTTCGGATTTCTTCCGCCACCTTAGCTTCGGGCGACACAAACTTCGGAGTAAACCATGGGAACAAACCGATCAGATCGTGCGTAACAAGGATCTGACCGTCGCAATGCACTCCTGACCCGATCCCGATCGTTGGAATCTTCAATGAGCTGGTGATCCGCCGGGCGGCTTCCGGATTCACAATCTCTAGGACAACCGCGAACACGCCCGCCTTTTCGACGGCCAATCCATCGCGGATCAGTGCTTCAGCTTCCGCCTGGGTGCGACCTTTGACCTTGTAACCGCCTTCTTCCCGGACGCTCTGTGGAAGCATTCCGATATGCCCCATTACCGCGATGCCTTCGGCAATGATCGCTTCGATTTGGGAAACATGACTGACCCCACCTTCGAGCTTCACCGCATGGGCACCGGCCTCAACCAGGCGTCGCGCCGTGGCCACGGCGGTCGCGGGATCGCCGTAGGTATGAATCGGCAAATCAGCGACCAGCAACGCGCGCTTAACTCCACGCGCCGCTGCCCGGGTATGATGCAGCATGTCGTCCAGAGTGACCGCAGTGGTATCCTCATAGCCGAGAACGACCATCCCCACTGAATCCCCTACGAGAATAATGTCGATGCCACTTTCATCCAGTAACCGGGCCGTCGGATAATCATACGCAGTCAACGCGGTAACCCGTTCGCCTCGCCGTTTCCGATCGCGAAAATCCTGCATTACTGGGAACTTTACCACTGTGTGGCCGCGCGCAACACTGCTCCTGATTTAGTCGCCGTTCGAAGGAGAAGCCTGCGAACTGGATCAGTTTGTCCCGGCAGAACCAGGTCCGGCCTGATATCGGCCAGTGGTCGAAGCACGAACTCACGTTGTGTCATTCTTGGGTGCGGCAATTCGAGCTTGGCCGTCTTGCTTTCTAGATCGCCGAAATAAAGAAGATCGAGATCGATCAATCGTGACGCATTCCGCAGGTGCGATCGCGGGCGGCCGAGTGATTCTTCGATCTCAGCCAATTTACCTAACAATTCCTGCGGTTCACCCGAATATTCAAATTCAATCGTCGCATTCAGAAATTTCGACGCATTTTCTTCACACCCAACGGGCTCGGTTTCATAGAGAGGCGAGACCAGGATCGGAGCCTGAACCTTGGGCAACGCTTCGATCTGATCGCGAGCATCACGCAATTGCTTCAGGGGATCGCCAAGATTCGAACCAAGAGCGACACCAACTCTCACAACCCGAGCACGTCTTCCATGCTGTACAAACCCGGCGGTTTCCCGGCAACCCAGCGCGCAGCCCGCAACGCTCCCATCGCAAATGTTTCCCGACTTGATGCTTTATGCACGAGTTCAAGTCGCTCGCCTCGGCCCGCAAAAATAACGGTGTGATCGCCGACCACATCCCCGCCACGAATTGAGTGAATCCCGATCTGAGCCAAGGGTCGTTCCCCCACTAACCCTTCTCGGCCGTGGGTAATATTTGAGGAATCCCTCAGATCTCTTGCGTCACCCAGGATCTCCGCCAACCGTTTCGCGGTTCCGCTCGGCGCATCCTTCTTCATCCGATGGTGCGTCTCAACGATCTCAAGATCGAAATCGTTACCCAACATCTCCGCAGCTTTCCTTGTTAACCAGAAGAGCGCGTTGACTCCTACGCTGAAGTTTGGGGAAGAAACAATCGGCAACGATCGCGCTGTCTTTTCCATGAACGCTCGTTCGGTCTTGGAATGCCCCGTCGTTCCGGTAACGAGTGGTTTGTTCGCCGTCAAACAAGCCTGACAAATTGTCTCGATCGCTTTCGAATGGCTGAAATCGATTACCACATCACATCCATTCATCTCCTTGGTCAGATCATCCCCTTGATCCACTGCACCACTGATAACAGCTTTGGTTGCCTCGGCCGCTGCGGCAATCGCCTGTCCCATCCTGCCCTTGGCGCCGACAAGAAGGATTCGCACTGGCTTCATTTCACTCAGTTCCCTCGAACGCATCAAGAGTAGTTCGGAGTCGCGCCGCATTTTTTTCCGACATTTCGCAAAGTGGCAACCGGCATTCCGCGCTCATCGCCCCACGCCACGCCAATGCCGTCTTCACTGGGACAGGATTAGGTTCGATGAACAAATCCTTGAAAACCGGGAGCATTTTCAGGTGCAAATCACGGGCCGATCTTAGATCACCCGAGCGAAACGCCTGAACTAAGGCGCAAACTTCAGCAGGAAAAAGATTGGAAGCGACACTGACAACTCCGACCGCCCCTACTGAAAGAAAAGGAAGAATCAATGAGTCGTCCCCACTCAAAATCGTAAATGCATCCGGCAAACGCGATCGAAGATCACTGACTCGCTCGACACTGCCCCCAGCTTCTTTGATCGAAACAATGTTCCGACAACCAACGGCGAGCCGCTCAACTGTTTCCGGTTGAAGGTCGACCGCGCAACGTCCCGGGATATTGTAAAGCATCAGCGGTTTGGTGGTCGCTTCCGCGATCGCGCGAAAATGCCGATACAAACCTTCCTGGCTCGGTTTGTTGTAATACGGCGCAACGACCAACATGCCGTCCACGCCCAATTTCTCAGCCGCTTCCGTCGAGACCACTGCGCTGGACGTGCAATTTGATCCTGTCCCCGCCAACACCTGACAACGGCCCTTCGCCACTTCAATCGTAACGCGGATCACTTGTTCGCGTTCATCGGCGGAAAGCGTCGGTGATTCCCCGGTTGTTCCCGCCGCAACGACGCCGTTAACTCCAACGGCAATCTGGTCCTCGATCAATTTCTCGAGTGCCCCTAAATCGAGCTCGCCATCTTGAAATGGCGTTACCAATGCGGTGTAGGTTCCTCGAAACATAAGCAATTATTTTCAGGCCTCTGCCTTAATCGAGAAAAGGACAAACACGTCCGGCAATCAGATCTCAATGGTTCCGTCGAAAACGAAATCGGCCGGGCCGGTCAAGCGTGACGTTTTTATATCCGTCACCTTCTTTTTCGAATCCAACTTGTAGTTCGTTTCCGCCGCGCACCAGCACTCGAATTGGACCATCCACATTTTCCGTGGCTGCGAATATCAACGCACTGGCCACCACGCCGGTTCCGCAGGCCAGTGTCTCGTTCTCGACTCCCCGTTCGTAGGTCCGAATCGCAATCTGGCGATCCCCTCGCCGCTTCAGGAAATTCACGTTCGTTCCGTTCGGCGCAAAAAGCTCGTGACGCCGGACAGCGGACCCAATCCCGCAGACGTCGGCATTCTCTAAATCTTCCACCGGAACAACGACATGCGGAACGCCGCTGTTCACGAAATGTCCGTTCACGGTTTGGCCTGCTGCGGGAACCTTGACTCCAAGCCGAAGATCCTTTGGCCTACTCATCTGGAGACAAACGAGTTCCCCCTGCAAATCGGCCCCAATTACGCCGGCCGGCGTTTCGAAGGTCAATCGCGTGAGCGGACCGGCGACACGATTGGCATAGCGAGCAAAGCAACGTGCGCCATTCCCGCACATTTCTGCTTCGCCACCATCTGCATTGTAATAGCGCATTCGGAAATCAGCCCCATTAGCCGGACGTTCCAGCACCAGAACACCGTCAGCCCCGACGCCTCGGTTACGATCGCAAAGCTTTGAGATCTGCTGGGTCGAAAGCTGCATATCACCGGCCCGATTATCAATCATTACGAAATCGTTGCCGGCACCGTTCATTTTCGTAAACCGCAGCATGTTGCCTGGTACCACATTCTCCGCCCAAAGCCAAATGAGACGCCTAGCAGTTGCGTCGGCAAATTCGAGCCCTATCTGTTTGCTTTACCGTGAAGAATTATCCCACCCAAATCATTCTCTGCCTGCTCGTCATTTTTTCCGTTCAGGAAAGGAGTTCCGCTCAGATCGCTCCAGCGCGCTATAACGAGTTGATACTTGAACAGGTGCGCCAAATGCCTCAGGGAGGCGGCTATTCCGCTTCCCACGTCGCGACGATGCGTCTCCAGTCCGCGGCCCAGCTTGAATCGGGCAGGTTCTTGATCACGCCGGATGTAGCGGCGCCGAGTTATTGTTCGGGAGCGACTTACCTCGTCTTTATGAAAACGATCGAGGCCTTACGCGCCCACGGATCGCTCTCACTGGATCCCGCGACACTGGAAAGCCTCACGATTCGTGGCCAGCGAGACGGTTAAGGCGTCTGGGGCCGATGGAATGCAAACGGACCTGGAACCGCACGACTTTTTCATGAAATGAATCTCGGCCAGAACTTTGATGATTTCGCGCAAGCGCAACCCGGGGATTTCCTGAAGATCTTTTGGTCATCCGAAGTAGGAAAAGCCGAGCGCGGGCATTCCGTCATTTATCTCGGAATGGAAAAGAAACGAGGGATTGATCATGTTCGTTACTGGTCAAGCAACATTCCCATGGGATACGGGGAGAAGAGCGTGCCTCGCTCAAAGATTGTTCACGCGATCTTCTCGCGGCTCGATGCGCCGGAAAACCTCTCCCGAGCGACGAATGCTCCGGCGATGGACAAGTATCTCGCCAGTCTGGTCAGTGTTCGTTCGAGTTACGAAGAAGCCAAATCGAAATGCGGGATGTAGGTTTGTTAGGCGACAAGCTGGAATCTGCCATGCCTGCGCACCATGATTGGATCAATCGAGAGCACCACGCTCGTTAACGGATTTGTTCTTGGCTGGTCCGTAGCCTGGCCTCCTGGTCCGGTTAACGCGGAAATGCTCCGGCGGAGCGTAGTCCCAGTTCAAGAGGGCGGTGGTTTCTGGGGCGCGTGGCAGCTGGGGCTGGGCGCGTGTACCGGTGATTTCATTTGGGCATTGGCAGTCATGACCGGAGCGGGCGCATTTCTCAATACCCCTAACATTCGTTTCTTCCTGGCAATCGTCAGCTTGGTGCTTCTTCTTTTTCTCGCGTTGATGTTTGCCAGAGGCGCGTGGCGATCCTTGCATCCGAAACCGCTCCAAATTACATCGGCCGCCCCTTCGCCTGTCGAACAGAACAGCACGGCGATTCGTCACGGCTATCTCCTCGGATTAACTCTCGCCCTCACTAGTCCATGGAATCTCGGGTTCTGGCTGGCTGTGATCGGTGGACAACAGAGCGTGACGCACAATCCCGGTTTCACCAATTCGCTCGCCTTTGCGCTGTGTGTCGTTCTCGGAGCAGTTACTTGGACACTTGTTTTTTCTTTGGCCATTCGCCAAGGCGGCAAGGATTTTGCCCGACCTAGCTGGCAAGCAGCTACCCAGGCAATCACTTCGCTTCTCATGCTCTTCTTCGCGATTAAGTTAATTTTGAGCTTATCTTAGTATCCAATGGGCGACCGGGAAAAGAATCTCACGATTAACGAGATCTATCACTCGATTCAGGGTGAAAGCACCTGGGCTGGTCAACCCTGTGTATTTGTTCGTCTCACCTTTTGTGATTTGCGCTGTAATTATTGCGATACCGAATACGCCTTTTACGAATGGAAAAAAGCAGACACTCGATGAAATTGCTGCCGCCGTTGCAGAATTCCAATGTCCGCTCGTTGAAATCACCGGTGGCGAACCGCTTTTGCAGAAAAATGTGCTTCCGTTAATGACCATATTGGCTGATGCGGGCCACACCGTCCTGCTCGAAACCAGTGGAGCGCACGATATTTCACAAGTCGATCCGCGGGTTCATCGTATCATGGATTTGAAAACGCCGGGCAGCGGTGAATGCGCGCGAAACCTTTTTTCCAATATCGAGCACCTGACCCAGCGGGACGAAATGAAATTCGTGATCGGTTCGCGTGAAGACTATGAGTGGTCACGCGAACAAGTCGCGCACCATGCTTTGGCCCAGAGATGTCACGCGGTTCTTTTTTCTCCAATTTTCGGCCGGATCGATCCTCGCCAAATCGTGGAGTGGATCCTGGCTGATCGGCTGCCAGTCCGGTTTCAGTTGCAGATGCACAAGTTCATCTGGGCCCCGGAGACAAAGGGCGTGTGATGACAGGAAGGCCGAGCAATGCCACCTTCTACGTCGATGCACGTTCGCCTAACCAAAGACTTCACCTTCGAAGCGGCTCAAACCCTTCCACAAGCGCCCGAAGGCCACAAATGTCGCCGGATGCATGGACATAGTTTTAAAGTCGAAATCTCCGTCGAAGGCAAAGTAGATCCTGCGACCGGATGGTTCTATGACCATGCTGAGATAAGCGCAGCGATGAAGCCACTCCTCCAACAGCTCGATCACTCTTACCTGAACGAAGTCCCAGGGCTGGAAAATCCGACCATAGAAAACATGGCCGCATGGTTTTGGCAGAGACTGCAACCAGACTGTCCCGGCCTTTGTGAAATCGTAGTGCACGAAACTCCAACTGCGCGCTGCATTTATCGCGGAGAATTTGATCTGCCAAAGGCCCAGAGGTCCGTGTCCGTGGCTGCAGCGAACGACGGCTCACAGGGCCGTGGCTACAACAGGCAAGATTCCGCATCAGAAGGGAAGCGCAGAAGACTTCGGTAAGACGTATATCAACTGTCGGAAGTGTAATCCGGCCAACTGACTTCATGAGATATCGGACACAAATACTTGCGTTGCTGCCTCTGCTCATTCTGTCCAATGCGTGGACTGCTCTGCCGACCCAGGGCCCAGCGTCGGTGACGGCGATTGGACTGCAGGATGCGCCAGGTGTCAGTCACCGGATTCACCATTGATGATCTGCCGCCTCCCTACGCGTCCGGGTCGGCTCACAATTCATCCCACGTAATCCGGCGACCAGCCGGCGCACAGCTTCGTGTTCCCCCAGGCTTCAAAGTCGAGGAATACGCAACGGGTTTCAATGATCCACGATTTCTCCTGACTGCGCCAAATGGCGATATCTTTGTCACTGAAAGCGACGCCAATACCATCAAGGTCATCCGTGACGATAATGGCGACGGGAAACCTAACACAATCGGCACTTTCGCCGATCACGGGATGAACGATCCGTTCGGAATCGCATTTTATCCGCCCGGCCCGGACCCACAGTTTCTGTATGTCGCGAACACCAATAGCGTAATCCGATTTCCCTATCGCAACGGCGATCTCAAGGCGCGTGGTCCCGCAGAAAAACTTGAGCGCCGAGCTTTCCGGCGGCGGGTTCCTGCCCGGTGGCGGTCATTGGACACGCGATATCGTTTTTTCCTCTGACGGAAAGAAAATGTACGTTTCCATCGGCTCATACTCGAACGTTTCCGATTCTTCCGCTGAGAAGGCATCGAGCGCGCATCTTCGAGTTCAATCCGGACGGGACAGGCAGAAGAGTATTTGCCTGGGGAATTCGGAACGCGGTTGGGATCGCATTTCCGTCCGCGCACCGAACGAGCTTTGGATGAGCACTAACGAACGGGATGGATCTGGGAGACGATCTGGTGCCAGATTACATCAGCCACGTGCAACCGGGAGGGTTCTACGGCTGGCCATGGTTTTACCTCGGGAATCATCAGGACCCACGTCACAAGGGCAAACATCCCGAGCTTGCCGGCCAAGGTTCTCGTGCCGGACGTGCTCGTCCAAAGCCATTCGGCCACTTTCAATCTTTGTTTCTACGATGGCTCGCAATTCCCGGCGAATACAAGGGAGACATTTTTGCGGCGTTCCACGGATCCTGGAATCGGAAGCGACGGACTGGTTACAAAATCGTTCGGGTTCCGTTCGACAAATCGACTGGTAAAGCACGTGGCGATTACGAAGATTTCGTCACCGGTTTCGTCACGCCGGAGGGAAACGTGTGGGGACGTCCGGTTGGTATCACTGTCGCGAAAGATGGCAGCCTTCTCTTCAGTGAAGACGGAAATAATACCATCTGGCGGGTGAGCTCATCCGGACAGTAGGCTCACATTCAATCCGCGGGAAGCGTGTCATCCCGAGCCAGCGAAGACGGCGAGGGACCTCCCTGTTGAAAATCAGGGATGACACACTTCGCAGCGTAAAGACCAACCCGCACTCACCCTTGGATCAAGGGATTTCCTTGGCTACGCCTCAGACTAACAATTCATAGGAGAGAATGCTCAGACAATAGATCGACGCAGTTTCAACCCGGAGCACAATCGGGCCAAGCGTGATCGGCCGGCAACCCTGTCTTCGGGCGAGCGAAATTCCGCCGGCGTGAAGTCTCCCTCTGGACCAACCAGCATCAGAACGATGCCGGACGATCTCCGTGCTCGGATGACAATTGCTCGAGAATTTTCTTGAGATGCAACGCATCGGATTGCAGCGAACCGATCAACTGCAAATCAAAGCGACGACGTGCATCTGAAAAAATTGGGCGAGCGTTTGCGGCGTTCGCACTTCCGGCAGCCAGTTCTGACCGCATTGCTTGGCCGCTTCGATCGCGACCGTCTGCCATTTTGCTTGCTTCGACGCAGCGCTTTCTTCATCCAGTCGAACAACCGTGCGATCTGAAAGAATCGGAGCGATTTCCGCCGCACCGATCTCCACTGCTTTCTGCACGATGAGATCCATGTTCTTCCCTTTCGGAATTGCCTGACCCAGCGTGATTCGACAGCGAAGCGGCGGGGTTTGGCATCCGTGCAATTTCCGCAAGCTGATCTGACCGGCCGTCGTTGGAAACAATCTCGGCCGTGATCTCGCTCCCGCGCCCGTTAAACAGGACAACCTTGTCCGCCCGAGTCAAGTCGCAAAACATTCCGGCAATGATGCGCCTCAGAATCCCGTCAGAACCAACGAGTCCGGTTCGCCAATCTTCCGGCTGGGATGTAAAAACGGTGCATCACAAAAGAAAGGGTTCCGACGTTTCCCTCTGAAAAACAAAACTCCGAATCGTTCTACTGAAAAAACTCTTTCGCGCGATCGAAGAAGCTTTTTCGAAGAGGAGTGTTCTCGTCGCCGCAGAGAGCGGAAAATTCCTCGAGCTTCTGGCGCTGCTCGCCGTTCAAGCGAGCTCGGCACTTCGACCAGGAGGCGGGCGAGCAGATCGCCGCGGTCGCGTCCATTGACATTCATGACGCCTTTGCCGCGCAGCTTAAAGACCTGACCGCTCTGCGTTCCGGCCGGCACTTTGAGATTCGCTTTGCCTTCGAGGGTCGGAACAGCAATTTCGCCGCCAAGCGCGGCAAGAGTGAAGGCAATTGGCACTTCGCAAAAGAGATTGTCTTCTTCGCGCTGAAAGATCGGGTGTTCCTTGATGTGAATGACGACATAAAGATCGCCGGACGGTCCACCGCGAATTCCGGCCTCTCCGTTGCCAGATGTGCGAAGACGCGAGCCATCGGAAATTCCGGCCGGAATCTTGAGTTTGATCCGGCTGGTGTTTTCAACGCGACCTTCTCCTTCACAAACACGACACGGTTTCTCGATGATCTGGCCGACGCCCCGACAGCGCGGACAGGTTTGTGAAACCTGAAAGAACCCGCGCGAGCTAATGACCTGGCCGCGGCCACCGCAGGTTGGACAATTGATCGTGCGCGAACCGGGTTCCGCGCCTTTGCCCTGCATTTGGCGCAGGTATCAAGCTTGCGAACTTCAATTTCTTTCTCCACGCCGAACGCAGCTTCTTCGAGGGTGATCTGCATATCGTAACGCAGATCTGAACCGCGTTGGCGCCCTTCGCGATCGGTCGGTCGCTCCGCCGCCAAAAAACGTTTCGAAAATCCCACCAGCCCCGCCCCCGCCACCGAAGACCTCCCGGAAAATATCGAACGGATCATGGAAACCGCCGCCGCGTCCGGCTGTGCCTTGAGCGAACGCGGCATGACCGAAGCGATCGTAGGCTGCGCGTTTGTCCGGCATCCATCAGAACATCATAGGCTTCGCCGAGCTCCTTGAATTTTTCTTCGGCGTGCGGGTCGTCCGGATTCTTATCCGGATGAAATTTGACCGCGAGCTTGCGATAGGCGCGCTTCACCTCTTCTTCGGACGCTTCCCGTGCGACAGCCAAGAACTTCGTAGTAATCGCGCTTCTTTGTCATCGGGAAATGACTCGGCCCGGACGACTATGATGAGATTCCACGACTTCGCTCTGAATGACAAAGCAGCGTTCAGGCCGCGGTACCACTCGCAACCACGACACTGGATGGGCGGAGGAGCCGATCTTTCATCCGATAGCCGCGGCGCGTTTGACGGATAACAACGCCTTCCGGGAATTTCGTCGCTCGGCTCATGCGCGATGGCTTCATGCAGGTTCGGATCAAATTTCTGACCAGTCGCGTCGATCGGTTGAACTCCCTGTTCGGTCAGAAAATCCATCAGTTGTCTTCAGGACCATGTTCATGCCGGAAAATACCGGAGAGTTTTCGCCTTCGCGCACGGGCGGCTTCGAGACCGAGTTCAAAATTGTCTATGATTGGAATGAGCCGCTCCAGGAGCGCGCTGTTGGCGTATTTGATCGCTTCCTCTTTTTCGCGGGCAGCGCGCTTCTTGTAATTCTCGAAATCGGCCTGAGCTGCGCAGGGCCAGATCGCGAAAACGATCGAGATCCGCCTGCAAGTGTATCGCCCTCATCCTCATCACGCGACGAGCCCGCAGCCGCGCCGGATGACGCCGCTGACTTTCGGTCTGCGGTCGGTTGTTGCCGTCCTCAGCCGGTGATTCAGTTACCGGAATTTTTTTCATGTCTTGCGAATAGCGATCAAAGTGATGTCGTCATTTTGCGGCTGCGCTCCAACGAAGCTCCGCAGCTCGTCGATCAAACGCTGTGATCATGGCCGGCGCACCATTCGGCGCGCTGGCCCGAACGCATTGGACCATGCGGTCGAAGCCAAATTCGTCTCCGTTTGCGTCGAGCGCCTCGGTCACTCCATCCGTGTAGAGAAGCAGGCAATCGTCCCGTTCCAACGAGAGAGCAAAGTCGCCCGTTATCCTATCGAACACGCTTCCGCTGTCAATTCCGACGACCATACCCGGAGGCTTAACTGGAGTCACGGTTTCGGTCGCGCGCTGGTAAAGAAGCGGGGCATCATGCCCGGCGCGCGCGAGCAGTGATCGTGTTGCGCGCATGATCAAGAATCACGTAGGCCATGCTGATGAACATGTCTTCCTTGATGTCGGGATAAATCTGCCGGTTTACCTTTTGCAAAACATCGGCCGGCGAAGGATTGCCGGTCGCCTGACTGCGCAAGACACTGCGGCAAATCGCCATGATGATCGAGGCGGGCACGCCTTTCCCGAGACATCGGCAATCGCGACGCCCAAGCCTGTTCTTCATCCACTTTGATGTAATCGAAATAATCGCCGCTGACGTGGCGCGCGGGAATGTTGATCCCGCTGATCTCGAATCCCTCGACGACCGGCGCTTCGCTCGGCAGCAGGATGCGTTGAATGTCTCGCGCGATCTCGAGGTCATGATCGAGCCGCTTCTTTTCGTTCGCTTCCGAATAAATGATGGCGTTGTAGAGCGCGAAAGCCGATTGCTCGGCGATCGATTTGAAGACGACGAAATCGCTCGCGCGTGAAAGGAGTGCTCATCGGCCCGTTGCCCAGCGCCAGCACGCCCATGTTTTGTTTTCCGTAAAGCAGCGGCGTGACCATGACCGAGGTTAGCGCCAAGAGAAGAGCCGCGCAAGCGCAGCCAACTCGGGTGCAGTTCGCAAGATCGGTCAGGCAGACGGCTTCACGCGTTTGCCAGACACGGCCGATAATGCCTTCGCCCGGAGGGATGGTATTGAGCCGCAGGTAATTCTCCAGCGCCGACGGAGTGGTCGCCGCTTTCTGCAGAACATCCGCCGGCACCGTCGATAAACGGCGGACACCCCTTCGAGATGTAGGCGGGCGCCAGTTTTCCTCCGGCTCGCTCCATCATGTAGAGCGCGCCGCCATGAGCATCCAGAATCCGGGCCGCTCCTTCCACAATCAAGCGATGCAAATCCGCCGCGCGAATCGTTTCGGTAAACGCCTCTCCTAGCCCGTGCAGAAAATCGAAGACCAGCGTTTCCTCGATCTGGATCTCTTCTTTGGAACGCTCGAGCTGGCGAATCCGGTTGCGCTGCTGCTGCCAGGTGACAAACCAGCCCGCGAGAGACGCAACCAACAGCGCAAGAAGAATGATTGGCCACATGCGCCGAGGGCTGGATTAGTTCGGCGTCGTCTCGTGGTGGAGATCTTGTTTTAGGTAATCGAGAACGTCTTTGAATCGGGAGACATTTTGCGGCGCCGCATCGCACAAGGCCTGGTGCGCGTCCAGCATCTGCTTCGACGTTCTCCTGCTTTTTTTCTGCGGGCGATTCGGCAGTCGATTCGCGCTGCAGCAATTCGCACTGCGGCGCGACCGCTCCGTTCGCGTGGATGCTAAAGATCTGGTCGAGGCCAAGACCACTAAGAAGATTGCGGCTCCGCTCACCGCAATGGACAACGTGAAGATGTCCGTGCCCCAGTTCCTTCAATCGCAAGAGCGACACCCGCCATCGTTCCCATGAAGGTGGAATCCATCATCGCGCACTTCTCCAAGATCGACGACGAATTCGCGATAACCGCGATTTACCATCTCGCGGGTAAATTCCTTTAGATTGCCGCTGTTGAGGAAGCTCCCTTTGCCTTCGACTTTCACCCAAACGGCATCGCCGTTTACTCCGACTTGAATTGACGACTGCACTGCGTAAAAAAATATAAGATCGCAGCTCCCTGGTGTCAACCCAACTGCTTTCCGACACGTTTCCGAGCCGTGCGGAATCTCTAGGCCGACGAAGCTTAGAGCTGCTCAATTCTCGAACTCTCGGTCACCAGCACAGGCGAACGGTTCATTCCCACAAGTAAGAGCGGTTTTCAGCCACGATACGCCCATTCTCGATCAGCAAACAACGCCACGAGATGACGCGGCCATCATTGAAATAATCATCGCCAATGATAGCAAACTCGGTCTTCTGATTGCCCTTTGACATTGGCGTAAGCCACTTCGCGGGCCTGAACAAAAGAGCGAAGCTTCTCCTGCCGATACTCCAGGCGCACCGTCACATTCGCCGGACGTTTTGCCCGCCAGAAGAAATCCAAATAATTGCCAAACCTTTGGCGTTGATCGGCAGCGGTAATAGCGCCGTACATTCGATAGGTGCGCTCAAAATTCATCGAAGCCTCCGCAATGCCCGTGTTCTGCGCGGAATTTGAATTGGACACGTTGATTTTCGCGCCTTCGGCGGGGTTTCGCTCAGAAAGAAGAGTTTCGTTTTCCGGAACTGAAAATCATTGTTCAAGGCGACCGGCAACGGATTCACCTTCGGCGAGCTGTCTTCGCCGCGTCCGCCGCCCAGGACGTTGCCGGCAACGACCGCTGCCAGAAGGATGATAATCGCAAACTTCATCGACAGTCAGGAAAAGGAACCGTACACGCCATGCAATGCAACCTCGAGCTGCAGCGTATCCGAATTCCGGTTTTCTCCTGCGCCGTTTCACGCGTAAAATTTCTCGTGATCGAAGTTCGTTACGATCGCGGCGTTTACCTGCCGCAGGAAAATCTTTGGCTCGATCCGTGGGACCGCAAAGCCGTTCGCATTCGTTTCTCATGCCCACAGCGATCACATCGCGCCGCATGACGAGGTCATCGTCTCTGAACGAACAGCGCGGTTGATGCAGGCGCGTTTACCCGGGGAAGCGCAATCGAACACGTGGTCGCTTTCGGCGAGCCAACGATCCGTTCACGGTCTGGACCTGATGCTGCTTCCCGCCGGCCACATCTTCGGTTCGGCTCAGTTATTCCTCGAAACGGATCAAGGATCCCTGCTCTACACGGGAGATTTCAAACTGCGGCCAGGTCGTTCCGCCGAGCAAGCGGAGTGGCGACAGGCGGAGACGTTGATCATGGAGACCACCTACGGTTTGCCGCGCTATCGGTTGCCGCCCACCGACGAAGTCATCGACTCAAATCATTGCCTTTTGCCTGGACACACTCGATTCAGGCGGCGTCCCGATCCTGCTCGGTTATTCGTTAGGAAAGGCGCAGGAAATTCTTTGCTCACTGGCCGGCGCCGGGCTCAAGCCGATGCTGCACGGGTCGGTTTATTCCATGACGCGGATCTATGAGCAATTCGGACAATCGTTTTGCGAATACGAGCGATACAAGGCCGGACGCAGTCGCCGGCAAAGTGCTGATCTGTCCGCCGAGCGCGACATCGCTCGCCGATGCTGGAGAGGATCCGGAACAAACGCGTCGCGATGATCAGCGGTTGGGCCGTCGATCCCAACGCGGTTTATCGATATCAGGTCGATGCTGCCTTTCCTCTTTCCGATCACGCCGATTACACCGATCTCCTGCGCTACGTCGAGCTCGTCCAACCGCAGCGGGTGCTGACGCTGCATGGATTTGCCGCCGAGTTTGCCGCAGATTTGCGAGAACGCGGAATAGACGCCTGGGCGTTGAGCGAACAGAACCAACTCGAATTCGCTATGAACGCACCTCAGATGCTCCCCTCGTCATCGACCGAAAAAACGGACGCCAAAAATCGGGTCGGAGTTTTACGATTTCGCGGACGTGGGTGAAGCGATCGCCGCGGCGCCGGCCAAGCTCGAGAAAATTCGTCTGCTGGCTGAATACTTCCGGCGCTTTATCCCCGGACCACTTGGACATTGCGTCGATTTATTTCACCGGTAAGCCCATTCCCGCAAAGTGATCTGCGCACCCTGCAAGTTGGCTGGTCGGTGATTCACCGTGCCTTGACTGCCGCGACTGGATTGAGCGAGCCGGAATTCCGACGCATCGCCAGTTCGCATGGGACGCCGGGAAGACCGCGTTGGAAGCGCTCGAAGATCGGACAACCCCGAGCCGTTCACTCTGCTCCAATCACGAGAATTTTTTGAATCGCTCCACCAAACCCGCGGTCCGTTGACCAAGGCTGAACTTCTCCGATCGCGCTTGCAACGGTCTCGGCGCGCGAAGGCCAGTATCTGGTCAAGATCCTGACCGGCGACTTGCGGATCGGTTTGCGCGAAGGGCTGGTGGAAGAAGCGATCGCTGCGACCTTCGATGCTCCCGATCGAAGAAGTGAAGGAAGCGAACATGCTTCTCGGCGACATCGGCGAAACCGCGCAGCTCGCTTCAGAAGGCAAATTGCAACAAGCTGAGCTTTCGCTTGTTCCGTCCGATCAAATGCATGCTCGCGAGCCCGGAACCGACGGCAGAAGCGATCTGGGCGCGCTTTGTCCGCAGCATCCCGGCCAACGGAAGGTGATTCAACGGTTAACCGTTTATCGTGGAAGACAAGTTCGACGGCATTCGCGCTCAACTTCATCGGAGGCAAAGACGCGTGGAAATATTCTCCCGAGATCTGCGCCGGATGACGGATCAATTTCAACGAACTGGCCGAGCAGGCCGGAAATTTGAGGACGAATTGATCCTCGATGGCGAGATCATGGCGTTCGAACAGGGCCGAAGCTGACATTCTTCGATCTCCAAAAGCGGCTGGGCCGAAAAAGCGAAGGGGCGGATCTGTTTGCGACGGCCTCAGCGGATGTGCCGGTCGTCTTTGTCGCGTTCGATTTGCTCTGGAAGAATGGGATTCTTTCTTGAGGCAACCGCTGCGGGAACGCGGCGGAAGATTCTGCGAGCCTGAAACTTCCTCCGCAATTTCAGATCGCCGAAACATACCCGGTGCATTCGGCCGAGGAGATCGAAGAGGCATTCCAGCTCTCGCGCCGCCGCCTGAACGAAGGACTCATGGTAAAGGATCCGGAGAGCTCGTATTCGCCTGGCCGGCGCGGGATGTATTGGTTCAAACTAAAGAAAGAACTGGCGACTCTCGATGTCGTGGTGGTGGCGGCGGAACTCGGACACGGCAAGCGCAATCATGTCTTGAGCGATTACACTTTTGCGGTGCGCGACGACGACAACCGGCCAACTCGCCACCATCGGAAAAGCCTACAGCGGCTTGACCGATGCTGAGATCGCCGAGCTGACCGAACATTTCAAGAAGCAGACGATCGCGAATCACGGACGATATCGCGAAGTGAAACCGGACATCGTCCTCGAGATTGCGTTCGATTCGATCCAACCGAGCACTCGACATTCGAGTGGTCTGGCCTTGCGTTTCCCACGCATAAAAGCCATTCGGCGAGACAAGAAGGTCGACGCGATCGACACGCTGGCCTATGCGCGCGCACTAGCCGACGCAACATGAAACCGGCGACGACTGCTGCATCGGATTCGGAAATCCCGTCACCGACTCGAAGCCGGAGCCGCCGGCGTCGCGGTTGAAACGGGCATAATTGTTACCGATTCAATCTTGTCGCGCCGGGATTTTTGCACATTCGAATAAATCGCGACCAATGCGACTCCAACCACAATGATAAACATCAATCTCAGCCCGGTGCGCGGAGCCGGCGAGGGTTTTTGGGGTTCTGGTTGTTCCGCAACGGCCATTCCGGACGCTCCTCCGTTGGACAGTGAAAGGCAAGACGATCAGTCTATTTCAAGGCCGCAATCGCGTCCATGGCGCGTTGGCTCAGCCGGGATAAAGATCCTTTCCGGGTGCTTGAAGATCGGCTGCCTTGAAATAGATCGGCTCACCGACAACGACGGTAATCGGACGAAACTGAACTCGGCTCGCTCCGCGTGGCAAAGCCTCGCGCGCGCCAAAAACTCGCACCGGCACAACCGGCGCGAGTGTTTTTGCGATCACGAGTCCCAAACCAGGTTGAGCCGACCCCAAACTGCCGTCCGACGTTCGTTCGCCTTCCGGAAAGACCAGAATTCCTTCTCCGGCTTTCAGAATCGAATCAGCGCTTTAGCGCGCTGCGATCATTTCCCTCCTGATCGACCGGAATGACATTCAGTTTCGGCAAGAGCCAGCCAAAGAACGTCCATCCAAAAGTGTTTTACGCGCGAGAAAAAAAATCGCGCGATCACTGGCAACGCCACCAGCGGCGGATCGAGATAGCTGGCGTGGTTCGCGCCAGAATAACGGGTCCCTGATTGATCATCCGTTCCGGTGAACGACGCGCAGCCGGAAGAAAACCGGCCGACCAGCTTGGCCAATTGGTAGCAGAACCAGTAATACGGATTCAATGAATCGTTAGTCGGTTCATGATTGCTTCGTTACTGAAAAATCATCCCCTGTTGTTTCAATGGGCGATAACCTCATCGACCACTTCCTGGATGGTCAGGTCGGAACTGTCGATCACATGCGCATCCTGCGCGATCATGAGCGGGGCGGCCCTCGCGAAGAATCAGCCGGGTCACGGGCCGCGATCTGATCACGTTGGCCCTGTGCAGCACGGCGGCGCAACCGGACCTCCGGCGAAGCATCGATGTAGAACTTGTAGGGCGTATCCGGGAAAACAACCGAGCCGATATCGCGGCCCTCCATCACCACATCCCGATCGTTTGCGTAGGCGCGCATCATGGCGACGAGAATTTCGCGGACCCGCGGAAATCTGCTAACGACTGAAACTTTTTCGTTTACCGGTCGTCCGAAGATGATCGGCGGGATCGATCCCATCAATCAGAATCCGCGCACCCTCCTTCGAGGGCGACAATCGACGCAGCTTGCCTCCAGGAGCTGGACAACCGCACGTTCGTCGGAAGGTTGAACGGCATGCTGCAAAACATGCCAGGTCACGGCCCGATACATCGCGCCGGAATTCAAATAATCGAAACCGATCCGTTTCGCGATGCCTGTGCGACACTGCTCTTGCCGGAAGCGGCAGGGCCATCGATCGCAACGACTCGATGAGCAGCCGGCGCATTCACTGACTCAGAATCCTGCGACACGATGGGGACAATGCTGCACCGTCGACCCGCCGTCGCGAAGCTTTAGCATGGCAGGCAAGGCCTTGACTCCAGTGTTGCATTTGGCTTGTCCCTTTGCGTCGAGCGCAAGTTTCATTCTTCGACCGGTTTGGACGGGGTAAGCGAGCTGATGACCGGAGTAGTCACCCGGGTTCGTTTCGAAGTCACGAATTCATCCAGCGCTTTTTCAAATCCCGGATAAGATTCGCGAACGCATTCCACGTCCTGAACGATCGTCTCGCCGTCCGCGAACATTCCGGCGACGGCGAAAGCCATCGCGATGCGATGATCGCCGAAGCTGGCGACTCGCGCGCCGCGAAGCTCGTCGCCGCCCATGAATCTCGAGTCCATCATTCTGCTCGGTGACTTGCACACCCATCGCGCGCAAATTGTGGGCGATGGCCGCGATGCGATCGGTTTCTTTCACCCGCAATTCTTGCGCATGGCGAATGATGGTCGTGCCGCTGGCCAGCGCTCCCGCCACGGCCAGAATAGGCAATTCATCGATGAGCTGAGGGATCTCTCTTGCCTTGAATAACCGTGCCTTTAAGCGGCGCACCCGTCACTTCCACCGTTCCACGCGGTTCGATTTGATCGACATCCTCGATCGCTTCGCGCACCTGCGCTCCCATCCGAATCAGAACGCCGAGCAACGCGGTGCGCGTGTCGTTCAGACCGACGTGCGCGCACGAGCAAATGGCCGCCCGGTTGCGCACCCGCTGCGACCAGCCAAAACGCCGCCGAGGAAATATCGCCGGGAATCTGGAAATCGCGCGACTCAGGCACTTGATCGCCAAAAACACTCAGTGCTGCCGTCCTCTTCCCGAGCGGTGCGGACCAGAAAATAATTCAGCATCAGTTCGGTGTGATTTCGGCTCACCGCCGGCTCGTGCACGGTCGTTTTTCCCTTTGGCAAAAAGGCCGGCCAGAAGCAACGCGCTTTTCACCTGGGCGCTCGCGACCGGCAAATCATGCCGGACTCCCTTGAGCTTGACGCCGTGGATTTTCACGGGCGCGGTTTCGTTCGGTCCCTCGGCGACAATGTCTCGCGCCCATCTTGCGAAGCGGGGCGATGACGCGATCCATCGGGCGATTGGCCAGGGTCGCGCCGCCCACTAGGCGGCTGTCGAAACTTTGTCCGGCGAGTAATCCGGCGAGCAAACGCATGGTGGTCGCGGAGTTCCCGCAATCGATCTCGCCGGAGGGCGCAGTGAGCACCGTCTTCTTTCCATGCACGACGAGCATGTCCGGCTCCGGATGTTCGATCTTGATCCCGAGCAGGCGGAGCGCCTGCACCGTTCTCATGCAATCGTCGCTCGGGAGGAATCCGCGCAGGACACAAACGCCATTCGAAAGCGCGGCGATGATGGCGGCGCGATGAGAGATGCTCTTGTCGCCCGGGCACAGTCATTTCCGCCTCGATGCGGGGGGCCCGTTTAACGCGAAATTCCATACGACTCTAGTTGTTCAGTTCGGCTCAAGCATTGCGCTGACCGCCGACGGGCCGCGCGCGACGCTCAGCATCGGATAATCGGCGGGCTTGTCCAGTGCCGCCACGCAAGCGGTCTGCGCCACCGAGCAGCCGAAGCGCGACTTCCGAGCGCGCCGCAGACCCAACGCGGCTATCAGGGAACAAGGAAGATCTTGTTCGTGTACGGATCCTTGACTTCGGTTCCAGGAGGAAACCCGCGGACGTCCACGTAGCCTTGATTGGGCGCGTACGGGCTGGTGACAAAGCCAGGCTTGTTCGGAACGGGAATGCCGTAAGGGATGTCGCCTTTGGTTTGTTTCACCGGAGCGGTGCGCCGCCGGCTTGCGCGGCGGCGCCTCGCGCGTTTCGGTCGGCGGCGGGGTCGGTCCGTTCTCATACGGCTGCGGTTGCGGCGGATATTCGGCTCTGCGGCGGCGTGGATACCTCGAGGGATGACGCGTCGGGTGAACCGGCGGTTCGTCCTCGCAGGCTGACAAGAAAGGCCAAGGCACCGAACAAGGGCAAGCGAGAGCGAAAGTTTCATAAGCTGAGTTCGACGAACAGTCTATGCGTTGTAATTCATTGTTCGCTGGCTGACAATCGCTAATTACCCGGATCCGCATCAAGGCCGGGTCCGGATACATCAACCTTGTTCGATTCCGCCGGCTTTTTTCACAAGACGAAAAATACAGTTTCGCAGCCCGCTGTTTCCGAATCACAGAAGAAGATGGGCAAGAAACCGAACGAGCGAATCCTGGTAGCCGACGATGACGCGACAAGCCGACAAGTTGCTCGTGCGCATCCTTTCCGGTGCCGGATATTCCTGCGCAGCAGGCTTCGGACGGAATCGAAGCCCTCGAGCTCGATCCACGCCGAGCCGCCCTCGCTTCTCCTCCTGGACTTCGACATGCCAGGGATGGATGGCGCGGAGGTGCTTAAGACAACTTCGCCAGGATGCCGAACCTTCGATCGCCCAACTTCCCACTATCATGCTGACGGGACACAGCGGCGAGGAAAGCGAGGTCTTGTGCCTGGAAGCCGGCGCGGACGATTTTGTCACCAAACCAATCAATCAAGCGGTCCTGCGCGCTCGGATCGAAACGCAACTGCGCCTTCGCTCGATGCGAATTCAATTGCAGCAGCAAAACGACGAGTTGGAGGCGTGGCGCCGGAATCTCGAACGAGACCTCGCGGCGGCCCGATTAACCCAGCAATCTCTCATTCCGCAAAAAGCCGCCGGTGTTGCCGGGCTGGGATATCGCCGCGTGCTATCGGCCCGTCATTCAGGTCGGCGGCGATATTTATGGCTGGCTGCGCATGGCGCGACGGCCGAACATTATTCTGGATCGCGGACGCGACCGGCCACGGGGCTTCCGCCGCGCTCCTCACGACTCTGGCCAAGCTCCTTTTTCATCACGGCGGCGTGCGAACACAACGAGCCGGTCGAAATCATGGAGGCGGTGAACAACGATTTCCGGAGTATTTTCGGGGCCCGTTCATTCATGACGGCAATGTGCGTTGCGCTCGACCCAGCCACGGGCCGCGCGAGCGTGGTGGGCGCGGGACATCCGCCGCTCCTGGTTGCCCGAAACGGCGGGCGAACCGAAGCGATTCTCTCCTCGGCGCCACCGCTTGGGCTGCTCGAGCGATCCGAGTTTCTCGAAACGAACGTCGACCTCGAACCCGGCGACGCATTTTTTCTTTATACCGACGGGCTTTGCGGTTCGGGGCGTGGCGAGAATCCACGGCTTTCGTCCGAGCGGCTCGGCGAAATGTTGCAGCCGATGGCGGCGAGCGCGCAAGGCGTTGCTGACCCGCGTGATGGAGCAAGCGACCACGAACGATGGGGGCAAACCAGCGCCGGACGACGTGGCCGCCGTGGCGGTTCGGCGCTCAAACTGACCGACAAAATCTTTTCAATTCCCTAAAATTAATATTGCCCTCCCACGAGTGAAGGATTAATCAGCCTCTATGCCGAAACCCAAAAAGACTGCTTCAAAACGTAAACCGAACGCCGCCTTCATGAGACCGGTGCAGCCCGACGAAAAGCTTGCCGCGATCGTTGGCTCCAAACCGCTACCTCGTTCCGAGCTCACCAAGAAGCTCTGGGACTACATCAAGAAGAACGGTTGCCAGGATAAGAAAAAGCGCACCATGATCAATGCGGACGATTCGCTCAAGCCCGTCTTCAACGGCAAGAGCCAGGTCAGCATGTTCGAGATGACCAAACTCGTCTCGGGACACATCAAGTAATAAATCTTTCCTTCGGTTTTTTAGCCCGGCGTTCTCCGCCGGGCTAGCTTTGTACTGGCGTGTCGTCATGCCAAGGCGATTCAGCCCGCGCCTTTGGAACGCGTTCGACGGCGGCGCGCGGTTGCTTGCGCACGCAATGAGGAATCTACCGAGACACGTTCAATGGACCCGTGAGCGAAACTCTCGCCGGTCTATCCCCTCCTCTGACGCGATGCTGCGGTGCCGGCTCTGCTCGCTAAGCTGCGAAGTTTGCGGGACAATAGACTCGTGAGTCTCCGTCGATTTACTCTCCTTATCACAGCCGTACGCTTGGCTCACCCTTCCGGATGCGGCAAGGGCTCCGATCAACCGACTCCGCCGAGCGCAATCCAAATCGCGCCTCCCGCCACATCCAAACCAGGCTGGATCACCAGTTACGAACAAGGGCAGCAGGAAGCCAAGGCCAACAAAAACTAGTGCTGCTCGATTTCACCGGCTCGGATTGGTGCGGTTGGTGCAAACTGCTCGACCAGGAAGTTTTTTCGAAGCCGCAATTCAAAGAATACGCGAGCAAGAATCTGGTGCTCGTTGAAGTGGATTTCCCGAAGATGAAAGCCGATGCCCGAGGCGATCTCAGGACGCAAAACGTGCAGCTCGCGCAACCGGTATCAGGATTCAAGGGTTTCCCGACGATTGTTCTGTTCTAAACGGCGACGGACAAGTAGTCGGCGAACTCGGCTACATGCAGGGCGGTCCGGACGCTTTCATCGCGGAGCTGGAAAAGATTGCGGAAAGGCTAGGAATCTCGGTGGCGCGTTCGAAAAATCAGCCGGGCCAATCGATTAGTTTACGGTTCGCCGTCTCGAAGCGTCCGCTGGACCGCATCCGCCAGCTCGGAGCGGGTGAATGGTTTCGGCAGCGCGCCGCGAAATCCGTATGCAAGAAACTCCGACAAGCGCCGCTTCATCGGAGTAGCCGCTGCAAATGATCGCGTTGACTTTCGGGTCCATGCTGCGCAAACGCTCGATCGTCGCCACGCCACCCATGCCTCCGCGGACGGTCGCGTCGAGAATCACCGCCTGGAATTGTTCGCCCCGGCGGAGGGCGCGTTCGTAAAGTCTGACCGCTTCCAGCCCATCGCGGACCGCCGTCACTTCGTAGCCAAGCGTGCCGAGCAGTTGTGAAGTCAATTCACGAATCGCCGCTTCGTCATCCATGACCAGAACCCGTTGATGATTGAAATCGGAAGGCGCGTTCCGTAACGCGCGACTTCGGGAGCGCGACGTCTTGCGGTCACTGGCCGGAAGGTAAAAGGCAAAGGCGGATCCTTCCGGCGATGAGCTTTCCAGATTGAGCAGGCCGCCATGCTTCTTCACGATCGAGTAACTGATCGCAAGCCCCAAACCCGTCCCGGTCGATTTGGTCGTAAAATAAGGATCGAAAATCTTTGCTGCGCAGTTCGTCCGGAATTCCCGGACCGCGATCGGTGATCGTGATCTTGATGTAATGACCCGTCCGGAAGAATGGCGCCGGGCTTGTCTTCAAGGACGACGTTGCGCGCGCGGACGCGAACCGTTCCACCGTGCGGCATCGCTTCGCGCGCGTTCAGCATCAACGCATTCACCACCTGCTCGATCTGGCCGGCGTCCACTTCCGCTTTCCAGAGATCGACCGCGATGTCGAAATCCGCCCGCAGATTCGATCCATAAAGCGAGAATTCCGCCGAATGTTCGAGCAGCTCTCCAATCGAAACGACTTTCTTTAGCGGCGAGCCGCCTTTCGAAAAGGTGAGAAGCTGGCTCGAGAGATGGGCCGCGTGTTGCGCCGCCTGGCCCGCTTTCGAGAGGAACCCGAGGAGATTCCCGAATCCGCCGGAGCTTCGATCTGAGCGAGCCCGATGTTTCCGGAAATCACGGTCAGGATATTGTTCAGATCGTGCGCGATGCCGCCGGCCAGCGTTCCAAGCGATTCGAGTTTGCTTGTGGTCAGGCGTTCCGATTCGGTTTTCTTTCGTTCGCTGATGTCGCGGAAAAAAACTGAAACCCCGCCGTTGCTCGGATAGGCATGCACTTCGTGCCAGATCTTCCCGCTGAATCGCTCGCTTCGAATTCCGACCGCAACCTGCTCCGCCATGACCTTCCGGTAATTGGCTTCAAAAACGGACCCGACCAGCTCCGGAAATTTTTCCCAAAGTTCGTGACCGAGCAATTCATCGCGGGTGCGACCGAGCAGCTTTTCGGCCTCGGCGTTCAGGTGAGTGAATTTCCATTCGGAATCGACCGCGAAGAATCCATCGGTCGTGTTCTCGAGAATGTTCGCCATGGTGCGGGCGGATTCCTGCAACGCCGCCCGCGCCTGATTGCGCTCCTCCAGCTCGCGAATCTGGCGCTCGGCGACGGAAATCCGCACATTCAGCAGCTCCGAGGTCGAGCGGCTTGGTCAGGTAATCGTTCGCGCCGGCTTCCAGCGCCTGTTCCAAGTCCGCCGTATCCGCGCGCGCGGTCACCAGCAGGATGAACATTTCGTCGCCGTTGGGTTGCGCGCGCAGCTGCCGGCAAAGCTCGACCCCGCTTTTCCCAGGCAGCATCCAGTCGAGAATCAGAAACGGGAAAGACTCCGCGGCAAGGCCGACTTCGGCTTCCTCTGCGCTCCCGACCGCGACCACTTCGTGCCCGCGCCGCTCGATGAGCCGCTGCAGATTCTTGCGACTTCCCGGGTGATCTTCTACGAGCAAAATTTTCATTTAAAGGAGAAGCCATTCAGCGCGCACCGGATTTCGCCCATCGCAAAACGCGCCACCCCGCTCGAGCGGATGTGTAATCCGCTTTCTGGAGCAGGATAACTGCCACAAATTCGATTTGCCGGACGAAATGCCGCGTCGCTCTGGCAACAGATCAGGCGAGAGCAGACGCCTGGCTTGCGTTGCAGGTCCCCTCTGCTAGATACACCGGAAAGTTTTCCTCTCCGCATCTGCCATCCCATGTTCGCCCGACAACTGCTCGCGTTCTCCTCTGTCAGGTCTCCTGATTCTTCAGGCCCTTCCGGCCAAGGCGCCCCGCCGGCTCAGCCCGTGGAACGAAGCAGCTCGTGCCAGCCGGCCCCTGCACGCCTCCCCAGCTCAACCCCAGCTCACCTTCGAATTCGGTCCACGTCGACGGGCCCTATATCGCCCTGACATTCGACGACGGCCCGCACGCGACCCTCACCCCGAAGCTGCTCGATCTCCTCGCGGCGCATCACATGAAGGCGACCTTTTTCGTCGTCGGCCAAAACGCGGCGGACCATCCCGACATCCTGCGACGCGCGGTCCGCGAAGGTCACGAGATCGCGAATCATTCCTGGTCGCATCCGAACCTGGGCAAAATGTCCGACGAAGCGGTGCGCCGCGAATTGCAAAAAACGGATGACGCGATCTTCGCCGCGATCGGGAAGCGCCCGACGTTGATGCGGCCGCCCTACGGTTCCATCACGGCGCGGCAGAAACACTGGATCCATGACGATTTTGGTTATCGAATCATCATCTGGGATGTGGATCCGCTCGATTGGAAGAGACCGGGACCAGCCGTCGTCTGCAGTCGAATCCTGAAGGAAACGCATCCCGGTTCGATCGTGCTCGCGCATGATATTCATCCCCCGACCCTCGAGGCGATGCCGGCGACATTCGATCAGTTGGATCGGAAAGGCTTCAAGTCGGTGACCGTGTCGGAGTTGCTCGCGATGGCAACACCGCTGCCGCCCAAACCCACAGCCGACTGCCCGCGCCAGCGCAACGCCTGCACCATCCGGCTCCGTCGCACTGCGCCGACTACGTCCCCCGCCGTCACAACACGCACTCCAGGCGGCTAAGAGGCGCGGCATGATCGCCGATAATTATCTGCAGCTTCGAACCGAGCTCGAAACTGCCCTCGCGGGCTGCTCAAACTGAGCTCCGATATGCGCCGCGAATTCCGGCCACGCTCGATACGCTCCACGGATTAATGACGGATATCCGGGAGCCGCTGCTCTTTGTCGTCGTCGGCGAAGTCAAAGCCGGCAAATCGTCGCTGCTCAACGCGCTTTTCGGCCAGGAATTTGCGAAGGTGGATGTTCGTCCGGCAACCGATCGGGTCTACATTTTTCGCTACGGCGCCGAGGAAAAATCGGTCGAGGTTTCTCCTCAACTCACTGAGCGCTACCTGCCGATTCCATTTCTGCGCGATTTCAACGTGGTGGACACGCCGGGCACAAACACGATGGTGGCCGAGCACCAGACCATCACCGAGAGTTTTATTCCGCGCGCGGATCTTGTCCTTTTCGTTTTCTCGGTCGTGAACCCGTGGTCGCAATCCGCCTGGGATCTGTTGAGCTTCGTCCAAAAGAAATGGCTCAAGAACATCGTCTTCGTGCTCCAGCAAGCCGATCTGCGTGAACGCGTCGGAGATCGAGATCATTCATCGACACCTTCAGGACACGGCCATGCAAAAACTCGGCTTTCGCGCCGCCGATATTTCCGGTTTCCGCCCGAAAAGCGCTGCTGGCGCGCACCACCGGTCTGGACAAGGAAAGGCTCTGGCAGGAGAGCCGTTTCGGTCCGCTTGGAAGATCAGATCAATCACATGGTCACGGAATCCGGCGCGGGCATTTTGAAATTGCGATCGACCGCGAGAACAGCCGGCGTAGTTCTCGGTGAAGTGGACGGACGAGATTCGCGGCTGTTTCGACACAATCTTGCGAGACGAAGAACAGCTCGCCCGCGTCGATGGATTTCTTCAGGCCCGGAAAGACCAAACGTTGCGGCAGGTGGCCGGATTTCTTCGAGGCGTCGAGCAGGCGTGCCGCGAGTGCGCGAAACAGGGAACGCGCATGCTCGAAGAAAAGCTCTCCTTCTGGCGGACATGGCGACTCGTCTGGAGCCGGGAACAATGGCAGCAGGAATTCCAAACGGAAGTGGAAGCGAAACTGCGCCAGACCGTCCAGCCGCAGGTCGAGAATGCGGTTCAATTGCTGGAGACCGATCTGCGCGGGCTCTGGCCGCAATTGCAGGAGACGATCGAGGAGACGATTCAAGTCTCGCCGGCAAGCACGCGAATGAACAAGACGATGCCCGATTTCGCGCGCCAGCGCCGCGATCTTCGTGCAATCGATTCAGCTCACTCTGGTCGAGCGCATCGCGGGCAAGGGGGTGGAGGAGCAACTGGCCCGGATGTTTCGAGGAAACGGCGACCTGGCTCCGGTTGCCGGCGGGCGTCGCCGCGGCCGGCGGGATCGTCACGGTCATTGTGGCGATGAGCAGCGCGGCCGTGGCGGATGTGACCGGGGTGCTCGCCGCCTCCGCGGCCGTCATCGGAACGATCGTCGCTTTCACCCAGCGAAAAAAAATTCTCATCCGCCTACGAAAGGGAGATGGAAACAAAACGCCTGGAGCTGATCGCACGCGATCGAGGAGCAGATGAACCACGCCATCGCCCTGTTTTATCAGGAGATCTCGCTGGCGTTTGCGCCGCTGGCCGCCTTTTGCACCAGTGAACGCAAACGCTACGAACCGCTCAAGCAGAGAGCGGAGAAACTGAAGGAGACGCTTCGTCTGGTGACCCGACGGCTGGGGACTTAGGTCTTCCGCTATGCCAGCTCTTTCACTGACGCGGCCTTTCGGAAGCGACGCTTCACCTCTTAGAGCACGAGCAAGTGAACGAGCCGGATTACGGATTACTTCTTCTTCTTGTCGGTCGTCTTCCTGAACGACACTCTGTTCGCTCTGCCGCTTCGCGATCACAAAATGGTTGTTGTCACCGTAGTTGCGCCAGGGGCCCGGCGGGACGTCGCGCACCTCGACGAATTGCCAGTCGGTCACGTCCGTAGGCGAGAGTCCAAGGTAATCCCGCACCGCCGGTGAAACATCCAGACCCGCGCCGCGGTTCAGATTCGGCTTCGGCCGCTCGTTTTGAAAGACGTATTGAAAATGATCGGTGCGAAACGGCCCGCAATCTTCCCATTGCGCGTAACAAGTGCGGTTGCCCTTGCGAATCGCAAGCCAGCGATCCTTGCAAACCGAACGGCCCGGCTCGGTGTAGCCTTGCTTGAACCACGGAATCACCAGCGGCGCTTCCGGCTTGAACTGCCCATGGGTAACATCGTTGTAGGGCAGCGCGCAATAAAATGGATTTTGCCGCGGGACGAACGCAACCGGAATGTAGTTGCGGCGCGAACCGGTATCCGGCGTATCGAAGCCGCCGTAGTTCGCAGTCCAGTTGGCGTCCCAGGAGCTCTTCACATTCGGCACAGGGTTATTTCCGGCCGCCGCTTCGCCAATCCAGAAAACCGTGGTCACGATATTCGTCTTCCACGGAAACCGCGTCATGCTCGCGCGCGACGTCGTCGGGACGAATACCTGCGGCTCGACCTTCAGCAGCGCCTGCTCCCGCAGCTTCATCGCATATTTCGCAAAGTCCGCGCTACTTTCGTATGGAGACTGGCCACAAAGACCCGAGGCGGTCGCAATGAACAGGCCGAAAAGGGCAAAAGATCTTCTCATCGACACAGTTGGGTTGTCTCTATGCGAAAAATGCCCGAAAGGCAAGCACTTTTCCCGATTGGAGCGACACCGGAATTCTTCGACTCACAGATGCCGGTTATTTAGCACTATCCAGGCCAGCGTGTTGCTCAGGTCCGGCTGAGCAAGGTGTCACGCTTGAAGCGCCGATCCGAGAGCTCGGGATAATCGAGGGTGAAATGCAAGCCACGGCTCTCCTTCCGGCTGAGCGCCGAATCGACAATCAGCGCGGCGACCGTCGCTAGATTGCGGAGCTCCAGCAGATCGACCGAAATCTTGAAATTCCAATAAAACTCCCGGATTTCCCGTTGCAGATTGCGCAGCCGCGCGCTGGCTCGTTGCAGACGTTTGTTCGTCCGGACGATCCCGACATAATCCCACATCAGCCGCCGGATCTCATCCCAGTTGTGATAAATCACGACAAGTTCATCCACGTTCTGGACATCCCCCGACTCCCATTCCGGGAGCGAAATCGCCCGCGCTGCGTCGTGATGTCGGTTGTTCGCGGACCGAAGCCTCACAGGCGCGATGCGCCACGACCAATCCCTCGAGCAAGGAATTGCTCGCCAGTCGATTGGCGCCATGCAGACCGGTGCAGGCCACTTCACCGATCGCATAAAGGCCCGGCAACGTGGTCGCCCCGTTCACGTCGGTCTTGATTCCGCCACACTGATAGTGCGCGGCGGGGACAACCGGGATCGGTTGTTTCGCCATGTCGATCCCGAAACGCAAACAGGTTTCGTAAATATGCGGGAACCGCTCCTTCAAGAACTCCGGCGGCTTATCGGTGATATCGAGAAAGACACATTGCGCGCCCGAGCGCTTGATCTCTGCGTCAATCGCGCGCGCCACGATATCCCGCGGCGCCAGCGAACCTTGCGGATGAACGTGGCTCATGAAATCTTCGCCCCGGCTGTTGCGCAGAATTCCCCCTTCCCCGCGCACCGCCTCCGAGATGAGAAATGATTTCGCCTTCGGATGAAAAAGACAGGTGGGATGGAATTGAATGAACTCCATGTTGGCGATGACCGCTCCCGCCCGCCAGGCCATCGCCACGCCGTCTCCCGTCGCGATATCGGGATTGGTCGTATAGAGATAAACTTTTCCGCAACCACCCGTGGCCAGGACCAGCCGATCCGTCCGCATGGTTTCCACTTCGCCCGTTCGTTCGTCGAGGACGTAAACACCAAGGCAACGATCCTCCGTGGCAAACCCAAGTTTGCCGGCCGTGATCAGATCAACCGCCATGTGGTTCTCAAGCAGCTCCACGCTGGGCGAACGGTCAAGCTCGCGCAGCAGCGTCTTTTCGATCTCCAATCCGGTCACGTCCTGCACATGAAGCACTCGCCTCTTCGAATGGCCGCCCTCGCGTCCGAGATCGGGCTCGCGATGTCCGGAAACTTCGCGGTCGTCGAAATGCAATCCAAGCTCCACCAACTCCTGAACCCGCTTCGGGCCTTCCATGACGATCGTGCGCACGGCCTCTTCGTCGCACAGACCGGCGCCGGCTTCGAGCGTATCCTGCACATGAAGCTCGAACGAATCTTCGTCGCTCGTCACACAAGCGATTCCGCCCTGCGCCCACGCCGTATTGGAGTCGGCTCCTTTGCGCTTCGTAATCACCGCAACCGAACCATGTCGTCGCCGCCTTCAAGGCAAAGGTCAGCCCGGCAATGCCGCTGCCGATCACGACGAAATCGTATTCCTTCATCTGAGACAAAATACGTATCCGCAGAACACTGGCTTGTCGCGACAGCCGTTCGCTAGAATCTCTAAATAACTCGAGACCTGACGTCTACAGAGCGAATCGCGGTTTCTTGCTATGCCGAATCCGGATATTATCGATCAGCCGAGTCTGTCCGAAAAAGACCGCGAGTAGCGATGAGCGAATTCGGTTGGACGATCTCGAGTGGCTGCAAGTGTGTCCGCATTCACCAACTCAAGATAGTCAATCCGCGCCAGCGGCGATGTCTCAATCATTTTGCGTGCAGCCGCGAAATGATCGCCGACGCCGATCGCTCCCCTTGTCAGCGAGCCGTGCGCCTTCAAGCAGGGCGGCGCGCAACACCGGCGCCTGCGCGCGCTCGGTCGCGCTCAAATATTGGTTGCGCGAACTACAGGCAAGTCCGTCGGATTCCCGGACGGTCGGCGCGCCGATGATCTCGATCTGAAAATTCAGGTCACGCACCATCCGGCGGATGATGGCGAGTTGTTGGAAATCTTTCTCGCCAAAAACTGCCGCGTCCGGCGCGAGAAATGAAAGAGCTTGGCCACGACCGTGCAGACCCCGCGAAAATGTCCAGGCCGCGACTTGCCGCACAACGTGGTTGAAAGTGAATTCTCCTCGATCGGTCACCGAAGAATCGCCGACATACATTTCGGCCGGACTCGGTCGAAACAGGATATCCACCCCAGCACTTCGACAAAATTCTTCGTCATCCTTTTCCGGGCGCGGATATTTCTCGTAATCGCTGCCGGGCGCAAACTGGAGCGGATTAACAAAGATACTGACCGCGACTTCGCCATCCTTGCCTGCGGCCTCTCGCGCAATCCTGGATCAATTCGAGATGCCCTCGATGCAGTGCCCCCATCGTCGGCACAAGAATGCGCCGCTGCGTGCCTTGGGGCGGCAAACACGCCAACGATACGGAAGTAAGAATCTCCATAATGAATTTTATACTGTGATGCAACGGGCCACGAAATCCAAATGGTCGTTACAGTGGAGCTCAACGTAAGACCGATTGTAGTCACATCATACAATCCGATCGTCATAAGCCGTTTTGGGCGCCAAGAAAAGTACCTTGCCTAGCTAGTAATGAACTGGTCTGATTGACTGATTCCTTCGATCCTTCACCAACCCTGCCGGTCGGTTTCAGCAATATCCTGGCAGTCGCGCTCCAGGCAGACGGGAAGATATTAGTTGGTGGGCATTTCGCTTCTTCGAACTTCGATTCAACCGCGTTGGTAACGGAGCACAATCAAGCAAAGAACTTCCGTTAACTTGGGCTACCGGATCGGAGCAATTCCTCTTCATCGACGCAGACCTGAAATTCCAGAAACCAGTGTTGGAGATCGCCAACAGCTTCGGCTCAAACTAGAGGGAAATCAGAAGGAGGCGGCTCAGCGTTAGCCAGAGCGATTGCCCCGAGAGGCCAATTCAAGAGCCCCACTATTCGCCACGTCATAGGTGTAAGTAATTAATTTTGTTGATCTTACACGAAACCATTGCCTAACCATTATGAAAAGGATCTAATGGCAACAAGCGCAGTCTACCTGCACGGCCATGAACACCTTGGACGAGGAATTAACTTCAATACCTATCAAGTCGTGCCGAAGCGCTAACGCCACGCCTTGCCAGCCAATCCGCGGAACAAGATGGGCCCGGCGACTTATCGCAGCGCGAGCAATATCGTGCCTGGCCTTGCTCTTTTTTGTCGCTACCAGCAAAGCGCAAGACAGTATGCTGCCGCACCAGGGACAAACCAAACTTGGAAATCACCAACCCAACTCAGCTCGATCCAACAACGATGTGTCGACATCGTCTCCTGTCGTTTCTTTGCCGATCGACACCTTCGACGTCGAGGTGCCCAACACTGCGGTCATTCTTGAGCCGGTTGTCGTGACCAACATTGATCCAAGCTTGACTTACATTAAGTTTGGAGGGCGTTTCACTTTCGATGTTTCGGTTGCTACATTCGACACCGTACGAGTTGAGCCAGCCGGACTGACCGCGACGAACTGGACTCTTAATTCCCAGTTTGAATCGGGCCATGGTTCGATCAGAACCCTTTCTGTCTGGGGCTCTTCGAATGACTCCACGCCACTCAGCGGATCGGGAACCTTGTTTCATCTCAGACTGGTTAGAACGAGCTACACCCCCGGCGCGATCAGCCCTTTGCTTTGGGGCATTTCTCCTAACAACTTTGCTTTCATAGACTCTCACTCCGTTCCTTACCCGGCGGGTC
The DNA here is from genome assembly GCA_963751725.1 of uncultured Verrucomicrobiae bacterium. Taxonomy (GTDB): domain Bacteria; phylum Verrucomicrobiota; class Verrucomicrobiia; order Chthoniobacterales; family UBA10450; genus AV80. The sequence goes on from CAVVVQ010000025.1 coordinate 57,898, forward strand.
AGCAAGACGGCTCCATCGGCATCAGGGGGCCGATTAATGTTTCAGGGACAGTTTCGCGCTGTACGAACCTTATTCCCGGTCCAGTGCCTGGTGTTGTCTTTACTGTGGCTGGTACTGAATCTGATACGACTGTTTCCACCGACTCCGGAAATTATGTTTTTCCGTCTCTTGCCTTTGGCGGCACCTTCACCATAACACCGGTCAAGGCGCCACGATTGCCTGGGTCATTTGGCGGTTCCCAAGGTATCGACCTAACTGATGTGATTGCCGTTCTTCGCCATTCACTCAATTTCGGGACGCCCTTGTCTGGATGTAGATTGGTCGCGGCAGACGTAGACGGTGACAATCAGATCACCATTGCCGATGTGATGGCGATACTGCGGTTTTATCTTGGGGAACCGATCGGCCAGACCAATGTTGGCCATTACCAATTCACACCCGCGAGCCGCACTTATTCAGCAACGACAACGAACCAAGCGCTGCAAGATTACGATGCATTAGTGTTTGGTGACGTTGCTTCACCATTTGGCGATCACGAATCTTTCTTCGACCTAAACCCAAATGGCGGTGTCCTACCAATGGTTCAGCAACCAGATGGAAAGATTCTGATCGGCGGCTCATTCACCGCGCTGTCTCCCAGCGGGGGGCCCGCCGTGATCCGCAACGGAGTCGCCAGGCTCAATTCGGATGGCTCGGTCGACACTACATTTGATCCCAATGTAAATGATTTGGTTAGGTGCATGGCGCTCCAACCAGATGGAAAAATTGTGATTGGTGGTAGTTTCACAATGGTTGGCGGACAAACACGGAATCGGGTAGCCAGGGTGAACCCCGATGGAACGCTCGACAATCTCTTTGCCCCCAATGTGAACGACAGTTCGGTGTTTTCGGTGGCCGTCCAGAATGATGGCAAAGTATTGATAAGTGGGTGGTTCACGACTGTCGCTGGACAACCGCACAAAGATATGGCGCGACTTGATCCCGTTACCGGAGAACCTGATTCCTTTGCTCCAAACCTAGCCGGACTCGATGACCGACCATCCATCACCACCATGCTGGCCCAGCCAGATGGGAAGATTCTTGTAGCAGGTTATTTCAGTAGCTTGCTGGGGCATTCATACCGAAATATCGCGAGACTCAACGCAGATGGCACTCCGGATACGGTTTTTAATCCAAGCCTTTCTGCTTTCGATCACTATGGTGATGTTTTTGCAGTGGCGCTACAACCAGACGGAAATGTCCTCCTCGGTGGTGCCTTCACCGCTATAAATGGAATCCCGCGCAGCCACATCGCTCGTGTTGACGGAACGACCGGCGCGCCTGATTCATTTGACCCACACGTTACTGATCCCTTCGATCCCGTCAAAGCGATCGCTGTTTACGGCGACGGCAAGGTCCTCGCAGGAGGACGCTTCCACTCTTATTATGGCGAGTACACCATCGGTGGGCGGGTCCGTAGCTATCTCGCTCGAATCGATCCCATGGCTAACTTGGCCGATTCCTTTGACCCAAACCCGAACAACCCGATTTCAGGATTGTTGGTTCAACAAGACGGCAAGGTCCTGGTGACCGGCGCCTTCAATCAGATCTTCGGGCGATCCCGGCGATATATCGCGAGAGTTGATCCTGAATCAGATCTTGCCGGACGGATTGCGCCAAATGGCGACTTCGATTTTAGCTTCTCACCAACGCTGACGACCGAAGACGAATGTCTGCTCAACTACGTCACTGCCGTCAGGGCCGGCCTCCAGTGTAAGGAATAAGCGGTTAATCTGCGTTGCCGATAGGCTGCCCTCCCCGGATCGCGGTTGACCAAGGTCACCACTCCCCGCTTCGTAATATGATTCGCATCATCCTCCCCGTTTTGAGTAGCGCGCTCCTTCGCGGAAGTAATTCTGGCAAGTTTTTTGATGACAATTTTCACCAGTCGAGGCGTTTAACCGAATTCGAACCAGAGGAGGCCTAATCGCAGGATTACCACTTCGTTATCTTGAGCTTACGTTAATTTTTCGCGAGCACCTCAGATCAAGAAAACCGTTCCTTGCTTGAAAAGCGATCTAGAAGCGAATCTATCAATGCTGAAAAATTGCTTTCAAAAAAATTGTAAATCGGTTGTAATTTGACGTAGCCAAAAAATTAACTGGATCACCCCATGAATATGCGCCGCCCATGGCCCTCCGATGGAGCGACACGGGGTGGCTTATACTTTCGAGGGTCCTCAACGCATCGTCTTGTTCGTTTCTTTGGTGGGCCAACGCGGCTGTCAGTTACGCTTCTCTTTTTATTGTTAGTCCAAAGTCTCGTTCACGCCCAGACCATCGCACTGCCCACCACCAACATCTTCAGGTCGACGACTAACGTTTCGTTGCCGGTAGTTACTTCAACGATTGACCCCACGAACAATTTTATCGGGTTCCGCGGTGAATTCACCTTCGATGAAACCGTCGTCACTTTTCAGGATCCACCGGTCTCAGGCGCCGGAATGACCGCAGGCAATAACTGGATCGTGTCTGGGATCGTCCTGCCTGAGAAGGGACCGATCAGGACGCTGAGTGTCGTGATTTCTTCTAACGACGCTACTCCGCTTTCAGGCGAAGGGACTTTATTTAGTTTGAACCTGATCCGTGTGAGTCAAGTCCTAGGCGCGACTTCATTTTTGTTTTGGACGGTGGGGCCACCGCCGGACGACCTGGTGTTTATCGACGGCAAACTGAATCTCCATCCGCCTGACAACGCGGTTGACGGAAGCCTAACCGTTGCTTTGGAAGCGATAAACCTTTCGGGGCATATTTCCGCATGTTCGGGTTCCCCGGGGCCCGTTCAAAATGTCACAGTTACTCTGACTGGAAGTTCGAGTGGTTCGGTCCTCTCCTCCAATTCGGGCAATTATCTCTTTCCCTCCCTCGCCTCGAGCGGAACCTATACGATCACGCCCAGCAAGGCGCCGCGGGAAGCCGGGTCGCTCGGTGGATCAGAGGGCATCGATATGGTCGACGTGATCGCCATCCTCCGGCACGTCCTCCACTTCGGGCCTCCCCTATCAGGATGCCGATTGACTGCTGCGGATGTAAATGGCGACAATTTGGTCAACACGATTGATCTGATGGCCGTGCTCCAGTTTTATCTTGGAGGCACAGCCGATATGGCCAACGTGGGCCAATACAGTTTCACCCCGGCCAATCGCACATATTCCGGAACGATCAGCAACCAGACGGGCCAGAATTTCGATGCGGTTGTCTTTGGCGACGTTGCGGCACCGTTCGGTGATCAAACTGCTTTCTTTGATCCAAACGCGAACAATTTGGTTAAGACCATGGTCCGCCAGACGGACGGCAAACTCCTCATCGGCGGTTATTTTACAACCCTGTCTCCTAACGGCGGAGTGCCCGTGGCCCGCAATCGCATCGCCCGACTCAATGCCAATGGCTCGCTCGATAGCACATTTGATCCAGATGCAAATGGAGCGATTTCATCGATCGCCCTTCAGCCAGATGGAAGAATTCTGGTCGGCGGCTTTTTTACAGGAATCGGCGGGCAGACACGGAATCATATCGCCAGGTTAAACCCGAACGGCACCCTCGATTCCGAATTCAACCCGGATGCCAACGGGAATGTCTTCGCCATTGTTGTGAGACCGACGGATGGCGCGATTTTGGTTAGCGGTTGGTTCACGACCGTCAGCGGTCAGCCGCACAAAGATATTGTTAGGCTTGATTCTGCTACTGGTGAACCCGATTCGTTTGCTCCGAATTTGGAGGGCCTTGATGATCGCCCGTCTGTAAGCACGATGCTCGCGGAGCCTGACGGAAGTGTCTTGTTAGGAGGTTACTTCAGCAGCTTGATTGGACAATCGTGCAGAAATATTGCCCGGCTGAACACCGACGGAACACCTGACAGTGACTTCCATCCGGTGTTGACCGGGGCAGATCATTACGGTGACGTCTTTGCGGTTGCTCTCCAGAGCGATGGCAAAATCGTGCTAGGGGGTGCCTTCACCACGGTCGAAGGATTTGCGCGAAAACATATCGCCCGGGTTGATCCTGCCACCGGAGCGCCGGACACATTCGATCCGGACGCCTCGAATTCTTTTGACCCGATTCTGGCAGTCGCCGTACAGGACGATGGAATGATTCTGGCCGGAGGAAATTTCACGAGTTACGCGGGTGAAAACAGCATTGGCGGACAAGTCCGCAACTACATTGTCCGCCTCGATCCGATTACGGGCCTGGCGGACTCTTTCGATCCAAACCCCGACAGTCCGGTCGTTTCATTATTAGTGCAGCCAGACGGGAGGACTCTGACCGGTGGCGGATTTACCAATATGGGAGGACAATCGCGTAATTGCATTGCACTCCTCGATTTCGGCACTGGTCTGGCCGGTCGAATTACCTTAAACAGCGGCTTTAATCGAAAAATCACTCCGAAGCCGGTAGCTGATCCGTGTACGATCAACTATATCACTGCGGTCCGGGCAGGATTGAAGTGTGAGTAGGAGCCGTTCTCTGGATTAGCGGGTCATCTGTTTGATTCGGCTTTTCACCAATTTCCCAACCAATGTCGAGGGCAACGGCTGATCGACGGAAAAACGGATTGTTCCCTTGTCAGTATCGTAGGATTTCAAGGCGGTCTTGTGGGTCTTGATTGCGTACGATCCGGGATAAAACGCGCAGTGATCTTTCCATGCGGCGAAGGAAACCAGAAATCTTCCATCGAGACGAAACGCTGGCATGTCGTAGGCAATACACTGCTCTGCATCCGGCACTGCAGCTTGGATCGTCTTCCTGATTTTCTCGAGCGTTGACCTCTGCTTCGCCGAAAGATCGGAGAGATACCGGCTAATATCTGATTCTCTTTTCTTAGTCGTTCTTACTTTTCCTTTCATTGGCCCTCCTCGGCACAATTATGCCAGTAGTGACAAAATCTAAACAATTCGTCTTTCACGCCCCGCCTATTATGGCCGGAGCTACGAAAGACTTACGATGAATTCGAACGACACATATCTTGGCGTCTATTTGAAAGATCATTACGCCGGTGGAATCGGGGCTCTTGAATTGCTCGAACATCTTGCCAAGACACATCAGAACAGAACACTCGAGGGGTTCTTTAGCCAGCTCTTCGCGGAGGTGAATTCCGATCACGAGACCCTTCACCAGTTGATGCACGCACTGGGCGTGGATGATAGCAGTGTTCGAAATGCCGGTGCCTGGGTCGCCGAGAAGATTGGACGGGCAAAGCTCGGCTCAAGCGGCACTGATGAAAATTGCCTACGAGATCTGCAGGCGCTCGAAACGTTATTCATCGGAGTCACCGGGAAACGATTGCTCTGGCACGCACTGGAGTTACTGAAACGCTCGCATCCCTCCATGCAGCAATTCGATTTCGCCGATTTACAGAACCGTGCCATCGGGCAACTGGAACGAATTGAAGCGAAACGACTCGAACTGGCGCAAGCAATCTTCGCCTGATTCCGCGCTCCTTACATCTTTCTTCGAGGCGAAAATCGAAATCATTGCAGAACATCAATGCCTGGGACACAAACTGAAATCTTGAAAAACTGGATTGGTCTGTTGAAACAAACTTTCCAGGAATGGCTGGAAGATAAGGCGCCGCAACTGGGCGCGGCCTTAGCCTATTACACGGTATTCTCGCTGGCACCGCTGGTGTTGGTTCTTTTCGCGTTAGTTGGACTTCTTTTTCGTAACGATCCGGCCGGCGCGTGGAGCAAGCTGACTGAGCAAATGGGATACTTTCTCGATAAGAGCGCCGTTGAGACTGTTCAAGGCATTGCCCAGCACGCGGCGCAGCCGAACAAGGGCGTTCTCGCATCGATCATTGGTATCGCTCTCGCGTTATTTGGCGCCAGCGGCGTCTTTGGCCAATTACAGGACGCTTTGAACACCATCTGGAATGTCAAAGCGAAGCCGGGTGCTGGAATCGGGGGTTTTCTGCGTAACCGTTTTCTTTCATTCGCAATGGTCGGTGGCGTCTGTTTTCTCTTGCTCGTTTCCCTAACGATCGAAAGTTTGCTTAAAGCTTTCAGCCACTATGTGCAGGAAATGGTTCCGGGCGGAATCGCGATCGCGTTGATTGTTTACTGGATATTCGACTTCGCCGTCTTAATCCTAATGTTCGCATCAATCTTCAAGTTCCTACCTGATGCAAAGATCCAATGGCGCGACGTCTGGGTTGGAGCCGCGCTGACTGCGATACTTTTCGCGATTGGGAAATGGGGACTCGGCCTTTATCTGGGGAGTGGCACCGCTGGTTCTGCTTACGGCGCGGCGAGTTCCCTGATCACCCTTTTGTTGTGGGTCTATTACTCCTCACAAATACTTCTTTTCGGAGCGGAGTTTACCCAAGTTTATGCAAACCAGGCGGGTCGCTACGTTGAACCGAGCAAGTATGCCGTGCGCGTCGAAATGAAAGAAGTCGAAGTATAAACAATCGGCAATCAGCCATTAGCTACCCCGCTCTTGCCAGATCGCCTGGCGCCCATAGCGAAATCGGCGGTGTCGAAAATTTTCCCAATTAGCGCGTTCCGCCAATGATCGGAGTTCAGGGAAGGAAAAAGCTCTGGCTGCGGAAAGTCGTCCATCGTTGCGGGTCATCGGATCTCGAAAAACAATCGCGGTCAGCAAGTGGACACCAACCGAAGTAAACCAGCTGCGGCGAAGGTCCGAAACCAAAACAGATGCTTTCGATAATTTGCGACACTGTTCGAGGACGAGAACAGCTTCTTGTTCAGAGAAATGGTGAAGCACGAGATTACAAAACACGATGTCGTACCGGTTCGGGTCCGCGAAGGTAAGAATATCGCCCTGTTTGAATTCAATCTCCGGGTAATCTCGACTCAAGCTGCGCGCGATTTCCAGTGTGGACTGCTGCTGATCAATCGCCTCAACGCTAACAGTCGCTCCAATCTTTCTGGCATAATCGACCACCAAACGCGGGATATCCCCGGAGCCAGTTGCCAAATCCAGGACCCGCATGCTTGTCCCAGGCAAAATCCAACGCCTCAGGAAATATTCGATCAACGCATAGCTGCCGAAATAGCGATTCAACTGGCGGAGATTGTGCAGATCTCCGGACAATTCCGGCGTGACAGGCTGGGGTTTGTCCATCCACTCCAGTTCACCGGGGTCAAATCGACGCTTCATCTTAAGGCATACCCCTTTACTGAATGGCAGCTGACCATGACGTCAATCCCACCAAAGGTCAGCGACGCCTGAATCCCCCGTTTGTTAATCCAAAAACTTCCGCCAAGACTCCGGCAGTTCGGCTGTTTCAACTTCACTCGCAATCCGTCCTTCAAATTCCGGTTTGAAGGAAGTGCTCGTGCCGTAAACCATGATCAAGTCTTCCGAACCTTCGACGCGCACCGCGTGCGCAACTCCAGGCGGAACGACTATCCCCACATTGCTCGCGCTTCGATGATTATCGCCATCAACAAAAAAACGCATCGTCCGCAGCGGCATTCCGTCACGAACATCACGAAGAATCAGTTCCGCCAGGCCTTGCACAAAAAAAAGAACGTCCCACTGCTCAAGACCGTAATGGCGCAGCGAAAAGTTTTCCGGCTCATCAACAAAACAGCGACGAAACCAGCCAGCTGGCCGGACGTCAGCCGGGATATGAGGTGGATGGATATGGAATCCCTTCGCCGTCTGAATAAACATCCGCGCGGTAGCCCATTGTGTGGGCCAGAAACCAATCCGGGCGAGTAATCCTTCGTCGCGTCGGGCAAATTCACCGAAAACGCCACGATGCCGCTGTGGATAGATTGTTCTGGCGAAAATCTCGACGCCCGGAATCCATGCGTCGCGGATTTCAGCGCTAGAGCGGTCCGCTAACACAAGCTTCGCGGCCTCCACTCCTGGCCCAGCCATCTGTTGCGCCAATGTTTGGCTACCATAATCACGCATCACCAGTCCGGACTGGGCGCTTGCGGCCAGTCCTTTCCACAGGGTTTTGTCAGGAGTCGTCATTTAAAAAATCGTGCGGTTACTTGCCTAAAGAGAAATCAGGCCGTTCGCGAGAAAGATTTGGATTATAATATGGATCTCGGGCGAGCAGATTCGCCCAACGCTCCTTCATCACGTCGGTCTCGCGGGGTTCCGCGACCAGCTGGCGGGTGGCAGATTCGTGATGATAGAGCGTTGCGAAAGGAACATAAACCACACGATAGCCAGCCTGACCCATTTTCAGGCAAAGATCGACATCGCTGAATGTGACGGGCAATTGCTTCTCATCAAATCCCCCGATCTCGTTAAAAACATCTCTCCGGGTCAGGAGACAAGCCCCTGTCACTGCACTGTAATTTCGCGTTGTTTGCAATTGGCGAGACACCCCGGGTGATTCGGCGGGGAAACCACAGAAAGCGTGTCCTGCAATTCCACCCACACCCACCACAATGCCGGCATGCTGCACCGTATTGTCCGGATAGAGAAGTCGCGGGCCGACCGCACCAACTTCAGGTTGCTGAATCTGCTCAGCCATTAGTGTTAACCAACCCGAATCAATCACTTCCGTATCGTTATTCAGGAAGAGCAACCATGGAGCATCGGTTTGTTCGACCGCGAAATTGTTGATTGCGGAAAAGTTAAACGGTCCGCTGTAACGAAGAATTTTATGATCGAGCTGCGAGTAATAGGCGCGAGTTTCAGGCGATTGACTGTCATTATCGACCAGCACGATCTCGTAGTTTGGATAGTTTGTCTTCGAAGTCAGGCTATCGAGACAACGGCCCAGAAGATCGACGCGATCGCGAACCGGGATAATGATCGAAATCTTTTTCGGATCGGTCAGCTCGCGTTTGACCCAATAGGCGTGGGTCCGCCAATCGATCGTGACATGCCCCGGAACCTTTTGCCTTCGCAGGTGTTCTTCGAGAGCCGCGCGACCCGCCTCAAGTGACCCTGGTTTGCGCCGGATGTTGTCAGCCGTTGATTTCGCGCTTCGCCGCCAATGATAAAGCACCCTCGGGATGTGATGAATGCGATTCGTTCCTTCAACGATCCGGAGCAACAGATCATAATCCTGTGCGCCATCGAATTCCGGACGCAATCCTCCGACTTTCTCAACCAGTTCGCGACGGACGATCACGAAATGACAAAGGTAATTGTAAGAGAGAAAAAAATCAGGGGACCAATCCGGTTTGAAACTCGGCGAATCAAAGCCTTCCTCCGTCAGTTTGTCTTCATCCGAGTAGATCAGATCAGTCTCACGATTTTGCTGAAGCCATTTTACATTTTGAAAAAGGGCATCCGGCTCGAGGAGATCATCGTGATCGAGGAATCCGACCCATTCTCCTTCCGCCATGGCTAAACCTTGGTTCGAGGCGACGGAGATCCCGCCATTCCGCCCGGTTGCGGTCAGAACAATCCGCGAATCCCGCGCCGTCAGCTCCCGTAGCTTTTGTTGCGTTTCCGGCAGCGTCGATTCGTCATCAACCAGGATGAGTTGCCATTTTTCGTAGGCCTGGGCGATGACAGACTCGACGCATTCGGTTAACCACGCTGCAGGTGTGTTGAAGACTGGCGTGATAATGGTGATCAATGGTTGATAGGCAAAACCCTGCGATTCCTGTCGCATAGCCGCAACTTCATTCTTTGTTGGCAAATGGCTTCGGAGCCATTCTTGATATTCGCTCGTCGGAGCTGGTTTGTCGGAATTAGGAAGGCGTTTCCTTACTTCGCGAATCAGCTTCTGCGGCAATCGATACGGCGCGAGAACTACCTGACCGATCTTTCGCTCTGGCGACTTCCGTAGCGCCTGTTTTTCCTGTTTTAATTTCTTCAGATCACGTTTCGCCTCTTTCAGCTTCAACAGTTTCTCTTCAAGGCGGGCGATGTGCCGGTCGGCCGCTTCAAGCTCGGAAATACGTGTGCCTAACGTTCGCTCCAATCCACCCACATGCTGGGTCAACCGGACAATGGCCGATTCCACTGCTGGCACCAGCGTCTCGCCAGATTCGGGTGCTTTCCGCACAAGTCGAATTGCTGTCGGATCGATTTCGCCAAGGTCACAAGCATAATCAGGCAACAATCCTGATTCCCTAAAAAACTCAACCAACGTGGGACGCCGGTTCGCTGCGTTCGCACCAGCACCGGTAACCAAAATAACTTCACCAGCTCGCGACGCGACTTCTTGAACCAAGTCTTTGTCCGTTCGTTCTTCAGGCGCGTAAAACCAAATGGCAACCTCAGCCTTAGGTTCCTCTCCATTATTAGGAATGATCGCTGGTAGACCAGCCGCGGATTTGCATTGGACTGCGGTAATTCCGGCACGATCAAATTCCCTCTTCAGCCCCTTCTCGCCCACGCCAATAACGAGAAATGGTCCGTGCCCAAACTTGCGTACCATCAGTTGCGCAAAATCCGCCCGAACGAAATGAGAAAACGAGCCCAACACGACGACATTATTATTGATTGAAGCAAAGCGCAGGCAAATTTACCCTTCGAGGCCAAATCCACCAGCCGTCTTGCGCTGTTTCCAGCATGCTCGATTTCAGCATTTACCTCTTATATAGGGCCGGAACAGCCATTGCGAGCCTCCTGCCGTTACGCCCGCTCTTTGCCATGGGAAATCTGTTGGGTCTTTGTGCCTGGCTGTTACTTCCTGGATATCGAAGGTTGGCCAGGCGAAATCTGGAAATTGCCTTCGGTAACGAGAAGACAAACAATGAGCTAAACCGGATCGTCCGTCGCAATTTTCAGCGACTCGGATCCAACCTCCTGTGCAGCGTAAAGATGAGCTCGATGGCTCCCGGGAAGATGGCTCGCTATCTGGAGACCGACAATTTTGATGTCGTCCATCGCGAGCTGCAAGCTGGGAAGCCAATCGTTGTGGTATTGAGCCATATCGGTAACTGGGAACTGTTCGCTCAACTTTTCCCGCGATACGTCACTGGCACTCGGTTGGCGACTGTTTATCAACGACTCGGGAACCGATACATCGACGCTCATGTTCGACGCCAACGCAGTCGCACCGGCGTGGAAACATTCGATCGAGCCGAAGGGTTCCACGGTCCAATCGAAGTCCTTCGTTCCGGCGGTATAATCGGGATTCTGGGTGACCAACATGCGGGTGATCACGGAGTATGGACGCCGTTCTTTGGCAGACTCGCTTCGACTTCTCCGTTGCCAGGACTTCTCGCCAAGAGAACGGGGGCCACTGTGATTTCGGCCGCCGTTCATACCATTGGACTGGCCCGATGGAGAATGGCCTTCAAAGACCCGATTAATTCGTCTAACGCCTCCGTAAATTTGATCACCTTCAATGGTAACGAAGTGATCGAGAAACAGATCCGGGAAGCTCCGGAGGATTGGTTTTGGGTGCATAACCGGTGGAAAACTCCCAAGCCTCGCTTTCTTCTCAACGAGTATAAGCGCGGCGTTTATATTCCGCCGGAATGGCGCGGCTTAAAACCGTTCCGAATTCTGATTAGAAGTTCGAACTGGCTGGGAGACAGCATCATCAGCATGCCTGCGGTCCGCGCCATCAAAGCCGGGAGGCCGGATGCGCACATCACGGTGGTCGTCCCGGAAAAAATTGCGGCGACCTGGAAACTCCTGGCAGAAGTCGACGAAGTTATTTCCCTAACCACTCGTTCGCTGCTCGACACAGTCCGAACAATTCGCCGGCAACCTCGTTTTGATGTCGCCATTCTTTTCCCCAATTCGTTGCGCACAGCGCTGGAAGTCTGGCTGGCGAGAATTCCACGTCGTGTCGGCTACAGCGGTCATGAGCGCCGGGGGCTCCTAAATCAAATTATACCCGAACCCTCCAAGCGCGGTCCTATCGAACATCAAGTCCACCGCTACCTCCAACTGGCCGGCGAAATCGGCGCCTCGGACACTTCGCCATCAATCAAAACGTCCGCCGGACGAACAAGCCAAAACGAGGCCCCCGTGAAAATTGGTCTCTGCCCAGGGGCTGAATACGGTCCAGCGAAACGATGGTTACCTGAACGTTTCGCCGAAGTTGCGAAAGAGGTCGCGGCTCATCGGACGGTCCAATGGATTTTATTCGGCACGACCGGCGACGCGGCAAACGGAGCGATCATTGAAACCGCGATTGGGTCTTGTCAGAATCGTATCGGCCAAACCACGCTGACTCAGTTGATCGCTGAGTTGCAAGAGTGCGCCTTGTTGCTCACGAATGACACTGGCACAATGCATCTTGCCACGCTTCTTGATGTGCCAGTGGTCGCCGTCTTTGGATCAACCGAACCACGACTGACGGGACCTCTTGGAGCGGGTCATCGCGTCATTCGACACCAGGTAGAATGCAGCCCGTGTTTCCTGCGGGAATGCCCAATTGATTTTCGCTGTATGAAAGCAATCACCGTGGCTGAGGTTCGTGATTCTGTCCTCGCCCTCTTGCACAATTCCAGCCAGTGAAAATCTGCCGGCTCAAAGCTTCGCGGTTTATCATTGCTTTCGATGCCCCTTGCGGAATGATTGCAGCGCATGCCACTGGTTGATGCACCGTCCATTAAAACCGATGTCCAGGTCATGTTTTTCGATACCGATTGCGGCGGTGTAGTCCATAACATCGCTTACCTCCGTTTCATCGAAACCGCACGGACACTCCTTGCCGAAAAACTGGGGCTCCCTCTCGTGGAAATGGCCGATACCAAGCGATACCCAGTGGTTGTCCGAACCGAGATCGATTATTGCAGTGGCGCAAAGCTAGGTGACAAATTGCTTGTTGAAGGCTGGCTGGATGAACTTGCGCGGGTTCGTTTCTGGTGTGCCTTTCGTATCGTGCGTCTAAATGACAACATGCTCATCGCGAAATCCCGTCAGATGTTGGCACTCATCCAAATGCCTGACGCGAAGGTCCTGCGTCTGCCTGAGGAATGGGATCGCTACCGGTCTTCAATCGAGGAATGAGGGATCAATAAAAAGATGCGGTCTCAACGATGATGACCAACATCTAATCAGTCCCTGTTATGGTAGCCGGCACACGTACCTTCTCTTTGGAAGAGACTTTTCTCGGTCCCCAGGTGATCGATCCTCCACCGACGCGCCACGCGCTTTTCATTCTGCTTCTTGCCCTGGCTGCTGTCCTTCGTCTCGGGACCGCTGGTTGGGGCGATCTTTTCGATGGGATGGAAGGCCAGTTCGCCGGCGGTGCCCGGGAAATGTTGGCCAATCAGCAATGGCTCGTTCCAACGAACAATGCGATTCCCCAACTGGACACGCCGCCGTTGGTTTACTGGCTGGTCGCGCTTAGCTACAAAGCGTTTGGCGTAAGTCCGATGGTGGCGCGATTGCCGGGAGCGATCGCCATGATCGCTTGCGTCGCTTTGACCTTCCTGATCGGTGAACGGTTTGGCGATTATTGGCGAGGCTTTCTCGCTGGCCTTATTCACCTTTGTTTTGTCGGCACTTTTCTGGTCGGCCGATCCGTAACGGCCGAGCCGATTTTCAGCGCTTTCATCGCCGGCGCGATTTATTGCGCGGTTTGCGGTTATCAGCGGCGAAAATTCCGACAGGCATGGTTTGCTGGATTTTGGCTCTGCGGGTCTTTGGCCTGTTTAACCAAAGGATTGGTTGCCATTTTTTATCTGGTCAGCGTTGTCTTTTTGTTAGCGCTCTTCTTTCGGGAAGCGCGAATTCGTTTTCGGACGTTGTTTCACTGGGGGTATCTGTTGGGTTTCTTGGTGCTGGTTGCGCCGTGGTATATTTGGGTGCACCAGAATTTTCCGGGATTACTTTCGCGCCTGTTCTTTTCGACTAACGATCCCGGGTTGACGCGACTTGAATTTCTCTTTCTTCATTTCGTCTGGTGGTCTCCCGCTTCTTTTCTCGTTCTCCCAGGGTTGTTTCTCGCCACCCGCAAGATTATTCGGCCACCAGAATTTTCGTTCACCGATGCGTTGCCTCTTTGCTGGATGGCAGTCGGGTTCCTGCCGCTATTCCTCTCCGGCTACCAGTCGACTCATTCGTCGCTAAGTATGTGGAGTGCGTTCGCTCTATGGGCTGCCCTTGTCTGGGAACGAACGCCTGGGATTCTTAGAATCGTGGGAATCGGCGCGGTCATTATTGCCGGGATCGCTGTCGCCATGACAGGATTCTTTGCCTATCAGATCCATGGCAGCATTCTCCCGCTGGATTTGCCAACGCTAACATGGTTGAAGTTGCACCGTCTCCTTGAGATCGCTGGCCTTGCCTTCGCCGTCATAGCGATGTCCGGACTTTATTTTGCGATCAGGAAACGTTGGGAGATAGCGCTTCTCCTGGTTCTGGTTGCAATGGTTCCAGTCGGGCTTTGTCTAACGGAAGGAACATCGCGCGTCGCTTCATCCTTCTCGCTCGCAAGCGCAGCACGATTCCTAAACGTCCGCCTGGAAGGACATGGACAGGTCTTGTTTGAAGGGCCGTTGCGCAACGCCAGCTCGCTTGTTTTTTACTTGAATCAAAAGTTTTACCTGGTGAATCAGGTGCCCGACACAATGGCGACGAGCAACGTTAGTCGGGAGAAATATCTCGATTCAAACGCAGTCCTGGAAGCGTGGAATCGGGCCGAACCAATTTACCTGATCATTGAAGAGGGGCGGGTTCCGGAGTGGCAGGAATTAATCGTGACCCGCGCGCACATTTTTCATCAGGTGGCGTCATGCGGTCGCTATGCCATCTTGAGCAATCAACTCTGACAGACAACGTCAGGAAGACATGCAGTCGTGAAAGTAGGCGGCAAATCTTATCGAACGATCTGGCCTGACGAGACGAATCCACGCGTCGTCCGCCTGATCGATCAACGTTTTCTTCCGCATCGTTTCGTCATCGAGGAGGTGCGTAACTCCAGCGAAATGGCAAACGCGATCCGGGAAATGCATTTGCGAGGCGCTGGTCTAATCGGCGCAGCAGCTGGGTACGGCATGTATTTAGCCGCTCTCGGAGCAAAATCCGCTGTCTCGTTTGAAGCAGAAATCACCGCAGCCGCCATAGAGCTGAAACTGACCCGGCCGACGGCGGTGAATCTTTCGCGTGCTGTCGAAATCCAATTGCACGCCATGGCCGGAGCACGAGGACTAGCGGAAAAGCAAGAAGTTGCTTTTCAGATTGCCCAGCAAATCGCTGACGAAGATGCTGAATCATGCCGGCGAATTGGACAACATGGCCTGGAGTTAATTCGGCAGTTGAGCGATCGAAAACGCGGCGCGCCGATCAACATCCTGACTCATTGCAACGCGGGCTGGCTCGCTTTTGTAGATTACGGTTCTGCCACCGCTCCGATCTATGCGGCACACGATAACGGGATTCCGGTTCACGTTTGGGTGGATGAAACGCGTCCGCGAAATCAGGGATCCAAACTAACGGCCTGGGAATTGGGCGAACACGGTGTGCCCTACACGGTCATTGCCGATAACGCTGGCGGTCACCTGATGCAGCAGGGCAAGGTGGATGCGGTCATTGTTGGGACAGACCGGACGACTCATACGGGCGACGTCGCGAACAAGATCGGCACGTATTTCAAGGCATTGGCTGCAAAAGATAACGGAATCCCGTTCTACGTTGCTCTTCCCTCTTCTTCATTCGATTGGAAAATCCGGGATGGAAAGCAAATCCCGATCGAGGAACGCGGCCCTGGTGAAGTGAACCATGCTGATGGCTGGCACGAAGGGCGCCTGATCGATGTTCGGATCACACCCGAAAACAGCCGGGCAGCCAATTACGGGTTCGACGTTACCCCGCGCCACCTTGTCACAGCGCTCATCACCGAGCGTGGAATTTGCCAGGCAAGCGAGCAGGGCATTCTTGAGCTTTTCCCAGAGCGAGGAAAGTCCCGATTGGCCCCCAAGAGCCCCTGAACATTTTTTACGTTCCCACTTGCGCAAAGAAGCGGCCATCGTAACGTAGCCGCTCCATTTTCGGAATCGAACCCAGGAGCATTTATGTCGCAACATCGCAGTTTAAAAGGAGCCAGCACGATCACCGCGAAGCGGAATGTCCTGAAGCGTTTCGAGCGGGTCGAGCTTTTGAAGAAGCGTGGGCAGTTCAAGGAAGGCACGAAAGTCATGGGCCTTCCTAAGACGAAGCCGGATGCCTAGGCACTGGTGAATTGTGATAAGTGACTGGTGATTGGCCGTTATTTCCAATCACAGATCACTAATCACTGTTCACTTCAAATCCAGTGCGCCTGAACCGTTTTCTCGCTGCTGCCGGCGTTGGTTCACGGCGGCAATGTGACCAGCTGATTGCCGACGGCCGCGTCACAATCAACGGACGCACCTGCACAGACTTCAGCACGGAGCCGACGGAAACCGATCATGTCAAGGTGAACGGGAAGCTGCTCCGCCATGAGCGGCGTCTCTACGTCATCCTGCAACAAGCCAGCCGGATTCGTCTCAACCCGCTCAGATCCCAATGCGCACGACACAATCTTTGACTTGTTGCCTCCGAAGTTTCCCCGGCTTTTCAATGTCGGCCGGCTCGATGCGCAGACCGAAGGATTGCTCCTTCTAACGAACGATGGCGATCTTGCGCAACGTCTGACGCATCCGCGCTACAAGATCGAAAAGGAATACGAAGTCACGCTCGATCGCCCTTGGGATCAGAACCTCGCTCCCAAACTCCTCGCCGGCGTCGTGCTCGATGGACAACGCGCTCGAATGGAGCGCGTCCAACCAATCCGAATGACCAAACTCCGCGTTGTCCTGCGTCAGGGAATCAACCGACAGATTCGTCGAATGTTTCTTGAAATTGGTTACGGGGTGAAACGACTTGTCCGGGTTCGAGTCGGTCCTCTCCGCCTTGGAGATTTGCCGCGCGGGCATTGGCGGCCGCTGACATCGAGTGAGCTGACGGTCGCTCACACCGTCGCCAAAGCGCGTGACCTCATTCGACTTCCGCTCGCAGAATTTCAAGCGGCGGGCGACTCGCAACGCCTCTGCTCGTTAACAACCCGATCACCACGGTGAGAAAACTGACCGAGATAGCCGTGACCAGCAGGGGCACAACAGATGGGGCGTAGTTCAGTTTGAAAACAAATTTGGCCAACGCCCAACTCGAAACAACCGCCAGCAGAATTGCGGTCGCGCTGGCCAAAAGACCAAGCAGGAAATACTCGGCGCAAAGAATCTTCCAAATTTGAGCCCGCGACGCTCCGAGTGTTCGCAGTAGAATGCTTTCCTGCAGTCGCTGATAACGCCCACTCCAAATCGTACTGGCGAGGACAATGATGCCGGCACCAACGGTAAACAGCGACATCACGCGAATAACCAGAGCTGCCTTGTCCAGAATCGAATCAACCGTCTGAATCACCGAAGTCAGGTCGATTGCCGATACATTGGCATATTTCGCCACCACCGCATTCTGCAGCCTCGCGGAATCCGCCGGTGTCTCGACGTGGCTAACCAGGACATGAAACGTCGGCGCGTTTTCCAGAACGCCCGCCGGAAATACGACGAAAAAATTCGTCTGAAACCGTTTCCAATCAATTGTCCTTAGGCTGGCAATTGTGGTCTTGATTGGGATTCCCTGCACATCGAAGACAAGCTCGTCCCCAATTTTCGCCTCGAAATCCTTCGCGATTTCTTCGTCGAGCGAAATCGGAACGATATCCCCAGGATGATACTCCACTCGTCCGATCCATTGACCGTCGATTATTTTCTCCGTTTCAGACAATTGCTCTCGATAGGTGGAGCGGTATTCGCGTTGCAGTTCCCACTCCGGGATTTTCCGTTTGGGATCTGCCAGAATATCCGCCGTCTTCCGTCCCTTAATTTCGGTGAGTCGCATCGTCACGATTGGGGCTTCCTGGATGACGGGCAGACCGGTCGAACGAACAATCTCAGCTACGCCCTCCTTCTGATCCGACTGAATATCGAAGAGAAAAATGTTGGCCTGGCTTTTCTGTCCAACCGATTGGAACTGCGCCAGTAGCACCTCACGACTCAGATAGAGATTGAGCAGCAGAAAGGTCCCCAGATCCTAACGACAACGTCAGCAGAAGCGTTCGATTGTTCGGGCGATAAAGGTTCGCCAACCCCTGCCGCAAGACAAAGCTCCAGCCTTTCGGAAAGAATTTGCGAACACCGACAATCAACAACTTGGCCACACCAAGCAAAAATTCCGCCCGCAACTCCCAAACCGGCGGCAAAGATCAGTCCGCGGGTTAGAGTTTCGGCCTGTGAAATGGAAAAGGCCGTGATGCCCGCTCCGATCAAAGCGTAAACTAACCAAAGCAAAGGATCGCGCCGGCTTGCTTGCTGTTCGATTTCAGCTCGAAAGACACCTAGCGGCGATAAACGTCGAAACCGCAACAGCGCCGGCAAAGCGAAAAGAATACAGATGGCAAGACCGATCAGAAGCCCGCGAATGATCGGCCCCCAGAAAATCGCAGTCGAAATCGTCAGAGGCAGAAAACTCTTCAAAATACCCGGGAAAATTCGTTGCATGGCAACGCCGAGGAGAGCGCCTCCAATTGCACCGACTAGTCCCATGGCAATCGTTTGAAGAAGGTAAATAACAACAGTCCCACTCGCTGACATCCCAAGGCAGCGCAAGAATTGCGCCCGTCCTCGTCTTCTGTTGCAGATGAGCCTGGATCGCACTCGCCACACCAACCGCGCCGAGCAAAAGCGAAACAAATCCAACCAGATTCAGAAAGCGGTAGAGATTCTCCAGCGCCGATCCCGAGGTCCCGCTTTCGTTTGGCGACCGTGTCGTAATCGAGACCAAGCTGCTGGATTTGCGGTGCAAGCACTTCAATCCGTTTTTCGACGTCGGTCTGTTCGGGAAACTTCACATAGTCCCGGTAGTGCGCGACGCTGCCCGGTTTCAGAAGATTCGTTTCAGGGAGATATTGCAGCGGAATGTAAACGCGCGGCGCAAATGAGCCCGCAGCGGAAGCTTCGCCCGGCATTTTGCTGAGCGCGCCCGCGATCGTGAATTCGCAAATCGCCAATCTTGATGGGGTCCCCAACCTGGGCTTGGAACTGAAGAAGCAGGCTTTCCTCGACTAAAGCGCGGGCGCCAGCACGGAAATCGTGCGCAGCGGACGCGGGAACGGTTTCCATCGTCCCGTAAAAAGGGAAATCGCCGCCAAGCGCGCGGACATGTGCCAGCCGGGTGGAGTTGCTGCGCGGGAACACGGCCATGCTCGAAAACCGCACTTCGCGAGCCTGCGGTTCACCTAGACGATTTCAAAAAACTCTCATCTTCCGGGCGAAACGGACGGGTCGAGGACACCACCAAGTCGGCTCCGATCAAGGCTGCGCGCCTGATCGTCGATCGCTTGAGTCAGGCTCTGGCGAAATGATCCGATCCCGACCAGAGCCGCGATTCCAAGCGTAATTGAGATGGAGAATAAGAGTAATCGCCGTCGGCTCGATCGGCTGTCTCGCCACGCCATTTTCCAGACGAAGGAGGGAATCATCGAGTTGCTAAACTGATTCGCCATTGCGCAGCCGAATCGTTTTTTCCGTGAGCGTGGCTACGTCCGAATCGTGGGTAACCAGGACCAGCGCGGTCCCGGCAGTCCGATTCAGTTCAAGCAGGATCTCGATGATGGCGGCGCTCGTTTCCGCATCGAGATTGCCTGTCGGTTCATCAGCAAAAAGAATCTTGGGGCGATTGATGAAGGCGCGGGCCAACGCTACTCGTTGCTGTTCCCCGCCGGAAAGTTGCGCAGGGAAATGATCGGCGCGCCCCGCTAATCCAACCCGGTCGAGCAATTCTAAACCATGAGAACGCGCGGTGCGATCCCCGCGAAGTTCCATCGGCACAATAACATTCTCCAGAGCCGTCAGCGTCGGGATCAGTTGGAAATTCTGAAAAACAAAGCCGACATGCTCGTTCCGAATGCGGGCACGTTCATCTTCGTTCGCGCTCATCCAGTGGGATTCCATTCAGAATCACCGAACCGGTAGTGGGGCGATCGAGACCGGCGCAAAGCCCTAGCAACGTTGTCTTTCCGCTACCAGATGGGCCTAGGATCGAACAGGTCGCTCCCTGAGGTAGACGTGAACGAAATATCCCGCAGCACAGTTAATTCGCCGGCCCCGGTCCGATACGTCTTCGTAAGTCGTTGAACATCGAGGATTGAGGAGGCAGTCATTGACGGCTAGAGCGGGTTCGAGTTGCTTACGCGAGAATGATTCGCCGCGCATGAGCAAAATGATGCCAGCAATTTGCGGAATTGCGCTCAGCCTTCTGCTTTTTTCCTCAACAATTTTCGGCCAGACCTCGTCGCCCAGCCCGACGCCCACACCGGCCAAAACTGTGGTTTTTCTTGGGGACAGCCTTACTGCTGGTTTTGGAGTCGATCCGAGTGAGGCGTATCCGGCGTTGATTGCCGACAAGATTCGTGCGGCCCATTTGCCCTTCGAAGTCATAAACGCCGGTTTAAGTGGGGATACCAGCGCCGGAGGATTGCGGCGGATAGACTGGCTTCTGCAGCGTCCTATTGATGTGCTCGTGATTGCGCTCGGCGGCAACGACGGGTTGCGTGGGCTTGCACCTAAAGCGCTCAAAGAAAATCTGCAGGCGATCATCGACAAAGCGAAAGCGAAAAATCCGCAGGTGAAAATCGTTATCGCGGGAATGCAGATTCCGCCAAATCTGGGCGCGGATTATGCCGCTGAATTCCAACGGGTTTATCCTGAGATCGCGCGAGAAAATCGCGCAGCACTGATTCCCTTCCTTCTGGAAGGTATCGGTGGCCATCGTGATCTCAATCAACCTGATTTGATTCATCCAACTTCGGCTGGGCACAAGGTCATAGCCGATCTCGTCTGGCGTAACTCTGGAACCGATCCTTCGTCAACGATGAGCGTAATCGATGGATGCAGTGCACTGATCACCGGCGCGTCTGCGGGGATCGGCCGCGAGTTCGCGCTGCAACTGGCTAGTCGGGCAAAACTGATTGTGCTGGTCGCGCGGCGACGCGATCGCCTCGAGGAATTGTGCTCCCAACTGACTCATCGAAATCCGCAGTTAAAAATCCTTATTCGCGAAAGCGACCTGTCGGATATCGACTCGCCTGGATGGCTCTTTGAATCGCTCCAAGCTGAGAACGTCTTGGTCGATCTCCTGATCAACAACGCAGGACTCGGTGATCACGGACATTTCGCAACCAGCGACCGGCAACGTGTGAGAGAAATGCTCGCTGTAAACGTGACCGCTCTGACAATCCTGACCCGATTGTTTCTCCCTGGGATGATCGACCGGAAACGAGGCGCGATCCTCAATGTAAGTTCGACGGCAGGGTTTGTTCCACTGGGAGGATTCGCCGTCTATGCGGCGACCAAAGCGTACGTCACCAGTTTTTCCGAGGGAATCCGGAGCGAGTTACGCGGAACCGGTGTAACGGTCACTGCTCTCTGTCCAGGACCGGTCGATACCGAATTTTCTGAAGTAGCCCGCCGCAGTCCGACCTCGCGCCAAAAGAAAGCTCCGACCTTTCTTCATGTGCCGGTCGAGAAGGTCGTACGATCCGCACTTGATGCCGTCGAAAATGATAAACCTCTCATTATTCCAGGGTTCTTCATGAAGCTCGCCATGCTCCTTGCCCGGATTACGCCTGCTCCTCTATTCCGAGCCGTTTCACGGGCTTCAGCAAAGCGGTAACCGAATTCCGAGTTATTCCGATCGCAATGCTTCCACTGGATTAACCAATGTCGCCCGGCGCGCGGGAAAGAGACAGGCGCACACTGCAGCGAAAGCGAGAATTGCAATCGTACTCCCAAGCAGTAACGGATTAAACGCCGACGTCTGATAAAGTTGTGACGTGAGCAATCGGCCTAACGCCATCGCCGCCGCCAATCCAATGATCAATCCGAAGATCACCGGTTTCATTCCCTGCGTTAAAACGAGGCGCAACACATCCATCGTTTGTGCCCCAAGGGCCATGCGCACACCGATCTCGCCGGTCCGTTGTTCGACGGTATAGGCAACAGCACCATAGATTCCAACCGTCGCCAGCAATAAAGCGACGGCGGCAAAAGTCCCAAGCAACGTCATCATCAACTTCGCTTGACCCAAAGCTCGCGCGACAACGGCGTCCATGCCCTGCGGTTGGGCAATTGCAAGGGTTGGATCGATTCCGCGCAAGCCG
Source organism: uncultured Verrucomicrobiae bacterium (assembly GCA_963751725.1). Taxonomy (GTDB): domain Bacteria; phylum Verrucomicrobiota; class Verrucomicrobiia; order Chthoniobacterales; family UBA10450; genus AV80. Next base: position 79,966 of record CAVVVQ010000025.1, read on the forward strand.
GTCTGGACCTGCTTCGTTACCGCTTCAGGTTTAAACTTGCTCCGGACGGTGATGGTTACGAACGGAAAATTCTCCTGCGCTAGCGGCCGATAAAATTCCATGTCGTTCGGACGAGCAATCCGATCTGACCGAACGTCCCCCACGATGCCAATGATTTCGACTGGGACACTGCCGCTCGTAACCAGCAATGTTTTGCCGATCGGATTTTCATTGGGGAAAACCTTTTTCGCACCCGCCTGACTGATCAGCACTACGTTTTGCTTGTCCGCGACATCATGCTCATCGAAGTCGCGACCGGCCAGGATTGGGATGCCCCACGTCCTGAAATATCCGGGCGCGACATCGTGTGACGGAGCGCCAGATCGCTGCGGAACAGGAAGAACGTTGCCTTCTGGTCTTGTGTAAAGGGTTTGGGAATTTCCGCCGACGAGCGGGAAATCACCGCTCACAGCGATGTCTTCAAAACCGGGAACCGTCCGCAATGCACTCGCGACTTGTTCGCCGAATCGGGTTCGCGCCGACATGTCTGGATATTGCGCCTGAGGTAGCGTAACAAAGCCGACCCAAAGGTTCTCGGGACGGAACCCGAGATCCTGCCCACTTAACCTAACAAAACTCGCAATCAACAGAGACGCTCCGGCCAGAAGAGTTACTGAAAGGGCAACCTGCACACCGACCAATGCTTTTCGAAAACGCTGTTGGCGCACACTGCCGCTACTGCCGCGACCGCCTTCCTTCAGGCCGTCAACCAAATCCGCTCGAGAACTTTGCCACGCCGGATAAACTCCCATCGCGAGACCGGTAAGGAGTGACAGTCCAATTGTGAATCCAAGCAGAGGGAGAGAAAGCGTCACGTGATAATCCTGTTCGAGCGGCAGGAAGTTCATCGCAAGCTTCGGCACTAACGGAACCAGTTGCCACGCGACCGCTGCGCCTAATACGCCCGCCAAAACGCTAACCAGCAGACTTTCGAAGACAAAGAGCCGAAGAATACTTCCACGAGAAGCGCCAAGCGCCATTCGCAACGCGATCTCGCGTCGGCGTCCACTAAAACGAACCAACAACAGATTCGCGACGTTGCTGCACGCGATCAACAACACAAACGCAACTGCGGCAAGTAAAGTCACGAAAGCCGGCCTTAGCTCTCCTGTTACATCTTCCGACAGACTCTTGATTATGGTTGGAAACTGCGCGTCGATCTTCTCCGGATACTGCGTCCGATAACTCTGATCCAACGAGGGCAAGGCCGTCCGGATCTGATCGAAGGTTTGACCCGGTTTTAATCGTCCAATTACTCGGAGGAAACCTGTCCCGCGCATCATGCGTTCGTGAGAAAACCCGGGGATCACGAACGGCTTTGTCGTCCAAACTTCATTGCCATTGGGACCGACCCAGGCTGCAGGCATGTTCGGTAGGACGCCGACGATGGTGTGCGCCACACCATCGAGCGTGATACTGCGCCCGAGTACATTCGGATCCCCATCCATCCGTTTCCGCCAGAAGTTTTCACTGACCAAGGCGACATCCGCGCCTTCTTCTTCCTCAGGCAAGAAAGTGCGTCCCCGAATCGGCTGAACCCCGATCACGTCGAAGTAATTGGCCGTCGTTTTGAATGCGGCGATCTGCACTGGATCTCCGAGTCCGGTTAATGTCACGCCGGTTCCGTTCTCAGCTGCGAACCCGTCGAAAAGGGTTTGTCCTTCTCGAAGGTGAAGGAACCGCGGAGCTGACAAAGGAAAATCCCCGGCATCGCGGTCGTGCGGTTTGGCAAAGATATGCACAAGGCGATTCGACTGGTGGAATGGCAAACCGCGTAGGAAAAGGTCATTGATCAGGCTAAAGATGGCGGTATTCAGGCCAATCCCGAGCGTCAGCGTGAGAACAGCAAGCAGGGTAAACCCTGGAGCTTTGAGCAATTGGCGAAAGGCAAAACGAATATCAGTCATCATAAGTGAACCTCCTTAGGTAATCGGCGCGAGAGCGTAAATCTTCCTTCGATTTGATGCAGCAACCACCGCAATTGGATCCGAAATTCTCATCAATCGACAACGTCTCTGATTAAACGTCACTAAAGCAGAGATTTGTCTCTCCAGCGTAACAGGTTATCAATGTTCATTTGAACTTGCTTTCATTGACTTAATACGCATGGTGAATCGTGCTGACACAACGACAGCGTGGGATCCTGGATTTTATCCAATCCGAGCAGCGCGAGAAAGGAATCACCCCCAGTACCCGCGAGATCCAACGGCACTTCCGTTTTGCCAGCCAAACTTCAGTCATGCAATACCTTGACGCTCTTCAGCGGAAAGGGTTTCTCGACAGACACGCTCGAAAAGCTCGGGCATTGATTACCCCGATTCAAAAGGTCCGGATCACAGATATCCCAATCTACGGCCAAATCCCGGCGGGAATGGCGACGCTGACCGAACAAACCGTGGAAGGGCACATTTCACTCGATACGCGATCAGCTAATGCATCAAAGAACAGCCGGACATTTGCGCTGCGTGTCCGGGGAGATTCAATGATCGGGGCCCATATTTTGGACGGAGACATTGTGATTCTGGAGGATCGCAAAGAGGTCAATAACCGCGATATAGTGGCGGCATTGATCGATGGGGAAACCACGTTGAAAAGATACGTGGTTGAACATGGCCGTCCGTATTTGAAGGCGGAGAATCCGCTTTATCCGGACTTGGTGCCGGCACGGGAGCTTCGTATTCAGGGGGTAATGGTATCGTTGGTGCGAAGGCAGGTGACATCGCCGCGGCGGAAGCGGGGTTAACTTCCCGGATCATGTTCTATTGAACATATCCCTGCTTTATGCCAATCTGTTGGCATGGCCATTGTCAGTAAGGGAGAGAATCCGCCGATTGCCGGATCGATTGTCGATCTCCGTAAATTATTGGCCGAACGGTTCCAATCACCTCCGCCCCCTCCCCCTAATCTAAGATTACCGAGCGGTCTTCCTGCAATTGATGGCCTTCTCGGCGGAGGATTACCCAAAAGCGGGATCACAGAGTTAGCGAGTTCCAACCTGAGTGCTGGGAGCGCTGTTCTTATTTGCGCCTTACTGCAAAGAGCGCATCGAGAGAAATATTTTCTCGCACTGGTTGATGGCCGGGATTCATTTGATCCCGGATCGGTTGGTAACGGAGAATTACATCATCTGCTCTGGGTGCGCTGCAAACACGCATTCGATGCGATCAAAGCTGCGGATCTGCTGTTACGCGATGGAAATTTTCCGCTCATTGTTCTCGATCTCGTCCTGAATCTTTCAACCGAGCTCCGCAAAATTCCGCAGACAAATTGGTACCGATTACAGCGGCTAGTAGAAATGGTTCCCACCGCGTTTCTTGTCCTGAATCGCGAAAGCATCATTAGCAGTGCCCAAGTCAAACTCTCGCTCGACAACCAATGGAACCTTGCTGATTTGGAGGAAACAAAGCTCACCAGTCGGTTACGGATCCGGGTGAAACGGATCCAGAAAGGAAGACAACTGTTGGCGGAGGCTGGATAATGTTTGGCACGATTTATTTGCCGAACTTTTATCTGCAAGCTGTCCTCCGGCATCAACCAGAGCTAATCGGCAAACCGGTGGGATTAATCGATGATCAGGAAAAAAAAGCCGTGATTATTCAGCTCACCCCGGCCGCTGAAGAGAACGGTGTGCAACGTGGAATGACTCCCAGCCAAGGTTTGGCGCGTTGTCTTCAGTTGATTGTGAAAACAAGAACTGTTGTTCAAGAAGAACGGTTACAGGCAATTCTTCTTCATTTTGCCGGAACACTTGCTCCATTTCTCGAATCAACCGGTCCCGGGGTTTCGACCATCCAATTTACCGATCAAAAAAGGTTGAGAGAAAAAATGTTACGCGTCGTTGCGTTATTGGCGGCAGCAGAAATTACGGCTAAAGCCGGGATTGCTTCCACGCCCGATGCGAGTTTTCTGGCGGCGCACCAGGCCGATCCGGTCCTTCAGATCGATGATGCCACTAAATTTCTGGCTCCACTTCCACTTGAGGCACTGACAATCGGTCGATCGTGATTTTGCAGGCTTATCCGCCGGCGAAATCAGGATATTTTTCCCGGAGCTGTTTCGCGGCACGATCCGCTTCTTCCTTCTTTCCCGCTCTTTCGTACGCTACGACCGCCTTTTGCAAAGCGCGCGGCGTAATGGCTGGATCCTCATAGAGCAAGGCAACACCCATGAACGCTTTTCCTGCCTCATCGAAACGTTGGCGCTCGATCTGGACATCACCAGCGAGCAATCGTGCTTCGGCATTTACTCGCCCTTCCGGCTGAAGACTCATTATTTCCTCCGCGATTTTTTGGGCATCATCCGGTTTGTGAGCGGCGATTTTGGCTGCACCAAGCGCGAGCAACGTCTTTGCCTTGGCAGCGGGATCGGTCGCGACCTGGAGATATTTTTCATAGGCTTTCTCAGCCTCAGGGAATTTTTTAAGCTTCGTTTCACTATCAGCGAGATAAAACCAGAAATCTGGTTTAACGCTGCCGAGTGTTTCGCTTTGGCCGAGAAGGCTGAAGTACTTCTCAGCCATTGCGTAATTCTTTTCGTTGTAATACTCGACTCCGAGCCACTCCAGAATCTCAGTCGGGATTCGCGCGGTTGGGTTTGCCTCAACGAATCCGTTTACTTCTTTTGAGAGAGAGGGGCGATCTTTCAGATAAAAATAACTCGATAGAATTCGGAGCGTCGCCAGATTATAATACTGTTCCTTGTTCAACTGACGCGCCGCATCGAGTGGAGCCACCGCTCCTTTGTAATCCTTCACATCGAACGCCGCTTTCCCGATGTAGTAATTGGCTTGCGCCGCGACAGGTACTCTTCGGAAATTCCTTGAGTAATTGTCGGAAGGCGTCCGCCATCCCTTTAGAATTTTCCTTCTGACCAAGGAGGAGCGCTTTTTGCTGAAGCGCCGCTTCACGCTCCTTTGCGCCGGGAAATTTGGCCAGCAACGTATTCAAATCCTCGAGGGCAGGCCCGTAATCTTTTGTCTCTTGATAGGCAAGGGCACGCTGCGTTAGAGCTGCTGGCACCTGCGGATTATCGGGAAATCCAGTAATGAAATAGCCAAATGCGTCGGCGGCTTGCTGGGCGTCTTTCAACTGCACATAACACCACCCCAGTTTATAAGCGGATTCCCCGCGAAGCTTGGTCGAAAGATGGGAAGCACGCAGCTCGGCGTAGAGCGGTGCCGCATCCGCAAATTTCTGTTCTTTGTAATAGTATTCGGCCTTCAGCAACTTCGCCTGATCGGCGCGTTCCGGGGTTGGACTCGATTGGAGGAATGCCTCAACCTCGCTCAGGAGAGACGGCGCATTCGAATTATAGAAATTAATTAACCGCTGATACTGCGCATCCTTTGACTCTTCGCGATCCGCATACTTAACGATTATCTGCTGGTAGATAGCGTCCGCTTCTTTGGTGTGTCCAAGCTGGCGTTGACTGTTGCCAACGATCAGCATCATTTCGGCTCGGACTTCCTCGGGAATTTGATCTTGGCCGCGCTTGTACTCGAGCAACACCTTTTCGTACTGACCGGATTGATATTGCAATCGAAGCAATCCAACTTCGGCCACGGCTCGCCACCGACCTGCTTCCGGTAATGTGCGCCCCTTCTGAAGCAGACTAGTTGCCTTCTCGGCCATCGTCTTATCGAGCTTTCCTTTCTCGGTCTGTTGCAACTCCACCGCAACCATTCCGGCTCGAACGGTTGCTTCAGCCTTGAGCGCCGGTTTTTGGGCTTCGTTCGCGAGCGCTTCATAGTTCCGAAGCGCGTCCGCCTTTTTTCCCCGGGCGAGGGCGATCGTTCCTGCTGCCAAACGGGCATCGTCGCGATATGGATTTGGATTCTTTGCCTCAGCCACCTGTTGGTAAACCGTCAGCGCTTCATCTTTGCGTTCCAAATTTTCAAGGCAACGGGCCTCGAAGTAGCGCGCTGAAAGTGCGAGCCCCGATTCTTTTGATCTGCCGGCCGCTCGATGAAAGAGCGGAAGCGCTCCGGCGTACTCTTTTTGAGTGAACAAAATTTCAGCGATGCCGTATGAGGCGGGACCGGCATACTCGCTGTCGGAATAGTTATCGAGCACACTTTGGAAACTGGTTCTAGCGGGTCCGTTTCGATTAAGAGCGCGATAACATTGGCCGAGGTAGAAGTAGGCATTCACCCGCGCAGCCACACCAGGATATTGAGCAAGGTATTTCTCGTACTCGGGAACTGCGAGATCGTAGAGTTTTCGTGAAAAGAGAGCATTCGCATAATCGAGCTGGCGACGGTCCGGTGCTTCCGTTTCTCCAGATGAAGGCTCGGGGGGTGGTTCATCCGTATTCGGCGAAGTTTGGCCAGCCGAGTTTTGTTCGCTGGTCGCGGGCGGAACAATCCGATGCGGCCGTTCCCCTGGAGTTGGAGTGGGAGTTTCAACCGGCAACGCCTTTGCCACCGGAGGCTCGTTCACTGGCTGCGCGCGACGGACTTCACGCGTCCGTTGTTGGGCAAATACACCGGAAACGCCCAAGAGGAACAAGCCCACTTGGACGAGGCAAATCACGCCTCGTTTGGCCTTCATTTCGCCGTGGCGAAAGCGACGTTGGTCACGCCAGCCTCGCTGCAAATGTTCAGGACTCCCACAACGTTCTTGTAGGCTCCGGTTTCATCACCGCGAATCACAACAGCTTGGTCGGGATAAAGCTGTACCAGATTCTTTAACATCTCCGAAAGCTCAGCCGGTCCGAGTGTGCGACGATTCACCACAACGTTTCCGTCAGCTTTGACGTTTACAACCACATCCCCGATCGGAGCCGGTTTCTCTTTGGCAGAAGAGGCCTTTGGCACTTTCACGTCGAGCTCGTTCTCGTTGCGCGCCGCATTCCAAGTCATCAGGAAAAAGATCAGCAACAAAAGCAACACATCAACCAATGGGGCTAATTGAATCCCAGGATGATGCGGAGTTGCGTGTCGTCGCAAATTCATATTACAAAAACCGAGAAAGCACAGTCAGCTCTTCTGACGTAGGCTGCTGACTCAAAATTCATCTTCGAGCAAAACTGGGGCGCGCTCGACCGGCCGTTTGTTGTACTGCAACGAAAGCAAAGCAAGAACATGCGTCACGGCGGATTCCAAATCAGAAATAATTCTCTGCACGCGGCCACGGAAAAAGGCATAGAAAATCATGGCCGGAATACCTATGGCCAACCCAGCGGCGGTATTGACCAAAGCCATGCTAACGCCGCTTGAGAGAAGCGCATAGCGTGCAGTCCCCAAATCAGATCCGAGAGCGCCAAATGACTTGATGATCCCGAAGACTGTTCCGAGCAGACCAAGCATCGGCGCGATCATTCCAATGTCCGCCAGATAAATCACGCGATTGTTCAAACTCGACGCAACACGGGTCCCTTCCGTTTCGGCGATTTCACGGACCTGCTGAAAATCTGCGCTCGGGTTCTTGGTAGTGAAATCGAGCATCTTTTGCACGACTCGAGCAATCGCTTCGCCATGACGATTGGAGACTGCGAGCAGGCCAAGGTAATCCCGCTTTTTCAGAAGCGCGTCGGCTGTCGCCATGTAGTTGCTCGAAACGACCGAACCCCTTCGGATAGTCAGTAAATAGGTAATCACGAGCATAACGAAAACGATCGAAAGCGCGAACATCGGGATCATGACCGGCCCGGCGGCAAAGATCGTGTCGAAGATCGTATTTGGTCGCTGTGGCAAATCTGGGACCACTGGCGCTGGGGCTTGCGCTAGGAAAGGAAGGGCGCCTGCAAGCGACGCGAAGGGATTTTTCATTCTGAGAGTGTTCCTACGATAGGCACCGGCGTCACCAGATGCAAATTGCCAACCTTCGCTTCCGCTAGGTGGAGCAGCAATGACGCCATTTTGTGGGAGCCGTCGGACCATAAGGTGCAAAGACCTCCTCAAAACATCGGCCGTTCAAACAAACTTCTCTTCGCCCAACCACCTCCGGACACGAAAGATATGTGCCGGCTGGACCTGCGGATCGAGTTCAACATAGTTCCCGCCCCCCGCCAGATGTAGCGTGCGTCATTCAGGAGATCGTGGACCTGATAATGATCACCTTCGATACCGCCAAAATCTTCCGCTGGAATATGGACATTGGAATGGTGCGCCCGATACGGATCAAGATTTACCACCACAAGAATAATGTTGTCGCGTGCGGCAGTCATCTTTCCATAGCAAAGAATTGAGTCGTTCTCAGTTCGATAAAATCGAAGATTATCGTACAAATGGAGCGCACGATTTTCTTTCCGAATTTTGTTCAGGCGGGTGATCAACTCTTTGATGTTCCCTGGCGCATCCCAATCCCGTTCTTTCCACTGGTATTTCTCTGAATCGAGATATTCTTCGCGACCGGGCAAGGCAGCATTTTCGCAAAGCTCGAACCCGCTGTAGATGCCGTAAACGCTCGAGAGAGTCGCGGCTAGAACCGCGCGAATCATGAAAGCGGGGCGACCTCCTTCCTGCAAAAAGAATGGCAGGATATCGGGAGTGTTGGTGAAGAGATTGCCGCGAAAGTACTCACGCATCTCAGTTTGCGTAAGCTCGCTGAAATAATCGGTCAGCTCGGGCTTGGTCTGGCGCCAGGTAAAATAGGTATAGCTCTGAGTAAAGCCGGCCTTGGCCAATACCTTCATCATCTTCGGTCGCGTAAACGCTTCCGAAAGAAAAATCACATCAGGAAAACGCTGGCGGACTCCGGAGATCAGATATTCCCAGAATGCGACCGGCTTCGTGTGTGGATTGTCCACTCTGAAAATGCGAACACCCCGCACCGCCCAGAATAAAATGATGCTTTGCATTTCTCGCCACAGCTCGGGCCAATTGGCGCAACGAAAATTGAGCGGATAGATATCCTCATATTTCTTCGGCGGATTCTCGGCGTACTTGATGGTGCCGTCTGGGCGCTTATAGAACCACTCCGGATGCTCTTTCACATACGGATGGTCCGGAGAACAATTGATCGCAAAATCGAGCGCGATCTCCATTCCACGGGAGCGGATTTCTTTTTCCAGCCAAATGAAATCTTCCATCGTTCCCAAAGAAGGATCGACCGCCTTGTGACCACCCAGTTCATTGCCGATCGCATAGGGCACACCCGGCTCCCACGGCTCCGAGGTCACCGAATTGTTTCGGCCCTTTCGATTCGTCCGACCAATTGGATGAATCGGTGGAAAATAAATTACATCAAACCCCATCGCCTTAGCGGCCTCGATCCGAGGCAGACATTGGCGAAAGGTTGAGCCTCGATCGCCGTGGCCTTCTGCGGACCGGGGAAAAAATTCATACCATGCCGCGGTTCGCGCTTCTTTCCGATCAACGATGATACGCGGCGCGGGAGCATATTGAGTTGCGCTCGCCCGATCGGGATACGTTGCCATCAGAACTTCCAGTTCTCCCGAATGCGCGATTTCGTTGATTTGAGCGTTATCCGCAAATTGAAAGATCTCAGCCAATTCGCGAAGACGTGCTGCGTCGGCTTCGTTATCAGCGCGCTCGCTCGCGGCGGCGAGCAAGGCCGCGCCTTCAAGGGCTTCGCTTCGGAGGTTAGTAATTCCGCCGTCAAACTTTAGGGTGAACTCATGTTGCCAGCCCCGAAAAAAATCGGTCCACCCTTCGACCGTATATTCGTAGGTAGCGTTCTGATAAACCGTGCAGACACCGCGCCAACGGTCGTTGTCGATGTGAGTCATCGGTGTTTCGTGCCATTGTTTCTCACCGAGCAAACGCCACTTTAGAGCTGCCGCGACGATATCATGGCCATCCCTGTAGATATCTGCTTCGACCACCAAATCGTCGCCTACGACTCGTTTGATGGGGTAACGCCCTCCATCCGTGAGTGGATGTAGGTTCTCGATAACCGCTGTCGGGAAAGCCCGTTCCATCGGCACCAATCAACCGAGATTCATCCGCTGTAAAAGCGGAATTCCAACCAGGATTCCCCCGTCTAAACTAAACGGAAAAATAAAATGCACACTCGTACAAACCGGAGGTACGAGTTTCCTCCCGCCGAACTTCTGTTCCAAGAACTCCAGCCACCAAATCACGTTCCAGTCGACCTACGATCGGGTATTGTTCAAGCAAATTAAGGATCGGCGAATGGCATTCTAGAATCTGTGGCCCACCGTCTTTCTCGTCGGCCACGAATTCTGACATGAAACCTTCCTTCTCCCGGTGCGACGTCAGCCATCTTGCGCGATCAGCGACAGTGTCACCCTTCACCTTTGCCTTTAGGGACGCGGTCTTTCGCTCGAAAACGTTGAATAACAGTTTGTCTGGGCCATTTGGACCATGGACCTCCTTAATCGATCTCAAAACTTCAAGAGTGAAATCGTTGCTGTCGCACGGGAACAAATCGTGCGTCCTTCGGGTCAGCCGGTAAACCATTTCTGGCCGTCCCATCTTTTGAGGCCGGCGCCATGTGTCGAGATACCCATCCCTTTCAAGGGTAAGGCAGTGTTGCTTAATTCCCATGTAGCTCATCTTCATTCGGCCGACGAGCTCATTAACGGAGAGTCCTTTAGTTCGTTTAAGTGTGTTAAGAATTTCCAGCCGCTGAGTGCGACCAATTTCGGACAGTAATTGCTGGTTCAAAGTTTGGGACCTTTCTTTAATTCATTAACGACAAATTGAGGTTAGGCAGACAGGTTTTAGAAAGACAACAAGAAAATTCATCTAAAGTGGATAGGGAAAAAGCTTAACGACCTAATCAATTCGGCGCTGCGACCCGGGGTCAAAGAAACAGAGCTTCTCGGGATTCAGTTTGAATCGGGCTCGACGGCCGGAGGCAGGCAAGTCATTCGTTAGTCGAGAGATAGCAACTACGGCGTGGGCACCGGTTTGCAGCCGAAGTGTTAACTGTGATCCCATAGGTTCTGCAAGATCAACAATTGCTGGAAAAGAATCGTTCGATTTTTCGTGCTCAGACTTAGAATCCACAATTTCAATGTTCTCTGGCAGCACCCCCAGGACCGTCGCCCCCCCCGTAAACCCGGCCCCCGGCCCCTTTGATACTGGCCACCTCAGTTTGATGGTCCCTTCGCCCTGCTCGGTGAATACCCACGCATCGCGATCCTGCTTCAAGGTGCCTGAAATCAGGTTCATTCCAGCCAGAAACTGGCCCACAAATGTGCTGGCCGGCCTTTCATACAAGATCCCGGCTTCCCCCGACTGCTCGATGGCACCGTCGCTCATCACCACCAGCCGTCCCCCCATCGCGATCGCGTCTTTTGGATCGTGCGTTCCAAAAATGGTTGTCAGCTGCAAGCGCTGGTACAATTTTCGCAGTTCATCCCGCAGCTGAAATTGCGTTTCAGATTCCAAATTTGAAAATGCATCATCAAATAATAGAACCTTCGGCTGGACGACAATTGCTCGGGCAATGGCGACACGCTGACACTCTTCGGCAGACAACGATGTTGCCTCGCGTTCCAGGATGTTCTTAATGCCAACCAATTCAGCCGCACCATCGATGCGCTTCATGATTTCCGGTTTAGGTCGGTTTCGCAGCTTGAGTGGAAAGAAAAGATTATCGTGAACAGATCCCCGGAGGTACGGTTTGAAGTTCGCCGGAACCAGCGCGACATCCCTCTCCTTCGGGGAAAGCTCATTCAAACCTTGTTGATCGAGCAGGATTTCGCCGCTATGCGGTTGATCAAGTCCGGCAAGGATCCGAATCAGGCTCGAGGCCCCACTGCCACGTGGGCCAACCAAGGTTATAAATTCTCGATCAGCGATCTCAAGTGATACGTCGGTGATCTTTTCTAGACCTCGTTCGCTCGAGCTGGCTGCGTGAATATTTGCGAGACTGAGACGCGCCATGTTGCTTATGAAAATGGAAGTGTCGCGACTTCAACCGGCAGGTCCTGAGCTGGAGCGATTGCTCGGACCCGGGACGCTGGTGCGTAAAATCCTCGCTTCAAATATCCTAGTGCTATCTGCTGGTCGCGGGTTTGACTGCGAGCTGCGCTGGTAATCCAGCCAACTTCCTTTGGTTCACCATCATCTGTCGTTAAGCGCATCTCCGCCTGGAGTGGCGTGCCGGACAGGGAGATCAGACCACACAATCGCTTGTTAGTCTGCCCGGAGGTCTTCATCCGCGAAATCACTTCCTGCCCAATGTAACAACCTTTGTCGTAATCGATCGAGGTCGACTCAAGATTAGCTTCAATTGGAATGATTTGATCCGTCAGTTCACGTCCCCAGCGTGGGATACCAGCTTCGATACGTTTCGTTTCCGTAAATCGTCATCGCAAAAGGCGAACTGGGAGCCAAGCTGCGCAAAAACATGGTCCCGCTCTGATTTTTCAAACCAAAGATCCCAACCCTGAGTCCCAAATCGATTGGTTCGCACGTTCCTACCTGCGGGTGAAAGCAACGGCGGATCCTTTTGTTCCGGAAGATGAAAGATTGTAAATCTGTCGCTGACGTCCTCAATCTGCACGTCATCGGCAACAATATAGCGGTCAAGACGCGCTGGTAATTCTTCAGCAACTTCCGGATCTGAATCGAGGAGAAACGCGTCGGCGTCGGTCGAGATGAAGACCATTGCATTTAGTTTTCCTTTTGCATTGAGGATAGCCGCTTGAATAGCGCTGCTCGTCGTGGCCTTGCGCAAATCATTGCTGATCTGGCCATTCAGAAAACGGAACGCGTCCCTCCCCGTGACGCGAAGCTTTACCCGCTGCGAGAGGTCAAAGAAGGGGCCCCTAAGGGAATCAGAAGGCTGCGCCATGCGGACAAACTGCGGTGGCCTCAATCGTTGTTCTGCCTGCGCCAGAAGCCGCCCCACAAGCCACCAGCCTGCGTCTCACTCGGTGTCGAGGTCGGGACCATTTCCGAAGATTCGGATTCCGCCTCGCTACCTGACGACGGAGCCGACTCCGTTTCAGAGACCGTAACTGGCGACGGCGCAATCGAAGGGGTTTCTGCCGCGGATTCTTCCATTGGCGACGTCTCCGTCGAGAGAGATTCCTCGCCATTAGGCTCGGTCAAAGGAGCATCCGCCGGAATCCGTTCAGTTTCGGAGATTTGCGCAACCAATGGCGTAATTCCACGAGGAGCGACTTCCATGATCGGGGTCGGCTCAACTTCGGTGGCTGGGGTATGTTGGACTACTTTCTTTTCCTCCAAACCACTTAGGTTAGGTTGTTCTTCCTGACCGTTGAATGCCGGGTCGCTTGGGCGCGGAACGCCCGCTGGGAAATACTGTCGAAAAAGGGACGAATAATCATCATCACCCCGATCATGACGCATTTCCTCGAGTAAGGCCTGGCGTGCGGCTTCGGTCGCGCCGACCTGTAAGCCTAGTAGACGAGCGAGACGGGTTGCAATTCCGACGTCTTTCAACATGTGCTTAACCGAGAAATGAGGTTCGAAAGTGCCCTCAATCATCATCGGTAGCTTCATATCAAGCGTCGTTGAGTTGGTCCCATTATTGCGCATCGCTTCGACGAATTTCTCCGCGGGCAATCCGGCTTTCGCGATGAGGGCCAAAGCTTCGGCGGCACCTTGAACAGTCGAAGCCGTAACCATGTTTGTTGCAACCTTCACCGTGGTTGCGTCCCCGACGGCGCCAATCTCGATAATTTCCTTGCTGCTTGCCTCAAGGATCGGGCGTGCCTGTTGAAGCGCATCAGGATCCCCGCCTACGTAATAAACAAGCTGTCCTTTTTCAGCTGCGCCTTTGCTCCCAGTAAACGGTGCATCAAGAAGTCGCGCACCACGACGCCCAACCATTTCAGCAGCGGCTCGCATCGTGTCCGGCGAAACAGTGCAGTGGGCCATCACAATGTGATTAGGTCCCAGATCGCGCGAAATACGCTGAACCATTTCAAGAAGCGCCTCGTCGTCCGAAACAAAGATCTGAATGAAATTGCATATCTCGGCCAGCTCGGATGGAGACCCAACGAAATTCGGGACCGGACGCGGTGTTCTGTTCCAGACGAAAACATGGAACCCATGTTCCCGTAGATTGTCGGTCACTCGCTGACCGATGATCCCGAGCCCGATTACTCCAACATTCTTGCGTGCGCGAATCGACATGCCCATCTGTTAATAACTAGACTGCTTTTTATCAATAAACACTAAAAATAGTGACCCAGCGCCGCCAAGCCAAAAGGTCAGTCGGCGCGGACAAGCTTGGAAGTGTTGAGCATGTCAGTAACACGCCTGGCAATCAAGCCGCGTCTTTGATTGGCAATGGCCATGGCTATCTCACTCCAGTTTTCTCTCGCTTGCTTGATCGAAGCGCACTCATTGCAGCAAGGCAGATTTGGATAGGTAATAGCAGGCTACCGCGCCAACGATCCGGAGGCTTTCGGGGCTAAGTTTGTCCATGGTATCCTGCGGTGTGTGCCAAGGAGGATAATCAAAGTCGATCAAATCGATTGTCGGAATACCAATTGCATTTAACGGCGTATGATCATCGGTAATACCGCTCTGGAAATAGGTAAAATGCTGGCGCACCTTCAAAGCATCGGCTGCTGCGAAAACATCGCGCGCGATCTCGGGCGGTGAATCTGGAGGCAACGTGATCGTAAGCGACTGATCACCGACCATATCAAACAGCATCCCTCCGCGGTACTGCTGCGCCGTTCCGTTCGCGACCAGGTTCTTCGCAAAGTACCGACTGCCGTAAAGCCCGTCTTTCTCCGTGAAACTCTCATAGGCTTCTTCGCCATCGAAGAAAACGATGGTGATCTTTCGCGCCAATTCCGGTTGCAAACTCAGAACACGAGACAGCTCAAGCAACAGTCCGGTACTTGAACCGCCGTCGTTTGCACCGACGAACGTTACCGCGTCAAAGGTCTTTGTGTCGTAATGAGAACAGAGGAGAAATACTGGGTGCTGATTATCCGAACCGAAATTGGCTACGAGGTTAACAAAATCAACTTTCCCCCGTGGGGTGTTGTCGGAAAAACTCTGGGGCGTCACTTTCCATCCAGAAAGTTCGAGTTGCCTGGTCAGGTATTCCCTGGTTTTTTCGATTGCTTCAGTTGCCGGAGGACGCGGACCGAAATCGACCATCGTTTGAACGTGGGCCAGCGCATTTTCGCCAGAGAAGTCCTCCCACATTTTTTTTAGTTCTTCGCGGTGCGACTGGGTTTGACCTCGATCGCATCCGGGCAGAATGGCGACGACGACGGTATAACAAATCAGTCTGGCGACGTGGCGTGGGCCAAAGGGCCTATGTGTCGCTTGCACCCAATCCGATATTCTCGAGGAGACGTTGCAGATCATCGTTACCATAATACTCGATCTCGATTCGTCCTCGCTTGTCGCCGTGATGAATTGTCACTCGAGTACCGAGACGTTCCTGCAACCGATTTTGCAGGTCGGTAATCATCGCTGAGGTAGTATCGACAACGGCAATTCGTCGGCGTCTGGGCCGCGTGACGCCGAGCTGGCGCGCCACTAATCTTTCGGTTGCCCGAACGGTAGCGCTGCGTCGCAGCACCATTTCGGCTACGAGCAGTTGCTCTTCGGGTTGCTTCAATGCCAGCAGGGCTTTTGCGTGTCCCACCGAAAGCAATCCCTGCGTCAACCAGGCTTTGATCTGAACGTGCAAATCAAGTAGGCGCATCGAGTTTGCAACGGCGGCTCGGCTGCGGCCCACTTTTTGGCCAATATCTTCCTGGCGCATTCCAAACTCACCGGCGAGTCGGGCATAGGCCTCGGCTTCCTCAATTGGATTGAGATCTTCGCGCTGGAGATTCTCGATCAAAGAGAGCTCGAGCACTTCCAGGTCACTCGCGACCCGGATGATGATCGGGAGTTCCGTTAATCCAGCTTCCTGTGCTGCTCGCCACCGGCGCTCACCCGCAATTAATTCATGGCGGCCATCAACTTCGCGCACTACCAGCGGCTGAATGATTCCGTGTTGCCGGATTGATTCGACGAGTTGGCTTAGGGCCTCACGTGTGAACTCCTTGCGAGGCTGAAGTGGACTTGGAACAATGCTGAACAAACTAGCTTGCTGAACGTGATCACTTTGTCCTGGCTCGATCCGGATTGGAGCAGGCCGCGAGCTAATCAGCGCGCTGAGACCTTTTCCGAGAGCTGGTTTTGCCATAGGTCATGCAGGGTATCGGAACGACCTTAGGTACGCAAACAACAACCGACAATTTTGCCAACTCGTCACGTCACCATTAGCATGCGGCGATGCGACCCGATTCAACCGTATTCACACTTGGTCATTCGCCCGATCCTGATGACGCGTTCATGTTTTATGCAATGGCGGAGAACAAGATCGATCTGCGCGGTTATCGTTTTGAACATCGACTGGAAGATATTCAAACACTGAACGAACGAGCGCTGCGCGGCGAACTTCACATATCCGCGATCTCGATCCATGCTTTCGCCTTTGTCAGGGATCGCTATTCCCTGCTCCCCTGCGGAGCAAGTATGGGGGACGGCTACGGGCCGATGTTAGTGGCAACCAATACCGAAGGGTTGAACCCGGACAACCCAGACGAAATTCGCCAATGGCTTCGAGAGAGGACGATTGCAGTGCCGGGGCGAATGACGAGCGCATTCCTCGCGTTGCAGCTGTATCTCGGGGATTTCGATCACATCGTCATTCCGTTCGATCAGATCTTTCAAGCAGTCAGATCGGGACAAGTTGCTGCCGGATTAATCATTCACGAGGGACAATTGACCTATAGCGGGGCGGGATTCACCAAAGTTATTGACCTCGGTGAATGGTGGAAAACTGAGACCGGCTTACCGCTTCCTCTTGGAGGAAATGTCCTTCGCAAAGATATCCCCTCACCTGTGCAGCGCGATCTTCTCGCAATCATGCGAGAAAGTATCGATTACGGTCTCAATCACCGGGACGCAGCAGTCCAGCATTCCATGCCTTACGCTCGGGACATGAACGCAGAATTGGCAGGAAAATTTATTGGGATGTACGTGAACGAGTTTACCCGGGACTACGGCGAAGTAGGACGTCGAGCTGTTCGCGAGTTCTTAAAAACTGCACACCAGCGCGGTTATTTGAAAAACGCCCAAACGGTCGAGTTCGTCGAATAAAAACGAGAAACCGTTAGTGTTCGCCGTTGGTCTGCGAATTGTTCAGGACCGATTACTTCTTCGGCTTATCTTTGTCCTTATTTCCCGACTTGGAAGTAGCCTCCATGGCATACGTTTTGACCTTTTCGAATTCCTTCTGAAACCCAGTCACAAAATCGTGGGTGCCGTATTCGAAGAGAACAACGAAACAGAAGGTAAAGAAAACGAACAAAACTAACCAAAAAAGGCCGCGGAGCAGTGCCATGGCCGACACGGTAACTTACTCTCTTGCTGCGGTCAACGAGCGCGATTCTGCCCTAAAGTTCGGATTGAACGACCCTCCGAAACTGCCATTCTTCCCACGATGCGTGTGCCTCTACTCGATCTAAGCCAGCAATACCAGAGCTTGGCGGAACCCATCCGACGCGAGCTGGATGAGATCATTTTGAACCAGCGTTTCATTTTGGGTCCCAAGGGGGCTGCGCTTGAGGAAGCCATTCGTGATTATTGCGGGGCTGGACATGCCATTGGCGTTTCCTCCGGCACGGACGCAATCCTGGCGCTCCTAATGGCCCTGGAGATCGGCCCGGGTGATGCCGTGGTAACGACGGCGTTTTCGTTTTTTGCGACAGCGGGCTGCATTACCCGGGTTGGCGCGACTCCGGTCTTTATCGACATTGACCCGGAGACCTACAACATCTCCCCCATCGCGTTGGAGCACTACCTCACCGGGTCATGTCGTCGTGGCGAGGGTGCGGCCTTTTGCACAGCGCGTGGAGAAATCATCCGCGCAATCCTCCCAGTGCACCTCTTTGGGCTTTGCTGTGAGATGAACGCTATCCGGCAAATTGCGGATCATTTTCAAATTGAAGTTATTGAGGATGCCGCCCAGGCAATCGGGGCGGAATACTCATTTGGCGGCCGAACGGCAAAGGCAGGCTCAATGGGAGCGGCTGGCTGCTTTAGCTTTTATCCATCCAAGAATCTGGGTGCCGCAGGCGATGCCGGGATGGTGGTCTGCCGGGATGAAACGCTGGCGAATCGTCTCCGTATCTGCCGGCAACACGGAATGGAGCCACGCTATTACCATCATTTCGTGGGCGGCAACTTCCGTTTGGACGAGATGCAAGCCGCTATTCTGTCGGTCAAACTACCGGTTCTTGACCAATGGTCAGCAGCACGAAGAGAAGTAGCAGATTTCTATCATGATGAATTTAAACGTCGCGATTTGTTAAATCGCATAGTGCTGCCTGCGGAACCATATCGAGACCAGGGCCTGCCGAATCATCACATCTATCATCAGTATGTTATCCGCACAGAAGAACGGGATGCGCTTCAACAGCATCTAACGAACAAAGAAATCGGAACCGCGATTTATTACCCGCTGGGACTGCACGAACAGAAGTGTTTTGAATATCTGGGTTACGCCATTGGCGATTTCCCGGAGACCGAGCGGGCAGCACATGAAACGCTGGCACTGCCGATGTATCCAGAGTTGTCTCGGGAAGCGCAGCGTTATGTAGTCGAATCGATCGCGCAATTTTTCGAAAAAGCTCCGGGAACCGCGGTTCGGGCATAACTGGGCGAGGGCAAAACCCCTTGCGACTCGAGGCAGCCAAGCCTATATCAACCTCCGCGCAAACGGGTAGGTACCGAAGTGGCCAAACGGGGCGGACTGTAAATCCGCTGGCTTACGCCTTCACTGGTTCGAATCCAGTCCTGCCCATTTTTCAAGCCCTTTCATGGCGCTGGTTTCGTCGCGACCGGGCGACAACAAAGATGCCTGCGCCAACAAGGTTGGTCGTGATGATCAGGCCCGCGACTTTTGCGGTGAACGAAAAATTGCTTTTCACATCGATGATCGGGAAAATTGAAAGGGTGACGTACAACAGCGTCATGAGAAAGCCCGATAAGGCGGCGGCTTTCAACCACCACGGGGGAGCTGGCTGGAGATCACGCAATCCGAACAACGGAATCGCGAACATTACGAGGTAGGTAAGGGCGTAGAATATTCCGCCCGGCATTAAATAATAATTGAAAGGACTCCTGTTGTCGCGACGCCGACGAGGCTCAGCAGCCCGAGAACTACGGTTACAGCTCCAACAAAGATGATCGAGTTGACTGGGGTCTTGTAGCGAGGGTGCAATCTCGTAAACCAACGAGGCATTAAGTGATCCCAACCGGCAACCATCGGCAGGCGAGTTAACCCAGTGAAATTGACGCTGGCCTGCGCGATTCGGAGAACGACCAGCAAAATTAGGACAAGCGGCACAATCATGAATGCAAAACCAAGCTTGCCGAAACCAAGACTGAGGACCTGAGGTATTGGCGCGATCAAATCAATCTGGTCAGGATGAAGAAATGCGAGCACTGAGCTGGTTCCAAGGATGAACATGATCGCAATAAGTGGGGCCGCAATCATCACGGAACGTCCAATCGTGCGCACCGGGCTACGACATTCTCCCGCCAAAATTGCGACGTACTCGAATCCACCGAGTGCACCGAACCCGAGCTTCCCAAGAATATTCAAACTGAAGAGAGAAAAGACCGGCAGGGTTGTGGCCAACGGATGGTATTCCTGAATCGTGCCACGAGCGAGGTGGACGAGCGGCAGCAATAGTAAAAAACCAAAGACGGTCAGCATTATGATGCCTCCCGCATTGTGAAGCCATTTTCCAACTCCCAACCCAATCGTCGAGATCAGAACGAGCAATCCGATAACCACCACGCTAGTTAGTGCGATCAACCATTTCTCAGACGAAATCCACGCCGCAGTGGGACCAACTGCGTAGGATATATATGTCGTTAGTTGCAAACCAATCTCGGAAGTGTTGGTAATGACATAGAGCCAAAGATTCCATGCCACCATGAAACCTGCGGCTTCGTTGAATCCAAACTTCGCCCATTGATAGAGGCCTCCTTCGAGCGGCATTAGCCCGTTGAGATAAATCACAACCGCAGCCGATGGCAGATAGAAAAACGCTATCGCTAGTAGCCAGAAGACGACATGTGATGGCCCCAGTTTTGCCGCTGCCCCAACCCAGGATAACCCGATAATGAAAAGGATCTGGGTTAGAACAAGATCACGTAACCCAAGTTCCCTTCTGAACCCAGCGCTGTGCGCAGCGACATCCGATTCCGCCTTTCGCAGGTCCTCGAGATCGCGCATCCCGATAGGATGCTATCAAGTTCCAGCTGGCGGAAAGGTAATTCGTTCCCGTTCCACGGAAGCACCCCGCTCCAGAAAAAATTTGCGCAGTTCGGCCGTATAATACATTCCGTCGCGTCGAGGATTTAGTCCCAGGAAAATGCGTCCACCAGGGTTCAATCGGCGATTGAGGTCATCGAGCAAGAATGCCCATTCAGGCGGGCCCCACCACCAGTCGGCCTTGCTTTCGCGGTTAAAATCGATTGAGAACGCGGTAATCAGATCAAAGTTGCGCCCAAGATCCGGGAGGGGCTGATACGGCTGAATCGTCCAGATCCTCCGTTCGACCTGAAAAAGGTCAATCAGCTCGGCAAAGAGCGGGAACTCATCGATGTCGAGACCTAACCCTTCATGACCAAGCTGTCGGGCAACAAAGAGGAAGAAGCCGCCACCGCAGCCCAGATCGAGAACAGATTTCGGAGCCGAACGATGCAGCTTCAGATCCTGAGCCCGGACAATGTTCAAACGCAACCACTGCCGGACTCTGACATACTTGGCGTAATGCTCCTTGGACGAAGCATATCGCGCCCGAAGGTTCGCGAGTTTCGTCTGGTCGATGGCATCGTATAACGGGCCGAGCGTGGACCGGATGAACAATGCGTTCAACCCGTCTCCATGCGCGCCGGTACGTCAGCGGCTGAGCCAGCTTCGAAACCTTGTGAGTAAACTTCACGAACTGTGTCTCGTGAAAACGGGGGCACCCGTCGCTGAGCACAAATCAGCGAACCTCAAAGGAATCCAAGAACCGGAATCAAGTCCGGCCATTATTGGGATTGCAGGAGTGTGGTTGGCAGGCTTATCGGCCGCGTCGTTGGCCGCCGCCTTCGCGACGTCCGCCTCCGCCACCACCGCCATAACCCCACCACCGCCGCCGCCGCCGTAACCACCGCCGCCACCACCGTAACCACCACCACCACGTGGTCCTCCTGGTGGACGCGGTTCACGTGGGCGCGCCTCGTTTACAGTCAACGGACGACCTTCAATAGTCTTGCCATTGAACTCCGAAACCGCCTTCTGAGCGTCGGCTTCGTTTGTCATCGTGACAAAAGCGAAACCGCGTGATTTCCCAGTGAATTTATCCTGCATCAGCATGACTTCCTGAACGGGTCCTGCCTGAGCAAAAAGATCCTGCAGATCAGTTTCGGTCGTGTTGAACGAAAGGTTTCCTACGTATAATTTAGTTCCCATCTGAGTTTACCGTGGAAAACGCCGCCTGGTCACTGTTCCCGCTTATCGGATTTCAAATCGCCACTGAAAAACTCAACTGACAATCTACCAACGCACCGAGCTTCCGTTTTCTTACCGGCGTGATAACTAGAGGCTTTTGGCGGTGAATGCAAATGGAATTGAAACCGTCGAGTAGCTGAGATGGCTGAGACTGCTTCAACAAATTCGCTTGGAAAGAACCGGGTAGCGGTGGTGGCGGCAGGCGTCGTGAGCCCGCTTGGCATTGGGCAAGCGGAAACCAGCGCCTCGCTGCGTTCGGGCCGAGACTGCATTTCAGCTATAACACGCTTTTCGACAGATCTTTGTCGATGCAAAATTGCCGGCCAAGTTCCCGATGAACGCCTGGCTGACATCGGACAGGGCATCAGGCGCCCAAACCGCTTGCACCGTGTCTCTCGAATGCTGATTCTCGCGCTCGCCGAAGCGCTCAAACAGTCACGAGGATTTCAACCCGAATTGAGCGTGCTTGGAACCACCAGCGGTGGAATGACCTTTGGCGAAGAATATTACCGAAACTTAAAAGGACCGCGGAAATCAAATCGAAGCAATCCATCGTTGATCGCCAACTACACCCCTCAAAAAGCCGCGATGGATGCACAAGAAGCATTCGGAATCTCCGCGCCTTGCCAGATTATCGCGAACGCCTGCGCCTCCGGCACCAATGCAATTGGGCATGCTTTCGATTGTGTGCGATCGGGCCGGTATCAGCGTGTGCTGGCCGGCGGATACGACGCCCTTTCCGAGCTTGTCTTTGTTGGTTTCGATTCACTTCAAGCATCCACTCCGGAAAAATGCAGACCATTCGATCGTGATCGTAGCGGCATGGTGCTAGGAGAAGGTGCAGCGATTCTCCTTCTCGAGAATCTGGAAGTAGCAAAAGGGCGTGGCGCAAACATTCTTGCTGAAGTCATTGGTTACGGCATTTCGACCGACAACCATCATCTGACGCAACCGGACCCAAGTGGAATTGGGGCACGACAGGCGATGGAGTCCGCATTGCAGAGTGCCGGGATAACGGCAAAAGAAATCGACTATGTGAACGCCCATGGAACGGCGACGCCTTTTAACGACGCGGCGGAAGGCAAAGCGATCATCGAGTTATTTGATGGGGTGCCGGTGAGTTCGACCAAAGGGATGATGGGACATTCGTTAGGTGCAGCCGGCGCAATCGAAGCGATCTTTACCCTCCTCGCCTTGCAGCATCAGCTCTTGCCGCCCAATATTAATTTTCGTAACGGCGATGCCGGGCTTCCCCTTAACATTGTCGCAAACAAGGCCGCGCCCGAAAAATTGCGGACCGCATTGTCGAATTCCTTTGGATTCGGCGGGACCAACGCCTCGGTAATTATTCGATCGTTCGAGGGATGAAATTAGCAATCGCCGGCATGGGGTGGGTAACGCCACTTGGGAATGACGTAACGAGCGTTTGGCAGCGTTTACAGAATAACGAGCGTGCCGCGGCGGAATCGATCTCAAGCGAACTTGGGCCTCCCTGCCCGGTTTTCAAAGTGCCTGCCACGATAGCCAGCCAGATTAAAACCCACCCACGTTTACGACGGTCGAGCGCAATCTCACGTTTCGCTGCCGGGGCAGGACTGGCCGCACTGGAAGATGCACGACTGAGCTTGGACAAGGAGACTGCCGCGCGCACGGCGTTGGTTTTCGCTGTTTCAAACGGTGGCGTCATTTACACGAGAAGGTTTTACAACGAGATCGTTGATTCCGGTGCTCAGGCAGCAAGTCCGTTGTTGTTTCCTGAAACGGTCTTCAACGCGCCAGCCAGTCATTTGGCAGCAATTCTTGGAATCACTGGGGCCACCTACACAGTTGTGGGAGATGGCGCGGTTGGAGTTCTAGCCCTGAAGTTGGCTGAGGATCTAATGCAACGCAGAGACTTGGATCATTGCCTCGTGGTTGCTGCCGAGGAAGCGGATTGGCTATTGTGCGACGCCTATCGAAAATGGCGACTCTTGCGGTCGGCACCCCCGATCGAGCCGTTTCAGAAAAACCCGTTGGGAATGATCCCAAGCGAAGGCGCGGGAGCTGTCGTGCTTGGTCGGATCGGTTCCATTCAGATCGAGAAGATCGCTCCCGGGACAAATTTCCGGAAACAAAGCGAAGCGAGCCATGCGATCGCAAGCGTCTTCACCGAACTTTGCCAGAGTGACACGGATCTTCTGTTTGCGAGTGCTAACGGAACTTTCGTGGATGGGGCCGAGGATTTTGCCATTCAGCGGAGTTGTCCGAACGCTTCTGTATTCGCGATCAAGAGCATGCTGGGCGACAGTATCGGCGCAAGCGCGATTTGGCAGACGATATGCGCTGCGCAGTCTCTCCTAACCAAATCGGCGCCATCGGGCGCGATCTGCTCCTTGAAAAAAACGGCCAACGTTGAACCATTATTTAGGCAAGCCATTGTTTCAGCGTGCGGTTTGAACCAACAGGCTGCTGGTTTGCGGCTTGCAAAGGAGTCTTAACAATTTTCAATCCACTCAGTCTGATCTGCTTTCCTTGCGTGAATCCTGCAGTTTGCAACCCTTTCGCAATCCGGTACCTTCGGCAGAGGCCATGCGTGAGTTGCTCCTGCCTGTCTTAGGCTTGTTTTGCGCGGCTAGCTTGGCAAAGGCCGAACTGGCAACAGAGAAGCAACCTGTCGAGATTACTGCGACGGGGAACACGAATTATCAGGATGGCGTTGCCACGGCCCACGGCAATGTCGCGATCCATAGCGGTGACAGCGATATCTACGCCGATTCTGTGCGTTATAACCCCAAGACGCGCGAAATCCTTGCCGAAGGAAACGTCCGTATTTACCGGGCGACAACCTTGTTCGTCGGAGAACGCGCAATTTACAATATCGACACAAAGAAGGTCCAGGCGGTTGATGTCCGAACAGAAAAGGATCCATACCTGGTCGGTGGCAACGACATCACTTCGATTTCAGAAGGCGCTTTCCTTGTTTCGAAAGGAAGTTTCACAACTCACGACTCATCGAATCCTGACTTCCATTTACAAGCCAAGAAGTTGCGGGTTTACGAGCAGGACCGAGTCATCTTTGAGAACGTAACTTTCTATGTCAAAGATGTCCCCGTCTTTTGGTGGCCGTATCTCTACCAATCATTGGATGAGGCCTTTAGCTACATGGTTTCTCCGGCTTACTTGAGCTCCTGGGGACCATCCCTTCTGACCCGGGTCAGCATGCCAGTCACCGATGATATTAAGCTGCAAGTCCGCCTGGATTACAGATCGCGTCGAGGTTTGGCACTCGGTCTCGAACCAGACATTCGCTTCGGAAAGGACAAGAAGAGCTGGGCCAGGATCAGGACCTATTTCTTGCGGGACGCCGGCCCTGACATCAATCGAACCTCCGAGGTGCGTACCGGCGTTCCGGAAGATCGTTATCGGTTTTCGCTGCAAAGCCAGACCGATTTTACCGATACCATCCGCGGTATCGCCAATATCACCAAAATCAGCGATCCCTACGTCCTCCAGGACTTCTATCCGGGTGAATTTCAGATCGATCCAAACCCGGAAAATGTCGTTGCCGTCGCGAAGACCAACCCGAATTACACGCTTACAGCGATTGCCCGATTCCAAGCGAATCCCTTTTTCGAACAAACGGAGCGCCTCCCCGAGGTTGTGCTTGATGTAAAACGGATGCCGCTCTTTGGAGGCCCGATTTTTTATGAGGGCGAAACTGGAATTGCAGACCTCCACCGAAGCTTTGCCGAAGACTCAGGTTTTCAGAACTATGCTCGTTGCGGGTAGATTCCTTCCATCAGTTGCTCTATCCGAACACCTACTTTGGCTGGCTCTCCATCGTGCCACGAGTCGGTTTTCGCGGAACCTACTACGACGAAACCCGTGACCTTGGTAAGACTTCTCTTGCTGCGTGGACGACTTCGCAGACTGAGCCAGACCAAAACCCATTTATACCGGATTTTCTTTTGCCGGATCCGACTTTACAAATGCCCTTGGAAAAGGGAGGCAGCACATTTCGCGCGGTAGTGAATGCGGGAGTTGAATCCTCGTTCAAGATCTCACGCGAATGGGAAGAGGCGCAGAACCGATCACTCGGGCTCGATGGGTTGCGACATATTGTGCAGCCGTTTACCGATTTTTCCTGGGTCTCGAGTTCGAATTCGAATCCGGCGTCGATATTGCAATTCGATCGTTTCCAACCTACGACGCAACTCTTGCCGATCGATTTTCCGCAGTTCACTGCGATCGATTCGATCGATAGCTGGACGGTCTGGCGACTTGGTGTTCGCAACCGCCTGCAAACGCGCCGAGATGATTCGACCATTAACTGGATGGACCTCGAAACATATCTCGATGTGAATTTCGATAACCCGTTCGACAAAACGCAATACTCAAACTTGTTTAACAAGCTCAGCTTCACCCCGGTTCCCTGGGCATCCCTTGGAATCTCTTCTCAGGTTCCATTTTTTGAAAAAGGGTTCACGGAAGTGAACACCAATGTGAGCATTCAACCGGTGGCGAACCTTCAAATCAATTTTGCGCATCGCTACCTGAATCAGAATCCCTTTTTCGAAAACAGCAGTCTTTACGTCCTGAGCGGGTACTATCGGATCAACGATAACTGGGGTGTGGGCATCCAGGAGCAATACGAAGGCACTAGCGGCGTCCTGGAACAACAACGTTATTCTGTCTATCGAGATCTGACCAGCTGGGTGGCTTCTGTTGGGGCGATTATTCGGGATAATGGCGGGGTAAAGGAATACGGCGTGTTGCTCACCTTTACTCTGAAAGCGCTGCCAAAACTCAGTTTTGACCTAAATTTCGATCCGGCTGGGGCGGATCAAACGCAATAGGAATCTCGATTGCAATTTGCCGGCTTTGCTGTTGCTTCCTCCGCTATCGCTGAAGCGCGATTTCAACATTCATCATGGATCTTTCGATTATTGGTTCCGGCTACGTAGGCCTGGTTACGGGGGCTTGTTTTGCTGACGTCGGCCACAACGTCATTTGCGTCGACAACGATCCGCGAAAAATCGAGACCCTACAGGCCGGCAAAGTTCCAATCTACGAGCCCGGTCTCGAAGAGGTGATTCATCGGAATGTGTCAGCAAAGCGGCTTCGCTTCACGGGCAGCATCAAGGATGGTGTAGAAAACTCCCAGATTGTTTTCATCGCCGTTCCAACACCGCAACAACCCGATGGAAGTGTTGACCTCAGCTTCATCGAGAAAGTGGCCAGAGAGATTGCCGGCGTTCTGACCAGTTATCGTGTCATCGTCGACAAGAGCACAGTCCCGGTGAAGACGGGTGAAAAAGTTCGCGAATCGATCAAGCGCTACAACCGGCATGGCGCCGATTTTGATGTGGTCAGTAACCCCGAGTTCCTGAGGGAAGGCTGTGCCGTCGCTGATTTGATGAATCCGGATCGAATTGTAATCGGTGCCCAAAGCGAGCAGGCCATCGATCTGATGAAGAAGGTCTACGAACCGTTCATGGCACCAATACTCGTGACCGACATAAACAGCGCTGAATTAATCAAGCACGCGGCCAATTCATTTCTGGCGTTGAAGATCTCCTACATCAACGCCGTGTCGGTCATTTGCGCGGCCAGCGGAGCAGACGTCGAGAAAGTCGCGGATGGCATCGGAATGGATCGTCGTATCGGTCGATCATTCCTCAACGCTGGAATCGGCTATGGGGGCTCCTGTTTTCCCAAAGACTTGGCGGCATTCATCACCATCAGTGACCAACTCGGTGTGCCGTTTGATCTGCTGAAGGAAGTTCAGCGGATTAATTCCGGCCAAAAGAATAGATTCTTAAAAACAATCCGGGATACGCTCTGGGTCTTGCGCGACAAGAAGATCGCGGTCTGGGGATTGACGTTCAAACCAGACACCGATGACATCCGTTCTTCAGTAGCGATTGACCTGGTAGGCGACATGTTAAAGGAAGGCGCTGAGGTGATTGTTTACGATCCCAAAGGAATGGATAAGGCGCGTGAAGTGAAAGCGATCGAGGGCGCGAGGTTCGCCCAGTCGGCGCTCGAGACGGTCGAGAACGCTGAAGCGTTGGTCATCGCGACCGAATGGAGCGAGTTCGCCAACGTTGATCTGGCACAGGTGAAGGAAAAAATGACTACGCCGATGGTCTTTGATGGTCGGAACCTTTTCGACCCTCAAACGATGAGCCAACTCGGTTTTCATTATCATTCCATTGGCAGAGCCAGCGTAACCCCAAACTGATCCCGAGCGGGCCACGGATATGGCTCATTTTACAGCTCGCCGACTCGCCTTCGAGGCGCTCGAAGAATGGCGAACGCGGCGTGGTCACGCCAATGCCATCATCGACCGATTGCTCGAATCCAGCAGTCTGATTGGATCAGACCGCGCTCTTGCAACCAGTCTGTTTTATGGAGTGCTTCGAAATATTACCTTGCTCGACTTCTGGATCGCCAGGCTCCGTTCCAAGCCGCTAGACGCTCTAACCCGCGATTTGTTGCGTCTCGGTCTTTGCCAACTTTTTCTACTCGGAATTCCAGAACACGCGGCGGTGTAACGAGACTGTGAAGTTGGCCGGAATGGCGGGCCGCTCGCTCGTTAATGCGGTGTTACGTCAGGCGCTGCGCCAGAAAGACGATCTCCTACAAGCCGCAAAGAAGGAAGACGTGGGCATCAGAAGGTCGCACCCACGGTTCCTGATCGACCGATGGGCGAAGAATTTCGGTCGCGAGAACGTGGAGACGCTCTGCGAGTGGAATAACGAGCCGGCCCCACTCTACGCCAGAATCAATCGACTGAAGATTTCTATCGAGCAATTTCGATTGGAGCATCCCCTGGCTGAGCCGATTCCAGTGATGATTTTGTTAGACTGGCTGCCGTCCCAAATGCCGCCTTGTCCCGGGGCGAATGTTACGTTCAAGATCCCAGCACTGCGATGGCTTGCAGGCTACTCGCCCCCTCTCCTGGCGAACACCTCCTTGATGCGTGTGCTGCACCAGGTGGAAAGACCGGATATCTGGCGCAACTGATGGAAAATAAAGGCTTGATTCTAGCCTGTGACCGGGACGAGAGCCGAATCGTAACGTTGCAAGGAAATCTGGAACGTCTCGGGGTAAGGATCGCTCGAGTCATTTGCCATGATTGGACTGGCGATCAGGCAGCTCTGGAATCCGAGGAGGCGTCTTCGTTCGATCGAATTCTCGTCGACGCACCTTGCAGCAATACCGGTGTCATGCGTCGCCGCGTGGATCTCCGGTGGCGACTCACTCCGGAAGATTTTCTGCGGATGCAGAATGAACAACTGCGGATCTTGCGCGCTGTAATTCCGATGCTCAGAGCCGAAGGTGTGCTGGTTTATAGCACCTGCAGCATCGAGCCCGAAGAAAACGGAGATGTGATCCAACAGATCATACGAGAATTCCCATTTCTGAACCTCGTTGAGGAAAGGACCGTCCTACCCTTTCGAGATCGATTTGACGGCGCCTATGCCGCCAAGTTATTCCGAAAAAAATAGAAAGATTCTTTAGGCCGTTTGCATCCGGCATCGCTGGTGGAATGATTAGGCTCTATGCATGACCCGCGCTTTGATAAACTGGCAAAAGTTTTAGTGGAATATTCCACCCGCTTGAAGCGGAACGAAAACGTTCTGATTGAGACGTTTGATGTTCCCGACGAGATGACAATCGCGCTTGTCCGCGCTGCTCGAAAAGTTGGGGCGATTCCGTTTGCCCAGGTTCAACGGGCGCGGATCAGTCGCGAACTGGCGATGAATGCCACCGAAAAGCAATTGAACCTCGCGTCTACGCATGAACTGACGCGAATGAAAAAGATGGACGCCTACATCGCAATTCGAGGGAGCAGCAATATTACCGAGTTATCTGATGTTCCAGCCGAACAGATGAAGCTGGTTGCGAAGAAGATGCGACCCGTAACCGATCAGAGGGTGAAAAAGACAAAATGGGTGGTCCTCCGCTGGCCAAGTCCGTCGATGGCACAACAAGCCAGCATGAGCACCGAGGCGTTCGAGGATTTCTACTTTGATGTCTGCACACTCGACTACCGGAAACTGCAGCCGGGAATGAAGGCGCTCAAAGCGCTGATGGACAAGACGGACAGCGTCGCAATCAAAGGCCCAGGCACTGAATTGCGCTTCAGTATCAAGGGAATTGGTTCGGTCATTTGCGGTGGTGATCGCAATATCCCAGATGGCGAGGTCTTCAGCTGTCCGGTCAAGAACTCCGTTCAAGGTTATGTTTCGTTCAACGCGCCAACAATCTATCAGGGCATCGGCTTCGATAACATTCGTCTGGAGTTCAAAGACGGAAAGGTTGTGAAAGCGACCAGTAATCAAACCGAAAAGCTGAACAAGATTTTAGATTCGGATTCGGGCGCTCGGTACATAGGAGAATTCTCGCTCGGCTTTAATCCGTACGTTTTGCATCCCATGCGCGACATCCTCTTTGATGAGAAGATTGCTGGCTCTTTCCATTTCACCCCAGGCCAGGCCTACGAGGAAGCCGACAATGGGAATCGCAGCCAAGTCCATTGGGACTTAGTTAACATCCAGCGACCCGACTATGGTGGCGGCGAGATTTACTTCGACGGCAAACTGATTCGTCGAAACGGCGAATTTCTGCCGCCGGCTTTGCGTTCACTCAACCGCGGCCGATTCGCTAAACGCTAGTCGCTGCTGTCAACGAAGGTCCCTGGCGGTTGCCAGGCAACGCGAAACACTATCCGACGAGTAGGCCCTGCCGTGGCAGGCAGGGCCGTGGCTACATCAGCAGCGATAAATTCCAGGCGCTCGAAAACTAGCCCTGGGCCGGTTTGGGAGCTCCGGCGCCTTGAGAGTTGAGCTGCATCATTCCGATATCACCATTTCCCGCAAGCTGAACATTGGTAATCTCGAAGATTGGCGCACCTTCAACTGCGCTCGGACCCGCACCAGGCAATTGAACCGACACATTCTTCGAAGTCATGTTCAAGACGATCGAGGCAATCTCGAATGATGGCGAAAATTCGACGGTCGATATTTGGAAGCGACCGGTTACATGCACGGAGGCCTGTCCTTGTTGGGACGGCGTGAGTTGCACCGCGCTATCGGCCCCGGATAGGAGCTGTAATCCAGCGATGTTAAATGCAGGCGTATTGATTACACCTGGACGTTGCTGCTGAGAGGGCGTAAGGCGGATAATTCCGATCGAGTTCCCTGCCAGTTGGATCGATGAAACCTCGAAGGTGACTTGGAGATTCATTGCTGGCTGTGGCTGCTGGGACGGGGCAAGTCGCATGGTGACAACCTTGGACGTCGGCTTCAACTGCAGGGCGCCCATTTTGAAACTCGGTGTGAGCTGCAACGAAGCAATCTCAAATGAGAACGTAAGCTGGACGGCAGTCTGCATGCCGCCGGCGGGTTGTGGTGTGGCCCCAGTCATTGGAGCAGTGCGAATCGGAACGGGTGTTGGTTGTATCGTTTGAGGCATGATAGCTGGTATTGTTGGCTGAACTAGGGGCTCGGTTGAAATTATTTGTGGCGCGAACGGAGGCTCCTCATTCAAAGGAACTGGCTCGCTTACGTCGACTACTTCTTCAACGTCAGTCGGGACTACGTCAAGCTCGGTTTCGGAAACTTCGCTGTCTGCCTCGGCAAGTTCAAAGTTGGCCTCGATCGGTTGAGGCTCCGGTTCGACAATTTCAAGCTCGGCTTCCACTGGTTCAAGCTAGCCTCCATTGGTTCAAGCTCAGCCTCCATTGGTTCAAGCTCAGCCTCCATTGGTTCGGGCTCAGTTTCCGCCGCTTCAGTCTCGATTGCAGGCTCCTCAGCCTTGGCTTCCAGTGATGCGTCCTCAGCCTCCACAGATTTGAGCTCGGCGGTTTCAGCCGCTTCTGGCTGGAATTCAGGTTCTTCAAGCTTGGCTTCGGGAATTTCCGCCTCTGCCTGGGCAACTTCAAACTTCGCTTCAACTGGCGTGATTTCCTCTTGCTCAGTTCCGATTTCGGGTGATTCAAGCGTGGACTCGACGGGCTCCAGATTTGCTTCGACAAATTCCGGCTCACTCAAGCGCGGCTCAAACCTTACTTCGGTTGGTTCTACCGCGATCGATTCATCCAAAAATGCAGGGATTTGGTAGGGAATAGGTTGCCCCTGTTCGATCGGTTCGATTGGAGTTGGTTCCAAATCAGGAACACGTATCACGGGGGCCGCCTCGAATTCCGGCACTTCCACCGGCGGAATTGTGATTGGTTCCTCCACCGTCTCAAACAATGAGGTCGGCTCGATTACCGGGGATTCTACGATCGGCGTCTCAATTGATTCTGGTTCGGTCGCTGACTCGGCCATGGTACCAGTGGAAACTGCGATTTCGGTCGGCTGAGAAATCGGTGATTCGACGATTTGCGATAAATCAGAAAGGTCGGCGGACGTGGAAACAACTGGGTTCGATATGGTGGACTTGCTCAGCTGGAGAAGTGAGAGGTTTTGCGGGTGTGAAATCCCACTCAGGGGCCGATGCCAGTGAAGAAACTCCCGCCGTGCTTGCGATCTGAGTTTCGCGAACCAACGGCGACTCTTTTGTCACTGCGGTGTCGTCAATGATGGCGCTCTCGCTGGCAATCACGCTGTCATCTACAATCACGCTTTCATCTACGATCGCGCTTTCATCTACGATCGCGCTTTCATCTACGATCGCGTTCTCATTCACGATCGCGCTTTCATCCACTATCGCAGGCCCGTCAGCCGATTTAGATCGCGCCAAAGGCAACGGCTCTGACTTCGGCAAGTCATCTTGTTCGCGAGAAGCTGTCCGTTCTGCTCCCAAACCGTTGCCTGGCGGCGGAACGCTCCCACCCATTCCAAACGGACGACTTACTTTTCCGAACGGAACGGCAGCACGACGGACGGATGGCTCTGAGGCCCGCAGTTGAAGTGATATTTGTGGCGGACCGCCTATCAACCGAACGGGTGCCGCCAGTTTTGCAGCGGCCGTTTGGGGATCAACAGGACCAAACCGAGGTGTCATTGCCGGCGCAGGCGAGGGCGATCCATAAGCTGGACCGTGCGCTCGGCGCCGCACTTCGGCCACAACAACCCATCCCACGAGGATCGATGCGGCCGATAGGAGCGCGACGATTGCCAGGGTATGAGAATTGGTTTTTTGATCGAGCCACTCAATGAAACTTGGCCGGGTCCACTGCCGGGTTGTGGTCGCAACAGTTGACGATTTGGTCACGGCTACTGGCGGCTGTGACTTACTAACCGGCTTGATTGCTGATTGAGCGGGATTCTGCGGTTGAGCGTGCGAGGCAACGTCGGTGACCTTCGCGGTAGAAGAGGTTGCCTGCTGGGAATCGAGCGCTGGCGCTTGTGAAAGGGCTGTCCCGTTAGTAGCCGGTGCATCGGTCTTGGTGGAGGCTTCAGGAACGGCAGGAACGGTGTGAGCCTGATCATTCTTGGCCACGATGGTTCCGGTATCCGCTGGGTTTGCCGCTGGGTTCTTGGCCTCTGCCCCTGTATCAGTCGTTCCGACAGATGTTTGAGAGAGAGCAGTCGCGGCATCAGCGGGTTGCTTGGCAGCGGTATCGGCCGGCTGGGGAGCGCTCGCAGCGGCTGGAGTCGAACCTTGTTCGACCGGTGCCGCATCGTTCTTCGCCACTTCGGTTGTCGCCGCTGCCGGCGCTGGTTGTCGTTGCAGCCAGCCGAGATCGTAGAATGACTCCGCAAAAAGGAGATTCAAAGCTGGAGAATAGATCTTACGAGCGGATACGATCCAGAGGTTGCCTTTGACGCTATTGTCGTGCTTGAACTCCCAAGCGGCTTGAGCGTAGTACAAGGCCGGTGTGTCCCCGGTGAACTTGAACTGCTCCATGATCTTCTGCGCTCGGCTGTCCTTCCCTTCCAAGAGAAGGGTTAGAAACATTTTGAATTTAACGAGCTGGGCCGTCTGATTCTTGTCACCGCCCGAAGGCAACGAACTAAAAAGCATTTCAAATCGTTCTCGCGCTTTGGTGTACTCCTTTTTCTTAAACGGAATTTGGGCGAGATTGTAATGCGCCTGCGTCATTTTCGGCTCCAGTTTGAGAGCCCGTTTAAATGAGGCTTCCGCACCGTCGAAATCCTTCTGCGCAAGCAGGATTTCACCGCGCAAGTTGATGGTTGCGGCCTGATTAGGATTCGCTGCATCCGCTTCATCCACCAAGGACTTGGCGGCCGTTAGGTCCAACTTCTGGAAGGCTTCTTCGGCCTGTTCGTATTTCTCCTCGGCACTGGCCTTTGTTTTCGCTGACCGGTCGGCTGCGGAAGTGAGCTCAAGGGCTGCGCGCGTTTGGCCCGCTTGTTTTTGCAACCAACCAACTTCGTAAAGCGATTCGGCAAAGAGTTTATTCAGCTGCGGTGAGTAATTTTTTTCCGCGGTAGCCAGAAGGTCCTTTGCCTCTTTCTCCTTCTTATTCTGGAACGCAATGGCGACATGCGAGTAGTTCGACGCAGGGGTTTCCGGTGACAACTCCAATTTGGCCAGGATCGAATCGACCATGTTTTGGTTGCCCTGGAGTAGGTAAGTAAGAAGGATTTTGTATTTGATCAGTTGCGACGCTTCCCCTTGCAACTCACTGGCATCGCCTTGGAGTAAGGCATCGAAACGTTTTCGGGCTTCGGGCCAGTCTTTCCGCAAGAATGGGATTTCGGCGAGATTGAATCGGGCATTCCAGAACTTCGGATCGGCGGCGAGCGCCTTCTGCAGCGCGACTTCGGCCTGGTCGTACTGGGCCTGTCGCATAAGAATCACACCACGAAGATTTTGAGACTCAGCCAAATCAGGCTGACGAGCGTCGATGGCGTCGAGCTCTTTTAACGCATCGACATAGTTGTTCGCGTTGAATTCGCGAAACGCCTTATCGTACATCGCTTCCAACTCTCCTTTTGTTGGAGCGACGTTTGTTGCCGCATAGGAAGTGAGCGCCAGAACCGCGATCGCCGCGAGGCTACGAATCTTCATGCCAGATCGCATAGAAGCTTTCCCGAGCAAAAATGCAATGCCTATTTTGCCGTCTTTCCCACGAAAACCGAGTGATGGGACGATCTGATCTTTAAGTTTTTCGCCGCTTTTTCTGCGGCTGTTTTGCGTTGCGATTTCCAATAATCCGTAACCCTTCCAACGTAAGATTTGGATGGACGGCATCGATTTCAGAAAGCTCTCGTGCAATCAACTCCGCATATCCGCCAGTCGCGATGATTCGTGGTTTCTTCTTCGACATCTCTCGACTAATGCGACGTAAGATTTCGTGGACAAGACCGCGATACCCGTAGACAGCGCCAGAGAGCATTGCCTCACGAGTCGTCCTTCCAATTGCATGTCTTGGCTCACGGAGATCGAGCTTCGGAAGTAACGCTGTTCGTTGGTAGAGAAAATTGGTCATCGCTTCCAGACCCGGCGCTATGACACCTCCAATGTAGTCTCCACCTGCAGAGACGACATCAAAGGTGACTGCAGTTCCAAAGTCGACCACGATTGCCGGATATCCCGACAGTTCCGCTACGGCAGCCGCATTGGCCAGTCTGTCGGCTCCAATTGAGCTGGGAACCGGATATTCAACCCCGACACCGAGATCCAATCCGTGGTGCAGGAAAAGCACGGGAACAGATCCTGCCGCGCTCAGGACCTGCGCGTTCTTGCGCGGAACAACCGATGAAACCACGAGTGCCCCTACTTTTCGTTGACGAAGAATTCCACGGAGAAAATTGCTGGACAATTTGCTGGTTAGGCAACGAACTGGCGATCCGATCCGTGCCCTACTGGCGAAGGCAAGTTTCGTATAGGAATTACTGATATCGACCAACAAATAATCGATTTTCCGACTTCTGGCGGCGCACATGAGCTCCTTTCAGGCGCTATACGGAAGAAGGAACGGCGTCAAGCCCGTTGGCTCGGACCAAGGGAACGCGCGTGAAGCTTGCGGCCCACTAAGAGAGCGCGTAGCCTCGGGCGGTGAAGGAATTAATTCACCGGCCACGCCGCCTCCGGCAGAAAGCTGGCCTTCGGAATCTGGTTCGGGAAACGAGGTTAACCGTTGATGATTTCATCCTGCCACTTTTCATCAGTGAACGGGTGACCGAACGAAAGCCGATTGGCAGCATGCCCGGCGTATTTCAATTTCCCCTGGCTGAGATTGCCGAGGAAGCAGAGCGAGCTTACAGCCTCGGGCTGAAAGCGATCCTTCTCTTTGGGATTCCACAAGAAAAGGATGAGATGGCGAGCGGAGCGTATGCTGAAGACGGCGTTGTCCAGCAGGCAATCCGCGCCGTCAAGACGCGATGCCCAGAACTCATTGTCATCTCCGATGTTTGCCTTTGCGAATATACGAGCCACAGCCATTGCGGCGTAATTCAGTCGGATGGCAATCATTTCCACGTTCTAAATGATGAAACAGTCGATTTGCTCGCGAGAACGGCGCTTTCTCACGCCGCAGCCGGCGCAGATTTGGTTGCCCCTAGTGACATGATGGACGGACGAGTCGGAGCTATTCGGAAGACACTCGATTCCAACGGGTTCACTCGAACCGGTATCATGAGTTATGCAGCAAAATTCGCTTCTGTATTTTATGGTCCGTTCCGTGAAGCGGCGGAAAATGCGCCAAGATTCGGCGATCGGTTCTCCTACCAAATGGATATCGCAAACGCACGAGAGGCATTGCGGGAGGTGTCGCTCGATATTGAAGAAGGTGCAGACATTGTTCTGGTGAAGCCGGCCCTTCCATTTCTGGACATTCTGTGGCGAGTTCACGAATGCTTCGGAAAACCTACCGCCGTTTATCATGTCAGCGGCGAGTATGCCATGGTGAAGGCGGGAGCCGAGAAAGGTCTCTTTGATGAAAAAGGCGCCGTCCTTGAGATCATGACATCGCTAAAACGCGCGGGCGCAGACCTAATCGTCACCTACTGGGCAAAGGAGCTCGCGGCATGGATGCGCCAGTAGCCCGTCGCGGAGGAGAAACCGAAGCGCATGTCCATCTAAAACGTCTCGCCTTTGTTTGGGCCCAGGCGAATGGGTATTCCGCCTGCGCGATGGAGGTCAGTTTGCCGCGTTGTCGTTACCGCGCGGATGTCGCCGCCTATCGACCAGGGGCACGTCCGGTAACCGCGATCTTTGAATGCAAACAAGCTCTGGCTGATCTGCGCCGAGATAACTGCAATAGCCAATCAACGCGGGAACGGCTTCAATCAGTCAGCCGTCGTCGCGATGTTCTCGAAAAACATTTGCGAATTCATTATCCAACACTTCGGACAGGCGATTCGCTTTTTCCCGAATACGACTCCCATAACTTTTCCGAGATTGGTCATCGAAATTACGCCCGGGTTCTTCGGGAATTTTCTGCTCTTCAGGCGCGTCTCAATAATGGACTGAAATTTGAGTGCCTTGTCCGGTACCGTTGCGCCAATCTGTTCTTTCTCGTTCTGCCTGAAGCGCTATATAGCGATTCGATTGTCCCGCCCGGATGGGGAGCTTTGATCGAGACAAATGGTCCGCTTGTGCTAACGAAGCGACCAGTCTGGCAGGATAACATCGAGGAAGCACCTCTGCGTTTTCTACAACGCATTGCCCTTGCCGGAACACGTCAGTTTAACCGCCAGCTAGGCATTGGTTTCGACGAAATTCGTGGCATTCGCCAAACCGACGGACAATTCGTCTAACGCACTATTGGTTTTTCTGGATCACCAGGTTATGCCCGGTCATTTCAGGGGGTTTGGGCAACCCCAGTAGAGAAAGAATTGTCGGCGCAACGTCTGCGAGGATTCCGTCTTCGACTCGAAATTCCGCGGCATCCTTGGCCACATAAATGAAATGGACCAGATTCGTCGTGTGCGCGGTATTCGGCGATCCATCAGGATTTCGCATTTTTTCGCAGTTACCATGATCGGCCGTAATCAAACACGCGCCGCCGAGAGCAAGCACTTCCGGGACGATTCGTCCGACGCATTCGTCGATCGTTTCGACTGCTTTGACCCCTGCTGGAACAACCCCGGTGTGCCCTACCATATCGGGATTTGCAAAATTCAGGATGATAAGATCGAACTGCGATAACCGGGAAAGTACCTCCTGAGTTACTTCGTAGGCGCTCATCTCTGGTTTTAAATCGTAGGTCGCTACTTTCGGAGAGGGAACAATCTTGCGTTCCTCACCGGGATAAGCGCGTTCGATCCCGCCATTAAAAAAATAGGTTACGTGCGGATATTTCTCCGTTTCGGCGATTCGCAGTTGGGTCTTATTCGCCTCACTAACGACTTCACCCAGGATTCGACGCAATTCTTCCGGTTCAAAGATGCAGGGACATGAATAAGTCGCGTCGTATTGCGTAAGAGTAACGTAATTGATTTGCGGCCAGACCTCGCGGTCGAAGCCGTCGAAGTCTTTCAGGAGAAACGCTTGGGAGAGCTGGCGAGCTCGATCAGCGCGAAAGTTGAAGAAGAAAACAGTATCGCCATCGCGAACTCGCTGTTCGTTCGAATGCGAAAAGATCAGCGGAGGAAGAAATTCATCGGTGATGCCCTTTTCATACTGCGCAAGGACGGCAGCCGGCGGTGTTAACGTGGACAGTTCTCCGCGGCCCAGGACAACTGCGTCCCAGGCCTTTTTGGTCCGATCCCAGCGCCGGTCGCGATCCATCGCGAAATAACGACCTATAACCGTCGCGATCGTCGCGCCCGATGGTGACAGTTGCTCCTGGCAAGCTTCGAGAAAGCCCGCACCTCCCGTCGGAGACGTATCGCGTCCATCCGTGAAGGCATGGACAAGAATATCCGTTACGCCAGCATCGCGAGCGGCCTTGGCCAATGCGACCAGATGGGAATAATGACTGTGGACGCCACCATCCGAAAGCAATCCAAGAAAATGTAGACGACGACCACGTGCGCGCTCGAACGCTTCACACGCGATCGGATTTCGAATGAGTTCTCCTTCCGCGATCGCTTTGTTAATTCGAGTGAGATCTTGATAAACGATCCTACCCGCCCCAAGATTGAGATGGCCAACTTCCGAATTCCCCATCTGGCCCTCCGGCAATCCAACATCAAGTCCGCTTGCACTTAGCCGCCCCCAAGGGAATTCGCGATAGAGACGATCATGAAACGGCGTCCGCGCGAGCAAACTGGCGTCGCCATTTTCTTCACGCTTCTCTCGT
Organism: uncultured Verrucomicrobiae bacterium; assembly: GCA_963751725.1. Classification (GTDB taxonomy): domain Bacteria; phylum Verrucomicrobiota; class Verrucomicrobiia; order Chthoniobacterales; family UBA10450; genus AV80. Next base: position 118,600 of record CAVVVQ010000025.1, read on the forward strand.
CCACCTGGGTTAATGCCCCAACCGTCGCGGATGATAAGAATGATTGGTTTCGCCACGGCCGCGTAATTTCGCAATGATGCGAATCGCGCACAAGCTGTTCTTTCGTTGACAATCTAAATCACGGCCTCCTACATCGGAGTGTGAAATGGCGGAATCAATTGCTCGCATTCTTTTGCCTGATCGCGTTTGGCATCGGCGGAGTTTTTTATTTTAAGCATTGGGTTGTTCAGAAGCCGTTTGGCGTCATTCTTTTCATAGGCGAAGGATTAGCCCCAGGCCGCCTGGCTGCGACTCGCGTGTTCGCCGGGGGTGCAGAAACGCCGTTGGCGCTCGATTCGATGCCTTACGTAGCATTGTTGACGAACTACTCGGACGATTTCGCAACTCCAGATCAGGCTGCGGCGGCAACTGCCCTGGCCACAGGAGTACGGGTAAACAATCGCTTGGTTGGCAGCGACTCAAATGGCCGCTCACTTCCGAACCTAATCGAGCTCGCTCACAGAGCGGGTCGAGCAACGGGTTTGGTTACGAATGGTAATATCACAGATCCGACCACGGCTGCTTTTTATGCCCACACCACTGATCAGGCCGACCGATCAACAATCGCCCGGCAGCTAACCGATAGCGGGGTTGTGGATCTTGTCCTCGGCGGTGGGACGGACGAGTTCCTCCCCGTAAGCAAAGGAGGACATCGTCGGGATGATCATGATCTTCTCCTCGAGATTCGAAGGGGCGGTTTCGATCTGGTGCGGACGAAAGCAGAACTCGAGGCGATACCTGCATGGCAACGCCCAAAAGTCTTTGGAGCTTTCGGTAGGTCAGAACTTGCATATTCGGACCAGATTGAAGCGCGCACTGAACAACCAAGTCTGTCCGATATGGTTCGCCGTGCGATCGAGCTCCTTCAGTTCAGCCGTTCCGGTTATTTCCTCGTCGTCGATGCGGCACTGATGCGAAAGGCAGCAGAGCGCAACCATGCGGAACATACCCTAATCGAAACCGTTGAACTGGATCGCGCGGTCGCCATTGCTCAACAATATGCTGGCGGAAAAGCGACTATCATCGTCTGTGGGGATGTTGCCACCGGTGGGTTGACCTTAAGTGGATACCCTTTTCGAAAAGATCGCGGCATCGCCGTCCTCGGCGTGAATTCAGCCGGAGACCCATGGTTTTCCTGGGCTACAGGACCGAACGGCGAGCGATATTATGGGACGGCCAAACTTGCAGCGTCCCAAGAGTCGCGTCCCACCCCTTCCCCTGCGCCACCCGAACAACCACAGGAGCCGGTCGCGTTCTATGCTCCAGCCGCATTGAACACCGTTGACGATATGGTGGCCTTCGCTTCAGGGCCAGGCGCAGAAGATGTGCATGGGTCAATAATGACCACCGCGATATTCGACATCATTCACGATAACTTTTAGCGGATCTGAGTTGCCCGCGATTTGCCCTGCGCGAGAAAGAAGAGGGTTCTCCTGAGCCGCTTCAAAAAACCCAATGTAAAACAATCGCTCGCCTACAGGCTAAACGGAGTAATCATGGGCGGCTGGGGCGTAAATGGAACAGGCACCTGCGGTATGAAGGAGAACGTTGGTGTCAACGGGAGGCCGGGAGGAGGGATCGCTGGGCCCTCTTCCGGAATATCCTTGGTGTCGACTATGTCTTTGGCATCCGGAACATCTTTCGAATCGGTCGCAACTCGTCGTTCGGATCGCTCCGTAGTCGTAGGCGAATTCGCAAAATTCACATTTGATGCAAACAGGTTGCTTCCACCGGGATTGAATGCTGAAACCTCAGCCAACGTAAAATCGCCATTAGTCTGACTGGCTCGGTTCCATCGGACCATCACGTAACGGCCATCGGTAGGCGCGATCTCCACCGAAACTGTGCCTTGCGTTCCATCGTCAACCGAAGATGCAACCGGCTCCAAGCTTGCAAGGGAATTGGCGTCGATCTGCAAAGTCGTCCCAGCAGCCTCCCGTCCATTAGCTGGCAGGGATTTCATGACGTAAAAATCCATGCTTCCGGGTTGAGCCGAATATGTCGCCACGAGGCGCTTCAGAGTGCAAAGCTTGCCCAAATCAATAATTGTGGTCGGCGACTTATCCCCGGCAGAGAAACCGAACGAGGTAGTAACTTGATTATCGACTATATTGTTCGCAACCGAGAGATCGGTCGCGGAACTCACATAAAGAGGACGCACCTTATGCCTTGCCACCCGCCACATTGTAATTAACCAATGCAAAGGTCGCCTGCGGGCCAAGTCCGGATTGAGAGCTGCCGGCGGCAGGCTCCGTTATCGCTACTTGCGGTATCTTTTGCAAAACCAAATCTGATGCGAATGCGCCGGACGCAGCACAAAGAATTAGGGTCGCAGACCCGCATGTTCTGAAGAGGGAGGAGGTAAACGTTCTCATAATTTCTATACTCGCAAAAAAAACAATAGGATTTTGGGCGTTTTCCCGCAATGAAAATCTTCCGATCATGGCCCTATCGGACCGTCATTTCGCTTAATCTGCCACATATTCCACTATTTCAGCCAGCTTTTTTGCCTGTAGAAGCAACTTTTGCGATGGCTGGCCAACGACCACAATCTTCGTCCCCCAAAGCTCAGGAACCTAGCGGGGCTAGCAGTAGGTCGACGGTCTTTGGCTGCTTTGGCTGCGCGTTTGACGATTGAACCCTGTCCTGAGGCGGTTTTCCCTAGTCCCGCGAAGCGCCATTAAGAGAGGGCCTGCGAGAGCCATTGTGGCGGCGCCCAGAGCGAATACCACGAAGCCCCAATCAGGAGCACCCGGCAATGCCAACGCGGTGTCGCGACGGGGAGAGTTAACGTCCAACAAACGTGCGTGCGAAGTCCAAATTTTGTTTAGCTTCTTTGAAATCGGGCTGAATACGAAGGGCCTCTTCGTAATGGGAAATCCCCAATTGGTATTCACCATTCCCAACTAGAATATCCGCCAATTCCTTGTGCGCGATTTGCAGGCGAGGATCGACTGACAGGCAATGCTCGTAACGCTTCCGGGCTTCATCCAGCATTCCCTTCGAAACAAGGATGCCGGCCAGGTTTGATTCCGATTTCGCATTTTTCGGATCGATGGAAAGAGCGCGTTCATAATGCTCCGTCGCCCGGTCCAGATCTCCTAAGTCTTTCCAAGCTAATCCCAGGTAGAATTCCGCTTCCGCCAGAGTCGGATTACGGCTAATGGCAACCTCGTACCGTTTAATGGCCTCCTCGATCCGACCCGCTTGGTGCAGCGACTTCGCTTCGCTGAGCTGCGCCTTTTCGACAAGTTGTGCGGCACAAAGTACCTCCAAACGGAACGACCAGCAGAGCCCACCGCAGAGTGTGAACCGTCCATGTCGGCAACCGTCGGGGGGAAGCCAAAGAAGCGCCGGCCCCTTCAATTCCTAGCATCGATCGCGTCTCCTTTTCACGAACCTTCCAAATGAATCCGTCGTAATAAAAATGCAGAAGGGCGGATGCCGTCACCACTCCTATTAGCACGTGTCGAATTGACTCGATCGTGATGCTCGACGTTGTAAAGCCGATTGCTCCGTAGGCAAGAACCAACCCAACATAGACCCCGATTAGCGCCCCGCTACCCCGAAATACAAACCGCATGAATCCTTGAATGGTGTTATCGCGTTCGACTCGTGCCCGATTATAAATCCAGACAATGGACAGATATTGAACATCGTGGAAAACCTCGAAGAGCGAGATACCGACGAGAAGATTTTGAACTCCGTTATTGCAGTACCACCAAAATGCTATGCTGCTGGTTAAAAGGACAAGCTTAACAGGGCTCGCGGTGCGCTCTTTTCGCCAATCACGCAACTGACTCAATAGGAATGCCAGTGTTACGAGTCCAAGCCCTACCATGACGACGGAACGGAGGGCTTCGATCGACGCCGCGGGGATCACAGGTCCGCCGCTGGCATGGTAAAGATTTAGCCAACTGCCAAAACGCTCGTGGGAAAGGATTACTGCTCCAACAAACCACGCAAAGCAGAGAACAAAATCCATTCGCGCCCGAGCGGTTGCCCTTGCCGATGCTTTGGCGTCGTAGATGCGACAGAAACCATAAGTTTGCATCATGCCGTGCCAGATGCCCCAGCCCATTGCTACGAGTTGAATCGCCTGAATATCGTAGATCGAGGACCAAACGCAGACCGCTAGTAATACGATTGGCGCAACTACAAACCGGATTTTGAACCGATCGAACAAAGCCCTGTCTCCGTAGGCGCGAATCATCCCCGGCAGATGGTGCCCCATTGCGCCAAACGCCCCCACAAACAGGAAAATATCTTGTCCGCTCCAACGCGTCTGAGCAGCAGTAAAGATTGGGATCAGCAGAATCGGTGTCCCAACGAAGAGCAATAGATCTCGCCACTTATCCAGTATCCACGGGGACGATTTCTTAGCCCTGGCAGCCTTCTGCGCTAAAGGGGGCTCACCGTCCCGCGGAGCTGTGGTTAGCGGCACTGCTTGCGTCGCCATGGCCTTTTGAATAGTGCAAACCACCTCTGAAAACAAGTCCGCAAAACAAAAGGGCGGATGGCATTTCGGCCATCCGCCCTCTGAGAATTAGCTTACGTTAAGTTTAGAACTTCTTTGTCAGACTCACGTACCAGAAACGATTCCGGATCGAGTAGAGCGACGTATCGTAGTTGTCGTTGAACGCACCGAGAACCGAAGGTGGCTGACGATCAAATACGTCGTTGCAACCAACGGTAAGTTTGGTACCCCAGAGCATCCGCTGCCAGATCGACGACGTATCCGCCACGGTCGTTGCAACAGGATTCTTGCTGTCCTTGGAGTCCTTCGCATAGGTCGGAGCAGGTGCTTCCGGCTTTACGAACTCGTAGCTCAACTGCATGTCGAGAGTGATGTAGCTTGGAATTTCCCGCTCTTGTCCAGCGAAGTCGACGAAGAAGGACGGATCGTCACGGAAATCACCAACGTAGTTACCCGTAGCGATGAGGTCCCAGTTGTGCCACTGCCATTCGCCGCGGACGAATCCCTTGTTCCAAGGAATCGCACCAGGAGCGAGTGGGAGGGTGCCGTTGTTGTAGTTCCCGAGGAAACTTGTAAACGGCAGACCTTCGCCGGCTTGGGCCTTCCACACGAAAAAGTGGTTGTAGCCACCCGACAGCGTGAACTTACCGTACTCGGTCGGAACTTCATACACGGCGGTCGCGTCGATGCCCTCAACGTTGCGCTTACCAGCGTTGCCGGTTTGCGAGTTAACGCAGAACAAACTGTTATCGTTCGGATCACGGATGATACCGATGTTGTTCAGGGTGTTTGGACCATCCGCAATCCGCGGTCGTATTGTTAGGAGCGATAACATTGTTCGTGACCAACACCTGGGCGAAATCGTTGCCGCTCAGGATGAGGTCGGTGGTGAACAGTTGATACCAGTCCAACGTCATGGTGAAGCCAGGCAGGAACTTCGGTGTCCAGACGATACCTGCTGTGTAGGCATCGGTCTTCTCGGGAGTCAGCGTCGTGTTACCGCCACGGAACACACCTCCTGGAGGTTGACCGGTCTGCTGAGTCAGCGGATCAAACAGAACCGGGAAGTCCTGGACGATTGGCAGGAAGAGTTCGCCCGGGAACGGGGATCGGAAGGACTGACCCCAGCTTGCGCGGAGGGTAATGTCGGCAATTGGCTGATAGCGCAATGTCACGCGAGGCGTGCCACCGAAATCTTCATCCGCATTCGAATTGTCGAATGTGGCCGACGTTGGCAAGGTCGGGTCTACTGGCATCAGATCGGTGTCCTCGAACTGCTCATACCGCCATGCGAAGGTCATATCGAGCGAGCGAATGAAACCAATGTTCATCGTTGATGTGATGATCGGGAAGTAGAGTTCAGTGAAGAACGAGTCGACTTCCTGGCGGAACTTGTTGTCCGCACCAGCGTTAAAGCCGAGTTGGTCGCCAGCGCGCTGTACTGGATCAGCAATGGTCTTCTGGTCGATCTCGCGGTGTTCGTAACCGAACGACCAATCCAAACCACCGTTCCAGATATTCGGGAACAGGTGCATGTTCGTCTTAGCGTCAACTAACCATGCGCGTTCGAGGAAGAAGCTATGCCCGACGTAACTGGCCGCTTGCGCGGTCACAACGTTGTTATAGGGTGCGACCTGCCCGGTTGGGACGCCATTATTATAGGTCGGAGCCGTGCCGATCAATGGCGCGTTCTGTCCGATGAATGGGTTGAAGCGCACGCCAGGGTTGGCGGTTTGCGTCCCGGCGATACCCTCAATGATACCGCTTCGGGTAGCGTCACCGCTGTCGATTTCCTGTTCGTCGAAGCGCTCGTAGACGTAGCCGGAGTCATAACCGAGGTGGCTGATGAAACCGTTGTCTTTGAAGTTGAAGTCGCCGTTAACACCAGCGGTATAGCGCCAGAAGTCTTTGTCGAAGAATGAGCGGCGATTGCCCAAGTCCTGTTGGAGACGATATCTGACCGCAGTCAGGAAGTTGCCGGCTGGGTTAAATGGATTAGCCCTCGACTCAGTCAAACCGCGAGTCGCACCAGTGGTGCTGGTGATGGAGAATGGAGCGCCAGCAAGACCGTTGTCCTGCTTGACCTTCGAATACATCATGTCGCCGTAGAACTGCATTGAGTCGCCGAACACTTTGTAACGACCAGTGATGTAATACATCGCCTTTTCCATCGCTGGAATTGCAGGCGTGAACTCACGGAAGTTATAGTTATTTGGGTCAAGCGTGGCATTGAAGGCACGATAGTCGCCCGGAGTCACCTGGCTGGTCGTGAGGTCATCGAGGGTCAGCTGACCGGTCGCGGTGAAGCCAATGGCAGTTGCTGCCGCCTGAACTGCGATGCGGCCCGCGTAGGTCGGGCTGTTGCTGTTCGGGCCACCCCATCCGTTACCCTGTGGGTTATTGCTGTTGTCAGCGGTCCGTGAAATCTCACGATCGCGCGAGAAAAGGTTAGCACGCGAATAATATTCGCCAGCCGCCGCGATCGAAACCTTGCCATCCAAACCTGTTACACCACCGCGGAGATACACCTGGCGCACGTGGGCGTCAGTGTCTGTCGTGTTGCCATACAACGCATAGAGCTCAGCTCCTTCGTATGGTTTTTCACCCGGGCCATTGAGCATGACGAAGTTCACAACGCCTGCGACTGCATCAGAGCCATAAATGGCCGAAGCGCCGTCTTTCAGAATTTCGGTGCGCGCCAAACCGCCGACCGGAATCAGGTTGATGTCGGAGCTTACGCCAAGCTGGTTGAACATGCGGCGATTGTTGATGAGGACCAGCGTATTTTCGGAACCAACGCCACGCAGGTTAATCGTGGCTGTACCGTCACCGCCGTTTGAATCGTTTTCCGTCGCAGCGTTTCCGACAAACGAAGGCAATTGACGAATGCCTTCCACCGGTTGCTGAGCACCTTGCTTCGTCAGGACTTCCGCTGTGTAGACGGTAACTGGCAAAGCTGATTCCGTTTCTGCAGTCGGAATCCAGCTGCCCGTGACCATTACTCGTTCGGCAGTTGCTTCCCTTACTGATGCATCTGGTGCAGCTTCGGTTGCCGGCGCTTGCGCAAATGCGCTTGCCGCCGCGAGGATAGGAAGCCCCGCGAGGACCTTAACGGTCGAGCGGAACGATCCTAACGTGTTTAGTACGTTTCTTATCATTGGTTTCTCCTAGGTTTGGGTTAGGTTGGCGGTCAGGATTAACGGCGTTTTCCGGGCCTGACAAGGGTTTTTTTCAACTTTTTTCAATTTTTTTTGAACGAACGGGACAACCTGATGTCGTCTTACTGGGTGCGTCAAGCCTGTTTTGCGAACATTTTCGCAATTTTTTTGCGCTGCCCCCTCTGCAAGATTCGTGCCTATGGCTCGTAATACACGGGCAACGTGATACTGCATTCGACCGGTTTCCCGTCGCGGAAGGCTGGGATAAACCTGGCAACCCTAAAGTCCTCCGACGCAGCCCGGCCAAAGCCAGCCAAAGGCGGATGTTCCGCAACTAACTTCAATTCCTTCAGGTTTCCGTCGGCATCGATCTTCATTCCCATCTCAGCGATCCCCGACAACCACTGGGTTAGAATGTCGTTTGGATAGTGCAACCCTTCGAATTTGGATTCCCGCCCCAGAAATGGCTGGGGCCCGACAAAGTCCGACTCCTTATCGAGTTCTGATGCCTCTTGGTTGGCAAAAATTCTGAGGCGCGGTTTATCGTTCACCACCTTGAATGTCACCGTCCCGAAGAACAAAACGTGGACGACTTCATGGTTGTAGACTGCCGGGATTAGGATTGCGTTGCCAAAGCATCTGTCGACCTCATCAGCCAATGCCGTGGAATCGGGGGTCTGGCGATAGATCCAAAGGCTACTGACCTCGCCGTTTTTCTTGACCGAACAACAGAACATAAGCGACGCATCCTTTTGACCCTTCTGCATCAACTCCCGGGTATTGATCCGATTGATAACCGAGAGCGGACTCGTGCCCAACATCGCGGGCCGATAACGAGGAATTGTCGCGGTTGCACCGGGCGCAGCAGTTGGAGCGGCTGCGTCAGTGGAAGGAGCAGCAGTCGGAGCGGAGGCTGTTCGCGCAGGCTTGGGCGACCCTAATTCTACTTCCGCCGCCGGCAGATCAAAAAGACAACAACACAGAAACGCGACGGAGAAGAGAAAAAAAGCGCGCATGTCGCCTTATGCAATGCATTGCCTAGGGTCGCAAGATCAATTTCGGACCAAATCGACGCCTAAACGGCAGCTCGTCGGTCCGAACTCGGCGAAGGGTGCGCTTTGATACGGAATCGTGCCCCCGATGGTTGCGATTCCAATGCAGCCCAGCTAATCATTTCGGAGCGCCCTACAACAAGATCACCGCATGTTCACCGGCTTAATTGAGGAAGTTGGATCCGCTCTGGATTTTCCCGAAAGCGGCAATGGCCAACTTAGAATCCAAGCGTCCAGCCTCTCCGCGAAGGTGTGCGTTGGCGACAGCGTTGCTGTAAATGGGTGTTGCCTGACAGTCGCAAAAAAAGAGGGTGACCAAATTGTCTTTGACCTCCTTCAGGAGACGCTGGACCGCACCAATCTGCGAACAGTCCAACGCGGCAGCCCCCTCAATCTTGAGGCGGCGTTGGCGGCAAACGGGCGGGTCGGGGGACACTTCGTCCAAGGGCACGTGGATTGCACGGCTCACATTTTGGCCATTGAGCTAAATGGGACCGACCGGCGACTCGAAATCGAATTACCCGCCGAGTTCGCTCACTACGTCGCGTATAAAGGTTCAATCGCGGTAAATGGAGTCAGCCTAACAATTGCCGAGCACGCGGACAAGAGCTTCGCCACCTGGATAATTCCCCACACCCAAGCCAAGACAAATCTCGGCTCAATTTCGATCGGTAGCCCCGTAAATCTGGAGTTCGATTTAATCGCAAAATATCTTGAACGAATGCTCGAACGCCACCCGATTCGTGCCAAATGAAAGGGCCAGGTCCGGCAACAGTCGCCGTGATTTTTTCCCCAGCGGACTTGAAGCGCGCCAGCCAATCTGCGCAGTCAGCCCGATTATTTTGAATTACGGCTGGATGCTTTCGCCCCTGAGATCGCCATACTGGAAAAAAAATTCGGAAGACTTAAGGCGCCGCTCATCATCACTGCGCGACACCCTTCCGAGGGCGGCGTGAACCGGCTGAACCCGAAAGCACGCGAGGCTTTGCTTCGTCAATTCCTTCCGTACGCGGCATTTATCGACGTAGAACTGCGTTCAGCTCGCGCCTTTGCCAATCTCCTCAAAGTGGCCCGCAGCCGATCCATTGGGACAATTGTTTCGCTTCATAACCTCACTGGCACGCCCAGTGCGAGGCAACTGGACAAAATGGCCCGCGCCGCTGGCAAATTGAACCCGGACATCCTAAAAATCGCGACACGCACCGATAATCCAATGCAATTTGCCCGATTGTGCGATTTTTTTGAGCGACATCGCCGGAAGCAACGAATCGCGATAATGGGAATCGGCAAGCTGGGGCACCGGTTCCGCGAAGACTTCGCTAAGATCTCGACTTTTAATTACGTCCATTTGGGGAAAAACTGCGTCGATGGCCAACTTTCCATCTCTCAGCTTCGGCGCGTCCTAAAAAAAGAAAATCACTCCAACTCGCGCTTGCCGATTTACCACAGCGAATATTCTTAGCGATATCTTGTTCCCCATGGAGCGTCTCACCCTGCCAGAGCGAGTACCAGTTATGCCGTTACCAAGCGCGCTGCTCTTTCCGCATGCTCTGGTCCCACTTTACATTTTCGAATCCCGTTATCGGACAATGTTAGAACACGCGTTGACCCAGCACCGCATGTTTTGCATTGCCCTCTTGAAACATGACCGCCCCGAATGGCAATCAACGAATGATTTTTTCCACATCGCCGGCGTCGGTTTGATCCGAGCTTGCGTAGGCCGAAGCGACGGCACCTCAAACCTCATTCTTCAGGGAATCTGTCGGGTCCGGTTTTCTGGCTTTGATCAGAGTTCTCCGTTTCCGATTGCCCAAATTGAAGCCTTGGAATCGAAGACCACGCCGTCCGTCGAAACGGACGCCCTCAGCGCAAAAGTCATCGAACTTTATGCGAAACTAAAGGAGAACGGGCGGAAGCTCCCAGAGAAGGTTGACCGATATCTTTACGAACTCGGAAATACCGAAGTGCTTGCGGACCTCATGGCTGCAACGTTCGTTAACGACCCGCTCCGCCGACAACAAATACTCGAGGAGCTCGTTTTGAATCAGCGGCTCCGGTTGCTGATCAAATACATGAGCGAAGAAACCGGGAGCAATCTGGACTAAGCATCGCCAGGTTCGGCCGGGCCAGGCTCAACCTCCGTTTTTCCCCATCAACCGAGCATGTTCCTCCAAGAGATACCGGTCAGTCATTCCGGCAATATAATCGCAAATGGTGCGATGTAGTCCCTCTGTTTCGATCCGTCGGACAGCGGCGTCGCCCAATAAATCTGGTGCCTGAACATAGGCTTCGAAAACAGTTCGCAGCGTCTCGCACGCTTGCCGATTCACCTCGGCAACACGCGGATGGTAATAAACATTGCGATAGAGGAAGCGCCGCAACTCCGCGTTAGCCCCTCCCAATTCTTCACTGTAAGAGATCAGACGTACGGAATGCCATCGCACGTCGTCCGCATTTTCGACCCCGGCCGCTGCAATCGCAGCAGAACTGGCTGTGACGACGTCGCGGACCTCTTTATCGATGATTTCGCGGATGATGAGCTTGTGTAGATCCGGCTCGTGAACAGCGTCGTAACGCGCCAAAACCGATGCTTGGCTCTCCCGCCAGACCAGGTTGTCCTCCAATTGCTGGGAGCTTAGGATTTCGAAATCCAAAGCATCATCCAGGTCATGGCTGTAGTAGGTAATTTCATCGGCAAGATCGGCAACCTGCGCCTCTAAAGACGGGTATCGATATTTCTTGTCACCACTCGACGGCAAATCGTACGCTTCACAGTGCTTCCGAAGTCCCTCGCGTACTTCGAACGTCAGGTTCAAACCGGAAAAACTTGGATAGGCCGATTCCAGTAGTTCGACCACCCGCAAACTTTGCCGGTTATGATCAAAGCCGCCTCGATCACGCATACATTCAGCCAGCATTTCTTCGCCGGAATGTCCGAAGGGTGAATGCCCGAGATCGTGAGCCAACGCTATAGCTTCGACTAAATCCTCATTCAAACATAGCGCTCGCGCGATAGTGCGCCCGATGGAGGCTACCTCGATGGAATGAGTTAGCCGCGTCCTAAGATGGTCACCTGTTCCATTCAGAAAAACCTGCGTCTTGTATTCAAGACGACGAAATGCGCGAGAGTGGATGATGCGGGCACGATCCCTTTGAAACTCGGTGCGGAACAGATGGCGCGCTTCCGGGTAAGCACGTCCCCGCGAGTCAGCGGATTTTTGAGCGAAAGGCGCGAGGATTCTTCGCTCGTCCGCTTCCATTCTGTCCCGCGTCTTCCAAGGCGAAGCCACCGAAACAACGACACGGGGATCTTCTATCACGGCGAGAATTATTCGACATAATGACGGCTTTGCGAGTTCGGATTTCCCAACAGCAGACGGAAGCTGCTTCCGTTTGAATTTTCCACATTGCAGGCAACCCTACGCTGACTGCATGAGCCAAAGGTCAAAAAAAACAACTCCAGGGCGAACGCCGTCCATATCGACTGGCGCGCGGGAATCTGCATCCATGGGCTGGGTCAACATCTGGCGCATTCCGATTATTTGCATTGGGCTGGCCGCGATTACCTGGTTCGTCTTCGGCCAGACACTTCGTCACGATTTCATCAATTACGACGATGGTGAGTATGTGGTTAGAAATGCGCGGGTCACGGGCGGCCTAACCATCAATGGAATCATCTGGGCGTTCACCCACGTCCACTCGTCTAACTGGCACCCACTCACCTGGATCTCTCACATGTTTGATTGCCAGCTCTGGGGATTGAACCCCGTCGGACACCATTTCACCAACATCCTGCTTCATACCACCGCCGCAATTTTACTTTTCCTCGTCGTTCGCGAAATGACGGGCGCTCTTTGGCGAAGCGCGTTTGTCGCCGCACTCTTCGCCATTCACCCGCTTCATGTGGAGTCGGTTGCCTGGGTAGCCGAACGAAAAGACATTCTTAGTGCCATCTTCTTCACCCTCACCGTCTGGGCGTATGTGCGTTACGTGCGAAATCCTTCACCCCTTCGCTATGGATTAGTCGTCGCTTTCTATGTTGTCGGACTTCTCTGCAAACCGATGCTGGTAACCCTGCCTTTCGTACTGCTCTTATTCGATTACTGGCCGCTCCAGCGCGTCCCTCGAAAGTCCGAGGGTCATTCTCTCAAGCGTCTGCTGTTGGAAAAATTGCCGCTCTTCACTCTTTCGTTGGCTTCCTGCGCAGTCACGCTGTTTGCACAACAGGGATCGATGCAACCGATTGCCAAGATTTCCCTGCCGCTACGCCTAAGCAATGCCGTCGTTTCCTACGTTGATTACCTCGGTCAGATGCTTTGGCCAACCAACTTGGCCGTCCTCTATCCGTGGGAAGCGGTCCGACTGGGACCAACGCGAGCCGGTCTTTCAATTGCCTTGCTGGCAGGAATTTCGACCGGTGTCTTGCTTCTCCGAAAGCGCCGTTATCTGGTGACTGGTTGGTTTTGGTATCTCATAATGCTCGTGCCCGTTATTGGGATCCTGCAAGTGGGGAACCAGGCGCGAGCCGATCGATACACCTATCTGCCTCAGATCGGACTTTACCTCTCGCTTGCGTGGGCCGGAACGGACCTCCTGTTTGACTGGCCAAAGCGGCGCATCATCCTCGCAACCGTCAGCAGTCTCGTCCTCGCCGCGTTGTTATTTTTTGCCCACAAACAAACTGGATATTGGAAAGACAGTGAAACGCTCTGGTCTCACGCCCTCGCCTGCACGACCGACAATACCGTCGCAGAAGGAAACTTGGGCGAGGCCTATCATACTTTGGGAAAGAAACGGGAAGCGATGATCCATTTTGAAAAGGCTCTGCAGATTGCGCCGCGGCAGACCAACGTTCATTCTAATCTTGGCGTTTTTTACCTGGAAATGGGCCAATTAGATGAATCCCTGGCTCACCTCGAAAAGGCCATTGAAATTGAACCAAAATTCGCTGACGCCCATTACAATCTTGGCAACACATACCTCGAAATGGGGCGCGGCAACGATGCGGTCACACAATATCGCAAAGCCCTCGACCTAAATCCTAATGATACGCAGGCGCTGAACAACATGGCGTGGATTCTTGCGACATGGCCGGATGCACTCACTCGCGACGCCGGCAAAGCAGTTGAATTAGCAGAACGAGCTAATTCTCTGACGCTCGGTAAGAGCCCGATTGCAACCGCCACACTCGGGGCCGCCTATGCAGAAGCAGGGCGGTTTCCAGAAGCGCTTGAGACAGCGCATCGGGCCTTGCAATTGGCGCTGGTAGAGGGCAACACATCACGTGCCGATTCCATTCGTGAACAGATTAGCTTATATGAATCCGGATCGGCGTTTCGAGATCGCCGTTTTCAATCCACCTCGCGCTAAAACCAATGCTTAACGGTCAGAAAATTGTTGTCGTAATGCCCGCATACAATGCGGCGCGAACACTGCGTCGTACCTATGACGAGGTAATGGCGCAAGGCGTTGTCGATTTAGTCATCCTTGTTGATGACGCCAGCCAGGACGACACGGTCGCAATTGCACGAACATTGGAACGAACCCAAGTGGAAGTTCATCCGATGAACCGCGGTTACGGCGGAAATCAGAAGACATGCTATCGCCTCGCTCTTGAAGCCGGCGCCGACATCGTCATCATGATTCATCCAGATTATCAATACACACCGAAACTGGTCCCGGCGATGGCAGCGCTCGTAGCCAGCGGCCTTTATCCCTGCATGCTCGCCTCGCGAATTCTTGGAAATGGGGCACTTCGCGGTGGTATGCCGATTTGGAAGTACGTGGCCAATCGAATCCTTACTCTGGTCGAAAATCTTCTACTTGGGGCAAAGCTTTCGGAATATCACACCGGTTATCGCGCTTTTTCGCGCAAGGTGCTGGAGGCTTTGCCGCTTGATAAGAATTCCGATGACTTTGTCTTCGATAACGAAGTCCTGGCTGAAGTGCTCTGGTTGGAGATTCCAATCGGAGAAGTCACTTGCCCTGCTCGTTACATGCCGGAGGCTTCGTCGATTAATTTCCGTAGGAGCGTGCGCTATGGATTTGGCTGCATTCGCACCGCGCTCGAGTATCGCTGGGCAAGAATTCGCGGCAGCGGACGACTTTTCCCCGCCAAAAAGGCCAGGGCTGCGTGAAGCATCTGGCAAAGGAGGGTCGCCTGCTCACCCTTTTTGGGGCCAAAAACCCACGGTCGTCCATGCTGCTCGCGGGGTTTGGCGTTTTGTTCGTTAGCGCTTTGGTCTATTGGGAATTTCTATTCAATGGCGCGGTCCTCTTGTACAAGGACATCGGCAGCGATTCGATTAACAGCTATTACCCGGACTTCGTTCAACTCTCGCGCTACATCCGCAACGAAGGTTTTCCCTCCTGGTCCTTCCACGTTGGCATGGGGCAGGACCTTGCTTATGCGACGGGATTCCTGATCTGGCAGCCAGTGAGCTGGCTTCCCCAACAGCTCATTGCGTACGGGCTGGTTTTCCAACACCTGGGAAAGGTCGCCCTGACCGCAGTCCTGTTTTTTCGTTTTCTTCAGCTACTTTCGTTGCGTTCACCCGTACCGTTCCTCGGCGCCTTGCTGCTCTCTCTCTCAGCCTACATGTGTATGGGAAGCTGCTGGTATCCGTTGGCCGACGAAGTTGTCTGTTTCGCCGCAATTCTGTTAGGCGTTGAAAACGTGATCCGCCAGGGCCGGTGGCTCCTGCTTGCCTTCGCTTTGATGCTGATCGGAATGATCACGCCTTTTCACCTCTATCTCGGGGCTCTGTTCCTCCTCATCTATTCGCCGATCAGACTCTGGCTCGAATATAAAAATAGAACAGTCCTGGTCCTGCGTCAGTGTTTGGTCTTTGCTGGCGTTGCCACCCTCGGAGTCGGCTTGGGTGCGATAGTCACTATTCCGTACCTTTATGCCATCCTAAACAGCCCCCGCGGTTCGGGCACGACCTCTTTAGCGGCGACACTCTTTCATGCGCCGCTCTTCGGCATGGCGCCTTCGCTTCACTATTTGACCGTCGCCTTGAGACCATTCGCCAACGACATGATGGGCGTCGGCGACAACTTTGGCGGCTGCCAGAATTACCTCGAAGCGCCTATTACCTATTGCGGCCTATTCTGTCTCTTGGGTTTTCCGCAGGCGTTCTTGCACGCATCCAAAGGGCGAATTGCGATTCTCATGCTGTTCCTCGCAGGAACGCTAATACCAAGCATTTTCCCATGGTTTCGATATCTCTTCTGGCTGTTCCAGGGAGATTACTATCGTACATATTCATTGTTTACGATCATCGGACTGATCACTGTCTCAATGGTGGTGCTCTCCGATTATTCGGCAGGCAGGCAGCTTAATCTTTGGCTGCTCGCAGCGACAGTACTGGTCCTGCTGGGAATTCTTTATCTCCCATCTCAGTCAATGCAGACTCATGTCTCCAACCGTTTGCAAAATGCTGCCACGATTTTTCTGCTCTCGACCGGTGTGGTCTTGGCGTCAGGGCAATTTTTGAGCAAACAGCGTGTAGCTACCTGGCTTGTGCTCTTGTTGTCGATCGTAGAACTGACAATATTCGATAGGGTAACCGTTCACCATCGGAAATTTGTCACTAAAGAGGAACTGACTACGGATGTTGGTTATAACGACGAGACGGCGCAGGTGCTGCGGGATATTGCTAAGGATGTTGATCACCGTTTTTTTCGTCTGACTAAGCTGCGGCCCTCTGGCTTGAGTGATTCCATCAGTCTAAACGATGCGATGGTATTCGGCTACTTCGGCACCTCTTCCTACAGCTCATTCAACAGCGTCAACTACACCAATTTTCTAACCGCGGTTGATGCAATACCACCGCATTCAGAAACCAATACCCGCTGGACTGTCGGTCTGGCGGATAGTGCGGTTCTCTCTGCTTTCGCTTGCGAAAAATACCTGTTGGTCGACAACGTCAGCCGATTTCCCGAATCCTTCCAATACAAACGGATTAAGGATTACGGAAAGGATTTCCTGTTTGGGAACCAAATGTTCCTCCCGTTCGGGTTAATCTACGAGCGCTGCATTCCCGAAACTCTATTTTCAACGCTTCCAAGTTGGAAAAAACAGGAAGCACTGCTCCGGGCGGTCGTCCTTCCAGATGAAAAAGAGAAAGGGCTCTTGCAAGTATCAGAGTCGGAACTGGAACAGGACATCAGGGAGACACCGCTTCTAGATGTGGTCAGCAAACGACGAGAAACCGCGTTCACGCTTACGTCTTTCCGTCAGTCCCATTTTGAAGGAACCGCGCGACTTACTCAGAAGGGAACCCTAGTTTTCCAAACCCCATTCGATCAAGGTTGGCAGGCCTTCCGTAATGGGGTGCCAGCCTCGATCATAAAAGCCGATATTGGCTTGCTCGGAGTTCCTCTGGACGCCGGCGAGCACAAGCTGGAGTTACGCTACCGCAATCCATACCTCTTTCTGGCAGCAGGAATCAGCGCGTTCTCTGCTGTTATCCTGTTTGCTCTCTGGTGGCGATATCCGCGGTTACCCTTTCAATTCCCAACCTAAGTCCGAGTGCGGATTTCAAGGGGCTCATTTCGGGCACCCGGTGCCTCATTTGAGACAACGCAGCGCTGAACAACGCTCTGCGGTTTCTCCGAAACTCCGAGGTAGATTCGGCCAATATACTCTCCCATCACTCCGAGCAGCAGCAGTTGGGTCCCTGCGAAAAGCAACACAGTAGCCATGAGCGACCCCCACCCCCACGGCGCGTTTCTAACAAAATGTTCAACCGTAACCTCCAGCACCGAAATGAAGCCCAGCGCGCTCAGTCCAATTCCGGCAAAAGTCGAAAGTTGAAGCGGCAGGATCGATGCATTGATAAACATGCTCATCCAAAGCCGGAGCAATCCGGAGAGCTTATAGCCACTTTCTCCAGCGCGTCGTGGATCGTGCCGAACAACCGCCACTCCGACATTCTGAGTTACCTGAAGAATAAGACCATCAACATATGGATATGGCGTCTCGCACTTAGAAACCTGGTCAACCACAAAACGGGAGAGACAACGAAAACTAGAGAGATAAAGGCCTCGCGGCTTATCGATGCTCCAGTTCGCAATTAAATTAGTCAGAGCACTACCCGCGTTCCTCCACCAAGGATGGTGCTTTTCTTCGTAGACGCTGTAAACGACATCACGATTTTCCCTTTGCGCGATCTCCAGTAATTTCACCGTTTCAGATGGTGGATTTTGAAGGTCGTCGTCCATCGTGATTACAAAATCTCCTGAACTCGCCCGTAGTCCCGCGAGAATAGCATTGTGTTCGCCGAAATTACGGGAGAGGTGCACGTAAGTAACCTGCATTGAGGCTTTGGACATCGACCGAAGAACAATCTCTTCCGTTGCATCGCGGCTTCCATCATTTACCAGAATCAATTCAAATCCGCCGTCGATGGAAAGCTTTTCAAACTCGGCCAGTAACATCTCCAGCGTTGCCGCTGAGTTGTAGAGCGGAACCACGATACTTAGCGTTAAGTGCGACTTGGCCATCAGAGTTTGCGCGCAACTGCGAGAAGCGATGTGCCGAACGGTAATGGCACAAGCGAACTGACTGCGAATTCAAATCGAACCATACCGGTCAGTAAAGAATTTAGGATCGCCGGAAGGACAAAAAAATCAGACCGTGCTTCTACTTGCGGGATTCTTCGACTTCGCCAGCGCATTACGGCTATGAGAGGTAGCAGGGTCATATTCCAATATGTTAGCCGTTCGATCGAGAATCCGGTTTCGCGAAGCAAGACAGCCAGCTGAGAACGGGTATAGCGGCGGTCAGCGTCAACCGCAACATCGTGACTGCCACGCAGAAAATCCAAGGCAGCAAGATTGATAATCAGCTGTCCACCCCTCTTCAGGACCCGGTGCACTTCTTGGAGGGCTACTAGATCATCAACTCCACGGTTGGTTAGAACATCAAGGGAAAGAACGTAGTCGAACTCGGAATTTCCAAACGGAAGTTGATTCACATTACCAGTGGTCAGCGTTGCACCGGTGTTACGTTTCGCCGTGAGCGCGATCCCGTGTTCGCTTACATCCATTCCTGTCAAAGCAGCCGATGAAAATCGGCCCACCAAGACAGCGAGCATTCCACCGCTGCCGCAGCCCGCATCCAATAGAGTAAAATTCGATCGCGAAGGTTTGATCAAATCGGCGACCTGCTTCCGCAACGCTCGATACCACCAGTAATCATCCTCGACCGCGCGCATCGCGTCGTGTTCGTTAGGTGACATGATGATTCCTCTAACGATGAAAAAAACTTCGGACCCCGCCAACGACCTCCTCGACCTGTTCGTCGGACAGCCATGGATGAACCGGCAGACATAACAATGTCTCGGCTGCTCGTTCGGTAACTGTCAATTGCGACACGACCTCGACTCGTCCACGATATGCGGGCTGTTCGTGAATGGGAACCGGATAAAGAACACCGCATCCAATACCCAGGTTGTGCAAATGCTGTTTAAGAGCCTCACGGGAACGGGTCCGAACGACGTACTGATGGAACACATGCTGAAAGCCGGGCAACGTCGCCGGCAGAATCAGATCAAGATCTCTCAACGCTAGCTCGTAGCGTAGAGCAATCTCTAGCCTGCGGGAATTTTCCTCTTCCAAATGGCGAAGTTTCACCCGCAAGATAGCCGCCTGAATACTGTCGAGGCGCGAATTCATCCCAGGATGCTCGCTCACATATCGATTCCTCCAGCCATATTCCCGTAGCTCTTGCAGGCGATTGGCCAACGCCGAGTCTTTGGTCACTACCGCTCCTCCGTCGCCGAGTGCCCCAAGATTCTTGGTGGGATAAAAGGAAAACGTCGAAGCAGTCCCCCACGTCCCCACCGGCTGTCGATTGATCATTGCTCCATGAGCCTGGGCACAATCCTCGATCAGGATCACGTTATGGCGGGCGAGGACCTCTACAATTGTCGGCAGGTCAGCTGGCTGACCGTACAGGTGCACAACGATTACTGCTTTGATGCGATGGTTGTCGAGTCGATGGAAAGCTAGCTCAAGTTGCTCCGAGCTAAGCGTTAAGGTTCGCTCATCGACATCAACCAGAAGCGAACGCGCACCCGAAAGCTCGATTGCAGCCACCGTAGCGACCGCAGTATTCGAAGTAGTAATGACCAGATCTCCCGGCCCGATGTTCATCGCCCGCAAAACCAGTTCGATTGCGTCGGTTCCGTTCCCAGTCGAGATTACGTTCTGGCCCGCGACCAACCTGGAGAACTCCTTCTCAAATTCGGTGACGTCTGGTCCTAAGATATACTGCCCCTCCGTGAGCACACGCGCGACGGCAGCATCTATCTCCTCTTGATAGGCAAGATATCCGGATCTGGGATCGGCCAGCTGAATCCTCACAGGTATTTGGTCAGATGCTCTCGATAATAGATCAGCGTTCTATCGATTGTCTCTTGGAGAGATCTCTTCGGCGTCCAGCCTAATTCGGTCTTGATCTTGGTGAAATCCGCGTAGTAATCACCCACATCAATAATTTTTCGCTCCGGTGGAAACTCGCATTTCTCGATTCTTCCTCCGCCATTTGATTCCACCATCAATTGCGCGAGCGAGTTGAGATCAATGACTTCGCCGCCACCAAGATTATAAACCTTTCCGACCGCAACATCCGACGCGCCAGCGAGCAAGAACGCATCCACCGCGTCTTCCACATCAGTGAAATCACGGAGTTGTTGTCCACCCCAAACCTCAATTGGCTGGTGTTCGAGTAGTCTTCGGATCCAAATCCCGACGAACGTTTGTCGCGCATCCTTGATCCGCATGCGTGGACCAATCGTGTTCGTCAGTCGCAATGCGGTTGCCCGGATTTGATAGGCCTCGCTGTAAAGCAGATGATACTTTTCCGCGGCCATTTTGTTAATGCCGTTCACGTCGACCGGCCGCAGCGGATGATCTTCAGTTACCGGCACTTTCTCCGGGCGCCCATAAATCTGACGAGTACTGGCGAAAACAATCCTGACATTCGGATTACAAAGACGACACGCCTCCAGGATTGAGAGTTGCGCACGACAGTTGATTTCAAGGTCGGTCATTGGCTGCTGCATCGAATCGAGGTGGCTAGTTTGCCCCGCAAGGTTGAAAAGATAATCCTTACCTTGAACCAGATTCTGCATACTAAACGTGTCGCGGACGTCGGAAATATTTACGCGCACGCGTTGATCCAACCCATCAAGATTGAAGAGGTTGCCTCCGTATTCCGGGATCAGACTGTCCAGCAAAGTAACGTCTGCTCCTAACGATACCAGTCTTCGCGCCAGTGTTGCTCCGATAAATCCAACACCGCCAGTGATGAGCACTCTTGTTCCGTTGTAGCTCTGTTCCATGAAACTGGGCGCGACGTTACCCCGCCGCTATGCTTATACCAACGCCTTTCTGCCAATCGTTCGAGCCGCCGAGTGAATACCCGGTCTCCGTTCTAGTCTTCACCCGGTTTCATCGGGTGGCGACGACTTAGTTCCAGCGATGAAAGCCTCCTGCATCTTTTTTCGCGCCGCGCGAGCTTGGGCGCGGACCAGCAAGAGATCGAACAACGCCATTAACAACATCAGAAGCGTTACCCAACCGCAGGCAAACCAAAAAAAAACGAAACGCCAAGGGTGTTCATGCGGGTTCAGCCACGATTGGAGGAACGTAAAACCCGCTACCAGCATTGCCAGGGAGCCTACCAAGGAGAGACCAATCACTTTTCGCCGCGCACGTGGGTCGCGAACCAGTCCCCGGGTGGCATGGATTGAGAACGGGACAACCCAGGACGATTCCTTCTTGGGGGATTCCGGTTCCATATCCGGCGACTAAATCAGCAACAAGGTTGGGTTCTCAAGCAAGTGGCGGAGTTCCTTGAGATAGTCGGCCCCCAGAGCACCATCAATAACGCGGTGATCACAGCTCATTCCAATACTCATGCGTTGTCCGGCAATGATCTGATCGCAATCATCGATAACCGCTTTCTTTTGGATCCCCCCAATCGAAAGAATGAATCCTTGGGGCGGATTGATGATAGCGAAAAAATTGTCGATGCCGTAGCCCCCAAGATTTGAAACCGTAAATGTCCCACCTTGAAATTCCTCCGGCTTCATCCGTTTGTTTCGAGCGCGATGCGCCAAGTCCTTCACTTCCGCACTAATCTCGCGCAACGACTTGGTTTGTGCGGCGCGAATTACCGGCGTAACCAATCCGTCTTCAATTGCGACCGCGACCGCAAGATTAACATCCGTGTATTGGACAATCGCATCGACATCAAACGACGCGTTCGCTCGTGGAACACGGACAGCCGCCTCAGCGGACGCTTTCAACACGAAATCGTTTAGCGTTATTTTCGCGGAGTCAGAATCTGCACCGGCCGATTTCAGTTCCGCGCGAGCGGTCATGAGTGGGCCAGCGTCGATTTCGATGTTGAGATAAAAATGAGGGACAGGCGCCTTACTGGCAACGAGGCGTTCAGCAATGATCCTGCGCATACCTGTGAGGTTAATCCGCGAACCCTCCTCAGCCTCGATACGCGGAGTTGCCACTGATGCCGGACCGTTTCTCCGCTTGGCAGCTGCCCGCACATCTGTCTCGGTGACGCGGCCGCTGGGCCCCGTCCCCTTAATCGCTGAAATATCGATTCCCTGTTCAGCCGCAACTCTCCGGGCAAGTGGCGATGCTTTTACTCGAGCTCCCACACTCCGTGCGGACGCACTTTCTTCGAGATTCGGTTCCTCGGTCTCGGCAGCTTCTTCGACCTCACTCGATTTGGTTGGCGTCGCAATTTTTGCCGGCGTTGATGCTTTTGGCTTGGGTTCCGGCGATGATGATTTCGTGCTTTTCTGTTCAGCAACCGGAGGTGTCGTTTCCCCTTCGCCGACGATGAACGCGATTTTGTCGCCTACGTTGACCTTTCCGCCTTCCTCTACAAAAATCTCGGTCAACACTCCATCTTCGGGGGACTCCCACTCCATCGTCGCTTTGTCGGTCTCGATTTCCGCAAGGACTTCGCCGGCGGATACTTTGTCGCCCTTCTTTTTCTTCCAGGCCACGAGTGTCCCCTCGGTCATGGTGTCACTCAGTTTGGGCATCTGAATCTCAGGCATGGCGTCAGGTTGCCGCTAGGCGTAACAAACTTTCTCTACTGCGGTGATTAACTTTTCCGTGCTTGGGAGAACAGCTTTCTCGAGCCGCTCATTGTAGGGCATCGGAACATCTTCCTGCGACACCCGCATTATCGGGGCATCAAGCTCGTCGAAAATCTCCTTTTGAATGCGGTAGACGACTTCAGCGCCGACACCACAAAAAGGACGATCCTGTTCGACTATGACAACTCGATGGGTTTTCAAAACCGAGCTGAGGATTGCATCCAGGTCGAGCGGTTTGATCGACCGCAAATCGAGCACCTCTGCGTTTATTTCACTTTCGCTCGCCAGCCGTTCCGCAGCAGTGAGTGCTAATGGAACCGTTTGGGCATAACAGATGATCGTTACATCACTTCCTTCGCGCTTTAGCTCCGCTTTACCCAGCGGAATGAGCAAATCATGATCAATCGGCTCCACCATCCCCTTTGAGCTATAAAGCAGTTCTGATTCAAGGACGAGCACCGGATTATCATCGCGGATGGCAGTTTTGAGCAAGCCCTTGGCGTCACGCGGAGTTGCCGGGGTACAGACCTTCAGTCCTGGAACATTGGCAAAGAGACACTCCGTGGCATGCGAATGGGTAGCCCCAAGCTGATGGGCAGGACCATTTGGTCCTCGAAAGGTGATCGGGATGTTGAACTGGCCACCAGACATCGTGAGCATGTTCGGCGCGTTGTTTACCACCTGATCGAACGCAACAAGCGAGAAGCTGAACGTCATGAACTCGATAATCGGACGCAAACCGACCATCGCGGCGCCAACTCCGAGACCTGCAAAACCATTCTCACTGATCGGCGTATCAATGATTCGCTTCGCACCAAAACGGTCCAACAATCCTTGGCTGACTTTGTAGGCGCCGTTGTACTCCGCGACCTCTTCGCCCATCAGAAACACATTAGGATCCCTCTCGAGTTCCTCTGCGAGAGCCTCATTGAGTGCCTGGCGATAAGTAATTTCCCTCACGCTTCGACCTTTTCCGGAGTTAATGGTTTGCTACTGGAATTTCCGTTCGAACTAACCAGCGCCGGCGACTGATCATTGTTTCCAGCTCCCTCGGCTTTGTTCTCCACATACGTGTAATCATAAAGGGCTTCGAGCGGCGGTTCAGGGCTATTCTCGGCAAATCGCACGCTAGCCATTGCAGTCTCTTTGGCCTTTCGATCGAGTTGATCAAATTGTTCGTTAGTCAGCTTTCCTTCGCGAGTAAGTTGAGCCCGTAAATGAGTGATCGGATCTTCCAATCGAAACTTTTCCAGTTGTTCCTTGGTTCGATAGCTGGCCGGATCTGACATGGAATGACCCCGATAGCGATAAGTTCGAATCTCTGCGAAAGCTGGATGCGGATCCTTTCGGATCGAAGCGATGATTTCCGACAACTTGTCACGAACGGCTCGGAAATTCATCCCATCAATTACGGTCCCCGGCATGTCATAGCCTTCCGCTCGATCAACGATTTGCTTCAGTGACGTCGAACGTTCCACGCTGGTCCCCATGGCAAAGAGATTATTTTCACAAACAAAAACGATCGGAAGTTTATAGAGCGCAGCCAGATTCAACGCCTCGTGGAAGGAGCCTTGATTGATCGCTCCATCTCCAAAAAAACAGAGAGTCACGCGATCTTCATCGCGATACTTTGAGGCGAACGCCATCCCGACACCCAGGGGAACGTGAGCACCGACAATCGCGTGACCACCATACATGTGATGCTTCTTATCAAAATAATGCATCGATCCGCCAAGCCCACGCGAACAACCGGTAACCTTCCCAAAAAGCTCCGCCATGCAGGCATCGGCGCTGGTTCCGCGCGCTAGCGCGTGGGCGTGATCGCGGTAAGCAGTGATCAGATAATCGTCCGTTCGAGCCGCCGCCACCGCACCTACGACTACTGCTTCCTGGCCAATGTACAAGTGGCAAAAGCCACCAATCTTCTGCGCTTGATACTGCTGACTCGCGCGCTCCTCGAACCGCCGAATCAGCAGCATGAGCGAGAGCATTTCGACTTCGTCGCGTTGCTCCGGCGGCTGCATGCCGGTCTATGCGGTTCGGGACAAAGCCGGTTCGGCGCGGACCTGTTCTGTTCGCCGAACAAACTTCATGCAAAGGAAAAACAGTCCGGTGAAAATGAGGTCGCTCACGACCGAGTTCCGAAAGAACATCCAGGTTGGCGTCGCCCCATATTCTGGCAGGCCAACCGTGAGTGCTTGAATGAGCCCGGCGAGACTCTTGGCGTAACCAGGCTCGCTCAACCAGGAAAAGATGTTTGTGACGACGTAAAAGACGGTCGAGCCCACTAACGAAGCAGGGAGCAGTGTTCGCCAAGAAGGTTCTCGCGCGATAACAAGCCCAAGCCAGCCGACCAAGATGAGCGCAAAGTATCGGCAGAAAATCAAAGGGTCCAAAAGCGGGGCCCCGTAATAAAGATTAAGGACCACGTCCGACAAAAAAAGGGCGGCCAAAGGAACCGCGAACTTAAGTTTTGGCGGGAAATAAATGGCTCCGCAAAGAGCAATTGCTGCGATCGGCGCGAAGTTCGACACCCAAGTCGTCCCAGAGATGATAGCCATTCCCGTTGCGACCCGATAACAGACCGCTGCGAGGATGAGGAGAAATGCGGGAATCATCGATCTGATTTTCACCCTTCCTTGAGAGATATGCAATCTGCTTTTGGCACCGCTCTACCCCAAGAAAATGGCGTAGCCGCCATCCTATGGGCCTGGTTAAGGGACGCGGACCAAGAGTTTGTTCAGACGCGCTTTGCGGCGCTTGGCGGCGTTCCGGTGAATAATTCCCCATTTGGCCGCCTTATCGATGGCTGAGATCATCGCCTGAACAGATTTTGCTTCTGGTTTCGATTGTGTGTTCAGGACGCCCTTCTGCATATTCCGCAGCCGTGTAATTACGCTTCGGTTACGCCGCGAACGAACGGCCGTCTGACGGGCCCGCTTGGAAGCTGATCTTGTGTTTGCCATTGGAGATAAGTGAACGGGGATGGTCGCGGACAGTTGCGGTCGTGTCAAGGCGAGAGGAGCCAATAGCTCCCCATCTGCCGGGCCGTCGAGCAGCAAGATAGTCGTGGCGGAGAGTTACAGCTTCTGAGTGCTCGCAATTGAGCTGGTCTTGGCAGCATGTGCGGCCCACTGAGCCTTTTCCGGGGCGGTTCTTTCGATCGCGTTTGACGCAGTCGAAGACGATCTCTTAGGAACGTTCGGAAGCTTATCTGTTACGATTTCAACGATGGTTCCGATGGGAACCTGAGCATACAACGCAGTGATATCTCGGGACCTCATCCGGATGCAACCGTAACTGGCCGGACGTCCGATTCGTTTTTCTTCCGGAGTCCCATGAATGTAAATGCATCTGCGATAAGCATGGGCGTTCGATGCCTGAAGGCCCCGTAGCCATATGATTCTGGTAATGACCGGATCGCGCCCAAGCGCATTCGGCTTAATGATTTCACCGGTAAACCGGCGATTATGAAAAACAGCACCAACAGGAGCATGGTCACCAATCTTCTGGGCGACCTGCAAGAAACCCAGCGGTGTGGTCATGCGCCCCGTGCTATCACCAACTCCGAACTTGGATGTTGAAACTGGGTAGGTGGCAAGCCGGGCACCATTCTCCATCAGCATCAGTTTCTGGTCACGCACACTGATAATGACACGATTTGGACACTCAACGGCTGCAGCCGATGCGATTGGTGCGATGGCAAGAAAAATCAGGGAAAGGCGAAACATCATCGGACTGTTGCTAAATGTTGGGATTTGTCACGCAGGAATTGGAATTTCTGCACGGTCCGGACCGAGATTCATTCTGGGGAACCACTGCCGGAGAGAACAGAGAGAGACATACAGAAA
The DNA here is from genome assembly GCA_963751725.1 of uncultured Verrucomicrobiae bacterium. Lineage (GTDB taxonomy): Bacteria > Verrucomicrobiota > Verrucomicrobiia > Chthoniobacterales > UBA10450 > AV80. The sequence goes on from CAVVVQ010000025.1 coordinate 145,321, forward strand.
GCCACCTTGGAACATCAACAAGAATGGAATGGAGAGATATTGCCCGTGCGAAATCGCAAACCAAACGAAATAGGAAAAATAAATCGCGAACGCCATTTCTACGATAGGAAGAAACGATTTTAGCGGCATGTATTTACACTTGCGCCATGACTGTGACTTGCGCTCAATCCCATACTTTGGCGTTCGACAGAAGTCCGACTCGTGATTGAACATCGCTTCCAACACCGCTCGAGCGTTATTGATGGAAAGCCCGACGCCCAAGCCGAGAAGGCACGGCAATAACAGCATTTCTTTCATCCAAGTACGAGGGTGCAATTCTCGCTGGGCGCACACGTAAAAAACCGCTACCGAGACAGATGCGGTCAGGAAGATCGGAATATCGAGAAGAAGTGTTCGCGTCCAGCCTGCCTGAGGCCCGCCGCTCGATGGATGGAGAAGCACGCACAAACAAGCCAGCAAGAGATATGCGAAGTTTGACGTTAAGTGGGCCGTAGCCTCGAATTTGATGAGAAACGGCAGTTTGCTCCGCCAGATCGTCGGGAGCAGCTTTTTGCAAGTCTGAACGGATCCCTTCGTCCAGCGATGTTGCTGCGACTTGAACCCGTTCATGTCTACTGGAAGCTCTGCTGGCGTAATCACTTCTGGTAGGAAAATGAACTTCCATCCGGCCAGCTGCGCTCGATAGCTCAGGTCCAGGTCCTCCGTGAGCGTATCATGCTGCCATCCACCAGCTTCTTCGATGCAAGAACGCCGCCATAAACCGGCCGTTCCATTGAAATTGAAAAAACGCCCGCTGCGACTCCGGGCCGTTTGTTCGAGCAAGAGATGTCCGTCCAGGAACATTGCTTGGACTCGCGTAAGTAACGAGTAACCTCGATTCAGGTGCCCCCAACGAGTCTGAATCATTCCCACCTTCGGGTCCGTGAAAAAGTGGATGGTCTTGATGAGGAGATCAGGATTCGGGACAAAATCTGCATCCAAAATGCACAAAAAATCGCTCTTGGTCGAAGCGAGCCCTCCTTCCAAAGCCCCGGCCTTAAAACCAGTACGGTCAGTCCGATGGATTAACTCCACGTTAAACCCGCGACTTTGCAATTTTTCGACGCAAGCAGCGGTGAGTTCGCGAGTGTCATCAGTCGAATCATCTAAGACCTGGATATAAAGCAGTTCACGAGGGTAGTTTATCTCGCTAACCGACTTTAAGAGCCGTTCAACAACGTAGACCTCATTGAAAATTGGCAGTTGCATTGTCACCCTGGGCAACTGATCAAAACGCCCCGCCGGAGTAATCGAGCGGCGTCTGTTCTTAAGGAAAAGGTAGATAATGACGTACCGGTGGACGCCGTACGCCGAGAGACCGATCAAAACAGCCAGGTAGCAGATAGTCCAGATGATTGAGCCGAGGCTTCCTTGCATAACGGGCTTCTTAGAGAAAGTGCCCCGAAAGGCTTCGGAGCAAGGGCGACATGATGCCGCTTCCCCCGCTTCCGTCAAATCAAAAAATGTCGCCCACGGCGCACAATGATCGCATCTGAATCCGCTGGTTTAGGCCTTACCCTCTGAGCCACTAGCGCTGAGTCCATTTTTCGGGAACAATTCCCCCTGCAGTCTGTCTAATTCTCGAGCCCAACTAAAGCCTTAGATCGATCGGGTTGTCGAAAAAGCTCTTGCAGCTAAGGTCAAATCGGATGCGGCGACACTCTAATCGACCTAGTTTCCAGAAAAAGATGCAATCGCCAACCACAGGTGCCTCGATTCAGGGAATGGGGCAATCCTTCATGTTCTCCAGAGGTCTTCGCGTCGGCAGCATATATATTATGAGTGTCCTAGTCCTTGCCTTTTCCGGGAAGCAGTCGGGCATCGGAAAAGAAGAACACGAACCACGAACGAGAGGAGCTAGGCGTAAATCAATACACCGCACCGTCGGTGGCGGAGATTTTGCGCCAACTGGAAGCACTCCGCCCACTCCAGTTCGACGAACTAAAGCGAGAATTCCCCGAGGACACCCACGCCACCCGAGAGCAGCGCGGCTTGATCTTCGGAAGCCTTATTGCTGACGGTTTTTTGGTGGTTCAATGCCAAAAACAAAACCTCGTCGAGGAGCTAGGTCGGGTCCTGCTTCGGGAGGCTCGCGGCTTGGGCGTAGGGGATCGAGTTACGCGTCACAGCGCCAGCCTGACCGAACATGGGAAGCAGGGAAATTGGCCGGCCGTGCGCAAGGAACTAATTGCAACTCAAACGGATGTGGAGCAGGCGATGACCGCCCTGCGGGACCAAAGGATGGCGCATCTGATCAGCCTGGGCGGCTGGTTGCGTGGCCTTGAAATCACCTCCGGTGCGGTGGAGTCCTCATTCACAGCAGACCGAGCTGCGATTGTTTGGCAACCCGATCTGGGAGACTATTTTGGTGACGAGCTTAAGAATTTGCCGCCGTCGATCGCTAAGACGTCGCTTTTCCAAAAACTAGAAGCCGGCGTCGCAGCTTTACGCACTTTACTCGATCATGTTTCGCCTGAAAAAGTGAGTCTCGAGGACGTAAAAGTGCTGCACTCAAAAGCAGGCGAACTGAACCTGATAATCCTTACGGGAGAATAGCGGATGCTCCTCGCCCTGTAAGGTGAGAGTCTTTTTCAAACAATCAAACGAGTTGAATTGATAATGGCAGCGACCACAGGGTTCCCAGTACGTGCAGGTAGAAAGCGGCACGACCGAACTCGATTTGCACGGTCCAATATCGTCATTGCGATCTTGCTGGCTGGCTGGGTCCCCTCCATTGCCATGCTCTTCATCTCCTATACCATCCTAACAAACACGTTGGAGTCGAAGATTTTGCATGATCGGCAAACCTTCGTTGAACTAATCGCCCATCTAATCGGTGACGATCTCAGCCGCACCGGGGCTATCATTGAATACTACCAGACTCAGCCCGATGTCGCGAAAATCTGGACCGCTACCAATCCCGAACTGGCAGCCCAGCAATGGCTGGCTCAGACCTTTTTCGCCCATCCACGAATCGACGGGATGTTCATCGCCGCCCCGGACGGACATATAATCGGTTCACTGCCAGCCATTCCAGCTAACGAGACACAGGACAACTTTTCCAATCTTTGGCGCGAGGGCGCCGCCACATCCCCAGACGTCTTTGTTTCGCAAATCCATCCGCGCCTACCGGATAACCGCATGACGACCACCATCGTCGGCGCCGTCCGGACACCGGAAGGGAAAATTCAGGGATACCTCGGAGTCTCCGTCTTGGTCGAGCGAATCGGTCGACGGCTCAACTTAATAAAGTTTGCCGATCAATCGATGTGCCAGGTGCTGGATCAGGCCGGCACGCCGCTTTTCACCAGCAATTTCATCCCCAATGTGGGCGTAGTATCGCCACGGTCCGATAGTTTGATCCGGGAGATCAGAAAGAATATAGCGGGTCATCTGGAGCGAAACGGGCGGCTCTATTCGTTTACGACTATCGAGCCTACCGGATGGGTCACCGTCATCGAGCAACCCAAATCCGTGGCCTATGAACCGTGGCAGATCTCATTCACAAGATTACGCTTCCTGCAGGCTGGCTCATTCTGTTGACACTTGTGGGAGCCTGGTTCGTCATGAAGTCTGCCCGGAGGCAGACCGAAGCCGCGAGGCGGATTGAGCGAGAAGTCATCTTCAACGAAAAAATCCTGGCCAACATGCCGAGTGGAATTGCCTTAGTGGACCCTGAATCGCGCCGTTTTCTTCAAGCCAATCAGGCATTCGGCGAAATGGCCAAACGATTCGGCTCGCTCGCCGAAGAACGGGATATTTACGAAGCGAGCTATGACGAAGTGAAGATCGCACCTATTGAGGCGATTGAGAAAGTTCTGGCCTTTGGAGTGCCCTTCCAGTTGGTCGAACAGCCTTTCACCGATCAAAGCGGAATGACACGTTTCGTAAACATCAATCTGCTTCGACTACAGAGCTCCGAGGAAACAATTCAGGGCGTTCTTTACCTGGTCGAAGACAGGACACGGGATGTAACCCTTCGCCAGGAATTGATCGGAGCAAACGCGGCCAAGGATCAGTTCCTGGCTCTTCTCTCCCATGAATTGCGCAACCCTCTCTCGCCCGTCATTGCGATGGTCGGCGAGTTGGAGGCGAACGCATCAAGTTCCCGCAAGGTGCGTCGGGCGCTCGAAGTAATTCGTCGTAACGTCGAACTCGAGGCACGTCTGATCGATGACCTCTTGGACGTAACCCGAATTTCAAAGGGGAAACTTCAGCTGAGCCTCGAAACGGTAAACGTCCACGAGATTCTTCAGCGCTCCTACGAAATCTGTCGGGAGGATATCGAAGCGAAGAACCTTAGGATAGAATTCCGCTTTCGAGCCAAGCGGGCCTTTGTCGAAGGGGACCCCGCTCGTTTACAACAAGTGTTTTGGAATCTGATTAAGAACAGCGTGAAATTCACGCCCGAAAAGGGGCGGATCATAATCGAAACGCTCAATCACACACCCACCGCAATTGAAATTCGGACGACTGACACCGGCATCGGCATTGAGGAGGAAAGATCGAACAGAATCTTCAATGCATTCGAGCAGGGACAAAGCTCAATCACGCGTCGATTCGGCGGTCTTGGGCTTGGTCTCGCCATTTCAAAAGCCATGGTGGTGCGCACGGAGGAGCCATTCGCGCCGAAAGTCACGGTAAGGAAAAGGGAGCGACCTTTGTGGTGACCCTCGAGACGGTGCCCACACCGGTCATCGCCGACAGGTGATGGCGAAAGGCGTCCTGACAATGGAGCGGAAACCCAACCCAGCACACCAAAGCCCCAGCGTCGGGTGCTAGTCGTAGACGACCACTATGATACCTGCACTGGCATGAAGATGATGCTCGAGCGCCGAGGTTATCGCGTTACGGTCGCCCACACTGCGGACCAGGCAGTGGAGAAAACACAACATGAGAAGTTCGATTTGGTCATAAGCGACATCGGCCTTCCCGATCGTTCCGGATACGAGCTGATGCAGGAACTCAGCTCTGAGAAAGGCTTACGCGGAATTGCCCTCAGCGGATTCGGAATGGAAAGCGACATCAATCGAGCGCGCGCCGCTGGATTCGCGGAACACCTTACAAAACCGATCAACTTCGATCGATTAGAGGAATCCATTCAAAACCTGCTGCAGTCAGAGCCGGTTATGCGGGAGTAATCAAGACCTTACTCCCCTCCTCTTTTGGGAACCGCCTACGATTGACCGTTCCCCGCGACCTTTTGCGCCGCCTCTTTCTCTGACGCTTCCTTCAATTCACGCGACAACTTTTCGACGCGTTGGCGCATGATTTTACCGGCCTTAAACTTCACGGTTGCTCTAGGCGGAATCACAAAACTACTACCAGGTTCGTTCGGATTGCGCCCGACCCGCGGTTTAGTCAATCGGGGCTGGAATACCCCAAAATTTCGTAACTCGACGGCGACGTTATTGGCCAAGCTGTTGGTGATGTGATCGAGCGTGCGCTGGACGACATCAAAAACCTCATGCTGGACCATTCCAGTCTGGTTACTGATCGCCACGACAATATCCCTTTTTGTAAGCTTCGGCATATACACAAGTTAATCGTGTCCCAGCACTAAGGTGGTGGGGGACAATCGCAACTATTTTGCGGTCCGCAAGGGCCCAGCTCAGTTTTCCGCCCGGAGCTGCCTCCAAACGAATGGGTTACTACTTGGCGCGAGCCGGCAACAAAGCCGGAAAAACCCGACTAAGGTAATAAGTAAAGTAGGTCTGGCTTGCGAGCGCTTTGCGACGGGACTTTAGCTGCCCCTGCACGACTCCCAACTTGGTAAAAACCCCATTCCACTCCGATTCAAGCCGGCGAACCTCCTCATTTGACAATTCGCGGACTCCACGGACCGAAACGCACCGCTGTAGCACATTCATCGCACGTCCGGAAAGTTCAGCCAGAATTCCGAGTTCACTGAAAACATGCTCGGTTTCTTGAAGCAGACTTGCGCGAATCTCGGTGAATTGACGTTCTCGCTCTGGAGAAATCATTGGCTTTGTTTTGTCCAATCCGTACGTGATCACGTCATGGAGTTTCTTCCAGTTATCCAGCTGAAGGGTAAGCAACCTCAGCTTTGTCTCGACTGCTTTATCCCTCATGCCGGTCCAGCTGCTGAAAGTTCAAGTGTCTCGTCGAGCTTCTGTAAGTTATCGATCAAGAGGTGCGCCCAAGGTCGATCCACTGTCTGAACCTGGCTGATAATACCTTCCTCAAAATAAAACCGCCCTTGGCGCCAGCGGAAAATCTCAGCTACCGCAGATTCGCCCTCAAGCGAGCCAAAGACTGCGTGTCGAACCGAGCCATGGGCCAAGTAGATCTCGCTGTTGCCCCGGCCGGACTTGAATGTGAAACGACCACTGCGCTGGCCTAGACAGCTCATTTGCAAGATTTCAGCGGCAGAAAATTGGTTCAAATTACCGATCAGCGAATGACACGGATCAATTCCCTCGGCCGGGATACCTCCTTGGGCCAGCGAACGGACAAACGCATGCAACTGACGGCGTAGACTTCCTTCACTGCCGTTTGAGGTCACTCTTACGATCTTCTGCTGTTGAGCCCCGGCAACAAATTCAGCGTCATGCGGTCGAGGCGCAAGGCACATGATGTTCAACGAAGGAAAATGCTGGCGAGCGTTAGTCGCTTGTTCCAGGGCAAGTAATCCTTCACCTTCAACCACGAAGCCGTCAAAATTCTCCGCTAACAGAACAGAAACAGCTTCAGAAAGACGTCGGACAACACGGGTCTCGATACCGTCAATTTCGTCAAAGATGCCAAGAGCGCGGTCGTCGAAGACCGGGTCAGGATTCAATATAAGAAGCCTCGTTTCCACAGTGCGGTTGTATTCGAAAAAAAGATAGCAGGAAGCTTGCCCGCTCCCCTGTTCTACCCAAGGGTAGACTGGCTATCGCCGCCATTCGACACGAGGGGGCGGGGCGGGGTACGCACCGGGCGCAATCTCGTGAGCGGTACGAAAATGGACCTTCGCAACCCTCCGAAGCACCTCTGGGCCCTCTGCCTCGACTAGGTTTTTGGCTGCGTCTTTGACTGCAGCGGACACGCCGCGCCCAAGCTTGACCCCGGTCGCTTTCCCGTGTTGCTCAAGCCAGTCAATAAAGGCTTCCCTTGCAAGAATCGAAGCGGCCGCCACTGCAATGTCGGACTCGGCTTTAGTCCGCTGATCGAGTCCAATCTTTTGGCCATGTTTCAAGAGTGCCCTCTCGATAACTCGTGCATCCGCAAATTTGTCCGACAAAGCCCGTGGGCACTCCGGCCTCTTGGCCAGCAGATTTTCGATTACCCGGGCATGTCCCCAAGCCAACAGGTGGTTCAGGTTGCCAAATTTTTCGTAAAGATCGTTGTAGCGCTGAGGACCAATAGCGACTCGATCGAACGCGACCCCAGGAGTATCCCGAATAATCTTCGCCAACTCATGGATCCGCCGATCCGAACCGATTCGTTTGCTATCCTGGATGCCACAATCAAGCAGTCGGCGAGCAATTGCGTGATCAACATAAACGCCCGCAATCACCAAAGGACCAAAAAAATCTCCCTTGCCGCTTTCGTCGACTCCGAAGTGTGGCTCAAACATCTCGGGCGAATGAACTTCCTCATAACCCAGCTTCGCCTCCTCCAGAATCTTCGGTTCGATCTCGAATTGAACGAAATCCTCAATCCCCTTTCCCTGCACCAGGACCTTGGGTCCTTTTTCATAAACCGCCACGCTCAGTTTGTCCTTTTGGGCAAAGAAAATCGTGTATGGTTTTGGCGCGAACTTGAAGCCAAGTTCTTGAAGCAGTTCACGCAATTTTGTGGTCTGTTCCGTTGTAAGCGGGTGAGTGTAGGAGTTCATCCGTTAGAAACAGAATGCCCAAATTCCAGACGTTGAACCCAACGCGACAAGGCCGTTTTTGCCGGAGAATTAGTCAGGCTTCGCTGTTGGACGGTGATCATGTAAGGTTGGAAAGTTCTTCATAACGTGAATCACCGGCATTACGCCATCCCTTTTCGCCGCGCCTTAATATCGTGGTTTAAGAAAAACGGCCGGGATTTGCCTTGGCGGCACACCCGCGATCCATACGCGATTTTGGTTTCGGAGTTCATGCTCCACCAAACTCAAACAAGCTCAGTGATACCGTACTATCACGAATGGCTCCGGCGCTTCCCTGATTTTGCAACTCTGGCGGCTGCTCCCGAGAGCGAAGTCCTTCATGCCTGGCAGGGACTCGGTTATTACTCGCGCGCACGTAATCTCCGGGCCACAGCGCGGATCATTATCGAAAAACACGGGGGGCAACTTCCGAAATCGTTAGGGGAAATCGAAGATTTGCCAGGAGTTGGGCGTTACACCGCCGGCGCGGTTGCGACCTTTGCCTTCAACCGGGCAGTTCCGATCATTGAAACGAATATCGGCCGTCTTATCGCCCGTCTATTCGACGTTTCAATCCCAATTGATACGGTCGCTGGACGCGAAGCTATTTGGAGCTATGCGAGCACGCTCCTCCCCTCCCGAAATGCGGGACGCCACAACTCTGCCCTGATGGATCTTGGAGCGCTCGTCTGCAAACCGCGACCTCAATGTCCAATTTGTCCGGTCCGTCCGTTCTGTGGCGCGAGGAACCCAATCGGTCTCCCTAAAAAGAAAGCACGTCCGCCAATTGAAGTTTGCGTTGAACGCCACCGGTTCTCGTTAAAAGCTGGCCGTGTTTTGTTGGAGCAATCTCAAACGCGTTGGCGTGGAATGTGGATCCTGCCGCGATCGAAGACTCCGCCGAATGGAAGTAAGCCGTTATACACCTCGCAATTCTCGGTAACGAATCATCGAATTACCCTCATCATCCATCCCGTGCCAACAGACAAGGTCCTTCAACCTTCACGCCATCGCTGGTTTGCTATCGACGAACTAGCCTCTATCCCGCTACCCTCCCCTCATCGCCGGGCGCTCGATGCATTGCTCTCCATGAAGCACAAACCTTTTGCGTCACGGTGACTCAGACTTAATTTCATCCACCTCGAAACCAGAATTCAAAAATGCGAAGCATGACTGGCTACGGCCGCGGTGAGGCCGATCATAACGGGGCGAAATTGAGTGTCGAACTGAACTCTGTGAACCGAAAGCAGAGCGATATCGTCATCAATCTTCCGCGCGATCTGGTCGAGCTAGAGCCGCGAATTCGACAGACGATCAACGAAAAGATCTCACGCGGTCGAATGAATGTCCTGGTCACGTTGCAGGAAAGCGCAAATGGAACGCGCCGCCTTGCTCTTGATAAGGGCCTGGCTCGTTCATATCAGGAAGCGATGCTTGCATTGCAACAGGAGCTGAATGCGCCAGGCGAAATCACTATTGCCGCTATTCTGCAGGCCCCAGGCGTCTTGCGATCTCCCGAACACAGCGTCGATGCCGGCGAAGCCTGGCCAGCACTGCAACAGGCGCTCTCATCGGCTCTTGTCGAGTTGGTCAAGATGCGCGAACGCGAAGGGAAACACCTGGCCAAAGATCTGATCCATCGGTTGAAGGTTATCCGCAAGGAAATCAAGGAGGTCCGCACTTTATATCCTGATGTGGTAAAGAAATATCGTGTCGCGTTACTCGAACGAATCGAAAAGGCCGGCCTGAACCTACCTGTCGACGACGAACGATTACTCAAAGAGATCTCCTTTTTTGCCGACCGCTCCGATATTTCTGAGGAGTTAACCCGATTAGAAAGCCATCTCGCCCAATTCGCTCATCACCTCCGCAAGAACGAACCCGTCGGACGAACGCTCGAATTCATCACCCAGGAAATTTTCCGCGAGCTCAATACGCTCGGTGCAAAATCAAACGACGCCACTATCTCCCAACACGTCGTCGCCTGTAAGTCGGAATTGGAAAAAATCAGGGAGCAGATCCAAAATCTTGAGTAATCGATTCACTCGCACCGGAGTCTTGTTCGTCGTCTCTGCACCTTCCGGCGCCGGCAAGACCACGCTTTGTGACGCATTGCGGCAAACAAATGAATTTGTTTATTCAGTTTCCTGCACGACCCGAACACCACGCGCAGGCGAAGTTGATGGGAAAGATTATTATTTTCTGTCGGAAACGGATTTCCGCGCCCGAGTCGCTGGCGGGCGAGTTTCTCGAGCATGCACAAGTGCATGGAAATTTCTACGGCACCCTTCGAAAACCGTTGGTCACAAATTTGCAGAAGGGCGTCGACATCCTGATCGACGTTGATATTCAAGGCGCAGCTTCCATCCGCGCCTCCTCGGATCCGGCGATCCAGGAGGCTCTCTGTGATGTTTTCATCATGCCACCTGATCTGGATGAGCTTCGCGCACGACTGGCCAAACGCGGAACTGAAACTCCTGAACAGATTGAAGTGCGAATGCGGACCGCCGCCCGCGAAATTGGCGTCTGGCAGGATTATCGCTACACCATTATCAGTGAAACAACCGAAGACGATCTGATGAAGTTTCGCAGCATTGTGATCGCCGAACACTATTTAAGCCGGCGCCTCAATAAGCGTTGACCCACTGCGATGGCTGACAAACTCCAAAAAAAATCAAAAGGCCCGAAGCGCATTGTGCTCGGAGTCACCGGTTCGATTGCAGCCTACAAGGCGGCTGAACTCGCCAGCTTACTCGTCAAACAGGGCCATGACGTATTCGTTGTTATGACAGCCGAAGCAGTCGAGTTTATCACGCCGTTGACTCTCCAGACGCTGTCAAAGAATCCTGTGACCACAAGTTTCTTCGACGAGAAAGAGAACTGGCGTCCCGGACATATCGAATTGGCGGATCGCGCGAATCTTCTTCCTCATCGCACCGGCAACCGCGAACGTCATTGCCGAATTGGCAAACGGATTTGCGGGAAATCCACTGGCCGCTATCGCTCTCGCAACCAGGGCCCCTATCCTGGTTGCCCCGGCCATGAATGGAAAAATGTGGGAACACCCAGCCACGCAAGAAAATGTAGAACGATTGAAATCCCGCGGCGTTGAGTTCATTGGCCCAGAACAAGGAATGCTCGCCTGCGGGTACGAAGGCGTCGGACGCCTTTGGAAGGTGGATGACATTGCTTTTCGCGCGGAATTCTTACTGACGCGCGAAGACAAATTGATTGCGTGAAGTTTGTTGTCACCGCCGGTCCGACCCGCGAACCAATCGATCCGGTTCGCTTCATCAGCAATCGCTCCTCCGGAAAGATGGGGTATGCGATCGCGGAGGCTGCGGTCGCGGCTGGCCACCGCGTTACCCTGATTTCCGGGCCGGCCATGATTTCGCCCCCGGTGAAGGCGCGTCTTGTTCGGATAATAACGAGCGACGAGCTTTATGAAGCTGTGCATCGCGCCGTTCATGATTGCGATGTGCTCGTAATGTGCGCAGCGGTCTCGGATTACAAACCTGCGACAATCAGGAAGCGGAAACTCCCGAAACGGAAAACAATCTTTTCCCTCAAGTTGAAACCCACACGCGACATCCTGGTATCGCTTGCCAAAACACCACGGAGATATCTCGTCGTCGGGTTTGCTGCTGAAACGCAAAAACTGAAAGCGAACGCGCGCAAAAAACTTTTTTCAAAGGGATGCGACCTGATTGTTGCGAACGACGTCAGCCGCCACGATTCCGGAATGGAAAGCGATAAAAACGCAGTGACAATTCTTTTTCGAAACGGTGAAACTAAAAAAATTTCGCGCGCATCCAAGAAAATTATCGCACGCGAGCTGCTAAAAATAATTTCAAAGATGTTAGAAAAATGTTTGACAAAAAAATCGTGGTGATTACTGACACATGTAAAGTGAAGTACACTAACCGCTTCACCAACCCACCGCGTTACGCGGACGAAAGGGGGGAATCGTCTCATGGCAAAGAAAAAAGCAAAGAAACCGGCTAAGAAAAAAGCAGCTGCGAAGAAAAAGAAACATTAGTTTCTGATTATCCGGCATGAGCTGTGATTTTTTTCGCAGCTCCAATCCTTAACTTCAACCCGGGAGGAGAATCATTTCTCCTCCCGGTTTTTTTTGGCACCTGCCATGGGAAATCATTTGGCAGGCCATCATCGAAATTCTATTAGTGCTTTCTCATGAAGAATTACCTCGACGCTGCTACCGAAGCCGCGCGGGCCGCGGGCCAGTTGCTGCGCCACCATTTTCAGCAGCCGCTCACAGTCAATTCTTCATCCGCGCATGACATCAAGCTCGATATCGACGTGCGCACTCAGGATCTGATCACCGACTCCCTCTTAAAGAAATTTCCCGAACACGCCCTTTACGGAGAGGAAGGGATCGTCGGCGATCAAAACAGCGATCATCAGTGGGTGGTCGATCCATTGGACGGGACCGTGAATTACTTTTATGGGATCCCTCATTTCTGTGTTTCGATCGCCTTGCGTTTCCAAGGGGAAATCATTGTCGGAGTAATATACGACCCAATACGCGAAGAAATTTGGGAAACGCAAAAAGGTGCGAGACCTACTTTGAATGGCAAACCATGTCATGTAAGCGACCGGGCCGATCTCGCGGAATCGGTGGTTTCCGTCGGACTTTCCAAAACCGGCGTGACGATTGCGGCCGGACTGCCGTTGTTACAGGAAATGGTCCATCGCGCGCGCAAATGCAGACTAATGGGAAGTGCCGCCTTGGACATGGCCTATGTGGCCTGCGGACGACTCGACGCTTACATCGAACAAGGGATCAGCCTTTGGGACATCGCCGCAGGCTGGATCCTTATCGAAACAGCAGGCGGCGCCGTTGAGATGAAACCGCGGACGGACATGAAGGACAAATATAGTATCGTGGCCTCAAACGGTGTGATCGATTTGAAACTCTAACGATGATCAGGTGCGGCACTGGATACGATGCACATCGGCTTGCTCCAAACCGCAGGCTGATTCTTGGCGGCGTCGAAATTCCTCACCATTCAGGATTGCTCGGACATTCTGACGCAGATGTTCTTTGCCATGCCATCGCGGATGCTCTTTTGGGAGCGATCGGCGAAAACGACATTGGTCATCATTTCCCCAATACCGACGAATCGATCCGAGGAATCAGCAGCCTTGAGATACTGCGGAAGGTAAATTCACTACTCGTTCAGCACGGAGCCCGGCCGATCAATGTTGATGCGACGTTAGTCGCGGAAGCCCCGAAAATCGCACCCCACCTTCCAGCTATGCGAGAAAAGATTGGCGCCGTGCTCAACCTCGATACCTCCCGCATCAGTATCAAGGCCACTACCAACGAAGGCCTTGGCGCGATCGGTCGTGGCGAAGGAATGATCGCGATGGCCGTCGCAACGGTTGAGACACCAAATTAATGGGGATCCGGCTCTTCAACACGTATTCGCGGTCTCTCGAGGATTTCCATCCGCTGGATTCAAGCCGGCGAGAAGTGAAAATGTACACGTGTGGTCCGACTGTCTACGACCACGCGCATATTGGGAATTTTCGCGCCTACATCTTTGAAGACCTGCTCCAGCGGCACCTCGAGCTTCGCCAGTTCAAGGTTAATCGCGTGATGAATATCACCGATGTGGACGACAAAACGATTGCAGGTTCTCGGAAAACCGGGCTGCAACTGGAGCAGTTCACTCAACCCTTTAAGCAGGCCTTCTTCGAAGATCTAAAGACGCTCCGCATTAAGGGAATCGGATCGTTTCCGGAAGCGACTGACCCCAATCAGATCGCAGCCATGATCGAGATGATCAAAATATTGGTGGCGCGTGATCTGGCGTACCAGGCCGAAGACAAGTCGGTTTATTTTAGAATCAACAAGTTCCCTGCCTACGGACATTTGGCTCATTTTGACTTGGCGGAGTTGCGATCCACCGGGCGGGTTAAGAGTGATGAATATGACAAGGAGCACGTGGGCGATTTCGCGCTCTGGAAAGCGTGGGACAGCGATGACGGGCCTGTTCGATGGGACAGTCCGTGGGGTCCCGGTCGACCCGGGTGGCATATCGAGTGCAGCGCAATGGCCACACGACTCCTCGGTCAGCAACTGGATATTCATTGCGGCGGTGTCGACAACATCTTTCCTCATCATGAAGCGGAGATTGCCCAGACGGAGGGATGCACCGGCAAACAATTCGTCCGCTATTGGCTGCACTGCGCCCATCTCATGGTCGAAGGCCAAAAAATGTCCAAATCGCTCGGCAACTTTTACACCTTGCGCGACCTGCTCGCGAAAGGCTACAGCGGTCGCGAACTACGCTATGCGCTGATTCGGGTGCATTATCGGGTTCCTCTCAATTTCACCTGGGAAGGAATGGAGGAGTCGCGCCAGGCGCTCGGTCGGATTGATGATTGGGTTGCGCGCCTTCAGAAAAAAGCGAAGGGAAAAGAATCAGAGGTTGCTGCGCCGCATTCCGTTGTTGAGCCCCCCGACAGTACCGGATTCGAAGATGCTCTGGATGAGGATCTCAATATTTCCGGCGCACTTGGTTATCTCTTCGAAACCATTCGTCAGACGAACCGAGCACTTGATTTGGACAAGCTAAGCACCGACGACGCCCGATCCTGGCTTAAATGGTGGGAGCGGATTAACCATGTCCTCGCTGTCGAGCGGGAGGAAAGCGCACTACCAGCGCGGATTGCAGAGCTCGCCGAGGCACGCAAACAAGCAAGGCTTGCAAAAGAGTGGAGAAGAAGTGATGAATTGCGCGACGAACTCGCCGCGCTTGGCTGGGAAGCCCGCGACACAAAGGACGGGCAAACGATTACACAACGCGCCGGCGCCTAGTTTTTCACAGTCATGTTTTCTCCAGCAGAATTCTTAAGCCTCCAGCACACCGCTCATCCAAAGCTTTTCGAATCACAGAAGCAGGTTTGGGAGGCGCTTAGGCAGATTTCAAGCTACCTGCAATTCCGGCTCAAACCCGCCGTCCTTGGAGAGTTGCTTGGAAAACCGTTTATCAGTAACCAAGTTTTTATCGGCGCCGGAACAATCGTAGAACAGGGCGCTGTTCTAAAGGGGCCAGCCTGGATCGGAGAAAATTGCCAGATTCGAAGTGGTTGTTACGTCCGCGAAAACGTCATTGTGGGCGATGGCGTGGTCATGGGGAATTCTTGTGAGTTCAAGAATTGCATTCTGTTCGACGAAGCGAAGGTTCCGCACTTCAGTTACGTTGGCGATTCGATACTCGGCTATCAGGTTCATCTCGGAGCCGGCGTGATCCTGTCGAACGTGAAGCTGGACCACAGCGAGATCCAGGTGACTACAAACGAGGGCGCGATCTCAACTGGCCTGAACAAATTCGGCGCTATCGTCGGTGATCGTACCGAGATTGGGTGCAACGCAGTGATCAATCCAGGGACAATCATCGGGCGCGACTGTTTTATCTACCCCGGAGCGAACTTTCGCGGCGTGCTGCCTAGTGGTCGACTCGTGAAATTCCGTCAAAGCCTTCAGGTGCTGGCGCGGCGCACCGATAACGCAACCTAAGTACAGCGCGGGCCGCGGATGGGCAGGGATTCGAACCCTGGTTGCCTTGCGGCAAACACGCTTTCCAGGCGTGCGCATTAGACCACTCTGCCACCCATCCATTTCCCGCAAACGATGCGATCGTCACCTACCGATCTCGCACCGGGAAAACAATCTAAAGCTGCAATCGTTCAAAGAGTTCGTCGAGGGGGAGTTGGAGACTAATATAGAATTCGCCAAACTCCCCATATGCAGCACTAACTTCGTCAAAACGCATCTGGTAAACGATCGACTTGATTTGAAACGTATCGCGCGCAAACAAGGTCACACCCCATTCGCCATCATCGAGACCACTCGATCCGGTTATCAGTTGCTTAACCTTGCCGGCGTACTCACGCCCAACCTTTGCGTGGCCGGACATCAATCTTCGACGATCGGAATAAGGCAGCGTGTACCAGTTCTTCTCTTCGCCGCGACGCTTGCTCATCGGATAAAAGCAGACAACCGGCCAGTCCGGCAGTGTAGGATAAACCCGCTCGTGGCGATACTTGTCCATTCGCTCGCGAAACGCGGCCATCGCTTGCGTGAACTCAGGCGAACCTGGCGAAAGCTTTTCATCCTTTTCCAGGGTCCGACCGTATTCCTCGTCGGTTGTCACATATTCACTCTCTTCAGTCAGGGAAAGATAGCTGAAAACGGGAATAAGAACCTCGGAGCCGAGGGAGAGGGAAAGTTGCTTTTCGAATCGATTTGCCTGGTGCAGGTCCGGCGTTACCAACATGAACCCAAGATCAGCTTTCGGAGTTACGACGCTCATGGTTAGAAGTTGAGTGGACTCGAATCCACGGATTTCCTGGACCAGCGCGGTCAGTCGCGTCTTTGCTGCCCGCTGTTCGGCAGGGGAAAACAATTGCCACTGTCCAAACTCAATTCGGTAGTAGAGATGCAGGCAATGCCAGCCTTGCTCTGGTCTCAGCTCCGCTTCCATGTCAGTCATCGCGCCAGTGTCATGGGCGACTCGAATCGGGTCAAGCGAGGCGTGCATCGACAGGTATGTAACTCTTCGACGTGCCGCCTAAACAGCCGGCGTTGGCTGGTTTCGGAAGGTGATCAAGGCAATACTCCTCACCATCACGCGCCACCCGGAATTCCAAATTCGCATCAGACAGCTCCGTAGCACCACAGACCGCGCATTTGTGCAAAGGTTCGTTCTCCGCTTCGCGAGAGCTACTTTCAAAACGCCTCCGTCTTTCACTAACGTCCCGGCGATGGCGCGCTGCCTGATAAATTTCCGGTCCGAAAAACAATAGATAATTAGACATGGCCGCGATAAACGCAGCTTGGTACGAGATGGAGCTGACAAAGAATTTGAGCAGGAGGAACGCCGCCGACAGCCATGCGATCCATTTGACCTTCAGTGGCAGAATGTAAGCGAAATAGATTATCGTATCCGGGAAAGAAATGGGCGAAGGCAAAGAAGAGAGTCGAGCGTCAGCATGATATTGGAAAAACTGGCGCCCAAACAGGAGCGCGGCGACAGTGGTCCCAATCATTCCAACAAAGTAAAATAGAGAAAGACGAAAGGCCCCCCATACCTCCTCCAGGCCGTTCCCAATCCACCACAGGAGCAAGACGTAAAAGGCAACGTTGATCCAGTCAGGAAACGGAAATCCGCCCAACTGGGGAACAAAAATGTAGGTCACAAGCCGCCAGACCTGGCCCCGGAAGATCGCATTTCGATCGAGGTCAATTAATCCCAGGTACGACGCGTCGAGCTTATACAGAACAAAGACCATCGCGGTCAGAATCGCGATGTAACGCAATAGCCCCGGCACCGCGACGAATCCAATACGCCGCTCAAGTTTGTCTAGGAGACTCATTTACCTCGATCACGGTAGAGAAACCGCGGCCCGCTTCAACTGAAGGCCGCCGTCATGACCAGCCAAACCGCCTCCTCGTTCTTAATCACGCCCGTTGACACAAAATCTGCCGGGCCTAGCATGGCTCGCATGACCGGCTCCGGACAGAAACAAACACCTCTCTACACCGATCATCTCAAGCTCGGCGCGAAGATGATCCCGTTCGGGGAATGGATCATGCCCGTGCAATACAACAGTATCGTGGAAGAACACCAGGCAGTGCGTAATCATGTCGGCTTGTTCGATATCTCCCACATGGGCCAGCTCGTTGTGACCGGTCAGAATGCGGCCACCTGGCTGAACGAAATGTTGACCAACAATGTCGACCGACTCGAGGTCGGCCAAGGCCAATACACCTTCTTGCTCGCGGACAACGGCGGAATTATCGACGATCTCATTGTCTATCGAACTAAGCCGACTGAATTCCTCCTTGTCGTTAATGCCTCACGCACTGAAGAGGATCACGCCTGGTTGAAGTCGCATCTGACGGACAACATTACCCTACGAGATCAAAGCGCCGACTACGGCGGCCTCGCCATTCAAGGACCACGAGTGAACGACCTGTTGCGCGCTGTCCTTGGTCCCGAGACGCCCCTTCCGGCGCGTAACCAAATTTTTCAACTCACGAATGACAAAAAGGAACTTCTCATCGCACGAACCGGATACACCGGTGAGGATGGGTTTGAAGTGTTCCTTCCCGCCAACCAGGTAAGCGAATTTTGGAATCTTCTCTTGGACAAAGGGAAAGCGTTAGGTGCAAAGCCATGCGGGCTTGGAGCCCGCGATACGCTGCGACTGGAAATGTGTTATCCCTTAAATGGCTCTGACCTGTCACCGGATCGCAACCCAATCGAAGCCGGTCTCGCTTTCTTCGTCGACCTGCAAAAACCGAAGTTCGTCGGGCGCGAAGTGCTCGCGCAGGCAAAGGAGCAAGGCACCGCAGTTCGCCTGGCGGCCTTCCGGATGAAAGGCAAAGGACCACCGCCTCGCCCCCATTACAAGGTTTGGGTGGGACAAGACCAAATCGGCGAAACAACAAGCGGAACCTTGTCACCAAGCTTGAATCAGGGGATTGGGATGGCTTACCTTCCCACGCAACACACTCGGGCCGGCACTGAAATCGAAATCGAAATTCGCGGCCAGAGATTTCCTGCCATTATCGAAAAGAAACCGCTCTACAAGAAACCATGAATGTTCCAGACGATTTGCTGTACACCGAGTCCCATGAATGGATTAAGCGCGAAGGAGACAACATCCGTGTCGGCATTACGGATCACGCCCAAGCCGAACTAACAGACGTGGTTTATGTCGAACTTCCGCGAATTGGTGCTGAGGCAGAGGCCCGTGGCCAGATTGCAGTCGTGGAATCGGTAAAAGCCGCGAGCGACATCTATGCCCCGGTCAAAGGCGTTATCGTCGAGGCTAACAAAGCTTTAGAAGCAAATCCGGCCCTAATCAACACAGACCCGTTCGGCGAAGGATGGATCTTTGTCATGAAGATGAACTCGCCAGACGACCTCAAACAACTGAAGGACGCAACCGCTTACCGCCAGATTATTGGATAGATCGACGTCTACCGATTCGATCGTGAGCGCGCGCGAACTGGCGAAGGTGTGGGCGGCGGGTTCAGGACTTCATCCACACAGCGAATCAAATCCTCTATGGAAGCAGCCGTTGCCAGGAAACGGTATCCGCTAACAAATCCACCAGTCAGCACTTTTTCCGGTGCGTCTTTACCTCCGAGAAAGAGAAATGGGGTGTCCTTTAGAGCGGGATCTGCTTTGAGCTGTCGATTGACATCTTCTCCTTCCGATTCCGCTTTCTCGGCATCCAGCAACACCAAATCAGGCAGGAACCAAGGGGCAGCGTGCAGCGCCAAGCGACAGTCCTGTTCAACCTTAACCAGATATCTTCCCGTTCCTTCCAGCGCTTTGCGAACAAGCGCAGTTATCATGGGCTGGTGATCTACCAGCAGAATCTTCTTCAAGAACTTCATCGCGCTACTCTCATTCCGAGCGATCACCCAAGCATCGGGTATGCCAGCGCAAAAATCGTTGCCTGACGATCAGATCAACGTCGAAACCGTGTTTACTGTCAGTGCCAGAATCACCGTGTTAAACGCAAATGAGAGCATGCCGTGCAGAAGCACCAATTGCCTAAATCGCCGGGACGTAATCTGCACGTCTGAAACCTGAAATGTCATGCCGATGACAAACGAGAAATAGGCGAAATCCATGTAATCCGGAAGCCGATCACCGGGAAATAGCAGCCCACCCGCATGTTGTTGCGGTCCGGTCGGACCATCAGGATCACCGTAGAACGTGTGCGCGTAACGCAGCCCGAAAACCGTGTGCACAAGCGACCACGCGGAAACGACCGCCACAAGGCTCATAACCAGATGCATAACAAAATGCGGGTCTTGCACGCCCTTGTTGTCAAAAAAGAGGAAACCCACTGCAAACAAACCCGCACAAGCCGCAAGCAGGACAAAAATGAATATGAGCGTCCGACTAAGATCTTGTCCCTGAGCCCGTGACCGAAGTTTGTGTGGTGGAGTAAGAATTATCGTTAACCACGCGAGGACGATCACGCACACCGCAAACACATCCCACATCAGGATGAATTGGGTTGATCTCTGGACCCGACCATGAAGGGCGAACCAGATACCAAGGGCAGGGAACAACGAGAGACCAAGCCGATGGCGGGCATCCAGCTTCGTAATCCAATTCTCCAACATCCCCATGAGCAGAAACCTGAGTACTGTGCATTGGGATATTCATACAACTCGATGAAGGCGACAAGAAAGTTCCCTGAAAAGGAATTATCTGCTCTTCCAAGCCGAGGCTACGCTTAACCTAACCGAAAATTCCAAGATCAGGATGAGCGAATCGCCCGATGTTCGGCAACACAGCCGGCAGATCCGATGGACTGACCCCAAACCAGGTCGCGAGCGTTGCAGAAAATTCATCCACCGAAGTAGTCGGAATCCACCTGCCTTGTCCGGTATCATCCGGACCATTAACAGCCAGCGTTGGAAATGTTCCAAATAACCGGCCGCCTTGCACTGCTCCGCCAAGAACCAACTGGTGACTTCCCCAGCCGTGGTCTGACCCGGATCCGTTGGTCGTAAACGTCCGGCCAAAATCCGAGGCCGTAAAAGTCGTCACATCCTGTACAACGCCGAGCTCAACTGTAGCTGCATAAAAAGCATTCAGAGCCTGGCTTAACTCGACCAGCAGATTCGCCTGCCCGAGCAACTGATCGCCATGCGTGTCATAACCGCCAACGGAACAGAAGTAGATCTGTCGACGCATACCCAGATTGGTTCGAGCAGCGATGAGTTTGGCCACCATATTCAACTGCCTGGCCAAGGAACTATCTGGAAACATTGTTTGCAGCGGCGGCAGACCAGCCAGAGCAGAACTCAACAAATCGTTCGCTGCCATCGCCCGCCCAAGCGTATCCGAATACGTTCTCTCAAATAAGTTGTTGTGCGGTAAGGCCAACAGATCTCGAAGTGCCTGTAATCTAATGTTCGCGTTTGCGCTTCCATCGAATCCGCTCAGACCAATGCTTCCACTGGAAGAAATATTGTATGGAAGGACAATGTTACCGACTTCGAACGTGTTCGTCCCTGCGATCGAAATCGAGAGCGAGATTTGGGAATTCCCGTTGATAGAACGGAGCGCATCGGCCATTCGCCCGCCCCAACCGGTTCGCGACGGTTGGTCAGGAACAGATGTCTGCCATTGCACGGATTGATCGGCGTGCGAGAAGAGCTGAGGGGAACAGCCGCTCCACCGGCAAGGTACTGAGCACGGGTAATCGGTGCGACCAGCGTGCCTACATTAGCCACAATTCCAAGCCGCCCTTGATTAAACAAGGCTTGCAACTCGGGAATACTTGGATGGAAACCAAAATCACGGCCGTCACCGTTCTGCAACGTAATCGGCAGAAGCGACTCCTGCGGGATGGCCAAAATGCCACGCGTGTCTGCGTAGTCGGCATAACCGGAAACATCATGCGGTACGATGAGATTGTTTGCATCATTCCCGCCGTAAAGAAACAAACAGACCAATGCCTTGAAGTCGCTGCCGGTCGGCACTGTCATCGCAGTCAGCCTGCGTAAATCAAAGATGGTGTTGAAAATTCCGGATGCCGTAAGCGCTGCGCACGCAGCCTGACGAATGAAAGCGCGCCGAGTTCGATCGTCCATTAATTATTTGTCGACAGTGAATTCCGGCGAGTTAATCACGAGGTAGATCGCCGTTCTGGCGCGTTCCAAGGTGTTAGTTGCCGAAATCTGAGTGACGGCGTTGACCAGGATCGCGCGCATCTCCGGAGACATGCTTCCCGCCATCAGAAGGGCGTTCAGATGATCGATTAGCTGCGCAGGATCGACCGCCAATGCTTGTTCGGTGCTCAGATCGAGCGTGATCCGAGCCGTCGATGGACCGAAGCTGCCTAAGATCGCTGATCGAAGATAATTCGCACTCGTTACGACCGTCGTTTCGGTGGTGATCTGGAATTCCGGACTTTTCAGGCCAGCTTCCGCGATTGCGCCTGGCGCCGAGTAATCCGGTTCAAAAAAATTAAAAACGGTGGGCGAATGCATCGCTTCCTGGCCGATATTGGTATTCGCATTACGGACAGAGAATTTCCCGTCGGGTGACGATGCCTTAAACGCTCGCAATAGATTGGTGACGCGGATAACAGGCTCGCGCAGATGTCCTGCTCCTTGCCCACTCCTGGCGCTTCCACGGGCGTCGTAGTCCAGCAGGATGGCGCGAATGACCGCCTGCAGATCACCACGAACACCCTGCCCATTGTCATTGAAGACAGCTGTTACTCGATAGAGATAGCCGGGACTCGGATTACTCGTGACCAAACGTTGAATAAGCTGCCGACAAACGAACGGACCCACATTGGGATGGTTAAAAATAGTGTCGAGCGTCATCCGCAAATCCTCATCGGCCGTTTGCCCCGCTGGAATCAGGACGCTATTCAGGATTGTCTTCGAATCCGGAGAATGATGACTGGCCACGTTCACCATCGGATTTCGCCAGTCCGCGGGTGGATTGAAGATTGGGGGATTATCTGTCTGCGCGTAGGTCCAGCCGGTGAAGATCGCGGCGGTCCCGAGGATTGCGTCCTGATTGTAGGTCGGAATCGGAAACCCGAGCGAACTCAAGGTCAGACTTCCGTCAAGATTCAGGTTGTAAAGGCC
This sequence comes from uncultured Verrucomicrobiae bacterium, assembly GCA_963751725.1. Taxonomy (GTDB): domain Bacteria; phylum Verrucomicrobiota; class Verrucomicrobiia; order Chthoniobacterales; family UBA10450; genus AV80. Next base: position 167,895 of record CAVVVQ010000025.1, read on the forward strand.
GATTGAAAACAGCTGCATGATTTCGCGAGCATAGTTTTCGTTAGGTAAGCGCGTGCCGGAAGCGTTAGCCTTGTCGTTCCTCAGCATGTCGAGGTAACGTCCCATCGCTGGATTCAACGTTACGTCCTGCAGTAACTGCCGAAAATTACCAAACGCGTCCCTCACTAGCACATCGTAGTACGCCGGCAACGCCCCCGGTCGATTTCCCAAATCACCAGTGGTGTTCGAAACCACGAAAAATTCGCTCAACGCAAACGCAACGCGTTGGCGCAATTGATCCGGCCCGGAAATCGCATTTGTCCACCAGGCATCGTTTGTCTGTGTGATCGTAGGAGGGTTAACTCCCGATGCGTCGACGAAAGCGAGGTGTGACGACATCGGTTGCGCAAATTGATCGTTCAAGAACGCATCAAACCCCTGGTTCTGGACCGTGGAGATTAACGAACTGGTCGCGCCGAATGTCGCTTGCGAAAGAAATCGACCTGCATCCTCAAGGGTGGGCGTGCCTGCAGGAAGCGGAGGCGGCGGGGTTGGCACAGGTGCGACCTGAGCACCAGTCGCAACGCGGAAGAACCCATTTATTTCGCCAGTGGGATACGCTGCCGTATGGATGTTGAAATAAATCTGACCAGCTCGAAGCAGGGCTACGATGTCGTCCACGGAATAGGGGCCGACGGCCGTGAAAACCCAGATATAAGTCCCATCGGGTTGAGGAATTGCATCATCGACATCGAACAGGATCGTCCCATCCGCAGCGTGAATGTGCATGCTCGTGATAGGCCCCGTTAGATTTGAAAACTCGAACGCGAAAACTGCGTAGGTCTGGTCAGCCGACAGACGCAGACTAGCCAGACCCGACCCTTGCGAGTTCACCCCCGATTGCGGACGGAGCGATGTTAGAAACAGAGTCGAGCCATCAGCCTGCGGCGGTTGGTCAAGGTCGTAGACTTCAACCAGAGCGATTCCGGTTGTGTCACCAGTGCCGCGCGCAACGGCTGTATAAATTCCTGGTTCGAGTGTTGCAACAATGGCTGGCTCGTGATCATCCGTAGGAGCCAGGGTGCTTGCGTTGATCTCGGCTTGTTGGCTAGTGCGCCAGTTGTCATTAATCATGAGCAGCGCTCCGCCGGCATCGTGCAATTCCAACATTGGATCCACCAGCCGGCCTGAAAGCGGAGTACCACCAAGACTTAGTGATGGTCCTCTTACGCGCATGATGACCCGTTTTGGTGCATCCCCCTGAATGATGAACCCTCCGATCATGACATTGAGATCGGTCAAAATGTTTCCGCGCGTCGAGATATTACCCAAACGAGCCGTCGGAGTCCCGCTATCGAGATCGTAAATCTCAACCACCGCGACGCCAGTGTCGTTGTTTTTCCCGCGAACAACTACTGTGTAACTTCCGTGGCCAACGGCGCGATCAATGCCGCGTCTCGATCGTCACCGGGTGCCAACCCTGCCGCGATAATTTCGTTCTGCTGTGTGGTCCGCCAATCATCGTTGGTCGCAACCAGTGTCCCCGCAGCGTCGTATAACTCGAGAACCGGGTCGGCCAGCGTGTCAGTTAATGGCAGCGACGGCCCAATCGCCCGAACGGCCACATTTTTTTGCCCCATCCCGAATACGATGAAACCGCCAATCAAAACGTCGTCACCGGTCTGCACCCGCATTCGCGTTGAGATATTAACCGTGCTTGAGATGGCGTAGGAATTGGTCGACAAGAAACAGAGACCAAACGTCGCCGCGATTAAGCACCCTCCCCATTGAAACAAACGTCCCATAATGCTAGAACCGCTGCCGCAGGAGATGCTCAGGATGCCTGAGGCGACAAAGAATTCTGGATGAAAAAATGAGCAGGAACTGCACCCTCAGTTCGGTCATCTTGATCACATTTCCTTGAGTCAAACCGCGGCAATTAGAAGAAGTCGCACTTTTTATCCAGCATCCGTATGCTTAGTTTAGTTCCCCGCTAAATATGGCGACTTCCAAAAAGATCGAACCCCCACCCAGCTTCGAGGGAGCAATGAATCGCCTCGAAGAAATCGTGGATGAGATGGAGTCTGGCAAGATGATGCTGGAACAGCTCATCGTGCGCTACGAAGAAGGAATGAAGCTAGTCAAGGTTTGTCAGGAACGACTGGCTAGCGCCGAACAACGAATCGAAATTATTACGCGCAATAACGCCGGAAAGCCTATCATAAAGGACTTCGATGCAGTCATGGAGAAGGAGCCGGAGCCGCAATCAATTGAAAAAGGAGGAATAGCGAATGATGAGATCAGACTCTTCTGAAGAAAAGAAAGCGGCACGTCTGCTCGATGGCATTCGTTCCCCCGGAGACATCAAGGCACTGCGCGAGCAAGATCTGCCTCAGCTCGCGCAGGAGGTCAGAGATGAATTGATCAATGTCCTTTCGAAAACGGGCGGTCACCTCGGCCCGAACCTCGGTGTCGTTGAACTGACCATTGCGCTTCATCGCGTTTTTGAAACACCAAAGGACAAGTTTGTCTTTGATGTTAGCCACCAAGGCTATGTCCACAAAATGTTCACCAACCGCCTCGACCGAATTGGCACGATGCGCCAATACCAGGGGCTCAATGGTTTCCTGCTTCGGACCGAAAGTGAACATGATTGCTATGGCGCCGGTCATGCCGGCACTGCTCTCTCTGCTGGCTTGGGAATGGCGGTTGGCCGCGATCTCCGGGGCGGAAATGAAAACGTGGTCGTCGTGGCGGGCGACGCCGCCTTCACCTGCGGCATAAGTTACGAAGCACTCAACAACGCCAAGTCACAAACCCGGCGTTTCATTGTCGTCCTGAATGATAACGAATGGTCGATAGCCAAAAACGTTGGTGCGATTGCCAGCTACCTCAATAACATCGTCACCAATCCGACTTACGCCGGTCTCCACGACAAAGCGCGGCGGTTCATCGAAGCGATCGCCGGTAGAAGCGCAGTCCACTTCGCCCACAAAGTCGAAGAAGGCGTCAAAAACCTTCTTCTTCCCAGCGTGATCTTTGAAGAATTAGGTTTCCGCTATTACGGCCCAATCGATGGACACGACATCCCATTGCTGACCAGAACATTCGAATTCCTCAAGTCCCAGGACGAACCTGTTCTACTTCATATCCTGACCAAAAAGGGGAAAGGTTATGAACCCGCAATCGCGAAGCCGGATAAATTCCACGGCCTCGGTAAGTTTGCTCCTGATACTGGGGAAACCGTCGCCGCCACTGCCCCAACTTACTCGGAAATCATCGGCAAAACTCTGGCGAAGTTTGCCGACTCAAACCAAAACATCGTAGCGATCACCGCAGCCATGCCCAGCGGAACGGGTTTGGGCTTTTTCCAAGCCAAACATCCCACGCGCTACTTCGACGTCGGAATTGCGGAAGAACACGCGGCACTTTTTGCCTGCGGTTTGGCTACGCAGGGGTTGAAGCCGTTTTTGACGATTTACTCAACCTTCATGCAACGGGCTTACGATATGATCATTCATGATATCGCCCTGCAAAACTTAAACGTCGCGCTTTGCATGGATCGCGCCGGACTGAGTGGGGACGATGGCCCAACACATCATGGACTCTTTGATATCGGATATCTTCGGCACGTCCCGAATTTCGTTCATATGCAGCCAAAGAACGAAGATGAATTCGTCGATATGCTTTGGACTATGGCGAATTATGACGCGGGCCCAATCGCCATTCGTTACCCTCGCGGCGCGGGAACCGGCGCTGTGCCAAAGGCAACTCCCAAGATGCTCGAGATTGGCAAAGCGGAAGTCGTCCAACATGGTCGTGACGTCGCAATCTTCGGACTCGGAAACATGTTTGAACTTGCCGAGGAAGCCGCACGCAAGTTGGAGGAGAAAGGAATTTCAGTAGCGTTGATTAATCCGCGTTGGATTAAACCAATCGACACCGGAACGCTGGAATTTTTTGCTCGCAGCGTCGAAGTGGTCTGCACCATTGAGGATCACGTTCTACACAACGGCTTTGGCTGCGCCGTCATGGAACATCTCCATTCTCAGATGATCAACACGCCAGTTGTCCGCATTGGTTGGCCCGACCAATTCGTAGAACACGGCAGCATCCCAGTCCTTCGCAACAAACACGGAATCACATCAGACGCTCTCGTTGAAAAAGTGCTTCCACTGTTGAAACAAAAGCGGCCGAAAACACAGTCGAGCGCGGCGTAAGCGAACAATTTCCCCAGTTCGCCATGAGGCTAAAACAGGCCGCTAGTCTGCCGTTCGTTCTCCTGCTTTTTTTCCTCTCCGGCTTTGCGGCACTTCTGTATCAGACAATCTGGCAACGTCTGCTCGGGTTCTTCTCTGGGGTTGATGTTTACTCAGTCACAATTGCCGTCGCCGCTTTCATGGCGGGTCTCGGTTGTGGGAATCTCGCCGGTGGGTACCTGGCCGATCGACTTTCCTTCAAACGCCGTTTGCTTGTCTTCGCTTCCGCCGAAGCAGTTATCGCACTTTTCGCCCTCGGCAGTAAGTGGCTTTACTACGATCTCCTGTATTTGAAATGGGGAAGCCTCGGACACTCATCTTTTCTCCCGCTAATTCATTTTGTGAGTTTGCTTTGTCCGACATTCTGCATGGGCGTAACTCTGCCGATTCTATCTAAGACGTTCACCAGCAGAATTGAAGTCGCGCCAACAGTCGTCGGATATTTCTACGCCGTTAACACGCTCGGTGCTGCTGCAGGTGCCCTCATGACGCCCTGGCTTCTTTTCCGCCATTTTTCATTTCCAGAAATCCTGCGAATTGGAGCATGTTTGAATGGAGCCTGCGCGATTGGCGGTGCACTCGTTTGGTGGCTGTTGCGCGATCACCCTTCGTCAGTCGTTAGTGACTCTAACAAGGAGTCAGACACACCTGCAATACAGCCGGATGAATCGACCTCGCTTTCACCTCGCCTATGGATCGGCATCTATGGGCTTTCCGGATTTATCGCACTTTCGCTTGAGATTGTTTGGTTCAGGCTTTTTGGCGTCCTGCAAAAATCAACGTCCTTCACCTTCCCTACTTTGTTATTCGTCTATCTGGCTGGCTTGGGATTGGGTGTAATGATCGGGATTGCGTTGGCGCGGCGCGTCCGAAATCCTGCCATCGCTTTTCTGGCACTTCAGAGCGGTGTCACAATCTATGCAGCGATCGCATTCGCATTCTTTATTGGACAGGTCGATCACGCGGGGTTTCTCCAAGGGATCTGGGAATACCTGGGCAGTTACGATCCGTTGTCAGCCGCAGATTTATCGAAAACAATTCGCGCTTGGATCTCAGGCAGTGAATTGAATCCAGCGGTATCGCAAGACGCTTCTCTCGTTTTTGTTCTCTATTTTGTTCTGCCCGGTGCCTTGATTGCGCCAGCAACTTGTATGATGGGGATGAGCTTTCCCATTCTACAGAGAGTGGTCCAACGAGATCCAGCATTTCTAGGTCGACGGGTTGGCTGGCTGCAAACGATCAACATTGTCGGTTCAATGCTGGGAGCACTGCTCGTTGGCTGGTATCTCTTACAATGGCTCGGCAGCGCAGGGACGTTCAAGTTGCTAACGATTCTCGGGGGAATCTTTGCCTGTTTGGTTCCGTTACAATGGGCAAAAACACGATCGATACGCTTCGGAGGAATTGTCGTCGCCGGTGTTATTGTTACCGGAATCGTCGGGTTCTTGCCAACGTCGCAAACTCTTTGGGCCAGGCTTCACGGCACCAATCCGGAATCGATCATCGCAATCGAAGGCGCGTCAGGATTAGCCGTGGCAAAGGGCGAGCCGGCTCGGTTCGAACAGGATGGGATTTTGATTTTCAACAATGGTTTAGGCCAGAGCTGGCTGCCGTATGGCTCCGTCCATACCCGGATTGGATTGCTGGCCACGCTGATTCATCCGGCACCGGAAGAAGTCGCTGTGATTGGGCTCGGATCAGGTGATACGGTCTATGCAATCGGTGGGAGTCCATCAATTCGACAAGTCACCTGCATCGAAATTGTTGAACCGGCATATCTTTGCCTAAAGGAATTGGCGACTCGCATTCAATACCCGGCTCTGACAGCTCTGTTTCAGGATCCACGCATTAAATGGCTGTTTGCGGACGGTCGAGCCCACATCCTGCAAAGCCCAACGAAATTCGATATTATCGAAGCTGATGCCCTCCGGCCGAACAGCGCTTACTCGGGCAACCTTTATTCCCGCGAATATTTTCAAACCCTCAAATCCCATTTGAAACCCGGCGGTCTAGCCGTGACCTGGGCCCCCACCAATCGCGTTCTCTCGTCTTTCCTTGATATTTTCCCTTACGTGATCGAGATCGACGGAATTCTCATTGGAAGCGACCAACAGACCGTAGTCGATCGAGAAACGATCGAACGTAAATTAGCCGACCCATTTGTCGCTAATTATTACCAACGAATTGGGGCCAGCATGACGCCACTCCTCAGACACCTTCGTCAAGGAGCTTTTCGCGAATATTCTCCCGACCTCGAGCGACTTGCCAGATCGGATTTGAATTCCGATCTTTTTCCGAGAGATGAATTTATGGTGCCTGAGCCATGAGCGTGATCGAAGCCACTGACTTAACCAAGATCTATCGAACCTATCGGAAGGAGCGCGGGCTCTGGGGTGCGATCAAGGGGTTGGGCTGGCGGAAGTACGATGAAGTCCACGCAGCGGACAAGGTGACTTTTTCCATCGATGAAGGCGAACTGGTCGGTTTCCTTGGACCGAATGGCGCCGGCAAAACAACTGTGCTCAAGATGCTTTCAGGGCTGCTCAATCCCAGTTCCGGTCAGGCCCGCGTCCTTGGATTTGTTCCATGGGAACGACGGGCCGAAATGAAACGTCAGTTCAGTCTGCTGATGGGACAAAAGAATGCGCTTTGGTGGGATCTACCCGCTCAGGAGTCTCTGGAGCTCAATCGGGCGATCTATGGAATTGATCGGACTCGTTTCAAGAAGGTAGTCGACGGTTTAAGTGAACTCCTTGACGTTCAGGACAAGATGAACGTGATGGTGCGCGAGTTATCGTTAGGTGAACGCATGAAGATGGAGCTGATCTCCGCGCTCCTTCATGAACCCCGCGTCCTATTCCTAGATGAACCAACCATTGGACTCGACGTCGTTAGTCAAAAACGAGTCCGTGAATTTCTTCGACTATACAATTCACAACACCGAGTCGTGACAATGCTCACCAGTCATTACATGCAGGACATTGCCGAGCTCTGCGATCGCGTCATCATCATCGATCACGGCAAAATCTTTTTCGATGGACCCCTTAACTCCATTATCGACCGCTTTTCCGGATATAAGATTATTAACCTGACCTTTCAGGACGCAGTTGATCGGGACTTTTCCTCACTCGGGGAAGTTGTCACGCAAACGCCGCTCTCGATTCAGTTAAAGGTGCCGCGGGCGAAAGTGACCGAGACCTCACGTCACCTTCTAAAAGAATGCGCCGTAGTCGACATTAGTGTCGAAGAACTGCCTGTCGAAGAAGTGATCCGTCAGCTTTTCGACCAGCACCAGGCATCGCTTGGGGCCGGCTGGCGCCAAGCCCTAAACTAACGGCGAGTAAGCGCCTGCTTCAGCTCCTGCATGTAAGCAGGATTAACCTCAAACGCGGTCACTGGCATCTCGGCGATCTGCACTTCCTCATAAAATGGAATGCTCTCGACGTATCCAGCCGACATAAGGCCGTTCAGTATATCAGTCACGTCATCCACTTCCATGTGAGTCGTGTCCTGAATTTCAGCCCCCATCATCGCCTGGGTAAATCCAATAGAACGAATGACGGTCGCCTCGCGCCCGCTCAGTCGAATATTCCGCATGCGGCAATTTTAGCAGCTTTTATACCGACCTCCTGGAGGCCCCGGGGACGTAATTCCGAAGCTCGGGAGAACGCTTTCCCTCAGGCCAATCTCGAAATTCGGGTACCGTGGGGTCCACCCGAGGTTTCGAAGCTTTTGATTGGAGACCCGCTTATTGGAATTCCCTCGTTTTCTTGGACGGATCGGCACTCCCTCAGGCGCCGCCCGCTCTAACTGATTGCTCATTAGACGAATGGCTTCGCTTGCCAAGATCGGTCGATCATCGATCACATTGTAGACCTCGCCTCCGACAGTCCCCCCTGCTCTCCCAAACAGATATAGCGCAGACGCAATGTCATCCCGGTGCACCTGGTTAACGAACCGATCTTTTCCAGGATCGATCACCGGAGTGCCATCCAAAAAGGCACGTAAGAGAAACGACCGTCCTGGCCCGTAGATCGCGCCAAGGCGAGCAACAATGCCGCGTCGCTCCAAGACCAGCTGTTCCGTTGCTCGAAGGATGCGCCCCTTTTCGTGAACCGGGTCCGCCGGACTAGTTTCATCCACGATCTCTTCATCCTGCTGTGCATAAACACTGGTGCTGCTGGTAAAAAGATGTGTCGCTCCGGAAAAAAAACCAAGCAGCGCCCGCGCACCTTCCAAGTACAGTCGCCGATATTCTTCGACGTCGCCACCGCGCGAACTGACGCACTGTAAGACCACGTCAAAGGTCCCGCCGCTTCGCGCAATCGCATCCTCATTCGTTATGTCCACTTCGCGAACCCGATATGGTTTCACCGCCGCCAGATGTTCCGCCGACTTGGCCGAACCAGTCCATCCTTCAACCTTCCACCCGCGTGAGTGAAAAACATCAGCAGTTGCCTCGCCGACATATCCACAGCCAGCGATCAGAATCTGTCGCATGACAACGTTATTAGGTTGCGGGGGACTTGACTTCGATTTCCTCAAACGGCGTCACTTGGATTGCCACTACTTGTTTGAGACGAATCAATTCCAACAGCGCGAGAAACGTGACCACAACCTCAACTCTCGATGGCATTTCCCCGAACAGCTCCGAAAACTTGATCGACTTCCCTCCAGCAACACGCTGCAAGATCGATTCAATTTTGTCCGAGACAGTGAAATGTTCGCCGAAAATTTCTTGGATGTTTCCTTTGGCCTCGATCCGTTTGATGACAGTTTGAAGGGCGTTGATTAGCTGAAAAATGCCAACCTCTCCAAGCGGCAACGGAGCAGTTTCAAAACTCAATTCCACCCCAGTTCGAGCAAACATCCGTTCTTGCTCGAGCGCTCGCGTGTGTAACTCCACGGCCGCTTCCTTAAACTTCTTATATTCAATCAACTGCCGAATCAGATCCCATCTCGGATCATCCTCTTCCGCATCTTCGTCCGGCGGTTGCTGATCGACTGGCAACAGGCTTCTGCTTTTCAAGTAAATCAGATTGGCCGCCATGACGATGAACTCGCCCGCAATGTTTATGTTCAGCTCTTTGAAAACCTGCAGATACTCGAGGTACTGGTTGGTAATGCGCTCCAGTGAAATCTCGTGAATGTCGATCTCGTCCTGCTTGATCAGATACAAAAGCAGATCGAGAGGCCCTTCGAAGATCTCAAGTTTGACCTTGTAGTCGGTTTCCATGCGCGGCCGCAAATCTTAGGGATTCGATCCCCGAAAGTAAACTGCTAGGACCCTGGCTGCTGACAATCAGCGTTCCGGTTCCTTTCGGTGAACCCAGACGCTGTTCACGATCCCCAGTCCGAACATTATCATCAGGACAAACGAGCCGCTGTAACTGATCAGCGGCAGCGGAACGCCAGTAATCGGTAGCATCGAAATGGTCATTCCGACATTTTGGAAAACATGCGTGAAAATAAGGGCCGTAATTCCCGTCACCAGCAAAAGACCAAATTGATCCCCCGCAAAAAAACCCACGAAAAGACAGGTCATCAACAGTAACGCGAATGCACCAATCAAAAACGTTCCCCCAACAAAGCCCCATTGTTCGCCAATCGCGGAAAAGATGTAGTCGTTGTGAACGGCCGTCGCCGGCAGGAAGCCAAGCTCGATCTGGGTGTTTGGCGCTTTGAATCCTTTTCCCGACATCCCTCCAGAACCGATCGCAATCAGAGATTGATTGATCGCCCAAGACGCCCCCTGCTGGTCTATCTCCGGATGAACAAATGCCGTCAATCGCTCTTTCTGATAGTTCTTCAACGCTAGATTCGCTGCGATCGGCATCGCCGTTGCCACAAGCAGGACAATGCAAATCAAATAACGAAGCGGAATACCGGCCACAAAAAGTAGCGCCATTAAGACCGGCCCCCAAATGATGCATTCGCCAAGATCAGGCTGCAGCAGAATCAAAAGACACGGCGCTCCCACTATGATCCCGCTTAATAATAACCTGAGCATCGGATGCAGCTCGCGGAACTGACTGAGAAATAATGCCAGCACCATAATCCCAGCAACGACCGCCACCTGCGCAGGCTGAAAATTAATCGGACCCAAATGAAGCCAGCTGCGCGACCCGTACACCTTTGTTCCGATAAATATCGTTAGAACCAGAAAAAACAGCCCGATCACGTACATCGGCAGCGCCCCGAACCGAATCCATCGGTAATCGATCAGACTGGTAATCATGAACACAAAAAAACCGACCACGACCCAGTCTGCTTGTTTGCGCCAAAACTCGGCCGACGTCGAATCTGAGCGCATGTAGGTGGCACTATAGATGGCAATTACCCCAAAAACCGCCAGGGCCAGCGTGTTCGCCAGCAAAACCCAGTTCAATCCGAGCAGTTTTCGCAGTAATGGCGTCATGTTGGACCCTACCTTAAGCGCACTCGGGATTTTCGTAAAATTACAGGATATAGCCGGTAAAACCCGGCAAAGGCCCCGGACATCGTCCGGCGTCAAATCGACCATCTCTAAGCGGCCGTATTCCTCAGCCGGATTCTTGTTCTTTGTCCCGAGAGGCTTACGCGAATTAGTCATATTTCTTACTTGAAACGCACTAATTCATCGACCAAAAAAGCTTCTAAATCGGTTTTTGTTAACGTTGTTCATCATAAATAGCTTTATAACTTACAAATAAATATTCTGCCGCTCCTCTTGTGCCCACGCTCGAAGATTACTAAAATGTTCTTAGCTCCCAATTTTTTCACCAGGAATCCCCAATCATGGCCAAGAAAACAAAACGAAAAATGGCGCATCCGAAACTGCCAATGCAGCGGCAGTTCAATCTTCAACACGAAGGAAGATGCTTCGATCTCCGCGCCGTTTTCGATCGATTGAATGAACAATATTTTCGCGGTCGATTGCGCAGTTACACCGTGAAATGGGGACGACGCCAAAAACGGCGACCGAAAGAATATTTTATTTTTGGAACGATTCAGGAAGAAGATCGCATCATTCGGATTAATCCCCTGTTGGACCAGCCCTTCGTTCCGATTTGGTTTCTTCAATACATTCTCTATCACGAGATGTTGCATTCGGTGGTTCCCGATGAAGTGGGACCCAATGGCCGTCGGCGCGTCCACACTGAAAAGTTTTACCAACGCGAGCGAGAGTTTCCGTCCTACCGCCGTGCTCGCCGCTGGGAGGAAGAGAATCTCGCCCGGTTCTTGCGCTAACGTCTTTCCGAAAGGGTGGGCCGTCCGGTTTGTTCGTCAGACGGCGAGGGAGTCGTTGCTACGTTCTTTTTGATGAAGTACCAAAGGGTTGTCGCGAGGAGAAGAGAGATCAATTTCGCGCGCCAATTGTTCAGGATCGCTTTCTTCATCATAGGGTCCTTGGAGAAGCAGCTCGGCCAGTCGCTTTCGAAATGTCTCCGGAGTGAAATTGCGTTCGATTCGTCGTCGCTGGCAAATTGAAATTCCGCCTGTCTCTTCGGAAACAACCACTGCGATCGCATCCGACTCCTCCGTTATTCCAAGACCCGCGCGATGGCGGAACCCAAGGCTCCGATCGAGCGTTTCGCGCTGGCTGACTGGGAAAATGCAGGCCGCCGCTGCGATGCGCCCATTTCGCACAATCACGCCTCCATCATGCAGCGCTGCTTTGGGATGAAAAATTGTCAGCAGAAGTTCGATAGAAAACACTGAATCGATGATTACACCGGTTTCTTCATAAACCCGGATTGAAGTATCCCTCTCGATTGCAATCAGCGCCCCGAATTGCTTGTTCGCCAATTGTGTGACTGCCTCCACAATGTCATGAACCGCTTCACGTTTCTCACTCGTTAGGGAGAAAATGGGATGCCCGCCCAATTCTGCCAGTCCTCGGCGCAATTCCGGTTGAAAGATCACGACCAGCGCCACGGCCAGGAAGACCGAAAAACTTCGGATGATCCAGCCAATCACCACCAGGTTCAGTAATTGCGAGATTAGCGTCAGGGTCAAAAAAACAATGGCCAGGCCGGTCAAGACTTTGGCCCCACGAGTTCCGCGAAAGTAAAGATAGCCGTAGTAGATCCCGACGCTGAGCAAAATGATCTCGATCAGGCTTCGCCATTTCCCAATCCAGAGCTGGATGATTTGCTGGGTCATTTTCCGGCTCCGAGCAGTCGTTCTGTCACCCGCAAAGCCGCGCACGTTCTCCTTGACATCATGCACACGCAACGACATTCGCGCCGCGCTCTCGCAGAAGCGCCGTCAAAGCAATCGTTGGACCGAGACGATCCACACCTCCGTCGACCCAATCATCTGACCAAGAGACGATTTCCGTGAAACGCCAATCACAATCGGCCGATCATCCACACGAAGCGATTCAAGGTTGGCGAGCAATTCAAGATTGTGATCGACGGTTTTCCCAAATCCAATTCCCGGATCAAACGCGATGGCCATCGAATCAATGCCCGAATCTATGGCGCACCCATATTGTTGTCGAAAAAAATCGGTCACCTCGTTCACGACATCGCTATAGTGCGGATTAGTCTGCATTGTTTGCGGAGTACCCTTCATGTGCATGACAACATGGCGGCTTTTCTTCTTGCCGCGACTGACATCATCCTGGGATCCCCTCGCCCGCCAGTTACATCATTGATAATGGCCGCCCCTGTCGCCAGCGCTTCGTCTGCCACCGCTGCTTTGCTCGTGTCGATAGAAATAAGATTAGGTATTCGCTCGTTTTAGCCCGGCAATAACCGGAATCACGCGAGCCAGTTCTTCATCCACAGAAACCGATTTGGCGCCGGGACGAGTGGATTCCCCCCCAACATCGATGATCTGGGCTCCTTCGGCCGCCATCCGAACTCCATGTGCAATCGCCTTATCCACCCCAAGAAACTGCCCCCCGTCGGAAAAGGAATCCGGCGTAACATTAAGAACTCCCATAAGCAGGGCCTGTTGCGACAGATCGAGCGAACGATCTGGCAATTTCCAAAGCATCGGGCCCATTCAGAATCAGACTATCATACAGCCCTATTTATTCGATGAGATGTCTCTGCAAAATTAGGTTCCTCTCCCACCTTGGTTTAGAGAGTATGTGAGCCACCTGAACCGCTGACCCAACATTTTGAAACCCGACCACGACCAGCTGCGCACCGAAATTCTGCGCCTACTGAGCTCCCCGAAATATCGACCACTTGATAATGTCGAGCTCGGAAAAGCGCTTGGCCGCAAGAGCGGGGTGCGAATGAACCTGAATGCGACCCTGGAGCAACTCGAACAGGCAGGGGAAATCGCCCGGATCCGAAAAAACCGATATGTCCTCCCAACGCAGGCTGACCTTGTCACCGGCACTCTTCAAGTCCATCAGGCCGGTTACGCCTTTCTTACGGCTGAAAAAGCCGGGTGAACCGGACCTTTTTATTGCCGCTGAGAACACCGGCACCGCCCTGCACGGCGACAAGGTTGTTGCTCGAATTACCCGCGACGAACGCTACGCCCGAATCAAATCGGGCCAGGCCCGCGCCGAGGGCCGGGTAATCAGGATCCTCGAGCGCGCACACGATTCGATCGTCGGCACCCTGCAACAATCGAAAAACTTCTTTTACGTTGTTCCGGACGATCCACGAATCGTCCATAACGTCTATGTCCGGGTCCCTCCTGAGTTGCCGTTGCCTCAAGCACCCACCCTGGGCGACAAGGTCGTCGTCAATCTCGATTCCTGGGAATCGCGCCACGTTAATCCGGAAGGCCAAATCACTGAGGTGCTCGGGCCACGTTCCGCCCCGGGGGTCGATATGCTCTCGATCCTTCGGAAATACCATCTCCGAACTGAGTTTCCGCAGGACGTGCTCGATGAAGCCGAATCAATCCCGGTAGAAGTCGATCCTGAAATGTTCGAGGGCCGGGAAGATCTGCGCGACGATTTCATTGTCACGATCGATCCCGATGACGCCCGCGATTTCGACGACGCAATCAACGTCGACCGACTTCCGAACGGCAACTGGAATCTCGGCGTCCACATTGCCGACGTTGCCGCCTACGTTAGACCCGGAACAGCGCTGGACCGCGAGGCCTACGCAGCGCGGAAATAGCGTTTACCTGCCCGATCGCGTGATTCCGATGTTACCGGAACGACTGAGCAATGGTGTTTGCAGCCTGAACCCTGGCGTAAATCGTCTCACTCATTCGGTTTTCATCCAATTCACGAAGGATGGCCACCCCAAGAGCTGCCGCTTTGCTCGAACCATTATCCGCAGCGCGCATCGACTCACTTATCGGTCAGGCCTACGCAATTCTTAAAAATGAACCGCGACGACAAGTTGGGCGAACGATTGCATCTCGCTTGGGAACTGGCTTCCCTGCTCCGGAAGAAAAGATTCCAAGACGGATCGCTCGACCTTGATTTTCCAGAAGTAAAAATACGTCTCGATGAGAAAGGAATCCCCATCCGACTCGAACGAATCGAGAACGATGAATCCCATCAGCTGATCGAAGAATTCATGCTCGCGGCCAATGAAACCGTCGCTCGGGAACTAAAAAACCGCTCCATTCCTACGATCTATCGAGTCCACGAGAACCCGGATCCCGACAGGCTAACGGAGTATCGCGAGCTTGTGCTCAGCTTTGGATACAAGGTGGGCGACCTGACGAACCGCACAGAGCTTCAACGATTGCTCGCCTCTCTCGCCGGAAAATCAGAGGAACAAGCCCTCAAGATCGGCTTGTTGAAGAGTTTGAAGCGGGCCCGTTACGCGGTGCAACCTCTCGGCCATTATGGATTGGCCAAGACCAATTACACCCATTTACCAGCCCGATTCGGCGTTATGCCGATTTGGTGGTGCATCGAGCACTGGCGGAACACAATCGCACGCGCCGGACCCGCGCGGACATCGGGCAATTGACCGCGCAAGCAGAGCATATTTCAATTACAGAACGAATCGCAGCGGACGCTGAGACCGATGGGGTCAAGGTCAAGCAGCTTGAGTTTTTTCAACGGCAACTCCAAATGCGCGATCCGCAGATCTTTCGTGCCAGCGTAATCGATGTGCGTAATTATGGGCTTCTGATCGAATTGCCCGAGGTTCTGATGACCGGCCTCATCCATGTCTCATCGTTAACGGACGACTTCTATGTTTTCGAACCGGCTCAACGTCGCTTTATTGGCCGGCAATCCAGGCGTCGATTTTCCATCGGCGACCAACTCAAGGTTTTTGTCGCCCGGGTCGATAGTTTCAAGCGCCAGGTCGATTTTGCCATCGCCAATGACACCCAAATAGCGCCGGGAAAGGCAGCTCGCCCCAAGCGACCAAGCCCAGCCAGGCGCCGCCGTTACTAGAAATCTTTCCTGCTGAACTGCTTGCGGTTAGGGAGATTAACAGAATTTGCTTCCAATTAGCCCCACGACCCTCCTAAACTCTGCGCGAGGTTCAAAATGGACAGCATTCTTGAAGCGAAGGAAGTTCAAATCGAACGGAAGCGGTTTCATTTCGAATTCCGTGAAAACGAGCGTGGCCGGTTTCTTCGCATTACCGAGGAAGCCCATGGTCGCCGGAACACCATTATCATTCCGAGCACGGGATTGGATGATTTTACTGCTGCGATCGATGATGTCCTTGAGGGTTACGATCAAGGTCTCGATGGCGTGAGTTAAACGTTGCTGACGCATTCGTTGACACTCGGGGCGCCGTCCTTAGGATTGCGTGCGTCCGCTTTCCCCGTCCCATCTTCAATCTCATGGCTACGAAAAAGAAAAAGCCCATCCGCATTAAACGATCTCTGAAATCACGGAAATCGTCGACGAATCCCAAGCCCAAACCGAAGCGCCGCTTCGTTTATTGTTTCGGTAATGGCCGAGCCGATGGCGCGGGCAACATGAAACCATTACTCGGAGGCAAAGGCGCCAACCTCGCAGAGATGACGCGGATTGGTCTCCCGGTTCCCCCGGGATTCACCATCACCACCGAAGTGTGCACCTACTATTACGCTCATAAGAAGCAATACCCGCCGACACTCCAATCTGAAATGGAAAAGGGTATCGCCAATATGGAACGCATCATGGGCACGAAGTTTGGTGACGCTTCCAAGATGCCGCTGCTCGTCGCAGTCCGCTCCGGTGCACGCGATTCTATGCCCGGTATGATGGACACAATTCTCAACCTCGGCTTGAACGACCAAACCGTGAAGGCTCTCGTTGCCGCAACCAAAAACGAGCGGTTCGCCTGGGATTGTTACCGTCGCTTTATCCAAATGTATGGCGACGTCGTTATGGGCGTCCAAAAACGCGAAGGCGAAGATCACGATCCATTCGAATCAATCATCGAACACTACAAAGACGAAAAGTACGGCCAACACGATATCGATGATTCAAAACTCACCGCCGCTGATTATCAGGAACTGGTGGCGCGTTTCAAAGATCTGATCAGGAAACGCACCGGCAAGACCTTTCCAAACCATCCGTGGGATCAACTCCGTGGTGCCGCGGGCGCAGTATTCGGTTCCTGGATGAACGATCGCGCCATCGTTTATCGCCGGAAATACCAGATCCCGCAAGAATGGGGCACGGCCGTCAACGTCCAGGCAATGGTCTACGGCAATACAGGAGAGAATTCCGGTTCCGGCGTCGCTTTCACTCGTAACCCGGCAAATGGCGCCAACGAATTCTACGGCGAGTTCCTGATCAACGCGCAGGGAGAAGATGTCGTCGCTGGCGTTCGCACACCGCGTCCGGTCATCGAACTGAAAAAGTTAATGCCCGAGGCCTATGCCGAACTGCTCAGGGTGCGAGCACGACTTGAACAGCATTTCAAAGATGTTCAGGACGTCGAATTCACCATTCAAGAACGCAAACTGTTCATGCTCCAAACCCGAAACGGGAAACGGACCGCCGCCGCTGCGTTGAAGTTCTCGATGGACATGTACAAGGAGAAGCTAATCGATTGGAAAACAGCAGTGCTACGTAATCCGGCAGATCAGCTGGATCAGCTTCTCGCCCCAATTTTTGATTCGGCAGAGGTGAAAAAGGCAACCGCGATCGCCAACGGCCTGCCCGCCGGCCCAGGCGCTGCCTCGGGTCGAATTTATCTGAACGCCGACCGCGCTGCCGCAGCCGCCGAAAAAGGCGAAAAAGTTCTCCTGGTCCGAAACGAGACAAGCCCTGAAGACTTGCGAGGGATGATCGCGGCCGAAGGAATTCTGACGGCCAAAGGAGGTGTCTCGTCTCATGCGGCATTAGTCGCGCGTCAGATGGGGAAAGTCTGTATCTGTGGCGCGTCGGGTTTACATATCGATTACGCTAAGAAAACCGTCTCCGCCGGGAAGCACACTTTTAACGAAGGCGACTATTTATCAATCGACGGAACCGCCGGAACCGTTTTTGCCGGTCAAATTGCGACTGCACCAAGCGAAATCATTACCGGCACCCTTCATGGAGATGAGGCGGCCCGGAAAACGGAAAAATTCAAGGCGTTCAACCAACTGATGAAGTGGTGTTCCAGCCTTGCTCGGCTCGACGTTCGTTGCAACGCGGATACTCCGGAACAAACCGAAACCGCCCTCGCTTTCGGCGCCGTTGGCATAGGCCTCACCCGGACGGAACACATGTTCTTTGAAGGCGATCGAATTGATGCAATGCGCGAGATGATTCTCGCGGATAACCTTGAAGATCGAAAACGCGCGCTAGCCAAGTTGCTTCCTTATCAGCGCAGCGATTTCATTGGCATTTTCAAAGCCCTGAAAGGTTATCCAGCGACCATTCGTTTTCTCGATCCACCGCTCCATGAGTTTCTCCCCCATGACCAGGGATCCCAATCGGATCTCGCCGAAAAGTTAGGCGTCTCCGTCGAACGCATCTCGCACCGTGTCGCACAACTCCATGAGTTTAATCCGATGCTCGGACACAGAGGCTGCCGTCTCGGCATCGCCTACCCGGAGATCACTGAAATGCAGGCGCGCGCCGTTTTTGAAGCCGCGGCCGAAGTCGTAAAATCGAAAATCAAGGTTAGGCCGGAGATCATGATCCCGTTGGCCGGATTTAAGAAAGAAATCGATTTACAGGCGGAGATTGTTCGACGCGTTGCAGCTGAAGTAATGGCCGAGAAGAAAGTGAAGTTCCCCTACCTGGTTGGGACAATGATCGAAGTGCCGCGCGGCGCCATCACCGCTGATGAAATCGCGCAAACCGCCGAGTTCTTCAGCTTCGGCACCAACGATCTCACCCAAATGGCGCTTGGGATCAGTCGCGACGATATGGGCAACTTCCTCATGCCTTATACCGAAAACGAAATCTTTAAGAAAAATCCGTTCGCAACATTGGATCAAGCAGGCGTGGGACAACTCATGCAAATCGCAGTCGAGAAAGGTCGGAAAACCCGGCCGGACATCAAACTGGGAATCTGCGGTGAACATGGCGGCGATCCCGAGAGCGTGAAATTCTGCCACGGCCTCGGTCTCGACTACGTGAGCTGCAGCCCATTTCGTGTCCCAATCGCCCGCTTGTCCGCCGCTCAAGCTGCTCTCAGAAAATAGTTAGGCGCGCGGGACCGTCCGTGGACGCTGTCGGAGACAATGCGCGAGCTGTTGGAGAAATGGCGTCCGGCCCCAGCGGTGCGCGCGCTCATGGCGATGAAAGGATTTCAAACGGCAATGCTCACGCGCGCCGGTTGCAGGTGGAATGTTAACCTAACGATAACAAAGATCAATCGACGGATTCGATGGTGACGCGAATCGGGGACGCCGGACCGAGGAGAATGCCCCGTTGCGAGAGACGAGGGATCTCTCCCTCTGGACGAAGCTTGGTTCGCCTGAGCACAGTAGAGAGCACGATCCTCATTTCAAACAATGAGAACGCCATTCCAAGACAGGTTCGCACCCCACCTCCGAATGGAAACCACTCGCTCGGACGAGGCCTTTTCTCGATGAAGCGCGAGGGATCGAATCGCAACGGATCGGGCCACACGTTAGGATCGCGCTGGATGTGGTAAATACTCGGCGAAACGAGGACGCCTTCGGGAAGCGAATATCCGGCAATTGTCATGGGCTGCTTGAGACGCCTGGCGACGGCGGGAGCGATCGGGTAGATCCGGAGAGCTTCCTTAACCACCGCTTCGGCGTACTTGAGCTCGGCGACACGCGCGGGATCAAAACCGCCAGCAAACACGCGATCGTGTTCCTCGCGCACCGCCGCAAGGACTTCCGGATGCCTGAGGCAAAGCGCCAGCGACCACGACAGCGTCGTGGCTGTTGTTTCATGCCCGCCAATGAGCAGGACCATCATTTCGTCGCGCAACTCGTCGTCCGAAAGTCCGCGCCCCTCCTCGTCGACCGCCTGGATCAACATCGACATCACGTCTACACGGCCAGCCGCGACTTTGCGGCGTTCAGCGATTTCTCGATAGAGAAGCCGATCCAGATCCCGTGCGCTCCGGGCAATGCGTCCCCAGGGTAACCAGTTCGCCAGGCCACCGAGCGCGCCCATGGGATCGACTACTTTGGTCCATTTCTGCGAAAGAAAATCCCGGAAGCGATCGCCGCCAGCGAGGATTGCGGCGATGGTGACAGTTGGGCTAACGGCATTTGTCATGAACTCCACCAGGACGGCGCGCAGACGATCCTGTGCTTCGCCGGGAGGCAATCCAAAGACAGTTTCGAGAATGACGCGCAGCGTGATCTCTTGCATCGCTTCCTGTGCGTCGATGACGCTGCCCGGTCGAAATCGAGCGATAACCTCGTCCGTGATGTCTTTCATCAGTGTGCCGTAGGCCGCCATGCGGTCGCCGTGCACCGCCGGCATCATCAGCTTGCGTTCGCGCTTGTGCTTTTGTCCGTCGAGCCGCACCAGCGCGTGACGGCCAACCAAAAATTCGATCGGCTCGTTCGCCTCGCCGGCCCACATCGTATCGCCGGGATTCGCGAATATCTCCTTTGCCGCCTCAGGGAGCGCGAACGTGACCGAATAGGGCATTCCTGGCAGACGCGTCGTGTAGACATCACCAAAGCGCTTTCGGCAATCCTCGAAGAAGCCAACCGGATCGCGTGCCTGACGAAAAAGCTGCACCAGGGAAGACTGGCTCGGGCCGGGCGGGAGACCCGGCCGAGCGTTAACAAAAACGTCTGACTGCATGGTTATAGAGGAACTGTAGCTGACGAGTGAAGCAGAGTCGATTGGGTATAACCGCCAACCAGCCACAATCCAGTCGCACTGGTGAGTTGACGAACTCGATCGTCGCAATCTTTGTCGGCGCTCTCACTATATCAACGGAACAAGATGAGAGACGGCCACCAAGTGGGGGAGGGTCAGAGCTCACTACTGAAAGCGAGCGCGAATTTGAGTGGTGAAGACTTTCAAAAGTGAGCTCTGACCCCATTCTGTCCGTCGCTGAGGTAAGTCAACAAAGGCGTTCTCCAGAAGTTCAAAGCCGAGAGGAAATGCCATCTCGCGAGAGAGCTTGTCGCGAATAATGCAGTGTTCTGTCCGCGTCGCGACGAATTAACGAGTTAAAGCAATTCAACACGGCGGCCAGCGAGTCCGCTCGCGAATATTTCGGAGTTGGCTGGAGCGACTGGCTAGATGTCATGGTTTCCTTCCAAGGATCACTGAAAGAAAATCCGGGAAAAGTAAAATCAGAGCACAAAGTCCGGCAAGGAGCGGGGGAAGTCCGAGCCAGCGATAACGCTCGTGCCGTAAAATTGCGATGACACCACATGCGAACGCGCACAGTGCAATTACGAAAATGCTGGCGATTGCCTCATTGAGGGCAGGGAGCCAGTCTCCACGCGCGCGATCTGCAGCGGCGGCTGCTCTCACTATGAAATTTGCGACAAGCCATGCCACGCAGGGAAGGATCCAGGACGCAACGCCAAAGATGGGCTTCTTCCGGCTACGTGGTCGATTTGCGACGTCGGTCGCAGCATCCTGTGACTTCGTCAATGACAATAAGATGAGCGGCGGCTGGCGGGGAAGCACGTCGCTGCGGGTTGAGGGTGGAATTTCATGGAAGCTAAAGAACCAAAGCTGCCAGCCGTTCGTTTCATCGCATTAGGTGACTCGGGTATACGACGAGGCTGCGCAACCGATCAAAACAGGCTGTATATAAACGGCGCAATCACCGACCCCTCGGTCACGACCAAAATTAAACCGAGCGTCAGCAACAAAACGATGATCGGCGCGAGCCACCATTTCTTGCGCACCCGCAGAAAACTCCAGAACTCCAAAAAGATCGATAATTTCCCGCTCATCTAGAATTGTCTTTCGTAATCCTTCGGTATCGGATGAGTCGTTCGTTCCTGCCAATAACTGCTCACATTATCTGGAAAGGCAACTTCAATTGTGCGTTTGCCAAAGCATCGCTGGAAGAACCCGATCGGTGTTACGACCAAATAAAACACCACGGTCAGTAGGATACGGCTGACAACCGCTCCGAGCGCCAGCGCAAACAGCATCCATGGAGCATGAACACATTTTAAAGCCCTTGGGATCCCGGCGCCGCCAATAATCAGTATCGTCCCGAGCGAAAATAACGGCCATCCCGCGCCACGCTGACGCCAGATTAGCAAACCGCCTAGGAACAAGAAGACGCCGCCGACTAGCAATCCAAAACGCCTCAGCGTCGAGGGCGATTGATCGAGCTTTTTGTATTCTTCCTTAATCCAGGACATCGACCGTTCGTTCCTCCTTCTTCATCTGCGCCGGGTCCTGACGACTTTTCGCAAGCAAGAAATTTCCCATAACGAGGTAATCCATCTCCGTCCGCATGAAACACCGATACGCATCCTCCGGTGTGCATACCGGCGGTTCACCGCGAACATTAAACGATGTATTTACCAACACCGGACAATCGGTCTTTCTCCGAAACTCACTCAGCAATCGGTAAAACCGCGGATTGTCCTCTTCAGAAACGGTCTGGACACGAGCGGAGTAATCGACATGCGTGATCGCCGGCAAAGTCGAACGTGGTTCCTTTAATCGAGCAAGAAAATCGTCTGCATGTTTCTTGTTGCCACCATTCTTACGCAAGGTTTCTCGCACCGGCGCCACCAGCAGCATGTACGGACTTGGTTGATCCAGTTCAAAACAGTCCGCCACTCGTTCAGACAAGATCGATGGCGCAAATGGACGGAAACTTTCCCTGAATTTTATCTTCAGATTCAACGTCTCCTGCATCTGCGACGACCGGGCATCCCCCAGTATTGAGCGATTTCCTAACGCCCGCGGCCCGAATTCCATCCGCCCCTGAAACCATCCGATTACTTTTCCCTCTTCGAGCAATCGAGCCACCTCTGACATCAATTCAGATTCGCTTAGTTCCTGGCAAGGAATCGAACCGCTCTTTAAGAATTCCGCGGCATCGTAGGCTGGGCCAAGGAACGATCCGAATTGCGAATCCCTATGCTGACTAACCTTTCGCGGTTGCTCATTATAATGATACCAGCCCAGCAACGCCGCTCCTAGCGCGCCGCCTGCATCTCCGGACGCCGGCTGGATCCAGATCTTTTCAAACTGTCCTTCACGAAGAATCCGTCCGTTTCCAACACAGTTGAGCGCGACACCCCCGGCCAGACAAAGATTCCGTGAACCGGTTAGGTCATGCGCATGCCGTGCCAGACGCAACATCACTTCTTCAGTCACGGCCTGCACGGAGCGCGCAAGATCCATATGCCGCTGGGTCAACTCCGCTTCCGGTTTGCGTGGTGGCCCGCCGACGAGGCGATCAAACGCGCGATTCGTCATGGTCAGGCCAGCCATGAAATCGAAGTAGCGCAGGTTAAGCCGGAATGAACCATCCGGTTTGAGATCGATCAATTCGGATAAAATCAGATCCCGAAAGGTCGGTTCACCGTAAGGGGCAAGCCCCATGACTTTGTACTCACCAGAGTTGACCCGGAACCCGAGATGATAGGTGAACGCCGAGTACAGCAGTCCAAGCGAATGCGGAAATCGAAGGTCCGCCAGCAATTCGACTCGATTCCCTTTTCCGTGGCCAACACTCGTTGTGGTCCATTCCCCAACCCCATCAATTGTTAACACCGCCGCTTCCTCAAATGGCGACGGGAAAAATGCCGAGGCAGCGTGCGATTCGTGGTGTTCCGGAAAAAGAATTGTCCCTTCGAATTCGAGCTTTTTTCGGATCGTGTCTTTGATCCAGATTTTCTCTTTCATCAGGACCGGCATCGCTTTCAGGAACGAAAGCAAACCGCGAGGCGCGCAGGCCAGATAGGTGGAGAGAAGTCGATCGCACTTAAGAAATGGTTTTTCGTAAAATGCGACCAGATCAAGTTGCGCCCCCTTGGACAATCCCGCTTCTTGCAAACAATACTCGATCGCGCTCTGTGGAAACCCGGCGTCGTGTTTCTTTCTGGTAAAGCGTTCCTCCTGCGCGGCAGCCAAAATAACTCCGTCGCGGACCAGGCATGCAGCGCTGTCATGGTAGAACGCCGAGATGCCGAGAATATTCATTGCCGAACCGAAGCGGCCCAAGCATTCCAGGCGCGCTCCCAATTTCCCTTCGCCGTCCAAGCCTCCGCCTCTAGACTCCAAAAATAACGGGGCGAATCGGGCCGTTCGCTAAAGTGCCGTGCTGTTTCAAGAGCTCCATCAATAAGCCCGGCCTTCATTTGTTCCCGATAAAGTTGATA
Organism: uncultured Verrucomicrobiae bacterium; assembly: GCA_963751725.1. Classification (GTDB taxonomy): domain Bacteria; phylum Verrucomicrobiota; class Verrucomicrobiia; order Chthoniobacterales; family UBA10450; genus AV80. The sequence goes on from CAVVVQ010000025.1 coordinate 191,750, forward strand.
ACCAATTCCTGGATCATTTGGGTTTGCGACAAATTTCTGCCGAAGTTGTTCAAGTGGAATCTCGGCGTTGGCTTGCGGCATCGTCACCGGCTTGGAAAAACGACGGACAATTTCGCATGCCTCGCGAAAACGTTTTCGGCTCGCGTGCGATTTCGCGACGGCGAGCCATGCGTCTTGCATCCAATCAGGATGTGTTTCCACCTGTCGTAGCAGGGTATCGGAATCACCGCGTTCCGCCCAAAGTACGAACAGCTTGCCTTTGTCTTCACTGGAAAACGTGTGCAGGCCTGAGTTTTGTTCCAGGAGCTTCCGTAAAGCCTCTTTGAATTCCGTCCCGGTTGCGCGTTGGAGATAAATCATCGCGAGATCAGGTGAAGCCAGCCCAATCTCCTCCAAGCCTTGGTGAATGATGGTCCCCGGTTGTGGCGCAAGAGTGAGCATGTGCGCGTAAGTTTCCACTCGTTGGACACCAACACGACGCAACGCTTCCCTCCACGCTTCCACCGTCATGGAAGAATCTCTGGCCAGCCAAACCATTCCTTCCTGGTACGGTAGTTCGTAGGCATTCGGCTCCAGGAACCGCGCACGCCGGAAATCGTTTTCCGCTTCCGTTCGAGGCCGTCGCCCTCCGACTTCTCCGATGGCGCGAGAAAAATAAAGCTGCCAGGTTAAGGGAGCCCACTCGAGTGCCCGGCTGGTTCGAGCGATGGTATCATTGAAATCATGCGCTTGATTGGCGGCGGAAGCCTTGCGCATCTCAACGTCGACACCAACTGCGCCAGGCAACGACAGCTCATTGCGGGTGGCGACGATCCACGCCATTCCAGCGAGAAAAATCACTAAGCCAATCACACGAAACATCCACGCAAGCCATTTACTTACCCTGCATTCCACCGGCCGCCGCAGCGCCATTCCCAAAAGAAATATCCCGGCATACGCAGTCCCAACACGGTGCCCTGAAACGTCCACCAGACCGTGAAGCGCAAAGAGGATGACTGCAATTAAAGCAGCAAGCCGAAAACGTTGATTGGTTCCTTCGTGAAGTGGAAAAACGCGCCGGATAAAAAAAGCAAAACCAGCAAGTATCAGCGGAATTGTTAGCCAACCTGTTTCCGCCCAAATCCAGAGCCAATCGTTTTCAGGGTGAATGGCGCGCTGGGTGGCCAGGGAGGCATTACGGAAAAGCGCAAAGATTGAGTCGAAATTTCCGAGCCCAATTCCACACCATGGTGACGCTCGAATAAGTTGAACTGCGTCACGAAAGATGGCCCAACGTATATCGGAAGCCATCTCTCCGGATGCATCGGTCCGTAAGTGAAATCGTTCCAGCGTTTGCCCGCCAAAGATCAACATCGCCGTCAGCAGAATGAGCAGAGCCGATATCGCGAGCGCAATCCCCGCTACGGATCGCTTTCGCACGACAAAGGCAACGAGCCAGAGTGCGATTCCTGCCACAAGAATTACAACGCCAGCGCGGGAAAGGTTAATCACGATCGCGGCCACGATCAGTCCCAACCCAATAAGCCAAAACATCCAGCTCTTCTTGCTTCGACGAATCGCATCCTGACCGCAGGCAAGGATTATGATCCCGGTGAGCCCAAAAAGATTGGCGGTTTGATTTCGATTCGGAAACGGCCCAAACCCTCGTGGATTATTCCAAAATGGAAGCGCCACATGGGCCGCGTATAGGGCGAGACTAAGCCCAGCCAACAGAATTACACCTGCCGCATAAAGTCGCAGCTGTTGCCGGACGCCACGCAAATCGAGATCGATCGTGCTCACGTAGTAGAGCCAGCTTAATCCCGCGAGAAGACTGACAAGACATCCCAGAGAAATTAACGGCTGGGGTGATACCGTGTCCGGCATGTTAATTCCGAAATTGTTAAATGCTATTCGCCAGTTTGGTTCCGAAAACCAGTGCGCCGGTAGAAAACCGAGCGCAGCACAAGCGAGAATCGAAAACAGGATAAGATTCAGGACCGGCCCGAGCGAAAAGCGCGGAGGATCTGCCATCAAAATGACCCCGAGAATGACGACGACAATGCCCTCGCTCCATTTCTCCGTCGCGCCCCCGAGAAAACAGGCAAGAAGCGGAAGCGCCGGCACCAGGATATTTCTCCACCACTGGGCTGGCGTATCCGTGAAACTATGTCCGGTTCTCGATCGTGTTTCTGCCATGGAAGCAATTCAGTATTGGTATGGGAGTAGCTAAATCGATAAATTTAACGCTGACAGTCGCATGGATGCGTTCTATTTAGCACGGGTTGAACCCCGTCGGCCAATGCGTACTCTCATCAGCGGCTTCGGAGCATAAAGAATGGTCACCCACCGTACGCAGGGTTTATATCGAGTTTTCCTGCTTTGTCAGATCGTCATTGTAGCCGCCCTCTTCTGGTTCGGCGTCTGGGTCATGGTGACCTTCTATTCCAAGGGCGCGGAACTCACCTGGCGACGCTACACCATTTACTGTGGTCTGCTCGTTCTCGGAATGCTGATCGAATCTCTCAGCCGAGATGGCTCGAAGAATTATTTCCTACAAAACGAGCTGCTTCGCCAGCATCGGCTCAGTTTACGTCAGGTTTTCGCCAGCATCGGTACGCTGGTGCTTTATCTGATTGCAACCAAAGACGCGTTCATTTCGCGAATATTCTTTTTTAACTTCGTGCCGTGGCTCTATGTCGCCCTCCTTTTTTCGCATCATTACCTTCCGGCATTTCTTTCCCGGAGAATTTTCACGGGAGCACGCGAAGAAAAGACATTGTTGGTTGGTTCAAACGAGAAAGCTGTGCAACTGGGGGCGTGGCTACGCCGAAAAGCCGACATTGGCCTACGGACCGTTGGGATCGTTTGCGATGAGCCGATTGAGCGAACAGAGAATGGCATACGGGTTCTCGGAAATTCAGCCAACATCGAGAAGGTAATGGTCGATCATGAAATCACACAGATCATCATGCTTGAGTTCCCGCTTTTCACCGAGCTCAACCGACATACCATCGCCGTTTGTGACCAACTGGGAGTTCGGTTGCTCATTGTCAGTGATCTGGAAGAAAAATTGCGTCACCCGGTCACGCATTTCGAGGATGATGGCCTTCGCTTCATCGGGTTGCGGGAAGAGCCCCTCGAGAATCCGCTGAACCGTTGTTTCAAACGGGCAATTGACATTGGGATATCACTTCCGGTGATGCTGTTAATCTTTCCAGTGCTCGCCGTGATCGTCTGGATCGCGCAGCGTATTCAGTCGCCAGGTCCTCTCTTTCATGCTCAGGTCCGCGCCGGCATGCAGAACCGACAGTTCAAGATCTACAAATTTCGCACGATGCGTCCCGATCACGAGGAAGTAACCCGTCAGGCCAGCGCTGGAGACGAACGCGTTTATCCGCTCGGAAAATGGTTCCGCAAGTTGAGTATCGACGAGGTTCCCCAATTTTGGAACGTGCTCCGCGGCGACATGAGCATCGTCGGTCCCCGCCCCCATTTAATTGAACATAACAAGCAATTTTCCCAATTGATGGGAAACTATCATGTCCGGGCATTTGTTAAGCCTGGCATTACCGGCCTCGCTCAAGTCCGCGGATTCCGCGGAGAAGCACGAAACAGTTCCGATATCGAGAATCGCGTCGCTTGCGATATTGAATACCTGGAGAATTGGAATCTTTCCCTCGAATGCGGAATCATTGTGCGAACATTCGTTCAACTAATTGTTCCGCCCAGAAGCGCATATTAGGGCTTTGGACCAAGGAGGGGCGGATGCCGATCCGCCCTCCTATTGGCGCTGCATGAGATTGAATGCACGAGCGGCCGCATCTTAAGCCTTGGACAAGGTCGGCCGCCACTCTGATTCCTGCGCCAAACGTAACATAATGCTTTCGATGCCTTGCTTCAGCCACGGCGATACTTAAGTCGGGGCCTGGAGATTTTCTAGTGCCAGACCTTAACTGAAGCCGCTTGTGGCCGTATTGTTCTCGGACGCCAAAAGGTGGGCGGATCGGCATCCGCCCCTCCTTGGTATTCAAAACGCGCTATCTTCGCGCGCGACCGATTTCCTCAACAAAATCCCCCATAACGCGTTTTCTCTCGAATTGCTCAACATATCGACGACCGGCAACGCCATATTCCTCGAGTCGCCCCGGGTCATTTGCGAGTGAATCAAGCAACCTCGCTAGCTTTTCCGCCTCGCCCGGCGCGAGATTTACGCCAAACTTTCCTTCCTCGATCGAAAGCGCCAGATCACTATCCGATGTCGCGACCGTAATCACCGGTTTCGATTCCGCTAGTATTCCGAGAAGTTTGCTCGGAAAAAACAAACTGCCTGCTCCGGCTTGCTGCGTTATGAAACAAACATCAGCATCAACCAAAAGAGATCGATAGTCCCGACCCTGTTGCAAAGGCAGCATACGAATATTTGTCGAACCAGAGTTGAGAACGCTTTTTTCAAGCGCTACCCGCTGTGCCCCGTCACCGCAGATCAAGATTCGAACGCGGGAATCCTGCACCAGCCGCGCAGCTTGCAGCAGTATTTCCAAGCCTTGTTTCACTCCAAGATTACCGGCATAAACCGCGAGAAAGTCATCTACTTGGAATCCATGTCGATCCCGAAATTTCCCTCGAAGCGGGGCCGAATCGACCCCTTCTAATGCAATCGCGTTAGGGAAATAGATCAGTTTCGATTCCGGAACACCTTTTTCACGAAACCGCTTGAGCATCCCTTTTGTAATCCCGGAAACAAAACTCGCATGCCGATAAGCAAAGGATTCCAGCCAGTAAAGAACCTTGGTAAACCAGCTCGCTTTCAGCATACCGAGACCAACCGCCGCATCGGGCTGCATATCTTGAACGTGAAAAATTGTGATTCCACCTTTGACGCAGCGAACGATCCAACCCGCGACCCCTAGCAGAAGCGGGAGGCGAAACAAGGATGTAAACATCCGCTCCCGGAAGCGATAACGCGCGCAGGGTCGAGGTAAAGATAAAGCTTCCCTCATGAATGATGCGTTTCAGCGCAGATACTCGCTGGGGAACAAAGTGCCAGCACCGATAAACAGGCACACCATTGACGTGATCGGTCCGATAGAGTCGACCGGCGTCTTCAGGACGTTTCCTCCAGGAAGGATAATATGGGAACGTCGTAATCATCGAAACGTCGTCGCCTCGATTTTGCAGAAATTCGCAAAGCGAAACGCTATGCGGCGCAATGCCAGTGAACTCAGGTGCGTAGTTGATCCCCCAGACAATGGTTCGCATCATTAATAATCCGACTACCGCGACCCGGACTCGCTACGTTCCGGTTTCGTCGTTTCGCCTGCGCAATTCATAACTCTTGGCGACAGAAAGGAATTCATACACGGCGTGCAATCGCGCGAAATAATAACCTTCACGCCCATCGAGAAACCCCATTTGCCAAATGTAAACGTAAAGGAAACGCAGGAACGGTCGAAACGGCAGGTGTTGGGAGAAGCGTTTCAGTTTTCGACGGCGTTCTACCGCATCATTCTGGATTCCGGAACTACCAGTGGCAAGAAGGCGATCCGCCGAAACCCGAGCCTCCCAGTTAGAATAACGATTATGTTTTTCTACAAATACCTCGACTGACGGAAAAGCGTAGTGATCCATTTCACAATGGAGACGTCCGGTTGGTCCTTTCACGATTACATGTTCATGCACTTCGTTGTCCCCACTCCGCGTATCTCCGTCGGTCAGCTTCTCGAAACGACCCATCGCGTGACGAAAAAGGCGCAGGTTCCAATTCGGATAATAGGCATGTCGAAGCCAGCGCCCCATGAACATGAAACGCCGGTTGATCCAATAGCCAGCCATTTCCCCTGCATTCGCGATCGCCCTACCGAATTCCTCCTTCGCCCCAGCCGGCAACACTTCGTCCGCGTCGAGGATGAACACCCACTCGTTCCTGAATGGAAGGTTCTCCAGAGCCCAATTTTTCTTTTTTGGCCAAGTTCCATTGAAATCGAACTGAGCTACCGTCGCTCCATTAGCTTGCGCAATTTCGATCGAACCATCTTTACTATGAGAATCGACGACAAATATTTCGTCAGCCCAGATTACTGAAGCGAGACAACGAGGCAGATTGCTCGCTTCATTCCGAATTGGAATGATCACCGAAACTGGCACGCGCTCATCTTTAGCTATCATGGTCGATGAGAGAGAGCCGCAGTTCGAAAGCCAACTGAATTTTCGAGAGGTTGGCACTGTTCTCCGACACTATTCTCCCGGACAAAAACCGCGAATGAATAGCCGGGCATTGTATTCGCAATCGCCACTCCTAGAAAGGTTGGCCGATGCGAGATGAAATGATTCGAGAGCAAACGGTACCCGGGAATCACAGGAGGAGTCAAGGAACCTCGCTGGGTTTGCTGCAGGACCATCACGTCGCCAGTGGTGGATCCACGCTCGACGATGCGGATTCGATCGAACCTTGGGGTCAGCACCCAGAGTGATTCCGAAACGGATATCTCCTGCTCCGAGGACTGGACGAGATCGTCGAACTCCTTTTGCGCGTCATCAAATGAAACCCCGACTGTCCTGTAGTTGAAAAAAAGCGCGATGTCCCGAGCCAAGCAGAGCGTTAAGATGCAAAAAAAGACAGCCAAAATCGAATGCGAAACAGTTCTTAACCGCAAGCTGTACGTCCAGCCGCGACCCGCGAGAAAAACAGCACTCAAGGCGACGCTCGGCGCAAGCATTGAAAGATAATAGCTGGCGCTCGGCCTCCGAATCGAAAAGAAATAAAATGCGAACGCGGTTAGGCAGAGTGCGGCCAGTCGAACCACACGCGTCATTCGATCCGATCTACTTCGCCAAAAGTAGATACCGGCCCAGGTAAGAACCAGGCAAACCCCTACCAGATACAACCCGGCCCACGGCACCAGCTTAAGATAAAAAACAGCCAGATCGGACCAGGGATAATCAATCTCATTCACCAGGACCGCATGTCTCTTGACCGCGTCCAAAACCTGCCCAACAGGAAATGGACTCAAACTGAGGAGAATCCAGAACAGCGGAATTGCAACGGCAGCTGCGAATGCGATTTTTCGGATAGCCGCCCGGATCGGTTCGGTCAGCAAGAGAATCATTGTCGTCAGGCAAGCGATAAGCGCACCGTGGACGGGATGAATCGCGCCCGTAATGCCGATTGCTATTCCGAGGAGCACAGGCCACAAACGGTTTGGCAACCAGATTATCATGGCAATCGTCCATGTTAGAATCAGTGTGCTCAACGCCTCCGGTCGCCCGTTTGTATTGCTGAAGATCAAAAATGCCAGAGCACACTCCGACAAAAGCAAGACGGCCAGGCCCATCGTAGATCCGGCTAGGTTTCCGACGACTTTTGTCGAGCACAAAAGCATTGCATAAAGGATCAGTGTGATCGCATTAAAAAAAGCGAGGACCAGAAAAGCGCTTCGGATTTCAGCCTTCGGCATGCAGGCAGCCACTACCATTTGAAATAGCGCTGGGTGGTCCAGATAGCGATGCTGACCGGTGGGATCAGGCCGCATTTCCCATATAGAATTAGTTAGTCCGCGTCCAGCCTTTAGGTTGATCGCGGCAGGCAGAAACACGGCTGCGTCTCCATTGGGAACCGGATACATCGAAATGGACGCGAAAACATGATACCCACCCAAAACAATCGCGCACAAGAGGAGGACCACGCGTCGGCCCATATGAACGCTGGCCGCAGAACCAACCGTTTCCTCCATGGGACTGATGTTGCCTAGGAGCGCGATCGAATCACTCGGCATGGATTTCCAGCGGCCACGCTGTCGTCAGGAATGTCCTGTGTCACAACCGAACACGCTCCGATCAAGCTGCGTGCCCCCACCGTAACTCCAGGCATCACAAAGACGCGGGCACCAATAAACGCTTCTTCTCTGATCGTTATCTTCGCCACGACCAGCGGAATCCCCGACTGAGAAAAATCGTGCGTCCCCGTACAAAGATAAGCTTCCTGCGCAACCGTGGCTCGCGGTCCAATTTCAATCTGGCCCAATGAATAGACGTTCGTGCGATCCCCGAGACAGGCGCGATCGTGCAAAGTAAGATTCCACGGAATCGCGATCCGTGCGCGTTGGTGAACGAACGGGCTTCCGTCGATCTTTGCACCAAAGAGACCAAGCCAGAAAAGGCGCCATCCGTTCAAAGGCTTCGGTGTCCATCGGCAGAGAAGAGCCCAGATTATTTCCCATAACAAACGACGAAAACGATCGGAGGCGGGCCACGGTGACTCATAGGCAGAAACTTGAGCGGGGTTAACCTGTATTTTCTGCTCCATATCAGCTAGAAGACCTGCTCGTCATCAAGCACTTGAGGAGCCAGAGGTAACTCCGGAGTTTCACTAATTTGTTGTTGTTTCGCGCGCGCGGTTTCGAGAACCCTGAGAAGAGAGGCTGTCGCACGGTTGATCTCGAAATGCCTCGCGAAACAACGGCGAGCGTTCAGTTTCATCGCCCATCTGGTCTGCCTGGAGGTGCCGATCCACCGTTCGATTAGTCGTGCAGTTCCTCCTAGAGTGTCCTCCTCGACATAGCCTGCTTGTTCCGCCGCAATCTCGCGCCAGATATTTACCTTATTAGAGATAAGGACAGGCGTACCACAGGCCAAAGCTTCAACGACGGCGATCCCAAAATTCTCCTGGTGCGATGGAAGTATAAATGCGTCGGCCGCGCTAAGCGCGCCCCATTTTTGGCTACCAGACAGCATGCCTGTGAAAGTGACTCCATCGAGCTGCGCGGCCATCCCCTTCAGGCGTTTCACGTATCTTGTCTTGGGATCCGGTCCCGCAATGACAAGCTGGAGAGGAGAGTCAATGTCCCCGTGCTCCCGAATATTGGCCAATCCGCGAATTACCATTTCGCAGCCCTTTTTCTCGTGCAGACGTCCAAGAAAAAGCAGGAAAGGTTGGTCACGCAGTTGAGGAAAACTTTCAAAGAAAGCCTCACGTGCCTCAGCCAGATCAACCTCCGGCTCTGATGTGCCGTAGTTGACGACCAGCTCGTTACATTGATAAAGCCAGAACGATTCACGAGCCGAACGCCGTTCCTCGTCCGAGGTAAATAAGACCCCCGCAGCATCTCGCAACACACGATATTCTCCAAAAAGCCAGTAAAGTGATTTCTTTAAATGTTTGAGTCGATAGGTCCGCTTGAACCATGGATCCAACATCCCATGGGGAAAAACGAAATAGGGAATCTTGCTCCCACGCAATGCCTGCCAAACGCCTAAACTATTGTATTGCCAAAGCCCTTGAACAATGACCGCGTCATATTCTTCGCGATGTTTTTCAATCCAGGAACGGAAACGCGCTGTGTATCCATATTTGCCTTGCCCAGGACCCAGAGCGTTCACTTCAATTAGCGAATTTTGAACCCATGGATCGTTTGGCTTATCCAGGGAAACAATATCTACCTGGTGACCCTGCCGCCTCAGAACAGCCGAAGACTGCATGACCGATTCGATAGGACCGCCTAAAGCCGGGTTAACTGTGTGAATGGATCGTAGTATTCTCATCAGAATGACGTTTGAGGTCAGTTCGTTTGGCAAAATGACCAAGAACCACCAGACTCCAAAGCCGCGTCCAGTGTAAATCGCCGCAACGAAATGCGCTCTTGATTTCGTCGACAAATTCCGTCCGAACCAACCCACGGGAAACGACTTCGCCCAGCCCTGTTTCGACAAACGAAGCCAGTGGTCCGCACATCCAATCTCTCATCGGCAGAACAAATCCCGCCTTCGGTCGTTGATAAATCGTCGGCGGAAGAAGATCGCGGCATGCCTCCACCAGTAACCCTTTTATCTGCCCGTTACGTTGCTTTTTTTGCACGGGCAACCCTAAAACGAACTCAACCAGCTCGTGGTCTAAGAATGGAACCCGTAACTCAAGCGATACCGCCATGCACATTTGATCCGCGTCTCGCAATAACATCGGCCTCGTGTATCCGCTCAACTCCGCCCAACTGACGCGAGCATAATCATCCGGGACACTGGCAGGATATTCGACTGGATCCGGCACTACCGGTAGGCCGCTGTCAGCAAGCATTTTGTCAGTAAAAAAACGGCGCCGCCATCTGGCCAGGTCACCGGCGTCGGAGGTAGGTGGCACATCGATCAGTCGATCACCGGTTCGTGTTACTACGCCAAGCAGTTTTCGCAACTCGAATGGTAACTTTCCAACCCAACGAAGCCTGCCCACATCGGTGAAACTTGGGTAACCGCCAAACAATTCGTCACCACCCAAACCGGACAGAGCCACCTTTACCCGATGCGCTGCTACGGCTCGCGCCACAATGTATGTATTGATCGCATCCACGGATGGTAGATCCATTTTTTCGACAGCTTCAATGACCGACTGAAGGACTTCCTCATCTGTGAGTTCAATTCGATGATGCGCGGTTCGGTAACGTTTTGCCACCTCCAGGGCAAACGAAGTCTCGTCAAATTCCGCTGCGGCAAATCCTACTGAAAAAGTCTGAAGCCTTCCGCCCAACTCGTTGGCCGCAATTGCTGTTACAATTGAGGAATCAATTCCTCCGCTGAGAAAGCTGGCGACTGGAACATCCGAAAGAAGATGTTCCCTAACGGCTTTCATCAATACGCCCACGGAGTCGCTGAACAATATTATCAGTCGTCGAGGAAAAAGCTGGGCCCGGCCAGTATCGGCGAGAGTTGACGTCACCCTGCGCGCCAATCGTAACGGTATGCCCGGCCGGCACAACATGGATGGTTGGGTAGAGCAGGTTGCCTTCAGGACACGCTCCCCATTGCAAATAACCAGAAAGAGAACTCCCAGTGCTCTCGTTCGATTCACCCGCAATCAGCACTCGCACTTCTGAGGCGGCTTGGAAACCATGCTCGTCAACTTTGTAATAAAGCGGCTTAATTCCGAGACGATCGCGAGCAACGAATAGTTCCTTTCGGGAAGGATCGTAAATCGCAAAAGCGAACATTCCCCCGAGATGCTTAACCACATCCTGTCCCCAACGAGCGTATCCTTTTAAAATCGTTTCGGTATCACTGGTTCCTTGCCAATTGACCTTTCCATAGAGTCGGCTCCGTAGGGCACGATGATTGTAGATTTCCCCGTTCGCCACGATCACATTTCCCGTGTCCGGATCCGTCATCGGTTGCGCACCCGTTTGGGAGAGATCCACAATCGCGAGCCGAGTATTCCCAAGCCAACAATGACCATCAGGCGAAGTCCAGTCTCCAGATGAATCCGGGCCCCGATGCCGAATCAGCCCGAGATCGAAAGGCGTCGCCGTTCCGGTTGGACTGAAGTGAACTGCAATGCCACACATCCCGTCAGCTCCGTTTTTCTGGATTGCTCCTCACCACACAAATCCTTCGGTGCGCCGGAAGTATTCCATTTCCTGAGGCAACTCTTTTAAAGGTTTGGCCGGAACACCCCCGTAGAGTCGATAGGCTTCTGTCCATTTCTTATTCAACAGCGATTGTGCGCCCAGGACCGAGTGATGCGGCAACGAGGTGCCACCGAGCAAAACGCAATTCGTTCCGACGAAGCAATATTCCCCAATATCGATTGGCTCGGCGGATTGCCTGCCCGCCGGAAGATCAATACTGTGTGTAACGAACTGGGATCGAAATCCCCCAATTGTAGCAAACGCCCCAACCCGCACCCGCGCCGTGCAATCTATCAAGTGCCGGCTGCTTATCCCGGCGTGAGTTTCAACCACCAGCTCCGGCCTTCGATCAGGCTGGTGCGCAAAATGCCGGCTCGGTCCCGAGGGAAACCCGGTAATCCAATTCAATTGCCCAATAATCGCATGCGCACCCAGATGGAGCAGATCGATATTCTTGCAAACGGTTAGATGTCCAATTCGGGAATTCTCTTCCATGATGAGATGGCGCGGAAAGATCCAACAAAACCCAATGTGACTGGTGGGATGAATCGAATAACCAAATTGTTTTTCCAACACGGACCGCTTGATCGGCCATGGAAGCAGTAGGGAAACGATCTTTAGTAGCTCGCTTTATCATACCGTCGCCAGTGAACGATAGAGCTCACAGTATTTTGTAATCATCTCTGCGGTAGAAAATCGTTTCGCGTTTTCCAACGATCGATCGCTCCACCGTTTCCGCTCAGCGTCATCGGTTAAACGCAACAGATCTGAAGCAAACCCCGCCTCATCATCAACCTCGCGAACCATCGCCGTTCCTCCAGCAACTTCAGTCATCGGTTCCCGATTGACGCACAGAACTGGGCAACCACACGCCTGCGCCTCTGCAATTGGCCAACCGAATCCTTCGAAGGTCGAAGGAAAAAGCAATGCGGTCGCGCTATTGTAAAGGCCCTCAAGCAATTCACTGGACGCATGCGGCACTTCGATCACTCGATCCGCAACTCCCAATTGAGACGCCAATGCCTTCAGCGATTCCGAGAGCGGTTCGCCGGCCAAGACTAACGATCCATTCCATTTTTCCTTACACCGGGCGAAAATCCTTAGAACACCTTCCCGGTTTTTTCGCCGAAGATTTGATCCAACGTGAAGGACAAATGGGCCACTCGCGCTTGGCCCGAGGCAGCCTGCGATCCGGGATCGCGCCTCGCTTGCGGACAAAGGCTGGTAAGGATAATTCAAACCGAGAGAAATGTGTTCCAGCCTTGGTTTTCCTTCGCGAACTTTCACTAATCTCCTGGCATCTTCGAGTGTTGCCTGTGAAACACAGCAGATCACCGTTGCTTTTTCCAGACCCGAAATGATCCAGTCTTGCAGCACTTTTCCGGTCGCACTGGCCGGTGTGTCAGTTTGCTCACCCAATGCGCCTCGAACTGCAAGAAGATCATGGCAGGTTGCGACCACTGGTATCCCAGAGACTTCTTTGGCGTAAATTGCATTCGAATGATCGCAAATATGAACCAGCGCCGGGCCGCTCTTTAATCTGCTTCGTAATTCGCGGGGAAAGAGAACAAATTTATCGAGATAAGCCAACCACTTCGTAACGAGCGCACCGGCGAATCGAAACCGGCCGAAGAATGCCTGCGGTTCCATCAGTTCAACCTGGATTCCGGCAGCACGAAGACCATCCAGCATCATCACAGCAAAACGACGCATGCTCTCCTGGCGATCGGGCGGATAATTACCGATCAATAGAACCATTGTTCTTGCCGTTTGAAACGTCCTGGCGATGCATCCGCTCCGCATAACTGGACCTGCGGCGGATCATTCGTTGGCCTGTGTCTCGACCCGCAGCCGGGATCAACGCCGACGAATCCTCTTCATCAAACTTCCGTGCCGCCAACGCCAGCCCCGTCGTGAAAACCGTGAACCCAACAATCGTTGGCGGACCGAACTGCCCATTTATTAAGGGCATGAAGCTCGATGCGAATAAGAGAAGCGGCAGGAGGTTGCGATCGACGCACCGATTGAATGCACAGGAGGCCAATTCGAATCGCCACAGCCAAACGCCAGAGCAAGAAAGCGAGGCCAAAAAGTGGCCCGCTCTCCAGAACCATCCGGGCCCACTCCCCTTCAGCTAAGAGAAACGTGGTTTCGCCGGTCAGAGAATCGCGCACCAGCATTCGTCCCAATGCCCAAACCAAAGCCGAAAAAGGGCGGATCGGGAAAAACGCGAACCACTTCGGCGAATCCATCAAAGACTCGTGAAATGAGGCCGATTGCGATTGACTGCTCTTCAGCCTCCGCCACCTCGGCAAATCGGGTCGTAAGAACCGTCAACCCTTGTCGAAAAATCGGCGTGTTCATCACGATGACTCCAAGGATCATTGAAACAAGAACAATCCAACCGAATCCGATTCACTAAGGCAGGACGCACAAACAGAACGATCAACAGTGACGCACCCACAACTGCGCAGGCACCAACCACCGATCTGCTCCCTGAAACAACGATCCCAATCAACAGCGCAATCCCAGCCGCGAACAGAATCCAATTTTTGTAAACACCGCCTTTTAAGCCAGCCCAAAGAGCGAAACCGGTCGCTAGTGCAAAATACGCTACTACGCCCACTACAAACGAAAATGTTCCGGCTGTGCGAACCTTTCCCAAGGCAGACAGCATCATTTCTCCCTCGCCACTCGCAGTCCGATTCAGCCAGGCATCAGGGGCCGCTCGAAATTGCGCAACCATCAGTAGCGACATCGGAACCAGAAGCACCAAGCACCACCACCCCAAGCGCTTTACATCTTCCGGGCGAAACACCGCCGGTATCAGGAAAATCAATGGCAAATGCAAAAAGTTCGCGCGAAACCCAAACCCACTGACTAGAACTATTTTGCTCGGTGGCAGAAATGACCAAAGCGCGATGAAGCTGATGGCCAAAGACGAAAACGCGATCACTATAATTGACGTTACCCAGCCATTCCGTGGAAAGACGCGCGCCTTGAAGCGCCAACGCATAGATCAATAGCACGACCGGGTCGCGAATAATCAGGAGAGGATTTGCTAACTGTGGCGCAACCCATTTGCGTAACGCCCCTTCAAACAAGAGCAGCCAGAAATAGAGCCAGATCAGGCGACGAATATTCCGAATTGTCGGATTTTCGGGAGTGTTTTCGTTCATCCGGTCAGGTCTTGGATCGCGGCAACAACGTTTTTACCATATTCGTCCCAGGTAAGTTGGCTCGCGCGCCCTTGGGCTGCAATCGCCATGCCAGCAATCGCCTCACGATTCGCCGCGCACCAGTCGATTTTTTCCGCAATTACTTCAGGTGCTCGAATCGGCACCAGGAAACCGGTTTCACCTTCAACAATCAGATCTTCACCTCCGGCATTTCTGGTCACAATCAAAGGAAGCCCACAAGCCATCGCTTCCTGTTGAACGAGGGCTCGACCTTCCACGATGGAGGGCAAAACGAAAACGTCACACGTTTGCATCAGTTGCAGGACATTTTCATGCGGCCGAGGTGGCTCATAAGTGAAATGATGGCAATTGTTTCCGATACCACTCCAGCGGATGGAGAAGCGAACCCATAACGACCAGTTCAACTTCATCCGAACTAACCAGCTTCATCGCCTGAAACAGATCAGCTAACCCTTTTCGTTGGGAAAGGGCTCCAGCAAAAAGTAACCGCAAGCGTTTTCCAGATCGTTTTTTCACCGTCACAGCCCCTGGCTTCAACACAGGCGATCCGAAAGGCGCAACCACACACGGTTTTGATCTCCTTGCCTTTTCCGGAAGCGATTCGAGGACGAACGCGCTTGGACAAATCACCAACTCTGCCAGATCGAGTTCTTGCGTCTTACGCGCAAGTTTCTCGTCCGAATCACGAGTCCCACCCAAAGTTGGTTCCCATTCGGGCCAACGATCCGCTTCTTCCCGCAACAGGCGCTGTGTTATTTCCCAATAAGCGATGGGCAAATCATAAACACGACGGACCCCAATCTGTTGGGCCGTTTCGAACAACCGCAACGCGCAATCTTCATATGCATAGACAACGTTGATGCCCTCGCTCTGATGCAGTCTGCGCAGAACGCCTGCAGAAAAAACATCAAGCTGACTCCAAACTCGGTCGATGCTCGCCCAGCCTTGTTCATGTCTGATCAACCATTGTTGACCAGTTCGTTCCGCCAGTAATCGCACAATCTCACGGCTGATCTGACGTTCGATTTTCGTCGGTGGAATTTCATAACGTCGACGCGCAGCCTGTGAACGTAAGCCCGACGGAAGCTGCTCGACCCAGAACGACTCATTAGACCAACCCAGGGTCGTAACAAACTTGGCAAGCAATTTGGCTTGATCAAGCGCAGCCAGAACTGCGCGCACATTTGCGTTGCCGAACGGATGCGCCAGTAAAATCATCTGCGCATCATACCACTTCACCCCGAATGATCTTTCGATAGGCGTTGGCGTAGAATTCAATTGGCTCCAATTCGGTTGCCAATTCTTGCCGGGTTCGTTCTGCGCGCTCGACATATTCAGACTCGCTCATGGTGGCGCCTTGTTCCAGCAACGCGGCCAGTCCGTGCACGTCGTTTGGTTCACAGATGAGTGCCTGTCGTCCCCCCGCTTCCGGTAATCCGCCGTCACGAGTAATGATGCAAGGCACGCCAAGATGTCGGGCTTCAATTGCGGTCAATCCAAAGTCCTCTTTGGTGTGGGGAGGAACAACAACCCAGCGCGCTTCTTTCATCCGTTGCGCCTTTGTTTCTTCATTAACGAATCCGAGTATCTGGACTCCCTTAATTCCGCGTTTCTTGACCGCGTATTCGACGAGACTGCGCAATGGTCCGTCGCCCATCAGAAGAAGCGGCCATTGTTCTCGATCGAGATTCGCTTCTGCATATGCATCCACCAGCGTGTCGATTCCCTTATTGGCAATCCATCGTCCAATGAAGGCAAATCCCCGGCGTTGGTCCGGAGGCGTCCAGCCTTCAGGCAATCTCGATGTGGTCGCGACTTTTCGGCTGCCTTTCCGCTTTCGATTCCCCTCCCACGTTTCCCAAACGAACTGCGAATTGTACCATCGAGCGTCGGCAAATCGGGCGCTCATTCGCCAAAGGATACGATGCGCATCCAGACGGCGCGCCATGTAATTATGAATTGTTAAGACAAGCTGTTTCCTAAACAGCTTGGTCAAGGCAACAACATCCGGCGACGCATTTTGCAGATGAACAATGTCGGCCCATCGAATCGCTCGAGCCAGGTCCTTGTCCGCGCGCTCGCAAAACTCAACTGACTCAGTTGCCAGCATCGTTTTAAGACTCGGTTGCAAGGCAAAGTGCTTTGTCTTCTTGAAGCAAACCTGCACCTCGAAATCCGGCTCTTTGCGAACCGCTGTCGCCACGGCCAACACGAACGCCTCAATACCTCCGTAGGCTCCCTGGCATGGACTAACGATAAGCAACTTAATTCGGTTCACAGTGGCAATGCCTGCATGACCCGGCTGGCAATTTGCGGCCAACTGGAGGTTCGCTCCTGCCATTGTCGAAGCTTCACACCGCGCGTCCGCATTTCTGACTGCTCAATTCCTCGCAACAACTCCTCCGGAGCAATCATCAAAGAAAGGGGTTCCGATTTGTCGCTCGCTGCATAACAGGATAGAACGTTCAAGCCATGTGCCGCATAGGCCATTAATGTCCCCGATTTCATGATGCTCAAATCATCCTGGACAGAGATGCCATAGGCCGAACTCAAAAGCAGCTCCGAGATTTTCTCTTCCGGTAACGGTCCACTTTGATCGAATCCTTCCGCCAGATCCAATTCCATCAAACAGGCAAACTCTTCCTCATCTCCTGCTCTGGATTGTCCTCCACCTACGGTGATAATTTTCCTGATCAACTTGGCCGCTCCAAGAGCTTTCAAATCGCGCCCCATTTTTCGTAGAGCGCGAATCCGGTTCAGTTGCAGCCCGAATAAGACTGCAGTCCCCGCTTCGCGATCTTCATTAAGCGCTTGGATCGGGCGAATGTTCGCGCCAACGGGCAATACCTCCACGTTTGATTGCGGTGATAACGCGGTCAGGTGCGCCGCCTGACTTGGTGTGCTGGTAAATATGACATCGGTCACTCCCAAAAGGCGCCCAAGATCCCGCCGATGAAGTCGCTGGAAAATGTAGTTCCGGTTCCAGAAAGGCCAGAAAGTCCAAATCTCATGAAACATCATGACCAGAAGGTGTTCCGACCGTTTTTTCCAATCGAGCAACGCATTGATCAGCCATCGTGGATAACCGTTGTCACTGAATCCGTAAGCACTGTACTGAACAAACACTATCCCTTCAGATTTCCCTAAACGCTCAGTAAGGTCCTGCGCAGTTCCATCCGTTTCCTCAACCGGATAGTGTTCAAATGCGCTAATGGGACGGCTTCCGATTTTTGGAACGATCAAACGGGACACCTTCTCTCGAGGGAGATGCTCGAGAAGCAGGCGCGTGTAATCACCGACTCCACCTGAGGTGAGTTCAGGACAGATCATCACCATTTTGCGGTTCATGGCGTCACTTCCTTGCCTCCGCCAAAGCGGCTATCGGCTTTCCCGGTCACCTTCCAGTCGGCTTTTTCGTAGTACCATGCTTTTAGAGAACCCGTCCGGCTCGCCAGCTCAGCGTCCGAAATACTTTCCACTTCTCCTGGATCGATCGTGTAGGAAAGCGGAACGGAATCGCGGGTGCCGATCTTCGCTATCACCCCGCAGCCCGTCACTGCAGCAGCCATGAAGACACTGGATTTGCTCCATGTTTCGGTTGTGACATTCGTCAAAGAAAATTGAGCTCGGGTCAGCACGCGGGAAACCTCAGACGCCGGCAATAATCCATGACGGACCACACTCGAGGGCTCAGGCCAGTCAGATATCAACTTATTTGCCTGCCTCGTGAATTTTTCATCTTCAGGACCAATCAGATGAAGCGCGGTCAAAAACTTCTGCTCCTGCCAATCGCGGATCTCCCGGTCGAACAACCGCAAGGTCTGCAGCCGGCCAAATGGGAGTCCAAAAAGGATGAATTCCGTCCTGGCTCGCGCTTCCGACGAACCAGGTAGCGTTTCTATGTTTGAACTTACCGGGAGGCAGTGCACTTCCTTTTCGTTCCCGAATCTTCGCAGCATAGCGAGATGATGCTCGGTGTTTGTTATCAACACGTCAGCCACACCCACCAGCTGACGGATAACCCTTCCTTCCATTCTTCCGAACAAGTAATGGCGGGACCACCACGAAATGGAACCGGGAAGCTCATGGAAAAACACGGTCAGACGGTTCTCGGGATATTTCGATCGCCATTTTGACAGAACACGCGGCAACCAATGGGGACAACCATAGCGGTCGTAAGCTCGGCCGGCATAATGAACTAACAGGTTGGCTGGCTCTGCCGGCAGCAATTGCTCGAGAATCTTTGGACTGCCATTGAACTCGGAAATTTCCGGGCAACCGAGAAAAGAACGGGAGTCTATCGCTCCTTCCATGACGATAAACCGCGCAGGTGGAGAACCTTCGGGCCGATGTAGACTTGCCAGCCAACTGTAGGTGCCAATTCCACAAGTCTGAGGCGGCAGCCGCGTGGTCAGAATAGCAAGTGGCAGAGCATTCATGCGAGAGACGCAGTCCCCGCCAACGCGCCCCAAAACCGTTTTTCCTGGTCGGCCAACATGAAATTACGTTTAGCCAGCGCTAAAGCATTTTGAGCAAAAGTCGCTCGCGCATCGTCCGTCAGTCCGCCGAGCGTTCTTGCGATTTCCTCCGGAACCAGACTGGTCAGTAGAAACGCAGCTTGATGTTCCTTCAACAAATCACAGGCGGCTGATGTCGTTGGGCCGTGATAAAGAATTGGCACGCCACTGCCAACATAGCTGACCATTTTGGTTGAAAGACTGTAACGAGCGAATTTTTCATGCGCTTCACCGAACGGAAGCGGCAGGTAAAGCAAGTCCGCTTCTTCCATATCGCGCTTAACCTGATCGTCACTGGCGAAGGGAAGGACTTGCACCGTCTCCGAACCATCCAACACCTGGGCCCGAATATGTTCGCAACGACAGGTTAGGCTGACTCGAATCGAGGGGTGTTCCGTTTGGAAGATTTTTAGGCCATCAAGCAGAGCGCGGAGGTTGCGCTCATAATTTACGTGGAAAAGCCCCATGAAATAAATTCTCAGTTCCTGCAGATTAACACGTTCCCGAATCGGAGTTAGCTCGGTTAGGCCGTCGGTCACGACCGCGTAATCGCGTTCGCCGTAACGTTGGCAATACTCGCGGGCGAGTGCCTCCGAAATTACAAACCGGGCGGCAGCCTCTTGCCAAGCCGAGCGCATAGCCGATTCCCGTTCTTCACGATGTCCCGCTACGGCAGCGGTGTAAGCAATGTCATCGTGGAGACTAATGAAGAAAGGCAGCGAAAGCTCTCGGGCCACAGCATGAGCATCCGCAAAATCGAGGCCCGCATGAGGGACCGCATGGATCGCCCGTGCATTTAGTTCCACACACAACTTTTTCAGGCGTGCACGAAACCTCGGTGAAAACCATCGGCCTGTTGCACTGGGAACCCCGGCATACCGCGTCCGTTCAATCCGCCCCCAATCCGGACGGCTTCGCAAGTGCCTTTCCCTCGGCCACGGCGCTGGTTTTCCCGGCGATGTGCAAATGCTCTCCCAGGTAAACGGAGCTCTTTCCAATAGCGCACGAAGAATTCGAGGACCGCCACCGGCGGACCCGAGACTAAAGGGTTGGACGAAAAGAATCTTCCGGGCTGATTTGTCATTCAGCGCCGAGCGATAAGCAGTCAGTGTCGATTCAGCAATGACCGTCCAGGAAAATTTAGCCGCGCGTTCGGTGCATCGTCTCGACAACTCCGAATAAGCATTCGATTCAGTTGCAGGATTCTGCAAATGCTATCGGCGAATGCGTGAACGTCGCCTTTCGACACCACAAGATCTCGCAACGTCCCATCCAGCATATCGCGCGGTCCGGCTGTGGCGTAAGCAACGGTTGGAATACCAGCAGCCAGTTGCTCCAGCACTCCCAACCCAAAACCTTCGGCGTAA
This sequence comes from uncultured Verrucomicrobiae bacterium, assembly GCA_963751725.1. Taxonomy (GTDB): domain Bacteria; phylum Verrucomicrobiota; class Verrucomicrobiia; order Chthoniobacterales; family UBA10450; genus AV80. Next base: position 212,203 of record CAVVVQ010000025.1, read on the forward strand.
CTTGGAAACGCGCCGACGGCGCAATCCGCCAACAATTCTGGCAGATCCGCGGGTTGATAGGATGAAACGAGATCGATGCCTTCACGCGAATCAACTGGAGATCTTGCCAGATCACACTCGAATCCACCATTGTCCCAAGAAAACGAAACTGCACGTTAGGCACAGCCTGGCGGATCCGTCGAATAATCTCAGCCCAATCACGCGCACCTTTCCTGGCCCCCCACATCCCAATGAAGCAAACCCGCTGTTGCATTAATCGGACTTCTGGCGCCGCGGCACGATTGCGGAAGGCAGCGCGACGTTCCTCAGTTAACCCATATGGCTGCACCAGAATCGGCAGATTCGCCGCTACCTCACGGCGCAGACAAGTAGCTTCCTCTTCGTTTGGAAGATTAATCAGATCGGCATGGCGAACAGCCCGGTCAGAAACTCCTAATGACCGGCGTCTGGCCAGAGAATAGAAGATGCGTCCAATCAGTTTCCCCTTGTGGCGACCTGGCCACCGTTTCGCTGAACTCCGATCAAACTCATCGTAAAGCCGGTAAAGCCCAACCGAACGCCCAACCATCAAACCGGAAAACCCAAGTTTCGTTTTCGAAAATGGGAGCACGCCAATCAATCCATCGATGACATCGAACTTCGCTCCATTCTTTCGCACGAAAGCCGCCGCCTTAAATGGAAAGAGGATCTGTCGAAGAGTGAGGCTGGCAGACGACGATGGAGCGGCGCCGAAAGCTTCGGACAAACTGTATTGCTCGACCAGATGACCGGAGACACGCCATTGTTCGGCCAACTCCATGCAGACACGCACGGCCCCAAGCCGCGGGTCCCACGGCAAATTCACCATGACCAAAATCCGAAGCGATTTGTCAGGTGTTTGCATCAGGAAAAAGCTCGTCGCGCCATCGCGCACCAAAACTTGTGTCGGACCGGATTAACGTAATGACGCAGCACCAACCCAGGACGCAGGTAACGATCGGGATAAACAAATTGATCGTCCAATTGGAGAACATACTTCTCGGAGTCCAGCGCGACAGCCTCGTTCGCATGCATGGTCAGATGCGCCATTGTTTGGTTCGTAAAGAACGTCGGTGCTTCCCGTAGTTCCAGAAACCGATCCAAGGCCAGACTCCAATCGAGCCGTTTAAACAGAACAAGCACACCTGTGTTAACTGGATCGACTTTCTCTGCAGCGCTGCGCAAGAGCCGTTCATCCGCTGAAAGTTGACAGTCTGCCAAGTAAAAGGCTGGTGCTCCGCCTTTCTCCACGAGTTGAACGAGTTCACTGGCACCAGGAAAGAACAGGACATCCGAATCCATGTATAAGACCGGTAGATCTGAGGGTAACGACATGATCACGGCCAATTGTTTCCCGGTCGGGATGGCCAGTCAGGTACGGATACACTTCCTCTGGAACGTTTTGAGGAACAAATCTGCGCCACGTCGGAAACAGAAACACTTGGATCCAGACTTGTCAGCAACTGGATACTGGGACCTGATAACGTTCCGTCTGAAACAATCGTCAGGCGATTTGGCCGCCCAACATATCTAAGAAAGGATCGAATAGAGGCGACTTGTTCCGGCAAATCCTTTTCGCCGGAATAGGTAACCACCTCAAACGAAAGGGGAACGCCTTTCGGCAACTCGCGGCGCAGGATTGTCGGCAAAAGAGCGCCGTACAAACCGCGCGTCATCTTTCCTTCAGCGCGGGCGAGATGATAACCGTAGTTTGGCATCGTTCAGTGTGCGACGAACTCCGAAAGCGTTCGGAGTTGCCCCTCGGATCGCCAGCTCTCCCTTTGCCTCGGAAGCCCCAAAGCTAGGACGGTGGGAACTGATTCGATTGAGACGGATGCGATGCGACGATCGCATGATCCTCACCCGGCGTCGGAGTGTTGTAATACTCTGAATACTGATAGTAATAGTACTCCGGCAGCGACGTATCGACGTAGTTGAGAATGACGCCAGCCACGTTGACCTGGCGATTGTAGAGCAGCTCCAGGGATTTTCTGGTCAGACGCGCAGACGTATAGGAGAGACGGACCACAAAAAGCGTGGCGTCAATCTTTGGCGCCAAACTGGTTGAATCATCCGCAGCCAGAACCGGTGAGCTATCGATAATGATGTAGTCAAAGTTATGATAGAGTTCCTTCAACAACTGGTCTGTCGAGTCGCGCAGCAAGTGTTCACTTGGTTGCCCAAGGATCTTACCGCGCGGCATCAGGAAAAGACTCGGATACGACGTCGGCACCACAACTTCACGCCAGTCCGCTTCCTGTTTCAAAATCTCTGAGAAGCCTACCCTCGACGAAATGCCGAAAGCCTCTCGAAGCGCGCCCCGTCGTAGATCCCCATCGATCAAAAGTGTCCGCGCCCCCGACAACGCAAGAGTGATGGCCAGATTGGACGAAATAGTCGACTTTCCTTCGTTCGGAACAGAACTCGTAACAAGTAGTGTCTTAGGCCGTGGGCCATCATACGGCATGAAGAAAATCGATGACCGAATATTTCGGTACGATTCGGCAAAGACATGCCGCGCATCGTCTGGCTGAAGCAGTGTAACGCGTCCCTTTGTTTTCTCCTTTGGAATCTGCCCGAGAACGTTCTCGGAAAAATGGTGTTGAAACTCGCCGATCGAAGCCATCCGATCATCGATCCGATCTAGGAGGAGAAGGATCGCAATGCCAGCAAGCGCGCCGCAACCAAGGCCAACGAGCAGACTCTTCAGCAAACCAGGCCGCACTGACAAAGGGGGACCTGCCATTTCCATAATCGAGATCTGATCACCGCCATCAACGCTTTGGGAGACGTTCACTTCCTTCAGGCTGTTGGTCAGACGATCATAAAGTAGTTTCAACCGATCGACCTTGCCCTTCACGCGATTGAAATTTGCCAGTCGTTGACTCAAATCGAGCGCCTTCTGCTCCCACTCCTTGATGCTGGTCTGGAGGTTCTCCATTTGTTTGCCGATCGATTTCCTGCGGGTCTCCAGCTTTTCGACGGCGTCTTGCCGGTAGAGCTTGATTAAGCTTTCCGCCTTGGCGATTTCGTCGTCGAGTTTAATGATCTTCGGATGTCTGGGACGCAGATCCTTGGAGAGCGTCTCTTTCTCGGCCTTCAGCAACTGCAAGAGTTTGCTTGGCTTTAAGATAATCCGACTCGGGTCCAACATCCGAATAAGGCATTCCACCAGAATCGTTCTGGGCCTGCGCGCCACCTGCCGAACCATCCGGTTTCGTTTTTTGAGCGCGATCCAAATTCTGATCAAGATCGAGCAAATTGAGGAGGTCGTATTCGGTCTTTAGCCCCGCATACTGTTGATTTAGCCGGACAAGATATGCAGCCGCGCTGTTCCCTTCCTCCTGGAGAAAACCAATGTTGTTCTCCTTCTGAAATTCAAGCATCTCGTCCTCACCGTTCCGTAGCTCTTTCTCAACAGAAATAAGCTGCTCACTAATCGCCGTGGTTACGGTCTGCCCTTCGCCTTCACGCATCCCCTTCTTGAAATCGAGGTACTTCTGCATGACCGCGTTGAGATAAGCCTGTGTGTAATCCGCAGTGCTCCCAATGGCTGACAGTTCAAAAATCGATGTCCGCGGCTTCTGCAAAACGGTAATCTCAACTGGGACAGGTTGCATTTCCGGGTGAGTAGACCGGATCAAAGCTTCGGCACTGCGACGCACCTCCGCGCTTTGCATCAACTGAATTTGCGTTCCGTAGAAATTGACCTGCTCTTCGCTATAGACCGCATTTTGACTGAGTCTCAGCTTTGCCGCCATCATCATCTTGGACGTGGAAAGAAACTTCGGCGGGGTCTGGAAGATCAGCCATGCCTGAATGAAAAGGCCAAGACAAATGGTCAGAACGGGAATCCACCAGCGTCGCATCAGCAACGTCTTGTAGCGGTGGAGTCGTGTGAATATTGACGTGCTCCACGGCGACGAGGATCGATCTGTGCCAGTGTTTTGCATACTCACATGTTGATCAGCCGCTGCGGGACGTAAATCTTATCGTCCGGCAGTAGCACAACGTCTTCCTCATTGTGCCCTTCTTCGATCACCCGCTTCAGATCAACCACGAAATCCTGTCCGTTCTTCCGAGTCAATTTCACCTTCCTCTTGTTCGCAAAATCGCCAAAGCCACCGGCGCGAATCACTGCCTTGCTCACGGTGTAGGTCTCGTCAGCCGGGATTTCCTGGGGTCCCTGCATTTTCACAGAACCATAAACATAAACCTTACCGCGGGATTTCTCGCTGATGTGCTCGACTGCGATGATCACAGTCGCGTGATAATAATATTCCCGTTCGAGCAGGCTCTTGATCGTGAAAGCCAGTTCTTTGCAGCTTCTGCCGGATGCTTGAACAAGGCCGACATACGGCACCTCAAGTTCGCCGCCGTCATTGACCCGAAGATGCTGTGATTCGTTGTCACGATCCTCGACCACTCGGAAGCTAACATAATCGTTGGGTCCAAGTCGCTTCTTGTCGTCCAACACTGCCATTGAGTTCGTCCGCAAAACCGTGTTGCTGGTTTGGGGCTCAACCGCTGTCGCCTTGGGAGGATTCAACGGCATCGACGGGCTCACGTCCTGAGCGGGAGTTATCAGCGGCCACAAGATCGAGGCTGCGGCCAGGAGGGTAACGGCCGACGTTCTCATGCGATTGTCAATTGCCTCCTAAACGTCAGAAGCTGTACGTCCCATCAAGCGAAACACGATTCTGTCGATAGTCGCGCAACGGCAGATCGGAATCTTTCTGTATATATTGGTAGCGAAGTCCGAGGGTCACGTGCTGCGTGAGCTGATACCCAAGCGTCAGCGCTCCACCATAACGATGGATATGTTCCGCAACGAAAGGATTGAAGATGAGAGGGTCAATACCAGGAGCGCGAAGTGGGACCCCGCCCGAATCAGTGCCGTTCTCATAGAACAACTCCGTCGTCAGCAAGGTGTGTAAAAGAATGTTCCAGTTCGCCGTGTGCCGAACGTAGTCCAGCCTGATGTAATTTGAATTGACGCCCAGCTGCGTCTCGTGCCCCGCCGAAAGGCTATGAGTCAGCACCGAATTGACGCGATGGGACAAGAGGAAATTGGCGTAAAAATCGTTGGAATTATTTGGATCGTTGATAAGCCCCACATTGTCGAAGTCGAGAACTTGGTAACCGCCCGCAACACGCAGTTTGAGATAGCTCGTGAATTGCGTTTCGAGAAATAGTCCGGCGCTGTAACCGGTTGCATCGTTTAAGACATCTTCGTCATAGTTGGTGACGGCAAAGGCGCCTTCCACACCAACACTCATCGTCGCACTCGGAGTATAGGCGAATGACCCTGTCACCATTTCGGCGGCCCGATCCAGGTATTCGAAGGTGTCTTCCAAGCGCGATGAAATTGTAGTGATCGTAGCCGATCGTTGCTACGGCCGCGTTCAAATCCCATAAAACGGAAACACCAACTGTATTTTCGAAGTGGCCGTAATTCGCAACGTTGCTTAGCCCGATCTCTTCGACGGGATCCTGCTCCACGGAAAAGCGATCATGGAAATTGATCCGGAAATCGCCCACGAAAATATCAAAAGCAAGCTGTGACCCCGGTGAAATGAGAAGGCTATTGGTGTCGTACTCCGAGTGTTCAAGATAGAAGGCGTAGCCAAGGCCCAGATCCAACTTAAAGGTGTTCAGCTGTGTGATAGGCCAAAGGGCATTAACATTAATCTGCGGATGAATGATGAAATCGCTCTGCTGTTCGCTCGTCACCAGGACCGGTCCCGCTGCGGTCCGCACGATCGCGCTCCCGTCCTCCGACAAATTGACGTTGTCGTTGTACTCAACACCAAGAGTTGCACTGAATCTCAGTTTCCAAGGACCCGCCTGCAGGTTATACGGAATCTCATCAATTGATTGGCGCCGTGCTTCCGCAGCCGCTTCACCAGCAAGTGATGGCCGGATTGCATCCTGCGCAATTAGAACCGAGCTGGTTCCGAACATCAGCAGCGCAAGAGTTAAGCCGGTTCTTGTTATGCGACAAAACGAGAATGAATTAGGCGCTAATGGACGGCTCATAAGGAAGCGGTGCTGGGGTTAGCAGTTGCGATACCAAAGGTCGCAGCCAAGCCAGCGCTCCCGAAACACGTGCTCTGACTGGATTGGAATGGGGTTTTAGTAGGTTCAGATATTTCTAATTTCTAGTTTGTCGCACTCTGTAACAACAGAAGGCCCCAACGGCAAGCGAAATCGCCCGTGTTTAGACCAATCCGCGGCAAATCCGCTTCCTTTTCGCGCCCCCAAAAACGATCCAGATAGGCTTAAATTACTTCGCGTAAAAAATATGCCGGCAAATTTACCCGCTGGCGCACTCTAAGCTCAAGAAAAGTACCATAATGAGGGGGTTGAGTTCAATGCACTGGGGGCGCATTCTTCTGACTGTTTTTTCCGGAGTTATTCTTTCAGGTACTCCATTTCAGCGAGGAATCGCGTCCGATCCTGCCGTTGCTGCGCAAAAGTGTGACGGCCAAATGAAAATCGATTGCATCACGCCAGACGGACGACTCGTCTCTCTGCCAGGCGCGGTTGAAAAAGAGTCAGAATCAGGAATGCCGGTCCTAATTAGCAGCGAAGACACATTGCGCTGTCCCCTTCAAGAAGGCGAGACCACTTTCATCATCTCATTTCCAAAGACTTCACTGCTCGATCGCTTTACTTTCGTAAACGAAAACGCGGGCGTTCACGGCAACATGCGAATCGCCGTCTCTAATACCAAATTGCCGGCTAACAGTCCGGACTGGGCTGAAGTCAGTGGCAAAACTGAGTTCATCAGCAAACGATTGTTCAACCTCTCACTCGTCGGCGTCGACGCGCAGTTACGTTAAACTTTCGTTTCACGTTGAAAAGGGTCGTCCGATTGCGTCGCTAGATCGATCTCGACGCGATTGTTCCGTAACAAAACCTCGACCTTTTTGTGAGCGAAAACGCCGACACGCGTCAGTCTTCGGCGCTGAATTTTCAAGGCATAGATCTAGCTCTCTTAAAATACGGGTTTCGAAACAACCTGAAGATGCGATTTGCGACCGAAATTCAGGGGAACCAAGTGCCCAGAACAGTCCCCGGTAACGACACTCAAGAAGAATGAAGTTCACGATCAGATTTCGGAAAGCCGCCCGTCTCAAAGCACGGAACATTTTGCGTTCGCTGCCCGGGCTACGAATGATGCTGTTCGGGATTGGAATGTAGCAACAGGTTCTCTTTGGTGGCCGCAAGGACTCGAGTCCCTGCTCGGACACAAAACTGCCAGTAACGATATCAGTTTCTGGGAGAAACAGATCCACCCCCAGGATCGGGCTCGTACCATCAGCAGCATTCGCAATGCGTTTGCCTCAACCGATGAACATTGGACGGGTGAGTACCGGTTTCGGCATCAGGATGGATCATACAGGGATCTCCTCGAACGTGCGTTGATTATTCGCGATCTTGGCGGCACAGCCATCCGATTCATCGGCTCGATGATGGACGTGACCGCGCGGAAACAGTTGCAAGACCAGCTCATCCGATCGCAAAAAATGGAGGCCTTCGGTCAGCTGGCAGCAGGCGTCGCCCACGACTTCAATAATTTTCTGACCACCATTCTCGGTTACAGCGATCTGTTGCTCGATGAATTGGGAATGAAAGGCGCCTTGGCCGAGCACATCAGCGAGATCAGAAGTGCCGCCGGGCGGGCGTCTCTTCTAACAGACCAACTTCTGGCCTTCAGCCGGAGACATCCCCTCGCCCCGCGGGTTATCGAATTGAATTCGTTCCTGGCCCACCTCGAGCGCTCTCTGCTCCGTCTTCTAGGCGAAGATATTTCGGTCCAATGCCATTTTGTTCGTGGCAAGGAAGGCCTGCATGCCAAGGTTGATCCCGGTCAGCTTACCCAGATTATTCTGAATCTCGTGGTTAACGCGCGGGACGCGATGCGCGACGGTGGCTCTCTTTCGCTCGAAACGACGGAAGTCTCGATAGACGCCTCACCAGAAGCTGATCCAGCCATTGAGTTAAAACCCGGCCCCTACGTCCGAATCAGTATATCCGACACTGGCGTCGGGATGACCGATGAAGTGAAACAACATCTCTTTGAGCCCTTCTTCACTACAAAGGACGAAGGACGCGGCAGCGGCCTTGGCCTTGCGACCAGCTACGGAATTGTTCGCCAAAGCGGCGGCCAAATCGAGGTTGAAAGCGAGCTCGGAAAAGGTACTACGGTCAGAATTTTCCTGCCCCGAGTAGCGGCTCCGCCTCCGTCGCCCTACAAACGATCAAATGGAAACAAAATGCCGACCGGCAAGGAAACCATCCTTGTCCTGGAAGATGACGTAAGTGTTCGGCACATTTCTGTGCGCGTTCTCCGAAGTCTCGGTTACGACGTGATTGAGGCGGCAACCGGCGATGACGCCCAACGTCTGATCAGCAAAGACAACGGCCGGAAAATTGATCTGCTTCTCACCGACATGGTGATGCCTCAGATGAGCGGACGCCGATTCGCTGACTGGTTGCGAAAGACCAGCCCACAAACAAGAGTCGTCCTTATCTCGGGTTACCTCGAAGAATCGCTTCACCCGGGCGATCGCCGTGGTCAGGAAATGTTCTTCCTACCGAAGCCTTTTGACTCCGAGCAGCTTGCAACAAAGATCCGCGAAGCGCTCGACTCAAAGTCTTCGACGCGCTGATTCGCTCTCCAGAGAGCACTTCGGTTTCGCCAGTCACCGCGCCTTCGGCATTGCCGCAATTCCTCCAGCGGTATAATAAGAGCCTGACGTGATTACCCTGAAAGAAATCGAAGCGGCCCGAACACGGATTCAGGGAGCCGTTTATTATTCCCCCTGCCCCTCGTCGATCCCGCTCAGCGAGATCACTGGGATGGAAATTTTTTGTAAACTCGACTACCTGCAACGCACCGGCAGTTTCAAGGAACGCGGCGCGCGTAACGCTCTCGCGCAACTTCCAGCTGAACAACAAAAACGAGGAGTGATCGCGGCATCCGCAGGCAATCACGCTCAGGCACTGGCTTACCAGGGGCGGTTGCTCGGAATTCCCGCGACGGTGGTCATGCCGAAATACGCCCCACTAATTAAGATCGGTAATTGCCAGAAGCTAGGCGCGACCGTTGTTCTGCAGGGCAAGGATTTCACAGAAGCAAAGGCACACGCGCATGGCATCGGCGAAGAGCGTAGGCTTGCCTATGTGGATGGTTACGATGATCCCGCGATTATCGCCGGCCAAGGAACAATGGGCCTCGAGATCCTCGAACAAGTTCCAGACGTCGATGCCGTCATCGTCCCGGTTGGCGGTGGCGGTTTGCTGGCCGGAGTGGCTCTTGCCATCAAGAGCGTTCGTCCGCAGACAAAAATCATCGCGGTCGAAGCACAGCATGTTGCGAGCTTTTCAGCTGCGATTCAGAGCGGAAAACCGGCACCAATCACGATGCAACCGACGTTAGCGGACGGTCTCGCTATTGCGCAGGTTGGAAAAAACGCTTTCGAAATCGCTGCGCCGCGCGTTGATCGAATCATTACCGTCACTGAGGAAGAGATCGCGGTCTCGATTTTACGAATTGTTGAATTGGAAAAAGGGGTCGTCGAAGGAGCGGCTGCGACCACCTTGGCAGCTTGTTTGTCCGGCCAACTACCGGAGCTAGCGGGCAAACGGGTTGTCCTGCTCCTTTGCGGGGGCAATATCGATCCAAATGTTCTGAGTCGAGTCATAGAACGCGGTTTGGTCGCCGACGGTCGACTATCTCGGTTCATCGCCGTTATCAGCGATCGCCCCGGTGGCCTTGCCGATCTCGCCACCCAAATCGCCTCAACCGGAGCCAGCATTAAACAAGTAGTCCACGACCGCGCTTTCGCCGGCTCCGATGTTTCTGCGGTCCACGTCCTTTGCACGGTCGAAACACGCGACAAACAACATCTGGCAGAAGTGCGCGCTCGCTTGAAGGACCACGGAGTGGAAACCTCCGAATCGAAATAATTACAGATGTTTTCGCATGGGGATGAGCAGCTCGGATGAACATCCCACCGCCCGGTTTCGCTTTATCAATCGGTTAAAGCGTTCCCTGAACAAACGCCGGTTACAACGTCGATTCCGCAACGATTGGAACGCAGCCGCCGGTGAATTTCAAACCCGGCGCTACGATTCCTACGAGCGATATCTCGAACACCAGAAAGCCAAGCTAGAGACACATAACTTCGGGAACTACGATACAGAGTTCCGAATTGCGTTACGAAAGCGACTGACAGCCCTTGATCTCGAGTGGACCGGAAAGGCAGTCCTCTGTCTCGGGGCGCGAATCGGCTCGGAAGTAAAGGCTTTCCTCGATCTTGGCTGCTTCGCGATTGGCATCGACCTAAACCCCGGCCCGGAAAACCGGTACGTGGTCCAGGGCGACTTTCATGACCTCCAATTCGCTCCCAAATCAATCGATGTGGTTTACACCAACTCCCTCGATCACGCTTTCGACGTGGAGCGGATCGCCAAAGAAGTAATCAAGGTCTTGAAAAACGATGGCCGCTTCATAGTGGAAGCGGTTCAGGGGACCGCTCAAGGGATAAACCCAGGCTTCTTCGAAAGCTTTTTCTGGAAGGATATCAATGGATTAATCAGACTATTCGAAAAAGCAGGCTTCATCGTTGTTCGTCGCGATCGGATCGAATTTCCGTGGCCCGGCGAAGCAATCCTTTTTAAAACCAAGACGAATGCCGCTTGAACGCGGATTCGCACTTTGTAGTTTTTCCAATGCCCACAGATTCATTCGCGCAACGTCACATCGGCCCCGATCCAGAGGCGCGTTCGGCGATGCTGGCGGAACTCGGTTTTGACAGCCTCGACGCCCTGATCGATTCGACCGTTCCCGCGAACATCCGTTTCGGACGCCCGCTCGATCTCCCCGGTCCGGCCACAGAATGGGATGCGCTGGCCGAACTTAGGACGCTTGCCAAAAAGAACACGGTTACACGCTCCTTCATCGGTGCCGGTTATTCCGACACCATCACGCCGCCGGTGATCCAGCGAAACATTCTTGAAAACCCTGGCTGGTACACCGCCTACACTCCTTACCAAGCGGAAATAGCACAGGGGCGCCTCGAAGCTCTTCTCAATTTTCAAACCATGATCCGCGATCTGACGGCGCTCGATATCGCTAACGCATCGCTCCTGGACGAAGCTACCGCCGCTGCCGAAGCAATGATGTTGTGCCATGCGGCAGTCGCGGCGACCGGCAACGGCAATCGTAAACGAAACCGGTTCTTTGTAGCTAGTAATTGTCATCCGGAGACGATCGAAGTCGTTCAGACGCGCGCGAAACCTTTAGGCATCGAAGTCGTTGTCGTTAGAGTTTCCGAATTCAACTTTGACGAAACGGTCTTTGGCGCGCTCGTTCAATATCCGACAACCGACGGGGCGATTCTTGATTACGAATCGCACGCTAAAGCAGGCACATGACGTTGGGGCGCTGTTCGTCGTCGCAGCCGATATTCTCGCGCTCACGCTTTTGAAACCACCCGGCGAAATGGGCGCCGATGTCGCAGTTGGTAGCACGCAACGTTTCGGAGTTCCCCTTGGTTTCGGAGGTCCGCACGCCGCTTACTTTGCGACTCGCGACGCGTACAAGAGACACATGCCGGGCCGATTAGTTGGTGTTTCTCACGACACCACTGGCCGCCCAGGCTATCGCCTCGCCATGCAAACACGTGAGCAACACATCCGCCGCGATCGAGCCACCAGTAATATTTGCACCGCCCAGGTGCTTCTCGCAGTAATCGCATCCATGTACGCGGTTTATCACGGTCCAAGCGGCTTGCGTGCGATTGCTGAAAGAATCCATCAGCTCGCTAAATCTTTCGCCACGCATCTTTTGGCAGCTGGATTCACCATTCTAAACGACGAGTTCTTCGACACCGTCGGCGTGGAATTCAAGACCGCAAACGAACGGGACGCAGCCTTTGATCGCGCAAACAAAAATGGAATTAACCTTCGCGCTTACGAAGAGAGCGGGCGCTTTATCCTTCTAGTGGCGTTCGATGAGGCAAAATCGGAAACCGACGTTCTCGAGTTGATTCGTATTTTTACCGGCAATTCTGCTCCTCGGCCAAACGAAAAGGCGAAGCAAAGTGTTAAGGATTCACCTGCGCGGCGCAGCGATTTTCTGACCCATCCGGTCTTCAACACACACCACACCGAAACCGAGATGTTGCGTTACCTGCGCCGGCTCGAGTCCCGCGATCTTTCTCTCACAACTTCGATGATCCCACTCGGATCGTGCACAATGAAGTTGAATGCGACCGCCGAAATGTATCCGCTCTCGTGGCCAGAGTTCAGCAAACTCCATCCTTTTGCTCCAGATCAACAAACAGTTGGTTACCGTGAAATGTTTCGCCAGCTCGAGAGCTGGCTTGCTGAAATCACCGGGTTTGCCGCGGTCGCGTTGCAACCCAATGCTGGTTCTCAGGGTGAATACGCCGGACTACTCGCAATTCGCGAATATCACGCCTCTCGTGGCCAAGCGACGCGAAACATTTGTCTGATTCCCACTTCAGCGCACGGAACTAATCCAGCGAGCGCTGTTATGGCCGGATTCAAGGTCGTTGCGGTTGCCTGTTTAAAAGATGGCGACATCGACTTGGCGGACCTTCGGGTCAAGGCTGACACGCATAAGGCCGATCTCGCTGCATTGATGGTCACATATCCATCCACTCACGGCGTTTTCGAAACAACCATCCGCGAGATTTGCGAGATCGTTCACGCCCATGGCGGACAGGTTTACATGGATGGCGCAAACATGAACGCACAAGTCGGACTCTGTCGCCCCGGCGATATCGGCGCTGACGTTTGCCATCTGAATCTGCACAAGACTTTCTGCATCCCACACGGTGGCGGTGGCCCCGGCGTTGGCCCGATCGGCGTGGCCAAGCATCTTGTCCCATTTCTCCCAGCTATTTCAACCATCCGCCATCAGCCATCAGCCACAAGCTCACCCGTAGGTCCCGTCACGGCCGCACCACTCGGTAGCGCCAGCATTCTGACGATCTCCTGGATGTACATCCGAATGATGGGAGGCGAAGGACTAACCGAGGCGACCAAGATTGCTATCCTAAACGCGAACTATATCGCAAAACGGCTCGATCGGTTTTTCCCGGTTCTCTTCAAGGGAAAACGCGGTTTGGTCGCCCATGAATGCATTCTGGATCTGCGTCAATGGAAGAGCGCCGGAGTCGAAGTGGAAGACGTGGCCAAACGACTAATGGATTATGGATTTCATGCACCGACCGTCTCATTTCCAGTGGCCGGTACATTGATGGTCGAACCAACGGAAAGCGAATCGAAAGAAGAGATCGACCGTTTCTGTGAAGCGATGATTTCGATTCACAAAGAAATTGAAGCAATCGCCTCCGGCAAAGCCGACAAGCAAAACAACGTTCTCAAGAATGCCCCGCACACCGCGCAGCAGGTGATCGCAGACGATTGGACTCGCCCTTATTCCAGAGAAGAGGCCGCCTATCCAGCGCCGTGGACCCGGGAGCACAAGTTCTGGCCTGCGGTCTCGCGAATTGACAGCGTTTACGGAGATCGAAACTTGATCTGTTCCTGTCCGTCGATGGACGAGTTTAAGTAGGAGGCGACCGTAGCGCATCACAGACCCGGAGCGTCAGAGATGAACCGGCGCCTAACCGCTCTGTTCGGAGGCCAACTCCGGTGTTCTCGGGATTCGAGCGGGCACATGCCGCAAGGCAGTGCCTTGTGTTTCCTCAGCCGACGCTTCCGAAGATTCGTGATATTCGGCGTCACCGTTTACCTGCCACAAATCATACAGCTTCGAGTCCGCCAGAATATTCTCGACGCACAACATCGCTGTCATCATGGCATGATCCTGATTGTTGTACTTGTGCATCCCGTTCCGCCCAACCAGGTGCAGATTCGGATAATGCTGTTCGATCTCGCTTCGAATCGTCGCGACATGCTGAGCATAATCGTCATCGTAAACGGGATACGCTTTCTTCTGCCGAACAACACAGCCATCGAGGACATCACCTTCCTGGGCCAGACCGACTTGCAACAGCTCCTTCTTCGCCAGCTCGATCAGGTCGGCATCTGCCGAATCCCAAAGACCGTCGTGTTCGAAACAAAAATACTCGAGCCCGTAACAGGCCTTATCTGGATCCGGAACCATTTCCGGCGACCACGAGCGGAAGTTCTGGATGCGTCCCACCTGAACTCGCGGATCATGGATGTAGATCCAATTGTCATCAAACATCTCGCGATTCTTCAAAATCAAAACCACGGTTAGAAAATCGCGATACTTTAGGTTGTCGGCGGCAGCCGTGGCCTTCTCCGAGACCGGAGGGGTTAGGCCTCGAGCCAGTTCGCGCATCGGTGCCGATGAAATTACATGGTCAGCTTCGAGTGTCTGGGCGTTGCCAGAAGAATCGGAATACTGCACCCGCCAAATCACTTCACCCCGATCGTAGGCGCATCCCGTTACTCTGCATCCCATCTCGACTTGGCCACCCATTAGTTTGGTCTTGGCCGCGCAAGCTTCCCACATCATGCCGGGACCTTTACGTGGATACTTGAAGGAATTGATCAGCGTCTTGATCACCTTCGTTTTGTCGCCGGTCTGGCGTTGCGGGAATAGCGCAGTCCTGAATGGCGCTACCTAACGATAACCCTTTGATCCGTTGCGCCGCCCAGTCCGCCGAAATCTCACGACAACTCATCCCCCACACCTTCTCCGTATAACTCTTGAAAAAAGTCCGGTAGAGCCGTTTCCCAAACTGATTGCTCACCCAATCCTCAAAGTTGTTAGGATTTCGAACCGGGAAAAGGCGCGCTTTCAACCACGAAAGAACACAAAGCATCGAATTGATGACGCCAAGTTTGGTCAGCGCTTCAAACGCGCGTAACGGGTAGGAAAAAAACTTTCCGCCGTAAAAAATTCGTGAGGAACGCGGCCGATCCAGCAAATCGTTCGGCAGAATTTCCATCCAAAAATCCTCCACCGCTTTTGATTTCGAAAAGAAACGGTGCCCGCCGATATCGAAGTGAAATCCTTTGTAGGTAACGGTGCGTGAGATGCCACCGACGTAAACCGGGTCGGCCTCGAGCACAGTGACCGCGATGTTACTCTTTGACAGTAGGTAGGCTGCCGTTAACCCGGCCGGTCCAGCCCCAATTATTGCGACGTTAGTCTTCATTCTTCCTAAGCAACCCAGTTACCCCGGGTAAAGTTCCAGACATACCAACCTTGCACGCCAAGTCCGCCAATACTGAGAAGCCCGGTCGCCACCATACCGAGGACGCGCACCGGCAGAGGCGGAGGGCGTAATTGATGCAAAAAATGAACAAATGCCAGCACGATTAGCGCGTGGAGACAAAATTCATAACGAAGCATGCTTTCCATGTATACGCAGGCTACGCCACTAACGGAAATGTAGTAAATAATAGCCCCACAGACGTAAAAACCGATCCGGGTCGGCCATGTGGCGGTTCGCCGAACGACTGGCAGGAGTTCGCAAAGCAAAATCGCAATCAGCATCAGCGCCCCCAGCGTCATAGCCATCTGGCTAGCCTGCGTAGGATCGTTAAGAGCTGGAATCAGCCAGCGATAACTCTCGGGCTTAAGAACAGCCAGATAATCAGGCTCGATAGCCCACCCCGCACGCTGCGTCAGCATATACATGTCCCACCGTCCCCAGCGAAAAAGACAATAAACGAAAAAACTGATCGCACCCATCATTGCTCCAATTGAAATCGCAACGGCCGACCCATAACGCCGTAGCCACATGCGGATTTCCCGAACGCCACCCCAACCATTCTTGGCAATCGCGCGGATAACCGGAAACATCGCACACGGTACCCCGACGATTCGCGTGGCTGACATGACGAACCCATGCAGCATCGCCAGGAACTTCGCGCCGCGACTCGTCGAGCTGCTCCAATACATGAACCCGAACAAGGCCATCATGAAAAGCGACTCGGAATAACCTGCCACCAGGAAAAACGCGGTCGGATGCGCAACAATCGCGAGAGCTCCCATAAGTTGGAGAGTCGGTGAAATTTTCCAGCGATCGCAAAAGAGGAAGAAATAGCTCCAGAACCCCCAGGCAGCCAGTTGCGCAGTGATCGAGCAAAGCCTGGTAAGTTGTTAATGGAAGACACTTTTGAACAATTGCAGCGAAAGCCGGGTAAGCTGGGAAGAACGCGACATTGGATACTTCCATCAATTGTCGGTCAGGTGGCGGGACCGTCGTGCCGTATCCACGATCGACGATATTGGCGAACCAGTAACTATCGTGCTGGATCAACGTGTCATAGCGCAGGGAAAGCGGGTAGTCCGGCGCAATGAGCAGAACCGAGACAACTACCTGCAACAACGTAATGATTAGCCCCGCCAGCAAAGACCTGAGGGCATTAGGCTTGGCATTCATTGAGACCAGCTCTGGAACCGGAGAGGAGATACGAAAGTCGGCCACATTGCAAGGGTTCCCCTGCACAGGCTGGCCGGCCGCTGATCTTAGGAAATGAATGCCGGTTGCTGTAGTTTCCGTGTTCAGAGCAAAGTTGGACGGCCAGCATTCGCGTTTATTCGGCACGATCGACTCATTGACAGAACAAACGCTTCACAGATGGGGACGTGTTTAGCGTCAACACTGCAAAGCGTATCATCCCGAGCCCGCGCAGACGGCGAGGGACCTCCCAGATGGAAATTGGATCACTCAATTAAGAGCAATCGGCCCGATCGAAGAAGACGCCGGCCAATCGCAAGCCGGTACCGCTTTCGCGACGTTGACGCGTCTACTCCATATCTTCGCCGGCCTCGGGATGACACCCTTACATAGTTTATCAACAGCACGACGCTAAACACGTAGCGCTTCTGCGAAGCGCCCTGAAATGGACGTGGGCCACAGACTCGCCGCTCAAGACGAATCGAAGTCAACCCACCGAGCGCTTCGCAGAAGCGCCCCTACAACTCATCGCAAGAACCCTAAGCTAATTCAAATTGTATGCTTCCACCAAACCGATTCCGGTCGCGCCGTTCTTTCCACGAACAATCGCGGTGTAACTTCCCGGAACAAGGGTAGCCAGAATCGCTGCTTCCTGGTCGCTGGTCGGGGCGATTGTTGTAGCACGAATTTCCTGTTCCTGCGTGGCCCGCCACCCGTCATTGCTGATTGAGTTTCCGTTGGCGTCATGCAACTCCAGAGTTGTTGCCGGCAACGCGCCTTCAACTCCAAGGTTAAGCAGGGAGGGACCGATTGCGCGTATCAACACTTTAGCTGGCTCATCTCCACCGATAATGAATCCGCCGATCATCACGTTATCGCCCGCCTCAACGAATCCACGCGTCGAAATGTTCGCCAGGCGCGTTGTCAATCCCGGGTCAAGAATCGTACGCCTTCAACCAAACCAACCCCTGTTTCGCCATGCGCCCCTTTGACTACCGCGGTGTAAGCCCCGGGCGTCAGAGTTGCAACAACGACCGATTCACGTGGATCACTTGGGGCAAGGCCACCTGGGATCTGACCAGGATCACCCTGCTGCCAATCATCATTGGTAACAACGCTCCCATCAGGTTGATGGAATTCTAACAGGGGGTCTGAGAGCGTCCCCGGCACACCAAAGTTGGCCAACGAAGGACCAATCGCACGGATTAGCACCCGTTTGTTCGAACCACTCGGGCCGCTGACAATAAACCCACCGATCAAGACATTGGCCCCGTCTAACACCTTCATTCGCGTTGAAATGTTTAACGACTGACCGGATTGCGGTTGCGCTACAGCTGGATTTATCGTCACCACCGTTCCGGTCCCGTTCTCAGTCACTTGGGCATTTCCTCCAGTCGATGAAAAGGAGCCCGTTACCGCTCCGTAGGCCAACGGGTTAAACATGTCTGCTGCACTAGGAACGAAACCGTTAGTCAACTTCACGTGAAGGTTTCCGGAAAGACTAGCCGTGCCACTGACTTGAATCTGATCGGTTTGATCAAGACCAAGTCCCCTGCTCTCCACGATCGAAGTTCCATTCGGACCTTGCATGAAGTCACCTGTGATCGAGATGCGCCCCGTCGAATGTCCAGGCGAAATGAATCCTGCGTTGTTAATCAAGTTGCCGACAATGAGCCCTGACCCGGTGAGAGTTCCACCATTGAGTTCAATGGAGCTAACGACTTGAAAATGATTGAGGTCTACTTCGCCGCCAGTTTGAACGAATCCAGGAGTATTCGCTCCATTCACTCCATCATGCCGTGCCGACCGGATTGGACGGCTGCCACCATCATTGGTGATCAGACTGCCACCATCATTGGTAATCAGGCTGGCGCCGTCATTACTAATGACACTGCCTCCGTCATTGGTAATGAGACTTGCACCATCATTGCTGATGATCTTGCTGCCTCCTTCGCCAATCAACGTCACTGCCGTATCTCCGACCAGTCGCCCGGAGTTTTCTAGTCTGTCCACCACTAGACCGGGTGCCGGCGGAACTGGAGGCGGATTCTGTGGCGGAGGAGCGGGATGCGGCTTGGTCAACGGACGCCCCGACAGAAATTCACCCACGTTCTGGAAGAACAATCCCAACTGCATTAATGAATCCGTCAGGTCCAGCAGCCCCAGGTCGCCCACTGTTTGGGACTGGAACAATCGTGCCGCCAACCAACCTGACCCGGCCATGGTTAACCAAGGTCCCACTCATTGGGAACGTTTTCTCGCCTACCAATGACAAAAGAGCGTCGGAATCGATCGTCATATTGAGATTCCTGATAGTGCCGCCATAAATCACGAAGAGTTTACTTACCGTGAGTGCAGCGCCGTTGGCACCGGTGATTGAGCCACCATCCAGTGTCACCGCAAAAATATTAACCGGCTGACTAACGATAGCGTCGAACCCGCCGACAATGGCAAAGTCATTGGCGCCCGGAACACCTGGGTTGCCATTTTCGTCGTTCCAATTCGCCGGATTCACTCAAGTCTCCCGACGCGATCATATTAAGAATTCTCCCGTCCACCGGTTTGATCCGGATATAAACCGGCTCTGCATAACCAACGACACCACGATCGTCGATCGCGAACGCCTTGATCACATGGTCGCCTGGAACATTCGTGGTGTATTGGATGGTCATGTTTCCGGCGCCATTTTCCCGCGTCTCAAGGGTCGAGCCGTCATAGACTAAACCCAGTTTCTGAATGGCTCGTCCATCAGGGCTGGATACGGTCGCACCAATTTGAAACGTCCCTATCGCGGCAACGATCGGATGCTCTGGATCAACTCCAGATTGACTTCCCGGTTGTGGAGGAGGCGGCAACACTTCAACAGTCGGTGGAGTCCCAACAACGACATGTCTCACCCCAATAATATTCGAGATGCTGTCAACGAACCCGACCGCCTTCGCTACCGCACGGAAATACACCGGATCACCAGGAGGATAGCTCGTGGTATCGAGATAAAAGCGTAACGGATCGGCGTAGCGATGCATTTGACCAGTATGAGCCGTCATTTAATCCAACCCAGCTATCGTCTACGTCAGGTGTCGCGGTTGTCTGGATGTATAGGGTCACGGTCGCCTGATCGACCCCGATGTTGGTGCGGAACTTCATTTCCTGGCCGCCACCATTGGTTGCGAGATACAAGGTCGTGGAACCAAGATGGGACTGGCCGGCAGCGAGGATTGAACGGACCGGTACGTTCGACTTACTGTCAGGAAAACCAGGCGCAGTCGAAAGAGCGCGAAAATAAATTCCATTAGCCAAAGGATAATTGGTGGAGCTGAGGACAAACTGTTGCGTCCCGGGATCGAGCGTCATGTAACCAGTGCTTACCGTTGGCCAAATCAAGCCAATCAGTCGCGTTGTTGTCTGGCGTGGAGTTGTACTGGACGCGCACAATCATTCCTTCAGGTGTCCCACTTTGTTGCGCGCTAAAATGTAACGCTGTATCGGCGACATTATTTCCGGGAGAACTACTGCCGTTTATGCGGAAGACCGTCGCGGAAAGGCCACCATGCAACGGCGGCGGCGGCGGAGGAGGAGTGTTGCTGCCAAGCACACTTAACGTTCCATCTTCGTTATTGGTAACAAAAAGCTGCTGATTAGGTGCATGAAACGCGAGCAAAGTTGGATACCGACCGACATCGATCTGTTCGGCAAACGAATTGTTTGTGCCGTTGAAAATCGCGATGCGCCCGGTCGCCTCGGTTCCGTTTGTGTTGTCAGCGATGTAAATCTTATTCGTTGCTTCACTAACTGCGACCGCACTGACGGCGTCACCATTATTCTGAGTCGTATTACTGAATGTCGTCTCAACTGAATCGGATGCCCCGTTAATGACGGTGACGCTGTTATCGACCGACCCCGCCCCGATGTTGGCGACATAGATTTTGTTAGTCACCTTGTTAACCGCCATCGGCCCCGGGACTGCACCCACTGAAACGCGCCCTCTGGAACTGAGATCGTTGCCGTCATAAATTTGGACGTGCCCTCCTCCGCCGCCACCCCCGTCCGCCGCGTAAATGCGACCCGTAGTTGGATTAACCACGATGTAAGAACCACCTTCCATCATCGGAAGCGTTGTGGTGAGCGCATTGGTATTGGTATCGACGACAAAAATGACTGGGCTAGACCCGGCACCGTCAGGCATCTGTCCAATCGCATAAATATGATGGCGACTGTCATCCACTGCCAAACCGCGGACCGCTGCTGCAGAACCACTGCTCAACGGTATAGACTGCATCAATTGATTGCTGGTCCCGTCAAAGACATCAATAAACGCAGTCCGGTTGCCGTCGTCAGAAACCTGAGGGTAACGAGTCAAATAGACCCGATTGAGTTGTTCGCTTACCGCCACGTTCCGAAGCTCACTCTCGGTCAAGTAGTGCTGGACCAAGGAGACCGGATTGACCGGCACTCGCGCGATTACGGTGTGATCCGTTCCGTGTAGCACAACCATTTCCGCGGCCTGCTCATCCGCAACATAAATGCGATCCGTTTGCGCGTTGATTACTGCCTCGTATGGCCGGTAGCCGACTGTTGTCTTGCTCAAAACTCCCGTCGACGGATTAAGAACGCCGACACTGTTGCGCAGCCTGGGATAGGCGCTCGAGTAATCATGATCGAGTAGAAATAACCGACCGGGGATCGCATCAAACTCCATCTCTGCCGCACCGATATTGAAGGTGCCAGTGGACTGAAGGGTTGTCGCGTCGAACGCCTGGATCAGCGTGCCTGCCTGGAAGACCGTTGGCGAGCCCGCATAAAGCTTATTTGAAACGGGATCAATCGTGAGTCCTCGAATATAAGGATCAAAACCGGACGTCTTGGAGAGAAGAATCTGGCCGGTGCTCCCATCAAGGACATGAATAGCCGAACCATTTGCATCGCTACCAAAGACGTAAACGTGATTGTTCGTTGGATTGAACGTGCCGGCACTTGCGTTAAACCCAACCGGCAGTGACAACGGCGTTGTTGTATCGCTGGAGCTATCAATTAACACACCTCCAGAGCGCCCGAAGGCAAAGACCTTGTTAGTCGCGGGAGAAGCTACCAGACACGTGTGACGAAAAACCTACCCCGGAGTTTTGCGTTGAGAGGAGCGTCCCTTGCGGCCCCGTCGATAATTCCCAGAAGTTCCATTCGAATCCAGAATGTAAACTTTGTGATTGGCAGAGTTCGCCACCATCGCCTCCGGATTCGCAATCGAAACAAAAAGATCGTTTCCGTTGCCATTGAGCAATGTGTTGGTCTGCCCATCGATGATCCGGACCACAACACGGGAACCGTCGAATCCCGCGGTAAATATGCGGTTTCCCGCCGGAAGTAGTACTCTCGTCCACTCGCGAGCACACTTGCCTCCGCCTTGGCCGGCACTCCGCCAACCAAGTATGTGCCCAACCCAACGCCAGCAATGACTTGCCCAGTAGCGGTGTCTATGACCTTAACCCCGGCATCCTGAATTCCACCCCGTGGCCCCGAGACGTAAAGTCGATGGGTTTGATGATTCAGCCCCAATAAGGAGGGCAGATAGACGTCCGGACCGGGTGAAAGGTCGATGGTGTCCAACAAATTGCCCGCCTGTAACTTAGGACTGGCGACACCGAACAGGGCAATGGCTGACTAGGGAAATCGAAATTCGGAAAAATCTTGTCGAGTTTCATAAGGGAAGCGGGCTCCAGGGGAATCGACATGGTTGTAGTTATTCCCGTTTTCGCGAAAAATTCGGGTGAACTAGCTCAATTATTTTCTATAATCCGCCGAACCCATGGAGGATCCCCACCTTCCCCCGCAGCCCCAGTCCGCTCCGATCGACAGTTTGTTACCAACATTCATCGCCGATCTGCTTCCGGAAGCAGCCGGTCGCCCGGGACTAAACGAAGCGCTACCAGCTCTTTATAATGAGCTCCGCGAAGTCGCTGCCCGGTACCTCCGTCGTGAACGACCTGACCATACCTTGCAGCCGACAGCTTTAGTCCACGAATCTTACCTACGACTTATGAATCAACGGACGGTCGATTGGAGCGATCGTCTCACTTTCCTTTCCATCGCTTCCCGCATGATGCGGCGCATTTTGGCTGATCATGCCGTAGCGCGTAATGCCGAAAAACGCGGAGGTAGCGCCATGAAAGTTCAACTGGATTCAGCCCTCGATTTCTGTGATGAACGCGCAATCAACGTCGCGGCAGTCGATCATGCGTTGCGTGATTTGGAAGCACTCGACCCTCGTCAGGCGAAAGTAGTAGAGTTGCGTTTTTTCGGCGGATTAACGATTGCGGAAACCGCGGAGCTAATGGCCCTATCAGAAGCTACGGTTAAACGTGAATGGGTTACGGCGCGGCGCTGGTTGCAGCGGGCAATGGGCCCAACGAACTAATTTTCGTGACCCCCGAACGCTGGCAACAGGTAAAAGACACGCTCGTTGCGGTCCTGGAACGCCCCGATGAGAAAGATCCGACGACTTATTTGAGAGAAAAGTGCGCCGACGACACCGAACTTTATCTCGAAGTAGAATCGCTCCTAAACCAACCAGCTGACGACGGCTTTGATTGTGCGCGGAAACCGTCGGTTTGACCAAAGCGGAGTTGTCCGGGGCCGGCCAGAGCGGTCGTCGCATAGGATCGTATGAACTCGTTCGCGAGCTCGGACGCGGCGGAATGGGAACTGTCTGGCTCGCCAAACGGGCTGATCAACAATTCGATAAGCTCGTTGCCATCAAACTCCTCAAACGCGGAACAGACACAGACGAAGTCCTGCGGCGCTTCCAGGCTGAACGCCGAATCCTAGCTCGGCTTGAACACCCGAATATCGCTCGCCTGATCGACGGAGGCGAAACAGACGACGGCCTTCCCTATTTCATCATCGAATTCGTCAATGGCCTGTCGATAACGGAATTCTGTAGGACGAAACGGCTGACCATCGATGAGCGCCTTCGGTTGTTTCTCAGAGTTTGCGCGGCCGTCCAAGTCGCCCACCAAAACCTGATCGTTCACCGGGACCTAAAGCCCGCAAACATACTTATCACCGATGAAGGCGAACCAAAGTTACTGGATTTCGGTATCGCAAAGCTTCTCTCGAACGATGGGGATGCTTTCGAAATAACGACAGCTGATCGTCAACATCTAACTCCGGCCTACGCATCACCGGAACAGGTGCGCGGCGGATCGGTCACAACGGTTAGTGATATTTATGCTCTGGGGGCGCTGCTTTACGAAATTTTGACCGGGCAGAATGCCCATCGCTTTTCCACTTCACATCCGACACCGACCGAATTGTTGCGGGTGGTTAGCTCAGGAAGAACCGGTCCGGCCCAGCATCGTGGCGACTGACGCTTCAGTCGGGAAACAATTGCGCGGCGACTTGGATAACATCGTGCTCAAAGCCCTGCGTAAAGATCCGGAGCGCCGTTACGGCGGTATGGGATCATTTTCGGAAGATATTCGACGCCACCTCGAAAATCTCCCGATCCTCGCGCGCAAAGAAACTGTTGGTTACCACGCCATCAAATTCTTCAAACGAAACAAGCTCGGGGTGGCCGCGGCGCTCTTGGTTTTCACTACTCTCCTGGCTGGCGTCATCGCTACAGCTTTTGAGGCTCGCCTGGCTACGACCCAGCGCATTAGGGCGGAACGGCGCTTCAACGATATTCGGCGAATCGCCAACTCACTTGTGTTCGAACTGCACAATGCCATTGCCGACATACCAGGCGCCCTGGAAGCACGCCAACTCATCACCCAACGCGCTTTGGAATATCTTGATAGCCTCGCTCAAGAAGCCGACGACGATCTCTCGCTCAAAAACGAACTGGCGACTGCCTACACTAGAATCGGTCGCGTCACATTTGACGTGAAGCAGGCGATCAAGAGCCACCAAACAGCTATTGCGTTGCGAGAGGAAATCCAAAGAACGACTCCCGACAACGTCCCATATCGGAAACAGCTTTCTGAAAGCTATTTCGATTTCAGTGACGTCATGAAAATTTCAGGCAACTCAGCGCAAGCCATCAATTACGCGAAAAAATCGCTGGAAATCCTCCAACCGATCGCCACCACTCATCCTAAAGAAAATGAAGTTCAGGAAGCGTTAGCTGATCGTTACCTGGCGCTTGGCATCGCTCTGAGCGACGGCGGCGATTTGAAAAGGGCGCTGGAAGCAGACCTCAAGGCGATGCAAATCGAACAGGAGATTATTCGACAATCTCCTGACAAAGAGTCATTGCGTTCGCTCTCGAGAACCTACGCGACTCTGAGCAATGTTTACGAAGACGAAGAGGATTTTGCGACCGCCCTCGAATACACCCACAAGGCAGCGAACATTTCGGAAGATCTCTTTCGAGAAGATCCTTCCAGTGCGGGAAATCGTCGCGACATGTGGGCAGTTTGCCTTCGGTCCGGACGCGAGCTTGCGCGAACTGGTGATACGAAGGAAGCATTGGCAAACTATGAACGCGCCGTGGACCTAATCGAAAACCTGGTCAAGGCAGATCCGAAAGATAGGGGCCATCGTCGCTGGCTCGCGGTTACCTATTCTTCCTACGGCGATTTTCTGGCAAGCCTGGATCGGACAGAAGACGCACACGACCGATACCGATCCGCCATCGCCACATGCGAGAAACTGCTAGCCAACGATCCTGATCGAACAGAGGTGAAACGGGATCTGGCCGGAATACATCAATCAATCGGATTGCTCTTCGCAAAAAACGGCGATAACAGCCGCGCGATAGAATCGTTAAACACAGCAATTGGTTTGGCCAGAGCAGCCATGAACCAGGATCCGAACAATGCACGAATCGAAAGGCGAATCGCCCGAATCAGTGCGGACATGGCTGCCTGCTATCGCAGCCTAGCCACCACTCAATCTCAACGCACTGATCTGCAGAATTCGAGCGATTGGTATCAACAGAGTTTGCAACTCTGGGAAGACCTCAAAAGGAGAGATCTACTCAACCAGTCCGACCCCGCGACCGTGCAAAAGATCCAGCTCGATCTGGAAAACGTGCAACGTGATCTCGCGAAGAGCAGTTGATTTCAACTCTAGTGTCCTCCGGTGACCGTATATCCCTGGATCCGCAAGTCTTCAGCTAAATCCGATTCCATCTGTAAGGCCGCCTCATACGGCATCGGATTCAAATGTTCATATAATTCCGGTATCAGCCGAATCCCGTATTTCTCCACCACCCAAGCTGATTTGTAGCCGTGCTTGTGATTCTCGAAACGATGCTCCGGCGGTAATCCACTCATCCCCACGTAAACGCACGGTTTGGTCGGATCCCGATTCGGATTTATCCGCAATATCGAGGGATGACGTGCCGTCTTGGGGTCCAGCAGAATAACGTAGACGTTATGGTGAAATTCCGGTGTCGATTTTTCCGCGGCCGATTGGCGCGTTCTCCGGAGACGAGCCATCTCGCTTACTTCGGTCTACTCCTCCGCAGCAACCTCAAGCTGCGCATAGAGCGTTTCGTACTTTTCCGCGACCGCTTCCCAGGAAAAATCACGCGCCATGGCGCGCCCCATTAGTGTTGCCCAAAGTTTTTTTTCCTGGAAAAGATCACGCGCTCGTTTGATCGAGTCCCAAAATGCATCGGGCGTATTTTCAAAACAAAGAAAACCGTAACCGCTATCCAGCGTTGGATCGTAATCCTCGATAATCTCCTGAATTCCACCGGTGGCCCGTGCCACTGGCAGCGCCCCATACTTCAGACTGTACATTGCGCTCAACCCACTCGGCTCGATCAACGACGGAATCAGGGTTACATCAGCACCCGCTTCGATTAGGTGTGCGAGCGATTCGTCATAATCTTTTCGATAGGCGAACTTCGACGAATATTTCCGGGCCGCGATCGCTAGCGCCGTCTCATATCCAGGGTCGCCGTGACCAAGAATAATCAAACGGATGTCATCCGAGAGCAGCCTGTCAAAGAGCGGAATCAGCAAATCGAATCCTTTCTCGGAGACAAGCCGGGTGACCATTCCGAAAACCGGACCGGAAGGAGTGGGCGCGAGCCCAACCCGATCAAGCAACGCAGCACGACAAACAGATTTGCCTTCCATTTGTCCAATCCCAAAACGTTGAGGCAATAAGTTGTCAGTCTCCGGATTCCATCTCGCATAGTCGGCTCCGTTCAAGATCGCGACTAATCGTTGAGCATGTTCGCGGAAAACGATGTCAAGACCTGAGCCTCCACCGGCCGTTAGCATGGCCCGACGATAACGCTCACTCACCGTCGTGATTTTGTCGGCGAAAAGCACACCGCTCTTCAGAAAATTGAGCCGACCAAAAAACTCGACTCCGTGCGGTTTGAAATACATTTCTGGCAAATTGGTCAGCTCAAAATCCAGTCCCCAAAAACTTCCTTGTTCCGCCAGGTGATGAACCGTGAGCACAGTTGCGAAAGGCAAACGCTGATCACAGGCAAAAACCGGAACGAGCGCGGCAGCCCAATCATGGAGATGCAGAATCTGCGGAACCGGTGTCATTCGACGCGCCAACTCCAACGATGCTTTACAAAAGAAAATGAACCGCGCGGCATTATCTTCGTACGGCACACCGTACTCACCATACAAAGCCGGCCGATCAAAATATTCATCACACCGGACAAAAAACGTTTGAACTCCTCCAGTCGTTCGGCCTTCAAGGAATTCCGCGACCACATTCCGTTTGCCAACTCGCACATCCACCGTCACGCCCGTATCTTTCGTAACGAAATCAGGGTTCTCCCTGATTTCCTGATAGTACGGCATGGCAATGGCAACCTCGTGCTTTCGCGCGCGCAATTCACGGGGAAGCGCTTCGAGCACATCGACTAACGCGGTGGCGCGCGCGAGTGGAGGTCCTTCGGCGCTGATCATCAGAATTCTCATATCACGGGAAACTAACGTTCAATGTTCAATGTTCGATGTTCGATGTTCGATGTTCGATGATTCGAGATGTTAGACGAGTCCAACCAGAGTGTAAGTGAAAGTTAAAGTGCAAGTGCAAGTTGGATTACTCCATTACTCCATCCAGTCGATACCGGACGGCCCACAGGGCCGTGGCTACAACTCCTCCAAGCCATACTCTCGTTTCACCCATTCCAATGCTTCCTCGCGGCTTCGCAACATCCCTTCCAGTTGCCTTGTTTCCACCGCTTCCAAAATCTCACCAATCTTGGGCCCGGGTTTCATTCCCAACGCCAGCAAATCATCACCCCTCACCAGCGGCGGTGGAATGATCGGTTCGTTCGCAAATTCCTCCCGTTTTTGAACAAGAAAATCAAAGTTCTCCATCATTCCATGACTGCTCTGGCAATCGACCCGATGCAGCTCGAGCTCATCGACGAAGGTTGGTCGCGCCATGAAACGCTTTAACTTCGCAACCCGCATGTTCGGGACATCCTTGAACACCATATGTTGGCGAACCGCCTCGACCGTCGCATCGATCTCCGCCCGGGAAAATCGAAGGCGTTGCATGAGTTTTTCTGTCATTTCTGCGCCGACCCGATCGTGACCATTGAAACGGATCCGGCCATTCTCATCGACTGATGATGTCGGCGGTTTGCCGATATCATGAAAAAGGACACTGAAAACCAGCGGGAGCGAGACTTTCTCGTGTAACATCTCCAGCATTATCCTGGTATGTTTGAAGACATCGCCTTCAGGATGGAATTGTGGCGGTTGTTCGCACCCTTTCATGTCTGTCAGTTCCGGCAAAATAACTTCCATTAATCCGCTGGAATCGAGCAGATCCCATCCGCGTGCACGTTGGGGCGATAGGAAGATCCGCACCAGTTCCTCTCGAATCCGTTCCGCACTAATCTGAATAATCGACGGGGCTTGGACCTTCACCGCTTCCCATGTCTCGGGATGAATCTCAAAGTCGAGCACCGTGGCAAAACGAATTGCCCTCAACATCCGGAGCCGATCTTCGATGAAACGTTGTTCCGGATTTCCGATCGCCCGAATCAAACGCGCCTCGAGATCAGTGCGGCCTCCCACAAAATCGATTACCTGATCGGCTTCCGGATCGAAAAACATTCCGTTGATGGTAAAATCACGGCGTGCCGCGTCTTCTTCCGCGGTTGCAAAATGGACTTCGGTCGGATGTCGTCCATCAAGATAAGCCCCATCCGAACGGAAGGTCGCTACTTCGAACTGGAAGCCACCTTCCAAAACCACGATTACGCCAAAATGGGCTCCGACCGCATAGGTTCGGGGAAACAACTTCAGGACTTCATCGGGCCGCGCACTCGTGGCGACATCGATATCCTTAGGCGCACGCCCTCGCACCAGATCGCGCACAGAACCACCCGCGTAATAGGCGACGTGGCCCGTGCCCCGCAATTTCCGCACGATCCCACGCGCGTATCGCTGCATCTCCAATTTCTTGTCTCGGTTCTCCAATTCCATTGAATTCGTTTTTATTCTGGCCGTTGGTCGACATGCTGTCGAGAATCTCGCCAGGGTGTAGCAAACGAAGATCTTTCTCGGAAACTATGAAACCGTCTCTGAACTGGCTTCTAATTTTTGTTCCGATTGCTTTTCTCCTCCGTTTCGTGCCGTCCCTGTCAAACCCGGCCGCCCTCTTCATCGTTTCGGCTCTGGCCATTATCCCGGTGGCGGGATGGATCGGGCGCGCCACCGAAGCGCTAGCCGCAAGGGTCGGTGAAGGATTGGGCGGACTTCTGAACGCAACCTTCGGCAACGCCGCAGAACTCATCATTGCCAGCATCGCTCTCTCCAAGGGATTAACCGGCGTGGTTAAAGCCTCGATCACCGGATCAATCATCGGCAACATTCTCCTGGTTCTCGGGCTTTCCGCCCTGTTCGGTGGTATTAAGCACAAGGAACAACGATTCAATAAAACCGGAGCGCGCACATCGGTAGTCTCGCTTTCACTGGCGGCGATTGCTCTTGTCATTCCAACCGTCTTCCACCTATCGGCAGTCGAAAGTCCGGGGGGTTGGAGTCCATATGAGGAGCGAAAACTTTCGCTCGGCATCGCGTTTGTTCTTTTCGTGACCTACATCTGTATGCTCACGTTTTCGCTTAGAACCCATAAGCACTTTTTCGTCAGCGCCGAGGAAGAATTGGAGGAACAAGGAGAACATTGGTCCCGCGGAAAAGCCATCGCCATTCTGGGTGTAGCGACCGTTGTGGTGGCCGCGCTTTCCGAGTTTCTCGTGGGAACAATCGAAAGCGTTCGGACCGCCTTTGGTGTGACTGAGGTATTCGTCGGAGTGATTGTGGTCGCCATCGTCGGCAACGCGGCAGAGCACTCGACTGCTATCATCATGGCGGTGAAAAACAAGATGGATCTGAGCGTCGGGATCGCAGTCGGTTCAAGTCTGCAAATCGCTCTCCTTGTCGCGCCGTTTCTAGTCTTTCTCTCCTATTGTATCGGACGCCCGATGGACCTCGAATTCACCTCACCTGAGATTTTTGCGATGATCGCCTCCATCTACATTCTTTTTCAGATTTGCGGCGACGGCGAAACGAACTGGATCGAGGGGGTCCAGCTACTTTCGGTTTACCTTATTTTGGGCATCTTGTTTTTCTTTCTCCCGGAGGCGAAAGAGGGCAGCCAATTTCCAAAACACGAGACGGAAGTCAACGCTTCAGCATTCCCCGTAGTGACGCAGTTGTAGTGGCGCTTCTGCGAAGCGCCCAGGGAAGTTGACCGCGATCTGTCCTAAGCGGCCTCTGTCCGTCATCGTCCATACAAAGGCGCTTCGCAGAAGCGCCACCACAACAGCCATGCGCGCTTTCAGCGCTAATCAGGAAACAGCCGAATCCGAATTCGCCTTCTCCCCCGGCTGACGGAAGGAATGGATGATAAAGCAAACCACAGAAATGCAGATACAGGAATCGGCCACGTTAAATGCCGGCCACGGATGAGCGGGCCAGAAATGAAGATCGAACAACAGAAAATCGATCACATGCCCGTGAAGAAGGCGATCCGTCAGGTTCCCCATGATCCCGGCCAAAAGCAAAGCGAGTGAAAAATCGCGGAGACAATCGCGTGGGTGCGGGCGAAGCAGAATGGTCGTTACGATCACAAGCGCCACAGAGGAAAGAACAAGAAAAAAAGCGTTGTTGTTCTTGAACGACCCGAAAGCCGCTCCGTTGTTCGTGACGTGAACAAGGTAAAAAAAATCCGAGAATCACCACCCGCTGAATGTCGTCAGGATGAATTTTCTGTAAGACCAGCCATTTCGTAAGCTGGTCCAGCGCGTAAAGCGGCAGGAGAAAGAAATAGGATCAATCTCATTTGGCGGTTCTCTCGCTCACGACCGCTTCACACCGATCACAGAGGTCTGGGTGTTTCGCACTCTTTCCCACAGTTTGGCGATGCCGCCAGCAACGGCCGCACTTCGCATAAGACGTCTTGGAAATAACTGCGGTCGGTTCTCCGCTTCCTGGTTCGATCTTCAAATCGCTTAAGATAAAAAACTCCTCGAGCTCGTTCGTGCGGTATCGAAGAAATCTCCTTCCAGATCGCACCGCAAAACCACCGCGGCTTCCAACGCGTTTCCAATCAATTTTTCCTGCCTGGCGCGCTCGACTGCCTGCCCAATGACGCCTCGCAAATCCAACAGACGCGCTACCTGGCTTTCGACCTCCGGGTCGTGACCTGCCTTTTCCTGCGCCGGAAATAATTCCAAGTGAATCGAGGTCGATGTCCCAAGATAACTCCAAGCCTCGTCCGCCGTGAAAACGGTGATCGGCGCCAGCAACCGGCAAAGCGCATCGAGCACTCGATGCATTGACTGTTGCGTGGCACGACGCCGCGGCGAATCCGCCGCATCGCAATACATTCGGTCCTTGGTGATATCGACGTATAAGACTGCTCAGATCCACAGCACAGAACTGATTGAGCGCGTGATACACCTTGTGAAACTCGTACGACTCGTAGGCCGCCCGACAGTCCGCAATGACGTTCTCCAGCCGATGCAAAATCCAGCGGTCAACCAGCGTGATCCCCGGCGTTTCCACGATCTTCCCCTTCCCGGCACCCGCAGCGCCGGCGTCGAAATCATGGAGGTTACCGAGCAATATTCGAAGTGTATTGCGGATCCGGCGATAGGTGTCCCCCAATCGGGTAAACATCTCTTCCGAGAACGGGACGTCGTCCGTGTAATTGATACTGGCCACCCACAGCCTAACAATATCCGCGCCGTGTTTTCCTACGAAATGACCGGCATCCATCGGTTTGCTGTAACTGCTGGACTTCGATATTTTTTTCCCGTCGAGATCGACCACGAACCCGTGAGTGATACAGGCCTTGTAGGGTGATCGATTATGGAGAGCCACGCTCGTCATGAGAGACGACTGAAACCAGCCACGATGCTGATCGGTTGCTTCCAGATACATGTCCGCCGGATCACGAAGTGCGGGGTTTGTCGCTAACACCGCCTGATGGGAAACACCAGAGTCAATCCAGACATCGATGGTGTCATTTCTATGGCGGGTCCCCTCTGGTAAACCAAGCTCACGAGCAAGCGCAGCGTCATCCAGCTCAAACCAGACGTTTGATCCGCGTTTGCTAACCAAGTCAGCCAATTTACGAATCCACTCCGAATCAAGAATGGCTTCGCCTTCTCCCGAGTAAAACACCGGCAATGGAACACCCCAACTCCGCTGCCGAGAGATCACCCAATCCGGGCGCGACTCAACTGTTCCCGAGATCCGATTTTCGCCCCAGGCCGGAATCCAACGCACGGTCTTGATCGCTTGCAAAGCTGATTCGCGGATCGCATCGATACGAATGAAAAACTGTTCGACCGCACGGAAGATGATCGGTGTCTTCGATCGCCAGCAATAAGGATAGGAATGCTGATAAACCTGTTCATTGAGAAGCATCCCTCGATTGACGCAAGAGGGTAATGATATCGGCATTGGCCTCGAAAACATATTTGCCGGTCAGTTCCGGCAACCCTGCTTCTGCCGTATAACGACCATGATCATCAACCGGCGAGAGAATCTCGAGTCCATTTTTTCGGCCTAACGCGTAATCATCCTCACCATGGCCCGGCGCGATGTGGACCGCTCCCGAACCCGTGTCCATGGTCACGAAGTCAGCCGCGAAGATTCTTGAGCGACGCGCCAGAAACGGATGCTCAGTCTCGACTCCCTCCAGTTCGCGACCAGGAAATCGCAAAGGAGCACCATCCCCGCTTGCAACAAAACCAGTCTCCGCGCTGAACCTCGGAGCAAGCTTCTCCGCCATAACGAGCACTTCGACCGTTTCTCCGTGGCGAAACTCCTGCGCAATGTAAGACTCCGTCGGATGCACCGCGATCGCGAGATTTGCCGGCAACGTCCAGGGGGTCGTCGTCCAGATAACGACGCTCGCTTTGCCCGCCAACGGTCCAGTTACGATCGGAAATTTTACAAAGACCGTCTTGTCTTGGCGGTCCTGATATTCGACTTCTGCTTCGGCCAAGGCAGTCTGCGCACCAGTGCTCCAAAAGACAGGCTTAAGGCTTTTGTAAACGAGCCCTTTCTCAACGAAAACCGCGATTGCACGAAGAACTTCTGCTTCGTAGGTCGGATCCATCGTCAAATAGGGATGCTCCCAATCCCCTAAGACACCGAGCCGTTTGAATTGCTCCCGTTGAATATCGATAAACTTGCGCGCGAACGCCTCCGACCTCTTCC
The DNA here is from genome assembly GCA_963751725.1 of uncultured Verrucomicrobiae bacterium. Taxonomy (GTDB): domain Bacteria; phylum Verrucomicrobiota; class Verrucomicrobiia; order Chthoniobacterales; family UBA10450; genus AV80. Next base: position 245,342 of record CAVVVQ010000025.1, read on the forward strand.
GGACTTCAAGCGGTGATAGCCCGCGCGTTTCTTTAACGACCTTGTATTCGATCGGCAAACCATGACAATCCCATCCCGGAACGTAGGGTGCCCGAAACCCGGCCATCGTCTTGGATTTAACGACCAAGTCTTTCAGGATTTTGTTGAGCGCCGTCCCCATGTGCACATCGCCGTTGGCAAAAGGAGGCCCGTCATGAAGGACAAACAGTTCGCCGCCGGCTCGGGCCGTTTGAATCTGTTGATAAAGGCCGCCCTCTTGCCACTTCTTGAGCATCTCCGGCTCGCGAGTGGCGAGGTTCGCCTTCATCGGAAAATCCGTTTTCGGCAGGTTGAGTGAATCCTTGTAGTTCTGACTCATGCGCGAGCGGCGAGGCTACCATCCGACGCACGGCAACGCAACGTGGGCCCGCTGGTCATGTCGATTGCGGATTGCGGATTGCGGATTGCGAAAAGGCCAAAGAAAAACAGCGCGTTGTAGCCACGGCCCTGCGGGCCGTCTGGGACTAGCGTCCCGTTCGGAGTAAGCTCGGAACGGACGAGCCTCGGCTGACTTCCTGAAAATAGCCCAGCGTTTCATAAATCATGCCAATCCCGACGGCCCACAGGGCCGTGGCTACAACAACTCCCCTTCGTGATCCTTTGTTCACTTTGTGTGAGGCCCGCAAGCTCCGAACTGCGCTTGCATTCCGCAATCCGAAATCCGAAATCGCCAATAAAAAGAGCAGGCTGCGGCATTTCTGCCGCAGCCCACCCCTGTTTTCACTGAAATTAAATTTAGAACTCGACCGACAAACCGAGGTAGCCGGATCGACCCGGAGCCGGGTCAATCAAGCCAGTCAGGAAAGCGCGCGAGTAATATTTCTCATCGGCCAGATTCGAGATGCCGCCAAAGAGGCGAACATTGTGTGTCAGGTACCATTCCGCCGAGAAATTGAAGACGGTGTACGATGGAATCACTGCTGGCACGGCAATAACCCCGCCGGTAATTAACGGAGCGTTGGAATCGGCCCAGAACTGATCGGATACGTAAATACCCGAAATCGTGAAGTTGAAGGCATGATCCTTTCGGAAGCTGATTCCACCTTTCCAGATCACATCCGGTGCATAGGCTGGTGAATTGCCGACAAAGGTGCGGCCACCGCTGTTCGGCACAATCTGTTGGCTCTCGGTAAACTCCGCGTCCAGGAGCTGGAGATTGCTGAACACCACCAATTGTAACGGCGCGGAATGAATCGGCGCTGCCACGGTCTTGGAATCCTTGGCATCTTTCGAATCCGCCACCGGCGTCGGCACAATATCATGATGAAACGGTGCAAGCAGGTCATACGAAATCTCACCCTCAAATCCGCGGTGCCGCGTATTGCCGGTGTTTACGATGATGAAATCGATCGTGCTGACGTTCTGTGATTCGGTCCGGTTGCTGAACTCCATCCAGAACAGACCGACATCGTACCAGAGGCCTTTGATTGGCGTTCCATGGACACCGAGTTCGAGATCAAGCGAATCGAACGGATCAGGAATATCCGCGCCAGGATTAATCGTCCGAGAGGTTCCGGCGATATCAAAGAACCGTGTCGGTCGCCATCCGGTCGTAGCGCTGAAATAGGTTTCGTTGCCGTGTCCGAAATCATTGCCCAACCCGATTCCCTACAATGGAATCCAGTGATCAGCACTGATGCTTTGCGGCGGCCCATTCCCAACATACGGGGCATGGGTTCGAATCGACTTCGACGTTTTCGTGATCCAGTCGGAACGACGGCACAATATGGAAATTTCCGATTCGAATCAGGTCTTCGAAAAAGACAGCCTGATAATCAGCTGACCGATCCTGATCGAGCGTAACAAGATTCGAGGTGCTGCCGCGAGGGGCATAGAGGAAGTTCGCGCCGCTGTTAGCCGCATTCAAAACGTACCGCTGAAATGGCGCTTCCCCGTGATAGACCACGCCACCAAAGGTGAGCGCGCTTCCGCGGAACATTCCGTCATCGCCCCATCTTTTTCTGAAACGAATATCCACTCCGCCGTTGTTGAATTCCTCGTAACCAAACGTGGTATTGTTGGGCAATCCACTTGGGTTAGCTCGGTTGGAAGGAGGTTCGCGGCTGCCCGTGAATCGATCTCCTGATGCGTATACCAGGCTTTGGCCTGCATCAGCCAACCATCACCAAACTCGCGTTCGTGACGCAGCACGACATTGTAACGATCCACCCAGTTGTTGTTGTAAGGTGTCGGCGAAAAATTCTGATCGTTTTCGAATTGAGCCAACGTCAACTTGCCCGGGTCGCCCCCGTCGAATCGACTGGCGTGAAAATCGACTGCCCAGAGTTGATGGATATCCGGGCGATAACCAAGGTAACCATCCGCCTGCCAGATCTGATACTGGCCATTATCACGTTGCCCGTCGGAATGCTGATACCCACCGTCGGCTCGCATTTCGACCGGACCTAAAGCTTCCTGGATCGAAGCGTAACCGGAATAGAATCCGTCCGCGCCGCCCACTCCTTCTACATAGAAGTCCCAGGGCGATCCGGGTGCTGGATGTTTCGAGACGAAATTAACCGCAGGGGCTGGTTCTGGTCCGTAAAGCAAACTGCTCCCACCGCGGATGAGTTGAATCTCACTTACGCTTTGCGGGAACGGTTGATAATACAGAGTCGGGAAACCAATCCACTCGCTCATGAGCGGAATACCGTCCTGCAGGAACAAGGTATATTCTGATTCCTGCGGGTTACCCAAGCCTCGGTAACTGTAGTTGAATTGCCCGGGGTTCTGCTGTTCCGAAACAAGCAATCCAGGCGCCTTGATAAAAAGCTCCTGAGTATTGTTGTTTTGAACGGGCGGTTGTTTATCGAGCTTAATTACGCTCGCTTTTTTCGTAACCGTGATCTCCGTCCCGGAGACCTCTTTCATGATGTGCTCCAGTTTGGGACGCGTATCATCGTGATTCGGGGATGGACTGGGCAACTCCGTCCCAGTCACAACGACTTCCGATTGAGTTGAACTTGATGGATTGGAATTCTGAGCATGGCTCAACGAAGCCGCGCCCAGGAAACCGATCATTCCCGCCGCAACCCAAACCGGGGTCACGCGGGAAATAGTCAGAACAAATGTCTTGTACATATCCCTTCTTGTTGTTTCTCCTTTGTACTTGTTATGTTAGGTTAGGCCGACCGAGCAACCAGCTCGGCGGTTTCATCTAGAACGCGAAATTGATGCCGCTTCGGAACATGCCGAAGTCGTTGTGAGCACCATTGATCACGTTCCAACTGAAATCATTGGTCCAGCCGATGTGCCGCGTGAACCTAAATTCAAGGCCACCCCCGAACTGGCCCATCAGCTCCGTTCTGCTTCCATGATGAACGGTTTGCGCATCAACAAATGGAATTTCGCCTTCGCCCTCGCCTTCGCCCGCTGGTCGTGGCTCCGGCTCTTCAATCTCAGTCGTAGTCAGCCGATCATTCTCGCCACCACCGAAGATTGCTCCAACCCCTCCCCAGACATACGGCGCAAAACGCGACGACGGCATGGGATAACGCAGGGTAAATGTTCCCAAAATTGCGCCGACCACACGGTGGTCCGTGACTTTCTCGGCGTCGAAAACATCATCCAGAGGACGTGAGTCGATATCAAATCCAGTGCGCTTGGCGCTCAGGGCGAACCCTTGGATTCCAACGCCAAAATAGCGCCCGAAAAAGTACTTGAGATCGCCGCCGCCGCCCCATGCGTGATCGTCTCCGAGATAACGATCAAACTCGCCGAGAACAGTCTGCCCCTCGGTCGTACTCACAATGAGATCGACCAGGTCAAGATTGGGAGCGAACTCAGTTCCCGTGAAAGCATATGCCCCCCACAGGTTCACGTTGAATTCGTGATCGCCGTAACCATTCTTCAACAGGAGCGACGACTTGTTTGTCCGGCGCAGGTGGTCCGGAGTATGCAATCCCGCCGAAGAGACAGACAACTATCGAAGTAAGAAGGAGCTTTTTCATAACGCGGTTAGGTCTTAAGGGTTCAATTAACGATTACGGGTGGAAGCAGGAGCTTCTCCGTGCTCCTCGGTGCCAGGACCGAGAATCCAGGAGAAAATGGCGAAGACCTGCACGGCCGGTGAGTCGTCCGTGCAACCGCCCAGCGCTGAAAGATCGAAACGCGTGTTCTTCGTAGTGCGAAAAGATGCCGTTGGGCCGATCACAAAACTGTGCTGCGGATCTCCCCGGGTGTCTTTGACGGTGAAATTCTTGTACTCCATTTCAAGGCCGACCTTCAGCTGTTCGTGCGGCAACAATACCGGAGTTACAATGCTCTGGGCGGCACCCCATTCGCGGCCGCGATCACCGGTGTTCTCCTTCTCAAAGAACATGTTCATCGACCATTCAACCCGATGCCAAAATTCGTCAGCCAACAATAGCCGAACCTCATAAGCATCCGGCTGATGCGGCGGTCCTTCTTCTTCCTCCTCTTCTCCTGGCGGAGGAGGCGGCCCCTCTTCGTGCCTTATTGTTCCAACTCCGAATTTGTATTCTGCGAATATTGTTGGGTTGAGCGGAATCTTTCCCCAGTCAGCAAACGCGTATCGACCCTCAACACTTACGGTCGATATTCCGCCGCCGCCATCGAACCGTTCGTAGGCGGTCTCCGCCGCTACCCCAAACCGATGCGGCAACCCCAGTTCGACTTCCTGAGTGAATTTGTTATCGGGAAATCCTTCACGGAAAGCGTCTCCTTCATAAATCGTTCCGAAATAGAACGTCCATGGCGGCAACACATATGACGTCGTAAGAGGGGCAAACCGAGTCCGGGAAAATGCGCCAGGCGCCCCATAGGCGCTCCCGATGTCGTCTCCCGTTACGACAATTCGTTCAGCAGCGGCTTCCTGAGCACTGACCGATTTCGTGAACGAGCAGGGACCACGAGCAAACCTAGCCCCATAAGGACCACGGATATTCGGACAGGCAGATAAAAGGCGGTCCTCCGTCCGATCCGCAAAAGCGGTTTCATCGGAGGAGTCAATCGTGAATGGAAAATGTGTTTCATAGTTAAAATTGGTTAAGGTTGAGAATTGCCGGTGAAAGTTCGGGCAATCGGCGATCAACGAATCGAGTTCAGAGCTTCGCCTTCCCGAACGAACTGGCGCCGAAAACAAGCCCGGAAGCTTGTTCGCGGCGGATTACCTCACACCAAGAGTGGTGCGGAAACGATACCTAACGATACCAACGTAACGAGGGATCCCGCAAATCCGCCTCTCTCGCGATCAACCGCAAACGGACGTCGCTGCAGGTCGGCGCGATACATCTCAACCGACGCGTCTTCTTCAACTGCGACTTCAAATTCATCCGGCACACTAACATTCAACCAACGCGCTCAATTGTTGATCCGAACAGTTACTCAACAGAGGGCCGAGCAGTTGACCTGTGATTGACGGGATACAATCAACGTTGGTTCGAACATTAACCGGTTCAGCCTTCGCTCCATGCGCAGATGACAAACCGCCGACGATCACGCACCCAATGAAGGTAAACAATACCACGGCTCCGAAGCGGAACTTTCTGAACGGACGCAGCGTGGCCATGCTCGGCCATTACGTTTTTGTCACATCCGTGGCAAGCTAAATTTTACGCAAATCTGACATTTCGGTCAGAAACGAATGGCTAAAACACGCGCTAAACAGAAAAAGACGACCGCTAACGGCCGCAAAAGCTTCCCGTCGCCGCCGAGCGCGCTTTGCTCGACCGCCCTCCCACTCCCCGTTCAGTTCAACGCTTTACTGCGTCTTGGTGTGATCAGCGTGCTTCTTTACGAACCTCCCCTTCGGGTTCACCTCGAACCCCCATTCTTTCCCGTTCGATTGCACGACCACCTCGTAATTCCAGCGGCCATCCAGGTCATCTTCCCTCTGTACGCTGACGATTTTCCCGCCAGCCGCCTTGTCGTTGATTGTCTTTTGGACAGCTGAAGGAAGGGCCTGTAATTCCACCGGCTCACTCCGGACTTCGTCCGCCCATGCAGCCGACCCCAGAACCAGGACGGAACTGACCGCCACCACTACCACCAATTTCATCTTTTTCATGGTACCATTAATTTCGACCCGGAATGGAGAATTCGCCCGAATAAAATTGGCGATTCTCGAGGGAAAAGTGCGGTCCGTCGGCTCCTTACGTTGAAATTACATAAAGATGACAAATAAGTCATAAAAAGCTTGCCGCTGCCCCTATGTGAGTCTGTTTCATCTCCGCATGTTTTCACGAAACAACCTACTCGGCCTGCCTGCTTTGCTGGCGATCGGCCTCTTTAGCTTCGGTCAAACGACCGTAGCCGAAGAGATGATCAACCCGGCAATATCAGACACGGATAATGACAAAGACGATGCGGAGAACGAAGAAGGAGACACCTCGCGATCGCATAAGAACGATCGAAAAAGTGAGACCAACCCGAATACGTTGGTCCTTTCTCCGGTCACCAACCGTGTGATCGATAATTCCGCCCTTCGCTTGAATTCACGGAGTGAATTCAAGTTTGCCCAGGTCCAAATGACCGAGGCCGAGCCGGTCTTGGTGCAGGGGTTCTACATCGATCCGCCCGCTTACCCAGCGCTACCGGAAGTCGAAGGGACTCGAATCAATTCGGGAAAGAAAACCTCTTTCGTTAAACCGAACGAAGAATTTCCCACCATCGCGAACAACAATTACCGCGAAGCGATGGCCACAATTCCGGGCATCCTCGTCAGCGAGGAACCCAGCTCTCCTATCGTCAATTTTGGTTATCGCGGTCTCGATTCCCAGCGGGCGGAGACAATGCAAGTGCTGAAAGACGGCGTCTCAATCAAGAACGAGCAATTCGGTTTCCCTGAAACCCATTACACCCCAATCCTCGACGCGGTCGAACGGATTGAATTTATTCGAGCCGGCGCAGCTTTGCAGTTCGGCCCGCAGCCAGGGGGAGCCTTGAATTTCGTCATGAAAATGCCGAGCCGTGATGGAGCATTTCATTTCCTGACGAAAAACGCCGTCGGAACGGATGAATTATTCACCAGCTTTACCTCAATCGACGGAACGATCGGTCAATTTGGATATTACGCCTATTACGATCATCGCCAGCGAGACGGATTCCGGGAGAACAGCGACTACGATCTGGACAACGGCAGCGTGCGCGGCGTCTTCGACGTCAATACCACGGCTAGATTCATTCTGACGGTGGACTTCTACGAAGAAGAGCATGGCGAACCGGGTGGGCTTCGCACCTTCATCGATCCAAACGTTCCCTTGGCTGCCAATGTCCTCTATCAGGACGATCGCAACGCAACTTCTCGCTTCTTCGATCGCTTCCGTCTCAAACGCCAGTACGCAACACTCGAATATCAACAGATGTTTGGTGCCGACACCGAACTGGATATCACGGCTTTCGGTGGATACCTGTCGCGTTACAGCAAACGCCAACGCGGTGGTGGCGTCGGCATTCTACCGTTTGGCGGAGCTGCCAATACCAATTCGATCCAGGAACGCGAAGTCTGGAACGAAGGAGTCGACGCGCGCTTGCGTCATGATTATGCCCTCGCTGGTGATATTTCGACCTTTGCCGGTGGCGTTTATTTTTATCATGCGCTCCAGGATCGAGACGACCAACGCGGCATTACCCCGGATGCGGATACCGGCGTCCCGCGCAACTTTGCCACTGGCGAAACATGGGACTTCTCCATCTTCGCTGAAAACCGTTTTCACTTTAGCCGGCTTTCCATAACCCCGGGAATGCGTCTTGAGTTCTTGAACCAAACCCTCGACGAGACTTTGAACGTGACGCGGAACTTTTTGTTGGATCGCGACGACGATTCATTCGTGCCGCTGTTCAGTTTGGGATTGGGGTATGTGCTGATCGAAGGCCAGCAGCCGGTTACCACGACCGCGAAAGATCCCAAGGATGCGAAACACATGATATCCTCAACTACGATGACCGCTGGCGGTCTTCCTCGTCTGGAACTTTACGCTACCGCCGCACAAGCGTATCGGCCACGGACCTATGGAGAATTGGTGCCAACGAGCGCTAACGGCGTCGTTAATGATGACCTCAAGGAAGGCGATTCCATTCAATTCGAACTCGGTCTACGCGGAAAACCACTCCCATACCTCACGTTCGACGTGAGCGGCTTCTATTACACCTTCGAAGATCAAGTTGGCGAAATTGCCGGAACCGACGCAGCAGGAATGACCTTCACCACCACTGCAAATGTCGGAGACGCGCACTACGCCGGATTCGAAGCAGCCGCGGAGCTCGATATCCTTGGGATGATTAATGGCGGAAATGAAAGTCCGTACGGCCAACTGAATCTCTATGGCAACATAACATTGCTGGATGCAGAATTTACTTCCGGGCCAAGTGAAGGACTCGTCCCGGCCTATGCGCCGGATTATCAGTTCAAGGTCGGCGGAATCTATCGTTGGAAGGATCGTGTCAAAGTTGGGCTGATCGGCACGATTGTTGACGATCATTTTGCCAACGCCAGTAACAGCGCGACTCATTTTGTCCCTGCCTATACGGTTTGGGATCTGACTGCCGAAGTGAATTTCTGGAATGGTCGCATTGGCGTCTTCGCAGGAGTTAACAATCTCTTCGACGAAGATTTCTGGGCGGAAGTGCGCGACGAAGGCATTTTGCCTGCGTACGGCCAGAACTATTACGGCGGCATTAAGATCCGGTTCTAACCAGAAGATCACTGAACTCTACGTAGACGGGTCCCGCAATTGCGGGACCCGTTGCTTGTACGCCCTTTGCGTCGAAGATGGTGAAGGTGTCACCCCAGCGAGAACAGTTAAAGAAGTCGCCCATCTGTTAACGATTGTCGCACCTTCTTCGCGATGCTTCCTCTCCCCACATGTGGGGAGAGGACTGAGGTGAGGGGCCGCTTCCTCGTCCGAAGGATCAAGCAACACCTCTCAAACCCTCACCCTACCCTCTCCCTTAAGAAGGGAGAGGCGAGCAATGGGACACGCCTCATCCCACACGCAGCTTTCTCCTTTACATCGCCACTTCAAGACCGAACGACCGGCAAACAAAGTGACTGTGGACGGCATCTATTTCTCAACTCGCCCGGGATCGCGTTTCGCTCTTTAGCCCTTCCGTGTTTCTTCCGTGTAAGTCCGTGGCCGAATCTTGTTCGGAAACATCAAGGTAAACGTTGTCCCCTGGTCGACTTTGCTTTCGACCACCGCCGATCCCCCGTGCAGATCCATGATCGATTTGACCAGGGCTAACCCCAAACCCGTTCCATGAAGGCTGCGGGATTTATCGACTCGATAAAACCGATCGAACACTCGCGGAAGATGTTCGGCCGGAATTCCAGATCCCGAATCTCTGACCGAGACTTTTGCTCCCGTTCCATTTGTCTGCACCACAATTTGAATGGTCCCGCCAGCAGAAGTGAATCGCAACGCGTTCTCGACCAAATTACTCACGGCCCGACCAAAAAGGAGCCGATCCCCCTGAATCTCAGCGTCACCGGTGCAAGTGATGCTGGTCTGGCGTTCTTCCGCTAATGGCTCGAAGAACGCAGCAATCTTCTCAACCGCTTCGCGGCCGCTAAAGGTGTTGCGGTCGATTTGTTCCTCCGCCGCTTCGGCCCGCGCCAAAAAGAGAAGGCTATCCACAATTCGAGAAAGTCTCTCGCATTCCGCAATACTGGACTCGATTACTTCCCGGTATTCTTCTGGCGCCCGAGCACGAGTAAGCGCCACTTCTCCTTCCCCTCTGATATTGGCAATAGGCGTGCGAAGCTCATGAGCGAGGTCAGCGGAAAACTGCGAAAGACGAGTGAACGATTCCTCGAGTCGATCAAACATTTCATCAAACGCCACGGCAAGCGGCCGGAGTTCACGTGGCCATCCGTGCGGTGGAATCCGTTCGTGCAGACGCTCGGGTCCAAACTCCTTCAGTGAACTCGTCATTTCCTCGAGCGGCCGCAGCCCCCGCTTCGTTACCCTTGTCGCAATTCCGGCGGATGCGAGGCTGCCAAAAACCAGCACCACCACCAGCAGAATCCCGAATTCCTTCACAAAATCGGCGTCGCCCGAGCGATCCTGCGCCACCTGCATGACATGAGGTCGCCCATTGAAAATGACTGGCGCCGCAATCAACGAGAAAAGCTTTTCACCTGCCCGAAAGTTTTCCGGGCCTGCGGGCTCTGTAACGCTCGATTGCCGCGGAAAAACAGTCGTTGGCAGGAAAACACTCATTTCAGGTGTTTCGGCGAGCGTCGCGCCGTTGGGATCCAGGACGCGGACCCAATAAGCGACGTGCTCGCCCACGTGAAGCATTGTCAGGTCATCACTGAGAGCCTTCGCATCGTTCGCCTTGTATACATCCGCCCTTAAGGCAATGACCTTGTCCGCCAGGACCTCGTTATCTTCCTCGTAGGCGTGCTGGACAAAGATCCAATAGAGAACTCCCAATCCACAGCAGAGCAGAAGCGCTCCCGAGAGAGTGAACAGGAGAACTAGTTGAGTGGCGATCGATCGCGGTTCAGGCGGCTTTGAGGACATAACCCGCACCGCGAATGGTGTGGATGAGCTTTTTCTTAAAGGGATCGTCCACCTTGGCGCGCAATCGCCGCACCATCACATCAACCACATTCGTGTCCGTCACGAAGTTTATGTCCCAGACGTGCTCAACGATCTCGGTGCGTGAAACAACTTCTCCCGCACAACGAACCAAGTGAGCCAGGAGAAGGAATTCCTTCGCCGTGAGATTCAAGGCAACACCGCCCCGCACTGCCTTGTGCCGCCGTGTGTCGACTTCGAGGTCCTCAATCCGCAACTCCTCTTTTTGGCGGCCGGGTGACCGCCGCAAAATCGATCGAACCCGCGCCAGCAGCTCTGAGAAAGCGAATGGCTTGATCAGGTAATCATCCGCCCCTAGTTCAAGGCCTTTGACCCGGTCCTTGACGCTGTCACGTGCCGTTAAAAACAGGATCGGTTTGCTAAATCCTTCTCGGCGAAGTTGCTCGACGATTTCCCAGCCATCCCGCTTAGGCAGCATCACATCAACGATCAGAAGGTCATGCTGTTTTGCATGCGCCAGCTCCAGGCCTTTATCGCCATCTCTCGCCAGGTCCACCGTAAACCCAGCCTCCCGCAAACCTTTCGCCAGAAAGGCCACCGTCTTTTTTTCGTCTTCGATCAGCAGAATGCGCATCTACAAAATCCGTGTCAGGCGCGAACCACCCCTCCGTGATTCACCCCCAAATTGGCTCCTTCCCTTGTGGCCCTGGTTTGATTCCCCATCAACTGTCCCGTGCGCCGCTGATAAACTCCTCAACGCGGCGATGTGCTTCATCATCGGTCATCTGGATCGGGGGATGTTTCGAAAAATATGCGGATGCGGAATGAAGGACACCGCCCTTCCCGCGATCCAGAGCCAGCTTGCAACAGCGAATAGCGTCGATCGCTACGCCGGCTGAATTCGGCGAATCTTCGACTGAAAGCTTCACGTCCAGCTCCATTGGGACATCACCGAAAAGCTTTCCTTCAACTCGAAGGAAGCAAATCTTGTTGTCGTTTTGCCAGGGAACATAATCGCTCGGTCCGATGTGAATGTTGTCATCGCTCAATCGCGTCCCGATCACGGACTGCACCGCCTCTGTTTTGGAAGTCTTCTTCGAAGCGAGGCGGGTGCGATTAAGCATGTTCAGAAAATCGGTATTACCACCAGTGTTCAGCTGGTAGGTGCGTTCAACCTTTACGCCACGTTTCCGGAACAAATCGACGATAGTTCGGTGCAAAACCGTTGCGCCCATTTGTGCCTTAATGTCGTCGCCTACGATCGGGAGGTTCTTATCCGCAAATCGCTTGGCCCAGACCGGATCACTCGCGATAAAGACCGGGATATTATTGACGAACGCCAGATTCGCTTCGAGCGCGCACCCGGCGTAGAACCGGGTGGCTTCCTCCGAACCAACCGGAAGATAGTTCACCATGATCTCGGCCCCGGAACGTCGTAGTTCGTCAATGATCTGTTCCCGAGTCGATTCTTTTTCCAACGGAAGAAAGGTGCGTTTGGCTTCGTAGTCCCGCATGTGCGCGGCGTATCCATCGAAAACACAACCCATCATCACGATCGTGCCGGTCGGTCTGATTTTGTCGCAAAAAACCTTCGTGCAATTCGGCAATGCAAAAATCGCATCCGCTGCATCTAAACCGACTTTGCGCCGATCAATATCGAAAGCCGCAACGACTTCAATGTTTTCAGGCTGATACGGCCCGATTTCCCGGTGCATCAAACCGACGTCCGCGCCGTTCCCGGATGAACCCCGATAAAAGTTTATCCCTTGGAGAAGTGAACTGGCACAGTTTCCCATTCCAACGATTGCAATTTTGATGTTGTGCATTGCGGAGATGTGCAGAGTAGTGGTTGCTTAAGGATTAGCGCAAGAAAGTTGTCACCATATTGTCATATTTGATCGGTGCAAAACCGCCCCGGCCGATCACATTGTGTTGGTTCGATTTACAATTCGTTCGCCAATGCGCAAATGATTTTGGCGTTGTAGTGGTGCTTCTGTGAAGCGCCCGAGAGTGGACAGGGCCGGCAAATCGAAGCTCGAATTAGCGCTTCGGATGTCGAGTCCCAGGCGCTTCGCAAACAAAGCCTCCTAGGGGATTTTTGTTGAAAAACAGGGCCTGATAAGCAGATAGGATTCATGCGCCTTAGTGCCTGGACCACTTTTCTTCTGCTGGTCTGCGCAAATTCCACTCAGGCGGTGCCGTCTTACACCGTTGAACAGGCGGTCGCGCTCGCCCGAAAACAGAATCCGGAAATTGGCATCGCCGCCAAACAAATTGAAGCAGCCCGCGGCGGTGTGGTTGAAGCACGTTCAGGTTCACTGCCATCGGTCAGGTCGACCGGACTCCTTCGCAACTTCCAACGCCAGGAAGATTCCCGACTTCGTTCAGACGACTACAATGCCTCAGTCCGAATTGTGCAAAATCTCTACACGGGCGGAGCTGTTCCCAGCCAACGAGCTATCGCGCGATTGATTGAAGAAAAACGTCAGCTCGAATACCAGGCACTCGTCAATCGCGTGTCGATGGATGTGCGAATTGCCTTTTACGATGTCTTGCTGAACCGGGCTAAGATCAATGTCCGCGAACAGTCAGTGGGCGTGCTACTGGATGAACTAAAATCACAGCAGGAACGGTTGGCGGCGGGATTAGTCGGTGCACTCAACGTTAGTCGAGCCGAAGTCGCACTGGCCAACGAGCGACCGGAACTGATCGACGCCCAAACCCGATTGGAAAATTCCTATCTCCGGTTGGGTCAATTGCTCGGCATCGATGCCCGGGCCGGGGCTGCACTCACTGCGTTTCGAAGCGGTGGGCCAATTGCAATACCATTCGCGCCCGCCGGATTTGCACGAATGCCTCGCCTTCGCCGACACGACTCGCCCCGAAATAAGAGCACTTCAGATCGACGTCGAGATCGAGAACCAACAGATGCTGCTCGATCGAAGCGAAACACGACCGAAGGTGGAAGCTTTTGCCGGATACGAACTTTACAGCGAACAGGACCCACTGGTTGGCCCGGAGTTCAACCACGGTTATATCGTCGGTCTCAATGCCACATGGCATATCTTTGACGGATTCGCGACCCGCGGACGCATGCAGGCTACGCATGCCCGACGCGATGCCGCCGTCCGCGCTCTCGATGCCATGCGGCAATCTGTCGCAGCCGAAGTTCGAAACGCTTTCCTCGATTTTCAGCAGGCAGATCGCGTCTTGGAATCGGAAACGCGGAATGTGCAAAGCGCGGATGAATCCCTTGAGATTGCGAAGGGAAATTTTACTGCCGGTTTGGGGACACAACTGGATATTCTCCAAGCGGCGTCCGACGTGACGCGCACCCGCACGACACGCGTTGGAGCCTTCTATCTTCACAATGTCGCGCTCGCACGTCTCGCTCGCGCCTCCGCTCGTGACCCACAAGGAGTGCTATTTGTGGGAAAACCACCGGCCAGCTCTGGAAAGGCGGCCAGTGAAATCGCCGCGCCGCCTTCAACTCTAGGAGCGGCACGATGAAAGGGGTGACCAGCCGGGCACGACTATTCGTCGGGTTGCAATTGGTCGCCGCCTTTGTCGCGTCGTTCGGTCCAAGCACGAACGCGATCACTTTGAACACCGTGCTCGAAACCACGCTCGAAAAAAATCCGGCGATTGTCGAAGCCAAGCTCGCGTTGGAGCAAGCATCCGGTCAGCGGCTGGTATTGCGTTCTACCGGTCTACCTGATTTCAGGACCCAAGGACTCGCTGGTGTCCAAGGCGGAAAACGTGCCGGTGAACCGCCGGTTCAGGGGTTCGGATTAGCCCGCGGCTTTTTCCGACAACCATTATTTAATGCGGCTGTGCCCGCTTCATATCGACGGGGCGACGTCGGGGTTTTACTGGCACAGCAACGATTGAACGTAACCGTGGTCGAACAAATGCATGCTGCTCGCATTGCCTTTTTCACCGCACTCTTGAACGACGAACTGCGGCAACTCGGCGAAGCGCAACGGCAGCGTCTGGCCGACAACGTCAAAATCCAGTCGGAACGTTATGATGCCGGGCAAACAGATCGCGGTGCACTGGCCAGCGCTCGATTACTCGAACAAGATCTCGAACCACGCATCGAAGAAGTCCGGCGCGGATATGACGGGGCTCTCCTGGCATTGTCCTCGGCTATGGGAAACGATCTCGGATCAAACGCCAACATCATCCATCCAGACGGCAAGTTGACCTTCAAGAGCGCCAATTACAATCTGCGCGCGGAAACGACGCAAGCGTTGCAGCGGCGACCTGATTTGAAACTCGCGCGCCTTCTCGTTCGAGCCGCCGAAGAAGATCAACGAATCATCGAAGCGGCCTACTATCCGACGTTAGGGGCAAACCTCTCCGGAACCTACATTCCAATCACTATTCGCCGGGCGAGCGGCGGAACGCCAAACCGCGCCGATGATATTATTTCTTCGGAGTTCATTGCGGGCGTCGCCTCCACCTGGCGAGTGGTCGATAATGGATTGGTCGGCGGGCAAGTTGCACGAGCTCGTGCCATTCGTGAAATGAATGAGATCTCCCTAAGACAACTCGAATCAAATGCGGCAATTGAGATGAAGTCGATCGCTAACAATTTCCGGGCAATCGAAAAACGTTGGAATTCGTTGAACGCGGCAGTCGGCGGCGCCGAACAAAACGTGGTCGCAATCCAGGAATCTCTAACGGAAGGACTCTCTTCACAGCTTGAATTCCGAACTGCCGAAAGCAGTTTTCTCGAAACCCGCAGCCTGCTTCTTTCCACGATTTACCAACAGTATGTGGCTCTGGCTGAATGGGACCGGGCTACCGGGCGGTATTTTCAGTTTTCCGAAGACCGAAATCCGCATTAGATGATCGTGTGACACCGTATGTGTTCAGCCTCTAAACGAGCTTCACGACGTTGGAGCAGCTATGGGAAGGAGAAAGAGACCGCGGTTTGCGTGCGGACGGGCGGGTTTCATTTCGCCTCTCCCTTCTCAAGGGAGAGGGTAGGGTGAGGGTTTGAGAGGCAGTTCTGCCGAAGGGAAACCGCTCGGAGAGAAGCGCGGTTTGTGTGTGACGGGCGGATCTCATTTCGCCTCTCCCTTCTAGGAGAGGGTAGGGTGAGGGTTTGATAGGTGAGTTTATTTGATCAGACTCGGCCCCTCACCTCAGTCCTCTCCCCACTGTGTGGGGCGAGGAAGCGATGCGACGCTTAAACACACACCTAGAAACACTAAGTCTTGAAGGTTCCGCGTTCGAAGAGACTCATTTGGGGCAGCGTAGCTGCACTGCTACTGGTGCTGGGTCTTGTTTATTTCCTAACCCTGCCTGTAGCTGAAATTGCAGTGGTGAAAAGGGGCACGGCAATTTCTGCCGTTTACGGGACCGTCCGGATCGAGCCCGCCTTGCTCGTTCCTGTGCGCGCCCAAAACGCCGGGTTCATTCAGCTGGCCGAATCGTTATCTGCGGGTCGAGGCGCGATCGGCAAAGCGGTCGAGAAAGGTCAACTGCTTGCGACGATTGCGGACGAAGCCACCGCGCGGCAGTTGAAACAGGCGAGGGTCGATCTCCAAGCCGCAATGCAACGAGCCGAACTTCCTCTGCCTTCTGCTGAAGCCCTCAAGGTGGCAGAAGATAATCTGAGTCGGCTCGATAAACTGACGGCGCTCAGCAATGTCCCAGCAGTCGAACACGAGAAAGCCCGAAGCGAAGTCAATCGTCTTCGAGGACTTCTCGAAAGTGAACGAATCGAACGCGACCGAAACCTCGCGATGCTCGAAGACGCAACCAAAAAACTCGAAGCACAAATGAAGAACTCAGCCATTCGTTCGCCCTTGGACGGATTGCTCACCGCCATCAACACAATCGATGGAGAACTGGTCGCGGATCGCGCTGAATTATTCACGGTTTCGTCCCGTAGGAATTACGTCAAGGGCGAGGTGGACGAAGAAGACGTCGGTGAAGTGAAAGTGGGGATGGAAGCAGTCCTGCAGGTTTACGCTTTTCGCACCCGTCAGTTCAAAGCGAAGGTTTCAGCGATCCAACCCGCAGCCGACCCTGAGACCCAGCGTTACACCATCGTTCTCGATCTCGAAGATCCACCGGAAAACCTCATGGCTGGAATGACTGGTGAGATGAACATCATCACCGGAAAACACGAGAATGTCCTCCTCGCCCCAAGTCGTGGCATCATCGTCGATCAGGCTCTCATCGTTCGACACGGCATCGTCCAATCGCGGACGGTTCGAATCGGGTACCGCACACTCGATTTTTCCGAAATTACTGACGGGCTCACCGAAGGGGACCGGGTGATCCTTTCCGATCAGGACAAGCTGCGCCCAGGTAAACTCGTTCGGCAACGAGTTGCGAAACTAATCCCTCGGCCAGACCAAAAGTGACTCCGACCCTTTACATTGCGCTACGCTTTCTCAGTCATCGAAAACGCGCGTTTCTCCTGAGTCTGTCCGGAGTTGTTTTTGGCGTTGGAATATTCATCTGCACCCAGGCCCAAACACAGGGATTCGCAAAAAACTTCATCGACTCGACTCTTGGCAGCAACGGCGCTCTTGTCCTTCGGTCTCGATTCCAGTCTCGCTCGACCGCGCTGATGGTTCCCCCCAAGAGTTCAGTTAGAAAGGGTGAAATCCCGCGGCGCCGATCCCTCGGAGGGATCACCAACGCGCGCGAAATTATGCGTGTTAGTCGCCAATTTTCCGAGGTCGCCGCGTGCTCGCCTGTCCTCCGCGGAACATTAAGCGCTCGCGCCGGTTTCGATAACGCGACTGCCGACCTGTATGGAATTGAGCCTTCTTTCCATCTTCAAACCACTAATCTCGCCCAGCAAATCGTCGCCGGAAGTTTCGACGACTTCCGTAACAACTCCAACTCACTGATCATCGGTTCGCGTCTGGCCGATTTTCTCCAGGTAGGCAGCCGGTGATGGAATACAACTCCTTTCACCGGGCGGCGAATACCGCCGTTTCGTCGTTGCCGCGATTGCGCGCAGCGGCGTCGGTGTGGTCGATGCCGCCCGTATTTATTCGCACGTCCGAGTTGCACAAACATTACTGCGCAAACCATTTCCTGCATCGATGATCGTTTACAAACTGCGGGATCCCGAGCGAGCCCCGGCTTTAGCGAATGCTTTTGAGACACTTTTTCAGCACGAAACCCAAAGTTGGCAGGACCGCGAGGAAGCCAATCTTCAACTTTTCCTAACGTTACGAATCTCCGCCGCGATAACCGTCTCGTTGATCATCCTGCTGGCGGGTTTCGGCATTTTTAATGTCCTCACCATGTCCGTTCTCTCCAAGATTAGGGAGATCGCCATTCTCCGTTCAATGGGTTATCGAGCCCGGGATATTTCCGCGATCTTCCTCTGGCAAGGGGCGATGATTGCCGTGGCAGGCTCGATACTTGGGTGCGCCATTGGCGCCCTTTTTACCTGGGGCGTCTCGCATATCCCCATTCAGGTCCGCGGCCTAATTTACGCAAATCATTTCCTGGTTACCTGGGATTGGCGCCATTACGTCTGGGCCACGGTTCTTGCAATAATTGCGGTTCTAGTGGCCAGTTATGTCCCTGCCAGACGGGCTGCGCTCCTCGCCCCGGTCGCAACGATTCGCGGGTCGAGCGCATAACCAGAACCGCGTCGACCCTGTCACGCAAACAGGCAAATCTCTGCCGCGGTAGCTCCGAACTCAGTTACGGCAGATGGTAAACCTCCACTAGTCCAACTCCCGTCGTGTCATCCTTCCCTCGTACAATGGCGGTGTAATTACCGGGAGAAAAAGCCGCTACCAAGGCCGATTCGAAATCGTTGGTTGGCGGAATGGTGGTCGCTTCAATCTCGGCTTGTTGGCTGCTTCCATCCGACCGCGTCTTCCAGTTGTCGTTGGTCGCAATCACAGCTCCGTTTCCGTCGTGCAATTCAAGGGTTGGATCAGCCAATGCGCCATCAACTCCGAGTCCGGCCAGGGACGGACCTATCGCACGCACAATCACGTTGGCGGTGCCGCCCCCAACAATGAGGCCGCCGATCATTACGTTATTACCGGTATCGACGAAGCCGCGGGTGCTGATGTTGCCCAGCTGTGAATTCGCCGCCGGCGTCAGATCATAAACCTCCACTAAACCAACACCGGTTCCGCCATCCTTGCCCGCAAGAATGGCCGTGTAAGCTCCGGGATCAAGAGTCGCCACAAGGGCTGATTCAAAATCATTGGTTGGAGGAATCCCGGTCTCTTCGATCTCTGCCTGCTGACTGCCGCCGCCCGCATTTGTCTTCCAGTTATCGTTCGTAGAAATGGTGACTTCGCCCTGATGCAGTTCAAGCGTCGGATCAGGTAAGGTTAGGCCAACGCCGCTTAAAGAAGGTCCAATCCCACGAATGATTACTCTCTTTGGTTCGGTCCCGGTGACGATGAAACCACCGATTAATACTTGGTTACCCGTTAGAACGCGTAACCGGGTGGAGATGTTTAACAGCCGGGTCGGTGTTTGACCAACATCCAGGCGGAAGACGGTGCCATTGTCGCCCGTGCCACCCCCATGGGTCGTTCCGTAAAAGCTACCATCACTCCCCTGAAACAGGGAACCTTGCGGCTGCCTGCCATCCGCACCGCCAGTAAATGTGTATAAGAGTGTAAAAGTCCCGGTTGGCGTTATCCGGAAGAGCGTGCCGTTGCTCTTTCCGCCCGTCTCCGTCGCTCCGTAGAAATTACCGTCAGTCCCCTTCACCATCGCACAAACCGGTATCGATCCCTCCGCCAGGGTGAAAGAATGCAGCGTGGTGAGAATGCCGGTTGAGGTAATCCGAAAAACCGTGCCGCCAGTTGCGGGAATCGCAGAAAAGTCACCGAACTCCGTTGTCCCATAAAACGCACCATCATCACCTAATACTAGCCCGCCCCTCGGGTTGTATCCGTCCGCGCCTCCTGTGAACGTGTGCAGAGTAGTCAAAGTGCCGGCTGGCGTTATCTGGAAGACAGTTCCGGTGCCGTCCGGGAATGAGCTATTCACGACACCCCCACCCGTTGTCACGCCGTAGAAATTTCCGTCGCTGGCTTGCACCAGACCCGAATAAAGATCGCCGCCATCCGCACCCCCGCTAAATCCATGAAGAAAAGCCGGGGTGCTCGGCGAGGTCTCCATCCGGAACACGGTACCCGCTCCGAATCCCTTACCAGCCCCGCCACCGATGAAGGTCGTTCCGTAGAGTTTACCGTCGGTGCCCTGCACGACATTGCCGTAGGGTAACTGCCCGAGTGCGCCTCCAGGAAAGGCATAGAGCGTGGTCAGCGTTCCGGTGGGTGTGATCCGGAATACGGTGCCCCCAAGCGCGTCGATGATACCCTGACTGGTCGTTCCGTAAAAATTGTTATCACTGGCCAAAGTCAAACCCGCAATGGGAAGCGACCCGTCTAGCCCGCCAGTGAAAGAATAGAGAGTCGTTACGGTTCCGTTCGGGGTCATCATGAATACCGTGCCGATATTAGTTCCGCCGCCCCCACTGGTAGTCCCGTAGAAATTTCCGTCGCCCCCCTGCACCAACGGGCAGGTCGGGTGCGCGCCATCAGCACCGGCGAAAGCATGCAAAGTAGTCAGCATGGCGCTCTGCGCTCTCGCACAAGGAGATTGCACGGCTGAAATCGCTACCAGGATAAATATCGCAAAATCAGAGAAATACGTCTTAAGTTTCATAGGACTGAATCCAGGAGCTATTCGAACAGGTTTCGTGGAACTCTACTAGTTACACAAACCGGAAAGGCTGGCGTTGGGTTGCGTTTTTTTCGAACCGGGCAAGGTGTCCCAAGCGTATACAGAGACTCAAGAACCAAGTGAGCCACTTTCATAGTCGTTCGGCAATTACGTTTTTGCGATGCGCTAGGGCTTGAACATTTCAAAAAAATGAGTGTCATACAAAACTGCAAAACTTCCGGGCATGATCAAAGTTCAAAATTTGAAGAAGGCATTCGGGCCGAAGATGGCGGTAAACGGTGTGTCGTTTACGGTGGAAATGGGCGAAGTCCTTGGCTTCCTCGGCCCCAACGGCGCTGGTAAATCCACTACCATGCGGATGATCACGGGATTTATCCCGCCGTCTGAAGGCGAAATCTCCGTCGGCGGATTCAACATGTTGGATAACCCCATCCCCGCCAAACGACTAATCGGCTATCTCCCCGAAAACGCTCCTTCCTACGCCGATATGACGGTGCTCGGGTTCCTTGGTTTCGCGGCCGAACTTCGAGGATTACGTGGCGAAGCCAAAAAGAGAGCGGTCGATCGCGTGGTCGAAATGTGTTTTCTCGATTCAGTTATCCATCAGAGCATCGAAACCCTCTCGAAAGGGTACCGGCATCGCACCTGTTTCGCGCAGTCAATCATTCACGATCCCAAAGTTCTTGATTTTGGATGAACCAACCGATGGCCTGGACCCCAACCAAAAACACGAAGTTCGCACTTTGATTCGTACGATGGGTCAAACCAAAGCGATTATTTTTTCGACCCACATCCTGGAAGAAGTCGAGGCCGCCTGTTCGCGCGCAATCATAATCGATCGCGGTCAAATCGTAGCGAACGGAACCCCCGAAGAATTGAAACAACGATCCGAACACGCGGGCGCGGTCACCTTGCAGGTGCTCGATGGCAGCGCATCGAGTGTGACCGGGCGACTCGACCAACTCTCCAACGTTGAACGATGTGTCGTTGTTAATGAATCACCCGTCATAGTCCGGGCCTACTTGAAACAGAACGGCGAAGCACGTGATCTCGCCGGCGCCATCGGCGAAATCGCGTTAACCGAGCGATGGAAAATTCAGGAACTGCACACTGAAGAAGGTCGCTTGGATGAAGTTTTCCGAAGCATCACCCGACCGGAAATAAAACAGGAGAACCCCACATGAGCGAAGCAATCCTGAATAATCCTACTCGAAGTGAGAGAAGCAACAGTGCCGTCGAAAAAACAAGACTCCGCTGGCGCGTTCCGCCATATTTGGACCATCGCCAAACGAGAGATCACCGGCTATTTCGCTTCGCCAGTCGCATACGTTTTTATCGTGATCTTTCTTCTTCTCTCCGGATTTTTGACCTTCATGGTGTCCGGATTTTTTGGACAGGGTCAGGCCAATCTCCTGACATTTTTTGCGTGGCATCCATGGCTTTACCTGTTTCTTGTTCCAGCGGTCGGAATGCGAATGTGGTCGGAAGAACGTCGTCTCGGCACCATTGAACTTCTGCTCACGATGCCGATCACACCGTGGCAAGCTATTGTCGGCAAATTTATTGCCTCATGGTTGATCCTTGCCATCGCTCTCGCTCTGACTTTCCCGATCGTGCTCACAGTCAACTACCTGGGAAATCCAGATAACGGCGTGATCCTGGCGAGTTATTTCGGCAGCCTGCTTCTCTGCGGCGCGTATCTCTCGGTCTCCGCCATGACTTCCGCTATGACCCGAAATCAGGTGGTCAGCTTCATTATTTCACTCGTCCTTTGCCTCTTCCTCATCCTCGCCGGTTGGCCGCCCGTAACGAACCTATTGACTCAATGGGCCGGCTCCTGGCTCATCGACACGATTGCAGCCTTCAGCGTAATGACCCACTTCGATAGCATTCAAAAGGGCGTGATCGATTCCCGGGACGTTTTATTTTTCCTCTCCGTAATCGGATTTTCTCTCTTCACCACCAGCGTGATTATCCGGGCACATCGCGCCGGCTAACAACCTCTGGATCCAATGAAAAAGAAACAGCTCGAGACCTTTCTCTATTCCACCATCGGAGTTGTCGCGGTCGTCCTGATACTGATCGCGATTAACCTAATCGCTTCCCGCGCACGGCAACGAATCGATCTAACGGACGAAAAAGCCTACACCCTGTCGCCAGGAACACGCGCCATTCTGGCGAAGCTGGATACCCCGATTTTAATCCGCTTCTATTGCACCAAAAACGCCAGCGCAATGCCGGTTTTTCTCAATACCTACGCACAACGCGTTGACGATTTGTTAGCGGAATACCGGCAGGCATCGAAAGGTAAGATCGAGATTCAGAGACTGAATCCCGAACCCGATTCTGATGCGGAGGATTCAGCCCGACTTGATGGAGTTGAAGGCCAACAGGTGCGCACCGGCGAACGCGTCTATCTCGGACTCAACGTTAGCATGCTCGACCAAAAACAGGCCATCTCATTTCTCGCTCCGGATCGCGAGCGCCTCCTCGAGTACGACATCTCACGCGCAATCGCTCGGGTCATGACGGTCGAGAAACCAGTCATCGGTGTAATGAGCGCGTTGCCCGTAATGGGCGAATCGAATCCAATGGCTATGCAACGCGGGCAAAGTGGGCCGCCCCCATGGGCTTTCATTGCTGAGCTCAAACGCGATTTCAACGTTAAGGAAGTGGAAATGACTGCGGACAAAATTCCCGATGACGTGAAGGTCCTCGTCGTTATCCATCCGAAAGGTATTTCCGAAACCACGCAATACGCCCTCGACCAGTTTATTCTTCGCGGTGGCAAAATGGTCGCATTCGTTGATCCGTTTTGCGCGCTCGACCGAGTGCAAGCGCAGCCTGGCGCGATGCCACCTCCCAGCACCTCTACCTTGGACAAATTGTTCCGGGCTTGGGGCCTCGCTTTTGATACCGCCCAAGTCGTGGCTGATCTCGAACACGTCGCCCAACTCCAACAGGGACCCAACCCGGCCGTGCTCGCCATGAATGAAACCGGAATTAACAAGGACGATGTCGTCTCTGCTCAAGCCGACAATCTCCTCATGGCGTTTGTCGGCGCAATTTGCCGGCACGCCGACCGATGGACTCACCAAAACGGTTCTGATCAAATCATCGAAGAATTCCCAGATGATCGATGCCCGCATGGCCTCAGTTCGCAGGCGCACAGATCGCCGGTAATTTCCAAGCCAGCGGCACGGAGTTTCCACTCGCAATTCGGCTCTCTGGAAAATTCAAGACTGCGTTCCCGGATGGAAAACCGAAACCAGCGGCAAGCCCGGGCGAACAAAAACCGGAGGAAAAATCTACTGAGCCTGGTTTGAAGGAATCATCTGCTGAGACGGCCGTCGTGTTGATAGGCGATGCCGATATGATTCAGGATCCGCTCGCTATTCGGGAGATTCAGGCCATCGGGCAGAGAATGATTATGCCGGTGAACAGTAACCTGAGTTTCGCGCAAAGCGTGGTTGAACAACTCTCCGGCGACAGCAATCTCATCACGGTTCGGAGCCGCGCGTCGCGCGAACGTCCATTTACAGTCGTGCAGAAAACTGCAGGCCGATTCTGAAGCGAACTACCGCAACAAGATTAAAGAGCTCGAACAAAACCTCGCCGAAACGCAGCGTAAAGTGAATGAGCTCCAACAGTCCAAGGATGCCGGTCAGCGATTTATTCTTTCACCGGAACAGCAACAAGAGCTGGTCAACTATCGCAAGAAAGAAGCGGACGCCAAACTTCAGCTCAAGGAGATGCGCAAGCAATTGCGGGCCGAAATCGATTCACTCGAAAACAGGATCAAATGGCTAAATATCGCCGGAATGCCAATCATCGTTGTTTTGGTTGGATTTAGTCTGGCGTTTCTGAACCGAAAGAGGGCAGCGAAATAAATGAAAGGCAAACAACTCGTTATCGTTTTGATTTTGCTGGTCGTCGTTGGTGGCGTCGCGCTTTATTTGAACAACCGCAATTCAGCGACCTGGAGCGAATCCGCCAGCACCAGCAGTGGGAAGATTCTCGATTTTCCGCTTAACGATGTTTCGCAAATAACGATCAAGGAAGGCAGTTCCGAGTTGAGTCTCGTCAAGAAAGATAACGCCTGGCGAGTAAAAGAGCGGACCGATTATCCGGCCGACTTCGCAAAGGTCGGCGGATTGCTCCGGAAACTCTGGGAATTGCGCCCCGTTCAGGACGTCAAGATCGGTCCGTCCCAACTGGCCCGATTACAACTGACTGAGCCAGGCAAAGGATCCGAAAATGGGATCCTGCTGGATTTGAAAGGCGATGGCGACAAACGCTTGGCCGCTTTGTTAGTCGGAAAAAAATATATGCGCGACCAGGATCCCGCCGCTGCCGCCGCTGGCAGTTTCCCTGTTGGACGCTACGTCATGGCACTCGATGGCAATAACCACGCCTACCTGGTTTCAGATTTGTTCGACGACGCGCAGGGCAAGCCAGAGGGCTGGATCAGCCATGATTTCATTAAAATCGAAAACCCGAAATCAATCGCTCTTACCGGAACAACTCCAACAATGAATTGGAAGATTACCCGGGACACGCTTACCTCCGCAACCCCATGGAAACTCGCCGAGGCCAAACCGGGCGAAGAACTTGATACCTCGAAAGCCGCAGGCGTTGCGACAATCTTCAATTACGGAAGTTTCGTTGACGTTCTTCCTCCTGATGCCCCCGGTGCTGATACTGGGCTCGATAAACCCGCTATTGTTAAAATCGATACCTTCGATGGATTCACTTACGAGCTGCGCATCGGAAAGCTAAATGGCGAGAACTATCCTGTGCTCGTTTCAGTTAAAGCCGATCTTCCAAAAGAACGAACTGCTGGAGCTGACGAAAAACCGGAAGACAAGACAAAGTTGGACGAGGAATTCAAAAGCAAACAAAAAACTCTGACCGAAAAACTCAGCAAAGAACAGGCGCTTCCCACCCGACCTTTCCTGATCGCAAAGGGACCAATCGATCAGGTTTTGAAAGAACGGTCTGCTCTGATGGCTGAGAAAAAATCTTCGCCCGCGCCTTCCCCCGCCGCAATGACGGCTCCCGGATTAAAGCCGCCGCTAAAATCTCCCGCCGCGACAACGCATCCAGCAACGTCACCAGCTAAACCGAAATAGGGCTGTTTGTAGGTTCAGCTCCGGACTGCCAAAACGCTCGGTTTAATAGCGGCGGAGCACCGCCGCACTCCAAGACGTGGCCGCCTTATTAGACACTATATATTCGCCTGCGTTGTGGAGTGCGGCGGTGCTCCGCCGCTTTCCGCGCGATTGCAAGGAACACACACCGAATAGAAACGGGAAGCGCCCGGAGCTCATGCCCAAGAGAGTGGCCGCGCCAACTCCCGGGCTGTCTTCACAAAAGCGCCCCACAACTCGCCCCGCCTACGGCAAACTGTTAAAGTGGTAAACCTCCACTAACCCAACCCCAGTCGTATTACCTGCCCCACGCAGAATCGCGGTGTAATTTCCGGGCGGCGGAATTGCCAGCAGCGCTGACTCGTTAGCATTAGTCGGAGCGAGATTGTTATTGCTGATGGTCTGGTGATTTGGGTCATCCATCCAATTGTCGTTGGTGGAAATAAGTGCCCCATTCCCGTCGTGGAGCTCGAGAATTGGATCCGACAACGCATTCGGCACCCCGAAGGCAGTGAGCGATGGCCCAATTCCACGCGCCACAATCGTTGAAAAACCGCGCGTGCTCGGGCCAAGAATGAAACCACCGATCATGACGTTGTTACCCGTTCCGACCAAACCGCGCGTGCTGATATTCGCGAGTCGCGAATTTGCCGCCTGATTGATGTCGTAAACCTCCACCAATCCAATGCCGGTGGTATTGTTTACTCCGCTCAGAATGGCGGTGTAACTTCCTTGCGCCAAATCAAAAATCAGTGCGCTCTCCATGTCATCGGTTGGCGCAATACCTGTGGCCTGTATCTCCGTCTCCTGGCCCCCCGTTCTCCAGTTGTCATTCGATGCGACTGTCGTGTCACCCAGGTGCAGTTCGAGAAACGGATTGGCCAATACCCCAGTGAAGAACGCCGATAGCGACGGCCCAATTCCGCGAATCAATACTCTCTTTGTATCAGGACCAGGATTAATGATTCCAGCAATCAGAACATTGGAGCCGGTATCAACGGCCAGTCGAGTTGAGATGTTCAAACTTTGTGACGGCGTTGGATTGACGGCCGCCGTCGTGGCCAATTGGAAACCAAATTGCTCGATATTGAGGACCACCATGCCGGACGCGCCTCCATCCGGCTGGGAGCCCGATCCAAAATTCAGCGTCAATGTTCCTGAAAACGTTCCAGACGTCGCCAAGCGGAAACGCAATCGGCGCCTGCGCCGTTCCCACGTATTGATGCAATCCAGGCGAGATCGTCCCCATCGAGCTGAAGCTTTGCGGCGTTCCAAAGATGGTCGCCGTTCCAGTAACCGTGTAGGTAACGGGAACGGAAACGTTCATGTCCGCCGTAAAACTATAGGCGACGGATGCAATATCCCCGGCGTTTGCCGAATAATTGCCGGCAATATTTACGGCTGCGCTGGCTGAAGGCGGCGGTATAACCGTCGCACCCCCCGTAACCTTGGCCAGATCACCCGTTACCCCGGGCGGATTTGTAAACGTCTGCACCATGATGGTGTTGTTCGTAAATGCTGCCGCAGGCGTGAAGGTCGGACCTGAGGTTATGGTCAATGAACCTGCAAAGATTGGGGTGGAGAAAATCAAGAAAGCAATCCACACCACCAGGAATAGGGAGTTCGGTCTCTTCGTCGTCATGACACTCATTCTTTTGAGAATGACGATCTGGTCAAGTCAAACAAACCTGACCAATCCGAATCCTATCGATACGTGATACTTATCGTGCTTAAAAACTTTCGCTTTCGCGCGCAGACCCTGTTGTTGGCCTCCGATTTCCCAAACAAATCCATCCCGCGCGCACACCATGCAGACATGCGACGGCGATGTGCCAACCACAAATTGCAATAAACCCTTCGTAAGGTCGTCCCATCATCAATCCGA
Source organism: uncultured Verrucomicrobiae bacterium (assembly GCA_963751725.1). Lineage (GTDB taxonomy): Bacteria > Verrucomicrobiota > Verrucomicrobiia > Chthoniobacterales > UBA10450 > AV80. The sequence continues at coordinate 272,626 of CAVVVQ010000025.1, forward strand.
ATATCAGCAACCAAACATAGAAACTGCGTGATCCTCCTAGAAACCGAATGATCCGATCAAGCTTCGAATAATTTTCCACGTAACGACCAGTGGTTTCCTTAATGCAACGGGTGAAAATCTTGTCCACGATATCGGCTGCCAGAAACAGAATAACCCACCGGTAGGCGTGCGACGCCGGAATTGTCTCGCCAAAATACCAGGCCAATCCGATCCACCACGACATCTGGATCGGGTAATCCATTTCGCCCTCCCAACGCCCCAGCTCTGTTGTTTCGACTTTGACCCGCGCCTGCTTTCCGTCGAGTCCATCGATCACTCCAATGCTCAACGCGAGCAAAGCGCCAATCCACAAATGACCCGTGACAAACGCAACCGTTGCGGCGACTCCAATTATCAAACCGAAAAAGGTGATTTGAAGCGGCGTAATCCGAGTGTTCCATAACCACCGCAAGGTCCAATTCTCCAGCGGTGTTTCAAGGTAGCTGCTCATTTCCATCACACCTTTTTGGGCCGTATCGAGCACCATCATTTCCGCGATTGCGCGCTTCGATTCATTCGGCGCTGGAAACCAGAGCGGCCGAATGTGACGCCGCATCGAGACCACGAATGACGGGAGTGTTGCGACATCGAGAGTTGAAAGCTTTCCCGCTGCAATCAGGTCCTGGACCGAATCACAAACACCAGCCTCGCCCGGCAAGGACCGAAGCAACTTAGGCTGAAACAGGAATGCGCCACAGCTGCGCCATTCCATGACTTCATCCAGTGAGTTCAATTGCAACCGCGTCAAGTGTTCCGGATTTGAATCAATTAATGCGACTGATTCTTCAGATGCCAGCACATCCTGAATAAGACGCGGATCAAAATAGTTACCGGCATTGAGAAAGAGAATGCTAGCCTCCTCCATCGACTCAGTTACTCCAGCGAGATCGCCGAAAGCACACGATTTTCCCGCAATCGATCGCACCTCCGCCCGGATTTTCGCTCGCGCCCAAGATGGTTTAGCTAGCTCTGCTTGAATCGCCTCCGGTGTCTTCGAAAACACGATGGCTTGATCGAACCCCGCGCGTTGCAGCGCTCGCAACATTCGATCGACCATTGTTACACCGCAGATACAAACCAGCGCATCCGGAGCGTCAGCCGCAATAATGACGATCGGACGCGATTTCATTTCGGCAGTCGTTCCGAAATCCCCGGCGCACCGATCGCTGACGACGTTGAATTAATCACGCAAATGGAAAACCAACGCGCGATCGAAAAACAGGTTGTCACCGCCTGCCAGGCGCACATGGCAATGAACGCCTGCACCGGACGGTGGAAGATCAAGCCAACCGAAAAGATCCAAAGGAAAATATCTCTCCGCGCCCAAACGTAGCGGAATGCACGATCGATCGGCGCGTAATCATTCGGGGAAACACCTGTGCGCAGGTGAATTCGTCGACCGAACGGGCGCTCCAGCAATTCAATGCCAATCATCGCCAACGCCATTACCGGCGCCGAGGGCAACGCATCGATCCGGTAAAAATAATATCCCAGCGCGAGCCACCAGGAAATTTCAAAGCTGTAGTCGAGATAGTGTTCCCACTCGCCAAACTTGGTGGTTTCCACCTTTACCCGCGCCAATTTCCCGTCAACCCCATCCAGGATCGCGACGAACAACGCAAGCAATGTCGCCGGCCAAAGCCAACCGAGCAGATATCCGATGGTAACAACCCAACCGAGGCCGAAAGCAAACCACGTAACTTGCATCGGTGTTATCGGCGTCCGCCAAATCAGCATGACGACTGCATTCTCGGCCCACGTATGAAACAACCTGGGCAATTTTTGCGTTGAATCCAAAATCAGCCGTTCAGCGCGCCGCCGATGTTCCGGCGCAGGAGCCGCAAACCAAATCGGCCGCAAATGTCGTCGCATGCTCGGGAGATAATCCGGCAACATCGCCGCATCGACGAAGTGTTGTGCTTCGCGTTCAATCGCCTGGAAAACTCGCTCCTTATCATCATTCTGGTTAACAAAAGATGGATCCAAGAGCGCGGCTCCTGAAAAACACAACTACGCAACGCGGCGTTGTAGCCACGGCCCTGTGGGCCGTCGGGGGGTTCGCGTTCCAGCGAGCAACCGCTTTTGTTCGTTAGTCACCCACGGAGATATCGCCGCCGGCGGATCCGAATCGATCAAAGCCGTTGTTCCAATGCCCTCCATCAATCTCTCAAGCAGCCGGGTATCGTAATAATTGTCGGCCGACAAAAACAAGATCGGTCGATCGCGATCAATCAGTTCGCGCAACTGCCCAAGTGTCAGGTCCTCCTCGGGAACCATTCGTAATTCCGCCCGGATCTCACGACGCGCCCATGATGGCGGTTCATTAGCTATCACGCCCACCTCAGCGTCTGGGGTGACAATCACGGCCTCCGAAAAACCAAGACGTTGCAGCAGCCGCACATTTCGTTCGAGAAGGGAAATACCACAGAGCTTTACCAGCGCTGAGCGAGGCGCCCAAAGCACCACTTGTGGTTTGTCCGACATACAATGCGCAAGTTCGCGAAAAAGCACGTTGTAGCAACGGCCCTGTGGGCCGTCGGGTTTCTGCGCGGACTTCTTGAGCGGCCGGCCATCCTGACGCCGTCCTCTTTAATCCTCCTCTTTCACTTACACTTGCTCTTCGTTTGCGACGTGTTCGGGGGTCGGTTCGCCGCGCGTTATTGAGCAAGAGCAAGTGAAAGAGCAGGACTAAAGAAGCTGGAATCATCGCGCTGCTCGCGTCAGCGCGGAGTATTACCCCTTCCTTCAATCCGTGTTTAATCCGCCTGCCACGCCGCCTGCTCGCGAAGTCCTTCGGGCCTGGCGAAGGCGGATGTTAATCCGTGGCCGAAAAATCCGCACTGCGCTACAGTCCCATCGGGAATGAACTCGCCTTTCACTCTCCGTTGTCACAACCTCGAACGCTTCATCGGCGAAGAGGAATCGCGCGTTCACGCGCTTCGCGGTGTCTCCCTCGAGCTCGAACCCGGCAGCGCGCACGCAGTGGTTGGACCTTCTGGCTGCGGCAAAAGCACGTTGCTTTACATTCTCGGATTACTCGATCGACCTGACGCCGGCTGGATCGAATTGGCCTCCGGCGGTGTTTCGCATCTGCCGGACCATGAACTTTCCCGGCTCCGTCGCGAATTGATCGGGTTCATTTTTCAATTCCACTTTCTTCTCGAGGATTTTACCGCACAGGAAAACGTCATGATCCCAATGCGGCGACTCGCTCGATTGACCCCGGAAGAAATGAAAGAACGTTCCGCCTTCCTTCTTAACGAAGTGGGACTGGGCGACAAATTGAGCCGTCCCAGCCGACATCTTTCCGGCGGCGAACAACAACGAGTCGCGGTCGCGCGCGCGCTGGCTAACAATCCCAGCGTTATTCTGGCCGACGAACCGACTGGTAACCTCGACACCATTAATTCCCGGCGCGCCTTCGAATTACTAAAACGAATCGTGCGGGACGAGCAGAAAGCATTGCTGCTAGTGACGCACAACGTCGATATCGCTAACGACTGCGATTGGATTCACGAAATGAAAGATGGCGTCCTGGTCGGCAGCCATCCCCGCGGGAGCGCGCCGCGGCTGTAGGAGCCGCGGTTGGAGTATTGGAGTTGTGGAATTGGGACAACGGGTCTTCTCAGATTGATGCCCCGAACGCACGTGCTCTCAAGGAGCGGCGAGCCAGCTCGTGAAAACTTTCGGAGTCCTCCGAGCCGCCGACGCGATACTGCTTGATTGACGAGGAATGACCAGGCTGTCGACGCGCACCCTCTCGTTTAGTATAGGATTGCCCGAAAGCGCAGGAGGTATGATGGCGCCAGTAAGATGTCAGAAATTCCGGCCTACTTTTAGCTAGGTCTTGAGGCGATGAGCACATTCACTCGCAACATTCCAAGTCGATGTTTTGCTGCCTTACTCTCCCTTCTGCTTATGGCTCCCACCGGCTGGGGCGTATTCACATACGTGACCATCGATCACTCGAACGACAACCCAGATTGGGTGCTCCGGCTGCTGCTCCACGCTGGCATGGAGATTATTGCCCTAGCGTTCTGTCTGTCGATTCTCGGTGTCCTCTGGGCGATCTTTACGCCCGCGTGGCTCTCCCGAGTATTCAGCTTTTGTAGCGAGCACTTCGTCTCGGCACTTGCTGCGTTTCTAGTCGTCATAATCGGCATGCTGGCGTTCTCTTTTCTCGCATGAACACACGTTCCGCAATACACCGAGTGGCCTAACCAAAGGATGAAGCGAACCACGACCAGAACACTTTCTCTGCGGGCCACGCCCACTCCTCTCGCCGAACCTCATCTCTCTCTCGATAATATAAGATGACCGCATCCAACGCGACGACGCGCTTTCGAATCGCGATGACCGTGTTCATCGGCGGGCTGCTTGTCAGCGGCATCACGGCATTTCCTCTCTTGCTTGAGATGCGGCTACTGACTTCATGGCTTGGTCTCAGCAACGCGACTTCGCCGGTCGGCCACACTGGTTTGGGCTCTTGGATTCTCACGGTGAGATTTGGTCTCGAGGAAATGTATTCACGATATCCCTGGATCGCCTATGGCACTGATTGGCTCGCCTTCGGACATATCGCGATCGCGTTTTTCTTCGTCGGCTCACTGATTCGTCCCGCGGAAAGCCGCTCTACGATCCTGGCCGGCATTGCTGCGTGCATCCTGGTTATCCCACTTGCATTGGTTTGCGGCTCGGTTCGAGGGATCCCATTCTATTGGCGCCTAATCGACTGCTCGTTTGGAGTATTCGGCATCTTTCCGTTGCTCTACTGCCTGAGCTTAGTTCGACACATGTCGCGCGATCGGGGTGAGAGCGAATAATCGAGTTGGCACTTCACACCGTCACCGTTCTGTTTCTTGCCACGGACGAACACAGACTAAACACGGACATGAAATAAAGCGGCCAACTCTAGATTCAAAGTTCCGTGTTTAATCCGTGTTAATCCGTGGCCCTTCCAACTAAGGCCGCAGGAGCAGCTCACACCGTCACGAGCTGCGCTTCCACCAGACGCCGGTAAAATTCCGAACTTTTCAACAATTCATCATGGCGACCAGTCGCTATGATTTTGCCGTGATCGATCACCACCACGCGGTTTACGTTCACCACTGTCGAGAGACGATGCGCCACGATCAGAATTGTTGGCCGATAATTTAGTTTTCGCAGATTCTCCTGCACGATCGCTTCGCTCTCTGCATCGAGCGCACTCGTTGCTTCATCAAAAATCAAGATTCGCGGTTTCCGGATCAAGGCGCGCGCAATCGCCAGTCGCTGACGTTGACCACCGGAAATTTGCACGCCGCGTTCGCCTACTTCGGTTTCATAGCCTTGAGGTAATCGTTCAATGAAAACATCTGCCCGGGCCAATTCAGCGGCATCAGCGAGTCCATCAGCGCCATCGGCTTGTCCGTATCGGATGTTGTCGCGAATGGAACGTGAAAACAGAACCGGTTCCTGCATGACAATACCGATCTGGCTTCGCAACCATTCAACATTGAGATCTCGAATATCGTGGTCATCCACTTCAATGCGTCCGCCGGTCGGATCATAAAACCTGAGTAACAAATTGATGATGGTCGATTTTCCGGACCCGGAGCGGCCGACAAACGCAACCGTCGTTCCCTCTTCAATTTCGAGAGTCACACCATCGAGGGCCGAAACTTCCGAACGGCCTTCATAGGCGAAGCGAACATCTTCCAGTTTGATTCGGCCCTGAACATTGGATAACCGTCGGTCGCCTCCCGATGGCAACTGCGGTTTTCTATCGAGCAATTCGAGAACCCACGCGGCCGCCCCCAGCGATCGAATCGCTTCAAACCAAAAGTCAGAACTCGATCGGACGCTTTTCGCGACGAGAAAGGCGTACAATATGAACGAGATTAACGCTCCGATGCTCAGTTGGCCCTTGAGGATAAGCAGCCCGCCCACCCAAATCGCCAGGAGCGGAAATCCTTCGCTCGCCAAGGCAGAGAGGGCATTGCCGGTAGCAAATCCCGTAATGCTCCGACGCGCCCGTTGCACCGCTGCGTCAAGCTTGCGCTGATGACGTTCCGCTTCCGCTTTCTCCTGGGCGAATGCTCGAACTGTTCGGATCCCGCTGATCGTTTCGTGCGCGATGGTGCCTGCTTCGGCATAGGCAGTCTGCGTCTCCATTGAGGCGTGCCGGATGCGACGACCTAACATCCCAGTTGTGAAACTGAGCACCGGCAACGCCAGCAACACAATTCCACTTAGCAGCGGGGACGTGTAAAAAAGCAAAGCGATACCGCCTAGACCCAGAATGGTGTATCGAAGTGCGTCTCCCAGTTTTTCGCCTAACAATGTTTGAACGGTGGGAATCTCAGACCAAAGTCGCGCGGTTAGCATTCCGGTGTTCGACTGGTCGAAGAACGCGATTTCCTGATGCAAAAGATGTTTAAACGCATCCTGTCGTAAACGGGCGGAGACCTTTTCGGCTCCCATGTTAAACAGGTAATTGCGCAAGAACGTCGTGATCGCTTCGCCCAGCAAAAGCGCGAGCATGATCAAGGCAAGCGTGTTGATCCGCTCCATACTTCCGCTCTTCAATCCCTGGTCGATCAGAATTCGAACCACCTGCGGATAGCCCAAGCGCGCTAACCAATCCCACCAGGATGCAAAGCAACCCGCCGATGTAATAACGACGTTCGGCCCACGCAATCCGCAGCACTGCTCGCAAATTCTTTTTCACGCTCGTTTACAATAGAACCCTTCTCAAAAATGGGAAATCGTGCATTCTTCACCAGACATTCGCGAAGACAAGACTGCGTCACATTAGAACCATGATTTTCGAGCGCTGTAGCCACGACCCTGCCTGCCACGCCAAAGCAGCGCGACGGCGGGTGGCCAAGTACGTGTTTAGCGTGGGCTTAACATTGTGCGAACGGCTTCCTTGCTATCGCGCGGAAAGCGGCGGAGCACCGCCGCACTCCACAACGCAAGCGAATATATGGTGTCTGATAAGTCGGCCACGTCTTGGAGTGCGGCGGTGCTCCGCCGCTTTTAAACCGAGCGTGTTGCAGTCCGGAGCCGAAAGGCAAGCAACGTGTGGCCTTATCTCATTTTCGGTTTCACACCAAACACAAACATGGCCCGTTCCGGACGAAGACCCCCGCAACGACGGAGCTGCCCATAGGCCCGCGGCTACAACATGAAGAAGATCTTTCTTACCGGAGCCAGCGCCGGAATCGGCTTGGCTGCGGCCAAGTTCCTGGCTGAACGGGGCGATCAGGTCTGGGGCACTTCTCGTGATCCGGCGCGGGTTCCACGAATTCCAAATCTGCACGCAGTTCAGTTGGATCTTCGCGATATGACATCGTTAGGTAATGCTTTCCAAAAGGCGCTCGATGAAGCGAGGCCACTTCGACGTGGTGATCAACAATGCCGGGAGCGGCCATTTCGGTCCGGGCGAACATCTCACCGCCGAAGCTGTGCACGATCAATTTCAAACGGTCCTGTTCGCGCACATCGAGATTTGTCGCCTCGCTCTCGTTGCCATGCGAAAACAAGGCCACGGGCGTATCATCAACGTAACCTCGCTGGCTTCACGTCTCCCGGTCCCGTTCATGGCAGCCTATAACGCCGCCAAAAGCGCGATGGCTCTCTTCACCATGTCGCTCCAGCTCGAACTCGATGGAACCGCTATCCGCATCATTGACCTTCAACCCGGCGATATCTGCACCGACTTCAATGATGCCGTCGCGAAAACCGATGGTGGCGATCCAGGTTATTCTGCGAAAGTCGAAAAGGCATGGCGCGTAGTCGATCGCAATATGAAACAGGCGCCGAAACCTGAACTGGTAGCGAGCCATATCGCCCGCTTAATCGATTCACCGAATCCGCCACCTCGAATAACAGTCGCCGCTCCTTTCCAATCCACTATCGCGCCCCTCATTTTTCGGTTCCTGCCACAGCGTGTTCGCATCTGGGGTTTGAAAAACTATTACGGCCTACCACACTAGACGTTTCCAATGATGACAGACGCGCTCATTCTTATGGCTGGGACCGGTTCGCGCCTGCGGGGCTCGGCGGAATTGATCGCCAAACCACTGATTCAGATCGCGGGCCGACCGCTCATTTCCTATGCGATCGAGGCGTTTGATAAAGCCGGTGTTACCAACTTGCATGCAGTCGTAGGTCCGAACGGCGATGAACTGGCAAGAGCAGTTGCCGATTTGCTCCCGGCTCAAATGCGTTTCCATCCGATATCAAATCCTAACTGGCAAAAGCAAAACGGCGTCTCCGTTCTCACCGCGGAAGGCAAAGTGAAATCGCCGTTTTTTCTCGCGATGGGCGATCATCTCTTCGATCCATCCATCCTCGATCGAATCATTGCTCAGGCGGATCCCGCCCGTCTCAACCTGGCCATCGACCGAAAACTCGATGCGATCTTCGATTTGGATGACGCGATGAAACTGCAAACCCGCAATGACACCATCACCGCCATCGGAAAAAATCTCGAACAATACGATGCAATCGATACCGGCATTTTTCTTTGTCCCGAAATTCTGTTTACCTACCTGCGACGAGCGCTCGATAATGGCGATTGCAGCCTGGCCGACGGAGTTCGGCTGATGGCTAACGACGGAAAGGTCAAAGGAATCGATATCGGCTGCGCCTGGTGGACCGATGTCGATACTCCCGAAATGCTGGCGCACGCTGAGAAAGAAATGAACGGCTGTCAAAGCAGTGCGTTGAAAATGCCTGTCATCCCGAGCCCGCGGATTAGACCGGCTGACCGGGACCTCCCAGTTGGAAGTTGCGTCACGCAGACAACGATCCAATCGAGCGATCTGGAGTAGACGCTGCCTCGCGAGCGCCAGCGTCTCCACCGCTTGCGCGATGAGATGACGCGGCTACTCCATATCGGCCGTCTTCGATCCCGTTGTGTCGATCCTAATTTGCAACTGAGAGGTTCCTCAGCCGCGCTGCGCCAGCCTCGGGATGACACGCGTTTATCTGCTAAACACACCCTAATCCGTGTCATTCCGTGTTTGTCCGTGGCCCCTTCCTCGTCAAAGTCGATCGCCAGGCCAGCACCGCAGTGATCGCCGCCACCAAAAAAAGCAGATGCAAAATCAATCCCGACATTCCCAGGAACGCCAGCACAACAAAAAACAAAACCGCGACGTCTCGCTTCGTCAGTTGGAAAACCCAATAGGTGAACGTTGATCCTAACCGAAGCATCCCCGACTTTTGAATCATCTGGCGATGGCGCGGATAAAGCGAATGATCAAGCGGTTCCAAATTTTCAGTCTCCTCGCCCGCCTCATTCACCGCTTCCTTTGCGAGGTAGAATTCATTCAAAGCAATCAAGGCGCCTGCGACGATTCCTTCCACGGCGTATAGCCGTCCCAAACTTCCACCACTTATCTTAGCCTGCTGAAAAAGTCCGAACCCGAGGCCAAGAACCAGCAGGATGTTGCTCAGCACATCAAACAAATCATCCAGCTTCCGCCCCTGTTCGCTCTCGAGATATTTCGCGCGCGCGATCTCGCCGTCACAACCGTCGAGCACACTAAAAACGATGGAAGAGCAAAACTCCCCAAACGAAGGACCAATACGTTCCTTGAAACAGGATCAACGTCGCAATAATGGCGATTGGAAAAATCAACCATGTCCATCCATTAGGAGTAGTCGGAAATCGAAGAAGGAGACGGGTCATGGCGCGTGAGATAGGCCGATTGAGATACCGCGAGACAAGTCCATCCTGCGATTTGCCGCTGCCGCGCAGGAATCGTCGTTCGATGTCGTCAATCTGTTCTCCGTTGGTGATGTATTCCCATGCCCCTTTCCGAATAAAGATTGGCGGGGCTGCGGCCACCTGTTGAAAGTTTTGTTCCCAAGACCCAGAACCCGTCCCCGAACCCGAAACCGATGTTTCTTTGAGAAGTTGGCCGATTGCTTTTCGGTAAAGAAACAGGCGCGTGTTGAGCAGGAGATCGTAAGGCTCTCCATCAATATTGGTGGTAAACGTCACCATGGTAAGTCGGTTGTTTGTTGGAACCCAACGTTGCACCTGGTCCATTTCCGGTCGCCAATTGATACAAATCAAAACCGGTGCCGTTTCATTGTTCTCCAGCGCGAACTCATCGACCGCCAGAGCCAGACGATCGAGTTGACGTAAACCGGCTACAATCCAATCAGCCGATTCGTCGGCTGTGATCAAGACACGCCGAAAAGTTCTGACCTCCGACGTCATCGTGGTTCCGGGCCAACGGCCGCGTTCCCAGTTCCAGCAATTGCGCGCTGGTAAATTCGGTAAGTCTTGTAGCGCCTGGATCCCAGGCCTTCCACAAAGCGGTTGATCATGAAATTGTCTTCCAGCGTCATGCTCATTTCGCCAATCGAACCACGCTTTGACACCTCATCCATCATCCGTAAAACCAGCATCTCAGCGATCCCAGATCGTCGATATTTTTCAACTACCCCGAGCGCGACAAACCGGATCATCCGGATTTTCGTTCGATAATAGAGCAGCTTAAGTAATCCGATCGGCAAACCGAACGACGTTAGCCGGCCATTAACGTGGCGCAGCGCGAGATTGATGTCCGGAATGCAAATGGAAAACGCAACCGGTTCCCCATTGACTTCGGCGATCAATATACTTTGTGGGGGCACAAAATACTTCATCTCGCGCGCCATGTGTTCCGCTTCAGCCCGAGTAAACGGAACAAACCCCCAGTTCTTTTGCCAGGCCTGATCGTAAACCGCGTGGAGATGTCTGCTTTCCTCGACAATGTTCCGCGGTTCAACGGCCCGAATGGTTAAGTCATGTTTGTTCGCGCGAGCACGCACCATCCTCCTCATGCGTTCTGCACCATGACTGAAATCCTCCAACAACCATGCATACCAATCTTTCGCTTTGGTAAAACCGCACGATTCAATCAACGGCGCATAATATGGCGGATTATGTGAGGTCAGAATCGTCGGCGAATACTGAAAACCATCGATCAATAATGCGCACACATAATTAGTTGAGTAATCAATCGGTCCCATCATCTCCGCGCGACCTCGATTCCTAAGCCAACTTTCAGCCGCAGAAAACAGAGCGGCCGCAACCGCGGAATCGTCTATACATTCGAAAAGACCAAAACAACCGACATTGGTCTGGTGCAGCGCGTTGTAACGCGGATCATCGCTCGCCATGATTCGACCAACGATTTCGCTGCCCGATCGAGCGAGAAAGAGCGCGGCATCGCCATGCTGGTAAAATGGATGTTTCTTTCGGTCGAGAAATTCCTTTCGCTCGATCAAGAGTGGTGGAACCCAGACCGGATCGTTTGCGTAGATGCGCCATGGGAACTTGATAAACGCATCGCGTTCCGCCCGGGATCTAACTTCTGTTACCGTTACTGGTGGCACCGGGCTATTTTGTCTTTCAATGAGGCCGGCCGCCAGCCTTCAGTTCCAGAGACACATGCACATGCACTTTTAACTTTCACTTACACCTCTGGAGAACGCCGCTTTCCTGAAGTGCAGGTTAAAGCTAATGTGCATGTGCAAGTGATCAAATGCCCGGCACCCAATCGTTCCCAACGTAAATTAATTTTGCACCCGGCGTGAATATGAGGTACTAGCAACGGCCTTGTGACGCCTCGAGAGGGTCCGCCTGTTTTCTCATCAACACCCGCTTTCCAGCCTCTGGACGTAACGGAACGGGCGGATATCTATTTTTTCCGACCACTGGGGTTGGTTGTCGCTCGCACCGCAAATCTCCTGCGAATGACTCCAACGCAGCTGACCATGCTCGGTGCTTTGATCGGTGTGATCGGAGGGCGCACTGCTTTATGACGAGCGTCTTGGTCTGCTAGCCTTCGCGCTTCTTATCGTTCACGGCATTGTCGATTCGGCCGATGGCCAGCTCGCACGAATGACCGGGCGAGTCACAGAATTTGGTCGCGTGCTGGATGGGGCGGCCGGCTACGTCACGCACGTCGCAATTTATTTTGCGATTGCCGCACGACTGATTCATCACGTGGAAACTGGATTGATATCGTTTGGACGATCGTTTGGATGTTGGGGGCCGGGGTCGCTACTGCCATGCAGGCGCAGATGTATGAGTACCATCGACCTGCTTATTCGGCCATCGTCGGTGAAGGTCGATTGCCACAACATAATCCGGCGAATGCCCCGTTCTGGATTCGTTGGTTGTACAGCGCTTACCTCAACATGCAGCAACGCCAGGCCGGTTTGCATGTCCGCGTCGAAAAACAGCTGGCCACGCGCTCAGCCGCAGGACGCATCCGTGATGCGGATCGTGCTCTCTACCAACGCTGCTTCTATTGGCCCGTTCGTGGTTGGAATTTGTTGGGCGACAACACCCGGTTCTATGCCATCGGTTTATTAGCGTTACTGCACCGAACCGATCTGTTTTTTGCCTTTATCCTGATCCCAATGACGATTGCGCTTTTTGTTCTTCGGCTCTGGCAACACAACGCCGACCGAAAATTTCTCTCCGCCTTGTCATGATCCGCGCGATCCTATTCGATATGGGCGGCACGCTCGATGGCGAGGTGCATTGGCTCGAACGGTTTCTCGCCCTTTACCGGACGTTCGGCGTCGATCTTCCGCGCGAAAAAATCCGGGCCGCGTTTGATGACGCTGAACGACGCTGCGCGATCGACGAAACAATTGCCTCCGCCAACTTTGCTGAGATGACCCAAATGCATGTTCAATGGCAGCTCGAACACCTCGGGCTGAATAATCCCGAGCTTCACCAACATCTGGTCGAAGGTTTTATTAAACCAGTCCGCGGAGCCATTACCGAAAACGTCCAGATGCTTTCCGATCTAGTTAAACGAGGATTTACCTTGGGGGTTGTCTCAAATGGATGCGGAAACGTCGATACGCTGTGTGCTGATTTCGGATACGCGCCATTTCTTTCCATCATCGTGGACTCACGCCGAGTTCGCCTTTTCAAACCGGATCCGGCGATCTTTCAATATGCCGCTGAAAAATTAGGTGCCGATCCCGCGACCACGATCATGGTCGGCGATTCGTACGAACGCGATGTTGTGCCAGCCAAGAAAATTGGAATGAAAACGGCGTGGCTCGAAGGTCCTGAACTTCGCGATTGCCCGAACCCATCACTGGTTGATTTGCGGTTGCGCCGGCTGGCGGATTTGCCTTTCGCTTTGTCTGAAGCGTCACTGGTTTCGACATGAATTCGGCTGCGACTCCATCGCTAAAGGCAGGCATTTTCGCGGCGGGACATGGTCAGCGACTACAGGCTCGATCTTCTGAACTGAAGCCACTGGTCAAGGTCAACGGAAAACCGTTGATCGCATATGTCCTCAACGCGTTGGCAGACGCGAACGTTTCGGAAGTCGTCATTATTATTAACGAGAACGGACTTCCTGTTCGCGATTACGTGACCTCGCTCACCTGGCCGTTCGCTTTGCGTTGGATCGTCAAAACGACACCAACCTCAATGCACAGTTTCATTCGATTAATTGAAACACTGTCCGCCTCCGGCGACACCGGACCGTTCTTGATTTCTACAGTTGATACGGTAGCCGCCAGCCAGGCCTATGCGCGATTCATCAAAGCCGCATGCGCCAATATGATTGGGCCGCTGTGACCCTCGCTCTGACCGCAGCCGGTGACGACGAAAAACCGTTGCTCGTCCGAATGGAATCGGACACTGCACGCATTACCGCAATTGGCCCGAAGGCAGCACCCTCCGAACTAGCTACAGCGGGCATCTATGCTGTTCGTCCGTCGATTCTTCGCGAGGCTGAGTCTGCGCAACGTGATGGACTCGACTCGTTACGCGCATTCCTCGGGCGCCTCATGGAACGCGGTTACAAGCTCGCTGGGATCCCTATTTCCCAATCGATTGACGTGGATCGCCCCACCGATATCGGAGTCGCCGAAGCTTTCCTCAATAATATGCGTCAGATGAAACGACTCCTCGGAATTTTTCGCGAACGCCAATACTCGCCTGGCCGTCATTTATCCAATGACGCTCTCCTTGCTTGAACAGATCGCGCACCGGCTTCGGGAACGCGATTTTGCGGTAGACCTCGTCACGCTCGACGAAGCCGAGAATCAACGGACTGATGCGGCGATAGTTTTTTCGATGTGCCAGGGCCGGTCGTCGCTTGAGAATCTGGTAAACTGGGAACGCGAAGGCGTCACCATTATCAACAGCCCGCAGGCTGCGCTCAATACTCACCGGGATCGATTGCCGGACTTAATGGTTAACGCCGGGATTCCATTTCCAGAGACGCGCCTTCTTGAAATCACGGAGGAAAACAACCTTGGATCGATCGAACTCAATGGCGGGATATGGTTGAAACGTGGAGATGTCCACGCCTCAGTGACCGCTGATGTCCAATGGATCGATTCGATCGAACGCCTCGAGGCAGGCCTGGCCGATTTCGCTCGGCGCGGAATCCGGCTCGCGGCCTTGCAGGCACATCGGGGCGGCGACGAAATCAAGTTTTACGGGGTAACTGGCGGTGCATTCTTCAGCTGGCTTTATTCAGGTGACGCCAAAAAACACCCATTTGATTTTGCCGCGTTGGAAACCATGGCCAACCAGGCAGCCGACACAGCAGGCCTCGACATTTTCGGCGGTGACGTCATTGTGTCCCCCTCCGGAGAACTGACGCTGATCGATCTGAATGACTGGCCTTCGTTCGCGCCTTGCCGCGACCGAGCCTCCTACGCGATAGCGGATTTTATTACCCGGCAATCAAATGCTAACTAATACATTATCGTTGATGAAGACGAAGGCACTCTTCGACGAAGAACAACAATTCATCGCCCCCGGGTTGCAAACAATCGCGTTGCTTTCTGAACTGGCGATCGAATCGGGAAGCGGCGCAACCCTGACCGATCTCGACGGTCGCACTTATCTCGATCTGAACGCAGGCGTTTCCGTAGCCAGCCTTGGACACGCGCACCCGCGCTATGTTGCCGCTTTAACGAAACAAATCGAAGCCGTTACTGTCGGCAGTTTCACTTCGCGACCTCGCGCTGAACTAGTTCGATTGATCGCTGACCTCGTCCCCGGTAATTTGTCGCGCACACAGTTTTTCAGCGGCGGCGCTGAAGCGGTAGAAGCGGGAATCAGGTTGGCCCGGTCCCATACCAAGCGAACGGATATTGTCGGGTTCGCCGGCGGTTTCCATGGAAAGACAGCCGGCGTTCTTCCGATTTCAGATGTCGAATGGAAAAACCTGATCGGTCCGTTGCCCACTGGTCATCACGTTACGCCATACGCGGATCCGACCAGATTTGATGGTTCCGCCTGACGAGTGCCGCGCACAGGCCATCAACCAGCTTCGACAAATAATCGAGCGCGACATTTCAGGGCGCCCCGCCGCGATTGTGATCGAACCAATCCAAGGCACTGCGGGTAACATCGTGCCGCCCCCAGGATTTCTGCGCGACGTTCACGGGGTCGCTCGCGAATACGGCGCGCTCTTGATCGCCGACGAAATGATCACCGGATTCGGACGCACCGGTCGAATGTTTGGCTGCAACAGAGATGATGTGGTTCCGGACATAATGACTCTTGGCAAAGGAGTCGCCTCTGGGTTTCCAGTCAGCGCCTTGGTTTCCACTGACGAAATCATGGCAGCGAAACCATTTTCATTGCCAAGTGCGTCTTCGTCGAGCTATGGCGGCAACCCGTTGGCGGCGGCAGCTGCGCTTATCACCATCCAAACAATTCTGTCCGAAAATCTGGTCGAAAACTCAGCCAAGATTGGCGCGCTGCTTCATGACGGATTAGAGGCACTTTCAACCCGGCATCGTTCTATCGCGAATGTGCGGGGCGAAGGCCTATTGGTTGGGTTCGATCTCGTGACCGATCAGGAATCAAAAACTCTGCTGCCAAAAGAGAAATGCATCGAGTTCTTCAAAGGCGGCTTGGCCAGGGCCTGATCATGATGAGCTACACGCCAAGAGTTCGCGTTCATCCGCCGCTTATTCTCACTGCTGCTCAGGCGAATTCCGCGCTGAAGATTATCGACTCCGTTCTCGAAGATCTTGAACGAAAGTGGTAGGTCCCCAGCATTGGAGCCGTGGCCCTTCCAAGTCCGAAATCTCCCGCAAATCGATACGCTAATGTTAAAGGGCGCAATCATCGGGTTCGGTGAAGTCGCGCAGAACGGACATCTCCCAGCCTATCAAAGCTCCGATCAAGTCAGAATTGTTGCGGTAGTTGATCGGACAGAGAAACGACGTCAAACCGCGCGGGAAGCTTCTCCTGGAATCGCCACCTTCAGTGCAATTGATGAACTGATCGCAAACGCGACAATCGATTTTGTCGATATCTGTACGCCGCCTGCACTCCATGGTGACCCGATCCGCCGCGCGCTTGCTCAAAAGTGGAATGTCGTTTGCGAGAAGCCACTTTTATTGGATCCAGCGGAACTGGATTCGATTCGTAACCTCGCCCGCGATGCCAACCGTGTCGTCGTTCCCGTTCACAATTGGAAGTATGCACCGATCATCAAACGCGCTACTGAGCTGCTTCGTTCAGGAACGATTGGAAAATTGCGTCACGTTGAAATCGAAACACTCCGTCTCAAAGATGCCGCGGTCGCTGATCCCAATCATCCGAACTGGCGGCGCGACCCGAAGATCTCCGGAGGCGGCATTCTTATGGATCATGGATGGCATGCGATCTATCTGGCGCATCATTGGTTTTGCGAAAACCCAATCGACGTTCGCGCTTCCCTCAATCGAACTGGCCCTGGCAATATCGAGGACGAAGTGGATCTGACCCTGACTTTTCCAAGCGGTAGCGCGAGGATTTTCCTCACCTGGCGAGCAGACAAACGCAAAAATGCGATGCGGTTAACCGGAGAAAACGGCGAGATCATAATCGACGACGACGTTCTCCGGACCGGCGAGCAATCGATCAAATTCGAGAACGCATTATCCGCTGGCTCGCATCATTCGGATTGGTTCACCGCGATGTTGCCTGACATCGTGAGGAATTTCAGTGAGACGGATCGCGCTCGGAAATCCTTTGATGAAGCGGCGCTCTGTCTCGACGTTATTCAACGGGCCTACACGCATCTGAGGCGCGAAGCGCGCGACTAGCAATCGGCCACGATGAGGTGCACACCGATACGAATGCCGCGTGATACGTAGCAATAGATCCCGCAAGGAAAGCCTTCGCCGGCGACCGCTTGCAGTGGCTGAAGAAATTGCAACTGGGATCCCTCGCCGTGCGCATGTCGGAATGACACGTTCTTATGCGCGATCTCATCGCCTGAATTCATTCTCCTCCGCTCGCGTTCGGAAAACATAATCCCACAGCGGTGAAGTAACTCCGTATCCGGTGTGGTCGTCCTTGTAGTGATGGCGCATGTGATACTGCCGTAACCAAAGCCAGACTCCGCGTTTCATTGGAAAATGATGGGTCGCGTAATGGATCATGTCGTAACAGAGATAACCAAAGAGAAATCCCGCGAACATAGCCGGCGCAATCGATCCAAAGACAATCAGGAAAATTCCGCAAAAGATCGACGCGAGCGGAATACTCACGACCGGCGGCATGACCAGCCGGCTGGCGTCCTGTGGATAATCATGGTGAACGCCGTGTAGCAGGAAATGCAATTTCTTCCCCCAACCGCTTCTTCGGTTCGTAGTGAAAGACAAACCGATGCATGCTGTACTCGACCAGGGTCCAGATGAAAATGCCGAGCAAGAACAACAGCGCACAAACCGCGACCGACAAAGCACGCGGCCCTATCGCAAGGTAAAGCATCAACCCAATCACCGGCAGATATATTACCAGCGGAGTTATGGGATGGACGTGCGAGAAAAACTCCATGAAATCGCTCTCGAACATCCGGACCGTTTCGTTCTTGCTCGAGACGTACCGCTGCTGCGCCATATGATTTCTTATACTCCAGATCCGGCGGCTTGCATCTGCGCCGGGATCAAAACATCTGAAAGAATATTGAGTGCTTCGTCGAGATCGGCCCGAGTATGATTGGCCGTAACGCAAGCCCGGAAACAAATACGATCCTGCGGCACCGCCGGATAATCGACTGGCGCAACCCAAAGTCCCCGCTGAACGCAATTCATGACCAATGCGATACATCCGTTCCCGATCGCCAATCACTAACGGCATGATGTAAGTGGTCGATTTTCCGGTGTCGATCCCGAGTCCAGTCAGTTGCTTGTGAAAATATTCCGCGTTTTCCCAAAGACGCTTCCGCAACTCGGGACGGCTCGTTCCCAACTCAAGCGCTTTCAGAATCGCAGCGACCACAACCGGTGGCAAGCGCACAGGAATAAACATAGGGATGCGAATAAAATCGCAGGTAATCAAGCGTCTCGGTTGAACCGCAAACAAATCCACCCAACGCTCCGAACGCTTTCGAGAACGTGCCGTAAAGAATCCGGACCCGTTTTTCCACGCCGAAATGTTCGACCGCGCCACGACCATTCGCGCCACAGGCCAACATCGAATGAGCTTCATCGACGAACACGCTCGCTTCATGCGCGTCAGCTACGTCCATTAATTCTTTCAGGTTTCCGAAATCGCCGTCCATCGAGTAAATGCCTTCGACGATAACGAGCTGGCGTTTCCCCTTGTGCCGGGTCAACGCGTCATCGAGTGATTCCGGGTCGTTATGCTCGAATCGTTCCGTGCGGGTCCGGGCCAGCACCGCACCATCGCGCAGGCTCAGGTGCGATCGGTTATCCATCACCGCGACGTCGCTCTTCCGCAGCAACCCGGATATCGTCCCAAGTGCTCCGCCAAAACCGCTGTTGAATAGCATCGCATCTTCGTAACCGAGGAACTCCGCCATTCGCTTCTCCAATTGCCGATGAAGATCGGTCATGCCCGACAACATGGGCGAGCCGCATGCGCCAAGGCCATATTTGTCCAGAGTCTCGTGAGCCACCGCGATCACTTCCGGATGATTCGCTAGGCCAAGGTAATTGTAGGAGCAAAGATTGATGACCGGATGCGATTGGCCGCCGTATTGCAAAGCAGTTCGCGCTTCCGCCGGACCCAGAAGCGGCGGTTCATACAATTCGATGGCCCATTTCCCGACCTCATGCCATTTGGTGAACGCCGGCGGCGGTTTCAGCGGATCTTTGCTGTCGCCGACCAGGAAATCGCTCAGACTAAATTTGCCGGGATCATTTTCGACGGTGGGAGCCGCGTTTCCCGTTGACGCTGGAGTGAGCTGATTCAGTTCCATAACTAATAACTATAACGATTGGTGGCGTTTGCGCGGCGCTTGCTGACCTCGGAAACGAGGAGCCGGTTTCGGATCGCTTTTATAATGCGATTGAGCAGCCCGGTAGAATATGGAAACAAGGGCGGAACGTCCACGAAAAAATTGGGGGAGGATTGTAGCCACGGCCCTGCGGGCCATCTGGTATCGGCGGCGCCTCTGATGGCGGAGGCTAATCACATAAGACCTATAGGTCTCATAGGACCCATGGGACGGATGGGAAAGCCACGCCGAATCTCGACGGCCCGCAGGGCCGTGGCTACAACCCTCTACCGTTCCACCCTGGAAAAGAGCGTGTACCGGGGATCGAACAGAAACTGCACCAACAAACGGCTCCACGATGTGTGGTACCGCAACGTGTCATAAAACTCCGGCGCCAGCGCTCTTAACTTCGGCAGGTTATTCCAGGCGATCGAAGGGAAATCGTGGTGCTCATTATGATACCCGACGTTCAACGCGACCAAATTTATTGGCCCGTAATAGCTGAACGTCTCCTGAACAGGGTCGAGCGTGTAATGCTCTTGAACCCAACGCGCGCCCACCGGATGCAAACCGATCGCGAAGAAAGCGGAACACAACAAATACGAAATCCCAGTCCAACCAGCGAACTGGAACACTGCGAAATCGAAGACGGCGGCGCAGACGAGATTCGTAACCGTCCAGCCATTCCACATCGTGATCGCCCGTAACCGCGGCGGACGAGTCAGCTGAAATATCGGGAACAAGAGCAGCCAGATTGTTTTCATGAACCAATTGTTCCCGATCAATCTGGCTTCCCACCGATTTGGAATATCCGCGTCCGATTCGTAATCACCTTGGTGCGCGTGATGTTTGAGATGATAGACGCCAAATGCGACCGCACCCGGAAAGAGGTTCGGCAGGTCGGCCGCAATCGCGACCAGTTTGTTCAGTATCTTGCTGCGAAAAATCAGGTTGTGAGTCGCGTCATGGATAATGACATACGAACAATGGTTCGCGAACGCGCCCACACCGTAGGCCAGGATCAGAGTCAACCACCAATAACTACCACCGAGTTGTCCCATCAAACAGGCGATTGCGGTTTGCAATGTCACCACCCCGAGCGCAATCAGCGCCGTGAACGGATTTCGCCCCATAAGCTCGCGCACCTCCGGATGCGCCTTCAATATCGCCCGTGTTCGTTCCGGATGGGGCTGATCAATCTCGGATTGATAAAAGGCGGACTGCATCACGAAAGAGAAAAGGAATGATTACTGGAGCTTACAAGAGTGAACAGAGCGACGCCAACAAAGGAAGGGACAGAATTAACAAAATTTACAAAATTGGAAGGGGCTTCTCATAAGGCATCCAACCTCATTCTGTTAATTTTGTTAATTCTGCCTGATCTTCTCAGGCACGTATCTGCCCGTCACCACGAACCACGTATTTGAAAGTGGTGAGTTGTTCAACCCCGACGGGACCCCGGGCATGCAGTTTGCCGGTGCCAATTCCGATCTCGGCACCCATCCCAAACTCGCCGCCGTCGGCGAATTGGGTCGAAGCATTATGCAAAACAATGGCGGAATCGACCGCAGAAAGGAATCGTTCAGCCGCGATCTTATCTTCCGTGACAATGCACTCGGTATGTTGCGAACCAAACGTCGTAATATGCTCAATCGCCTCTCCCATCCCGGCGACAGCACGCACCGCGATGATCGCGTCGAGATATTCGCTGCGCCAATCTTCTTCCGTGGCCGGTTTGGCCGACGGATAAACAACACAAACGTCGCGGTCACCGCGGATTTCGCAACCGGCTCGCGCCAGGTCCTCAAGGATTGGCCTGAGATGGGAGGAGAGAATGCTCCGGTCGATCAGCAAAGTCTCGGTCGCACCACAAATACCGGTTCGACGCATCTTAGCGTTCAAGACCAATGCGCGTGCCTTGGCGAGATCGGCCTTCGCGTGCACATAGGTGTGGCAGATGCCTTCGAGGTGCGCGAGCACAGGGACCCGCGCTTCCGCTTGCACACGCGCGACCAGGCTCCTGCCGCCGCGTGGCACAATCAAATCGATGGCGCCGGAGAGTCCGGTCAAAATCATTCCCACTGCGGCGCGATCAGTTGTCGGAACAAGTTGGATGGTTGCTTCGGGCAGATTCGCTTTACGCAAGCCTTCGACCAACGCCGCATGAATGGCGATCGACGACCGGACCGATTCTGATCCTCCCCGCAATATTGCAGCGTTCCCCGATTTCAAGCAGAGCGCGCCAGCATCCGCGGTTACATTCGGCCGGCTTTCATAAATAATGGCGAGGACGCCAATCGGGGTCGCCACTCGCGTGATGTCTAATCCGTTGGGTCGAGTCCAACGCGCCAGCTCACGACCGACCGGGTCAGGAAGCGCTGCGATTTCCCGCAAACCCGACGCCATCTTCTCGATTCGTTCGTCGTCCAGTCGCAAACGGTCGAGCAGGGCCGGTGAAAGACCGCGCGCTTCCGCAGCTCGCATGTCGTCGCTGTTGGCGGCAATGATCTTCTTGTTTCCGGCACGGATCGCTTCGAGCGATGCCAGCAAGGCGTCGTTTTTTGCCTCCGTTGAAGCTTCTCGCAGACAGGCAGCGGCGGCCTTCGCCCGTTCGCCGATTGCATGCATCTCCGCCTCAAGGGAGCGAGTGGGTGTGTTGGCATGCATTAGCTCGATCACTTGCACTTACGCATTAACTTTCACTTTCACTTCGTGGTTGAAACCAGCGCCAAGTCGTCCCGATGAATCAACTCGTCCCGGCCACGATAGCCGAGAATCGCTTCGATCTCGACCGTGCGATGCCCGATCAGTAGGCGTGCCTCCTCGAAATTGTAGGCAATCAAACCTCGCCCAAGTTCGCGCCCGCCAGAGTTTGTGATGATGACCACATCGCCCCGTTCGAAATTGCCAGCGACCGCCGTAACACCCGCTGGAAGCAAACTCTTGCCCGAAAGAAGCGCCTGTTCCGCCCCAGTATCAATGCGATCTTGCCGGACGCCGAAAGGCCCCCGGCGATCCAACGCTTTCGAGCAGTCGCCGGGGAAACGCGCGCCTCGAAGAGGGTGTGTTTTCCAACCGAATCGATCGCGCGCAGCGGATGCAGAATGCGACCGTTGGCGATCAGAACGGTAGCGCCAGCGGCAGTGGCAATCTTTGCGGCAGCGATTTTCGATTCCATTCCACCGCGACTGATGCCGGAGACAGGGCCTCTCGCCATCGCCTCGATCTCGGGTGTAATCGCCTGCACCGTCCGGGATGTGTTTCGCAGACGGATCGCGTTGTGGATTCGTGTCATAAAGCCCATCCACATCGGAGAGTAGAATAAGGGCGTCCGCTTCGACCATCCCGACAACGCGCGCGGCCAGCCTGTCGTTATCGCCGAATCGAATCTCCGCAGTGGCCACCGTATCGTTCTCGTTGATCACAGGAATGACGCCGAGCGCCAAAAGCGTCCGCAGCGTCTCGCGCGCATTCAGGTAACGCTGGCGCTCTTCTGAGTCGTCCAGGGTAAGAAGAATCTGCGCCGCCGTTATTCCGTGGACACGAAACGCCTCGACATAGGCCTGAGCAAGCCGTACCTGCCCGACGGCCGCCGCGGCCTGACTCTCCTCAAGCCGCAAGTCGCCACTCTTAAGATCGAGCGCGCGCCGTCCAAGAGCCACGGCTCCGGATGAAACCAGCAGAACCTGTTTACCCTCCTTGCGCTGCGCTGCCAAGTCCGCGACAAGACTCGCCAGCCATTCCTGGTTCAGTGCGCCAGTATCCGCATCCACCAGCAATCTGGAACCCACTTTGACGATGATCCGTCGCGCAGCGGTAAGACGCATGGATGTAAGTGTAAGATGTTGAGCGTTGAACTTTCCGCGTTAACGGGCCTACTGTTTTACCAAATCTTCCTTCCCGATCTGACTTTCTCCACCCAAGGTCCACAAACCTTTCGCGCTCTCTCCCTCGAACGCATAGGAGACAACGCCATACGGATGATCCTTGCCTCCAAATGCCGCAAATAAATCGTTATCGACCTTGATTGCCACTCCATTGGTATAACTGCCGTTCACGTTCCATTGCATTCGGTAGGTCTCACCTGTGCGCGTGATTTTCAGCTTTCCGCCATAACGACTTGTCGATCCGGGATTCGTTCCAATAACCGAGTATTCACCCTCGAGCTCGCCCGGTTTGCCTCCGGTTGCCTTTTCCACTCCATCAGGCTGATCAAGCGGTGCGCCGCTGACTGTCCACGTCCCGCTCATCGTCCCATCGCCATTGATCTTGTAGAAGACGACACCAAACGAATGTTCGCTCCAACCAACACAAACCTTGTTCCCCCGCGTCAAACCCACTCCGGCATAGTTTCCCGCCGCAGTTTGCCACGTCACCTGATATCGATCTTGTTGCTTAAAAAATTGCACCGTCCCTCCGTAAGCCGAGCCCTCGAGTGTTCGCGCTTCAGCAATCGTCCACGCTCCTTGAACAGAAGATTTCGCAGCGGCCGTCGCAACAGGTGTCGCTGCGAGCGCCGGTGTTTCGGCCGTGTTGTTGCCACGGCCCTGCGAGCCGTCGGGTGCCGCGTTGTTGCCACGGCCCTGCGGGCCGTCAGGTCCGGGAGCCGGCGAACTGGTGTTCGGTTGCTGCTGAACAACACCTGGTTTCGCCGGCGGCGTAAAGAATTGTTGTGATGCCAGAATGACCACAGCGACGACCCCCAGAATCGCCAGCAGTCCAGCGACGCCCAAGCCGAAGAGCAAAAATTTCTTGTCCGACACAGTTTGTGTGACCGATTTCGCGGGTATCGATTGCGGTTGCGGTGGCGTCGGTGGTGGCGCTTCTGGATTGGCGAGGCGGTAAATCGTCGCCGCCAAACGATCAATGTGCTGTTCCAGCGGCGGCGAGACAGCGTCGAGCCAATGGGTTTTCGCCAGATAATAAGCGAGCCCTTTGTCGAGCTCGATGTTTTCAACTCGAAACGGTACGATGACATTGCCAAGGCTAAACGCGCGATCGATTTCACTTTTAACATGTCGCGACGAGTTTGATCCGCTCGAAAGGACCATCACTATCACCGTTGACCGTTCCAGCGCTTCCTGAATCTGATCGCTATAGTCGCGACCAGGATTCACATCGCGCGGCGCAATCCAGCAACGGATCCCCTGGTTCTCCAAACGAGCGCAGATTGCGTCTGCGATCAGTTTGTCTTTCGACGAATGCGAAATGAAAATGAGCGGTTTCTTGGAAGCATCCGTCTCTTCTGGCGGCATCCGGGTAGATTAGCGGTTACATCGCCGGCGACAACACCCAAGGACGATTTCGGATTGCCGACAGAAGGCCAACAGGAGGAAACAGAGAAAACGGAGGGATTTTGGACTGCGCCGGCAAAGCGAAGCGTCGACGGCGCTTTGTGATGGAGCTGAGAAATCAAGAAAGAGCAACGATTAGCGCACGGGCAAAGTTGGGCATCTGTCGAACCTGATCGAGCAGTTTCGGCTTGTTGGGCTGAGGAGTAGACGTCAGCATTGGGAGTGCAGCTTTTTGCTCCAACCTACCCAGAAAAGGTAAGAAACAGTCTGCAATACACCGATTTATTTTACGGCATGCCGCAGCACACTTGTAGTTAGGCTCACAGAGCGTTAAAACCTATGTCGTTCGAACAAATATCCCTTCTCGCGCAGATTGTCGCTTCGGTTGGCGTGGTCATATCTTTGATCTTTGTTGGTTTACAAATCAGACAAAATACGGGCGCGCTCCAGCGGAACGAGCACAATTCCACTATGGCACAATGGACGGTGCTTCGTCAGGCCATCGCCCAGAACCGTGAGATTGCCGAACTGATGACCGCCGGCTTGGGTGGCGAACGCGCGTTGGATGCCGCCGATCAACTGAGACTGGAGCAGATGCTCCAAGAATACGCCTGGGCGTCTTTCCACATTTGGGATCGAACGCAACGTGGTGTCTTTCCGAAGGGGACTTTCGAAGCGACGACTGGGGCATTCCTGTCCGGCCTGCTCACGACGCCGCATGGTGGGACCTGGTGGCGCAGCGCCAAACATATCGGCTTCCATCCTGGATTCGTCTCGGACGTCGACGCCGTGCTCGCCAAGACCTAACCAATGCGATGGAGCGAACTCAGAAAGCCTCGGAGCCGCTCGCCTTGCTTTCGTTGATATGGATCGAGGCCGAGTAGTTCTTAGAATGCCGGGATTTTGGGAAAACGTAAATGAACATGGAAACAGTTAATTTCTGGGCGCAGCTGGTCGCGTCCATCGGTGTAATCATCTCTCTTTTTTATCTCGCGGCGCAGGTCTGGCAAAACACACGCTCAGCCCGTGCCATCGTTGTTGATTCCCTCGCCAGGTCGACGCATGAGCTTGCCTTTGAGATCGCGCAGCACCGCCTCTGGAATGTGATCAAGATACGCGGCTTCTGAGATTGCAGTTGTCCGGTCAAAACCGTTACGGTAGATCTGCCCCATGCCAGCATCCACCGTGACCGAATACCTGGCCGCACTCCCCGCGGAGCGCCGTGACGCGTTGAAGGAAGTCCGCCGGGGAATCAACCGCGCCCTGCCATCGGGTTACAAGGAAGGAATTCAGTTCGGCATGATCAGCTGGTTCGTTCCGCTGTCCACTTACCCAGCCGGCTATGGCGGCAACCCAAAGCAGCCCCTAACGCTTATCAGCCTGGCCTCACAGAAATCGTACATGGCGCTGCACATGATTTGCTTCTACGGACAGCCCGCGCTGTTGGAGTGGTTCAAGGCGCAATACGCAAAGAGCGGTAAGAAGTTGGACATGGGCCAAGGCTGCCTCCGTTTCAAGACGCTGCCTGACCTCGCGCTGGATGTGGTTGAGAGCACGGTGGCCCGGCTCCCGGTCTCGGAATACGCCGCTGGCTATCAGGCTATGCGTGACGCGATGGGCAAAGGGAAAGCCAAAGCCAAACCCGCAACCAATAAGTCACCAAAGGCCTAACCAGATGCTGAAGCGAACCAGCACGCAATCCAAAAATCTGCGCTAATCCGCGAAATCTGCGGACAACCCTCTTCAACTAGGGATTCTGCAGATTATAAACCTCAAATAACCCAATTCCGCTCTGACCATTCCGTTCACGCACAATCGCGGTGTACGGTCCGGACGGAAGCGTAGTGACGATGGCGGATTCAAAGTCGTTAGTCGGCGCAAGCGTCGTCTCCTGAATCTCTGTCTCCGGGCCATCCCGCCAATTATCGTTATCAACAATCAAGGTCCCGTTCACGTCGCGCAGCTCCAACATCGGATCCGGCATCGCATTAGAGATTCCAGATGACGCCAGCGACGGACCGATCGAACGAATCAAGACCCGTGTGTTCCCGTCACTCCCAAAAACAATGAATCCACCAATGATGACGTTGCTCACCGGCCCAACTGCACCGCGTGTGCTGATATTGGCCAACGTCGAATTGGCAGATTGCTGCAAGTCGTACGCTTCAACCAATGCAGTCCCAGTCGCGCCATTTTTCCCGGACACGACCGCTGTGTAACCCCCAGGGGCAAGGGTCTGGACGATCGCCGACTCCAGATCGTCCTCAGGCGGAATCCCGGTCGCAACGATCTGCGCTTCCTGCGAGTCGCGCCAATCGTCGTTCGACGCAATCAGCGCGCCGCTCTGATCGTGAAGTTCAAGCACCGGATCGCCAAGCGCGTTTCCAATCCCGGATTGACCAAGCGACGGCCCAATCGCGCGAACAATAACTTTTTTCGCCTGTTCCCCTGTCACGATAAATCCGCCTATCAACTGATCGTTCCCGTTCCCAGCGCTGAGTCGTGTCGAAATGTTCGCCAGTTTTTCAGCGGGCGGGACAAATGGCGTCGGACCCGGTGGATTCACAATGCTCGGGTCTCGCGGAAACTTGGCATACGGCAATCGCGCGCCGAGGTAGAGAAATTGATCTGCGCGGATGGCAAACGGCGCGAGGAAATCGTGCGTCCCTGACGCGCCAACAATATCGTCCTGATCTACGCCATCGCCGCTGATTCCAATCGCACCGATCAACTGCCCGTTTCGGTAAAGCGGAAAACCGCCCGGAAAAATCGTGATGCCATTTGGAAATCGCGGGTCCAGCGCAAACGCCGGATTCACCACGAACTGCGGCAAAGCATTGCGCGACAACCCGGAAAATTGTTCCTGCAATCCGTAATATGGACCGGGGTCCTGGACATCGAGCCCGGGCGGATAAAACGTTTGCGCCAGAAATCCAATCGACCGGGTCGAGAGCGCAAGCGAATTGGTCGAAAACCCAACGGCGGTGCGCGCTTTTTGAACCGCGACATCCCAACTGAAGAGAGTCGCTTCACCCGTCCTAAACGCGCCTAAGACCGTCGGATTCACCGCTGGATTGTTAGGGAAATTCACCACGGTAATGAAAGCCTGCATCGGTGTGCCGATCGGCAGCCGGATCCCGGCCCGCGTGATTCGAGCCCGGTCCGCGGCGAAATTGATAATGCTTGTCACTTCGGCGGCGCTCAAACGCGCCTGACCATTGATTGTTCCCGGAATCGGATCGTCGGTTATCGGCTGCCGAATTTCTCCCTGCACACCGCCAAAAGTTGCGATCGGATATGGGAACGGCGGCGGCGCAGCCTGAATCGGGTAACCGGATGCAACATTACCTTGAGTGGTGATTCCACCCGTGGCCGGGACCGGACTAACGACATACGGAAGCGCGATGCCGTTGATGTAAACATTGGTCGGCCAGAATGGAACTGTCCGGGCGAAATCCAGCTTGGCCGGCGAGCGCTACTTCTTCATCCTTGTCGTAACCGGCAATGAATTGAAACGGATTTTCCGATCGCAGCATTGGGATTGGGCCAGGGACGCCGTCGCCGGTGACTCCGACTCCGCCGACGAGCACGCCATTCTTATAAAGTGGAACGCCGCCGGGCGATCCATCCAATGAAGTGCCAATCACCGGAACAATTGTTAGGCCGGGCGTGCTGCTGAAACTGATGACGCTCCCGGGTCCTCGAAATTTGTTGATGTCGGAAAAAAACAAATTCGACAGGCCGACCCCGACCAGCGGTCCGGGCGGCGTGTTGCGAACACCAGGGGGAAAATGCTGTTGAATAATGAATCCGGCCGTGCGCGAAGTGAACGCGTTTTGATTACTGCTGAGATACGATGCCGTTCCTGCTTTCGAGACGCAGCTCGCTATTTCTTCCTGAGTCGGTTCTCCGCCGCGAACATTCCAAACACCCAGGACATTGCCTTCCCGGTCGGTCACTGCGATCACGCTGTTCGGAGAAATCTGGGTCGCGCGAGTGACCGCCTGGCCAATTACAGTCTGGACATCGTCCAGGGTGAGCTGCGCGTCGACTGGCGCAGACCATAAAAATAAGGCTGCAGTCAAGAGCGACAGTGGGGCGCGAAATCGCACAGGGGTTGTTTTCTTACTAAAAGGGAGTGCTCTTCGCTATCAAAAAGTCGGAGCGGCCTCCCCGAGGACGCGTTCCACCTGCATCCTGCACTTTCACTTGAACTTGCACTTCCTGTGGATGCGCCATCCGGAGGCGAGTCAGTTTCACCTCAGCGCTGTGCAGTGAAGCCATGTTCAGAAGGTGCTCAAGATCGCAGGCAGGTGAAAACAACGGATTTTTCGTAATGATCGGCGTGAGGCTTGCCAAGAGGGGCGCATTCCCCCATCCTTTGCACCCCTTTATGAGCCCCTCTCGCCCAGCGGCCTGCGGGCCAATCCTCCGACGCGCCATGACATTATGGGCGGCTTTCGTTCTGGCATGGGGGTTGAACGTGCGCGGCCGAGAGCGAGGAGCCACCGCTCAAGGACGGCGTCCGGGTGGAAATTAACAACCAACGTCGCCCGCGACACACGGCAACCGATAACAAGGATACCACCGTCGAGATCCGCAGCGACCATCAACCCGGCGCGACCAGTCCAAATCAACGGTCGACTAACTCGTCCTCACTTGCGTTTCGCGGGCCGGTATTCTTCGGACAACAACAGGCCCACGAGAACGAGGAAACTCCACTCCCCCCTTCCGAATTCAATCCCGATCCCGGTGGTGGCGCAAATCTACTCGAACCGGAGCCTCCACCAGATTTGTTTCCACCGATTCTCCCGCAGCCGCCCGATTTACGGTGAGGAATCAGTTCCGCGTTCGCTCGGATTGCCGCGACGCGGCGTGCGCGAGGTTACACCGGAACGGCGAAAACTCGATTACAGAGAGTATCCCGAATCGGAAGCTGGCCAGCAATTCTACCCGGATCGGAGCCGGTCCCTAATCGCTGGTTCATCGGGTTCGGCCGCTGGAAACGTTACGCCGATCCGTCCACCGAAACGCCGTATCAATCTGGCGCATTACGTCGTCTGGCATCCATACCTGCAAAGTCAGCTCAAAGGCGATGCGCCAGTCATTGGTCAGGACATTTTCCTCAACCTTACCCTCAGCAATTTTTCCCAATTCGAGACGCGTCGGCTTGCCGACTCCGAGCGGGGTGAGCGCGGCGCGACCTAACAGCTCCGAATTTTTCGGACGGAGGCGAACAGCTCTTTTTCTCGAACGATTTCTCAATCGGGATCGATCTCTTCAAGGGTGAGACCGCATTCAAGCCAGTCGTTTGGGCCGTGCGGTTGCTGGCTGGTGGCCAACTACAACTACATCACGGTAAAGGAAAACAATGTCCTCGATCCCGATCCGCGCGGGCCCGGGGTTCACCGGGCCCCCGGGCTCGCTCGTCTTCCCGTTCCCGGGCGATCCCTTCTCCGGGCTCGGCCCCGGCTTGACGCCCGCTCCGAATGATCTCGCGCACACTCGTTACACAACTCGCGAAAAAGAATGGTACTCGCTCCAGGAAGCATTCGCGGAAATTCATATCCGCGACCTGACCAACAATTACGATTTCATTTCTTCCCGCTACGGCATTCAACCATTCGTTAGCGATTTCCGCGGATTCATTTTCAACGACACCAATCTCGGCATCCGCGTTTTCGGCAACTACGACAACAATCTCTGGCAATACAACGTCGCCGCGTTCGACATGCTCGAGAAGGATACCTACTCGGACCTCAATAAGTTCGACCGGCGCGATCAGCAGATTCTTCATCGCGAATGTTTTTCGACAGGATTTCTTTGCCAAGGGCTACACCGCACAGTTGAGTTTTCACGCCAACTTCGATGGAGGCGAGCGGCACTTACGATCAGAACGATTTCATTACGCGTCCCGCACCAATCGGAGCGGTGCGCGATCATTACGTCCAGGCCTACTACCTTGGGTGGACCGGCGACGGGCACATCGGCCGACTGAATATTTCCCACGCGTTTTATCAGGCGTTTGGCGAAGACGGATTTAACGGAATTGCCCAGCAGCGCGTCGATATCAACGCGCAAATGGCGGCGCTCGAACTGTCGATCGATAAGGATTGGCTTCGCTTCAAGCTTTCCGGCTTTTACGCGAGCGGCGATTCCAACCCGAGGAATTCGAATGCAACCGGGTTCGATACAATTTTCGATCGGCCATTTTTCGTTGGCGGCCCGTTCAGTTTCTACGTGCACCAGGGATTCAATCTTGGCGGCACTTCGGTGAACTTTAAGCAGCGCGACAGCCTGGTGATCGATCTTCGCACGAGCAAAAGCGAAGGCCAATCGAACTTCGTCAATCCTGGGACGATCATTGTCGGATACGGAAATGACGCGGATATCACGCCGAAATTGAAAGCGTTCCTGAACGTGAACTACATCTGGATGGCGGAAACCGAGCCAATCCGACAAGTTCTCCTCACAAATCATGCCAGCAATGAAATCGGATTGGATTGCAGTCTCGGATTTCAGTGGCGCCCGCTCCTGACCAACAACATGATCGTCACTGCCGGCGTAGGGTTCTTGATCCCAGGCGCAGGCTACAAAGACATTTACCGCGCGAACACGGTTCCGGTTTACGGTTATCCGGGGCCGTCGCCGGGCAAGGTCGATGATTTTCTCTACAGCGGAATTCTTACCGTGACGCTGACGTACTGATGAAATGAAGAAGAACGTCGAATCCCGAACTGAACGCTTAAGGTGAAACCAAGCAAAAGATCCGGACGAAGCTCAAAAGGCAGAACATCCAACGTTCAACGTTCAACATCCAACGTCCAACGCAGGCTCAAGGAAGAGCCAGGCGAAAGCTACAAAACACGCTCAAAAGGCAAAACGTCCAACGTTCAACGTTCAACATCCAACGTCCAACCCAGGCTCAAGGAGGAGCCGAACGAAGGTTACCAGACACGGTCAAAAGGCAAAACGTCCAAAGCTCAATGTTCAACATCCAACGTCCAACCGGAGGCTCCTCGAGTAACCAGGGATAAGCGATATGATCTTGAAGAACGGTTGCTGGATTACGCTGTTCGCATTGTTCGATTGGTTGATGCGCTCCCGCCAACTCGCGCTGGAAGACATATCGCCGATCAGTTACTTCGGTGTGGAACATCGCCGCTCGCCAACCATGGCGAACTGCAAGCCGCAGAATCGCTCAAAGATTTCATTCATAAGCTCAGGATTTGCCTGAAAGAACTTCGTGAGACCAGACGCTGGCTTCGCTTGGTTCATCGTGTCCCACTCCTTCCGCCAGCCAAGGTCGAGCCACTGCTGAATGAAACAGAGGAATTGATTAAGATTTTCTCCGCTAGCATCTCAAAACCGCCGGGAAACGCAATCGATGAACTCGAACTGGCGCTCTCTGTCTGTTCGATGTTGGACGTTGGACGTTGGATGTTCAACGTTGTCGTTTCTCGTTCACTTCTTATCTCGCGGCGACCCATACTCTTCGCTCAAGACCCAGACCACCTCCGGCTACGGCCCGCCAACCGCCATTCCGCCAAATCAATCGTTAACCAAACCGCCGCTCGCTCCCACCCAAAAACTGGATCGATCAATCGCAGGCGTCAGCCGACGCCAAGAGCATCGGCTGCAATCAGTGCCACAACGGCATCGAGCCAATGCATAAAGCCTCCCACGTCGTCCTTGGTTGCACCGATTGCCACGGTGGCAATCCAGCGCGAAGCCTAACGAAAGAACAGGCGCACATTCTCCCAACCAACAAGGAGTTCTGGAAAACGTCTGCGAATCCGCCGAACTCTAACGTCTGGCTCAATCACGAATCGCCCGAGTTCATCCGGTTCATTAACCCCGGCGACCTGCGCGTCGCCAAACAAGCCTGCGGCCTTTGTCACGACGAAATCATCCGCAACGTCGATCACAGCATGATGAACCATGGCGCCATGCTCTGGGGCGCAGCGCTCTACAATAACAGCGGGTTCTACTTGAAGAATTACCGCTTCGGTCAGGCTTACGGCGCCGAAGGCGCGCCGCTTCGCCTGATCAACTACACACCGGTAACTCCCGCAGACACGCAGTTGCACGGCATCCTTCCCTTCCTTGATCCGCTTGCCGCGTTTCAATCTGAGCAATCCCGGAAACATCCTGCGCATTTTCGAAAAGGGCGGCGAAAAACAATTGCAGCTCGGCCTTCCGACCTCGAGACGAACCGCCCGGCAAACCGCTCCGCCGTTTATCCGAGCGCGGCCTCGGCACTCTGAACCGGACCGATCCTGTTTTTCTCGGCCTGCAAAAAACGCGGTTACACGATCCACTTCCTCGGTTTTCTCGGCTCGAACGATCACCCGGCGATTATCGATCGAGCGGTTGCTCGGCCTGCCATGTCGTTTATGCAAATGATCGATCGCCCACCAACTCCGGTTGGTGGAGCAAGTACGGACATCAGGGACTGAGTTTCACCGCGGACAAGACAATTCCGAAGAACGAACGCGGCCATCCGATCATGCATCAGTTCACGCGCTCGATTCCCTCGAGCCAATGCATGAACTGTCACATGCATCAGGGCAATCTCTTCGTGAATCCGTATCTCGGTTACACCTGGTGGGACCAGGAGACGGACGGCGAGTTCATGTATCCGAAACAAGCAACGAAACCCGACCGACGATGAACTGGTCATCGAAACACAAAGCAATCCGGAAGCGGCGGCGGCCAGAGGTCTCTGGGGCGACAAGGAGTTTCTCGACAAGGTCTCGGAATTAAATCCGAAACTCAAGCACACGCAGTTTGCCGATTACCACGGTCACGGCTGGGTTTTCCGCGCCATCTTCAAACACGATCGCAAAGGCAATCTGCTCGATCTGCGCGACAACAAAATCTCGCACGACGATCCCGACAAGTTCGCCAAGGCAGTTCACCTGAAGGACGTGCATCTCGCCAATGGAATGCAGTGCGCGGATTGCCATTTCGAAAAGGATGTCCACGGAAACGGCCAGCTTTATGGCGAGCCGCGCAACGCGACGACGATCAATTGCATCGATTGCCACGGCACGATTGATCAACGGCCGACGCTGATTACTTCCGGCAACGCCGGCCAGATCGATCTGGCGAACAACAGCAACACTCCATGGGGACCGCGGTTCATCTGGGAAGGGACAAAGCTTTTCCAGCAATCGGTCATGTCGCCGGATGTCCGTTGGGAAATTCCGCAGACGATCGACACGATTGATCCCCTCTCCTCGCATTACAATCCAAAGTCGGCCTATGCCAAGACGCTTCGGCGCGATGGCAACAACATGGGGTGGCGGCTTGCCGGACGATCGAGCCAAGGCGCGTCGGGCTGAAACTCGCGCACGACAACAGCGCGATGGATTGCCAGATCTGTCACACCTCATGGGCGACCAGCTGTTTCGGTTGCCATCTGCCGATGAAAGCGAACCAGCGCGTGCCACAGAACAAATTCGAAGGCGTCACCGATCGCAACTACACCACCTACAATCCGCAAGTCGTGCGCGATGACGTTTTCATGCTCGGGATCGATGGAACGGTGAAGAAGAATCGAATGGCGGTGCTGCGATCGTCGAGCGCGGTGGTGGTCAGTTCGCAAAACGCCAATCGCGAATGGGTTTATTCCCAGCAACAAACCTTTTCCGCGGAAGGCTACAGCGGCCAGGCCTTCAATCCGCATTTCCCGCACACGACCAGCAGCGTCGGCACGACCAAGAATTGCACCGACTGCCATCTTTCGAAGAACAACGACAACAACGCCTGGATGACGCAATTGCTCGGGTTCGGCACCGGCACAGTGAATTTCTTCGGCCGTTACGCCTATGTCGGCGAAGGACGCGAAGGATTACACGCCGTGATTTGGACCGAACCGGAGGAACCGCAAGCGGCCATCGGCAGTCACCTCCAAAAGATCGCGTATCCGGACAACTATCGAAAACACATCGAAGCCGGCGCGATTCTGAAGGAAGCACATGAACACAGCGGTCACGACATCCAGGACCTGGTCTTGCGCGGCGAATATCTCTATACCGCGAATGGACCAGGCGGCTTCGAGGTTTTCGACGTGGCGAACATCGATCAGAAAGGGTTTTCGGAACGAATCGTCAGCGCGCCGGTTTCGCCTCTCGGGCAACGCACCCGCGTAAATACGAAATATGCAACGTCGGTTGCGCTTCCGAGCACGCTCGCGCTCGATCCGGCGCGGGTGCGTCTCCCGGAAAACGAAGAGCAACCGATCGATCTGTTTTACGCCTTCGTTTATGTCTCCGATCGCGAAGAAGGATTGGTCGGTTCGAATGTCGCGACATTGGTCGACGGAAATCCGGACAATAATTTCCTGAAGCGCGACGTAACGTTCAATCCGGACGGTCTCCTGACCGGCGCAAGTTTTGTCGCGGCGGCCGGCCATCGGCTTTACCTGACGACGCCGCGCGGATTGTTCGTGGTCGATTGCACTGATCCAATGAATCCGCGGTTGGCCGGACAGTTCACCGGCGAGTTTCCTGCGCAACCCGCATTGCGTCGCGATTCAGTTTCGTTACGCCTTCGTCACGGATGATGACGGACTGAAGGTTCTCAACATCAGCGATCCCGATCGACCGGCGCCGGTTTCGGGCGGCGTGGTCCGGTTGCGAAATCCCGGACGGCTCTATGTCGCGCGCACCTACGCATACGTGGCGAACGGCGCGGAAGGACTCGCGATCATCGACGTGGAAAATCCGGAACGACCTCGGCTCGACCAAATGTTCAATGCCGGCGGACTGCTCAACGACACGCGCGCAGTCCAGATCGGAAGCGTGAACGCGTCGCAATTCGCTCTCGTCGCTGATGGACGAAACGGTTTGCGCGTGGTTCAGCTGATCTCGCCCGATACCGTTCCGGGTGCGCAAGGATTCAGTCCGCGGCCGAACCCGAAATTGATTGCGACCTATCCGACCCAAGGTGAAGCGATCGCCGTTTCGCGCGGACTCGACCGCGACCGGGTGGTGGATGAAACCGGCGGACAGACCGTTGTGTTCGGCCGGCGCGGTTCGCGACCATTTCACTTGAACGAAATGGAACGGTTTTATCTGCACTCGGAAATTGGCCGACGCAAAAGATGAGACCACGGAACGAGGCAACCTTTATCGGGTCGAAGATGTCTTCGTGCGCGACGGGCGAGTTAATGACGAAGAGCGGCACGTTCTTGTCGCCCCTTCCAACGCCATCACCAGCCCCAACCGCTACACCAGGCGCGACAGAATTGTTACTGGATCATCTGAGCCGACGCCGCTGCCGAAATAGACGTCAGCGTCCGCAGCATAGAGACGCTTGCCGTCGTCGGAGCTGACGGCAGTGCTCCGCACGCTTGTGATCCAAATGCTCGGCGCCAATTCCCGGCTGCTTTCGATAAAAGGCATTGCCGCGTGGTTCGCTTTTCGCTAGAGATTCCGCATGGCCGACAAAACAAGCAAACAACCCGAAAATGTTCCCGGTCCATGGTACGTGGACACCACCTGCACCCTCTGCCGCGTTTGTCTGGACGAGGCTCCGAACCTCATGAAATACAACGACGACGAGACCTACGTTTATTTTTACAAACAACCCGAGAACGACGACGAGACCGCCGCTGCTCAACGCGCTTTGGAGGTTTGCCCAACACTCGCCATCGGTAACGACGGCGAGTGACCTTTCTTGTAGCGGCGGTCTCTGACCGCCGATTGTGCTCGGCCAAATCTACAGTCTCAGCGATCAGAGACCGCCGCTCCAAAGAAAAATCACTCCTACAATGACGGCCGCCCCGCCCTACACGCGCACAAATCCGTTCCCCGGGCAAGCTGGTCGTGAACCGCAGCCTCTGCGGCGAAGGTTCCGGAAAAGACACGCGCCATTTTGAAATCGATCTGACGCGGATGGGGCTTGAACTACGAAGTCGGCGATTCGATGACGGTATGGCCAACCAACGATCCGGCTTTGGTCGACGAAATTATCCGAACAATCGGTGCGAACGGCGACGAGCCTGTCAAAGGACCCAAAGGCGAAACGACCTTGCGCGAAGGCCTTCTTCGCGATTGCCGAATAACACAAACAACACCGAAATTTTTGAAGGCGGTCGCGGAACGCGCCACGCGCCGCGCCATTGCTCAAGGACCTTCTCAAACCCGAACGAAAACAGGATCTCGACGCTTATCTTTGGGGAATGGAAGTGATCGATTTCCTGATCGAACATCCATCGATCAAATGGACTCCGCAGGAATTCGTCGATGTCCTGGCGAAATTGCAGCCGCGGCTCTATTCGATTTCATCGAGCCTGAAAGCGCACCCGAATCAAGTGCACTTCACGATCGACGTCGTTAAGTACGAAAGTCGGGGACGCCAACGCAAAGGGCGTTTGCTCAACGTTTCTGGCCGAACGCGCCGCAGACGCTCCGGTGCCGGTTTTCCCAAACACGTCAAAGTTCCGGCTGCCGGAAGATGGCAACACGCCAATCATCATGGTCGGCCCGGGAACGGGAATCGCGCCGTTCCGCGCTTTCTTCAGGAACGAAAAGCAATCGGCGCGAAGGGGAAAAACTGGCTCTTCTTCGGATCGCAACACCAGCACTGCAATTATTTTTACCGCGAACGAACTGGAACAATATCAACGCGACGGATTTCTGACCCGTTGCGATTGCGCCTGGTCACGCGATCAGGCGGACAAATCGTACGTCCAACATAAGATGCTCGAAAACGCCGCCGAAATTTGGAAGTGGATCGATGCGGAGGGCGCGCACTTTTTTGTTTGCGGCGATGCGCGGCGCATGGCCAAGGATGTCGATGCCGCGCTTCGGAAAATCATTCAGGAGAAGGGCGGCAAGAGCGAAGCGGAAACGAACGAATACGTTGAGAAACTGAAGAGCGATCAAACGTTACAAGCGCGACGTCTATTGGAGCGAATAGTTGGCAGGATGAATTGTTGATTGCGGTCACGTCTCCTTACTCCAACACTCCATCCACTGATGCCGGAACTACTGCTCCACCAAACCCACCTCCGCCTCGCCTTACACGCGCGCCAATCCTTTTCCGGCAAACTCGTGGTCAATCGCCGCTTGAGCGGACTCGGAATCTGAAAAGGATACGCGCCATTTCGAGATCGATCTGCGCGGCTGGGGATTGAGCTTCGAAGTCGGCGATTCGATGGCCGTTTATCCAACCAACGATCCCAAATTGGTCGACGAGATTATCAATGCGATCGGCGCGAACGGCGATGAACCGGTGCCGGCCGCAAAAACTCAAAAGACATTTCGAGAAGCGCTGCTTCCGCGATTTTTCGATCACACAACCGACTCCGAAATTCTTAAAAGAGATCGCGAAACCGCGCAGCCGCGCACCTCTTCTGAAGGAACTGCTCGTTCCGGAACGAAAACAGGATCTCGAAACTTACCTCTGGGGCATGGAGGTCATTGATTTCCTGATCGAACATCCATCGGTCAAATTTACCCCGGAAGAGTTCGTCGGATTGCTGACCAAACTGCAGCCTCGCCTTTATTCCGTTGCTTCAAGTTTGCGCGCTTATCCCGGACCAAGTGCATTTCATAGTCGATGTCGTCCGTTACGAAAGTCACGGGCGCGTTGCGCAAGTGGCGTTTGTTCGACTTTCCTGGCCGAACGCGCGAGCAACGTTCCCGTTCCCGTTTATCCGAGCTCCGCCAAACATTTTCGTCTTCCGGACGATCCGAACACACCAATCATCATGGTCGGTCCCGGCACCGGCGTCGCGCCATTTCGCGCGTTCCTCCAGGACCGGCAGGCCACCGGAGCCAAAGGAAAAAACTGGCTCTTTTTCGGAGCGCAACGAGAACACTGCGACTACGCCTACAAGGAAGATTTCGATCAATTCAAACAGGACGGAATTCTGACCCGGCTCGATTGCGCCTGGTCGCGCGATCAGGCCCACAAGATTTATGTCCAGACTCGCATGCTGGAAAATGCGGCGGAAATCTGGCGATGGCTTGACTGAGGGCGCGCAGTTTTTTGTTTGCGGCGATGCGCGCCGCATGGCCAAGGATGTCGATGCGGCGCTTGCGCAAGATCGTTCAGGAACAAGGAGGCCAATCCGTCGCGGACGCGAACGAATACGTCGAGAAATTGAAGAGCGACAAGCGTTACAAACGCGACGTTTATTAGCTGCATCTGATGTGCAGCCATGCCGTCGGTATGAGCTGTCAACGAAACGACGGCGCTTATGGCTAAGCTGGCGTTGAATCAGTCAAACGATAACGGCCAGATTGGCGCCGCTCTGCAGACATCGATCGAAGCGGCGAGTCCGCCCAACCAAGCATGGCGATATCAGGCACTGTTCGCTTGCGTACGCATGCAACAGGTCGCGCCTTCGCGTGGAGCCGCTGTCGCATGCTACACGACGCTAAACCATGGCCCACAGCCGGTTACAACACAACCGGCATTCCTTCCGTCATAACGATCACTTTATCCTCGACGCCATGAGCACGAGCCGCAGCGAGTAAGCGCGCCGGGGGTTCGTCGAGCGGTTCGTAGCCCAGTCGGAAACTTCCGTAATGCATCGGCACGAGTGTGTTTGCCCCAAGTTCCTGGAAAGCCTGGACAGCTTGCTCCGGATTCATGTGAACCTCGCGACCAGTCGGCGCGTCGTAAGCCGCCAATCGGTAACAACGCAATATCAATCGGATATCGCTCACCGATTTCCTTGAACCCGGGAAAATATGCGCTGTCGCCGCAATGAAAAATTGTCCGGCCATCGACTGAAATCACGAATCCACCAAACGCCCGGTGCAAGTCTGCGAGAAATCTCGCACCCCAATGTGCGCAAGGCGTTAGGGAAACCTCGATGGAACCCAGGTTGATGCTCTGCCAGTAATCGAGCTCGTGCACGATATTGAATCCGAGGTCGTGCACAAGATTACCGACACCGATCGGAACCACAATCGGTTGGTCCGCAGCGACCTTCGCCAACGTCCGCCGATCGAGATGATCGAAATGGGCATGCGTAACCAGAACGACGTCGATCGATGGCAAATGATGAATCTCGAAACCCGGTTGCTTGAGTCGCTTAATCACTTTCAGCCATTTCGACCAGATCGGATCAATCAACACATTCGCTTCATGCGTTTGAATCAGGAACGATGCGTGCCCAATCCAAGTGACGCAGATCTCCCCTTTCCGAACCTTAGGGAAGCGGGGTTGGACATGGTCTCCCGATCGCTTGGTAAAAAGCGACGGGATTAGAACGGTGGTGAGAAAGTTGCGTTTATGCCAATCCGCCCGCGGACGCAGCTTAATCCGCGTCGAGCGCTTATTCTTGACGCTATCCTCTGAACCCTGGCGAACAACGTTCCGTTTGCTTTTTTTTGAAAAAGGAATCGGCACGGTTTCCCAAGCATATAAGGTTGGAAGATCGAATCAAAATCTTTCACTGTGATGAGAGACACCAATTAAGCACTAATCCCCTTCCCCCCGGACGATGACCTCGCGGAACGACCCACTGGGCCGTGGCTACATCCATGCATTGCCGCGCCAGCCCTTTATTGGGCTGGCCCTCGCCGCTTCCAGCGGAATCATCGGTGGCTGACTTCGCCCCCGATGACTGTTCTTCAGTCACTTGGACCGCGCTCGCGGTCCTGGCGGTTATTGCTCTGATCTCCCGTAACTCGTTCGCTATCTATGCTTTCGTATCGGCGAGCTTTTTTGTCCTGCATAGTCTGCGCACAACCGATCTGCCTTATGCGCAACTGATCCGCGAACTAGGAAACGAACCACGCCCCGTAACCGTCCACGGAACTGTCGCCCGCGAACCAAAGATGGCGCCCTCAGGAATCGCCTCGTTTTTTCTTGAGGCGGAATCGATCGAAATCGACGGAGTTGAACGCCCCTGCCATGTCACGTTCCTGGCTCGATGGCGAGCCTCCGTCGAACTTGGCGATGAAGTCCGCTTGTTCGGAACGGCCGAACCAATTGGTTTCCCGCGCAATCCAGGGCGAGTTCGATCTGCGCGCGTTCCTGAAGCGCCAGGGAATTCAGAGATCGCTAGTCGTTCGTTATGCCGAAAATGGTATCATGCTCAGCCGCGGACATGGCAATCGAATTATTCGCGCCGCGCAGAAGTCTCGTGACTGGATGCAGGCAACCCTTTCCCGCAACTTGGAGAATTCGCCAGAGGTGATAGGCGCGATCAATGGGATGGTTCTCGGTCTCCGACATCAAACCGAGGAAGATATCGAGGAACCATTTCAACAAACCGGCACCTTGCACCTCTTTGCCGTCGCTGGGTTGCACGTCGGAATCGTGGCCCGCCTTCTTTGGATCGTGACGACAGTGGTTCGGCTTCCGCGACGAACTGCCACCGCGCTGATCATTCCCGCGCTATTGTTCTACTCGGCTGTAACCGGTTTACACATCTCGAGTGTCCGCGCGGCGGTGATGAGCTCGGCTTTGCTCACCGGTTTTTTCGCGGAACGAAGGATGTTCCCGCTTAATAACCTGTCAGCTGCCGCAACCTTGATTCTCTGCTGGAATACGAACGAACTTTTCTCGGTCGGATTTCAACTTTCGTTCTGTGTGGTCGCTGCCATCGTTATGCTGGCGGATCCGACGCTGTCGATTGCTCCAACGCGTTTTTGCGCCCGACCCGTTTCTTCCACGCAGCTTGTTCGGAACAAGACAGCTCATTGTCTTACGTGCGACGACATGGCTGGCGCGCGCCGCTTCCGTTTCTTTCGCCGCATGGATCGGTTCGTTGCCGTTGATGATCGGTTACTACTCTCTGATCACTCCGGTGTCGTTAGTCGCGAATCTCGTCGTGGTTCCGATCGCATTCTTTGTCCTGGCCGGCGGCTTGTTGTCGATGGTAACGCGCCCTCTCTCGGTTTGGTTGTCGGTGATCTTCAACAACACAAATTGGCTCCTGACCAAGGTCATTCTCGGAAGCGTTTATCTCTTTGCGCAATTGCCCGCAGGACATGCCTATGTTGCGCCACCACACTGGCCAACCGAGCCAAACATCGAGATTACTCTGTTGGACCTGAAATCAGGCGCCGCTGCGCATGTTCGCACCCCGACCAGTGATTGGTTGATCGATACCGGCTCGCTGCGCGATTACCAACGCGTTGTTCGGCAATATCTTCGATCGAGAGGCGTGGATAAACTCGATGGCCTGATCCTAACTCACGGCGACGGTGCACATATCGGCGGAGCAAGTCGTCTCCTGCTCGATTTCAATCCGTCTACCTTGATCGATTCAACCGCCCAGGATCGGTCGCCCATTCATCGTCGTTTGATTTCCGAGTTGGCGCAGAAACATCAAGTCCGCAAACTTTGCGTTGCTGGAGACGAGTTCGATCTATCGCCAGAAGTAAGGGCACGAGTGCTTTTTCCGCCGCGTGGGATCGAAGGCGGTCGCGCTGACGATCAGGCTCTCGTGATTCAACTCAACATTTTCGGAAAACACCGCGTCTTGCTTATGTCCGATAGCGGTGTCGCCACCGAACGATTTTTACTCAGACAAGGTGCAGACTTGCGGACTGATCTGCTCGTCAAAGGTCAGCACTATTCCGGCGTCTCCGGTTCCGAAGAATTTCTCGACGCTACCCAAGCCCAGACAATCGTCGCCAGTTCCTGCGATTTTCCGGAGTTCGAACGAATCAAAGACGAATGGATGGAGACCGTTCGACGGCGCGGGATCAAACTACTTCGACAGGATGAAACCGGTGCGGTGCAACTCAGATTTTTCGCCGACCATTGGGAAGCGAAGACCTACGTCACCGCCGAAACCTTCCGGAGCACCAGATAATGGATGTCGGCCTCCTGCTTGCTTGAACCGTTTCTCGAAGGTGCTAACAGCTCTTCGTTCTTTCGGGTCTGCGACTCGGACGAACTTTTTCGACTCCGCCGCCATGCTTTCAATCTCCCGGTAGTAATCGACTTGATCCGTGGCGACACAGAATAATCCGTCAGCAATCAGCGCGCGGTGAATGGCGACGAGGAAGTCCCCTTTCACCACTCGACGTTCTTGATGCCTCCGTTTTGGCCACGGGTCCGGAAACATCAAATGAAACACCGTAACGGATTCCGGCGGCAACAAATGTTGAACGGCGTAGCCGCTTTCAATCCAAAAGACCCGCGCATTCGCCAACCCCAGCGCCTTGATCTTGTTCACCGTTCGCCGCACCCGACCGCGCATGCGTTCCGTCCCGAGAAAATCCCGATCGGGATGCACTGAAGCCAGCTCAACCAAATGAGTTCCATCGCCGCACCCCAGATCGACCTCCAATGGCGCAACGCGCCCATAAATGAGCGGCAAATCGAGCGACGCAAAATAGTTCTCCGGAACAATCTCCACGACGCACAACGTATCACAGTGCACAGTGAAAAGGGACGGAGTTCCCTTTTCGAAATCGGCGTTGTAGCCACGGCCCTGCGGGCCGTCGAGTTATCGGCGTGGCAGGTAGCAAAACCCTACGGTCGGGTTAGCGATCCGACTTCCGAAAACACCGACATCGGTTGCTCGGGCACCGAATCGGAAATGGATCCAAATGTGTAAAGCTTCGCTTCATTCGAATTAATGAATTCCGCATTGCTCACCGCCAAAGGAGATTTCATCACTCTCGACAGCTCCTGAGCCAAAACGATCGCAATCGCACGCGGGTCACGCGTGTAAACCGGAATCGGAAAAGCCCCGGCATTCCGATCATACCCGTAAACGTTCCCTTCCGTTTCCCAAACACAATACGCATGTCCGGCCGGATGATTTTCGAATCGGACGAGCATTATCTTAGCCCAAAAATTCTTCTCCAAAGTATGCTGTGCCTTAACGACCGCCAGATAGTTGCAAGCGGAGACGACACAACCATTCAAGGTCACCAAATCATCGTCGCCGGGGGTGAGAATCACGGCTCGCTGACAGCCAACAGAAAAGCAAAGCAACAGCGC
The DNA here is from genome assembly GCA_963751725.1 of uncultured Verrucomicrobiae bacterium. Classification (GTDB taxonomy): domain Bacteria; phylum Verrucomicrobiota; class Verrucomicrobiia; order Chthoniobacterales; family UBA10450; genus AV80. The sequence goes on from CAVVVQ010000025.1 coordinate 316,115, forward strand.
AGCAAGACAGATCAACCTGACGTTCTGAAACCGGGATTTCTTCATAAGCGTAGCGTCTTCACCTTGCCGTGTAATTACGGCATTTATGGCCATTCGTGTGTTTATAACACCAAATCTCACTCTTTAGGAAGCGTTATCTTAAACTATTCAGCCCCACGCCCCTCCCTACCTGACCCGGACATACCGCCGCCGGCTCCCGTCCGCGACCTCAATCGTAATCGAATCCTTCTCCACTTTGACCAGTTTGTCCCGGTCAATCGTTCCCGCAGGGATCCGCTTAAGCTTGTCGCTGGTGTATCGGTAAAGCAACGTTTCTCCCTCGACCGACCAATGACCGGTAAACTTGGAAAGCGGTCGCCCTTGAAAGGTCGTTTCCCCGTGAAAACGGCCATCCGGGCCAAGGACATTCTGGCAAGTCATAACCTGGTCTGCATAACGCCATTCCCCGACAAGCCGGTCGTGGAGGGTGAGCGGAACGGTGGCGCAGGAAACCAGTAGAATCGCCACGAAACCAAAAAGGATCGAGTTTTTCACGTTCACACAGTACAAACAGTGCGAATGCAATGTTTCCCACCTCAACAACCTTCGAAACCCTGCCTTGCAATTAGTTCCATTCATCCAGCGACGGCTGAATGGAAAAAGCAACGAGAATGACCCTTATGTCAATGCTCGCCTCAGCACTCCAAGAATGGAATAGTGCTCCGACCGATCAGTTCGAGGCAACCAGGGTCGAGGTAGCCCGGAATTTCTTCGCCCCAGCGTAAGCGTAGTAAGGCTGATAGTTTCGCTTCCCGGCTTGTTTCGTGGTGAACGCTCGAGAATTGAAAGTGGGGTCAAGCACATAGCTGTCTCCGTCGATTTCCCAAGCCAACCAGGCATGGGTTTTCACACTGGCGCTGGTCCGTTTCCCAATGACAAGACGAACGTTCCGCGCACCTGCGCTCTGCATCTTGTCGTAAAGCGCAACGGCTTTGGCCTTACAATCTGCTGGAGCGCCAGATTCCGTTTCCTCCGGGGTTTTCCAGGTCGCTGTAAATCCATATGGGATCGATCGGAGGTTGGTCATCCATTTGTTGACCAGAGCGATCGAAACATCCCCGGAAGGTGTACTATCGCCGGCAGTGAGGATGGGACGAATCCTGGCCATCTGGCGATCGTAAGGCGTCGCATTTACCGAGAGGTAAAGCGGATCGGCGAAGGAGGAGGCAGCTGCGAGAGAGAAGAGGAAAGAGGCAGTGAGGAGAACGATTCGCTTCATTCGGGGGGTATAGAATTTCTATAATTCCCATAGCAACAGATGTGCCATGCCCCGAGACCGCCCTTTCCCCCTTCGGAATCGACCCGGTTACCCTCGTCAGAAGGCCCTACTTGCTATTCGATCTGATAATTTGAGTCGCATTCGCGAGAACGGCGGTCGAATCGGAAAATTGTCGCGACTCGACGCGGGCGCATTGGCTTATCAGTCGAATGATGCTCTGGTGTTCGGCGGAAATTTTTGCGACAAAGGACCGGAGACCATGAAGAATTTGTCTGCTGCTGCGATTGCAATTGGGCTGGGAATTTCAGGCATTGCGGCCTCCCGAGCACTCCTTCCTCAAGCCCCAGCAGCTCCCGCTGGCGTCGCCTCCGTCAACGTCACTCAGCATCACAACAATCTCTCGCGCGATGGATTGTTTGTTGACCCGGCCTTTACCTCTTCGGCGGCGGCGAATCTGGCGAGAGACGTCAATTTTGACGGCACGATTGTTGGCAACGTCTACGCACAGCCGCTCTACGTTGAAGGCGGGCCGGACGACCGTGCGAAAGTGGTCGCGGTAACGGAATCCGACAACGTCTACGCGCTCGACGCGATCACGGGCGCAATCATCTGGCAGCGCAACGTGGGCACACCTTCGGGAAGTATGGGGCTTATCTCGACAGTGGGCATTACCGGCACCCCGGTAATCGATTTGGCCTCGCGCTCGATCATTCTGGTCGCCGTGATCAGCGGGCCTAACAATATGATTTACTCCCTGAACGTTGATACCGGTGCGATCAATCCCGGTTTCCCTATCGACGTGAACGCGAGTTTCCCAGACTTCAGCTCGTCGCTCGAGATGCAGCGCGGCGCGCTCATACTCCTCGGGAATATGGTTTATGTCCCCTACGGTGGATACGCGGATATAGGCAATTATCGCGGACGCTTGCTTGGCGTTTCGATGGACGGTTCACAGCTCGGTTCGTGGGCGACGACTTCGCTCAAGTCTGGAATCTGGACCCCCGGTGGGATCGCGAGTGACGGGACGAACCTCTTCGTTGTGACTGGCAATGCTCCCAGCGGCACCACTCCGTGGGGTGGCAGCGAGGCCGTGATCCGGCTTCAGCCAGGTCCGGTTTTCAGTGGAGCTACGACGGATTATTGGGCGCCGACAAATTGGCAAGCGCTCGACAGCGGCGACGTTGACCTGGGCGGCACCAATGCCATCATTGTCGATGTCCCAGGGGCGGTACCTTCGGCGTTGGTGGTCGCGATTGGAAAAGATCGGAACGGATATCTGCTTGATCGCAATAATCTCGGCGGCATTGTCGCGCCCGTCGCGCAAGCATCCGTAGCCGCCGGACAAGTCATCAATTCGGCCGTATCTTATCGGACAAGCCAAGGCGTTTTCGTCGCGCTACGACCCGGCGGGACATTGACCGCGTTCAAGATCACGGCAACAACTCCACCGACGATTACGGCAGGCTGGAGTGTGAGTACGAGCGGACGCACCTCGCCTTTTGTGACATCCACCGACGGCACGAGCAACGCAATCGTCTGGACATACGGCAATGGCGCGAACCAGCGTTTGTTCGGATACGACGGCGAAACAGGTGCGCAGATTTTCGCCGGCGGCGGCGCTAACGACACAATCAGCGGCACGCGCACCTTTAATACCGGTATTGCCGCGCGCGGCCGAATCTATATTGCTGGCGACAACAAAGTCTACGCGTTCAGCGTGCCGACTGGGGCAACGCCGACCCCCAGTCCAACGTTCGCCACGGCGACCAACGCTCACCGGTGGTAACTACCCCACTGCTACAGCGTCGCCGACGCCGGTCATGACTCCAACCGCTACGCCGGTGGCGACAGCTTCTCCAACCCCGATCGTAACCCCAACGCCAACGCCGACACCAACGGCGACACCGACACCAACGCCGACCAACACCCCCTGTCCATCTCCAACGTGCAGCCGGGATGCCACCCGCAGGGAGAGTGCGGGAGCCCCTGTATATGTCCACAAACACCAACCCCAACGCCAACACCAACGCCAACGCCAACACCCACGCCGGAAATTACCCCCTGTCCATCCCCAACGTGCCAGCCGGGATGCCACCCGAAGGGGGGGTGCGGGAGCCCCTGTATATGTCCACAAACACCAACCCCCACGCCAACCCCGAGCGCGACCGCTTCACCAGCGTCACAGCCCCTCAACCTATCCACTCGGATGCGCGTTCAGACGGGAGAAAATGTTGGTATCGGTGGGTTCATCGTCACGGGAAGCGACTCCCAAAATGTCCTTTTCCGCGCGATTGGACCTTCTTTGGCAAGTTCCGTCCCCGACGCGCTGGCTGACACGCTGCTCGAATTGCACGGCCCAGAAGGCTTCGCCACCATCGCAAATGACAACTGGCGGGAGACCCGGACCATGCAGCCGCGATCGAGGCGACCGGTATCCCACCCACCAATGACCTCGAGGCGGCGATCATCATGATGTTAAATCCCGGCGCCTACACCGCCATCATCAGCGGGAAGAATAACACCTCTGGCGTCGGCCTGATCGAGGCCTACGATCTGAGCCAGGCAGTTCCGGCCAGGCTGGCCAATATCAGCACGCGCGCGTCTGTTGGTGTCGGTAGCGATGTAGTGATCGCGGGATTCATCCTCGGCGGAAACAGCGGCGGTGACAGAATCGTGTTGCGCGGCATCGGCCCAAGTCTCAGCGCGGCAGGAGTGGATAACGCGCTGGCCGATCCAACGCTGGAGCTGCGTGACGGCAACGGAGCGCTTCTGATGGCCAATAACAACTGGCAGGCCGATCCCACCCAAGCCGCCGAACTAGTCGCTGCCGGATTGGCGCCGACAAATTCAGCGGAGTCCGGCATTGCCGCGACGCTGCCACCCGGCCCATACACCGCATTGCTCGCAGGCGAGAACAACACCTCGGGCGTCGGCTTGGTCGAAGTCTACGACCGCGGGGCCCCATAAGGAGCAAACTTCGTTATGGTGGAGGCGAGGGGAGTCGAACCCCTGTCCCCGAAACTATCAACACAAGCTTCTACATGTTTAGCCGATAATAAATTTTAGGGAACCGAACGTTGCACCGGCACACTGCCGATTCCCGAGCGTCCACGAAATCCTTCACCGCCCGGCGCGGTCACTCCGCCGGACAATTAGCCTGCTGTCCATGTCTCCAGTCGTAGCAGGCGTTCAACTGGAAACATCGCGGTCAATTAAGCCGCGAGAGCGAGATCTTGGTGATCTGCGTTTATTTGTTTTGGTCCGGATTTTAACGAGGCCAACGAACCATCCTCGACATGCCGCCTGTGCTTCAAACTTCGAGTCGAAGCCAGTGCGCCCCCAATCACCTGAAACATACTCCAGGGCGCCGACTAACTTCAACCCACCGGCGCATCAGGAGACTTGCACCTGCACTTTAACTTTCACTTACACTTTCCTGGGGTGCCCCGAGACATTCCTTGCGTCTAAATCAGAGTGTCGCTGCTATCTAAGTGTAAGTGAAAGTTAAAGTGCAGGTGCAAGTCTCATAGAAACTCCTTGCCGAGATGACGCGACCACGGCAGGGATGACCCGATGCCATTCAGAATGAACGTCAGCAGCCGTGCGCCATCGTTGCGTGGCGGCAGCGCGATTGTCATTTCCGTTCCCAACAGCGGCCGCACCTGGATCCGCACGTTTCTGGCCGCTTATTTTTGTGCCCGAACCGGTCACCCTTTTTCCCTCGATCCGGAACAATACGGCGATCCCAAGATTCCGCGGATCATTTACACCCACGACCTCTACGAACATCACACCAAGACACGGTGGTGGGAGCGGGTTCGCAGTAAGTTCCTCGTGCCGCGTGACGAGATTCGGCGCGCCAAAATCCTTTTGCTCGCGCGCGATCCACGCGATGCATTCGTCTCCCATTTTCTCGAATTAAAAAAACGCACCCTTGAAACGGCGGAAGAATTGAAACGCCAAGACGTCAGTCAAATGTTGCGGGACCCGATCTTCGGGATCGATCTAATGATCCAGACGATGAATGATTGGATGGAGGAATTCCGTGACCGCAATAATTGCACTCTTATTCGCTACGAAGACTTGCGTGCAGATCCGACTGCGCAGTTCCGACGCGTCCTGGCTGGAATTGGTGAATCCGATTCCATCGAACCGCATTTCACTTCTGCGCTCGAATTTTCGCAGTTCGGAAACATGAAAAAGTTGGAAGCATCACGGGCCTACGATCCGAAGCTGCTTCAACCCGGCGACGTTTCTGATCCCGAATCGTACAAGGTGCGTCGCGGGAAGGTCGGGGGCTTTGTCGATTACCTTGGGCCGGATGACCTGGAATACGCCCGGAACGCGGTGGCGAAGTTGGATGCCGCTTTCGGATATCGTGTCTGACCGTTCATGTGTGGCATCGCCGGTTACGTAAGCAGCGATCAGGCATCTGATCAGTCGCCGTTGTTACGGCAGATGATGGACGCCGTGCAGCATCGTGGCCCGGATGACAACGGTATCATGGTCGGCCCCGGCATCGGGCTCGGCATGCAGCGGTTGAGCATTGTCGATCTGACTGGTGGTCACCAGCCTATAACTAACGAAGACAAGACGATTCACGTCATTTGTAACGGCGAAATCTACAATTACCTCGAGCTGCGGACCGAGCTCGAAAAGCAAGGCCATCGCCTAACCACGCAGAGCGACACCGAGACGCTGGTGCATCTCTATGAAGAGCACGGCGTCGGAATGCTTCAGTTCCTGCGGGGGATGTTCGCATTCGCACTGTGGGACGAGCGCAAACAAACGCTGCTCCTAGCGCGGGATCGTCTAGGAAAAAAGCCGTTGAACTACGCGATCGCAAACGACACTCTCTACTTTTGCTCGGAGATTGCACCGCTTCTCGACACGAAGGTAACTTCCTGGGAGATTGATCCGGGTGCGCTGGCCGAATATTTGATGTTCGGGTTCGTCTCAGCGCCCCGCTCTTTTGTTAGGTCCCTCCAGAAGCTGCCACCTGCCCATTATCTCACGTGGCATGCTAATCAGGTCACCGTGCAACGATACTGGTCGTTCACGCAACAACCGAAGACCACTAAACGCTATGAAGAGGCACAGGAAGAAATGGCCGCCAAACTGGATGAAAGCATCCGACTTCGGCTGCGAAGCGATGTACCAGTAGGCCTGCTCTTGAGTGGCGGCATTGATTCTAACGCAATTTTAGCTCGTCTGGCGCGACTCGGACAAAAAGTCCAGGTGTTCACTGTTGGATTCCCGGATCGCGACTATGACGAGACAGAGGTTGCCCGCGCTTCAGCCAGACATTTCGGCGTCGAACATCATGTCCTCCGTGGGACAACCGATCTGCTCGATTTACTTCCAGAAGCCGTCCGACATTATGGTGAACCTTCGGCCGACAAATCGATTCTGCCGACAATGCTCGTTTGCAGCCTAACTCGACAACACGTCAAAGTGGCGCTCAGCGGTGATGGCGGAGACGAAGCTCTGGCAGGTTATTCAAAGTACCGGCTCCGTCCGTGGCAAAACATGAACCTCTTCTCCCGGAGCGCCCGCGAGCAACTGACCCTGCGCGCGATGCGCAATGGCGGATTCAGGGAAAACAAGTTTCGCCGGCATCTTCTCCCGGAAACTCCGTCCCTCTTTTCAGGAGAATTCTTTACCGGACCTCTTTGGAAACGGCTGACGACCGAAACGCTCCGCCAGGAAAGTGGCGCATTCCTGACAACGCTGATCGAAAAATTCTGGAGCGGAACATTTCTACCAATTGAACGAATGCTGCAATGGGACACTACTGAACCGCTTCCAAATTCGCTTTTGACCAAGCTCGACATAGCGAGCATGTCGCGCAGTCTCGAAGTGCGTTCTCCATTTCTTGATCACGAACTGCTGGAGGTCTGTGCGAAATTGCCTAACGCATGGAAAGGCAATAGTCGGCAGGGCAAACTGATCTTGCGTGATCTCCTCCGGAAGGATCTCCCGCCAGAAGTGTTGTCCACCCGGAAACGCGGGTTCTCCGTCCCACTCGGACAATGGTGGCGTGGCCAGGCGCGCGAGCAAATCCGGACCGGCCTGATTCCCCTTCATCCCGCGTTGCGCGATTTCCTCCACGAGCCGACCGTTCTTGAACTACTGAATGATCACCAAACTGGCCGCGCCAATCATGCCCAGCGGCTTTGGAACCTTTGGGTCTTGAATGAATGGGCTCGCATGTTTTTGAAATGAAGGCCAACGCACCATAACAATGGCAGAGCTAAAAACTTTCTCCGATTCAATTGCGGTGGTCGTGTCGAGTTGTGACGCATTCTTTGACGCGTGGCGGCCGTTCGTCTTTTTCTTCCGCAAATATTGGCGTGATTGCCCGTTTCAAGTCTTTCTTATTGTGAATCAGCTGCGAGCTCGCTCGAAGTTGTTAGAAACCATTTCGGTAGGGCCCGATCAAGGTTGGGCCACCAATATGCAGATCACTCTAGAACGAATCGCGCAGCCTTATATCCTTTATATGCAGGAAGACTACTTCCTGAATGGCCCGGTTAAACGAGAACAGTTGGCTGAAGACATTTCCTACGCATTTGAACGCGACGTGGCTTCATTCTGTTTCCTTGGTCGATCAACGTTAGAAAGCGATTTTACGCCATTGAACGATCGGTTCGGGATTGTGCCGGTCGATTCCGATGGTCGGACGCGGCTTCAAGTGACGCTATGGAAAAAGGAGGTGCTACAGTCAGCGCTTCGGCCAGGCGAATCCGCCTGGAACATGGAGGCGCGAGCTAGCGAACGTACGCGCCATTTGCTTGCCCTTTCCTACATGCGTCGCGACAACATACCAATCCCCTATCTCATGTCCGCGATCTCCCGCAGCCTATGGACGCCGGAAGCAGTCACTCTTTGCCAACGCGAAGGGATCCGAATTCAACCATCGTTCCGACCAGCCCAGAGCGATGCTGGGTGGCAACGGCGTTTACGCCGCGGCTTGGGGCGTGCCCGGTTTGCGCTCGCCTTTGCCAGACAACGCGATCACGAGATCGATCTCGACCGCGTTCCATGTTAGGCCTATCACCAGCCAAACGACCGTTATCGTAAAGGCCGGCCAACCAGTATCCCCGAATCGCTTCTATAACGAGACAGGTAACTGGAAATGCTGGAATCAATCACGACGCGCCCATAGTTCCGCGGCGACGACGCATGCATGAAATGCAAAACTCCATCATTGGTTCGAAGTGCGAGCCCCACGTGAGAGGTTGAGTAGCGATTGGGGCCGTCCCGCGAAATAATCCCGATGATATCGCCACTCCGCAATTTCCCCTCTATCGACGCGACTCGGTTTTTTGGGATCTGATACATCGGCCGGCTTGAGACGCGAGCTTCCATTTCGCCGAGTGGACCTAACAATGAACGATTCGCAGCCAAATAACGGTAATGCCGCCAACCAACACTCATTTCCCGCGCCGAATGCGGCACACTCACACCGCCAAGACTCCGGGTCATATCTTCAACCAAGCCGCGTCGATCGTTATCAGCCAGCCAGTCCTCAAGATAATGGAGTCGGGAGAGGTATTCCCCCGTGCATTGACCGCCCCGATAACGATCAACCTCGATGTAATGCAATAGCGTTTCCGGCCTCCAATTTTGCTCCGGTTCATTTAGCATCCGGGCAAACGCGAGCGCGGTCTCGTAAAAGGTCCAGCAATCCAGCCCAAGAAAATTCACGGACGGAGCTTCAATCCGATCATCAATTTCAAGCGTATAAGATTTGTAACGGGTTCCAACCAACGCCTGACCCACCGTTGCGGTCCGTTCGCCGATTGGGAGCGTGTTCCAGTTTCCAGCTTTGGCACGACTCACAAGTTGATCGAATCGATCGCGGCCTTTGAAAACCGTGGAAAACGGAAGATTCGATTCCGCCAAACAGATTTCGAAAGGCAGGAGGCAACATAAGACGAACAAGACTGCGTGACGCATGTCCGCGAATATAATGTGCAGTCCGCTCTGCGCTCCCTATTTTTTGTGACGTGCAGGATCTGTTTGAAAATGAGACGAACTCCGGCCATTTAGCCGATGATTCTCAATCACCGCTCGCAGCGCGAATGCGTCCAGGAACCCTTGAAGAATTTGTGGGGCAACAACACATCCTCGGACCTGGAAAACTGTTGCGACGAGCGGTTGAAGCTGACCGGTTGCCTTCGGTTATTCTCGCCGGCCCACCTGGAACAGGGAAAACGAGTCTGGCCCAAATAATCGCCGAGATGACGCGTTCCCGCTTCGAGCGACGCAGCGGAGTGGAAAGCAACGTAGCCGACCTGCGGCGGGTGATAGCAGCAGCCGCTAATCGTCGAAGGACATCCGGACAGAAGACAATTCTATTCGTCGATGAAATCCATCACTTTAACAAAGCGCAACAGGACATTCTGCTGCCAGATGTCGAGAGTGGAAATCTTCGTTTAATCGGCGCGACGACCTACAATCCATTTTTTTATGTCAACAGCGCTCTGGTCTCACGCTCTCAGGTTTTTCAACTCGAACCCCTAACCATCGACGATTTGGAAAGCCTGATCGATCGTGCCCTAACCGATACCGAGCGTGGCCTTGGCCAATACCGAGTTCAAATGGATCCAGCCGCGAAGCGCCATTTGGCAAAGATCAGCGACGGCGACGCGAGGAAATGTCTAAACGCTCTGGAGATTGGTGTGCTGACCACGCCGCCGACTTCTGAAAATGTCATTCAATTCACGATCGCTGTGGCCGAGCAAAGCATCCAGCAAAAAGCCGTCGTTTACGATCGGGCCGGTGACGCCCATTACGATACCATCAGCGCGTTCATCAAAAGCATGCGCGCTTCCGATGAAAAAGGAGCGATGTACTGGCTCGCGAAAATGTTGCACGCAGGAGAGGATTTCCGTTTTATCGCGCGCAGGATTGTGATCTTTGCCAGCGAAGACGTTGGACTGGCTGACCCGGAAGCGTTGCAACTCGCTTTGGCCTCACAGCAGGCGGTTGAATTTGTTGGAATGCCGGAAGCGCGCATCCCCCTCGCCCATGCCACTGCTTATATGTGCCGGGCAAAGAAAAGTCGGGAAGCATACGACGCGTTGAACGAAGCCTCAGAGACCGTTGAATCAGAGCGCACAGAACGCGTTCCAGAGCATTTGAAAAACAAACATTTCCCAGTGAACCCGGAGGGTTGACCACAATCGACAAGCCGATGCTGTCGTCACTGCCCGGCGAGTTTAAGAACGGACGTGTAACCAGGAAACTACCCTAACCACTATTTAGAAAGGGAAAAGGAGTGGACCTTGCGATCCACTCCTTCCCATTACACGAGCGAGGCTTCTCCTTAGCTTTTGCTCTGCGAAACTACTTCGTTCAACTTGAAGATCGGCAGGAACATCGCGATAACGATACCGCCGACGATGACACCGAGGAACACGATCAAGAGAGGCTCGATCAACGATGTCAATGCATCCAACATCGCTTCTATTTCTTCGTCCCAGAAATCGGCCATTTTCTCTAACATCGTATCAATCTTACCAGTCGCTTCACCAGCCGAGACCATTCGCAACATCATCGGCGGGAAGATCGATTTCTTCGAAAGCGCGACCGAAAGGTTATCACCGCGCTCGACGTCTTCGCTCACACCCTTGAGACTTGTCTCAACAATGTGATTGCCGGAAGCGCCACCAACAATCTCAAGCACTTCGAGAATCGGCACGCCGCTGCGGATCAATTGAGCAAATGTGCGCGAAAATCGCGACATACAGATCTTGTGAATAAGCGGTCCGAATACTGGCAGCTTCAATTTCCAACGATCCGCGATCTGTTTACCGCGAGTCGATCGGAGGAAGGCACGTGCGCCGAAAATTCCGCCGCCAAGAATGACGATCAGGAAGTACCACTCATTTCGCATGAAGTCACTGACGTCGATCAAGAACTGAGTTGGCGCAGGAAGCTTAGCTCCGAAGTCCTTGAAGATTTCACCAAAGATTGGAACAACTTTGACCAGGAGGAAGACGGTGATCGCAAAAGCGATACAAATGACAATCACCGGATATGTCATGGCCGATTTGACCTTCTTGCGGAGGCGGGCCGTTGCTTCAAGGAATCCCGCTAACCGATCAAGAATTTCAGCGAGCAAACCGCCATGTTCACCCGCTTTAACCATGCTGACGAACAGACGATCAAAAACCCGCGGATGTTTTGCGATCGATTCGTGGAACGTTTCGCCGCCCTGAACACGAGTCGTAACGTCGCTGATAATGTGACGCAGGCTCCGTTGCCGCTTTGGATCGCATTGATCGTAAAGCGCGGTCATCGCCTGGACAAGCGAGATACCGGCTTCGATCATCGTCGAAAGCTGCCGGGTGAAGAGAACCAGATCTGTTTCCTTTACGGAATAGATCTTTTTCCGAGACCGGCTGCTTACAGAAGCTTTTTGCTGGAGGGACAGCACCATGAGCCCGCGGCTCATGAGGCTAGTTACCGCGTTTTCCTCGTTCAGAGCGTCCTGGATTCCAGAGACGATCTTTCCCGAGGCATCGCGTGCTTGGTAGGAGAAGGTGTTCATAGTTATGTTATGGTAATTATAGTCCACCTAGCACCTATAATGCCATTGCCCCTTTACCCACCCTAGCCTTCATCGATCTTGATGATGGCTAAACCACAGCCCATCTTGCCTTTAATGCCTCAAGCCTCCGATATTTGCCAAGCCGCTGTCGGCGTCTCCTTTTGGCAAGCATACGATTCTCAAACCAAAGCTGACCTGTGCTCCACAGCCATTCAAACCGCCAATGACCTCTTCCTTATCGATCCGATCCCCCTCGCCCCTCCAATATTCGATCAACTCATAACAACTCAGAAGATCGCAGGAGTTTGCGTCACCAATACCAATCATTTCCGCGCAGCCACTGACTTCGCTAATGCTCTCTCGACTTCTATTTACCTACACGGCAGTCTGATCGCCGATTTTGACTTCCCCCGCTCTATTGCAGTCCGTGACAATCAACAGCTAGCCGGAACCCTCGTCGCGATCACTCTAGATGGAGGCCCACTCGGAGAAATTGCTCTACACTGCCCTGACCATGGCGGGACCGTGGTTTTCGGCGATGCCTTGATCAATTTCGAACCTCATGGGTTCGGGATCCTTCCGGCGAAATATTGCACCAACGCCAAACAGTTGCGCCAATCCTTACGCAAGCTACTCGACTATTCGTTTGAACGAATGTTTTTTGCCCACGGGACACCGATCCTCAAAAAGGCGAGAGCCCGTGTTGAACAACTCCTCGATTATCAATAGTCACGTAACAACAATGGCCGTTGAAACCAGCGATCCGTCGGCGCAACGCAATACGATTGTGCGGTTCCTGGAGCTGATTCGTTTTTCGCATACAATCTTTGCGCTTCCGTTTGCCTTGGGTGCACTTCTGGTCGCAGCGAACGGCCGGCCAACGATGCGCACATTGTTGCTCGTCCTGATTTGCATGGTTCTCGCCCGAACCGCAGCCATGCTTTTTAATCGCTTGAGCGACTGGTCAATCGATCAACGAAATCCGCGAACAGAAGGCCGGCACCGCTTAATCAACAAGTCAGTCGCCTTGGTCTGTCTTGTCATAAGCACGCTGGGATTTCTCTTGGCTAGTGTTGCGATTAACAAGATGACTGGTTACCTCGCTCCCGTTGCACTCTTGCTTATCTTTTCTTATTCGCTCACGAAACGATTCACTAGCGCGACCCATCTCTTTCTAGGCCTGGCCTTGGCGGCGGCGCCGGCCGGAGCTTGGATAGCGCAAACCGGGCATCTCGACCTTGCTCCACTCGTTCTTGGTGCGGGCGTAGTCTGTTGGGTGGCTGGGTTCGACATTATTTACGCAACCCAGGACGTAGATTTTGATCGCAGGGAAGGGTTGCACTCAATTGTGGTGCGGATAGGTATCGCCCGGAGCTTGCGATTGGCGCATTTGCTTCACCTTTTAATGTTCCTTGCGCTCGTGCTATTCGGGATCGCGGCGCAATTGGGAACTATATATTACTCAGCCATGCCACTGGTGGCTGGGGCACTCATCTACGAGCACCACAGCGCGCGAAAACTTGATCTAACCGGAGTCAATCGCGCGTTCTTTCAGAGTAACGCGATTGTAAGCGCCATTTTCGTTATTGCTGTTGCGCTCGATCGGTGTTTTTGACCGATTACTAAGGTTCCAATTCAGCGATCCTCTTTATATGACGACCGCCTTCAAAGCCGGTCGCTAACCAAACTTTTACAACCGCCATCGCAGTGTCCTCAGGGATTACACGTTGTCCGAGCGAAAGCACATTCGCATCATTATGCTGCCGTGAAAGACGCGCGACTTCTTCATTCCAACAAAGCGCACAACGCACGCCTCGCACCTTGTTCGCTGCCATCGCTTCCCCGTTTCCTGAACCGCCAAAGACAATCCCGCGATCGCATTCTCCCCTGGCAACGGCTTCCGCAGCAGGCCGAATAAACAATGGATAGTCGACTGATTCCTCATTGGTCGTTCCAAAATCCACCACTTCATGACCAAGCTGGCCGAGAAGTTCTTTGACCTTTTCCTTGTAGCGGAAACCTGCGTGATCCGTTCCGAGCGAGATTTTCATTTAGAGCGCTTCTAATCTTCGGAGCAGCCAACTGTCGAGCCAAAGCTGTTATCAATTTAGTCGACCATTCGCTTACGTTTGGAGTGCGGCCGCGGTCCGCCGGTTTCCTCTGCGCGACGCCAAACGCGCACCCGACCTATGGCTGGCGCCAGCTATCCTTTGTAAAGCTCCGCGAGCTGATTCCAAAGCTCACGCTCTCGGTCAGTCAATTTCTTCGGAATCTGAATCTGCAGAAGAACGAATAGATCACCTCGTGCACCATTCGCCGACGGAAGTCCGTGACCGCGCAAACGGAAGCGTTGGCCGGATTGAGTTCCTGCAGGCACCTTTAATCGCACGGCGCGTTCGAGAGTTGGCACTTCGAGTTCACAACCCAGAGCAGCCTGCCATGGCTGAACTCTTTCCTCGTGGATCAGATCGCTTCCTTCGACGGTAAACTCAGGATGTCGTGCCAATCGAACTCGCAGGAAAAGATCGCCACTCTTCCCGCCACCGGCGCCGGCTTCCCCTTGACCGGCCAACCGTATACGTTGGCCTTCGTGCACGCCTTTTGGGATTTTGACCTGATATTTCTCGACCTTGTTCGCACCGCTGCGGCGCAACGAAACGGTTCGCTTCGATCCATGAAGCGCTTCCTCCAGAGTGACCATGATATCGGCCTCGACATCACTCCCCCGCTCCGCTTCAGATGATCGCCCAAAATCGCCGCCACGAAATCCTCGTCGACTGCCCCCAAAGAAAGCTTCGAAGAAATCACTGAACCCGGTCCCACCGAATTCGAATTCCGCTCCACCATCGCCACTTGGGTAGCGATAAAAACCTCCGCCCGGCTGCTTTTGCGCTCCCCATCCCGGTGGCGGTTGAAATCCTCCTTGCTGATTCCAATTTGCCCCAAGTTCATCGTATTGTTTGCGTTTCTCGGGATCACCGAGAACCTCGTACGCTTCATTGAGTTGTTTGAATTTCTCTTCTGCAGCCGCCTTGTCTTTATTGACGTCCGGGTGGTATTTGCGCGCGAGCTTGCGAAACGCCTTGCGAATTTCATCATCGCTCGCGGTTTTCGACACCCCAAGTGTCTCGTAATAATCTCGAAATTGCACAGCCATTGGTTCTGCGAAGTTCTGCGTGCCGGGGCATCTGTGCAAATTCCAGATTTCGGGAACCTTCAATTAGTAAGCAGACGCTGCCTGCCATGCGGAATCCTGTCCGTTCACAAGTTATGTTTCCTGGTTTAACTTTCAGGATGCGCGAACTCGGAAAAATGCTCGTCCTATTTGGTGGACTGATCGTCGTTCTTGGTATTGCGCTTTGGAGTGGATTTGGATCAAGCTGGCTTGGGCGATTGCCGGGGGACATTCGAATCGAACGAGGCAATTCCGTTTTTTACTTCCCGGTTGTCACCTGCATAATCGTTAGCGTTTTGCTTACTCTTATTTTCGCGTTTTTCCGTCGATGAGCCAACGAAGTGTGGCAATATCGGCCCGACAACGATTGCTGGATGACCATGTCGCCCGGTTACGGCTGTGCCGGCGTTGTCCGCGCATGCACCCGCCACCAGTGTCCGGCGGACCGGTTGTGAGCCGGGTAATGTTGATTGGCCAGGCGCCCGGAACAAAGGAGCCCATTCTGGGAAGACCGTTCGCATGGACTGCTGGACGCACTCTCTTCGGATGGTTCGAAAAATTTTGCGGACTAAACGAACCCGAGGTTCGATCGAAGATTTATTTCGCGGCAGTTTGCCGTTGTTTTCCAGGCAAGACTGCAACAGGCGGCGATCGCGTTCCTTCCCCAATTGAAATTGAAAATTGCGCTTCATGGCTGAACGAAGAAATCAAACTCTTGCGGCCTACCCTACTCATTCCGATTGGAAAACTCGCCATCGCTCAATTCATCGAGTTCGAGAAATTGACTGAAGTCATTGGCCGATCTTTCAAGTCTCAACGCAGTCGTGTTGCTTTTGATCTGATCCCGTTGCCACATCCATCAGGCGCTTCTCCATGGCACAGAATTCCGCCGGGAAATAGATTGCTAGGAAAAGCAATGCGATCAATAGCCAGGCATCCGGCTATGCGTAACCTAATTGAACAACATGACTGAATCGAAAATCCTTACCCGCGCTGATCTCCCCGACTCCGACAAATGGGATCTGACCCATCTCTTTGGTAATCCAGACAAATGGAGTGAGGAACTGAACTGGATTCAGAAGACCTACCCGAAAATGACCGAATGGAAGGGCCGCCTCGCTGAATCGGCTGACGCGTTGGCCGGTTGCCTCAACTTCGAAAAATCGCTCGATCAAGCAATCGAACGTGTTTACCACTACGCGTCGCTTCAGTTGTCCGAGGACGGCGCCAATCCCGAATACCTTGCCCGAATGGGGCAACTGCAAAACCTGCTCACGAAAGTCAGCGAGGTCTCCTCCTTCCTCGGCCCTGAAATTCAAGCCATTGCTGACGAAAAGTTCGCGCAGTTCCTCCGAGACCAGGTCTTAGAGGAATGGAACACCGCGCTTAAGAAAATTCGGCGGATGAAACCGCATGTCTTGTCCGAGCCGGAAGAACGCCTCCTCGCGCTCGGAAGTTCTTCACTAGATGGATACGATGATCTCTTTTCTCAACTGACCGATGTCGACATGAAGTTCGGCATTTTGACTGATGACAACGGAGATGGAAAACCGCTGACCCAAAGTTCCTACAGCTCGTTCTTGGTGAAGAGGAATCGAGAGGTCCGCAAACAGGCATTTCACCAGTTCTACCAGGAATTTAGAGACCACCAGTTTACGCTCGCTTCCTCGCTTGCCTACTCAGTGAAAGCGGACGTTTTCCGCGCACGCGCCAGGAATTATCCCTCGGCGCTCGACGCTTCGCTCTTCCGTGATGATGTGCCCGTGCTGGTTTACGAGAATCTCATTTCAACAGTTCGAGAAAATGTCGCCCCGCTATTTCGGTATTTCGAGTTGCGACGACGCGTTCTCGGCGTGGACGAGCTTCACCAATACGACACATACGTTCCGCTCGTGGCAGAGATTGAGTCGAATATCACGTTCGATCAAGCCATCGACGATGTGCTTGCGGCGGTGGCTCCCCTGGGAGCGGAATACACCACGCCGCTCTCGGAAGGATTACGTGGGCGTTGGTGCGATCGATACGAAACGAAAGGAAAACGCAGCGGTGCGTTTTCGTCCGGCAGTTTCGGCGCGCCACCCTACATCCTGATGAATTACAAGAACGACGTCTTTTCGGACGTCTACACACTGGCCCATGAGGCCGGGCATTCCATGCATACCTGGTTCGCGCAGCGATCGCAGACGTTTCAAGATTACGATTACCCGATCTTTCTGGCAGAGGTCGCTTCAACGTTTAACGAAGAGTTGCTTACTCATTATCTCCTCGAGAAAACGACCGATCCAAAAATGCGCGCTTACATCATCAACCGCCAAATCGATGATCTGCGCGGAACGCTCTTTCGTCAGACCATGTTTGCCGAATTTGAAAAAGTGATCCACGCAATTGAAGAACGTGGAGATGCGTTAACGCTCGATGTCTTCAGATCGGAATATCACAACCTCCTCGACGCATACTTCGGCCAAGACGTCGTGTTGGACGAAGAACTCGATCTCGAGTGTTTACGTATTCCGCATTTTTACAGCGCATTCTACGTTTATAAATACGCCACCGGTATTTCCGCTGCAGTCGCCTTGGCCGAACGTGTTCTCTCCGGAGTTCCCGGTAGCGTCGAAGCCTATCTTGGTTTCTTGAAATCAGGCGGTGCCAAATTTCCCTTGGAAACTTTGGAGTCGGCTGGTGTCGATATGAAGACGCCCGCTCCAATCCAAAGTGCTTTGCGGCTGTTCGATAGACGCCTGACCGAGCTCGAAAATCTCCTCGCAAAATAGCCGCCAGATCAGCGCTTTCGGGAGCGGGCACCCTATTTGCTAAGGCAGGAGGACGTGCAATTCGAGAAGAACTTGCAAGCAGCCTGCGGCTACGCAGAACTAGGCATGACCCGCGAATCTATTGCGGAGTTGGATGCGATTGATCTCCGCTTTCAGAATCGACCGGAAGTATTGCAACTTCGTCTCCATCATTTGATGCGGGAAAAGAAGTGGGCCCTCGCTCTCCGAGTTAGCCGAAAGCTATGCCGGGCCGCACCGGATGCGGGAGCCGGATTTCTACATGCGGGATTTTGTCTGCATCAATTGGGAAAAACGGCTGAAGCAAAAAAAATTCTGACCACAGGGCCGGTCGCGCTGCTGAAAGAACCTATCTATTATTACAACATGGGTTGTTATGACGCGCTCCTGGGCAACGTTGATGATGCGCAGGAAAATCTGCGGATCAGCTTTCAAATGGACAGCACGTTCCGCGAACTGGCCAAGAAAGATCCCGACCTCAAGTGCCTTCGCGGCGTTCTGATCTGATTCCGAAACTCAGGCTTAAACACGGATTGTTGTAGCCACGGCCCTGTGGGCCGTTCAAGAGAAGGCAATGCTACTAAGTGACGCGCCAATTAGCTAACGGACGCGTTGCCCAAAATCCGTGTCAATCCGTGGCCAAAAGCGGGGCGTTAATTCCATCGCGAAAAGACCAGATCTGGTTTCAAATCACTGCCGCCTGCTCTAAGCTCGACCGGTGCAACTCAAGCACCTCGCTCAATTATTCGAAGAAAACTTTTCCCGGTTCGGCGAACTCGGCGCCGCCGTTTCGATCTGGCAAAATGGAAAGTCGATCCTCGAACTTCACGGCGGGTATCGCGATGCGAAACGCGAGTCGCCCTGGACGCCCGACACGATTGTCCTTTTCTGGTCTGCTACCAAGGGTCTGGGCAGCGCCTGTCTCCTGCATCTCTTGCAAGAACGCAAAATCGCGTTAACCCGTCCCGTTGCTGAGTTCTGGCCGGAATTCGCTCAGGCCGGCAAGAACGAAATCACCATCGGCCAATTGCTTTCCCATCAGGCTGGTCTTTGCGCATTGGATACGCCTGTCGACGTCCTCGATTATTCTGCAGTCATCGCCGCAATCGAAAAGCAGCCTCCACTCTGGCCACCAGGAACCGCACACGGTTATCACGCTCGCACCTTTGGTTTCTTGCTCGACGAACTGATGCGCCGGATTAGCGGGATTACGATTGGCGAATACTGGCGAGAAGTTTTCGCCGATCCACTGAAACTCGATATCTGGATCGGCCTACCGAAATCGGAAAATACTCGAGTCGCAACGATTAATGCAGCGAAGGTTGGAAAACCACCTGAACCCAAACAATTTTACGCGGATCTACTCACATCAGGCACGCTCGTGCGGAAAGTGTTCACCTCGCCCCACGGCCTTAATTCCGTTAGTGGCATGAATGATCCGGATGTTCGTGCTCTGTCCTTTGTTTCTTTCGGTGGAATCGGCAACGCCACGTCATTGGCAAAGTTCTACGCAATGCTGGCAAACAATGGAGAACTTGATGGACGTCGCTTTTTCACTCGGGAAACCATCGCGCAAATGACTACGACCCTCGCATCCGGGATGGACCGCGTCTTTCAGATTCCCACAGCATTCTCGGCTGGCTTTATGAAAGACCCCCCGGACACCCTGCGCCGACTTTTCGGTCCATCCCCTCTCGCGTTCGGTCACCCCGGCGCCGGCGGTAGCCACGCATTCGCTGATCCTGAGAACAGGATCTCTTTCGCCTACGTAATGAACCAAATGGAGCAATCGCTCTTGCCTACTGAAAGATCGTTGCGTTTGGTAGATGCGATCTACAAATAAATTGGAATCGACACCACTTATTCGCCGACGATTGTAATCACAATCTTCCGCTGATGCGGGGCTCTCCGGTGTTCGAATAGAAAAATGCCCTGCCAGGTCCCGAGTTGCATCCGTTTGTTCGAGACCGGAATAACTTCACTGGTCCGTGTCAGAACCATCCGAATGTGGGAAGGCATATCGTCGGGGCCTTCGGCGTCATGTTCAAAATAGGAGGCGTTTTCAGGCACGAGCCTGTCGAAATATTCTTCCAGATCATGGCGCGCGGTTGAATCCGCGTTCTCCATTATGATCAGGCTGCAACTCGTGTGCTGAACAAACACGGTTACCGTTCCGGCGGCGATTCCGCTATTTTGGACAGCCTTTCCGATTTGATCGGTAATTTCATACGTCCCTTTGCCCTTGGTTCGGACGGCAATCGATTCGTGGTGAATCCGTATCATTCGCCTAATAAGCGCAATCTGTGTCCTAATTCGACAGTTTTCGCTTCGCCGTCGGCGACCGATCACTGATAATCAATTCAAACAATGCAGCGCGATCTCGAACGCATACTTTTCGACGAAACCACCATCCAACAACGGCTCGATGAGATCGCTGCCGACTATCACCCGCGATTATCAGGGCCGCGAACTGACCGTTATCGCGATTCTCAACGGCAGCCTCATCTTTGCGGCTGATCTTCTGCGTCGCATTCCACTTCCTCTTCGCCTCGATTGCCTGAATGCCGCCAGCTATCACGGTGGAACAAAGCCGGCGAATGATCCAGTCATAGGGCAGATCAATTTGCCGGACTTGAAGAACCGCCACGTCTTGATCCTTGATGATATCCTCGACAGCGGAATGACACTGGCCGCGGTGGGCGAAAGAATTGGAACTGCTACGCCCGCGAGCATTCGCACATGTGTTTTGTTGGAAAAAACCAAAACTACACCGCGCCAAATCACAGCCGATTACGTTGGGTTCAACATCGCCGATGAATTCGTGGTCGGATATGGACTCGATTATATGGAACGATATCGCAATCTTCGCTGCGTTGGCGTCTTGCGAAAAGATCTGATCACGGAAACCGAATCATGAAAGTGCGGTTACAATTTTTTTCGCGGATCCGTGACGTAATGGGTGTTTCCGAAATGGAGATCGAAGTTCCGGTCGATACCACTGCAACCGACCTTCTCGACACTCTTTATTCCAACCAGCCTTCTCTCCGGACTTGGGACAAGAGTATTCTCGTCGCTGCGGGACTCGAGTTTGTCGAGCGCGACTATGTGTTGAAACCGGATGATCAGATCTCAATCATGCCGCCCCTGCAAGGCGGGTAGAAGTAAGCTGAATGATCATCAGTGAACGCGCAGATTCGCGCAGATTTCTTGGGAGGAATGGGCCGAAAGAAGCAAGACCTCAAGTAATCTAATCTGCGTTAATCTGTGAAATCTGCGGATCAGTCCCGGAAATTCTTGAAAGACGTCGCCACTCCAAAGTCACGGCTCTTCACAAACTGAATTACCGCTTGTAAATCGTCCCTCTTTTTTCCAGTGACGCGGATCTGACGATCCTGCAACTGGCTTTGCACTTTGAAATTCTGCGATTTGATCGCGAGAATAATTTCCTTGGCTTTGTCTCCTTCGAGACCTTGCTGGATCTTCAGTTCCTGACGGGCATGGCCGAGCGGCGAAATAGCCGGATCCACTTGCTCGATGTTACGCAGGTCAACGCCGCGTTTGCCGAACTTTCCGATTACAATTTCGCGCAACCCTTTCAAGCGGGACGCGTCCTCAGCCGTGAGAGTTATCTTATCTTTCTCAGCTACGATCTCAGCAACGCTTCCTTTGAAATCGAACCGAGTAGCCAGTTCCTTCCGCGCCTGATTGATCGCGTTATCAATTTCCTGCGCGTCTACTTCCGAAACGATGTCGAATGAAGGCATGCCTCATCTTGCGCGAAGTAAGCTCTTGGAGACAACGATTAATTGAGGGTGTCATTCTTTGGCTACTTGCCCTCACAGTCCGGGTCTAATTCGCCCGTCACGCCGTAGTCTTAGCGGAGGCGGGTACACATCCGTGGCCTTAATAAGCCTTTTTAATACGGATATCCCCAGTCGTGGATGTCATCTCAAACTTGGTCGATGGCGTGGCCCCAATCGCAAATTCCAGGGCCCGAACCGGCTTTCGCGGATCGTTTTCCTCCTTACCCAACCAATTCAATATTCGACCGGACGCGGTTCTAGCGACGATGTTGATAAATGCTTCCGGCGGAAAATAGGTCCGAATATCGCCTTCCGGACTCGTTAGTTTCGCTTGAAAAGGAAGCGTCTCCCAGAAATCGTAGACCACCTCCAGCCGGCCATTCCTGAGGTTAAGATCCATGTCCCCAAAGGAATTTCTCGCCACCAGCCATCCGTCACCCACGTGCGATGTCACTCTTCCTCCGCGCAGTCCTTCGATTAACACCTCACCATTCTTAAGATCGAGCCGAATGATCCGAATCGTGTTCGGCACGATAATGGTGTAATCAACCGTGCCAGAAAAATCTCCCGACATTCTCGTTTGCACATCGACCTTGTCCGGCGAGCCTTTTAACTCGACCGCGATCTGCTTCAATCGATCTTCACCGTACGCTCGCTTGAGCGCTTGGATCGTGACCTCGGAAACGTTGCCGCCGTAAACGCGAACCGCACCATCGTTGTTCTGAATACTAAGAGTCGCGTCCGCGTTGACCGAATATTTCTGCTCGACCGATTCTTCATCCGGCTCCGCTCCAAGCAAATGGGTGGCAAGCAGTATTCCGGTGATGACTGGACGCAACTGTTCTGCTAGTTAGGGACATTATCGCATGTCAAACCGGTTACCCGAACGGCGCAGCTAGTCGTGCCGCAGCGCTACCATCGGATCAACTTTCATCGCCCGTCGCGCAGGCAGAAAACTGGCCAGTAGCGCTGTTCCACCCAATAGTAGAATGACTATGGCGTAGGTGGAGACATCCGTAGCCGTGACGCCATAGAGCAGCGTCGCCAGCACACGCGCGGTCGCCAGTGAGACAAAAAATCCGGTAGCCAATCCAATCGCCACGAGCATCATACTCTGGCGAAGGATCATCTGAAGCATGTCTGTCCGCTGTGCTCCTAACGCCATCCGAATTCCAATCTCGCGGGTTCTTTGTGTAACGTTATAAGCGATCACTCCATAGATGCCGATGGCAGCCAATATCATTGCTACACCCGCAAATAAGGCCAGGAGCAGCATATTGAAGCGAGGCTGCGCGAGTTGAGTGGTAAGGAATGTCTGAATTGGTTCGATTGTCGGCACATAGAGCTCCGGGTCGACTTCGTGGACCGCGCGCTTCACTTCCGATTGCAATCCCGTAAGACTGTTCGAAGCCACCCGCATCACCAGGCCGAGAGTGCGCGTTGGATCCTGCGCCAACGGTACATACATTTCCGGTTCGGCGGGACTGGCCAGCGACTCGTGCCTCGAATCACTCACCACACCAATTACCTGGCAGGCCGACACCTTTCCTTCACCACGATCAACCATCACCTCTTGGCCGATCGGATTCCGTTCAGCAAAATGTTTGCGAGCAAACGAATCATTAATCGCAATGACCAGCGGCGACTCTTTTGTGTCTCCATTGTTAAAGACACGCCCCCGTAACACTGGAATTCGCATCGCCTGGAAATAATCAGGTTTCACAACCAAATAGCCCGCGCCCGGATGATTCCCGAGAGGTAGCGGCGCCGCACCACTCACCATGAATGATCGACTGCCGTCATTTCCCCCCAACGGTAACGGGTTAGCGCCACCAGTCGCTTCAATTCCACGGATGGCTGCGATCTTTTCCATTATTCCATCGAAGGTGCGGACTTGCTGTGCCTCATCCGGGTATCGCACCCGGGGAAGGGTTAACTCCATCGTCATCAGTCGCTCAGGATCAAAACCCGGATTAGTCGCCTGAAGATTGAAGAAACTCTTGATCAGTAATCCCGCACCCAAGAGCAAAAGCAGAGACAGCGAAACCTGAGAAATGACCAAGAACGCCCGCAGCTTGTTTGTATGCACACCGCCAGTGGAGCCTTTCGAGCCTTGCTGAAGCGATTCCGTCACGCTCGGTTTGGAAACCTGCAACGCTGGGATCAGACCAAAGAAAATGGTGCTACCAGCTGCGATTACAAAAGTAAAAGCGCAGACCTGAAGATTGATCCTAATCGGGCCAATGTGGGGAAGCCCTTGCGATCCGGTCGAACCTAGCAAGTCGATGCACCACGATGCCAACATCAATCCGGCGATGCCACCGAGGAAGGCGATGACGATGCTTTCGCAAAGCAGTTGTCGAATGATCCGGGTTCTGCCGGCGCCCAGGGCGGCACGAATCGCCATTTCCCGCGCGCGCGACGCCGCCCGAGCCAGCAAAAGGTTGGCTACATTCGCGCACGCAATCAGCAGAACCAAAGCCACCGCGCCCATCAGAATAAACAGGGCCGCTCGCACATCACCGACTGCGTCCGAATGGAGAGTCACGAGGTGGACCGAAACGAAATTCATATTCGTGTCGGGATACTGTTTCGAAAGTCGCCCGGCAATGGTGCTCAGTTCAGTTTGCGCCTGAAGCTGCGTTACTCCTGACTTCAATCGACCTACCACGCTTAAAAAATGTGATCCGCGATTGGCCAGATTCGAAGGGGGATCAACGTACTGCAGAGGTAGTAAGTAATCGACGTGAGCAGCTTCAACCGGAAATTTCCATCCGGCCGGCATCACACCGATCACCCGATAGGCTCGAGCCGACAACATTACTTCCTTTCCCACAATTCCCGAATCGCCACCAAAAGCGCGTTTCCAAAACGGATAGGTCAGAACCATGACACGTTCTCCCTGGTCCTTGGCGTCTTCTTGGGTGAAAGCCCGTCCGAGAAACGGCACGACCCCAAGAGCATCAAAAACTTCAGGGGTAATCGCGTTTCCTTCGACAAATTGAGCGTCCTCGGCCAACGAAAGCGCGCCCGCGGTGCGGGTATAAGCCGCCATGCCAGAGAAGCTTTGGCTTTGATCCCGAAGATCTACGAAATCTGGAAAGGAATGAACGTTGCGAGTCGGCTTGCTATCATCGGAGTAATTCCCCCAGATCATAACGATGCGGTCTGGGTCCGGAAAAGAAAGCGGTCGAAGCAGAATCGCATCGACCACACTGAAAATAGCGCTGTTGGCGCCAATGCCTAAAGCCAATGTGGCTAGAGCGACCAGCGAAAACATCGGGTTCTTCAGCAACATTCGAATGGCATATCTCAGGTCCGCAAGCATCGTGTTTTTCCTTCCTGTTCAGAATCAGTTGTTAACGATAAACCCATCTCGCAGCTGAATGACCCGGTTGCCAAAAGCCGCGTTCACATCGGAATGGGTGACCTGAATAATCGTCGTCCCTTCCGCATTCAGTTTCTTAAACAACTCCATGATCTCTTTCCCCTGCGATGAATGGAGATTACCGGTTGGTTCATCGGCCAGAATCAATTTCGGGTTCGAAATGATCGCGCGCGCAACACCTACAAGTTGTTGTTGTCCACCTGAAAGCTGACGCGGATAAAGATCTTTTTTCCCGACAATGTGAAATCGATCGAGCGCATCGGCCACTTTGGCGGCGCGGTCGGACTTGTTCAAATGACGATACGACAGCGGAATATCGAGGTTCTCGTATACGGTCAGATCATCCAGCAAATGGTATTGCTGGAATACGAAACCAATCTGCTCGTTACGTAAGGTGGCTCTCGCCTTCGGCTTCAACTGATGGACCGCTTGTTCGTGCAAATAATATTCACCGCTCCATGCGTGATCGTGCATCCCGAGGACATGCAGCAGCGACGATTTTCCTGCGCCGGACGGCCCCATGATGGAAACAAAATCGCCTTCCTCGATTTTCAGATTGATGTCGCGCAGGACATAAAAAAATTGGCCTTTGGCGAGAGGATAGAAACGCTCGACGTGTTTTAGTTCGATCAATGGGTTAGGCATAAGTAAATTCGTTGTGAGTATCCGGTAATTGAATGTCTAACCGCGATCCAACGCAATCATTGGATCAGCCCGCGTAGCCCGCAGTGCCGGAACATAGCTGGCAAGAAGCGCAACCAACGCGAGCGCGAACGTCATTCCAGCAAACGTTGGCAAATCGAACGCGCCAACCTCATAAAGCAAGGCGCTTAAAGCGCGACTCCCAACCGCGGCCAAAATTAAACCGATTACTGCCCCGAACAAAACCAATTTCCCTGCGCGACCAAGGATCAGCATTAACACGTCACGCCTTTGCGCCCCCAGCGCCATTCGCACACCGATTTCATGCGTGCGTTGAACGACCAAAAACGACATGACCCCGTAAATTCCTACTGACGAAAGTATCAGCGCGATAATCGCAAACGCGTTCAAGCAGCACCACTGATAAACGACGCGGCGCAATCGAGTCCGATGCCACCGTTTCAAGGGTGCGAACATTCGCTGCCGGAATTTCCGGATCCATTTGCCGGATCTCTCGACGGACGCTTTCCGCTAGCAACCGCGGATCCTGCTTGCTCCGAATGGTCAAAATCATTCCACGATAAGGATTCTGCGCGTGCGGCAGGTAATATTCCGGCTTCGGTTCCAGATCGAGACCGCGATGACGCATGTCTCCCACGACACCGACGATAGTCACCCATTTGATGTCCGGTTTGCGTGTATCACTGAATGTGATGCGTTTCCCAACCACGTCCGTGTTTGGAAACCATTTTCTTGCGAAGGTCTGGTTGACGATGGCGACTTCCGGAGCAGCCGCATCGTCCCTTGCATCGAAGAAACGCCCCTTGAGCAGCGGAACCTTCAGAGCGCTTGAAAATAATCGGCCGTAACGGTGCGGATTTCCTCGTCCGGAAAGGCCGTTTCCTTGAGTGGGTCACGTCCCTCAATGGCGAAGGAACTGTCACTGTTGTTTCCACTAAGCGGAAGAATGGAGGTCAATGACGCGGCTTCCACACCCGGTAACGATTGCACCCGACGAACCAGTTCCGCATAGAAATCTGAGACCGGCTTGCCCCGGGTGTATTTCGTGACCGGAAGTGAAATCTCGGTCGTCAGCACATTCGATGGGTCGAAACCAGGATTAACATTTTGCAACCGAACAAAACTCTTGAGCAGCAGACTTGCGCCAACCAGCAAGACCAACGCGAGCGCCACTTCCGCCACGACCAACGCATTGCGAACCCGATTGCGATGAATACCCGCGGTGGAACCCCGACCGCCCTCCTTCAATGCTTCCGTCAATTGCGGTTTCACACTGGAAAGCGCCGGAATAACTCCGAACAAAATCCCAGTGCCGATGGAAACCAACAACGTAATGACCAGGACTTGCCAGTCCAGATTCGCTTCGGCCAGGCGAGGAACAGTTTGTGAACCAATTGTCCGCAGAAAATCGAGGGCCCAAATTCCGAGCAACATACCAGTCAGTCCGCCTAACAATGCCACCAGGACACTTTCGGATAACGTCTGTCGAATACAGACGCCCGGGCCCTGCACCAAGGGCAACTCGAATCGCGAATTCGCGCTCGCGCGCTCCGGCTCGAGCCAGAAGCATAGTAGTTAGGTTAGCGCACGCGATGAGGAGAACAACCGCCACGGCACCGAGGAGAATCAATAACGCACCTCGCATTCCACCGACCACTTGATCGTGAAAATCATATAGGGTCGCGCCGAACGGAGACGACTTATCGTAGTTGTCCGGGAAACGCTCTCGCCAGCCTGCCACAATGGTATCTACTTCTGCCTGCGCCTTGGCCAGCGTCATTCCATTATGCAAGCGACCGACGAGGCCGAAACTCCTGGAGCTGCGCGATTCGAGATCGTCCTTGCTAAACGCGATCGGTTTCCAAATGTCCACTTGGTGACCAAAAGTGCCGCCTTGCACATTGAACAACGGTAACGGGAACTCGAATTTTGACGGCATGATTCCAACAACAGTGAAGCTGCGACCATTCAGCGGAATCTGTTTCCCGACCAATCCCCCATCGCGACTAAACCGGCGCTGCCAAAGCCGTTCACTAATCACCACAACACCGTCATTACCTTCACCGAACTCCGTCGAGCTGAAAACACGTCCCTGAATCGGTTGAATGCCGAGAACCGGAAACAAACTCGGCGTAACAACAGCTCCGGAAATTCGTTCCGGCATGTCGCCAGCCGTGAGATTAAGATCGATATAATCAAACGCCGCAACGTCCATGCTCTGGACCTCTTTAGTGTAATCCATGTACTCCGGTGCCGAACACGGAATCCGTTCGAGACCTTGCGCGGGAAATTTCTCCCAGAGCAGGACGAGATTCTGGGGTTCCTGATAAGGTAACGGACGAATCAAGAGCGCGTTGATCAAACTGAACACGGCGGTGTTCGCTCCAATGGCGAGAGCCATCGTGGCAACAGCGACAATGGTGAAAACCGGATTCTTGAGAAGCATCCGGAACGCAAAACGAAGTTCGTTCAACATATGGCTTGAGATTCGTTATTCATATCGAAGCGCCTGCATTGGATCCAGGCGCGTGGCGGATCGCGCCGGGAGATAGCACGCCAGCAAACCAACCAGGAACAAAATCAACGGCACCAACACAAAACTCGGCGGATCGTGCGCGGAAATTCCATGGAGGCTTCCGGTCAACAACTGAGTAAGGAAATAAGCCCCGATGAACCCGAACCCCAATCCTGCCAAAATTAGCCGAACCCCCTGGCCAGTGACCAAGCGCAACACGTCGCCTGCTTGCGCTCCCAAGCGCCATGCGGACACCAATCTCCTGTGTTCGCTGCCGAACCGAATAAGCCATAACTCCATAAATACCTAACGATGCCAGAAAAAGCGCGAGCCCGGCGAAAACACCAAACAACGTCCCAAAAAACTTTCGACTCCAGTACGACTGCGCGATTACTTCTTCCATGGTGAAGACGCGATAGATCGGCAAATCCTTGTTTACCGCCAAAACCGTAGTCCGCGCCATGTTGGTAAACTTGGCCGGGTCACCTTTGACCCGCATCATGACCGACATGAAGCGCTCTGAAACCTGATCCTGCGGAAAATAAACCGCCGGGACAGGATTGCGCTTGATCAATTCATCGTAAATGACTGGTTTAACGATTCCCACAATCGTGGCCCACTTCGGCGGCTCCCCCGCTTTGTCGATTGTGCGTAGTTGACGACCGATCGCGTCCTGATTTGAGAACCATAACCGCGCGCAATCTTCATCGATCAACGCAACCCGCGGTGCATCTTTCGTGTCGTCCGTCGTGAAATCGCGGCCGCGCGCAAGCGGGATCCGCGCCGTCTTCAAATAACCTGGCGTGATTACTACTGGCCGCATCATTCGCGCATCCTGAAGCTGTTTGGGTTCAGGCTCTCCTTCAAGGATGACCGCGCTGACGCCACTGTTACCACTCGAAGGAAGCGAAGTAGTCGCCGCCGCAGATTCTACCCCGGGCAAGCGGGACAGCCTTGGAATGAGTTGCTCGAAGAAATGAGCAGGCGCTTCCATTTCGCGAAATTGCGCTTCGGGAAGACCAACCCTGAAAGTCAGTGTGTTTGAAGAATCTATTCCGGTGTCTGTCTCTTGAAGCTTCATGAAGCTTCGCATCGTCAATCCGGCACCGATCAAGAGGACAACGGCGAGCGCAACCTCGGCAACCACCAATGAATTCCGCATCTGCTGGCCTTTGACTCCTCCGGCGCCCGTTCGACCGCCCTCTTTCAACACATCAACCAAATGTGGATGAGAGGACTGGAGCGCGGGAATCAGACCAAACAGAACACTCGAGAGAACCCCAATCCCGACTGCGAAAGTGAAAATGCGCCAGTCAAAATCAAGTCGAATCCAATAAGGAACATCACTGGGAAGACCCGCGATCATCAGGTCGACTCCCCAACCGGCAAACACCAATCCGAGCGCGCTTCCTGCCAAGCCAATGACAAAACTCTCGGCCAACAATTGACAAATGATCTGGCGCCGGTTCGCGCCTAACGCCAGACGAATTCCAATTTCCTTCGCGCGGGTCGCTCCGCGCGCGAGTAAGAGATTGGCCACGTTCGCACAGGCAATCAAATGAACGAAGAGCACCGCTCCCATAACTAATAGCGTCAGCGTCTTTAAGTTCGCCACTGCCTCTTCCCTGTAGGGCAAGACATGAACACTGCACCCACTATTGGTATCGGGATGCTCAGCCGCGATCCGGTTGCTGATCGCCTCTAACTCCGCTCGCGCCTGTTCGATTGAAACGCCTTTCTTAACTTTGCCTATGCAATCCAGAAAAAAATTCCCACGCGGATGATCTTTCTCCTCGATCTGCAATGGCATCCAGATGTCGCAGATCTCAGGATAGCGCCACCCTTTCGGCATGACGCCAACAATCGTGGCCTGCTTGCCGTTGATCGGGATGATCTTGCCGACAACCGATCGATCGCCGCCAAAATGTTTTTGCCAGACGTCATACCCGATCAACGCAACCGGCGACGCACCTAGCTCATCTTCCTCGGGTCGAAAATTGCGACCGAGAATGGGTTGAACACCGAGAAAGGTAAAAGTATCCGCCGAAATATCGCCACCCAGATATCGCTCGGGCTTGTCTCCGTCTGAAAGAATAAAGGTCGCCTGCTGCACCGCCCCGATTCCCTCGAATGTGGTGTTTTG
Organism: uncultured Verrucomicrobiae bacterium; assembly: GCA_963751725.1. Lineage (GTDB taxonomy): Bacteria > Verrucomicrobiota > Verrucomicrobiia > Chthoniobacterales > UBA10450 > AV80. The sequence continues at coordinate 346,410 of CAVVVQ010000025.1, forward strand.
TTTTTTCCAGTCGAGGTAATCGGGGTATGCGTTGCCTGCGTTGTGCTCAGGGTACTTGGTGAAGTATTCCGAGATAAAGACAAGTCGCTCCTGATCCTGGATCAATGGCATCGGACGCAGGAGCAGGGCGTTGATCGCCGAGAACATCGTCGTCGAAGCGCCGATGCCGAGAGCGATTGCCAGAACTGCGATGATCGTAAACCCAGGGGTCTTTACGAGCATCCGACAGGCGTATCTAAGATCTCGTAACATCGACCTCTGGGCTTGCGTTTACATATCTGGAAAGTGGGCCAGCGTTGCGGTTATCAAGCCGCCATGCGGTCTTCGACTACTCTGCCGTCGAAGAGATGGACCGTGCGATCGGCATGCTCCGCAAAACGTTGGTCGTGCGTGACCATGCAAATCGTCGCGCCGCCATCATGCAATTCCTTCAGGAGCGCCATGACCGCTTCGCCGTTCCGTGAATCGAGGTTTCCCGTCGGTTCGTCCGCGAGAAGGATGGCTGGTTTGCCGGCAAGCGCCCGCGCGACCGCGACCCGTTGCTGTTGTCCACCGGAGAGCTGACTCGGCAAATGCTTGGCGCGATGTCCCATGCCGACACGCTCCAGCGCTTCCTGGACAAAACCTTTTCGATCCGACGAACCCATCCCACGATAGGTCAATGGAAGTTCCACGTTCTCATACACGGTCAGGTCACCGATCAGATTAAAGCTCTGGAAAATGAACCCGATCTCGCGGTTCCGAATACGAGCCCGGTCCGGGAACGAAAGATTCGCGACCTCGGTTCCTTTCAGGGAATAGCTGCCGCCCGACGGAGTGTCGAGCAGGCCAAGGATCGAGAGGAGCGTCGATTTGCCGCAACCGGATGGTCCGGCGATCGAGACGTATTCGCCCATCCGGATATCGAGATGAATACCGGAGAGCGCGTGAGTTTCCACTTCGTCGGTCAGAAACACTTTCGTGACGCCGTCGAGATGGATGAGTGTGTTAGATCCGTTCGCGCCGGTGGCACGTGCGGGTTGTTCATTGATGGTTTCGGTTGCCATATTTATGTGGGTTGGTTTTGATTGCTGACTTGGGAAGTGACTAAGGGATGTAGTTAGGTTTTAGTTCAGTCGAATGCGGTCATGCGCATCCATCGAGCTGGTGTCGGAGAGAATGACTTGATCGCCGGGTTCGAGACCATTCACGATCTCAATGGTATTCACCGAGCTGCGGCCCAGTTTCACTGGAGTCCGAACCGCTTCGGAAGAGCCGGCGACGAGTTTGAAAATGCCTACGGTGTTGTTTTCCTGACCGAACGCGGGACGTCCGACGTAGACGACGTTGTCGAGCCGTTCGAGCTCGATCGTTCCGTCAACACTTAGATCAGGCCGCGCGCCTTTCGGAAGATTGCCATCAATTGCGACGTCAACCGTAACCGTTCCCTGCTCAACCGCGGGATCAACCCGGATAACATGGCCGTCTGACCACACCGTTGCGAGTATCGATCGAAGCTTTTTGATCGATCAAAATATCTTTCGCCTGCGTTTCGGCGATTTTGACCTGCGCTTTCAGCTTCGTCGGATCTGCTACCCGGGCGAGATTGTCGCCAGACTTTGACTCGTTGACCAATCTGCACTGGCAATTGCTGGAGCACGCCAGTCATACCGGCTTTCACATGCAGCTGCGACACCTGGTCGAGTTTTAATCTGGCCAGTTCTTTGGCCTGATCGACTGCCGCCTGTTTAGACGCAATTTGTGGTTCGATCGAGCTCTGGGAGAATGCCAGCCGCTTCTTCTCAATGTCATCGCGGTTGGCCAGTTCTTCCTCTTTCACCTTTGACGTCTTGTAAACCAACTCTGAGACCAGACCGTTCTTGGCCAGCGCATCGTTAGTCTGGCGTTCCATTTTTGCCTGTTCGTACTCGGAATGAACACGCGCCGTGATCGACTCCTGATCCAGCAGTTCGCGTTGCAGCGTTGCCCGTAACGTAGTCAGTTCCGCTTCAGCCGCTTTCGCCTTTGATTCCGCGTCGTTCGCCGTTTGCTCAAGCTCAGGACTGCTCAACTCCAAAATAACCGTGTCCGCCTCTACCTGCGTTCCCGGCCAGACGATAATTTTTTCCACGCGACCTTCGGTGCTTGCCTGAATCCAGCGAATCTGTTCCGGAACCAGCGTTCCCAATCCGCGAACCTGCCGCACCATTGGTCCTCGTTTCACCGTATCAATCCAGACAGTCGAGCGATCAACACTCGGCACTGCTGGTTTAAGACGGGAAAGGGCCACCGTCACCAGGATCAGTCCGAGGACCGAGCCCCCGATAATCATGATGCGGCGTTTGCGTTTTTGTTTGGCCACATGTGGCCGAGGTACATCCATGGCAGAGGCGGTAGGCGTAAATCCCACTGGGCGCACAATAGTCGTATCCACTCTTGCTTCCGAGCTTTTTAACATTTTGTCGATTGTCCTTATTGAATCCCAGCGAAGGACCGTACCATTTGAGCCAGCACGCTTGCGCTATTTATTATTGGTAGGACCGCGGTCATAACGATCACCAGGAACAACATCGCTTCACCGACGAAATTGCGGCGCGCTTCGTTTTGAAAATAATTTTCGCTGATCGCGCGGAATGATGGCCGACGGACGCTGAAACAGCGCCCGCTGCTGGTTCCGGTTGATGCAGCTTGGAAGCCGTAATCCGTTTTAGGGAACAACGAGCCCTTCCGAATTTCGCGATCACCGAGATCGCGGCGGCTTGTTTGATCGATTTGGATTGTGGGTTTCATATTTCTTTCTTCCTGTGTGATGCAGTATCGGCATCATTTGGATTCAAATTGTTTTTGTTGTCGGCTGACCCTATTGCAATGGCTATGCCACACTAAAAACAAAGTTATAAATAGCTCATTTACAGCTACTTAGGAAATGCGAAAAAATTGAGGCCCCCTGAAAATACTTCGGTAGTGGGATTCCGACGTCCCGATAGTGGGACGGTAATGGGCCCCACTAGGCACATAGGTCCTTTCCGCAGCGGCTAGCTTATTACGCCCGCGCTATCTCGGTAACCTTAGCAACGCTTCGCACCCGGGCCCGGTACGGTTAATCAACGTCAGCGACCCGTTATGCGCCTCCGCAATCTGGCGACTTAAGGCGAGGCCGATTCCGGAGCCGCCTGGTTTAGTCGTAAAAAACGGAACGAACAAATTTGTCGGGTTCATAATTCCCGGGCCCGTGTCGCGAACAAACACTTCGGCGCATTCAGGCAAACTACGCCAACCGGTCGTTACCGTTCCGTTTGTTTCAAGCGATGCTTCAGCCGCGTTATGGAGAATGTTAATCAGCAGTTGTTCCAGTTGCGCCGCATCTGCGTGGACGACCACATCCGGCCCATCGACCACGCGAACAGGCAATCGTGTTTCGAGGCTGGCCACTCGTTTAATCAGTTCACCGAGATTGAGATTTTCCTTTTGCGGAGGCGGAAGCCGAGCCAGTCGAGCATAGGCTTGCATGAAACGACTGAGTGATTCCGCCCGCGTCGCAATGATATTCAGACCACTCCGGGCATCGTCCCGCCAATCCGCCGGTGGCGGATCCCGACGAATTAATGTCTCCAAACTACCGGCGATCGACTTGATAGGTGCGAGCGAGTTGTTCATTTCGTGACCGATGACCCGGACCAGGCGTTGCCACGCGTTTCGTTCCTCTTCCCGCAACGTTCGACTCAAGTCGGTCAAGACCAGGAGCTCGTGCGGTAAACCACGTTCGCGGAACGAACTTCTTCGCACGCCCCATCGACCGTAACCACCCGGGAACGTCAGCGTCAGCGGCGTGTCCTGGTTGGCTTCGAGACATACCTCGAGTCCGAGATCGCGCGCACGGCGTCCCAGTAATTTATCCATCGGCTGTCCGAGAAGATCTTCGCCCGCGCGGTTCACCAATCGCAAACGTTGTTCCGGGTCGAAGGTAAAGACGGCGACATCGATTTCAGCCATGATCGTTCGAAGCAGCGCGGTTGCTTCAAATGCGCCGAGTCGTTGTAAACGGAGTGTTTCCCCGAGCGCGTTGATCTCCATCAACGCTTCCCCGAGAGCATCGTCCACTTTCGCACCGCGAGCGCGAATCGAATAATCGCCTTCGCGCAAAGCCGCTAACAGGTTGGTCATCGTTTGCAACGGGCGAACGACGTGTTCGCGCGCGCTCATCAGGAACCCAAGGCCGAAGCTGGCGATCAAAAGGGTGAGCGTCCATTGAACTTTGGCGCTGTGATCACCAAACCAAAGCAGGCAGAGAGCAACAATCACCGCCGGCAACGCCGCGGCCAGGGTCAACCAGGTCAATCGACCTTCATGGGTCAGGCGACTCCGACTTTTCGGACCGCGCTTCATTCGCTCGCAATCCGCAATCGGCAATCAGCAGTCGGCAATTGGCAGGGACTAGAGGCCATATTGCTGCAACCGGCGATAGAATGCGCTCCGGCTTAGTCCCAGTGCTTCCGCGGCTTTTCGCGCGTTCCCATCAAATCGGGAGAGCGCTTTCTTGATCAGGAAACACTCCACATCTTCGAGGCTCATATCCTCGAGACGCGTTGAATCTTCACGTCCACTAGTTAGGCCGAGATCAGTCGCTTTCACCTGTGCTCCCTGTGTCATCAGGACCGCCCGTTCCACAACATGATCCAGTTCCCGCACATTTCCCGGATACTGATGTTGCATCAGAAGATCACGCGCCTTCTCTTCAAATCCGGTCACAGTCTTGCGATAACGCTTGGCGTGTTGCCGGAGAAAATGATTCGCTAATAACATGATGTCTTCACGGCGCTCCCTTAACGGCGGCAGCGAGATCTCAATCGTGTTCAACCGAAAAAGTAAATCCTGTCGGAAACGACCGGCAGCGACTTCTTCGTGAGGACTCGCATTTGTCGCCGACACGATTCGGACATTTGCCCGCAACGTTTTTGATGAACCAACACGCTCGAATTCGCCTGTCTCGATCACGCGCAGCAGCTTGGCCTGCTGATTCATCGGCACGTTGGCAATTTCATCCATGAAGAGCGTGCTTTCATCGGCCAATTCGAAACGGCCGGCCCGATCTGTCTTCGCATCGGTAAACGCACCCTTCACATGGCCAAATAATTCGCTCTCGAAAATGCCTTCGGAAAGTCCACCCATGTTCACGGTGATCATGCTGTGCGAGGCGCGCGCCGAAACCGCGTGCAAAGCCTGGGCAACCAGTCCCTTCCCTGTCCCGTTCTCGCCTGTGATCAGAACATTCGCGTCCGACGGTCCGACTCGCGAAATGATTTCAAGAACTGGACGCATTCGCGGTGATTCGGCAATCAGATTAGGAACATTACCGCGCAGAAGTTGATTGGCCGCCTCGAGCCTGCGGCCTTTGCGTAAGGCGCCGGCTAGCTCGATCTGTGTTCGGACAATCGTCAGTAGCCGATCGTTATCCCATGGTTTCGGAAGGAAATCGCGCGCGCCGCGTTTCATAGCCTCGACTGCGAGATCAATCGTGGCCCATGCGGTCATGACTACGATTGGCAGGGTATTATCGAGCGCCTGGATTTTAGGAATGACCTCGAGACCTTCCTGACCCGAGGTGGTATCCCGGGTGTAATTAAGATCCATGATCAGCAGCGTGTAATCCGTTTTCTCGAGCGCGCTGAAAATCCCTGCGATCGACTTCACCGCATCGGTCTGGTGCCCTTCGCCCTTGAGCAGGATGCGCAGTGCCTCCAGCACATCACTCTGGTCGTCTGCAATCAGGATCCTGCTCACGGCTTAACTCTCAACCGTGAATCGAGCACGCTGTCAATCCGACATCCCAAAAAAGAGCAGAGGCCAAGGACTTGTTGCGCCACGCGGAGACTGTTCTTTAGTGCAGTCATGCAAACTGAAAGGAATCGATCGTTGACTGCCCGAATCCCTTGGAAAGATTATTTGCCTTACCTTTGTCGGCTTCTTCTGGTGGGGTGCGGACGTGATTCGGCACCATCAGCCGACCAGTCGAAGGCGGCCCAACCAACGGCGGTACCGGTGGCTCGAGCAGAAGAAAACGTCGGCACGGTCCTCCGGGCGGCGCCCAATCCGGTCCCTGCCGGCAACGCGCCAGCCAAGACAACGATCATCTGGCAAACCGGCAGCGACGCAGAGGCCGAGATTTTCTATTTTGACGGCGACACGGAAACCCTTTTCGCGACTGGATCCAAAGGTTCAAAAGAGGCGGATTTCATCAAGCCGGGATCTAACGAGTTCCGAATGTATAACAAGGGCGAAAAGAAACTCGTCACACAGCTGCTCGTGACAATGCCTTAGACGTCAAACCTGACGAGCAGCGTGTCTTTGGGACCGCGGTGGCAAGCGCAGCGCCTGTTTCGCCCGTAGCATGTGCGAAGGCCGGAATACCGCTGGTGAGAGCGTGATTGGGCCGCTGCTAATCGATGTAATCACCCAAGGCATAATCGCAAATCTTTGCCCGTCATTTGGCGCGCAGACTTGTCGGAATAAGATTCACGGCTCTCCCTTAACCCTTCGCTTCTGCTCAAAGCGCCGTCGACACTTCGCTTTGCCGGCGCAGTCTCAAGAGTCGGCACTCTTGTTGCCGTTCGGTTCGTCACTCAGTAACCACCGCCCCATCGGTATTGCCACGCGATACCGACGCCCCGGAAATCGTGGGCGTAATTCGCATTGTATCCGGTGATGCCATAGAGCTTCACGGAGTGATAACGATTAACCGGCATCGCGAGTGTCGCGCCAAAACGCACACCTTCGTGCCGATCATCGAGTTCGACATCATCGACTGTGCTGCGTCCACCTCTGTAATAACCGGCGCTAAGAGCCAACCAGCCCCGGGAATGAAAGTGTAGCTAAGCCCGGTTTGCACAGAGTAAAGCGGCGCCACCTCGCGCGTTTTGCCCCCGAAGAAATCGTCGTTATCCGTGTAGAGCGTGACCGCGGGCACGAGCTCGACCGTCCATGGACCAAACGCTTTTGAACAACCTATCTCCGGTTTTAGCGAGAAGCGGTTAGTACCAATGTTCACCAACTTATCTTCGTCGTATTGGCCGACTGGCACCGTGACGCGCAGGCTTGCACCGACGATGAGGTCCTGACGGTAGTTCTTGAACTCCGCCGCGGTCAGCGCGGGCGCGCCGATGAAGTTCATCGAAAAACGAAACGCCGGATCGGCAAAACCCGTGACGCGACGCACGTGCGGCAAACCAAAAACGAGGCCCTTTGCTTCGAGCGACCCATAGGGCATGATCATGTCGAACTTCGCTGACTTGCCGAGGACGTTGAGGTAGTGGCGTAGGCAAAAACGCCAAACCGGGATTCGTTACTCACATTGTCAATCGGCAGCGACGGATCGGTGAGCACGCTCCCCTTGCCATCTCCGTAACCGACGATGACGAAATTGAGGCCAGTCGGCGAATTGCTATAGGCCCGTGGCTCAAGATCCTGGGCCGCGAGATTAGGGACCTGTCGAATTATGACACATGCAACTATGGCTGCGATGAAATAGCGCACGGTTCTCTTTACCATGATCACCCTTAATGGGTCGATTCCGAATCCATCTCGGCACATATCTCGGAGTTCTGGGCCACGGATTAACAAGGATTAAACTCGAAAAGGAAACACATCTCTCAGTCCGTGTTTTAATCCGTGTTTTTCCGTGGCTATAAATTCGTTTTTGCTCTCGGACGGCACCCGGTCATTCGCTTGATTCGCGGGCGAGTCAGACAACCTGAGGTCCCATGCTACCTTGGTCGATGGCTGCCACTACGCCCGCCCTTTTATCAGCAAACGAACTGCGCGTTGCCTACGGTCACCAGCAATTACTGGCTGGCGCAACTCTGGCGGTCGCGGCAGGCGAAAAGGTTGGGCTCGTCGGACGGAACGGGTCAGGGAAGACGACGCTGCTGAAACTTCTAAGCGGTGGACAACGGCCCGATAGCGGTGAGGTGGTGCGACGCCGGGCATTGCGCGTTGGTTATCTTCCGCAGGAATTTGAACTCAATAATAGCGCCACCGTTCGCGAAAATATTAGTTCAGGCGCGGCGGATTTGATGGAGTGGCTGCGGCGCTACGAGGCAGGCGAAGGCAGCGACGCCGAACTGGCGGAATTGCAGCACGAGATTGAACTTGCCGATGGTTGGACGCTCGATGCGCGTCTCAAGGCCATCGCAACGGCGTTGTTTGCACCTCCGCTAGACGCCATCGTCGGTCCTCTCTCAGGCGGTGAAAAACGACGCGTCGCGCTTTGTCGTGCGCTGGTGGCGCAGCCAGACCTGCTCTTACTCGATGAGCCAACCAACCATCTCGATTCGGAGTCGATTCAGTGGCTGGAAAAGTTTCTCGGGAATTTTCCGGGTGCCGTTATTTTCGTAACGCACGATCGCTACTTTCTCGACGTCATTGCAACGCGCATTATCGAGTTGGCCGACGGCCGTTGCTTTTCGCATCCGGGCAATTACAAGGCCTACCTGGAAGCGAAAGCGATTCGACAGCAGATCGCGGAACAATCGGAGCGCCGCCGACAGCGTTTCATTCGTGCTGAGTTGGAATACGTCCGCGCCGGTGTGCGCGCGCAGCGATCAAAGTCACGACACCGCCTCGACACATTCTACGAAGTGGCGGGATTGGAAGCGCCGCCGGAAGAACGTGAAATGGATCTGCTCATCCCGCGCGCTCCGGAGATGGGCAACACCGGCATCGAACTCGTCAATGCCGGGGCCAGAGTCGGAGAAGGCGAAGCTGCGCGTTGGTTGTTCCGGAAACTAACATTGTCGATCCGGCCCGGGACAATGCACCGGAGTTGTCGGTCGCAACGGTGTCGGGAAGACAACGCTGCTGCAAATCTGTCTCGGAACGCGCCTCCCTGATGAAGGGACGGCGAAGGTGGGTAAGAAAGTGGTTTTCAATTACATCGATCAATCGCGCATGCAGCTCGACGGTCGCGGCACCGTAATGGAGGAGGTGGAGGATACCGATGGCACAGTCTATTTTGGCGGTCAGGCTCTGAGCGTGCGCAGTTATTTGCGCCGGTTTTTGTTTGCCGATAGCCGGGCAAACGAGCGCGTCGATCTCCTTTCCGGGGGCGAACGAGCCCGCCTCATGCTCGCGAAAGTGCTCAAGCGCGGCGGAAATATTCTCGTGCTCGATGAACCAACCAACGATCTGGATCTGGCGAGCCTTGCGGATGCTCGAGGAAGCAATGGTCGACTTCGAAGGGAGCGCCTTGGTCGTTAGTCACGACCGGTTTTTCCTGGATCGAATCTGCGATCAAATTGTCGGCTTTGAGGAAGACGGAGTCTTCGTGACGCCTGGAAATTTTTCCTATTACCTGGAGAACAAACAAGCGCGCGCGGAACGTTCGCAGAAATTCACTCCCACCGAGGTGAAAGCTGCCAGCCAAAAAAGTGGCGTCAGGCCGAAAACGCACCTTCAAGGAGCAACGGGAATTGGAAGGCATGGAAGACGTCATCCAAAAATCGGAAGCGCGCGTGGAAGAGATCGAGGCTCAGCTAAACAATCCGGATCTCTATGTAACCCGTGCGGCAGAAGTCCCAAAACTGGTCGACGAACTCGAACAATCCAAGAAGGAAATAGCGCGCCTCTACACTCGCTGGGCAGAGCTGGAGCAGCCACCGGTCTGATAATTTCGATCGAACAGACAGATACGCGGCGAGTTGTGCGTGCCCCGTCGTTAGCGTGATTGGTTAGGTGACGGCTGAAGTTCGTTGAGCATACCAAGCATGGATGAGACCGGTCTGGAGAAACAACACCGGCGTCTCAAAGCCGGCCGAGGCAATCATTGCATTCATTTCGGACAACGGCAGAAGGTGTATTTCGCCAAGTTTTTGCTCGGTTTAGTTTCCTGCCGCGGTCAACTGCTTGATCTGCCGGACCGCATAGTCGACCTTCATGTCGAAGGCGATCTTGCCGAGCTCGACACTCGACTGACGGCCGTCGCCGTCGACATCCGGATGGTACCGGACCGCTGGCCGTTACCGCGACGGGCAGAAGATCGAGGCGCGTGTAGTCACCGGACTTACCCTGCAGGTACATCATCGTGGACGTATCGGAAATGCCGGCGTGCGAACTGGTCGGGAGTTTCTTCGACACGAGGAATTTGTCGAAGTCGGCTTGTGCTGCGGCATAGACATCGTTGCAATAATACACGTGCACGTCCTGGATCCGGTTCTCATTCCGTGCGAGTGCGGCGTACTTGTCCTCCAACTTCTTCGCGACCTGCTGATACACCGCCGGTTGGCCACCGCCGTGATCGCCCATGAGGATGATGTGCTTGAAGCCGGTGATGATCGCCTCCTCGGAGACTCGTTCGAGCACCAACGCGAGGATGTCGGGTGTCAGGCCGATTGTGCCGGTGACCTGACGGCTGGCGTCGTTAGGCGTGTAAGGCAGCACGGGCATCGCAAGGGCGTTGCCAAGCTTCAGGGCGATCGCCTTGACCGTCGCTTTCGCCATGATGTTGTGCCCGCCATTGACGTCCTGCGGGCCGCGACTCTCGGTGCCACCCGTGTAAAAGAGGGCGGTGGTCTTGCCCTCGTGATGGATGGCCCGGTAGACCTCCGGCCACGTCATCATCTCGAACTCGACCAGATCCTTCGGGGTATTCTTGGAGTAGAAGCTTGCGGGCGGGTCCTGCGGCGGCGCCGTGCCGCCGCTTGGGCAGGCGCCGCGGACGTTTGGGCCAGAGCGAGGGGAACAATCAAGAGTATCAGGCCGACGGTCGTTGTGAATCGGTTCATATTTATTGATTGAAAATCTTGTTTAGGACCGGAGAGATCGCCGCCTAACTTATGATTACATCGACAATCTTGCCGGCTTATCCAGCTGGACGACAAGTGATTGTCGCTCAGTTCTGAGATTTTGCTTTAGCCGCAATCGCCACTTTGATGGCGGGCGCTGGCTTTACTGGTTTCGCCTGAGACCGCTGTTCTGTGCCGCGCGAATTTCGCGACACGCGCGTGACGGTGGAATAGTGCGACGACGTCTTCAATGGCCGGCCAGGATCTCGTCTGGCCACCCGTAAAGCGGCGGCTGTTTGGCAATTAATTTTGCCCGATCCGCCGCGGTCACGAATCCTTTCGGTAACGGTTCTTCTTTGCCCCCCGCGGTGATCACATCGACCGCCTCTTGTGACAGATTGATAGTCAGCGACCATGCTTCCCCCGGTCGCGGTGAACGAATGTGAACCGGATGCGGTGGCCGACGCGTGCTGCACATTCTGCGTAGCGTTGATGGCGCTACAACCCCTCGGCCCGCAACTCGCCTGCCAGTGCCTCCTGCAGCGAGACCATTGTGAACAAAAAAAACGAGACGAGCAGGAGGTGCGGGACTATTTTCATCGTCAGCAGCGGTTGCGTTCCCGTATTATCTCCTGTCCGGCAAGAAGAACAACGATGCGGGAAACCCCTACATTTTGTAATGAAGCGAGAATTGAAACCAGAAGAGCGTGAGGAGATCGCTAGCGCCGTAGCCGCGGGCGATCGAGTGAAAGCGATAAGCATTTATCTCTCGGCCACAGAAGGCAATCTCACCGAGGCCCAAAATTTCGTAAAAGCCCTCGCGGGCGCTGGTTCCCGCCCCGCTAAGAATGCCAATAGCTGATAGTTAATGGTTGGTGACAGTGCCAGGGAAGGTGACGTTGCCGTTGGAAAGGGTGGAGTGGCAACCGGTGTCGACGCTGGGGCGAGTTGGTATGCCTCCACCAATGCGACACCCGGACTATCATTCTTGCCCCGAACAATCGCGGTGTAGGCCCGGGGGCGAGGGTTTGCACAATGGCCGATTCGCGATCATCACTCGGAGGAATTCCGGTTTCCTCAATCTCCGCTTGCTGAGTCTCCCTCCAATTGTCGTTCGCTCCATAATGGCGCCATCACCATCGTGCAATTCGAGTGTGGGATCGGCCAAGCGCGTTCGAAACCCCAACGGCCGTCAACGATGGTCCGATTGCGCGGATCAAGACCTTTGTATTCGTGCTTCCGTTGCCCAGGATGAAGCCTCCAATCATCACGTTCTCTCCTGTGTCCACGAAGCCGCGGGTACTGATGTTCGCTAATTGCGCGTCGGCTGCTGAATCCAGATCGTAAGCTTCAACCAAACCGACACCAGTTCCGCTCGTTGTTCCCGCGCACGACTGCGGTGTAAGCGCCGGGCGGTAACATCGCCACGATGGCTGATTCCAAATTGTCGGTAGGCGCGAGGCCGGTAGCTACGATCTCAGCTTCCTGAATGTCTCTCCAATTGTCGTTTGTGATCGTGCTAAATGCGCCTGGGCCATCAACTCCAGCACGGGATCAGCGAGTGCATCGGGAACTCCAAAACTCGTCAACGATGGGCCAATAGCGCGGATGAGCACCCTCTTTGGTTCGTTACCGCTAACAATGAACCCTCCGATGCCTACGTTGTCACCGTTCAGGACACGGAGCCGGGTAGAGATGTTGAGCAACCGGGTCGGCGTGAGTGTGGGCTGAACCTCAAACGACCCGATATCCATACGTCCATCGAAGACCCGTACAAAACCAGGCCCACGTTGATCGTATTGAGGTGGTGGCGTGAAGTTCGGGTCCGCCGCGTTTATGGCCGGGCTGCCAGAAAGCAGCTTATGGGTGAAGGTCGAGCCGCCATTGTCCAAGAGCGATCCAAGGATTGGATTGGTGTTGATCTGATCGCCATTCGCGTTCAACAACCCGCCGCCATCATCACTACTCAAGTTGTAGCCAGACGAAATGACTGAACCTGAAAGGTTTTCGATGTTTCCCCGGAGCCCGCGCTTAGGATTGTGTCCCCTATCGAAACAGTGCCAATCATGTTTAAGACACCCACAGGGCGAATTGGCGCTCAGGGGTACAGTGAGAGATGGTTAACGTTGCGTCCCCTTGATTCGAACCGTCATTCACGATGGCGCCGCCATGATCGGCAGTGTTGCCGGTCACCGTGCAATTATTCAAGGAGGCGCTTTCCCTGTCGTTGTAGATGCCGCTGCCTCCCTCAAAGGACGAAATTTCCGTTAAACACTGAATTACCGCTCAACGTCGAATTACTGAGACTCAACGAAATGATTATTCCGCATTGTAAATGCCGCCACCTAACGAGGACAAGTTACCTTTGATCGTGCTACGATCTACGATCACCGTCCCGACCGCGTTATAGATCGCGCCGCCACGCTGACCTGCAGAGTTGCCGCTCAAGGTGCTATTGCTGATGGTTACGCCCCCCCGTAATTATAAATGCCACCACCAAAGCCAAACACGCCAGCTTGATTGTTGTTAATGATGCTGTTGACGATGGTCAAATTGCCTTGGCCTTCCTAAAAATTCCGCCGCCCGAATATGGAAGAGATCCTCCACTGATAGTCAAGCCTTTGATCGTTACGCTGTGGTTGGCACTAATATACAGGACGTGATTACTCGGCGTTGCGTGCTGCGTCACGGTTAATTGATGCGCACCGGGGCCGTCAATTGTGAGGTCCTTTGTGATATCGAGGTAGGTGCTGGTGAGGACAATTGTTTGTCCGCTAAGGCCAGCCGCGAATTGAATTGTATCCCCGGAGCTGGCGATGGCCACGGCATCACGCAGCGATCCCGGTCCATGATCATCCGTGGTGGTGACCTAAGTATGGCGGCATTCAAGTTGAAGCCGCAGATACAGATACCAACAGCGACGGATCGCATTCTCATTGGCATGAAGGGGGAGAAATGATCACATCTGATTCAATCTTGATAGGCAAGCAAGAAAATCCAGATTCATAATCGAGTGTATCGCCAATCGATCCGCATCGGCATTCGCGTTTCAGATCACCGAAATAACCGCAAGGGCAGGGATTCAAGCGACGCCGCATTCCGAGCACGAAATAATCTCGTATTCAGTTCGTGAGAGCGTAGATCTCGACCAGCGCAACGCCTGTCGTGCTATTCACTCCGCCGACGATGGCTGTGTAAGCGGATGTGCCGCCGGGCAACGTAGCCAGGATAGCCGCCTCAGCATCATTTGTTGGCGGAGCGCCAGTGGCTATGATTTCCGCTTCCTGGCCGCAGGTGTGCCAGTTGTCGCAGGAGCTAATCAAATTCCCGGATGAATCGCGCAGTTCGAGGTATGGATCGGCCAGCGTTCCCGGAACGGCAAGGAGGGCCGACGCGCGGATGAGGACGTTCTGCAAACCCGAGCCGAGAACGATCGTTCCGGCGATCATGACGTCGTTGCCGGTTTGAACGAGCCCGCGTGTCGAAATGTTGGCAAGCTTTGAATCGACGGTTTGGTCAAGGTCATACAGCTCAACCAAGCCGACGCCGGTCCCGTTATTCACCCCACTGACAATTGCGGTATATGCCGCGCCGTTCGCGGGCAGCGTTTCCCAATAGCTGATTCGAGGTCGTTGGTAGGTGGGATCATGGTATCCACAATCTCTTGTTCCTGGCCACCGGTTCGCCAGTAGTTATCGGACTTGATCAGCGTCCCAGAAGAATCACGCAGCTCAAGAAAAGGATTAGCTAGGGTCCCGGAGAATGGCAGCGACGGTCCGGTTGCGCGAGTAATGATCTTTTTGGGTTGGGTGCCGCTAACGATAAATCCAGCAATCAAGACATCGTTACCTGTTCCCACCTGGATGCGCGTCGAGATGTCTCCCAGAGACTGTCGGTGTGCCACCGGGCGTTGGTGAAGCCGTAGGTGTGGGAGTGAATTGTTGGCACTGGGGTTGGCGTAGCAGATCCCGGAGGTCCTACATAAACTTCCGAAGTGTGCGATAGCACTGTCGTTTTCGTCATAGCCTCCTACGATCAGGACATTGCCATTGGGCATAACAGGTGGCTGAGCAAGCGCTGCGCGGCGTGTGAAGAGCGCCGCTCCTTGACCAGTGATTCGGTTGACGGGTCGTAGAGTTCAGCGATTGCGGGGAAGACGAAGTTTTGGTGACCTCCAGCAACGGGGGCTGGCCATCGTCAAGAACGTTGTCATGGTGTGGTTCCCGCGGGCAAAGGAAACGCTCGCGCCCGCCTTCCACAGGCTAGTTAATGGGTCATAGATCTCCGGTCCTAGCGAGCGCGCCACCTCCTACAACAAACACCGTTCCGTTAGGGAGCAATGCTGCTGTGTGAAACCTGCGAGGATCTGTGAGACTACCTGTCTGTCGTCCAAATCCCGCTAGCCGGATCGTAAAATTCCGCACTCGGGAGAGCCTGCGCCAAGGCGAGTGCCCCCTGCCACGAGCACCTTTCCATTGGACAGTAAAGTCGCGGTGTGAGAATTGCGCGCGGCACCCAGACTGCCAGTAGTCGCCCACGTCCCAGTCTCAGGATTGTATAGCTTCCGCGCTCGCAAGAGCGTTTCCGGTAAGACCGGTCCCACCAAACCGGCTGCAACGAGCACTTTGCCATCGGGCAACAGCGTCGCCGTGGCAGAATCGCGGCCGTCATGGAGTTCCACCCGTAGAGGTCCAGGTTTCACTAACTGGATCGGTCCAGCTCCGCGCTGGCGAGATCATTGAAGCCACTGTATCCTCCAGCAACAAGCACTTTTCCGTTAGGCAGCAAAGTCGCGATGTGAGATCCGCGAGGGACATGAAGACTGCCAGTCTGTCTCCAGGTCCCATTCGCCGAGCTGTAAAGTTCTGCGCTCGTGAGGTAGGTGTTCCCTGAAATCGAGAGTTGGATTCCTCCTGCGACGAGCAGATCGCCGTTAGATAACAGTGTGGCGGTGTGATAACAACGTGCTATCGCGAGGCTGCTGGTCTCATAAAAAGTACCTGGAGAACCCGGAGTCGCTGTGGGTGTTTGAGTTGGGGTGGGTGTTTGGGTAGGCGTGGCGGTAGGGGTTGGCGTAGGTGTTGGTGCCGGTGTCGGTGTGCAACCTGGACATGCCGTCGGCGTTGGACTCGGCGTGGGGGGAGGAGTTGGGCTTGAGCCCAAACAGTATCTGCCACCAGTGCTTGTGGATCCAAGGCTACTTCCGCCCCAGACAATCATCTCGCTGCCAGTCGAAATTGCCGTGTGACCATTACGTGAGCTAGGTGCGTTAGTGATTGTGGTTGCATTCCAACTCTCTGAGATTGGGTTGTATCGACTTCCGGTACTTACGTCGCCGCTACTGCCATAACCACCCCAGACAATCATCTCACCGCCAGTCCAGACCGCCGTGTGAAATTGGCGCGCCGCAGGCGCCCCTCCGATGTTTGTCGCAACCCAAAGGTCTGCCTTTGGATCGTATCCGCCGCCACTGTTTAAATAGCTGGAGTTGCCCCCGCCCCAGATGATCATTTCAATGCCAGTCCAAATGGCGGTGTGATACCGTCGCGCCGATGGAGCGCCTACGATATTGGTCGCGAGCCAACTGTCGGTGATCGGACTGTATTTCGCACCGCTGTTCTGAAGGGTGCCACCATACCCGCCCCAGACAATCATTTCGCTTCCAGTCCAGACTGCCGTGTGCCCTTCCCGGGCGGAGGGCGTACCGCTGAGGCTGGTGGCAACCCAGCTGTCTGTGAAAGGATTGTATCTTCCGCCCGTGTTCTGATCGGGCAACAGTCCACTAGTCCCTCCCCAGACGATCATTTCACTACCGGTCCATACTGCGGTATGGCTGTAACGTGGTGTGGGAGCACTGTCATTACTCGTGGCCGTCCAAGTGTCTGAGGTTGGATTGTATTTACCCCCAGTGTTCTGGTCGCCGTTGACGCCGCCAATTCCACCCCAGACTATCATTTCTGTACCAGTCCAAAGGCCTGTGGGACCCGAGCGTGCAATGGGCGCGCCGATCGTACTAGTCGGTGACCACCCGTCAGTACTCGGGCTGTACCCTTCCGCCGGTGTTCAAATAGCTGTTATCGCCATAACCACCCCACACGACCATTTCAGCTCCGGTCCAGACTGCTGCGTGCCCCCCGCGCGGGAATAGGTGCGCCAATGCTGGTCGGAACCCAACTGTCCGTGTTTGGGTTGTATTTCCCTCCAGTGTATTGGGGGGATGCTGACGCCGTCCCGCCCCACACGATCATCTCACTGCCAACCCAAATTGCAGTGTGCTCTAAGCGCCCGGTAGGCGCACCGCTGGGGTTGATCACAAGCCAACTGTCGGTGACGGGATTGTACCTGCCGCCACTATTTAGATAGTGAGTGCCGTCATATCCGCCCCAAGCGATCATTTCACTTTCACTCCAAACTGCAGTGTGATAGTTGCGTCCGCTGGGGGCGCCGGTGGTGCTCGTCGGGACCCATCCATCCGTGTTCGGATTGTACCTCCCGCCACTGTTCAGATAGTTAGTGCCGTCATATCCGCCCCAAGCGATCATTTCGCTGCCGGTCCAGACTGCCGTGTGGCTCCTGCGCACGGGAGGCGCGGAACCGGCGTTGGTCGCAACCCAATTATCTAACTTTGGATTGTATCTGGCGCCGCTGTTCAAGTATCCAACAAAATTAAACCCGCCCCAGACTATCATTTCATTGCCTGTCCAGATTGCCGTGTGGCCAGAACGACCCGTGGGCGCGGAGCCAATGTTGGTCGCTACCCAACTATCTGCGTTGGGATCATAACTCGCGCCACTGTTGAAATAGAAACCGGCACTCCCGCCCCAAAGGATCATTTTATTTCCATTCCAAATCGCCGTGTGGCCGGCGCGCGCACTGGGCGCGCCGCTGGTGTTCGTTGCAATCCAACTGTTTGTAGTTGGGCTGTATCTTCCACCAGTGTTCAGCTCGTTTGAGCTATCGTCCGTCCCGCCCCAAACAATCATCTCACTGCCGGTCCACACCGCGGTATGACCGAAGCGCACAGCAGGAGCGCCACTGCTGACCCCTAACCAGGTGTCAGTGCTCGGATTGTACCTGCCTCCGGTATTCAAGCTGTGGCCGTTATAACCACCCCAGATGATCATTTCACTTCCAGTCCACACTGCCGTATGAAGGTAACGCATTTCGGGCGCATAGCCTGACACTGCCCAACTGTCAGGTGTGCAGTTTGCGGATAACGGAGTGATTTGCGGCAATGTGTATGCCGCATTTAGTTCAGTCGCCGAATAGCTTACTTTGGGCAATGCTGTGGACATCCAAGACTCGAACGGCTTCTTCAGCCATGTAATTGTGGCCACCGTTACTTGGCCTTCGTCCTTCTTCAGTATTGCTGCGGCATGATATTGAGACTCGGTTTCCGCCAATGGACTCAAAACACCAATTTTGATGCAGGCGAGAGCGTCTAGACCAACTGCGTTTGGATTCCCATCTCCGCCTATCGGAGCCTGCGGTTCGTTTGGCGGGTATTCTTCAGGTAACCACGGTAATGGTCCTGCAATTTCCTGACTTTCGAACTGTTTCGCCAGATTTCGGATATTGTTCTCCCATTGAATCGTCGTCATCCGCACAGCTCCCGAATCCGTTCCAGACGCGGAGTCCGCGGTGTCACTCTTGATCCACCTTACTTCGCTGTATGAGCCGCTGGTCCGTTTCATCTCGCTCACACTGGGATATGCACGGAGGTCACTTTCAGCCCGTCGCTTCAAGGCGCCATGGTGTCTTTCGTCGTGCGCGTAGTTCTCATGCACCAGACGTTCTGTTAACACTGGCCTGATAAGGCACTCTGCAATCAGTGCGGGATCGTTATTCAATGCGGCAAAAAGCTCGGCCAATAGATCCGGCTGCTTGGTCTGATGGGCCATCCGTTCCATCTCCGCCTGAAGTTGGTTAGGCGTAATCGGCTGCTGCCAGTAATTCGCAAGAAGCTCCGAATTTCGCAGATAATTCTCAACCTTTTGCCTAACCTGCGTTGCCGTTATTGTTGCATCGAGCGCCGGTTTAGGCCCCCCATTTTCCTTGGGCCAGATCCGGTGGCGCCAATAGGCTTCCTCGATCGCATATTGGTAGGCAACTCTGTCTGCGAATGACAGTTCTCGAGGCCGCGCGTTTTGAGATGCATTGATGGTCAAAGCTGGCTTTGAGTCGAGCTCGCTTGAGTTCCGTGTGGCGCCATGAAACGAGGTGGGTAGCAACAGCGCCGATACCGCCGCGCCGACTAAGGCTAAGCTGATTTGACGGGGGCCAGCGAGATTGGAATTAAGTCCTTTTGTCACGACGGCGACTTGGGTAAATCGCCTATCAGGTTTGCTTTTTTGTCACAAGCAAAATCAGCCGCAGCAGCCCCCTACGAACCGCGAGACCTTCGGTGAATGTGGCGGGGGCAGCGGCTGGAAATAGCTCCAGCGAGCATTGAGGGATTACAAAATTCATTCCCGGGTCCTCAGACCCAGAGCGTCCTATCGAAAGTCCGGGTACTGGATCGCTTCGCTCACGTGCTCAGGGGTGATACTCTTGTTCCCCTCCAGATCAGCGATCGTTCGCGAGACTTTCAGAATCCGATCGTACGCGCGGGCACTGAGATTCAGTTCGGTCATAGCCACACGAATCAGTTCCTGTGATTCGTCGCCAATTTACAATGTTGTTTGATTTGGCGTGTGCCCATCCGCGCATTGCAATTGATCCTCCTGTCAGAATGAAAACGCGCCCGTTGCCGTTCCCGTGCCTTTCCTACTCGATCACAAATTGTCGCGGATGCTTCCTCCTCTCGCGTGCTCGAGATATCGCGATATTCCACTGCTGGAACTTCAATGTGCAAATCAATCCGGTCGAGTAACGGTCCGGAGATTCGTTGACGGTATCGTTGCACCTGGATCGATCCGCATCGGCATTCGCGTTTCAGATCACCGAAGTAACCACAAGGGGACGGATTCAAGCGACGCCGCACCTGAGCATAAAACTTTCCCCCTCTAAACCACCGTGCCGACTCCGACTTGGGTCCGCTTAAACCAAGAAGTACATCTAGCCGATGTCGGACTTTCCCGGGGGTTAAGGCCACGCCCCCCATGCGCCAACTCTCATCCCTCTTTCGCGGCGTAGGCTTGAAGCTGGTGAAAACGACGGAAATCGCATTGGTTTGGCCGCCGCGAAGGCGATGCACCCCCCGGAAATAATTTTGCGCGCTCGCACGCGATTGATCGGACCGCACTGAGGCACTGAATCAACCACTGCGGGTTATTCTACTGCCGCATGGCAAATGGAACCCGGCGGGCCGTTTGTCTGTTTTCCCAACATTAGCTCTCGGGGGTGTTAACTACGGCTGCAGCACTTGGCACATGTGTTGCATTTCTTGGCACGCAGGTTGCTAAAATGTCTAAGAAATTAACCAGAGATGAAGATGAAAACGGCTAGCGATCCTTCAACTAATTTTACCGTCCTTCTCGTTGACGACGACGACACATTTCGCAGACAGCTCGCGGAGTATTTGCGCGATGCTGGATTTCAAATCGTCGAAGCAAACTCGAGTTCGCAGGCCTGTGCATTGATTCGCGAACACAAGGTTTCACTCGTGGTCCTGGATTGGGATCTCCACAAAGTCCAGTCGTCCCCGGAAGATCCATCCACCGGCCTCAAAATTCTTCAGACCTGCCACGAAGTCGATTCGCTTCTGCCGGTTGTAGTGATCAGTGGTGAACAGTTCTTGGACCCTCGTGGCGATTCGATGGCGGCGGGCGCAGACTGCTTTCTGCAAAAGCCATTTTCACCGCAGCTCCTGAGCGAGCATTTGCGACGTTGGAAGGGCAGAGTGAAAGCTGAAAAGAACCCGTTCACCCAGCTCACAGCTGGCGTCATTGAAACAGCTGCCGAAGTCAAACGCGCATATGTGTGTGCCGTTGTCGAAAGGGTTGGCTCAGCTTTGCAGGCCGCCCGCAAGCTCCGTCTCAGCCGCCAAACGGTAGCCTCTTATCTTGCATCCGCACCGGCGGCCTAACCAATGGGCGAAGGGCGCTATATATGGAAAGTAAACGTGAACCCAAAAAAGTGTCCGCAATGCGGGTTTGTTTTTGGAGGCGCGGTGGTTGTGTCCGATTTGTGTCCAAAGTGTCTGTTGAAACAAGCATTGAAAGGGCGACCGGCGGAGGACACCGAAACTTTATGGCCGCCTTCGGTTGAATTACTTGCCCAAGCGACGCACGGAAATGGAGTCGAACCAATCAAATTAATTGGCCAAGGAGGAATGGGAGCGGTCTATAAAGCGTGGCAATGGAATCCAAACCGCTTCGTTGCGTTGAAAGTCATGCCGTCGACGGCCGCCGATGGTGGCACCATCAACCAGCGTTTTCACCGTTTTAAACGTGAGGCGCGATTGCTGAAACAATTGAGTCATCCGAATGTAGTTACCGTCCACGATTTCGAATTAGCGGGTGATTTCGTCTATTTCACAATGGATCTTGTCGATGGCCGAACCTTGCGCGAGATGCTGAACAAATCCGGTCCATTGAGTCCGTCTTACGCCTTCACACTTTTTCTGCAATTGTGCAATGGATTGCACTACACCCATCAGAGTGGCGTCATCCATCGGGACATTAAGCCGGAGAACTTATTGGTGGATAAAGAAGGCGTTTTAAAGATTGTCGACTTTGGCCTTGCTAAGCTGAATGGCGGGGGTGGATCCACTAAGTGGCAAACCATGAACAGTTGGCGAATGGGCACGCCGAATTACATGGCTCCAGAACAGGTCGAGGAACCGAAAGCAGTCGATTACAGGGCCGACATTTATTCGGCCGGCGTGGTTTTATATGAAATGCTGACCGGCGGACGACCGTTGGGTCTATTTCCGCCGCCGCCTTCTCAAACGGCTAAAGTTGACTCGTCGTGGGATGCGGTGTTGTTCAGAGCACTCGCATACGATGTGGCGCGTCGCTATCAGGACATGCGCGAATTCAAACGGGCCGTGGTAGCGGCGCTGTGCTGGGGTGATCTTGGCCACGGGTCAAAATCGTTTCGAGATATGCCTGCAACCTATCGAAGGGCCGCATGACCACGTCGTTTTCTCGGGACTATTTCCCCACCACACATTTGAGCCTCGTAATTAATGCGGGAAATTCTCAATCGTCCCGGGCCGAAAGTGCGTTGAATGAACTTTGCTCTCGTTATTGGCTTCCTTTATTCGCCTACGCGCGCCATCGCGGCAACGCGGACGCCGATGCCAAGGATTTGGTTCAAGGCTTCTTCAGCAGCCAGTTTCTGCAGACGAATTTTCTGCGGGACCTGAACAGTAAGAAGGGACGGTTCCGGGCCTTCTTGCTCGCGTGTTTCAAAAATTATTCGCGCAATGAATGGAAGCGGACTTGTTGCCAGAAACGCGGAGGCGGCGCGGACCATCTTCCGTTGGACTGGGCAACTGCCGATGAAAAATTTCAATCTCTTATGGCAGCGGAGACGCCGGAGAAAATGTATGACCGGGCTTGGGCCGTCACGCTGCTGGAGCAAGTCCTAGAGCTACTAGGCGAGGAAATGCAGGCCAAAGGGAAGGGCGAGCTGTTTGAGGAATTAAAACCTAGCCTCATGGTCGACCGGGCCGACTTTAGTTATGGAGACGCTGCCAACCGATTGAAACTGAGTGAAGAGGCTACGCGGCAAGCAGCAAAGCGCCTTCGTGAATACTATCAAAAATTGCTC
This sequence comes from uncultured Verrucomicrobiae bacterium, assembly GCA_963751725.1. Lineage (GTDB taxonomy): Bacteria > Verrucomicrobiota > Verrucomicrobiia > Chthoniobacterales > UBA10450 > AV80. Next base: position 368,882 of record CAVVVQ010000025.1, read on the forward strand.
CGTCACGAGATTCTAAAAACGTGCGATCCGGCGGAAGTCGAACAGGAAATCCAGTTCCTTCTGAATGCGTTTTCAGATTGACGCAAACAATCGGTAGAAAAGCTAAAATAGTTCGTCACAGGCAGCGGCGAACGTTTCTGAGTTCAGTGAAGGAAACAATCATGAACTCAAAGAACAATACACAGACTTGCGTGCCACCACCATCTACCGATTTAGCCGGCAACTCCACGGACGCCAAGGAATCCAAGGCTGCAATCCCGCCGATGCTACAGGTGTTGTTACTGGAGGACAATGTGGAGTTGGCGGAGTTGGTCCGTTTGATGTTTGAAATCTGGGGATTCCAACCCACGGTGGCCCATCTGGGCCGGGACGCCTCACGATTGCTTGAAGAGCAAGAATTCCGTTTGGTCGTGGTGGACATTGATTTGCCGGACACGACCGGATTTGAGGTAGTTGCTGGCGCATTGGCGCGAGGCCGGCTGCAGAGGACCAAAATCATCTTCTTTTCGGGCGCACCCAGCGATGATCGAGTGGCAATGGCGAGACAGTTTCCCGGCAGTGTCTTCGTTCCCAAACCGTTTGAAATGCGAAATCTATTGCCGCTGATCCAGACCTTATTGCGAATGAACTGACCTGCAGCGCCAAGAGGAGAATATTCCGTTTATGAGTGACAAACCAAATGCGCCTCACGCCTCAACGCCATCGGGTTCAGGCGAACCCGACTTTGCTCAGATGGAGTGCATGTTGAAAGCGCAATTAGATCAAGCCGACAAGAATCCGCGACATGTATTGTGGCAACTGGCCCGGCTCTATCAAGCGACCAAACGACCGGATCAGGCTCTGCAATGCTTGCGCCGTTACTTGTAAGGGAATAGGGCGGACTTGGCAAAAGGGGCAATTCGAAATGTCGCCAGCATTTTAAAAGAGTTAAATAAAGATTTAAAATAAACCTATGAAAAAACCTAACACTAACAGAGTAGTTGTGGGTAGTGATAAAGGTTTAACGGACTTACAAGAAAAAATTAATTTCTTAAATGCGAAGGGTATATTAAAAGGGTATGAGGCACAAGGTGGGATTCGCGGGATTTACGATCCAGCTTCTCCCGCTTTACCTAACGGAAAGCTATATTATCAAGTAATGGTTAAAACTAAATTAAGTAAAAGAATAGAAGAACAAATTAAGAGATTTATAAAAGGGGCAATTCGAAATGCGATCTCTTCCTTCGATGTCTGAGAGAATATCGGCACTAAGCAACAGTCTGTTTCTGTCTTTATCATGCCAAGAACCCTGCCTAAGAGGCATAATGCGCCCTTAGCGAACCTTGATCGTTTCGGTGTGATGTGTGACTTCGCAAATTCGCCAGCAGCGGCGCGCGCATTGAAGCGCGCAATTTCTGATCTCCGGATGTACTGACGTCCACAAATGTTGATCGTGGTCCGTTATGCGCCCGCCCATAATTCCATTTGGCTTGACATTCGCAGGTGCAATCTAGATCATTGCCTTGCGTTTAATCCCGTTAGGCGTCTCTCCAAAACACTGGCGTTACGCGTCAGGCGAAGCGCGAATGAGGTAATGATTCGCATCAACCATCGGTCTGCTATGAAAAATACGCTCAACGTTCTTGCCACCGTGGTGATGCTGTTCTCGACAATGATTACGGCGGCATGGGCGCGAGAGCCGCAGAAGAGTCAATCGATCGCGCAGGACATTACGCTGCAGAATCCCTTCGCTCCCGATACTTTTGTTCCCTTCGAGATCAGCGATTGTTCGCGACACTTTCAAAATCCGATCGTACGCGCGGGCACTGAGATTTAGTTCAGTCATGGCGAGACGGATCAGTTCCTGTGATTCGTCGCTCAATTTGCAATGTTGTTTGATTTGGCGCGTTCCCATTCGCGCATTGCAGTTGATCCTCCTGTCAGAATGAAAACGGGCGCGTTGCCGTTCCCGAGCCTTTCCTACTCGATCACAAATTGTTGCAGACGATTCCTCTTCCCGCGTGCTGGAGATATCGCGATATTCCACCGCTGGAACTTCGATATGCAAATCAATCCGATCGAGTAACGGTCCGGATATTCTCTGCCGATAGCGCTGCACCTGAATCGACCCGCAACGGCATTCGCGTTTCAGATCGGTTCGCTGCATTAAGTGGTTAGATAATCTGATGCCATGTGCTTATTCATGCACGCCTTTGACGCCTTGCCCTTTTCTTGGCCTTGTAGATTGGAAATTGATATTTCCCGCCCTACGGGCAGGAGGCCGAGGAAGATCCACACATCATCAATTCGCCAGCCCGGGGCTGCAACGGGGTCGTCCGTCCCAAATCGCCAGCGCAACGTGATCGTTTGTCCAGCCACGTTCGGTCCGAGATCGATGATCGTATCAATGTACCCCCCCGAATTACCGCTCCAAACCCATCGTCCGGCCAAAGGCATTGAGCAGTCGAAGCAGGTCTGGCCCGTATAACAACCTGCGAGGCACGTCCCGCCTAAGTGTGGATCAGTAAAATCTAAGAACTCTCCGTTACTGATGTTTGGCGAAGAAATCTCCAAGAACTCCTCCATCATAGGGCATGCCATCGAAAAACTCCGCATCATAGTTATTCCTAAACCTCAGTTGAGCGGAAGCGGACTGAATAGTCACGTTCGATCGATCCAGCACCTTGTCACTTTCCCCATCCTGATCCGGAACAAATGCATCGTTAGGTGGGCTGTCCGGCGAGGTCGACGAAGTAACCCAACCAACTCCGTCTCCAGGAACCGGATTCGATGCGACCCAGCCAGCTGGTAAGGCCGGCGCAGTCACTCCATCGGAGTTTTCCACGCCCAAAAGTAATCGGGGGCGGCGTTGGTGTCACTCCAACCGTAGCTGTCGGTGTTGGTGTCGGAGTTTCTCCACCGGGGCTCGCTGTTGGTGTCGGGGTCACCCCGGACGTCGGGTTGTCGTATACCTCAACAAGCCCTATACCAGTAGTATTGTTAACGCCTAAGACCAAAACGCGGTGTATCCGCCCGGCGCCAATGTGATCGCAATCGCCGCATCGGTAACATTCGCCGGGGCAAGACCCGCGGCGCTCATCAGCGCTGCTTGGCCCGCATCATCCTGCCAATTGTTATCAGAGGCAATCAGGTTTCCGGCAGCGTCACGCAACTCGAGTCTTGGATCGAAGGTCCCGGTTCCGAGACCACGAATAATGACGAAGTCATCCGCGATACCATCGCCAAGAATAAATCCGGAAATAAGGATGTTGTTGCCGGTGCCGAGCGGGGCGCGTGTACTGATGTTAGCCAATTTTGCCACCGATCCGTGGGTCATATTGGTACAACTCGATCAATCCGATTCCGACTCCGTTCTGGTTACCACGCAAGATTGCGGTATAAGAGCCCGGGTCGAGTGTGACGAGAATGGCTGACTCTAAGTTGTTAGTGGGCGCAATTCCGGTCGCCATGATTTGCGCCTCCTGCGTATCCCGCCAGTTGTCGTTGGTCATCAAAGTGCCGGTTCCGTCGTGTAATTCGAGCACCGGATCAACGAGTGCGTTTGTGATACCGGTTAACGAAGGACCAATTCCTCGCAACAATACCTGCTTGGGTGAAGTCCCGGTGACGATAAAACCGCCGATACCAACGTCACTACCAGTGCCAACATCGACTCGTGACGAAAGGTTGAGCGCGTGGGCTAATCCCGATGGTGTTGGCGTTTGGGACCAACTAGTTGTGACAGCGCACGCACTTGCGAGGACGGCGAGAGCAGCCCTTGGCAGCAAACTCATCTTTGTTTGTTGAATCAGCA
>CAVVVQ010000026.1:0-139542 GCA_963751725.1 uncultured Verrucomicrobiae bacterium
TCCCACTGAGAGGATCATACAACTCCGCGCTGGCAAGGACTGCGCCGCCACTGGTAGAACCTCCTGTAACCAAAACTTTGCCGTTGTTCAACAAGGTAGCGGTGGGTCCATAGCGCCAGCCACGAGGCTGCCGCTGACTGCCCATAACCGATCCCGGATTATACAACTCGGCGAAGTCGTTTGAGGAACCGATTCCTCCAGCAACTAGCACCGTACCGTTAGCCATTAATGTCGCCGTGAGCGATTGTGTGGAAAATGGAGGCTTCCAGTGACCGTCCACGTTTCGTTTGTCGGATCGTATAACTCCGCATCCAGGCACGATTGCTCGGGGTGTGTCCTCGCAATAAGAATCGGAAACCCGACGTCATAACGACACAAGCCACGATGTTTGTCGAGTTTTTCCGTTTCGAAGTTTACCCGGTCAGATAAAAATAATGTGGTTACGGTCGGAAGCCGATTCTGGGTTTGGGCGGTGGCGGAGGACCGTCCATCAGCTCGCGAATAGCCTCGAAGACAATCTTGAACTGGCCGTCGTATTTGTTCTCCAAAGCGATCAGTTTCCGAGCAAGGTCCGCATTGGACATCAACATTTGGCGCAGCCGAACGAACGCACGCATGATCGCGATGTTGACCTGCACAGCACGTGGACTGCGCAGAACGCTGGAGAGCATCGCGACGCCCTCTTCGGTGAAAGCCATCGGCGATCGCTCCTCCCAACTGACCGCGCGATGGTATCACAGTTTGTGATACCAGGTTTTCGATTTCGCGAGTCGAGAGTTCGAACATGAAATCAGCCGGAAAACGGTCAGCATTTCGCCGCACGGCCTGCTTCAAAGTCCGTGTCTCGACTCCATAGAGCTCAGCCAAATTGAAATCCAATATCACATTTTGGCCGCGGATAAGAAGGATCCGCCGCTCGACTCGGATCGGCAATCTTTGGAGGGCATAGCGGGAAGAAAAGAAAGAATGCGGGACTCACACCCAAAGCGTCCGATCGAATGTCCGATACTGGATCGCTTCGCTGACATGTTCGGGGGTGATACTCTTGTTCCCCTCCAGATCAGCGATCGTTCGCGAGACTTTCAGAATCCGATCGTAGGCGCGGGCACTGAGATTCAGTTCAGTCATGGCGACACGAATCAATTCCTGTGATTCGTCGCTCAATTTGCAATGTTGTTTGATCTGCGCGTTCCCATTCGCGCGTTGCAATTGATCCTCGTGTCAGAATGAAAACGGGCGCGTTGCCGTTCCCGTGCCTTTCCTACTCGATCACGAATTGTCGCAGAAGATTCCTCTTCCCGCGTGCTCGAGATATCGCGATATTCCACCGCTGGAACTTCAATATGCAAATCAATCCGATCGAGTAACGGTCCGGATATTCGCTGCCGATACCGCTGCACCTGAATCGACCCGCATCGGCATTCGCGTTTCAGATCACCGAAATAACCACAAGGACAAGGATTCATTGCGGCCACTAACATGAATTCCGATGGAAACGTCACACTCCCGGCTGCACGCGACACCGTTACCCGCCCGTCCTCGATTGGTTGCCGTAAGACCTCGAGAGTGGACCGCTTGAATTCTGGCAGTTCATCGAGAAAAAGAACGCCATGATGCGCGAGACTCACTTCACCTGGCGCTGGAATGGTCGAGCCACCGAGTAATCCAACATCGGAAATGGTGTGATGCGGCGATCGGAACGGCCGAGTCGAAACAAACGCCTGATCACCGTTCAGCATTCCCGCGATGCAATGGATCTTGGTCGTCTCGATCGCTTCGTCTAACGACATCGGCGGAATAATGGTCGGGATTCGCTTCGATAACATCGATTTCCCCGACCCCGGCGGACCAATCATGAGCAGGTTATGTCCACCAGCCACTGCCACTTCAATGGCTCGCTTCACGTGCGCCTGCCCTTTCACATCGCTGAAATCGACTTCGTAGTTTTGGTGAGCCGCGAAAAATGCGCTCAAATCGCCCGGAGTCGGCGTCATCAATGTTCCGCCCCGGATAAACTCGAATGTCTCCCGCAGATTCTCGACCGCATAGACATCGATTCCTTCCACCATGGCGGCTTCGTTCGCGTTTGCTTTGGGAACGAAAATTCCCTGCTTTGATCGTTTTCGCGCTTCCAAGGCGACAGGCAACACGCCTTTTACCGGCCGGACTGCGCCATTCAACGCCAGCTCTCCGACGAAACTGAATCGTTCGAAGATCGTGCTGTTCAGTTCCTTGCTGACGGCGATCATCCCGAGCGCGATCGGCAGATCGAAACTGGGCCCTTCTTTTTTGATGTCGGCCGGGGCGAGATTGATCGTCGTCCGTCCGCGCGGCCAATAATAACCGCTGTTGCCGATGGCCGTCGTCACCCGGTCCCGGCTTTCTTTCACCGCGGTATCTGGCAACCCGACTATTATTATATGTGGGTCGCCGCCGGCACCGTTGACCTCAATTTCGACTTCGTACGCGTCCACGCCATAGACGGCAGCCGAATAAACCTTAGCAAACATGGAGGGGGAACTGATTTTTCCTTGGGAACAAATGACGCTCCCAAGGATGAGAATTACCTTACCCGGGGTCCGCCGACCGGGTCAATACCACGTTTTTTTTTCGAGTCGAAACTTCAGGCTTTACCAGCTTATCCACAATGGGTTAAGACGTTCTGGTAAAAATATTGAACAAGACCTATTTGGGCTGTGTCAAATTTGCGATATTTAAGGTTGTTAAATACTTCTGTGGGTGCTACAAGAAACCTATCCGCATACCACCCCAAGAGCGTGATACAACGGATTTTATCAGTGCAATCCCCTGCTTCTTTTCATGAAAAGTTATATGGCTGCTGAAGATAGCGATACTGGAATAAAGATTTACCTGCGGGAAATCGGGCAGATTCCACTTCTGACTCCCGATCAGGAGATCGAGCTGGCCGCAAAGATCAAAAAAGGCGACCGCGAAGCGCGCGCCCTGATGATTCGTTCGAACCTGCGCCTCGTAGTTAAGATCGCGCACGATTACGCGAACCTCGGGCTTCCGCTGCTCGACCTGATTTCCGAAGGAAACATCGGCCTGATGAAGGCTGTCGAACGATTCGATCCCGCCAAGGGCGGCAAACTGAGCACCTACGCCGCATGGTGGATTAAACAGTCGATCAAACGCGCTTTGGCCAATCAGAGTAAGACGATCCGATTGCCCGTGCATTTGGTTGATAAAATTTCGAAGATGCGCCGCGTTTCCCTGCAAATGAGCGAGGAACTCGGTCGTGAACCAACCGACGATGAGCTCGGCGAAGAAATCGGTATTGCCAGCGGAAAAGTTTCGCAGCTGAAAACCGTTTCAATTCGTCCTGCATCGCTTGATGCGCCGATTAGTGACGATGATTCGACTGAGTTCGGCGAGATCGTGGGCGACGAAGAAGCGCAAACGCCGTTCGAGTTGCTCCGCGACAAGAATCTCCGGAACGAAGTCGGCGGGTTGCTCGATGTGCTCGATGATCGTGAACGCAAGATTATCTTCTCCCGCTTCGGTCTTGATGGCGGCAAGCCAAAGACCCTCGAAGAAGTTGGGAAGAAATTCGGCGTAACGCGTGAGCGGATTCGGCAGTTGCAGAACATCGCGCTGTCGAAACTGCGCCGCGCCCTGAGCAAGAAAGAGCGCCCGGTTGACGTCGAATTGCCGGTCGAAGTCTAAGATTTAAACAAGCAACAGAGTCTATCTATTGAAGACGCGCGAAGGAGAAATCCTTCGCGCGTTTTTTTTGTCACGAACGCCGAAGATCATTCGCGGACTACGCCCCGGCAGAGCTAATAGCCAAGGAGGGGCGGATGCCATCCGCCTACCGATCCGTGCGAATAAGACAAACTATGAGCGGCCCAGAATGCGCCGGCGAAATGATCCGTCGAAACGAATAGTCCCGCCAATTATCAGAGCTCGACAAGCCCGGTCGCCATGCTTGTCGCTGAATCTCCGTTTGTTCGACTATCGATCGGTGGGCGTTCGGCGACCGCCCCTCCTTGGTATTGACTAGACGCTTTCGCTCACGTGTCCGCTAGCCAGCAAGTTAGAACGGCACTATTTCGCCTGTCTCAACTCTACGCTGTCCACCAACACCGCTTCTCCGCCGCGGACACGGCTGAGGATGACCAGATTATCGCCGCGTTCCGTCAGCTTCCGGTCGCGCAGATACTTCACGGCCAGCTCGATCGTCCGGTCCGGATGATCCCCAAATTCCATCAAGATCGGATACGTCCCCCAACACAAAGCAAGTTGACGGTATATTTGTTCGCTGGAGGCAAAGGCAAAGATCGGCGCTTTCTCTGGTCGCATGTTTGAAACGTGACGAGCCATCGTTCCGCTATGAGTAAAGACGATCAGCTTCGAAGCGCTGAGCGAGTTCGCCAGGACCACCGCGGCTGAGACCGTTTTTTGGCGGTTATCTTCCAGGATCGCAAACGCGGCATAACCCGCACCGCCGCTGCGTTCGATTCGCCGCGCGACCCGATCAAATACCTTCACGCAATCAACCGGATACCGCCCCATACTCGTTTCACCGCTCAACATAATCGCATCAGCTTGTTCGAATACGGCATTGGCCACGTCCGTGATCTCAGCTCGTGTCGGCAACGGCTTTTCAATCATCGATTCGAGCATGTGCGTGGCAACAATCACCGGTTTGCCGATCCGAATGCATCGCTTCACAATTCGTCGCTGAATGATCGGCAATTCCTCCATCGGAATCTCGATTCCGAGATCTCCACGTGCGATCATCACCGCATCGGCGGCGTCAACCATTTCGTCGATTAGGCGAACGGCAGATTGGTCCTCGATTTTGGCCACGATCTGCGCGGGACTGCGCAATTTCTTCAACACACGCCGAAGCTCATCAAGATCGCTTTTCTTGCGAGCAAAGCTCAGTGCGACAAAATCAGCGCCGATTTCCGCGCCAAGGGCAACATCTTCGAGATCCTTTTTGGTTAGGGGCGGAAGCTTCACGTGAACGCCCGGAAGATTGATGTGCCGGCGCGAGCCGAGTACACCAGGAGTGAGCACCTTGCACCGAACCCGGTTGCGGCCCTTCTTTAACACGAGCAGACGCATAACCCCGTTATCAACCAGAACGGTGTCTCCTTCCGAGATGTCATTGATGAACTCCTTGTAGTTCACTCCGACAGAATACTTTTCCGTGGCCTTCGCTCCGCGAACGGTGAACTCGAGGATATCACCGACCTTCAAATTCAGGTCGCTCTTGACCGATCCTGTCCGAATGGCAGGCCCTTGGGTGTCGAGAAGAATGGCAACCGGACGCTTCATCTGCACCGCCATCTTGCGAATTCTTGGCACGATCTCGCGCACCCAGTCATGCTTCGCATGACTCATGTTTAGCCGAAAAACGTCGGCACCGGCCTTGATCAGTTCCTGTAACGTCGTGGAAGTGCTCGAAGCCGGGCCGAGCGTGCAGATAATCTTCGTTTTGCGCACGGCATTAGGATTGAAGCGGGCAACCCAAAAGCAAGACGCTTTTCTCCAGACCTCACACAAAGGTCACAAAGGACGCTAAGGAACTGAAACTCTCCAAACCCACCTTGGTGACCTTTGTGCCCCTTCGTGTGAGGCCCTCTCCGAAAAAACTCGGCGAATTCGCCGGCCTAATGTCATCATAGGCGCCGTGGGCCCACGTCGAATCTTCCTTGCCGTTTTGCCGAGCATCTTTGCCTTATTGATTTTCGGATTGGGGTTTGCGACCGGGCGATATCAGGCGGGACGAACGCTTCGTCGTCAGATTACGGATTACGCCAAGAGCGAAACGCTCGGACAAATCGTCGCACCAAACGAGAAATCAAACTATGCGCTGGCTTATGAAGATCCAGCGTCTGCGGCAAAAGAGATGGATCATTTCTCCTACGCAGTCCCAAGCGTGTTGACCCCATTCGTTGGGAACGGACCCGCGCCTGGTCAGCACGACAACGCTTTTATCAACTCGATGCAGTTTCGTTCCGCCAAAGAAGTAGCGATGCCAAAGCCTTCCGGCGTTTATCGAATATTTCTGACCGGCGGCTCGACCGTATTCGGATCCGGCGCGCCTAGTCAGGACAAAACGATCGGATCACTGCTCGAGATTCTTCTTAATAAAGAGGCGGCTCCAAAGGATTCTTTGCGATACGAAGTATTCACTCTCGCTAGTCCCGCCTGGGCTACCACCCACGAACGCATCATCATCGAAAACCGGCTGTCCGAACTGCAACCGGACATGGTCATTTCGTTCTCCGGAAGCAACGACGTCCATTGGGCCGGCGCTGGACGTGACGTTTTCTGGTTTCGCAGCTACGCGGACCAACATTACTGGGACCTGCTGAATTCGGCTCGCAAGATCGCCGGGTTCCATCCGATGACCGAGGTGGTTCCTGAACCGCATCCGGTGGATCCGACACTTGTGGGCGCGCGGTTGGAAAAAAACGTACGGCTTAGTGCATCGGCACTGGCGATGAAAGGGGCGCGTTACGTTTTCATTCTGCAACCCGGTCTGACCATCACGACGAAATCGCTCTCTGATCGAGAACAAAAATTGCGCGCTATTTTCCAGCCGCCTGCTATCGAGAATTTCACAAAATCCTACCAGGAAATCCGGGCTCGTCTTTCCACCATCAAAGGCGACGGATTCAATTACTTCGATCTCTCGGATGCATTCGCTAGTTTAAGTGCAACCGACGAAATCTTCCTCGACTCCTATCATTTCGGAGATAAAGGAAACCGAATTATCGCAGAAACAATCGCGAAAGATCTTCACTCCATTTTCGCTCAACCTATTCGATAGTACATCATGTCCCAAATTCCGCTTACACCTGTTATTCGTGGACACCTCGACCGGTTTCAACCTGGACCTGACAACGTCGCAGAGCTTCGGGGCTGGATTTTTCGAGAAGACACGCCGATCGATAACATCGACATTAAGTTGCAAGGCAAACCATGGGTTTCGTCGCTTTCGTTGTACGAACGCCCAGACGTAAGGGCCGCATTCGAAACTGGCATCGAGTCCCCTTCGCACATCAGTCACTGCGGATTCGATATCATCGCACCGCTTCCGCAGGGTATTGACGCGAACTCCAAGACGATCTTGGAAATTACTCCGGTTACCGCACAGAATTTGCGGCTGGATCCTCTCCAAATCTATTGCTGGTTTTATCCGGACGAGATCGAGAAAATCGCGAAACCTCCAATCCACCTCCGGCATCGAATTGGTGAAGGCGAGGATTTCATTGGAGCTGGAGCACAGCTTGTGAGTCTCATCCTGACTTACATCGGGAAATTCAAGCCGCTTCACCAGTGCGAAACAATTCTCGACTGGGGATGTGGCTGCGGTCGCGTCATTGCTCAATTGGCGCAGTTCGTTCCACCAGGGCGACTCTACGGAATCGACATCGATTCCGAAGCAATTGAATGGGACAAGCAGAACATTCCTGGGCCGCATTTCACACGGATCGATCCTTACCCACCGACACCTTACCCGGACGCCACCTTCGACCTCATCTACGGCATCTCTGTCATGACCCACTTGGACGAAGAAACACAGTTCCGCTGGTTATATGAACTCCAAAGAATCAGCCGGCCCGGAGCCATTATCGCTCTAACCGTAATCGGCCGGAATCTCCGGGCACAAAGAATGCCCGCTTCAGCCGGGCAAGAATTCAGTCAGAAAGGATTCTCCTCCTTTATCCCTGATTATTCGGACTCGTTGAAGGAGTTTTCTCATCAGGAATATTACAAGGAGGCCTACCATTCAATTGAGTACATCTCGAAGAACTGGGGCCGTTATTTTCACGTTTTGGAATACGTAGAAACAAAGCATCAGGACATGGTGATTCTTCGAAAGGAATAATGATTCCATAGAGAAGCGATACCTAACACCCCAGACACTACGAGAAATGTTTCGGGCGGAATTCCATAACGAAAATCGTACAGATAAGGTCAGAACGGGTACCAAGTACAATCCAAATGCGCTCAGCCCAAAAAGAACAACTCCGAGCCGAAGATGACCAAGGCCCTTAAGCGCTCCGAACACAGTTAGGATAGCGAGCGCCAATATCAGCGTTCCACGGACACAAAAAACATTCTGGTAAAGAGTAAGTATTCGCGCCCCATGCCAGTGGACCGTGGTCCCACGGTACCCTCGTGACAGTGCGTCAGCGACCAGCTTCTCTACCGCCACATCCCGAAAGCCAAATGATATGACCTCAGGCGGCTGGCCGGCATAATTGCGCGCATAAAACGAAGGCGAAACATAACGAATCAGGTCTATTAGGACCGCTCGACAATAATCCAGCGGCTGGTGCAATATAGCCCGCCTGGCAAATTTCCGCAGGGTCGCACCGCTCGTCGGCCCTAACTCAAGACTTTTCCGCGGCACCGATTGCAGATCCCACACATAACCAAATGGGCCCGGCCTGTCAGCTGGTGCTCGCTCTTCACAAAGAATCCGCGTTCCGGCGGGTGGCTCGAATCTCGTGCAATCGGCGAACGGTGCGACCCGGGAGTACAGGTTCCATCCAGCCATATCGACCAGACCAAGATATTCACCGTGGCTTAGCACACGGATGCCCGCGTAAAGACCGATTACCGCGAGCCCCGGGATAAGCGCGATCGCGACCGCTCTCACTCGCTCTCTTGTTGATCCACGAATCCAAAGAATCGTGCAGAACACGAAAACCAAAGGCAAGACTAAGCCAACACTGCGAACGAGCGCAGCCGTTGCCAATACGGCACTCGCAATCGCCAACCACTTGGAGTTCGCCCTTGGCACGAGGCCATAAACGGCCGCAGTCAATCCTGCGGCCCCAAGAAAAATCAGGAAATTATCAGCGATAATTAGATGCTCGAGATATAGATGATCTCCGGAGAGCAATGGCACCGCGGAAATAAGGGCTGACATGAAGCGCGTGAGACCAAGGCGCCTTGCTGCCAGGTACAGAAGAACTCCGACGCTCAGTCCCAGTCCGTGCTGGACTGCGATCGTAAACCATAATTGATCGCTGATCGAACGGAGCACTTTCAGGAAAATTGGGTAACCGGCCGGCATCCAAAAATCGCCGTAAATCGGCATCGAATCGATCCGAGCGAATCGAGGCGAATCGTAGGACATCAGGATCGCGGGATAGTCACGCAAACATCAGAATGACCCGCACTATGAGACCCAACCCGACGAGACAGAGAAAAGGCAGATACCGAAGGTCGCTTTGGAAATTCCCAACTGGTGTCGCTTCCGGGCGCGGTTCGGCTGGCTCGCCTGGACTGAATCTTGGTTCTTCCATTGTTCTGGTTCGGAAGACCGTTATATCTATTCCACCGCCCTTGGTAAACTTCTAAAGCCTGTGAAATGGTCGCTCTATTCTGAAATCGTTCGCCCCGCTCCCACCAGCGTGCAATCGTTTCCAAGGTTCAGATTCTTCCAAGGGGGCGCGTTAGGCGTAATGGCTGTTTTCAGGTGCAAGAGCATCGCCAATGACCAGTAAGGAATGAGCGAAATCGAACAATCAAACCCCGTTGATCTTACCCAACGGCAGACTGCAGTAAACTTCTCTGTTTGCTTCGACGAGCCTTCCGATTGGGACCAGCGTGTCCGCTGGTTGCGGTTAAGAGGATGGTGCGTCGCGAGCGACTGCGAGCTGTTAACCAGCGTTCGAGTGCGGCTTCGTGACACAATTTTCCCGGGATATTTTGAGATCGACCGACCGGAAGTTGCTGATTACCTCGGCCTGCCGAACGCGCCAGTGCGCTGCGGATTTACGGTCGACCTTAGAGTTCCGCCCGGCGAGAGTGAACTAAGACTCCAAGTCGCTGGAGTGGATGAGCACTGGCGCACAGCCTTCAAGAAAACCATCTCCGGTCCTTGGTTTTCCAGTCAGGCTAAACCAGATTCGTGTCGCGAGACCGATCTTGCCAACGCCACCACGTTTTTCGATTTCTGGTTCCATCATCCGACCGATTGGAGTAAACCAGCCTCGACCCTCTACATTGTCGGCTGGTGCGTCGATCGCACCGGCGCATGGATCCATGGAATTCGCGGACGCATCGGAACCGAGATTTTTGCCGGAAATTACGGCATGGTGCGGAAGGACGTTGCATCAATTTATCCCAATTTCGCTTCGGCGCGTGATAGTGGATTTAGTCTGGCTGTTAGACCTCCAGCCGGAAAATCCGTCCTGGTTCTTGAAGTAAAAAATGCCGCCGGCGGATGGCGACCATTCTTTCGCCATGAAATATACGGTGGCACCACGAAGGCGGACTTTGTGCCCTCGAACGAGGAAGAGAAGGTGTCATTTCCGCCCGAACACCCAGCCGGACGGCTTCGAACTTTGGTTCGATCAACCGAAGGACTGGGACGAGCTCGGCACGAATCTACGCATCTCAGGCTGGTGTGTGGCGATGCGCGGAAGATCGATTGTGGCAATGCGGGCGCGGGTTGGTCGCAGGGTTATTCCAGTGAACTACGGGCTCCTGCGCCCGGACGCGGCATTGAAATTTGAAGGCCGCAACAATGCGCTTGCGAGTGGCTTTGAGGCCAAGATAAAGACACCACGCGGTTGGTCTACGTTTGTCCTTGAAGCTAAAACCGATCAATCTTCATGGCGAAGCTTATTCACCCGAAGGATTAAAGGGCCTCTCTTTTCAAGGAGACAGCCGGAGGGCTTCGAACTTTGGTTCGATCAACCGAAGGACTGGGATGAGCTCGGCGCGAATCTACGCATCTCAGGCTGGTGTGTGGCGATGCATGGGAGATCGATTGTGGCAGTGCGGGCGCGGGTTGGTCGCAGGGTTATTCCAGTGAACTACGGGCTCCTGCGCCCGGACACGGCATTGAAATTTGAAAGCCGCAACAATTCGCTTGCGAGTGGCTTTGAGGCCAAGACAAAGACACCACGCGGTTGGTCTACCTTTGTCTTTGAAGCCAAAACCGATCAATCTTCATGGCAAAGGTTATTCACTCGAAGGATTAAGGGGCCTCTCTTTTCAAGGAGACGCTTTTTCGATGAAGCAGTAGGAGATTATACGGAATGGATCCGGAAGTACGATACTCTGATTCGCGGTGAGCGGGAGAAAATCCAGCAACACATTACCCGATTCGAACGGACGCCGTTGTTCTCAATCCTGTTACCAGTCTACAATACTGACCCACGCTGGCTTCGACTCGCGATCAACTCGGTCCGTAACCAACTCTATCCTCGTTGGGAATTGTGCATCGTGGATGATGCATCGAGTGATTCGAGTTTGTGGAAACTTATTCAAGGAGCCAGCCAATCCGATTCGCGAATCAAAATCTCCAGAAGATCCGAGCGAGGACATATCTGTGTTGCCTCAAATGACACATTGGCCATGGCAACAGGCGAATTCATCGTATTGCTAGATCACGATGACGAGATCGCTCCGACTGCCCTCTACTTTGCCGCACTCGAACTAAATCGCCGACCTGAGGTACAACTTCTTTACACAGATGAAGACAAGCTCGATGAGCGCGGCCGACGCTGCCAACCCCACTTCAAATCCGATTGGAACCCGGATCTGTTTACGGCTCAGAACTACATCTCCCACCTTGGAATCTATAACACCGCGTTGGTTCGGGAAGTCGGTGGTTTCCGCGTAGGTTTCGAAGGCGCCCAGGATCATGATCTGGCACTACGTTGCATTGAAAAACTAGATCCGACCCAGATCGTGCATCTTCCTCGGATTCTATATCATTGGCGAATGGTTGAGCAGAGTACCGCCGCAGCTACTCTGGTAAAACCGTATGCGCTCCAAGCGGCGGCTCGCGCGGTTCTGGAACATTTCGATCGCACCAAAGTATCGGTCACAGTGGAACAAGATCGACAGATCTACCTGCGCGTGCGACGCCCCATTGCGACGCCACCGCCACTTGTGTCCATGATCATTCCAACCAGGGATCGCGTTGAACTGCTGCAACAATTGGTCACGAGCATTTTCGCGAAGACTGATTATCCAAACTACGAAATCATCATCGTCGACAACGAGAGTTCCGAGCCAGCCACGCTGGATTTCTTCCAAGAACTGAAAAAAGATGGGCGAGTGACGACATACCGCGTGCCCGGCCCTTTCAATTACAGCAAACTGAATAACATCGGCGTTTCAAAGGCGCGGGGTAGCGTGATCGCTCTGATGAATAACGATCTTCAAGTTATCAATGGCGATTGGTTACAGGAGATGGTCAGCCACGCCATACGAGCAGAGGTCGGCGCAGTTGGCGCTCGGCTCTGGTACCCCAACCAGATTCTGCAGCACGGTGGCGTAATTCTCGGTTTCGGTGGCGTAGCAGGGCACATTCATGGAACAAAACGGGACGATGCCGGGTATTTTTCGCGGCAGCACCTTACTCAGAATTTTTCCGCTGTTACTGCCGCCTGCATGTTGGTCCGAAAGGAAGTCTATCAGGAAATGAATGGGTTCGACGAAACAAACCTCCCTGTCGCATTTGACGATGTTGATTTTTGCCTTCGACTCGGTCGCGCTGGTTACAGAATTGTCTGGACACCGTATGCCGAATTCTTTCATCACGAATCAGCCAGTCGCGGGATTGAAGACACCGCGGAGAAACAACGCCGCTTTCTCTCTGAGATTCAGTATATGCAAGGAGAATGGGGCGACCTGTTATTGGGAGACCCGTTTTACAATCCAAGTCTGTCCCTCGATTCTAAACTTTTTACTCTTGCCTTCCCGCCACGTTTGACGAAGCCATGGGAAGGAGAACAACCGCATTCGTAATGGCCACGGCTTCCGTTCCATCCTCTGGGTTCAACGATTTGCTCGACGAATATGACATTCGCTTCGACGCACCTCTGGGACCTCTCCTGTTCGGCCTTGATCAGGATATTCACGGCTCGCTCATCCATCGTGCCGGGAAGCCTATCCATGGAATCCGGGTTATCGTTAGCCGTCGTTTCGCTCGACCGAAAACAATTCGCGCTCGACGGAAACGAAACCGACCTGAAGTCGCAGTGACTTATCCCGGTTTTCCGGACTCACTGGCCAGCGGATTTCTCTTCGAACTAAAACTCGGGCTCGGTCGTAGCCGGCTTATTTTCCAGGTCGAAGATCACAATCACGTCTGGAGAACATTTCGCTCGACAAGCGTTTTCGTGTTGCCCTCCTCGCTTCTGACGAAGCCGAACTTCCGCAACCTGCGCCGTTCCGTCGAACTCTACTTCAAAGACCAAACTGATCGTGAAACCACCTCTCTCAAGCAGTCACCACTCTCCAATGGTTTACCTTTACCTTCCGGAAACAAGGAACAGCTCTCAGAGGTTACCTCTCAAACTCGTGTTCGCCTTTTTGCCACTTCCAAATCGAATCTCTTCATCATCGAAATAGGGGAACTCGTTGCGGCTGGATTCCGCGAGCTCGGGTGCGACGTGGAGTTGTTGATCGATCAGATTCCGGAGGAACAACCTCCGCCCAACACTTTGCAAATCGTGGTTACACCCCATGAATTTTATAATCTTTTCCTGCGAGAACGATTTTCACGACCTCGATTGAGAGAGCTAACCCGCGGCGTGATTCTCCTTTGCACGGAACAGCCGGAGACACACTGGTTTCATAATAACCTGCCATGGACTTTCCACGCCCGCGGAGTCGCGGATATCAGCGCGCTCGGCGCTGCTGCCTATCGCCTGCGCGGAATTCGCTGCCATCATCTCCAGCTCGGTTATGATCGCATGCTGGCTCACGATCGCGTTCCGCCACACCCGGATCGAAGCATCGACATCGCGTTTCTAGGCTCACTGACCCCGAAGCGTGAGGCCTTTTTTTCAGAGCACGCCGAATTTTTCTCTGAACATTCCTGCCATCTCCGTTTGGTCCCACTCGGTTTCGCAAAGACGACAGCGACCCGAAGCTATCTGACGACAGAAGAACGAAACAGGGTCTTAAGCCAATCCCGGATTTTGCTTAATGTCCATTACTCGAACCAGAATTACTTCGAATGGCATCGAATGCTGGTCGCGCTCGCCAATGGGTGCTGCGTGATTACTGAGACCTCGCAGGGATACGGCGCCCTTCAACCTGGAAAACACTTTGTCATGGCGGAACCGGAGGACCTAATTCCTTGTTGCGAGTATTACCTGGCCCACCCGGACGAATGCGCACGAATTGCCAGTAATGGAATGGAATTCATTCGACACCAGCTCCGTCAGGATCAGGCCTGCCGGACATTTCTTGATGAAATTCAACGGATGGAGACAGCTGTTGGAGCCACAAACGGAAATGGAGCAAGGTCGTCAATTGCCCTGCCGATCGATTCACCGGCCTACCCGTTGCCCTCCGAGCTCCTAACGACATTATCCAAGAGCGTCGGCCGCAGTTTTAGTCGAGCACTGCGACGTGACCTCCAAGGAATGACTCGCAAGAATAAAGAGGTGTCCCCCGATACTAACAAAGATCAAGACTCGTTCGCGATCCCGCCGCCAGGGAGGAAGTCATGCGGAAACGTGAAGCCTGTCATGATCGATGGATGCGCCAGGAAGGGATGCGACAAAAAGGTGAGCCCTTCCTCCAATTCCACGACAACGCAGCATTTGTCTCCTGCAAGGACCCGGAGGTCTCCGTCCTGATCACACTCTACAATTACGCTGATTACATCGAAGAGTGCGTTGCGAGTGTCGAGAAAGCGGCCAAGAGGTTTGAACGTGCCTGCGAAGTGTTGATCATCAATGACGCTTCGACGGACCATTCATTGGATCGGGCGCTCCAATGTCTACGACGATTTGATCTTCCCATTCGCGTTGTCGACAAAAAACTCAATACCGGATTAGCCGACGCGCGCAATGTCGCACTTGACCTGGCGCGAGCTCCTTACGTCTTCATTCTTGATGCCGACAATCTCATCTATCCGAATGCGTTGCTCCAATTGCATGCAAAAATCTCGGCCGACAATTCCGCCGCTGCTTACAGTTTGCTCTGCCGCTTTGAACGTTCACCGTGCAATCGCATCGGCCTTCTCTCCTATTTTGATTGGGACCCGGAGATTCTGGTTCAGTTCCCGTACATCGACGCGATGGCCATGTTCCGTCGTGATGTTCTGCGGGAACCACCCGGGTACGATCATCAACTAAGTCAGATTGGATGGTTTGGCTGGGAGGACTACGACATGTGGCTGCGTCTGGCCAAGAAACAGCACCGAGTAGCGTTCGTCCCGAACATTCTTTGCCTCTACCGTTATCACGCGACTTCAATGATCAACACGACCATTCTGTTCCGATTCGAACTTGTTCAGTATTTCATCGCAAACTACGGCGAACTCCTGGATCGTTTCGAACCGCGCGACGCACCTGTTCGGAGTCCCACGGACCGACTCTGTTTCAGGAAGACTCGAAGAAAGTCTTGGAACGGACGCGGTGGAAAGGCCGGATAGAACGCTGGCAACTCGAGGCAGAGGTTCGGGCTGTAAAAAGGATCCGATAAGAGTTCCCTGCCCCATTTCCGCTGAGTGTATTCCGATTCCCTAACAAACAAATCCTGTTGCGCCCTGTTCGGATGCGTTCCCCGCGATACAGATTCGTGGTGAACAAGATTCGCATACGGTGTCCAAACAATTTGCCACCCGCGCTCAATCATTCGCAGACAAAAATCGACGTCATTGAAATTGATACCGACATCAAGTTCATTGAATCCACCCAGTTCTTCAAAAACAGTTTTTCGGACGAGCAAACAAGCTGCAGTCACTGCCGAACAATTCTGCTGCAAGAAACGCGCGATTGAAATAGCCGGGATGTCCTCGCGGAACGCGATGATACGCGTGGCCGGCAACTCCGCCGAGACCGAGCACGACCCCACCATGTTGCAGCGTGTTATCCGGATACCAGAGCCGGGCGCCCACCGCTCCAACGCTACTCCGCATGGCGTGACTGACCATCTCGCCCAGCCATTCGGCTTCCGTGACCTCAACATCGTTATTCAGGAACGCCAGCAAATCTCCGCGCGCTTCGCGAGCGCCCCGGTTTATCAATCGACTAAAATTGAAAACTCCGTCATCCCGAACAACTCGCGTTCCCGCTTTCGTTAGTTCCTCCAGGTAATCCAGCGTTTCAGGTTCACGTGAACCGTTATCAACGATTACGATCTCAACCGGTGAGTAAGTCGTCCCCGCGCGCAGGGTCTCGACGCATCGACGAAGGAACCCTACCTGGTCACGCGTCGGAATGACGATCGACACAAGCGGTGCCGGCTCGGTTACTTCGTAACTGACGCGATGTGACTCCGGATTCTCCGGACACGGTTCAACTCGTGCAGCGATTCCGGATCGCTGCGAGGTGTTCGCGAATCGCGCGCCGAGCTGCTTCCCTCGCATATGGTTTGGCGTCCGCCTTATCAGCCAGACTACCCGGGACCGTTCGCCAGTGATAAAGCACACGTGGAATATGCCGGATCTGGCCAGGCTCGATCTTCTCGACACACCGCAACGCCAGATCGTAATCCTGCGATCCTTCAAATCCTTCTCGGAATCCACCGATCTCCTGCAAGCAGCGACGTCCGATATACGCCAAGGTGGTTGACATAGTTTTGCGCTAGAAACAACTCCGGATTCCAATCTGACTTGAAAAAAGGAAACGAACGAACTCCGGCCGAATCAATTTTGTCTTCATCAGAATAAATCAGCCCGGCTTCCGGGTGCGCATTGATCTCGAAAGCAACTTCGGCAAGAGCATGCGGCGCGAAAATGTCATCCTGATCGAGCAACGCGCACCATGTTCCGGTCGCGAGGGCTAATGCCGAGTTTGAACAAGCCGCGATATGTCCGTTTTTCTCGCGAAAGACCATCTTGATTCGTGGATCAGCCGCCCGCTCTGCTTCGAGGAACGAACGCGCTTGTGGATCTGTCGATGCGTCATCGGCAATGCAAAGTTCCCAATGCGAATAAATCTGGTTCTTGATCGAATCGATCGCCTGGCGGAGCAGTTCGATATCAGGGTTATAAACAGGGAGCACGACCGAGATGACCGGTTGTTCTCGCAAATTCTTAAGACCGCGCTGGACGTTCGTTCGATCCGAAGCCGAGAAGGTGTCGTGTTCGCGCACCCATTGACCATAGAGGGTCGGCCAATCGAGCGTTCTGGTCTCGTTTGGGTGCGTCGAGATTGGACGGCCCTCAGGGCCGTGGCTACAACCTTCTTCAATTACCCGCCGGATGAGCCGTTCGAATTCCGCTCCATAACGATCGAGAGTGAAATGCGCGTCAAACGTTCTCTTCCCCGCCGCGCCCAGAGTTTCGACTAATCCACGATTGCGAATGCATTGCTCGATCGCGGCGGCCAAGGCTGGTGGGTTTTCCGACGGAACGACCAGAGCATTCAGCCCGTTTCGTAACCATTCCCGAATCCCACCGACGTCTGTCGTAATAACCGCTTTCCCAAGAGCCATGGCCTCAAGAATCACGATCGGCATCGCTTCGTCTCGTGATGAGCAAATCAGCACGTCAGCCTGTGAGAGAAGAGCAAGGGACTCGTCGTGCTCTTTCGGCCCAAGCACTTCGACCTCATTCAGCTCGGCTGCTTTTCGGCGAAAGCTTGCATAAAACAATTCGTCGAGATTGCGACCGACCGTTTGAAACAACGCGCATTTTCGGAGGCCGGGTTCCAACTGTCCGAGCGCCTCAACTAACAGGTCTTGGCCTTTTCGTCGTTCGTAGCTACCGAGGGTAACAAAAACAATTCGATCGGATGTCCGCGAGGCCAGCGGCACTTTCGGCATTGCAATTGCATGGGGAATGATTTCGATGCGACCGCCAACCCAGGCCTCATAGACACAAGCTGTCGAAGCGGTCGGAACTACCAACGCGTCCGCCAGCTTCAGAGACGCGTGGATTTCCGGGATTTGCACGATGAGCCGGTGTCCGACCAGAGTCTCGTACAAGTACCAGATCGACCGAACCTTTTCCAAATGCGCGGCCTGAATTGCTTGCCACGCAGCGATGGTATTCGCGATCACCAACTTGCATGTTCGCGTCAGTTTACGTAGGGCAGAATACTCTGGATCTACTAAGAGCCGTGGTTCAACGACCACTTCCACTGCTCCGATTCGCAGTTTTGCTGCGATCGGACCTTCCTCCGGCGTAACCACAACCGGCTCCCAACCGCGCTGACGCAGACAGATAGCCAGATCAACCAACTGAATGGGCGCACCGCTCAGAGTTGATTCGTGTGAAACGAGAAGAATGCGACCAGCCATGTCCTCTATGCAATCGCGCTTGTTGCCGTCGGGATTTCCATCGCCGCGCTGATCCTTGCAGTGAGGACCGCGAATTGACGCTCATCCATGTCGGATTCGCCGGAACCCCAAAAAATAGGAACATTTTCCTCACGCCCAATCCGGACTGCCATCTCGTTCTTGGAACTCTCCGTGATCAGACAATCGAAATTTCTGGCAAAACCGCGGAACGCGGCCTCGTTGCGGCAGAGCAGCTCATCAATCAACACGGTAATTCCAGCCTGTTGAAATTTTAAGCGAAGCGGCCCGTCCTTTGCCGCGATTACAACAGGAAAGATCGCTCTCTCGCGTCCCCAGACCGCCGCATTCAAGAGGAATTCGCCCGCGCTGCTCAGACCAAGATCTGTCGGAATCAGCAAAACATCCCGGTTCCATCGACCATTCGCGTTATTGCCTTGTCCAAAAATCTCAATCGGAACCGGAGCATCGGTGTAAAGCCAATCACGCATGTTCTTAGGGAAATAGGGATCGCGCGCGACGTAAGTCCCCCATCGTTTCAAAAGATAAAGGTCGGACTTATCCTTGTCGGGAACCGGCCGGTGGAACACGCCTAACGATGCATGCCCTCGATGGATCAGGATCGCAAACGGTGTGTAGACACAGCGCATCCCGGCATCTCGCACCTTGAAACAGAGATCCACGTCTGAATGAAAAATCGGTAATCGCTCCGAGTCGAATCCGCCCACACGTTGGAAATCGTTCCGCCGCATTGCCAGACAAGCTGCCGAGACCGCGCTCGCATCGCGCATCGATTGAATGAAGTTCACGTGCACGGTCGAATCGCCCGGGTATAGATGGAACGCGGTTCCAACCAACCCATGCACCCCAGTAACTAACCCGGCGTGCTGAATGATCCCAGACTGATAAAGTAACTTCGGCGCAACCGCACCGACTTCCGGGTTTTCCAGCGGCTCAATCAGGTTCTCGATCCAATCGCGCTGCTGCGGTTCGATGTCGTCGTTGAGAAAAATGAGTCGATCGCCGGACGCAGCTGCGGCGCCCAGATTGCATTTGTCAGAGAAGTTGAATGTTTTGTCGTAGCGAATCACCCGGATCGCCCGCGACTTTCCGAGAATCCTTGCCAGTGAATTAGCCAGTCGACTGTTCGTCACGATGACGATTTCGAGGTCCGGATAGGAACTCATAGATGCAAGTCGAGTAGCCGCTTCTTCTGCGCGCTCCTTTGAATCGGTCGGAATGACGATGGATACCCTCGGCCACCGGGAAACCTCGAACCGCGCTCGATTCGCAGTTGTATATTCAATAATCTCGGCCGGTCGTTTCCGTCGTCGCATCGCGTCACCTAACGCGGCCAGATTGGTCTTCCGCGCCTCCGGCTTTCCTCCGACCGATCCCGAGGCCGGATGTTCGCGCCAATGGTAGAGGACCTGTGGAATGTGCCGAATCTCGCGCGCGCGTTCTGTCGCCCGCAAAGCAAAATCGTAATCCTGCGAGAGATCGAATTCTTTTCGAAAACGACCAAGATTTTCCACCAACTTCCGTCGGTAAGCAGTTAGGTGCCCGATGTACATACAGGCATAAAGCAACTCCGGACTCCATTCCGGTTTGAAAAATGGCGAGTGCCGCGTTCCGCTTTCGTCGAGGCGATCTTCGTCACTATAAAAAATATCTGCGAACGGAAATTCCGTGATAGCTCTCGCTAGTTCATGGAGCGCGAATGGCGCGAGAACATCATCGTGATCCAGTAATGCGACGAACTCGCCCGTCGCCAAGGCGAGCGCCCGGTTTGTGTTCTCAGCAATTCCCAGGTTTTCGTCCAGGTGCGCATATTGCAGACGCTGACCGCTCCAATTTTTCAGCCCTTCTACGTCTTCAATTTTCTTTGCCCCCGCATCGATCAAGCACAATTCCCAATTCGGATAAGTTTGCTCCAGGACCGAGGTGAGCATGGCCTTAAGAAAATCGACCGGTGTATCATGAACCGGCACTAACAAACTTATCTTTGATCCCAAAGGCTGGGCATTCCAATGTTCACGTTGTCTTGCCAGCGTTGACGAGTCCGGCTCGTGCTCTCTGATCCAGCGCGCATACCTCTCAACCGACGAAACATTCATCGCTTTGGCCGAGACGCGTTTTCACTACGGCTCGTTTTCTTTTTTATATCCGATTGCAAAAGCCGTTGAAGATTCTTTGGGATTCGTTGAATCTCCCGTGCAATTTTTTCCGGGACAGAGCGCTTCTTTTTTTCGTTTTTTCGCGTTGACTCAGCCAAACGCGCATTCAGGTCTACAGTCTCTGTCTTCAACTTTGCGATGGCCGCTTCTTTTTCCTTTAACGCCGTCTCCAAGACACTTTGCTGATGATGCAATTCGGCCTCGCGTGATGCGTGCACCCTCTCGATATGGGCGATGTGCCGGTTAAGATGATCGATCATGTTCTGCATCTGAATCCGACCATCAAGCAACGTCGGCAGCCAAACCTGACGCAGCTGCAGCAATCGGTTCTCGCGAGAAATGTTCTCACCCTTAGCTTCATGCTCGATCCTGGCCGCGGCGAGCTGATAAACCAGCTCGATCTCACAACCAAGACCTGTCGACTGAAACAGGCGCGGCAACAGCGATCCACTAGATTGGCCGACACAAATTACGCCCAGACCTGATCCCGCTGAGAACTCGACACTCGCTCCGCCTCCGCTTTTTATTTCATTCCAAAACTGCGCGATCCCTTGTGCCCGTTTCGTTCCGATCCCGTGAATCAGGATAATGGCATTGGGAGAGATTTTCTGCGCCCACGCATTCCATTGTTGGCATGCGATTTCGTACGAATCGCAGTCATTCAGAAAAAGGAGATCGACGGTGGCGGCGCCTAGGTCCGGTTTCTTTTCTGGCGAACCATCTGACATGTTGGAGACGTCGCCATAGAACTCGCTGTTGTAAGCAAGCCCAGCCTGCCACGCATTATCATCCTCCGGCAAGCCGTCATCGGGATTCCGCAGCGCCACGAGCCGGCAGGGCAACTGGTTTTCGCGTGCAGCCTGACAAAACGCGAAATGAATTTCGCCGTCACCAAAACCCAAAGTCACAACCGTTTGCGGTCGTCCTGTTGCTACGAGATCATAGGCGAGGGGCAAATGAAAACGAGTGGGACCACCGATATAGAATTTCGGCTGAAAACCTAGGAGACTCGGTAGTTCTTCTAACATTGGCCAGAGTTTAGATTTTACCCCATCCTTGGTCGCTGACATCCTTGCTGTGAAGGACTATTCTCTTTTACCCGATGGAAACCAAAGCCGTGCAGATCGATTTGCCGTCGCGACGGTTTGAGCCGCGCATTTACGGCGTTGGCGCATGGACGCCTCATCTTTATTTCGGGTACGACCTCGTAGCAACGCTTCAGCCCCGGGTGGTGGTAGAGCTGGGGGTCGATCGTGGCGAAAGCTTTTTCGCCTTCTGCCAATCGGCTATTGAAAACAAGACGGGCACCCGGTGTTTCGGGGTTGATACATGGCGTGGCGATCAACATGCAGGTGGTTATGATGACACAACCTTTGCACAGGTTTCCGCCTACAATCGAGCCAATTACGAGAGTTTCTCGACCCTGATCCGGGCCAGCTTTGACGAAGCGCTCGAGCAGTTTGAGCCGGAAAGCATCGACCTCCTTCATATCGACGGGTTACACACCGAAAACGCCGTCCGCCATGACATTGAATCGTGGATGCCGAAAGTCAGACCAGGCGGAATCATTCTTCTCCATGATATCGATGTTCGCTCGAAGGATTTTGGGGTCTGGAAAGTCTGGGAGGATGTACAGAGCGACGGCCGATCCTGGACGTTTCATGACGGGCCGGGGCTTGGCATTTGGCAGAAACCACCCGCACAGGCGCTGCCGGGATTTCTGGATCAGTTATTGGCTTCGCCTAACGATATCAATAAAGCCCTCGCGGAATACTACAGTCAACGGGCCAGAGAAATGGGGGAAAGAATCGCCGCGCACTGGCTGAATGGCACGATCCGCAATACGCCATTCGCCCAACAGACCACTATTCAAATTTTCTTTTCCAAAGACGGCGCACATCGAGAAGAAGATTCGATCCTCGCACGTGTTGATCATCAAAAATGGCGAGATGTTCAGATCACGCTGCCAGCCAGCGCAGGCGCTGCGCCGCTTCGCATCGATTTTGTGAGTCCGCTCACAATTATCGAGATTTCGTCTATCAAACTAACCAAAGGCGCTGGCGAGTATTTCTCCGCTCCCACTGAGACAGCGTTCGACCAGGTCGATGCTCGAGGAGACGCGGAGCGCCTGCCGAATCCGACGAAGTTCCAGCTGAAAATTACGGGGATCGATCCGCAGTTATTTCTGCCGGTAGTAGCGGTGCCTGAAAACGATGAGCCGTTGATACTACAGATGCGGCTCTACGTCATGCCGACGACATAGGTCTCATGACAAGAAGCCCGAAGGGCTGGCGGATATTAGCCGGTGACCTTCCGGGTCATGTTATTCTACTCAAAAAAGATCCAACTGCGGTTTCTCTGCAACCGTGATCTTCTTCTTACCCCGCGTCTTAACCGGCTTCGAAACTTCCGCGTTGCCATTCGGCTTTTCGAGATGCAACAGGATATCCTTTGCCCGATCGAGAATAACTTTCGGCACCCCAGCCAACCGCGCGACGTGAATCCCGTAACTCTTATCCGCGCCGCCTGCGACAATCTTTCGAAGGAAAATGATCTGCTCATTCCATTCGCGAACGGCGACATTGAAATTCGCCACCCCTTTCCGTTCCTGCGCGAGTTTCGTTAACTCGTGATAATGCGTCGCGAAAAGGGTTCGGGCCTTGATTTTATCGTGGAGAAATTCAGCTACGCTCCACGCGATTGATAACCCATCAAAGGTCGAGGTCCCCCGTCCAATCTCGTCGAGAATAACCAAGCTTCGTTCCGTTGCGTTATTAACAATATTGGCCGTCTCATTCATTTCGACCATGAAAGTGGATTGTCCGCGGCTGAGATCGTCGTTTGCGCCTACCCGTGTAAAAATGCGATCGACTAGACCGATCTCTGCGCTTGATGCCGGAACAAAACTGCCGATCTGCGCCAGCAATACAATTAAAGCGACCTGCCGAATATAGGTCGATTTGCCGGCCATGTTCGGACCGGTGATGATGGCCAAGCGCAATTTCTCGCCATCCAGTTCGGTATCGTTTGGGACAAATTTTTCTTCAGCCAAATTCTGATCGAGCACCGGATGTCGCCCATCCCGAATGAATAGTTTCAGCGATGCGTTGAGTAGTGGCCGGGTATAACCAAATAGCCGTGACGTTTC
Source organism: uncultured Verrucomicrobiae bacterium (assembly GCA_963751725.1). GTDB lineage: Bacteria > Verrucomicrobiota > Verrucomicrobiia > Chthoniobacterales > UBA10450 > AV80. The sequence continues at coordinate 23,542 of CAVVVQ010000026.1, forward strand.
GGCCAGAGCGCAAATGACGTCCAATGTTCCGATTGCGCCGGCTGTCTCTTGAATCGGTCCCAACTCCTTCAACGTTTCTTCACGCAAGGTTTGGAAAAGTTGATACTCAAGCTGACGGGCCCGTTCGTCCGCCCCGAGGATTTTCGCCTCCATTTCCTTGAGCTCTGGCGTAACAAATCGTTCACCGCCTACCGTTGTTTGTTTACGAATGTATCGGTTCGGAACGCTCCCCAGATTCGATTTGGTTATCTCAATGAAATAACCAAAGACTGAATTGAACCGAACCTTGAGCGATTTGATTCCGGATTCCGCAATCTCGCGCTCCTGCAATTCTGCGATCCAATTCTTACCGTCCCGCGACGCCTGTCGCAATTCATCGAGATCACGATTGAAGCCGTCTCGGAAAATTCCACCGTCCTTCAGGGCCATTGGGGGATCGTCGACCACCGCTTCGTTCAATCGCAGCGAAAGTTTCGGCATTTCCTGAAGATGGCTTTGTAAGGTCTGCGCCAACGATTCCGGATTAACCGTTTCGCTGGTGTGATTGGTGCCGAACGCGAGCCGATCAAGCAAGGTCTGCAAATGTCGTTTCAATTCCGGCATTTGCTGGAGCGATGTTTTGAGCGCGACCAAGTCTCGTGCATTACCCGAGGCCTGACTTAAACGGCTCGAGGCGCGTTCGAGGTCCCGAATTGATTTCAGCGCCTGGCGTAACGCGGCGATCAGATCCGATTCATGCAACAAATCTGCGATCATTTGTTGCCGTCGTTCCAGCTCACTCAGATCTCGCAGCGGTTGCAGAATCCATGCTCTCAACTTCCGGCCGCCCATCGGCGTCACGGTCCGGTCCAGCGCTGCCAGCAAACTCGTGTTACGCGCACCACGCGATTCGACCAGCTCGAGGTTCGACTGCGTTGCCGCGTCAAGCATGACGTAGTTCTCCCGGCTATCGCATCGCAACGATGCCAGGTGGTTTACCTTGCGGCGAATCTGGGTCTTGAGATAATGAACGATCGCGCCCGCGGCGCCAATCGCTGCCGGCATTTCCGTACAACCAAATCCGTCCAGCGATTTGACTCCGAAATGCTCGCACAAAGTGAATCGCGCGTGCTCAGTCAGAAAAGCGAAGTCATCGTACGGCAAGCTACCCTCCAGGTCGCCGAACTCCGCGCTTTGTTGTTCGCTCACCAAAAGTTCAGCGGGCGAGATTCGCGCAAGATCATCCATCAACATGCTGATATCGCGCGATTCGGTGACACGGAATTCGCCGGTAGTAAGTTCGGCATACGCAAATCCGAAGACACCGCCCTGAAGATAAACAGCGCCAAGATAGTTCGGGCGATTCGATTTGAGCAGATCCAGTTCGCTGACTGTTCCAGCCGTAATGATTTGGGTGATTTCGCGAGTTAACAATTTTCCCCGGTTGCGGTTCGCTTGTTTGATCGCAGACAGCGACACGGTGTCCGGCTTGGATTAGCTTTGCGATGTAACCTTGCGCGGCGTGATACGGCATCCCGCACATCGGCACGCTGTTCCGATGGGTAAGCGCAAGGTTCAGCAACCCAGAGGCTTCCTTCGCATCGTCGAAGAAGAGCTCGTAAAAATCCCCCAACCGAAAAAGGAGCATAGTATCCTTCGGCACGCTGGCGCGAAGCCGTTGGTACTGCTGCATCATCGGGGTCAGAGAATCAGCCATTGCTTGAGAATGAAATCAGGTGACTCAGATTGCGAGTAGGAAAGTGAATGTTGCGCCGAAGACCATGAGCAAGCAAAGCGCGTGGAATGGCTTGTTCGCTTGGGCGCTACCAGAGGCGCTGGCCAATCTCACACAAAGGCCACAAAGGTCACAAAGTCTATTGGTTTTGCTGGCGCCCCTTTGGTCGCACCCTTTCTCCCGCCGGCAGGAGCGAAGGAGCCGTCATACGAATCCACTTAGCACTTGAGCAGTGAATTCGTTCAACCGAGTCACCGATTACGACGCCTTCTGTAGCGGTCCGTTGCGCATAGCAATCACTTAGACGCGCGGTCATCGGTCCCGGGAGACCATTTCCGATTGTGTGATCGTCCACCTTAACCACGCTCGCCAGCTCCCCCATCGTACCGGTGCAGAAGGCTTCGTCCGCGCGGTAGACATCGTCGAGTGTGAGGTCGGTTTCGGTGCACCTGATTTTCTCGGAGCCACAGATCTCGAGCACGGTGGCACGGGTGATTCCTTCAGGACATGCTACGACATGGCTCGTGGCAACTTCTCCATCTCGCACAACAAAAACATGCGTTGCGTTTGTTTCAGCGACGAAGCCACGCGTGTCGAGCATGAGCGCGTCGTCCGCACCGGCGTTGTTTGCTTCGATCTTGGCCAGAATCGAGTTCAATAGATTCGCGTGATGAATTTGCGGATCGAGGATCTCGGGCGTCGGTCTCCTGAATTTGGTCGTGATCAACTTCAGACCGGTCTTTTCGTAAACTGGGGCCTTATATTCAGCCAACACAATCAAAGTCGGCCCGCTTTGGTTCAGTCGAGGATCCATTCCCGAAGTGATTTTTACTCCACGCGTTAGGGTGAGCCGAATATGAACCCCATCGGCCATTTGGTTCGCTTTCAATGTCCGCGCGATTTCGGCGATGATATTTTCGTCCGACGGGATGACAGAAAACGAGAGCGCTTCAGCCGATCGCCGAAGCCTGGCGAGGTGTTCGTGTAATTTGAAGATGCGTCCCGAATAAAGTCGCAGTCCTTCCCAGACCGCATCACCTCCTTGAACCGCAGAATCAAAGGGGCTGATCCCAGCTTTGTCGCGATGGATCAGTTCACCGTTAATGTTGATCAACAGGTCGCGGTTCTTTTCGTTAAAATGCTGAAGCACAAAGCAACCTCACACAAAGAGCACAAAGGGCACAACGTGATTGTTGATTCGTGTTCATTTGTGTCCATTCGCCTGCCGCGCCGTAGTCCCGCACTCGCGGGGCGAAGGAGGGTGGTTACCGCCATATCTCCGGCAGGTCGACGCTTTCGCCGAAGGAGTAAGAGCAAGTGAAAGAGCAGGATTAAAGGGTTGCTTACTCCATCACTCCATCACTCCATCACTCAAGGTGTGGCTTAGCTGCAACGGGCCCAGGCCCGTGGCTACAACATCCACTTTTGGTTCCTTTTGACCATTGTGTGAGGCTCAGTGCAGGCGATGCTGGTAAAGTTTGTCGTAACATTCGCGGCACTCATCGTGCACATCGCGGAGACGCTCCGGCACTTGTTCCGTCCTTGCCTGATACGGTTGGAACGACGTTGTTTTCATCACTTCTTCGTACCAGTATTTCGCCCAGATCCCATCCGTTTCCCGCGGACCAGGCGGCCACGAAAGCATCGTTTCATCGAATGGAACCCCAATTTTCTGGCAGAGTAACTCGAGTGTGCGTCGCGGATTCTCGAGAACATCACGGGCATCAATTACCGGTGGAATCGCACCCGTGTAACCCCGGACCCAATCGAAAATATCAGCCTGCTGAACAAAGCCGGTATCTTCCAAAGTCGGATCGTTATTCTTTTTGATATAGGAAAGAATCACCTCGGCCGGATCGCGGATCAGAAAACAGTTCGTCATTGCTCCCATCCAGGAGCGGTCGATCTCGGGTAACAAATGGTGCGTCATCTGTTTCTGGTAAAAAATCCGTTTCCCGTCCATTCGTTCGCGAGTCAACATTTCGGCGACCCGGTGCCAATCGGTTTCGCCATTCGCGATTACTTCTCCGGCGCCGGGGTGGTTCCGGCTCGTGACAAACAGATAGTGCGCGTAGAGCGGTTCATCGCAGACGAATGTGTCCAGCCGATTTCCCCAGGATCGCATCAAGGCGGTGGAGATGTTTCGCGGGCCCGACCACATGGCGATGCGCAAAAGAGTTTCGGACATATTATCAACCTCAGATGTTTGTTCTCGAATTGCCAGTTTCTATTTCCACCGGATGTTACGGGTCAATCTTTTCGTAAACATGAAAGCCAAACTATTTTCACGCACCCTGCCAGTCATTGGTCTGCTCATCGTTTTGCCGACGATAAAGGCAGCAGAACCCACCTCGACTAAGCCTCCCTTCGCTCCCGGCGACAATCTGGTCGTCGACGGCGTTCCACCGATCCCAGGCGATTTGCCTGATCAAGTTGGGCGCTACACCGAATCACGAGCCGCCAGTTTTCAGGATTGGCATCCGAGTCGCGCGGAAATGCTGATCATAACAAGATTCGGAGATACAAATCAGATTCATCGGGTCACGCAACCCGGCGGTGCCCGGAGCCAACTGACCTTTTTCCCGGATCGCGTAGATGGCGGCCAGTTTGAACCGATCAAGGGCGATTACTTTGTATTTTCAAAAGGGGCAGGTGGCAACGAGTTTAATCAGAACTATCGATATGATTTAACGACTGGTGAAATTGTTCTATTGACTGATGGAAAATCGAAAAATTCAGAGCCGGTCTGGAGCAATCGCGCCAATCGAGTGGCCTACACTTCCACTCGTCGCAACGGTGCCGATACCGACATTTATGTCGCGTCGCCAACAGATCCAAAAAGCGATCGTTTACTGGCTGAATTGAAAGGTGGCGGATGGGCACCGACCGATTGGTCGCCTGACGACAAGAAACTCCTTGTCTTGGAGGAGGTTTCCATCAATGAGAGTTATGTCTGGCTGGTGGATACAGATTCCGGAGAAAAAAAGGAGATCACTCCCCGCCCACCGGAAGGAGCAGAGAAGATTGCGTATTCAGCAGCCCTTTTCTCGAAGGACGGCAAAGGCATTTTCGTAACGACCGACCGAGAATCGGAGTTTCAGCGCCTGGCCTACATCGATCTCGCGAGTGGCAAACACACCTATTTATTGCCTGACGTGAAATGGGACGTAGACAACTGGGATCTAAGTCATGACGGAAAACAAATCGCATATACTCTAAATGAAAATGGGGCGAGCACGCTTCACCTCATAGAAGTTCTTCCCGGAAATGGGACAGTAACAGCGCGCGCGCAACGCGATCCGGTCTTTAATCCGGCGTTGCCCGCCGCAGTCATTACCGGATTACATTGGCATCGTGATCCGAAACAAGCGCTTCTCGCTTTCAATGTAGCCGGCGCTCGTTCGCCGTCGGATGTCTACACTTGGAATGTTGCCGATGGAAAGAATGTGACTGCGCGCTGGACCGCGAGCGAGACCGGTGGAATCCCGGCCAATCAGTTTGTTGAACCGGAACTGGTGCGCTGGAAATCTTTCGACGGCAAAGAAATCACTGGATACCTTTACTCGCCCGATCCTAAAAATTTCCGGGACCCCGACCGGTCATCGTTAACATCCACGGCGGACCGGAATCGCAATATCGTCCCGGTTATCTGGGGCGTAACAACTATTTCATTAACGAACTCGGTTGCGCGATTGTTTTTCCTAACGTCCGCGGATCAGCTGGTTACGGAAAGACTTTTCTGAAACTGGATGACGGATTTAAACGGGAAGACTCTTACAAAGACATCCTGGCCATGCTCGACTGGATGCCGACGCGAAAAGAGCTCGACGCGAAAAAGATCATGGTCACGGGAGGATCCTATGGCGGATTTATGACGTTGGCTGTCGCGTCCAATTACGCCGACCGGATTCGGTGTGCGCTCGATGTGGTTGGTCCGTCCAATTTCGTCACGTTTCTGAAGAACACTGAGAGCTATCGGCGCGATCTTCGCCGTGTGGAATATGGAGATGAGCGTGACCCGAAAATGACGGAGTTTCTTGAAAAGATCGCGCCGTTAAATAACGCCCAGAAGATCACCAAGCCACTTTTTGTCGTCCAGGGAGCGAATGATCCGCGCGTGCCGAAAACTGAAGCCGAACAAATCGTGGCTACGCTAAAGAAACAAACGACGCCGGTTTGGTTTCTCATGGCGAAGGATGAGGGTCACGGTTTTGCGAAGAAGAAGAACGCGGACTTTCAGTTCTACAGCACGGTGCAGTTTATTCGGGAGTATCTGCTGAAGTAGGCCGACGGCCTATTGCGGATTGCGGATTGCGGATCCCTCCTCGTTCCCAAACTCAGTTTGGGAACGCACTTGTCTTCGAAACTCTATTTCGAGGAGATTGCGCTGCGATCCGATCGCTGCTACAACAGATTGCGGATTGCGACACACCGTTTACCTTCTGCGTTCTTTGAGATACCGGGCCATCCTGCTTACACCTTTAGTCCTGTGGATGTTGACAGCAGCTCTTCACGCCGGCGACAGCATGTTGCCAGATCCGAAGTTGACCCCGGGCAGAATTGCAAAAAGCGCTCAGGATCGTGAGCCTGTGACCGACGAAACGGAGCGCCGCGTCTTTCGGCTCTATCAAATCCCATGGCGACGCCGGCCCGAATTCAAGATCGATCATCTAATTCCACGGGAGCTCGGTGGCGCGGATACAATCGACAACCTTTGGCCGCAAAGTATCAATATCAAACCATACAACGCGCGGCGAAAAGAATTCCTGACGCGTTACGTGCTCAATTTGATTGCGGCTAACAAAATGACGCTCGACCAGGCGCAAAAAGAAATGCAGGAAGATTGGATCGCGTGCTTTGTCAATCGCGTAGGAATGGCGTACCTGCAGTAAGTCTCGAACATCCGAGAGTGCGTTTTTAACGTCTGAAGCCCCGAAGGGCTGGCGGAAATTAGCCGGTGGCGCAAGCCACCGGTTTTAGCACAGCAATGTCATTAGCCCCGAAAGGGGCGTCGCTCAACGACGTCAGACGCCGCGACGAACAACGTTAGGTGCAGCCCCGTGCCGGGGCTTATGCCTTCCTTTCATTTGTGACCGGTGGCTTGCACCACCGGCTAATTTCCGATGGCCCTCCGGGTCTTTCTCCGACTAATACTTCGCGTAAACCGCGACTAACGGATATTTGCAGCGATTTTTTGTCCAGTAATCACTGGCAAACCCGTTCTTGGTTCGAATCACGACGTGACTCTCGGGGCCGCTGCCGAAAACGAGCACCGAACCGATCGGAGCAGCAAATTGATCGTGAATCGGCAGACGGGTGAACCCAAAATCGCGTTCCAATTCTTCTCCGGCTTGCCACGCATAATTGCTCTTCGGATAAGTATCGATCACTCCTGAAGCGACAGCGCTTCCTTCACATATCGCCAGCAACGGGCTTTGGAACGGGCGTTGGCGCGTTCCTGCGCAATCGTGGCCGCTCGACATAACCGCGGATCCAGGCGCGAATCGACTTTCGCGTCCGGGTGCACCACCGGCACCCGATAATAACGACGAATAATGACCGCCGAGTTCGTGTCTCCCGATTGAGTGCGATAATAGAACTTCGATTTCGACTCTGCGAGGCCTTCAGCCTGTGTGTTGATCGCAGAAAATGTCAGGCACCAAATAATGGAAAGGAGGAGAAGAACAAACCGGTGCACCCTTATTTTGTATGCAAGGGGCATACCGTTGGCGCAAGCGTTTTGCGCGGTGATCGCGAAAAAAATTTCGCGAAAACAAAAATTTGGGCGGATGATTTAAGAATTTCGAGAAACTTTAGTAATAGCTGTAGAGGATTTTTGGACTGACGATGGCAAGCCTGGCGTCTGTCTGCCTGTTCAGAGGGACACTCTTCGTGATTTGCCACTCGCCGCGAGCGAGCCGTCGGCCTGCGCTTCTCGGAGGCGCACCGTCCAAGTTGCGTCGCACCCGCCAGTCAACGAAACTTGAAATCTAATCTCTATGTCCCACCGCTTTAACATCCGTCTCGCCACGGCCGGCGACGCAGACATCATCGGTGATCATCGAGCGCGGATGTTTACCGAGATGGGCCAGGTTCCTCCCGAAGCGTTCGAGGAATTCCGAAAACAATCTTGCAAACGAATCCGGGAATATTTGGATCGAGGAGAATACGTCGGTTGGCTGGCCAGCCTAGCGAACGACTCGAAGACAATCACCGGCGGGGCTGGTGTTCAACTGCGCCAAGTTCTTCCACATCCTTCGTCCAAGGGAAATCAATGGAACGGCGTCGCCGAAGGTCGGCACGCAATCATCATTAATGTGTTCACCGAACCGGCTTGGCGTCGCCAAGGTCTCGCGCTGATGCTTATCCGCCGAATCATCGATTGGTCGCGAGCAGAACGACTTGACCGCCTGGTCCTCCATTCCTCGGATGCTGGGCGAGCGCTTTATGAACGGTTAGGCTTTGTCGCTACAAACGAGATGCGTTTTGCAGGCGATGAAGGAATGTAATGATCACTCAATCCAATGTCGCAATTTCCTGATGAACATTCTGAAGCGGGCGAGTTCAAGCGCCAGGACGACGCATTTCGTGATTGGGTAAAAAAGGATGGCTCGACCCCTTTTCGCCCCGAACGCGATCGCTATCACCTTTATGTTTCGTATGCCTGTCCGTGGGCGCATCGCACTATTATTTTGCGCAAGCTGAAAGGCCTTGAGGAAACCATCGGGATGACGGTGGTCGATCCTATCCGCGACGAACGGGGCTGGGCGTTCCGAAACGGGCCCGGCCATTCCGAAGATCCGATCAACGGTTTTCAGTTTCTCAGCGAAGCTTATCACGCGACTGATCCCAATTATCATGCTCGCTACACTGTCCCTGTCCTGTGGGATAAACAGACAAAACGGATTGTGAGTAATTCCGATGACGATTTGATGCGGATGTTTAATTCCGAATTCAGCGAGTTTGCGACAAACGATTACGATTTTTATCCACCCGGTCTACAGGATGAAATCGAGACCTTGAACCAACTGATTTACGAACGAGTCAACAACGGGGTGTATCGGGCGGGGTTTGCGACCAAGCAACGGCCATATGAGCGAGCGGCGACGCGGTTGTTTGAAACGCTCGATCAACTGGACGAGCGGCTGACGTCTCAACGTTATTTGTTAGGGAAACGAATGACGGAATCAGACTGGCGATTCTTCCCCACCCTGATCCGGTTCGATGCCGTTTATCATGGCCATTTCAAATGCAATCTCCGACGAATCGTCGATTATCCGAATCTCTGGCCTTACCTGCGGGATCTGTATCAGCACGACGGCGTTGCTTCGACGGTGAACTTGGATCACATCAAACGGCATTACTACGTGACACATACGGAAATTAATCCGACACGGATTGTGCCAATCGGACCGACGTTAGATCTCGATGCGCCGCATGGGCGAGAGAAGATGTAGGCGTGGCGCTTCGACTGCGAAGCGCCCGAAGCGCGAATGCAGCTACTTTTTCGCGTAAACGCCGATCAACGCGTACTTGCACGCGCTCTTTGAGCGGAAATCGCTCACAAAACCGTTCTTGGTCCGAATTTCAACATGGCCCGGACGGTTCCGGCCTTTGAAATAAACCAGGACCGAACCAACCGGCGCGGCATACGGGTCGCGAATTGGGAGTTTCTTGAAACCGTAATCACGCACCAACTCGTCGCCAGCCTGTTTGGCCAGTGAAGTTTTGGGATATGTGCTTACGGCGCCAGACGCGAGCAAAGCTTCTTTCACATAATGCCAGCAACGCGATTTCGAATGGGCATGCGCGCGTTCGTCTGCAATGCTGGCTGCACGGTGAGTCTGGGGTCGAGCTTTGGATCGACTTTGGCCAGCGGCGCCACAATCCGATCCTTCCGGTATTCTTCGATCACAGGCACCGAGACTTCGTTTCCGGCGCTGTCTTTAAAGACGAACTTTGACTTGGGAGGGGTCGAGCTTGAATCGGAACTGGATCCGGACCCGGAATTTGACCCGTTTTTGGCGAAAACGGATTGCGGGGTAAAGGAGAGGCTCTCGTTGCGGGCAGCGTTGGCCGAGGCGGCCAGGGCGCAGGTGGATAAAACGACTAGGGGGAGGATAAACTTGTTCACGGAAGCGCCCCATATCCACTGTATTAGGGGCATTCGCAAGCATTTTTTTGCCTGTTTTACTGCTGAAACAGTAATAACGAGATTGGTCTGAAATCGGGTCGCGCGTGTCATCGGGCCTTTTTACCTAGCATTTTTGGCTCCGTTTCATTGAAAAGAGTGGTTCCAAACAACTATCGGAATGCTGAATCGGCTTGGACGGATCATCAAATCAGGAAGAAACGCCTTGCTGATTGCCATTTACGTCGCCGGTTGGGCTGGGCTTGCCAGCTGCGCCGGTCCGGTAAAATCGCTCTATCCTCCGGACCCCGACCAGCCAGTGCGCACTGTTTACGTCGTCCATCATGGGACGCTTCATACCGGTCTGGCGGTCAAACGATGGAACATTCCGCGGGGGAGCTGGCCTGCTAATCGGGACTACTCCCGATTCAAATACCTGGAGGTCGGTTGGGGTGAGGACGACGGCTATCGGAAACCGTTGACCACGGGAATTGCAATCCACGCGTTAGCAGGCTCGAAGCAAACGGTGCTGCTGGCCAATGGTTTCAATTCGTTACATGAAAAAACGAACGAGCCAAAGTTCTCGATCATCGCGGTGGATCTATCGACTGAGGGATTCGCCCGATTATGTCAGTTCATCGATCAAACCTATGCGCTGGATCAGACCGGGCAGCCGATTCGGCTGAGTCGGGGTTGGTATCGAGCAACTGGGACTTATTCCGCCTTCAATACCTGCAACACCTGGGTTGCATCAGGGTTACGCAAAGCGGGTTGCCCGATCACGCCCGGCTATTGTCTGACAGCTGGCCCGTTGCTGTTTCAGGTCAAGAAGTGCGGTCGTGTTATGCCGGCGTCAGGAATCCATTGACCTCCAAGCGACCAGTTAGCGATTACGGAAAACACGCGGCGAGCCAATACCAAGGAGGGGCGGTCTCCGAACCGCCCACCAACGAGGACAGGGTAATCGCCTAACAGCCATTCATCCCAACTTCCGTTCTCACCCATCAAGCCGAGCCAATCCCCGCCCCTCCTTGGTATTGGTTCGACGCGCCAGATTCGTGGCGACGCGGTTTGCTCAGATCCGACAGACCACTAAATTATTCGACCAATGAAAACCTATCCTCGTTTCAGCAGTCTTCTACTGGGATTGACGATCGCAATTGGACAGATCGAAAATCTTGCCGCAGCAGAGCCGTTCTTCGACGGTCTCGGCCCGTATTCACGCAAGGTAACGACCAAATCACCACAAGCGCAGCGCTACTTTAATCAGGGCCTCGGTTTTTATCACGGGTTCAATCATGGCGCCGCCATCCGCGCGTTCGAGCAAGCGGCCCGGCTCGATCCGAAATGTGCGATGGCGCATTGGGGCATCGCTCTCGCCTGCGGTCCCCACATCAATCAACCACTGGTTCCACCACCGGCTGCTGAGCTGGCCTGGAAGGAATTGCAACTCGCGCAAGAAAACATCGAGAACACTTCACCGGTCGAACGCGCTTTGATCGAGGCGTTGAGTCATCGTTACGCTAATCCGCAACCACAGGACCGCGCGCCACTCGATCAAGCGTACGCCGATGCGATGCGCGAGGTCTGGAAACAATATCCGAACGACCAGGATGTCGGCGTCCTGTTCGCCGAAGCAATGATGGATCTTCGGCCGTGGGATCAGTGGACCGTCGAAGGTCAACCGAACCCGGGCACCGACGAAATCCTGGCAACCCTCGATGCGGTCATAAAATTGAATCCGAAGCATCCGTTCGCGAACCATCTCTATATCCATGCTGTGGAAGCTTCGCCGCACCCCGACCGAGCCAACGCCGCGGCCGATCGACTTCGAACGTTGCAACCGGGACTCGCGCACAATGTTCATATGCCATCGCACATCGATATTCGCTGCGGTCGTTGGCAACAGGCGGTCGACACCAACGTCAAGGCGGTTGCAGCCGATCAGCGCTACCGAAAAATAGCGGGACCACCGAAAGGGTTCATTAACGTTTACGTCGCTCACAACCGGCACATGCTGGCTTACGCAGCCATGATGATCGGCCAGCGTGAAGTAGCCATGAAACATATCCGCGCCATGGTGGCGAATTTGCCGGCGGATTTTGTGAAAGAGAACGCGCTTCAGATGGAGGGCGTTGTCGCGATGCCGTTGGAGGTAATGATCCGGTTCGGACGTTGGGATGAGATTCTGGCCGAGCCGAATAATTATCCTGAATACATGGCTAGCACACGCGCATTTCATCACGCGGCTCGCGCGATTGCCTACGCAGCAAAAGGCGACCCGGTGAACGCGCGCAAGGAACAAGCGATCTTCCTTGAAAAAGCAAAGCTGGTTCCGAAAGAAACGACGCTTGGCAATAACACCGGCGAAGCGCTCCTCGCATTGACTACGCGGATGCTGGAAGGGGAAATCCTGGTTCGGGAAGGAAAAGTCGATGAGGGGATTGTAGAACTGAAAGAAGCGATCAAGCTGGAAGACGCCTTACATTATGATGAACCCCCGGGCTGGTTGATCCCGATCCGACATTCGTTAGGGGCGGTCCTGATGAAAGCAGGCAAATATGCTGATGCCGAACAAGTTTATCGCGACGATCTCAATAAGCTCCCGGAAAACGGCTGGGCTCTCTACGGATTGGCTGAAAGTTTGCGGCAACAAAAGAAAAGCGACGCCGAAGTGAAAGCGGCCAAGGCAAAGTTCCAGAAATGCTGGGCTAAAGCGGACACCAAGATCACGGCGTCGTGTCTTTGCCAAGCGGATGGCCATCCAGCGGCGGAGTAACTGGAGCGGTGGATCGTTGGGCGTTGAATGTTGAACGTTGAACGTTGGAAGTTGGAAGGCGTTGAGCGTTAGGAATCGAAGCTCGGGAGAGTACGGCATCACTCCATCACTCCATCACTCCATCACTCCATCACTCCACATCACTCCATCACTCCATCACTCCATCACTCCACACTCCATCACTCCATCACTCCATTACTCCGCCACTCCGTGGCCCGTTCGTAAATCGTTCGTGCCAGTTCGATAACGAAGCGCCCATAATAGGACGGATGGATCGCCCGAGCATTACCGCGGCTAATTTTCGGACCGCTTTTGTCCTGCTCCTTGTTCCTGGCGACATCGCTTCTCTTTCTCGCGGTGGCGTGGCCATTCCTTCGGCCGCTGCTTCTCGGAGCGATTCTCGCCGGTTTGTGCCAGCCAATTTATAAAAGGATCAACCGACTGGTTGGCGGACGCGCCGGCCTGGCCGCGATCCTGACTTTAGTGCTCCTCTTTATCCTGGTCATCGGCCCTCTCAGCGCATTCGTCGGTCTTGTCGTTAAACAGGCCTTGAGCGTAAGCGACCAAGCGATCCCATGGGTTCAGCAACAGTTCGGATCCGCCAGCACGCTTAATATGCACGATTGGTTGGTCGGTCGGTTCCCTTCATTGGAGTCATACGTTCCGAAAGAAGAAAATATCATGGAAGGCGTGGGCCGCGCGGCGAAAGCAGCCGGAACATTCCTGGTTGCGAGCGCCACTCAACTAACAGCAGGGACCGCCACTTTTCTTCTCAATTTCTTCGTCATGTTTTACGGAATGTTTTTCTTCTTTCGGGACGGCCGAAAGATCGTGGAGAAAGTTCTTTACTACATGCCGCTCGATCATGACGACGAAATGCTATTAGTCGAACGGTTGCGCTCGGTCACGCGTGCAACGATCAAGGGCACCGTGGTGATCGGAATTGTTCAAGGCACATTGGCTGGTTTCGGCTTTTGGGCGGCCGGGATCGATGGCGCCGCATTTTGGGGAACGTTGATGGCGATTCTTTCCATCGTGCCGGGCATCGGATCGGCGCTCGTCTGGGTGCCGGGAGTGATTTATCTCTTTCTGGTTGGTAAAACGGTTACCGCCACGCTCCTTCTCATTTGGTGCTCGGTTGTTGTCGGAACAATCGACAATCTACTCCGCCCCATGTTGGTCGGGAAAGATGCCAAGATGCCGGACCTCCTCATTCTGATCGGAACACTTGGCGGATTATATTTCTTCGGCGCAATCGGATTGATCGTTGGGCCGATTGTCTGCGGATTGTTTCTAACGGTCTGGGAAATCTACGGCGAAACGTTTCGCGAAATTTTGCCGCAGAGTCCGGCATCTTGGGCGCTATACGAAGTCGGCGGATGCGGTCGAATGAGATTCAAGAGTCGAGGACTGCTGGCTTCGCAACGTCGAGACAACTCGAGACTCAACTGGCGAGTGAAAAAGCACTGTCATCCCGAGGCCGGCGAAGCGCGCCGAGGAACCCCTCAGCTGCAAATTCGATTACACAATCAAGGTGGAAGCGTTCGACATGAGGTAGACGCGTCGCTTAACGCAAAGCGATGACAGGCTTGCGCATTGGGACGGCGGCTACTCCATATCGGACGCTCTCATTCAGTTTGTGACACAACTTGCGACCGAGAGGTCCCTCGGCGCGCTTCGCCGGCCTCGGGATGACACGCATTATTCTTTCTGGTCGTTTAAAATTGCGGCGCTAATCACAAATCCAAGCTCCCCTGCTTGGCTGAGGAAGCGTCAGCCGCGATCCCGCCAAATTTCTTCACCAACTCCGCCAGCTTCGCGACGTAGTAATCGATATTTTCGTCGCGATTTTGTGGATCGAATTCTGTGGATAACTTGGCAGCTTCGTAGGCCGCGACCTTCTTTGGTGTCGCTTTAATATAATAACTGATCTGTTCGCCAGGTCGATAATCGCGACCGCTGGCCAAGGCGAGCTCATAAGCCGCGGCGCGGTTTCGAGTGGAGCCGGCAATCTTTTGCCGATATTTCTCAAGCGAATCCTGGAGGGTATCGGTCTTCATCAGCATTTCGATCGGCCATTCCCGTTCCCGAATCTTCCGCTCGAATTCGTCTCTCAAACTGTTGACTGCTTCCGGTTTTCCTTGCATGATCAGCCGAATCATTTCTTCGAGGAAAACGCGTTGAAACTTCTCAAGGCCGCGCGACTTCAATGCGCCTCCTTTGATAATGACTTCGCCTTCCCGGGTCAGCAGCGCGTAGTTCTTGGCCTTATAACTGAACATCGCTTCGAATTGCTCATCGAACTCGACCTCGATCCCCGGTGGCAGTTCTTTACCTAACGCCTCCCGCAATTCCGTCGCATCAGCATTTGCCGGCGGCACAAAATAGATCCCGTCGGTATCGACCTCGATTACTTGCGCGCCTCGTTTCGTCAACCAATCGATCATCTTCTGCAAAAGATCGCGCCCGATCTGGGTGACTCGTGCCGCTGCATCGAAATCAGCGAAGTTTCCCTGCGCGAACCCAAGGTAACCGTAAAAGCTGTTGATCAGGATCTTGAAGGTATTCTGGAGCGCATGCAGATGCCGCTGCTTTTTCGTGTCCGATTCCGCGCGCATCTTTGCTTTCGCTTCCAGTCGGAACGCCCGCAGATCGGTCAGGAGATGTCGAAAGATTTGGAGTTGATCGGCGACCGGGAAACAATCGAACTGCAACATGATCGACGGATAAAGCGACGCGACATCGCAATGCCAGACGTTGCGCGCGACGCCGGTAAAAAAGACGTTGGTGTAGCCGCCCTCGAATCCGCGCACCATCGGCATTTCGGGAATCGAATGGCGTTGCCGGTAATATTCGCGAAGAAACAAAGCGTTAATGCGAGTAGCGTTTCCGCGCACGATCACATCCTGATAGTTGTAAGGGAAAATCTGAGCCTGAATGAAATAGCTCGGACTGAGCATATCGGCGATCGCTCGGGTCTCGCGGACAGCACACAGCGCCCGTTGCTTGAACTGTTTCGTTCCATCCAGATAAGCGCGCTGCAGTTCCTTTCCACCCAACGATGAAACGTGCGCGTCATCGCAAAGCCCAAAATGCTGAGCCACATCGACCCGCTCAAACCCCGATAGGCTCCGCATCCCGACATCGTAAAAATGCGCGAGCAGAAATGTGTCGACAAAATGCCGGCCATCGATGGCGAACTTTGGATAATCGATCGTCTTTTCCGCGATCTGGAGGCGGGACGGACGCGAACGAAGAAATCCGCCGCTCCGCCCCCAATCGAGTTTCACCTTGGCTTTGCGAGCACGGGCCACGAGATAGGGCAGATCGACTCGAAACAGGTCGTGCCCTTCGATCACATCAGGGTTGCGTTCCTTGATGATTGCAGTCAATCGCTTCAGCGCAGCGCGTTCTGATTCTTCAACATTCGCCGAATCGACCACGATCAATTCTTCCCAACCGGAGTTATCCGAGAGCGCGACGCTCATCAAATGATCCGATCCCGTGGCGGCGTCAGTCGAAGGAAGCACTTCGATTTGGAGCCGATGCAATTCTTCAAAGGCCAATTCTTTAAAGAGTGTGCGACCGGTGTGCATCAGGTAATGCTGCACCGGATCGGTTAAAGCAAAGAAATCGCGTCCGGCGCTCTTCAGTCCGTTACGGAGCGCGATTAATTCCTTCCAACTGTTCACGCTGATTCGCCAGCCGTAACGGAGATCGCCCTCCAACTTTTCGGCATCGATATTCAGATCGGTAACATCGGAGTCGCACCAGACGAATGGGTGAAACGGCTCAATATCAACATTAGTTGAGCGATCTTTTTCACGGCGATAAACTTTGATCGTTCCGGTTTCACCGAGCTCGATCGCCACGATCCGTGGAGTGGGATCGCAACCGAAGAGAAGCTGGTTATCTTCAAAAGCCATGAGCCAGCAATGACGCGGTGGATGGGCCGTGAATCAAGCTCGTGGGATAAGAGAGTTCAACAGGCCAAAGCCTCGCCGTTACCGCATTACTTGCAATTACACTTTAACTTTAACTTTTACTTGAGCCGGAACAGAAGGCGAACCGGAGCATTAGTCGCTCCCAGAATTTCGCCGGTTACAGCCGGAACCCGAGAAAACTTCAGTGTAAGTGAAAGTTAAAGTGCAAGTGCAGGTATGAGGCCGATCGGTTGGCCCTTTCTCAACGTTTGATCGCTGCCGCACTGAGCCTAGTTTTCTTCGCGCGCCGGCCGCCCTTCCTTGGTACGCAGCTACGCGCAGTCTAGTCTTGTCCCCTTAGTTCATATGCGTTTCGATCGGCCGTCTGCTATAGATACAAAATGAAGATTGCCTGCCTCTCCGTCGCGCTCGTTATCACCGCCGCTTTCCCGCTTTTCGGTCAACAAACACCGCAATCTATTGCGGATGCCGAACTGCCATCGTTACTAACGATATACAAGGACCTTCATGCGCATCCGGAACTCTCGACTCGCGAAGAACGATCGGCTGGAATTGTGGCGAAGGAACTGAAAGCCGCTGGATTCGAAGTCACGGAACGTTTTGGCAACTACAACAAACCCGACCTAACTGCCTACGGCGTAGTGGGCGTGATGAAAAACGGTGCCGGCCCAACTGTCCTGATCCGAACTGATCTGGACGCTTTGCCAGTCCAGGAAGAAACCGGGCTGCCGTATGCCAGTAAAGTGACAACAAAAGATGCAAACGGACGCGACGTCTCGGTGATGCACGCCTGCGGGCATGACATTCACATGTCCACTTTTATCGGGGTGGCGCGGGCGCTCGCAAAATTAAAGGATCAATGGCAGGGGACCCTCGTTCTGGTCGGTCAACCGGCCGAGGAAGCTGGCGCTGGGGCACGCGCGATTCTAAACGGCGGACTGTACGACAAGTTTGGGAAACCAGACTTCGCTATTGGATTCCATGATCGCGCGGAACTGGAGATCGGTCGCGTTGGGGTGACCGAAGGTTACACCTACGCAAATGTCGATTCGGTCAACATAACCGTTCGCGGCATGGGCGGACATGGCGCGTATCCGCATCGGACCAAGGATCCGATTGTCATCGCGTCAGAGATCGTCCTCGGTTTGCAAACCATCGTCAGTCGCGAAAACAATCCCCTTGATCCGATCGTAATAACTGTTGGTTCAATCCACGGCGGAACGAAACACAACATCATTCCGGATGAGGTGAAGATGCAGGTGACGGTGCGCACCTACAAAGCCGAAGTTCGCGAGCGGACACTGGCGGCAATTGAGCGCATCGCCAAGGGGATCGCAGCGACTGCAGGGATTCCTCCAGATCGCGCTCCGATTGTTGAGGTCCTGCGTGACCAGTTTACCCCGGCCACCTACAACAATCCTGAACTAACGAAACGTTTGGTAGCAGTTTGGAAAAAGACGCTCGGACCTGAGAATGTCGAGATGGTTGATCCAACAATGGGCGGTGAGGATTTTGCCGAGTTTAGTTTGTCGGATCACTCCGTTCCGGCGATTGATTTCCACGTCGGCGCGGTTGATCCAGCAAAACTGGCCGAGAGCAGGAAAACCGGTGTTCCATTGCCGAGTCTGCACTCAAGCAAGTTCGCGCCGATTCCGGAACCAACGATTCGGACGGGAATCATCGCAACGACCGCGGCGGTGCTGGATTTGATGAAGAAATAACGGGCGTGTCATTCCGAGGCCGGCGAAGCGCACCGAGAAACCCCTCAGTTGCAAATTGGGTCACACAAATGAAGAGGAAGCCTCCAAACTGGAGTAGACGCGTCGCCTAACGCGAAAGCGGTGGCAGGCTTGCGCAAAGGGACGGCGGCTACTCCAAAATGCTCGTTCAGCGTTGTCTGTGTGACGCACATTTCGGGTCATCGGGTTGCAGCCCGATGGTCACTCGACTTTATTTCACCCTAACGTTCTTTCTTAGAAACGTTGGAATATCGAGATCCTGGCCTTCCACGATGGTCGGTTCGCTTTTTTCGAAACGGCCACGCGTCACTGGTTCAAACTGCATGACTTCCTGTTTCGCGTGCACCTTTTTCTCTTCGACCGGTTTTGGTTCTTTCAGCTCTTTTTGTTGAACCGGTCTTTTCTTTGGAAGAATCACGCGCGGTGTTGGAGGCGGTTCGGGAATAACGGGCTCCGGCTCCTCTGGTGCGGAGGCGGTGGGGGTTAATTCCGGTTCCGTTTCGATGACCCGTTCCAGGTGCATCAGATCGATCTCTTTTTCCTTCACAGGTTTTTCAATGGCTGCTTCGATTTGCCGCAGCGCTGGAATCTCTCCGTTCTTCCTCAACGTCTACTTCTACTTCTTGTGGTTCTATTTCTTCTTCTACGTCAGTTGGCGGTGGCGGCGGCGGTGGCTGAACGGCCTTCGGCGCAGGTGCGGGCTGAGGTTTCGGTACACTGCGTGCCTTCGGCGGACTCGCTTGTTTAGCAACAACCGGACTCGCTTGTTTAGCGACAACCGGACTCGCTAGTTTAGCGACAACCGGCTCTTCATCCTCAGCTGCGACCGAGCTGATCAAGGTCACGCTCAACCGGTTCCCCATCCGCCCGTCAACCGACGTGCCGAAGAGAATCTGAGTGTTGTCATTGATATGTTTTCCAAGATCCTGCATTAGAATTTCGACTTCTGAAAGCGTCATAGCCGGACCACCCGCAACCTGGACCAGCACATGCGACGCATCTCTTAACCTGCGTCCCCGATCCATCAGCGGATTCTTCAGAGCCTGCGTCAATGCATCGTGGGCGCGGTTATCGGAGTCTGACTCTCCAAATCCAAACAGGCATCGACCACTTGGGGATCGAAGCGCGGTAAGAATATCGTCAAACCCGATTCGAATCAGACCTGGACGTTGAATCAGCCCAACGATTGAACGAACTCCTTGGCTCACCGTTACATCCGCCACGGAAAATGCCTGATGAATCCCCGCTTTCGGCGCCACCATGTCCCCCATCCGATCATTCTCGAAACAAATCACCGCATCGGAATTTTCACGTAACCTGGCTAAAGCTTCGCGAGCCTGGCTCATCCGACGTTTTCCCTCAAAGCTGAAGGGCAGCGTAGCGAAAGAAACAACCAGAGAGTTCATTTCGCGGGCGACCTGCGCCACAGCCGGGCCAGATCCCGACCCAGTGCCACCACCGAGGCCAACGCACACAAAAACGATCCGCGCATCCTGAAGGGCCTGGCGGATTTCCTCCGCTGATTCGTAGGCAGCGTCATAGCCAACTTCGGGATCTCCGCCGGCTCCCAGTCCGCGGGTAACGGTGCGTCCGAGTTGAACTTTGTGCGCTGCCACGGAACTGGCTAACGATTGGGCGTCTGTGTTGATCGCAATCAGATCGGCCTTATTCAAGCCATCGAGCACAATTCGATCGAGAACGTTTGTCCCGGCGCCGCCGACGCCAACGACCTTGATTGCGATTTCGTCTTCCTTGTCCGGCAAATTATAGTTTCGGTTAAGTTGAATCATGTGTGTGTGGGTTGGGAGTTCGTTACTATCATGAACGCATTCCGTGAAAGAGTTTGCCGATGATGCGACCAAGACCTCGACGTGGCCGC
The DNA here is from genome assembly GCA_963751725.1 of uncultured Verrucomicrobiae bacterium. Classification (GTDB taxonomy): domain Bacteria; phylum Verrucomicrobiota; class Verrucomicrobiia; order Chthoniobacterales; family UBA10450; genus AV80. Next base: position 43,728 of record CAVVVQ010000026.1, read on the forward strand.
CGATCCACTTGAACAGCCTGCGCGTATCTGATTAATCCGATCGCGGCGGAAAACTGCGGATTCTCTAAGGCAGAGGTTAAACCGGACATGGTTTGGGCATGCGCGACGCGAGCTGGAAGCTCAAAAATTTCCTCAGCCAAATGATCAATCCCATTCAGATGGCTGCATCCCCCGGTGATGAAAACTCCTTCACCGATATAATTAATAAATGGTTCTTCTTCCAGCTTTCGTCTCAGCATTTCAAACGTCTCGCGTAGCCGGAGGTGAATAATTGTGTTGAGCGTTTCGCGTTCGACTTCTTTGCCGGCAAATCCAGTATCATCCTTCAACTGAATGGTATCGCCCGGCAGACAATTGCCGAGAATGACGCTGCCTTCCTCGATCTTCAGTTTTTCAGCGCGCATCATTGGGATACGCAGCCCCATCGAGATGTCGTTAGTGATATGATCGCCACCAACGCCGAGAACACCACTTTGTTTCACCGCGCCATCGACATAGAGAATGTAATCGGTCGTTCCGCCACCGACATCGATGACGAGGGCGCCGAGGTTTTTTTGGTGTGGCGTCAGGACGACCTGTGCGGAAGCGAGGGCGGTAAAGACCACGTCTTCCACGTCGAGCGGCAATTCCTTGACGCAACGGATGGTGTTTTGGATCCGTGTCCGAACGCCGTGAATGATATGGAAATCCGCCTCGAGTTTTTGCCCGAGCATGCCTACCGGATTGAGGACGCCGTCCTGTCCATCGACGTGATAATGCTGGATAATTGAATGGAGGAAGACGTTTTGCGCGGGGATGCTGACCTCGCGTGCGCTGATCTTCACGTCCTCGATATCTTGGTCATCAATTTCGTCACGATCTTCTGGTAAAACGACTGCACCCCGATTGTTGAAGCTTTGGATGTGCGATCCAGCCACTCCGACGTAGACGCTTCGAATCATCACATCGCTTTTTGTCTCGGCGTCCACTACCGCTTCGTGAACGCATTTCATGGCGGTCTCGAAATCGACGATCTCGCCTTTTCGCACACCGCGGGAAGGCGCCTGGCCAACGCCAAGAATCTTGATTGTGCCATCCGGGCGCGCTTCGCCGACAACAACACAAATCTTTGATGTTCCGATTTCCAGACCTACCAACAAATCACTACTAGCCATTTCGTTTTAGTCCTTTCTCTCCCGCGCGAGCGGGATTCGCTTTCCGGATCGGCGCTGGTGTGCTCAGGCGAGATTTCGCCGGATCCGGCCCATTTTGAGTCTTGCCCGGTAATGTTACCGGGATTGCTTTCAGAATTTTTGGCTCCGATCCCTCAGGATCGATTGTCTCGTTAATAACCTCGACCGCGTTCTTAGTGAACGTGACCGGAATATTGCGTTGAACGAGCAGATTGACCGTGGCTAGCTCACGTTTCGAGTCATCCGAATAAACGAGGAATTGCTCGAGCCGTTGCAGTTGGACGTCGAGATTGTCGAACCCGAACGTGACCTGCGTGTGGTTCTTGTCGGAAACAAGCAGGCAATAGCCTTTTGAAATGTCAATTTCACGGATCTGAAAACGGGTCTGCATGAAACTTCCATCGCTCAATCGCAGAAGCTCCAGCGCCGCTTTCGCTTCGAAAGATTCGACAGTTTTTCCGGCTTCGAGTGATTCGCTCGAGCAACCGACGATCAAGGGCAAACCAAGATATTCGGGGAGCAATTTCTTTTCCTTCATCAGAACGCCGCGCCCGTCGACGAGAAACGCCACATCTGAAACAAACGGATCAGAGATCTGTTTCTCGGAAGTGAGCCACGCGACCGGTTTTCGTTCGACGATTGAAATATCAATTTCGCTTGGGATTTTCCGGACCACCTGCACTTCGTCGACCTGTGGAAGCAACTGCAATCGATCGTGAACCTCAGAGAGACGCACCTGTGAAAATGTTTTCGCCTTCACGCAGATGTGCTGCCTTAAGAATTTGCTCACGTTGCAGTGACCCGTCTGTTTGCACCTCGATCTGTCGCAACTGGTAATCAGGATTTTCCAGGAACAACCGCTGAATTCCGAATCGGCCACCGAAATAGAGGCCTGCTCCGTGGCGAGAACGAGGAGGACCTTGGAGATCGCGACTAATATTTTGCGGTTCCGATGCTGCGCCGCTTTGTGCGAACGGACGGTTACTTCCAGGATATGTTGCTGACGGCGCTGTTTGCGGTTGGAAACTCGTTCATTTCGAGCGCGTGATTGTGTCCTCGTTACCTTCATCGTGTCGCCCCGATTCGTTTTTGGGAAAGCTCAATGATTCGGACACAGAGCTCCGGGTAACTAATGCCGACGACTGCGGCGGCTTCCGGAAGCAGACTCGTTTCGGTCATTCCGGGGATGGTGTTCAATTCCAGGACCGTTGCTTTGCCATCCTGAGGCAACAAAATATCCACCCGCGAATAAACGCTGAGTCCGAGCGCGCGATGCGCATGGAGCGCCATATCCTGCAGAAGACGGGTTTGTTCTTCGGGAATTTTGGCCGGACAAACATGCTCGGCGCCGCCGCCCGCTTTCGGATTTAGAAACGGATATTTGTTCGTGAAATCGTAGAACCCACCTTTCGGGATGATCTCTAGGATGGGAAGAACCTGATCACCAAGAACACCAACGGTTAGTTCGCGACCGGCAATAAACTCTTCAATCAAGAATTCGCGGTCGTACTTGGTGACATCCTCAATCGCTGCATCAACTTCCTTGTCATTCTTGATGATGTAGACGCCGACGGTGGAACCCTGTCGCGGTGCCTTAATCACAAAAGGAATTGGAATAGTCGGTCGTTGGCCGACGGTGACGATCTGCCAGTCTGGAGTTGGGACGCCAGCTTTTCGAAACGCTTCCTTCGAACGAATTTTGTCAAAGGCGACAGCGCTTTCGGTAATCCCCTCGCCTGTGTAAGGCACTCCTTGTTTTTCGAGGATGGCTTGGACTTGGCCATCTTCCCCGAAGGTCCCGTGAAGAGCGATGAACGCCAGTTCCGTGCCGCTGGGCAATGTGAAATCCGGCCCTTTCACATCTATCTCGGTCACATCTCCCCCTAACGATCGCAGAGCCTTAGCCACTCCCTTCCCAGTCGCAAAAGAAACATCGCGCTCCGAACCAGGACCGCCCATCAAGACTGCGATTCGTTTTACCGGGAGAGTCTTGCTCATGACGGTTCCCCCACAATTTGCACTTCTGTTTCCAATTCGATTCCGCGTTGGGTTCGCGCAGCGCTCCGAATTTTTTCGATCAGTTCCAAAACTTCGGCCGCCGTCGCTCCACCTTCGTTGATGATAAAATTTCCGTGGATTTCCGAAACACGCGCGTGACCTACTGAGAGATTCTTCAATCCAAGCTGGTCAACCAATTTGCCCGCTGGGACGCTGTCAGGATTCTTAAAAATACAGCCTGCACTTTTCGCGGCGGGCTGGGTCGTCCGCCGTTTCTCCTGCGATTCATCCAAACGACGCAGAATTTCGTCCTGTGCCGAAGGCACACCGCAAAAGACCGCGGAAACCGCGTAATTTCGTTCCAGGGACGGAACATGACGATAGCTGATCTGAAGTTCTGCCGGCGTTCGGGTATGGATATTTCCTTCGGAATCCAGGTAACGGACCCGCACAACTCGCTCAAAGGTCTGGGCCCCCATGGCGCCAGCGTTCATTCGCAAAGCGCCACCGACTTCGCCAGGAATTCCTTCCATCCATTCGAGACCGCCGAGTCCCGCAGATTTTCCGGCGTAAGCTACTTCCTTCAGCTTTGCTCCAACGCCGGCGGTAATTTCGTTCCCAGAAACTTCGACTCGATCGAATTCACCACCGCACGGATGGACAACAACACCACGAATGCCGCCGTCCCGAACAAGGAGATTGGAACCGCGACCAATGACAAAGAGGGGAAGGTTTTCCTGGCGACAATGCCGAATCAGATTAGCAAACGCTGTTTCGTTTCGCGGTTCTACCCAGAACTGGGCGGGACCGCCGACGCGCAGTGTCGTATGTTTTGCGAGCGGTTCGTACAAACGGACCTCACCATCTTCACCGACTGTTTCTTTCAATCGTTCTGCGACGACGAGATCCGCTGCCAAAATGGAAAGTTGTTCATGAATATTACCGGCGCCGAGGCTCAAAACCATATCTCCGGAAGCGAGCATATTTCCGATATCAAAGTGAAGGCGATCAACCCGGGGTTGGTAGGTCACTCCGCGATGACCGTGCGCGATCATCTCGTCGACGATGGTTTGCCCGCTTATTCCGGGCAGAGGCGCTTCGCTGGCTGGATAGATGTCCGTGACAACCACTCGATCGGCATCGTCGAAAGCTGATCCAAATTCTTTGCGCAATGCTTTGGTCCGCGAGTACCGATGCGGTTGAAACATGGTCAGGACTCGATTTCGTCCCGTGGCTTTCGCGGTAGCGAGCGTTGCTCGGATCTCGGTGGGATGATGCGCGTAATCGTCAACCAGCAGGAAACGCTCACTTTGATATTTGATTTCGAAACGGCGTCTGGCGTGTTCAAACCGGCGCAAGGAAGCGATTATCTTTTCGAAAGGCACACCGAGCTCAGTGGCGAGCGCGATCACTCCCAGCGCGTTGCTCACATTATGTCGCCCAGGCACGTTCAGCACCGCTTCACCGAGCGGCTCTTCCCCTCGAAAAACGCGAAAGACCGAGGTGAAATCGCGAAGATCTACATCCGTGCACCGAAAATCAGCGTCCGGCGAAAACCCGAATGAGATCGAGCGCCGGTCCTTAGTGGCGCGACAGATCCTTTGGGCATGCTTGTCATCGGCACAATAAAAAACCGCGCCCGAACTTTGGTCGATCAATTGACGGAAAACGGATTCAATTGCCGACAAATCTTTGTAATAATCGAGGTGCTCTTCCTCGATATTCAGAATCAGCGCATGTTCAGGATGGAAAAATCGCAAGGTTCCGTCGCTTTCGTCCCCTTCGGCAACGAAATAATGACCGCGCGAATCCCAATGCGCGTTGGAACCGAGCAACGGAATTTCGGCGCCAACATAATGGGAAGGATGCATTCCTCCTTCCCGCAGGACATGGGCGGACATGGCAGAGGTCGTGGTCTTGCCGTGCATACCGGCAACGACGATTCCGCGTTTCCCGGACATGATCGCCGCGAGCGCTTCGGCGCGACGAACCGATGGTTGCCCTGCGTTGCGAGCAGCGGCCAGAATTGGGTTGTCGCTCTTGATCGCTGACGAAAAAATCACGAGAGCTGCGTCCTTCGCGTGTTCCGCACGATGTTCGAGGTGAAAGCGCAAGCCGAGTCGTTGCAACCGCTCGATTTCAAGGGACCCGACCTTATCTGAGCCGCTCACATCATGTCCGAGCTCTAGCAACAATGCTGCGATACCGCTCATCCCACTCCCGGCCACACCGATCAAGTGAATCCGGTGACGCTTGCGCGTCAGCAGTTCTGGCAGATCAATCTTAGAGGCGAGCATCATGCGTTGATTGCGTATACCTTTCCATCGCATCCACCACCAATGCGGCCGCATTCTTGGGCGCAAGCGCCGCAGCGTTCTCGGACATCTTAATCAGTTTGCCAGAATCGCTCCCCAATTCCTGAATCTTTCGGACCAGCAAATCTCCACTGAGATCGGATTCCTTTAGAAGAATCGCGGCCTCGGCCTTTGCAAAAATTTCTGCGTTACGTGTTTGATGATCTTCGGCGGCGTATGGGAATGGGATCAGGATTGAAGGGAGAGAAAAAGTAGCCAACTCAGCGAGACTCGCCGCCCCGGAGCGGGCGATAGCAAAATCAGCCGCGCTATAAACTTCCTCCATTGCGTGATGGAACGCAGCGACGAACGCCGGGATTTTCTCGCGTTGATAATGTTCGGCGACCATTTCCTCGTCGCGCGAGCCTGAGAGGTGAATCACTTGAATACGTGATTCCTGCAAGGCCGGAAGAGATTTGAGCATTGCCTGATTGATCCCAATTGCGCCCTGACTTCCACCCATGACCAGCAAGGTCAACAAATCCTCCTGCAGCCCGAGCTTTTGGCGCGCGACTTTTCGATCAATCTTCTGAAGCTCTTTCCGAATTGGTGTCCCGGTGACTTCCGTGCGCACCTTCGGAAAGAGCGGGGCGCACTCTTTGAAGCCCAAGAGAACGGCGCGAACCATGCGTGAAGTCAGTCGATTCGCTTTCCCTGGAATCGCATTCGATTCGTGAATGAAGGTGGGAACACCACGCATTTTTCCGGCGAGAACCGGCGCGGTGGAAGTGAAACCGCCCATCCCGAGAATTACGTGAGGTTTAAACTTGCGGTAAACGCTTCGACAGCGCGAGAGGCTTTCGTTAAAGCGTCGCAGAAAAGCAAGAATGGCTGGCGAAAACGGCGAGGGCAATCCAACCGTCGGCAATCTTTCAAACTTAAAGTCAGAACCGGAAAGCCCGAGAGCATCTATCTCCTTCTCGGAAATGAAGAGCATTACTTCGTGTCCTCGCGCGCGCAATACTTCCGCGACGGCAAGTCCTGGAAAAAGATGCCCACCGGTTCCGCCACATGCGATAATGGTATTCATGTCGATAGGCCTCTCCGGACGGCGCGCCGCGGGATTTGCGCCGCCCGATTGATTGAAGATTGATGATTCGACATGATCGTTCGTTAAATTCTCGGAGTCGTTCTGGCCTGAATCATCGTCCGCTTCTGATTGGCTGGTTCAAGAACCCCCTGACGATAAATGTTCAAGAAGAAGTCCTACTCCAAAGAGACAGGCGACAAGGTTTGATCCCCCGTAACTGACAAAAGGCAATGGCAATCCCTTGTTTGGCAGGAGGGAAGTTGTAACGCCAATGTTCACTGCAGCCTGCAATCCAAGCAGCGAGACGACACCGCAGGCGAGCAGCAACCCCACTCGATCCTTGGCGTGAAGGGCAATCATCATCCCGCACACCACAATGACAACGAAGAGAAACACCACGATTAAACTTACCCGCAACCCGAGCTCTTCCCCGATCATCGGGAAAATAAAATCGGTATGCGCGTACGGCAGGTAGAGCATCTTTTGTCGGCCATTCCCGAGTCCGAGCCCGTCAATCCCACCGCTACCCCATGCGATCAAGGCTTGCATTTGCTGGAGTCCAGCGTCGTCCTTGAAGCGTTCCGGATCCATGAACGCGGCGAGGCGCCCCATCCGTTCCGACATTTGCGTCGCGACGAAAAGAATTCCGCCAAGTCCACATAACGACAACAATCCGAGAAGCAGCGGATTGGTTCCGGCGACAAACATGATCACGAACATCGTCGCTCCGATCAGCGATGTGGTCCCAAGGTCGACTTCCGTGACAATCAAAAGCAAGAGCAGCGAAACAATCGAAAGCGGTATGACAAAACCTTTCAGTAACCGGCCGCTTCCCTCTTCATAGCGCGAGAACCACCAAGCCAGGAAAAAGACAGCCGCAATCTTCGCGACCTCCGACGGTTGAAACGTGCAGATCGAGCCGAACCCTACCCAGCGGCGCGATCCATTAATGCGCAGACCGATGTGCGGGACAAAGCAGAGTGCCAGTCCGATTAGTGCGAGCCCAAACCAGATCCACCAGGTCCGTTGCCAGAAATGATAATCAATCAACGCACCGGCTGAGCAGACAAGAAAACCGACCCCAAGCCAGACTCCTTGCCGTTTCATAAAGAAATAGACGTCCCCATGACTATCCCTCGCGAATGCACTGGTGCTGAAGAGCATGACGATCCCGATGACCAGCATGGCGAGCACGGCGAGAAATAAAAAATAGGCACTTTTACGATGCATTCAGGTTCGCGGTGGTGGCGGTATGGGTGGACAAAAGCGCGCTGTTGGCATAACGAAGGATGCAATTTGTAGCAACGGCCCTGTGGGCCGTCCTGAGGGTTGCGATTTCATTGGTCGCCTTTCTTCGGCTTGGTTGGTTTTGGGATAATGAGTTTCTGTCCAATCTTGAGCTTGTGCGGATCCTCGATCCGATTGGCTTCCATGATGTCGTCATATGGAACCTTGAATTTTCGTGCGATGGAGGCGGGGCTGTCTCCTTTCGCCACGACATAAGTTCGGGTCGCAGTTGGTTTGGTTGGGCTGTTCTCAACCGGCTTGGCCCGTTCGGCCGGGTGCTCGTCTTTTGCGACCGGTTTCGGCACAGCCTTTGCCACCTTCGGTTCGTCGGCTTTTGTCGTCGTGATTGCGGTTGGACTTTCTGTCTTGGTTGCCACAACTGGCGCACTATTACCGGTCGCGCTCTCGTTGGAGATTGGCGGCGGTGGTTCCTGACGGGCCTTAATCGTGTTGAAGGCGATTATTCCGGCGACCGCGACGACGTGAAGGACGAGGACAATCAGAAGCGCTCGAGAGAGCTTCATATTCGGCTCGGACATTTCTTCGTAGTCCATTTCTCCACCGCCGAGAGCGCGCCGCGCAGTACTGGCTCGTAATTTTTTCTGACTGAGAAGCTGTGGTAATTTCATAGGATCATTTGGGCAGTGCGTGCACCAAGGCACGAAATTGATCGCCGCGATCGGCGTAGCTCTTGAACATGTCGAAGGAGGATGTTCCCGGAGAAAAGAGGACAACTTCGCCGGGTTGTGCCATGGCACGTGCACGCTCCACCGCATCTGCGAGTGAACGCGCGATCTGGGTCGGCACGACACCTTTCCAATCCTGCGCAATGCGTTCCGCTATTTCGCCGATCAGGACGACTGATCGAACCTTTTCCGACACGATCTTCCGCAACGGTTCGAAGTTAAATCCCTTGTCTTTGCCGCCCGCGATCAGGATGACCGGTTTGCTTTGCGCCAGAAGCGCTTTTTCGACGGCGTCCAGGTTGGTCGCCTTCGAATCGTTAATGTAAGCGACCTCGCCAACTTCACGGACAAATTCACATCGATGCGGTCGCGGCTCATACGCGCAAAGCGCAGGAAGCATCTGTTCAAATGTCAAACCACGAGCCAACCCGACAGCCAATGTCGCCATCAGGTTTTCGATATTGTGCGAGCCGCGCAACTTCGTGTCGGCCATGCGCAAAACAGGTGTGTCGCGGTAAACGATTGATCCGCCATCCAAACGAAAATCGGCATGATTGGCATAGGCGCTGAATGTTACGACCCGCGCCTTGGTTTTCGGTAACGGTTCGCCCCCGTTGAGCACAGCAACGTCTTCCGCAGTCTGGTTCTCGAAAATGCGGAGCTTGGCATCCCGGTACTCGGCGATCGACCGATAACGATCAAGATGATCGGGAGCAAAATTCAACCAGACACTGATCGAAGGTCGAAAAGTGCGAATCGTTTCGAGCTGGAAAGAACTGACTTCAACGGTCAAAACATCAAGATCGAGGTGTTCGAGCGCAATCTCACAGAGCGGGTTCCCAATGTTGCCGGAGGCGATCGTCCGTTGACCGCAGGAATTTAACATCTGCGCGAGCAACTCGGTCGTAGTTGTCTTTCCATTCGTGCCAGTGATCGCGATGACCGGTTTGTCCATCGATCGCCATCCGAGCTCGAGTTCTCCAATCAATTCGATGTTTCGCGACGAAAAATTCTTTGCCAACGGCGAGATCGGATCGATTCCGGGACTCAAGACGACCAAATCGTAGGGTGACGAATCCTTATCGGCGGTCGGCCCGCACCGCACATGCACCCCGTGAGCGCGCAAGTTGTCGAGAGTAGATTTCAGGAGTTTCTCTTCCGGCGCGCTGTCGAGGACGGTTACCTCTGCGCCTTCGCGGCGAAGCAATAATGCGGCAGCGGTCCCACTAAGACCCGCACCGAGCACAGCCGCTTTTTTTCCAGAGTACTTCACGTGTTATCTCAATTTCAGGGTCGCTAGTCCGAGCAGCGCGAAAATCGCGGAGAGAATCCAGAACCGGACGATTACGGTGTTTTCCTTCCAACCAGTCAGTTCGAAGTGGTGATGGAGAGGCGACATGGCAAAGATGCGTTTCCCCGTCAGTCTAAAGCTGATCACTTGCAGGATGACCGAAACTGCTTCGAGGACGAACACGCCTCCAACGACTGCGAGGAGCAGCTCCTGTTTGCAACAGATCGCGATCACACCAATCGCGCCGCCAATAGCGAGCGACCCGGTATCCCCCATGATCACTTTTGCGGGATGACAATTAAACCAGAGGAACCCCAGACCGGCTCCTACGAGAGCGGAGCAAAAGATCGCGAGCTCGCCGGTGAAAGGATAGAATGGAACCTGCAGGTAATCCGCAATCCGGAAATTGCCGGCGGCATAGGTTAGCAATGCGTATGCAAACGCAACCGTGATTGTGCACCCAATGGCCAGACCATCGAGGCCATCGGTTAGGTTAACCGCATTGGACGAGCCGACGATGACCAACGCAAAGAATGCCACCGTCAGCCACCCCATGTTCGGAATCACCGGCACCTTAAAGAACGGGAGATAAAGCGAGCGCGCCTGGACTTCGATCAATGGGTTAGTCAGGAAAACAGCGGCGACGATCGCGGCCAAGGTCAACTGAAAGACCAATTTCAGGCGACCACTGATTCCGTCGGATTTCTTTTTCGCGACCTTTAAATAGTCGTCCACAAAACCGAGGACACCGAGATAAAGGATGGTGAAAACGGCCAGCAAAACGAATGGATTATCCGGACGGGCCCAGAGTAGGCTGGAAATCACAACCGCGCCGATGACGAGGACGCCGCCCATGGTTGGAATTCCCTGTTTACTGCTGTGCAATTCGGCCAGGCGATGAACCTCGGCGGCGGTCCGAATCGGTTGTCCGGCTTTTAGGGCAATCAATTTTCGAATTACGTAGTTACCGAAGACGAGTGACAGCACGAAAGCGGTGATCGCTGCGGCTACCGCTCTGAACGTGACATAATTAAAGACATTAAAGCCCTTAATCTGTTCGCTCAGGAGATGGAGGTAATACATCATGGCGTTACCCCCGCTGTTGTTAGGTTAGCAAACGCTTCAATTACTTGTTCCATTCGCGCTGAGCGGCTCCCCTTGACCAAGATCAGGTCGCCCGGCGAGACGAGTTTTCTGAGGATCCCAGCCGCTTCTTCCGGCGTCTCAACTGAGATGCTTTTCTTCAATCCGGTTTTCTCAGCTGCTTTGGCGATGACAGCTCCCGTATCTCCAACGGTGATCAGGACATCAACGCCAAGCGTCGCCGCGCGTTCGCCGACTTCACGATGACCGCGCTCCGATTCTTCACCAAGCTCGCTCATTTGTCCGAGAACGGCGATGCGCTGACCGTCCGCATCCAGCTCGACCAGTGTGCGCAACGCAGCCTTCATCGAATCGGGGTTGGCGTTATAGCTGTCATCGATAATTTGAATTCCGTTGATCTCTTTGATTTGGAGACGTGCTTTCGTAAGCGGAGCTGAGGCTAGTCCGGCGGCGCATTCTTCTAACGAAAGACCAAAGGCGCGACCGGCCGCCACGGCCAAGATGGCGTTTTGCACCATGTGAACGCCAGGAACGGGCAATTGCGCGCGGCTACGATGCGCCCCCTCAAGAATGGTGAACTCAGATCCGGTCGCGTCCTGCCGCAAATCCGTGGCATGGATCGTTCCGCTTTCGATTCCAGCGAGAATAACCTTCGCCTGAGTGCGCGCCCCGACGACTGAGCTGAATGGATCGTCGGCATTCAGGACGACAGTTCCTTCTTTCTTGACCGCTTCGACCAATGCACCTTTCTCCACCGCGATAGCTTCGCGGCTCCCCATGAATTGAATGTGTGCAACCCCGATATTCGTGATGATGGCAAGATCCGGTGCCGCCAGTTTCGCCAGCGGCGCGATCTCTCCCGGATGATTCATTCCAATTTCCCAAACACCGACCTGATCATCTGATCCTGCAGACAGCATCGTTTGCGGAAGACCAACGTGATTGTTGAAGTTGCCTTCGGTTTTTGTAACGCGAAATCCGCGGGAAAGAATCGAAGCAACAAAGTCTTTCGTGCTGGTCTTTCCATTACTCCCGGTGATGGCGACGACTTTGATTGACAGCGATTTTCGATAGTTCGCCGCCAGCGTTTGATAGGCAATCAACGTGTCCGCTACTCGAATCAAGGCCAAGCCGCTCGGAACTGTTCCTTTCCAGCTTTCTTCAACCAGTGCTCCGGTCGCCCCACGTTCACCGGCTTGTTCGATAAAACGGTGGCCGTCAAAATTCTGTCCACGCAGTGGGACGAAAAGGTCTCCTGATTGCAGGGTTCTCGAGTCGGTGCTTACGCGCGAGACGATTAGCCCGGGATCGCCTTCGGTCAGTCGCCCTTCGGCAAGGCGCGCGATTGTTGAAAGTGGGAGCGGATCCATGTTAGGGGCGGATTTCTTGACTGATAAAAGTGATTGGCATCAGAACTCCAATGGGCGGTCTTCCAATGCACGACGTGCGATCTGGATGTCGTCGAACGGAATCGTGTGATCGGCGAATTCTTGATAGGCTTCGTGTCCTTTGCCCGCGATCAGTACGATATCGCGGGGCTGGGCCAGTTCGATTGCGCGCGCGATTGCGTTCGCTCGATCGGTGATTTTTTCGTAGTTACTCGAGCGAAATCCTTTTTCCACTTCGGCGATAATCGCCTCGGGATTCTCCTTGCGTGGATTATCCGAAGTGATGATGCCAAAGTCGGCGTTTTCATCGACAACACGCGCCATGAGCGGACGCTTTTGCCGGTCTCGATCGCCTCCGCATCCGAACACAACCAATAAGCGTCGCGGAGATAGTTCACGCAACGTCTTGATTACGTTGAGCAGAGCGTCGTCCGAGTGTGCGTAATCAACAAAGACCTGGAACTGGCGCTTGGCCGGAACTGCTTCGAGCCTCCCTGGAACCTGAGGAGAACGCGCCAGGCTTTGAATTGCTTCTCGCAAATTTATTCCGAGGCTATCTGCCGCGGCCAGTGCAGCCATCGAGTTCGCGACGTTGAACCGGCCAATCAATGGAACGCGGATCAGATAACTTTTTCCTTTCGCATCAAGTTGATAGGAGGTTCCCGAGAACTCGGCGTGATAATTCGAGGCGCGAAAATCGGCTCGAGCGCTCACACCATAGGTTACGACCGGGACTTTTTTCTCCAACCTATCGACCAGTCTAGCACCATAGCGATCATCGATGTTGACGACTGCGACCGGGTTCCGTTTACCGCTCTGCTTCGCGAGGTCAGTAAAGAGTTTTGTCTTGGCCTCGAAATAATTTTCCATCGTCCCATGAAAATCGAGGTGGTCTTGGGTCAAATTCGTAAAGATCGCGACGTTCCATTCGAGTCCACGTATCCGGTCCTGGGCAATTGCGTGAGATGAAACTTCCATCGCGGCCGCTTTGCATCCGGCGTTGACCATTTGGGAGAGCAGATCCTGAACGTCGAGCGACTCCGGCGTAGTGCGCACCGCTGGGAGAACGCGGTCAGCAATTTCGTAGCGAACCGTCCCAATCAGGCCACAACGCAGGCCGGATTTTTCGCAAATATGTTTCAGTAGGAAAGAGGTGGTGGTCTTGCCGTTGGTTCCGGTAACTGCCGCCATCTTCAGACGGCGCACGGGTTGTTCATAAAAAACAGCGCTGAGATCGGCGAGTGCGGGGCGCGTGTTCTCGACCACGATGCAGGTGACTCGGGCGTGTTCGACCGGTCTGTCGGTCACGATGGCAGATGCGCCTTTCTCGATCACGTGATCGATAAACTGATGACCATCACTCTTTTCGCCGCGCAACGCGACGAAAAGGAAGTTGCGATTCACCCGGCGGGAATCGTAGGCGATGCCTTCTACAACGCGATCAAGTGACCCGATGATTTGGCGAGGAGCAAGCGCCGCGGCAAGTATCCTGAGCTGCATGAGGTATAAGACAACAGGTGCGAAATACTCAACGGGGTGGGGCATTGGTTACGGCTACGCGTCCCGTCACTGGCGATTTCTGAAATTGTTCCTGCGGCTCAAGATCGAGATAGCGCGCCGCTTTTTCGGCAATCCGCGCGAAGATCGGCGCCGCCACCAAACCGCCATAATTCAATTCCGGGTTGTTGGTATGCGCGTCATCCAACACAACCAGGCCGACAAATTCCGGGTGATCGGACGGCATGTAACCGCTGAATGAAACGATGTACTTCCCGTGCTCGTATCCGCCTTTAGGACTGACTTTCTGTGCCGTGCCGGTCTTGCCAGACACAGCAAAGCCTGGAACAGCTGCCGCCGCAGCTGTTCCGCGATCACTCACAACTCCGCGTAAAGCATTGCCAATCTGAGCCGCGGTCTCCGGCGTAATCACTTGCCGCAAAACGACGGGAGAAAGCGTGCTTCGCGTTGTGCCGTCCTCGTTTGAAATTGATTTAACAATGCGCGGCGTAACGAGCTTCCCGCCATTGGCAATCGCTGCCATCGCCGAAATCATTTGTAACGGTGTTACCCCAACCTCGTGTCCCATCGGAATGCGGGTGATGGAAATCTTGGTCCATGCTTGCGGTGGTCGAATAATGCCTCCTATTTCCCCGGGCAACTCGATCCCCGTCCGCTCTCCAAAACCAAATCGGCGGATGTACTCATAGAACTTCTGCTCGCCCAGCGTCATGGCCAGCTTGGCCGCGCCAATGTTGCTCGATTTTACCAGGACATCACGAACGGTTAACTCGCCGTAGGCCTTGTGATCGTGCAGTGGTCGGCCTCCGTAATTCCAGATGCCGTTCTCACAAAAGATCATCGTGTCCGGACGGACTTTGTGCTCATTAATGGCGGCGGCCGATGCGACAATCTTGAAGGTCGAACCGGGCTCCATCATATCAATGATGGCGCGGTTTTTCATTTGCTCGGGTTTGGCTTCTGAACGCAGGTTCAGATCAAAATGGGGGCGATTCGCCATGGCGAGGATTTCACCTGTTTGAGGCCGCATCAGAATAACAGTGGCCTTTTGCGGAGTGTACTCGTGCATGGCTATGTCGAGCTCGTTCTCGACAATGTTTTGCAGATTAAGATCGATCGTTAGCCGAACCTGATAACCGTCGCGAGGCATGCGTTCTTGTCCGCGATACAAAACAATTTCCTTACCGGCCCGATTATGCTCGATGTAGCGATAACCATCCTGACCGTGGAGGTATTCTTCCATCGAAGATTCAACCCCCTGAATGCCCCGATGTTCGAAGTCCGAAAAACCGATGACATGACAAAGCATTGAGCCGTTCGGATAAACGCGAACTGAATTTCTCTCGAAATAGATCCCGCGAAAATCGCGTTCTCTCAGAGTGGTCTTTAAAGCCGCAGCGATGGCTTCCGGCACTTCGCGTTTTAGAATTATGTACCGCCGATCTCCCGCCAGCTTTTCGGTTAGTTCGTTAACCGGGATTTTGAGAGCATCATGAAGGAGCGGAATCAGCGCCTGGCGATTATTCAGGTGGGTTGCGTCCGCCACCACCGTCTCGACCGGGGCGTTGTGAGCCAACACTTCATTGTTGGCATCGAGAATCGAACCGCGTTCGGCGTAAATGGTTTGCTTGTAGACGTGCTTCTCAGCAGCGAGTCCCGCGTACTCCTCGTGCTTGCTCATCTGCAGATAAACCAGCCGGAAGGAATAGATGCTGAACAACACCACGAAACCGAGACAGACGAGCGCGCACCGAATTCGACAGTTCCACTTCATTTGCCAGTTCGTTGATTCACCACAGGTTGGACGTTATCTTCCCCAAGCGGACGCGGTGGCCCATTCAGGCGGACAATGTTTCGCTCAAGAATCGGAACCATCTTGAGGTACCCTTCTTTTAGTCGACGCTGCATGGCCGACCGCGAAGTCAGCGCTGCGATCTGCACCCCCGCGACGTCGTTCTGCGCTCGCAAACGGGTCAGCTCATTTTCGAGCGACTTCTTCCGTTCACCCAAGTGATAAAGCTGAAGCGTCAGATAAACATAGACGAGGCCGGTCAAAGCCAGGAACGCGGTGACAACGATCCAGCGCGCAAGTGACGCTGCATTGACCGAGTTCCATGTTTTTCGACGAGACGCGTGCACTAGATTCGTTCTGCCACCCGCAATTTCGCGCTGCGCGAACGCGGATTTATTCGTTGTTCAGTTTCACTGGGCTCAACCGGTTTCGTTGTAATTAGGCGCAAAGTGCGATCTGGATTTGGTCGGGCCTCTGGCCATTCTGGCCTATCGATAAATTCACGACTGTGATCGCGGAAAAAATGCTTCACGATCCGGTCCTCAAGAGAATGAAAAGTGATAACGGCGATGCGCGCACCCGTTTCCAAGCGGGACGAAAAAACTCGCAAACCTTCTTCGAGAGCACTCAGCTCGTCGTTCACTTCCATGCGTAAAGCTTGAAAAACCTGCGTCGCCGGGTGGCGCCGGCCGTAACGCCACACGATTTTCTCAATGGCTTTGGCCAATTGCATCGTATCGCTAAACGGAGTGATCTTGCGCAATTTCACCAATTGACTGGCGATCCGCCAAGCCGCCGGCTCTTCACCCAAATCGCGGAAAAGCCGAGTCAATTCTTCTTCAGAATAGGAATTGATCACCGTCGCGGCTGTCAGGTCGCGGCTCGGATCCATCCGCATATCAAGCGGACCATTGCGCATGAGGCTGAACCCGCGCCCTGCATTCTCGAGTTGGCGGGACGAAACTCCGAGATCAAGCAGTGCTCCCCCTATTTTCTTAATCCCGAGTTGATCGAGAACTGTCGCTGCCTCGCGGAAGTTGACCTGCCGCAAAGTGACCCGGCCGCCAAATGGCGCGAGCCGATTACTGGCATATTCAATCGCGTCCGGGTCCTGATCGAGCGCCAGGACGTCGGCGCCAGTTCGCAAAATTGCTTCCGTATGTCCGCCGCCTCCACAAGTCGCATCGACGACCAAGGCGCCCGCTCGCGGCGCCAGCAATTCAATTGTTTCCGTAACGAGTACCGGCGAATGGTACGAAACATCATCCATTTCTTGCGCCTCCTCTTTTATCTCCAACGGACCGGTTGCGAACCATATCGGGCGTTCGAATAGCAGTGCGTTCAGCATATCGTAGTGGTAGTTCCTAAAGTCCGATCACATTCGCGACGTGTTGGTAAGTCGACGTCTCTTCGTCGTTAGCCCGCTTCCAATTTTGAAGATTCCAAATTTCAAAACGTCCGCGGCCGCCGACGAGTGCGACCTCTCCTTTTAGGCCGAGCTGTTTGCAAAGATCTTCCGGGAGGACCAGCCGCCCTTGCCGATCAGACGCTCCGTGCTCGGCACGGGAGTGCAGTTGTCGGGAAAAAATGCGACGATCACGGGCCGAGATTGAAGGATCCAACTCGGCTTGAGCACTCATGCGAGCGAACTCCTCTTCGGACATGACCAGAAGGAACTGGCCACGCGGTTCCGGTAGAATGATAAAATCTTCCGCTTCGGACCGACGCCAACGGGATGGGATCGTGATTCGATTTTTTTCGTCGATCGAATGACGGAACTCGCCGGCGAAAAATCGTTGGGGTTGGGAGTTGGGATCCATAAGCCGGCGGGTGGCATTTCCACTTTAAACCACTTTCGCCCATTTTTAACCACTTCCCATGCCGAGGGTCAATAGAAATAAAATGATCTTTCTATCCGCCGACGCCCCCCACAACCCCTTCGCCCCACCAACATTGCCCCTAGCCGTCGCCCCGCCCCTCCCCTAGTTTGCCCCTAAACCCCCACTTGCCAGCACCCATAAAGACGGCTATGAAACAACCCTAGATGATCGACTATCTCCAGAAAGGGGGCTTTCTGATGTGGCCGATATTGGCCTGTAGCGTCATCTCCATCGGAGTTTTCGCTGAACGCCTCTTTACCCTCCATCGTGCCACTATCCACGTGGGTGAATTTCTTCAGGGCCTTTCAAATTTGGTCCAGAGGCGCAATTTCGCCGAGGCGTTGCATGAGTCGGCTGGGACGCCGGGGCCGGTAGCCCGCGTGGTCCATGCTGCCATTCTCCACCATAACCTGCCGCCCTCTGAACTGCGGGAAATCGTCAGGGAAGCGGGGCAGCTTGAAGTACCAAAGCTGGAACGCTTCCTAGGGGTATTGGCCACGTTGGCCTATCTTACTCCGCTGCTGGGGCTCCTTGGCACGGTTACGGGAATGATCGATTCCTTTGCCACTCTTTCTTCGAATGGCGGCTATGCGACAGTAACCGAGCTTTCCAACGGGGTTTATAAGAGTTTGCTGACGACCGCCGCTGGTCTCGTGGTCGCGACTCCGACGTTCGTTGCTTACAGCTATCTCTCTTCCCGAGTAAATCGGCTGATGCACGAAATGGAGCGGGCCGGCATTGAAGTTGTCCATATGCTGAGCGACCGGGAGCCGATGAGCGATATCATTACGTTTAAGGCGCCGGTCGAGGAAAAAGGTCGCCAGGGTTAAACAGCCTGAGGGGGTTCGCTTCGTATGAAGCTGTTTCGAACGAAAGAATACCAATTTGGGTGGCTCGGCGTCATTCCGATGCTGGACGTAATCTTCCTGCTGATCTTTTTTCTGTTGTTAAGTTCGAACTTCATCCTGCAACCCGGGATTTCTGTTTCGCTTCCATTGTCCCGCTTTACCCTTGGTCCGCAGATTAATCCGGAGGTTATCAGCATCACGGGCGGCGCAGTCACCGCGATTTATTTCCGTGACCAAAAGATTACGATCGACCAGTTGGGACCCTTGCTGGACGCGGCAAAAAACGAAGGTCGCCCGATCATTATTAAGGCGGATCGCCTGACCCCATATTCTCTGGTGGTTGAGGTCACGGATCTGGCTTTGGAACGTGGGATAGTTTCCGTTGCGCTAGCTACAGCACCTGCAAAGTGAAGGTTTCGCCGGAAACTCAGGGCCATGGTTTGGGGTTGCTCTTCGGCTGGGAACAATCGCGCTCGGGCAGATTGACGATTACGACCTTCATTTTGGGCTCGCTCGCGTTTCACGCGCTCTGTTTCTATGCGTTTCAAATCATCTATCCACCAGCCGTGGCGTTATTGCCTCCTCCCGGGCGAGTCACAGTAATCGCGCCAAATACGGCTGAGGGGCGCGTGCTTCTGAACTGGCTGGAAGCTGAGGACCCGGCTTTGGCCTCAACCACGCAGCCGTCTGAGCAAAAGCCGCACACGTTACCTAAGGCGGACCACGCTCCCTCATACATGAGCCATCAGCCGGTGCTAAGAGATATGCCCGCCTCGGTTGCCAGTGCTGGTATTCCCAGCGTGCATCCGCCAGGGGCGGTTGAACCGCTGCGAGGGCCTCGGCCAGCTGCGACTCAGACCTCCCCGACTGTCGTTCATTTTTCCACGGAACTCGAGGCTCTCAATCCGGCTGCCGCACCACCAACGAGTTTTACCGCATCGAAACCGGAACCTCCAATGGCTGCTCGATTTCGTGTCGCAGTGAGTGGACGCGGCGACATTCGAAATTGTTTCCTCGAGGCATCGTCAGGGGACATGGCGCTCGATCAACAAGCGAGAAGCTATCTTGTGCTTTGTCGATTTTCCACGAAACCGGAGGCAGAGGAGATGGTATGGGGAAGTGCCACGATCGAATGGGGAAATGACGTTAGTATGCCGTCGCCTGCAGCGACCGGGGGCCTGATGCCGTGATCCGGGTCAGCCTCTCGGCCCTGGTCACAATCTACTTGCTGGTTTTTCTTGCGGCAGTTTTCCTTCTCTGGATAGTTGGAGAGTGGAACCGTCGCCGACGTGAGCGCCGTGCTTTACGCTATCGGCTTCGTTGTGTAATCTGCGCGTTCGAATTTGAAGACCGAACGCCTGCGATGCTTCCGCGTTGTCCACGGTGTGGAAGTTTGAACGAAAGACTTAAGCCGGAACAAATATAGATATGGGAATGTGGATTGGCCGAAATCGAAAAGCACGCGTGACCTACGGGTTTGATGAAATCGCCCTGGTTCCCGGGCGGGTCACAATCAATCCAAACGAAGTCGATATCGTCTGGCGTTTGCCTCGGCGAGATGCGGAGCCGCTTGAATTTAAGATCCCGATTCTGGCCAGCGCCATGGATGGAGTGGTTGACGTGCGGTTCGCCATTGAGATGAGCAAGCTCGGCGGGCTCGCTGTTTTGAATTTGGAAGGTGTGCAGACCCGTTACAAAAATCCACGGGAAGTGCTTCAGAGAATTGTCGAAGCCGACAAGGGCGAGATCACTCACTTGCTTCAGAAGATTTATCAGGAGCCGGTGCAGGAGGATTTGATTGCCGCGCGGGTTCGACAAATCAAGGACAGTGGCGCAATTGCTGCCGTCAGTTCGATTCCGCAACGCGCGGAGGAATTTGGAAAGATTGCGCAGGAAGCAGGCGCGGATGTTTTTGTCGTGCAAAGCACGGTTTCAACCGTTCGGCACCTTTCTTCTGAATATAAGTCGCTCGAACTGGAGAAATTTTGCCGGGAATTAAAGATCCCGGTCATTGTTGGAAACACGGTTGGATATGACGTCACGCTCGAGATCATGGAGTGCGGTCCGGCCGCTGTTCTCATTGGAGTTGGACCCGGCGCAGCTTGCACCTCCCGTGGAGTCCTGGGTCTCGGCGTTCCGCAGGTAACCGCAACGGTGGACTGCGCAGCCGCGCGTGACAGCTACTTTAAGAAGACGGCGCGTTACGTCCCGATTATTACTGACGGCGGAATGAGCAAAGGCGGCGATGTCTGCAAGGCGCTGGCCTGCGGCGCGGATGCGGTAATGGTAGGCAGTGCCTTTGCAAAAGCGTATGAAGCGCCTGGAAGCGGATATCATTGGGGAATGGCTACACCACACGCGAATCTGCCCCGCGGCACCAGAATCAAGGTTGGGGCAACCGGTTCGCTAAAGCAGATTCTCTTTGGGCCAGCGGAAGTGGATGATGGAAGCCAGAATCTGGTCGGCGCCCTTACCACCTGCATGGGTAACGTCGGTGCACGCATGATCACAGACTTTCAGCAGACAGAAATAATCATCGCACCCTCCATCAAGACAGAAGGCAAACTATTCCAGACAGTGCAGAGCGTAGGAATGGGAACGCGCTAATGAAAGATCGTAGAGTCGTGATCACAGGGCTCGGCGTGATCACGCCCGTCGGGAACGACGTCGAAACCTTCTGGAACAACCTCAAGAATGGCGTTTCGGGTGTTGAACTGCTTCAGGCTTTCGATACAACGGAATATGATTGCAAGATCGCGGGGGAAGTTCGCGATTTCGATCCAAAAGCTTACTTCAAGAATCCGAAAGACGTCCGACGAACGGACCGGTTTGCGCACTTCGGGATGGCTGCCGCGAAGTTGGCTATGGCGGATTGCGGTATCGATCTCGAGAAAGTAAACCGCCAACGTTTCGGCGTGATTGTCAGCAGCGGCATCGGCGGTCTCAAGACCTTGGAGGACCAGCACTCGGTCTTGTTGAATAAGGGACCATCCCGCATTTCCCCGTTCACTATTCCGATGTTGATCAGCAACATGGCGAGCGGTTTGATTTCGATGGAATACGGATTACGTGGCCCGAATCTTTGCATCGTGACTGCATGCGCTACTTCGAACAACGCAATAGGGGAATCCTGGCGAATCATTAAATTCGGTGATGCAGACATATTCCTGGCCGGCGGATCCGAAGCGTCGATTGTCACAATTGGCGTGGGCGCTTTCGCTGGGATGAAAGCTTTGAGCACGCGAAATGACGATCCGCACGGGGCATCCCGTCCCTGGGATCGTGATCGCGACGGGTTCGTCATGGGAGAGGGCGCCGGTATCGTAGTTGTCGAGGAACTGGAACATGCCAAAGCGCGCGGGGCGAAAATCTACTGCGAATTGACCGGTTACGGCTTATCAGCGGATGCATATCACATGACTGCGCCTCCACCGGAAGGAGAGGGAGCGGTCCAGGCGATGCAGATGGCGCTGGATCACGCTGGAATCACGGCGGATCGGGTGGATTACGTCAATGCTCACGCCACCTCGACCGGGTTGGGTGACCTTGCTGAAACGAAGGCGATCAAGAAAGTATTTGGGGAACACGCGAAGAAAGTTTCGATCAGCTCGACTAAGTCGATGACCGGTCATTTGTTAGGTGGAGCTGGCGCGATCGAAATGGCAGCTTGCGCCCTCGCCATCCGCGATTCGGTTATTCCCCCAACGATTAATCTCGAAAACCCCGATGAAGGATGCGACCTCGATTATACTCCGAAGGTCGCCCGGGAGAAGAAAGTGCGGGTCACGTTGAACAATTCGTTTGGGTTCGGCGGCCACAACGCGACGTTAGTGGCAGCGGAGTTCACCGGCTAAGAGACCGGAAGCGGCTTGGCGCGCGCGCGGATCTAGGTTGTCTTGTCCGCGAAAATAGGGGCGGCGGTGACGTCAGCAGGATCAAAGGAGAAGCCGTGTCCGTTATTTTGGAGCGATTTGAGGAGGGCAGCAACGTGTTGCGCAGTGCTCGCGGAATAAAAGCGAACAAGGCCAACTGTTGTTCGACGTCCAAAAACCGTGATCATGATCGTGTCGTCGTCGACCGAGTTCATGAAAATGTGGTTCCCGTTTCCCTGATGATAGAGAGCGTTGAATTCGACTTCTCCAATTCGGCGAGCCAATTCTTTGGTTGCAGCAAAGGAACCGGCCGCCAGGGCAGCAATGATTGTCACGTCCGTGACCGTCATGTCGCCGAACTGCGAGATAACGTTCCCGCCGCGATCGATCACGACGGTAAGTTCCGCTTCTGCTTTGTTGAGAAAGTTACTTAAGACGCCGTCTAGATTGGCGACGTCTTCAATAGTCAGACATGGGATTGCGTTCATACGGCCGCGCTCTCTTTCTGCGTAACCGGAGGTTCAACCGGCACAGCAACTGGAGCGGGAGGCGTTTTGGGCACATCACTCTGTTTGCTGAATTTGTGGAGGAGAATCTGCGAAACTGCGTTGAGTGAAGCGAAGACATTTTGGCCGGTGCTCGAAACAACCTCAAAGCTCTGGACCCGTCGTTTCCGGTTATTCAGGACGTAGTCCAGGTAATTGACCGGGGCGATGTTCTCGAGGTCTCGCTTGTTGTATTGAAGGACGTACGGAATCTCATCAATCGAGATGTTTTGTTTCGCCAGGTTGTCTTCGAGATTTTTGAAGCTCTCGACATTTTCTTCCATTTTTTCCCACTGAGAATCAGCGACAAAAATGATTCCATCGACACTCCGCAAAACGAGTTGCCGCGTAGCGTTGTAAATGACCTGGCCCGGGACGGTGTAGAGCTGAAATTTCGTTACGAACCCTTTGATCACGACCGCGTTCAGGGGAAGAAAATCGAAGAACAACGTGCGGTCAGCTGCTGTAGCTAACGACACGAGATCCCCACGATTCTCAGGGTTCAGACGCTGATGGATGTAACCCAGATTGGTTGTCTTTCCACACAGTGCCGGACCGTAGTAAACGATTTTGAACTGAATTTCCCGGCTCGCATAATTAATGATCGACATAGAGACCTCCTAAACCGAATGCGAATACTTGGCTGACAGGCCGTGGACGGCTTGTGTCAGTTCTTTTCGCACCTCTGCTGACAACTCACCGTTCGCATGAAAGGCGGCAAGGCAGAGATTCTTGTGCACGAAAAACGAGATGGTGCCCTTCGTGCACGAAAGCGTCATTGATTCAATCGCACCGAGTTTTGTTTCCATCATGTGGTTCTCGATGCGTTGCATTAGCGATGGCCCGATAGCGCACAGCCCATCGGTTTCATATTCGGCGGGTAAACTCCCCGCCAGGCTTAATCCATCTCCAAAAATAAAGGCGCATGCTTTGACTCCAGAGAGCTTGTTCAGCTCTACGACAACTGCTTTTGCATCCAGCGTTCTGTCGACTTCTGATGCAGCGGGAGACGGGTCCGGCGCAGTTGGCGCGGGCGCTGAAAGGTCAAACGGTATCTTTGATGGGCTCGGGACAGATGTAGATGCAGCAGGTTGCGAAGGTTCAGCTGGCGGCGGCGGCGTGGGCGCGGCTGCTACGGTTGGTGTTACTGCCGTCGTTGGCGGTGGCACCGTCGGCTCTGGTGTCTCTGTTGGACTGCTACCCTTGAATCGTTTCGCGTCTTCGTCCGCCTTTGATGAGAATGGCGTAACGAAACCTGCAGTGGCGTCCTGAACCTCCTGATCACCCCGCATGCTGAGTGAAGAGGCAGGAAGGTTTTTCAGAACATCCTGAAGCGGTAGGATTACATCGAGTGATTGATCGCCCGGCTTGAAAAGATCGCGGTACTCGGTCGGAATGACTGCGGCAAACGCCGTCGGCGTTAAAGTAATTCGTCCGATTGAAAGCTGCGGCTTGATTACGGCAAACGGCACTTCAATCACAGCTTCCTTCGGGACGCTTTCAGGATCACCGTTCAATTGGAACGGAGGAAGTGCCTGTAGGATCGGCTTGAGAGAAATTTTGATTACGACGTCGGAGCCAGGCTGCGGCGCCATCGGCAGTGGGGCCGGTGGAGGAGTGGCAGGACTAGCAGCCACGTTTTCTGCAGTTAGCCATGGCTCCTCTTTCGGAATCGCAGGCTCTTGTGTCGGAGCCATGTTAAACGGAATTCTGGTTGGCTCAGATGGCACCACCGGAGCGGTAGTCGGAACGGACGGCCCGCTTGAGGCTGGAACAATCTCAGGTGCAGGGCCGCCCGTTCCATTCGGTGAAATCTTCAAGGGTATACGGGTCGGCGAAGCCGATGTTCCTTCTTTGGCCGGTTGTCGGACAAATCCATTGGCCTCCGGCTCAGCAGCGGCATATGCCTCCGCCGTTGCCAGTTCGATCCGCACTGGTGGCAGATCTTCGGTATCGGCTCCAATCTCAGTGGTTGTTCCAAACTTGGAGTCATCTTCCAGTGTTGCCTGGAGGAACGGCGTTTCTACCTGAGGCACAGCCCGGTGTTTCTCCTGGTCGGAGCGGACTTGGAGGCTGGAGAACTGTTTGAGGACCTTGTCAAAAGGAAGCGCAACCTGCGATTCATCAACCGGGGCGATAGTTCGAAGAAAGATTTCCGGAACTTGTTGAAAAATACTAGCAAGGGAGACTGCTGGCTTGCCGGTGGCCATACCCTTTTCAATCTCTGACGCCTTCAGCAAAATTCGACGGGTTCCATCAATGCTCTCAAGCGGTTTGATGTAATCCGCCGGAATCTGTAGGGCGATATCGTTGAGCTCGAGAGAAATCACACGCTCAACTTTCGGCTCGAGGGCTAGGGCAACTGCAGGCGGAAGATCACGCGGCCGGGCAGGTGCGGGCGCGGGCGCGCCAAACGATATGGTTCGAGGTGCTGATGGGGAGCTGGGAACTGAAGGTGAAATTGGCGTTGGTATGGTCGGAGGGGCGGAACGCACAGGCATTTCCATATCAATTGCCTCTGTCTCGTGCGCCGGCAGTGTCCGGGTGCTGTTCGGCATTACAGTCTTGCTGAACCGTTCACTGCTTGGTTTCTCCAATGGCGCGACCATGCCAGGCGCCGGTGGAGGCGTCTTTCCGAGCGACCATCTGGTCTTTGACCTTCTTGAAATAATTGAGGAAAGGAATTGGCATAGGATGATTAGTGGTCTTCGCCGGTGACTCGCCAGATTTCCTCTAGCGTGGTGATGCCTTCGAGCGCCTTGTCGAGACCGACCATGCGCAACGTTCTCATTCCTTCCGAGATTGCCTGATTCTTCAGTGCTGTTGACGACGCACGTTTAATAATGAGTCGGCGAATCGAATCGCTTACCGGCAACGCCTCGATGATTGCGACTCGCCCATGGTACCCGCGCCCTTTGCAACGATCGCAACCGGTTCCGTGATAAAAGGCAGCGCCTTCCGGTTGTTTCATGGCAAGGCGTTCAAAGATTTCCGGTTCCGGTGTAAACTCTTCCCGACAGTTAGAACAAATTCGTCGGACTAGTCGTTGAGCGCAGGTCAGGATAACAGAGCTGGAAATCAAAAACGGCTCAATTCCCATGTCGTCGAGACGAGTAATCGCGCCAGACGCGTCGTTTGTGTGGAGCGTACTCAGCACCTGGTGACCTGTGAGAGCCGCTTTTACTGCGATGTCGGCCGTTTCGTTGTCACGAATTTCACCGACCATCACGATGTCCGGATCTTGTCGCAGGATAGAGCGCAAGGCCGATGCAAAATCCAGACCGATTTCGTTGCGGACGGAAACCTGATTGATTCCCGTCAGTTCGTATTCAATCGGATCTTCGACGGTGACGATATTATATTGCGGAGCGTTCAGTTCCTGGAGAACTGAATAGAGCGTTGTCGTTTTACCGGACCCAGTCGGACCGGTCACGAGGATCATTCCGTGTGGCGCATCGATCGCTTTCCTGAACTTGTCGAGCGTCCCTTGATCCATGCCCATTTGATCAATGCTTCCGGTAAGTGCTGTCTTATCGAGAATACGAATAACGATCTTTTCACCGTAAGCAGTCGGCAGAATCGAAACACGAAGATCGACTTCTTTACCTACAACTTTGATTCGGAAACGTCCGTCCTGCGGGACACGGCGTTCAGCGATATTGAGGCCGGCGAGAATCTTGATACGGGAAGTAATTGCCAGTTGAAGCGCTTTTGGAGGCGACTCCGCTTGGACCAGTTCACCATCGGTTCGGTAACGCAGTCGCAACGTCCGTTGAAACGGCTCGATGTGAATGTCCGACGCCTTTTCCTTTACCGCCTGAACCAGGATCAGGTTAACGATCTTGATAACGGGAGCGTCTTCCGAGTCCGTCGCCAGTCGATCGAGATCGATCTCATCAGACTTCGTCGATTGAACTTCGACATCACCCGCCTGCGCCGCATCCTCGGCGACCTGCTTGAGGACCTGACTGATGTTCGAGGCATTGTGAACTCCGGAGATCGCATCATTAACCGATTTCTCGGTTGCAATCATTGGCACAATCTCGAGCTGGACGCGGCGTTTTACGTCGTCGACAGCGAGGACGTTAGTCGGGTCTGCCATCGCCACGAACAGTTTGCCGTTGAGACGAGCAATGGGAACAAGCTTGTTAGCCTTGGCCATGTCTCGAGGCACAAGTGCCATAATTTCCTCGGGAATCCGAATCTTCGGAAGATTGATCAACGGGGTGTTGAGACAACGGCCCATGCTGACCGTCATGTCCTGGTCGGTGACGAATTGACGATCCGTCAAAATCTTGAGCAGCCGCCCGCCTTCTCTTTGTTGAATCGCGACAGCTTCTTCGAGCTGATTAGGCAGAAGGAGACCCTCTTCAATCAGGACGTCGGCGATGCGTTCAGCGAAGGATTTGCTTCTCATGATCGCACCTATTAGACCCGAGCCTCCAGTCGGTAGATTTCCTGTAACGCCGTGATGATGGCGTCCGGTCGAGCGAGGTACCACGTGACCGTGTAATCCAAGGATTGCTGCACCGCCTCGCGCCCAGCCGCGTCGAATGGGTTGCACGTTGCCACCATGATGGTGCGGCTAATCAAATCGAAAGGAACGCAAAGACGGCCTAACGTAAGGCTATCAGGCAGCATACGCGCGACCTGACGATCGATG
The DNA here is from genome assembly GCA_963751725.1 of uncultured Verrucomicrobiae bacterium. Lineage (GTDB taxonomy): Bacteria > Verrucomicrobiota > Verrucomicrobiia > Chthoniobacterales > UBA10450 > AV80. The sequence goes on from CAVVVQ010000026.1 coordinate 71,156, forward strand.
TCATAATATTCCAATGGCACGTAAGCGAATTTTGTTCGGTCAATCAATCCGGAAATCACTTGATCGACCTTGTACGGCGTCCTGCCGGCAAAGTTTATCGAGAAGCGACGCGGCCAGGGCTTGGCCCTTCAAACTCTTGTTCAAATGTCGGACTGTCTCCAAGCCGTTGCTGACTTCTTCTTCACTAAAAAGTTGCTGCATTACCAGAAATCGGCCGAGCTCGATCATCTCCGCGATCCTGGAGATGTTGTGTATTTTTCCCTTGTTGCAGTGCGACCAACGAACCATCGTGCGCGCCTTTGGGTCCGGTCGATTCGATCAATCCATTCTTCGAACCGCCACTCGCGATCACATGGCCGGCCGCCTGCAAACGCGTCTCGATGTCGCCGAGCATTGCTAAAATCTCTGGCGCGTTCGGCTCTTTCAGGAGAATTACTTCGCACTCCTGCATCGCCAGCGTGTAGGAGCCGACATTGAAGTATGCTTCGGCCAGACGGCGTGAAGTCTTGAGCGAATCTTCGGAACGCCCAACCTTTTGGTAAGCTTCCTTGAGGATTTCGAGCGACTGATAATCGTCAGGTTGTGTTTGAGTTATAACCTCAAACATCTCGATCGTCTGAACGATCTGACTGCGCTCCTCCTCTGATAATTTGTGTTCCAGCACAACGAACCCCTAAAAGCTAGAACTGTGCCCTCTCGATAATCCGTCCCCAGGGAGAACTCCGGCAGCGGATCTGATAAATTTTTCTTCCTCGCTAAACCGTTTTCCGTTATCCCTTGTTTACCCCCTCCCCCGCCGAATCGTGCCCCCAGAATCCAATCAACACTGTGCCGATTCTTTCACGCTAATCGAATTGGTTAGCGTGATCGCGATCCTTGGCCTCTTGACCGCGTTGCTCCTCTCTCCCATTGCCAGCCTCACAACAGCTGAAGACATCAACACCGCCGCTCACAAAATTGCCAGCGTCTTGGATGCAGGCCGAGCTTATGCCATGGCAAACAACACTTATGTCTGGGTCGGCCTCTACGAAGAGAACGCGATGGCCCTTGAACCGAGCAATACAACTCCACCTTATCCCGGACAAGGAAGAATTATACTCGCGACCGTCGCATCAAAAAACGGCACAAGCGATTGCCAGGATCCGAATTCGACCACCGCTAATCGTATTCCGTTAATCCCAAATCAAATCGCGCAGGTTGGTCGGCTCACCGTTATAGAAAATCTTCACCTCACAGACATCGGCCCGCCTCAGTCATCCTTGCCGAATGCGTCCGATCCAAACGCGATTAACGGCCGACCAAAGTCTCCGTACACCTTTGGCAGTCCCACTGTCGATTATCAAAACCGAATCAGCAGCGATGACACGCATGCTCCTTTCAATCAAACCCTCCATCCCTTCACGATCCAAGAATACACTTTTCACAAAACTATTCGTTTTAACCCCCGCGGCGAAGCCAACATTAACGGCACCTACGCCCTCAGGAGGGTCGCCGAGATCGGGCTCAGACCTACCCATGGCGACGCCGTCGATCTAAACAGCAACAATGTCGTCGCCATCCAATTCGGTGGCCTCAGCGGCAAATGTAGAATTTACCGACAATGAGAGTCTCGGTAACAAGTTCCAACGGATTCTCGCTTGTTGAAGTAACACTCGCGTTAGGAGTGGCATCAATTGGCCTGGCCACCATCGTGGGTTTGCTTTCGGTAGGCACCGGCGCGAGTCAGCGCGCCAGCCAGGTGTCAGCCGCTGCCAATCTGTTTTCCGCAGTCGCTGCCGATCTGCGCGCGACTGCGGCCAGGTCTCGCGCCAGAGATTCAGTCACATCGCAACAGTTCGCGATCCTCATTCCAGCAGCGCCAGTGAATGCTCCCACAGTTTCGACCCTTTACTTTGATGAAAACGAAAAACACTCGATCTCGATCACCGCTCAGTCGCGGTTTCGGCTGACCATTACGTTCCTTCCAAACACCGGTCCTCGAACAGCAATGCTGGTTCAGTTAAGGCTGACCTGGCCTGCTCAGGCCTTGCCAGACAACGCAGCCTATAACGCGAGCCTGTTCCTGGCGCTTGATCGCAACTGAATGCAACGGTCAAGACACGCGTTTACCCTGGTGGAGATGTTGGTCTCGATCACCGTCCTCAGCTTGATCGTGCTATCAATGAGCCGTTTGATTAGCAACGTCGAAGCTGTTGCGAGCTTCGCGGGCAAACAAAATGATCGCGCACAGCAGGCTCGTTTGCTCCTGGATCGCATGTCTATCGATTTCGCGCAGATGCTCAGGAGACCTGACATTGATTATTGTCTCAAGACGCCTGCCCATCCTCAACCCGGCAATGATCAGGTTGCGTTTTTCAGTATGGTCCCTGGCTATTCACCGTCGACAATATCGCCAAGTCCGATTTCTCTCGTTGGATATCGAATCAACGCTCAAGGAAATGCGGAACGCCTCGGGAAAGGATTACCCTGGAACGGCGCGTCATCCGGTGGAGTTCCGTTAGTCTTCCTTCCCCAAACCATCGGGGGCACCTGGCCAGCAGCTACGAATAACAACGCAGACATTGATTACGAAATCACCGGGCCTAACGTTTTTCGTCTTGAGTACTTCTATTGGCTGCGAACGGGAACGCTTTCCGAAACCCCGTGGGACATCGTGGCGGGGCACACCAGCATCGATGGAATGCGCGATGTTGTAGCCGTATCGACGGTAATCGCAACGATCGATTCCCGGACCAGAACTTTAATCTCAAACGCGCAACTCACATCGATCGCGACGCGCTTGATCGACTTCGCTCCTTCTGTCGATCCCGGAACACTGGCGACTCAGTGGCAGGAGACGTTGACCACGTTAAATGATGTCCCGGCATCTGCCGCCGCTGGAATCCGGATTTATCAACGCGCGATTCCAATTAGTGATCGCTGACCGGCGAACCGATTTTCTTTTCCATGAAACTCCATCTCTCCAGTCGCCGGAAAGGCGTGGCCCTGACGATCGTCTTAATGTTCGTGGTGCTTTTGGCTGGCGTGGTCATGGTTTGCCTTGCCCAAACAGGAGTGGAGCGCCAACTCGCGCATAATTCTCTTCAACAAATCATGGCGGATGAAATCGCTCGCAGCGGTTTGAGCATTATCATCGGTGATCTGAAACAGGAAATTGCCAATGGTTCAACTTCGACGACCATCAGCAGCACCACTATTTACACGCCGACAAACGCGAGCAACATTCTCCCGCAACGCAATGGAGTCGCAGTTAGTTCGTCAGATCTCATTCCAAATCTGATCCGTCGCAGCGTTCGAGAGGATCCGATCACCTCCCCAGGAATTGGCAGTCACGCTTCCGCTCTGAGTTCCGCCCCTGTCGATGTAATGGCAAACAAGGGTGAGATTAGTCCCAGTCGTTGGAACAAACACTACCTCATTCCACGTCCATCGGGATTGGATCCTAACGATACCACCCCCATTTCAACCTTCATTGCACCAGATTGGGTTTTCGTTTCTAACCAAGGACCGATCATTCTTGATTCACCATTCGCTAACGTGATTGGAAGATACGCTTACGCCGTTTACGACGCGGGCGGTCTACTCGACGTAAACGTCGCCGGTTATCCGCTTCCACCCGCGACTAATGTGACGCAATTTGGACCGAAAGGTTTTCTCTCTTTCGCTGACCTGACAGTCGCGGGACTTTCTGCTACGGCCGTTACGGACCTCGTTGGATGGCGAAATTACGCCTCAACTCAGCCTGGTGGCAGCTTCGGAAATTTTTTCTTCAACACAATTTCTGCAACCAGATACGTGGACAGCGTCATCACAAATCGGAACGGTTTCTTGAAGGCCGCGGACGCAGTTTGGAACGGTAGAACCGACCAGATCTTTGCCTCAAGACAAATGCTGATAGCCTATCGCGTTTCCACCGGATTCTCCGCGCCCGCATTGCAACACCTCGGCACGTTTTCGCGGGACCGAAACCTTCCAACATGGATTCCTGCCGCAATAAAAAGAGTAACGGCCGATTTCATCCGCTCCGATGGAACGACCGCGCGAGCTGGGGAACCTCTCTTTCGTCGATTCCCGTTAATCAAGCTTTCCTGGATCGGACAAAATGGACCGGTTCCTCCCTCACGCGCAACGGACATCCAACGCGATTTTGGCCTGACCTGGAACACGGATCATTGGGATTACCGCGGGGGCGGCAATTCACTAGTGGATTCCATTCCGGCGATCGATGGAACTCGGGACCCGGACTTCTTTCAGTATCTCGATTTCGCGCGCAAAGAGATGGGATTACATCCAACAATCAGCGAAATCCTGTCGTTGGGTGCGTCAATCATCGATCAATATGATAGCGGGCCAAACGATCCTCCAACCGTCATTGAATATGCCGGGGCCGCCGGCTCCGAGTCCGGCGCCTCCCAATCCGCGTGTCTACGGTCACGAGACTAGCGAACCAACGCCTGTGCCGAATCCACCACCAATTATCTTAAACCGGGAATTCAGAAATCCCGGTGAACTTGGATATGCCAACAAAGATTCGACGAACACCTTGGATTTTTACACTAATGGAACGTTAGACAGCGTGCTGCTTGATCTTTTCAGCACCAGTTCGGAAGAATTGCGCGCCGGTGTGATCAACCTAAACACTCGCAATTCCACTACTCTAGCGGCGATGATTGCTGCCACCCTCCATAACGAAGGTTCAATCACAGTGGTCTCAACGGCCAATGCCAGAAACGCTGCGGCGGATATTACCGCAGCAACAAGTGCAAACACGGGACTGCCTGTGTTAGGCCGTCACGAATTAAGTCGACTCACCGCTGCGGTTCGAACAAGCGCAACCGGTACGGGAGAAGAGGCGCGCGAACTGATCGGCCGATCACTCACCGAAGTGGCAACAACCCGAACATGGAATCTAATGATTGACCTAATCGCCCAATCCGGCCGCTTCCCACCTACTGCCACAACGCTCTCTCAATTCGTCGTCGACGGAGAAAAACGCTATTGGCTGCACGTGGCGATTGACCGGTTTACGGGCGACGTAATCGATCAACAGCTTGAAGCCGTTTACGAATAGCCCGGACAATTCTGGGCCATCGGCATCCTCGCTGGCCTTCAGTCATTCGATCCCTAGCTGGCGCAAGCGGGCCCGCACTTCCGAGTCATCTGGCTTCAAACGTAATGCTTCTCGAAAATGCATTACCGCTTCGTCGCGACTGCCAGTCTGAAGTAACAAGGTAGCAAGGTTAACATGTGCTTCTTCATAATTCGGCTCCAGTCGGACAGCTTCCCGCAATTGTACAATTGCATCCGCCGTTCTCCCAATTTCCGCCAAAGCTGCCGCCAGGTTGTTGCGAAGCATGAAATCATTGGGTTGTATTGCCAGCGCTGCTTGGTAGGCAACGATCGCTTCTGCTGTTTTCCCCTGCTGAGCAAGAGCGTACCCACGCGCAAAAGTGAGATTATACTCAGCATTCTTGAGCGTTGGGTTCAATTCGAGCGCTTTTTGAAAATGAATGACCGCATCATTCGGTTGTCCTTTTTTCATTAGAACGTAGCCAAGAGTGTTATGCGCTTCAGGGTACTTGGGCTGAATCTCAAGGGCTTTCTGCAAGTGATCATCAGCTTCGTTCAATCGTCCTCTCTTCATCAAAGCGTTGCCAAGATTGCTGTGAGCAAGGGCGTTCTTAGAGTTGTGCGACAGGGTATGACTCCAAAGGGTTTCGCTATTCTGCCAATAGCCACTTTGGATAAAGCATCCCGCTGACAGCAACGCGATTATTAGTATTGCAGCGGTAACCAATGCAGCGCGGCCCCCACGCCATCTACTGAACAATTCCACCCCACCCCAGGTCAGTAGTAAATAAAGCCCGATTTGAGACAGATACGTATAACGATCTGCATGCGCTTGTGATCCAACTTGGACGATGCCGATCATTGGGACCAATACCCCAAGGAACCACAGCCATCCGACTAACAAAAACGGATGCTTCCGACGCACGACCAACAAGGACACGGAGATAACCAAAATGAAAAATCCCGAAAGAATTACTCGAAGCACGAGATCCCCGTCCAGCTGGTACGGGTAAACTGGACAAAGGCCAACCGGCCACAGCATCTGGCCAATGTAGATGCAATAAGAAATCATGGCGTTTCCAACCCGGACTCCAAAATCGAGTTCCCGATTTATTAACATCGTTTTTTCTTGGGCCAGGATTGTGGCAAGACACGATGCGGCCGAGAGCGCGAAAAACGGCAGCTTCTCAATAACAAGATCCCCCAAAGATCTTGGGGGAACCGAGACACGACTTGAAAGTGCAGCCTCTGATCTCGCTGGTTCTGAGGCGAAGCGCAGGAGCGGCCAATAATCCAACAGCAGGAGGACAAACGGGAGCGTCACAAGCGTCGGTTTACAGAGCAAACCGAGACCAAAAAAAATGAGTGCTATAACATATTCAGTCGACCAGGGCCGATTACGTCGGACATACCGGGCATAGGACCAGAGGGTCAGCATGAAGAACACCCCGCTAAGAACATCTTTCGCGCTCCGCCACCCACGCGACCGATTCCACCCGCAGCGGATGAATCGCAAACAAACCCGCCACGAATGCACTCGGCCAACGAGCGCCTGTCAATTCCATCAACGCCAGAAAGAGAAGGACTGCCGCCGCCGCATGTAGCAAGACGTTGATCAAGTGATGTCCCCAGGGTTGAAGACCAAAAATCTGACAATCCAGCATGTGCGAAATTGTGGTTAACGGATGCCAGTTATCCGCATGCACATGGGTAAACGCCCAAAGAATGCCTTCGAAGCTGAGACCATTCGAGATCCTTGGATTCCCATAAACATATTGGTCGTCATCATAGTTGATGAAGTCGTGCCGGACTGTCTGACCAAATACGCACAGAACGATTACCACCAGAAGGATAGGAATGACCAAGGGATGAATGCGAGACGGCGGGCGCTGAGCGACGCCAACTTTTCGCACCTGCTTTGGTCTAACCCGTTTGGGCATAGGAAAGATTACAGCACTGAACCCAACTCAAGGAAGAGAAGAACAATACTTTACTAAGAAGAGAAGCCAGACTGATCGCAACTTGGCCCACTCATTTCCCAGATGGGTTAAGCTTGTCTTGCGCTCGCTTCAAATTGTCCCGCGCCACGGCGAGATTGGGATTCAGCTCCAGCGCAATGGAAAAATTATCAACGGCCTTATCGACCTGATTTTTCGCGAGATAAACAAGACCGAGATTATTATGCGCTTCCGCACTCTTTGGATTCAGGCGAACAGCCTCGGTGAGCTGGTCAGATGCCTCCGTTAGTTTTCCTGAACGGAACAACATCAATCCAAGATTTGTTCGAACATCGGCGTCATTGGGGGCCAGCTGCTGTGCCTTATAAAATTCACCGAGGGCTTCCTCAGGTTTCTTTTCGGAAACCAAGGCCAACGCGAGCTGCATATGCGCCTTAGCGGAGTTCGGCTCAACACTTAAGGCTCGCTGATAATAAGAGATCGCTTCTGCTGGTTTGCCCTGTTCCTGCAGGGTTACGCCCATATTCAAAAGCGCATCAAAAAAATCAGGCTTAATCCGCAACGCCTCTAGAAAATGAGGAATTGCTTCATCGTAGTTTCGTTTCAGACCGAGGACATGCCCCAGGTTGTACTGGATAGCCAGATTATCCGGCGTAACGGACAACGTCCACCGAAACAACTGAGTGCTATCGCGCCAACGGCTTATCTGAACAGCGCTGAGATATCCAAAAAGCAGAAGGGCAACCGCACCGATTGCGAGACCAATGCGTTCGGCTTTCCGTGACGCCGCGAGGTCGGCCAAGCCGAAGACGAGGAATACGAAAAGACCTATCGAAGGGATATAATGGTAACGATCGGCCAAAGCCTGGCCGCCGACCTGGACCAGCCCAATTACCGGAATCAGCGTCCCAAGAAACCAAAGCCAACCGAAAAGCAGATAACCCCGTTTGGAGCCCTGTAAAAAAACGAACACTGTAACCCCAGCAACTACCAAGAAACCCATCGCCACTTGCCAGACTGGAATTCCATCAGGTGGAAAGGGATAATAGACCGCGAGATTCGTCGGCCAGAACGTCATCAGAACATACTTGCCGTACGAAGCGATTGCGTTTGATAAGCGCAAGGAAAGTGGCGCATCCGCAAATCCGCGAACCGCGCCACCTTGTGATTGCGCGATAAACGTCACAATCATCGAGCTCAGAACGAGCGCAAAAAGCAACAATTTCTCCCGAATGAGTGGCCACCATGCCTCAAAAAATCTGCCCAACCCGTCATCCGGTTTCCACGCCACCCGTCTGAGTGGCCAGTAATCCAATAGGAGCAAAACGAACGGCCACGTAACGAGCATCGGTTTCGCCATCAACCCCAGGCCTAACCAGATCATCACCAGTGCGTATTTTTTCCATGACGGAGCCTCTACGTATCGGGCATAGGCCAACAACGTGAGCAGACCAAAAAATGTTGAGAGCGTATCTTTGCGTTCGGCCGCCCATGCGACCGATTCGACGTGCAATGGATGAAGCGCGAAAAGCGCGGCCACCATCACGCTCGACCAACGCGCTCCGGTCGTTCGCCGAAGAAAAACAAAGAGGAGCAAGGTATTCGCGACGTGGATAGACGCGTTCACAAGCAGGTGGTAACCAGCGTTCAAACCAAACAACTGGCTGTCGAGCATGTGAGAGAGCCAGGTCACTGGGTGCCAGTTCGCAGCGTGAAAGGTGGTGAACGCCCAGGCCAGTCCACTCAGAGTCAATCCGTTCCTGACCGTGGCATTGTTCTCAATGTACAGATCATCATCGAGGCTGATAAATTGGTGGCCGATCACTTGCCAATAGATCGCAAACGTCACGAGAGCCAGACCGACAGCGAGGAACAAATCCGTCTGCTCGAAAATCGCCTTCGATCGCGCACGACTTTGCGCCGCGGTCGATACACGACGTTGGGCTTTCGATTTATTCCCTTTGTTACTCACAAAAAAATATCGCCGAACATCCGTTCATTTCTTGCGAGCCTCAATTTGCTTCTGTGCCCGCGCTGCGTTGTCCCGAGCCATAGTGAAATTTGGCCGCAGATTCACAGCATTTGTAAAATAGGGAAGACTTTTTTCAGGATCGCCCTCCATCAGATAGACTAACCCCATATTGTTGTGAGCTTCGGCACTTTCGGGATTGAGACGCAACGCCTCGCTCAGTTCTGATTTTGCTTCATTGAGTTTCCCCTGCCTCGACAGACTCAGCCCAAGGTTGGCGCGAATATCGGCATCCTTGGGAGCAAGATCACGTGCGTTATAGAATTCACGGACAGCGTCATCCTTCTTGTCCTGATGGGCAAATGCGAGTGCGAGCTGCATATGGGCGCTGGCCGATTCCGGCCGAAGGGCAAGCGCACGTTGGTAGGACGAAACCGCATCGTCCAATTTGCCCAGCTTCATTTGGTAAAGGCCAAGATTGACTATCCCCTCAAAAAAATCGGCTTTGATCCGCAACACTTCGTTCAAATGTCGGATAGCTGGCTCGTAATCCCCTTGCGCACCTAAGATACGTCCAAAATTGTATTCAATCACAAGATTATCGGAAGTAGCCGCCAAGGTGTGTTCAAACAAGGTCTCCGTGTCCTGCCAATGCCGAGTCTGAGCCCATGCTACTGAACCCGAAACCAGCAAAATGACGACAGTGGCGGTCCCGACCGCAAACGGCCTGACCTGCAAACGCCGGACGACGTCAGCTATCCCAAAAACTAACGCTAAGAAAAGTCCGATCGAAGGAAAATAATGGTAACGATCGGCCATCGCTTCACCGATGCCGACCTGAATTAATCCAATCACCGGAACCAAGGTTCCAACGAACCAAAGCCATCCCACAATTAGCCACGGCCGTTCTCGAGCTTGGTGTAGCGCGATTGCCGTGATCGTCAGGAGAATAACTACCGCAAGAGCAACCTGCCAGATGGGAATTCCAAATCGCGGAAACGGATAGTAAGCCGCCAGACCATGCGGCCAAAACGTCAGCACTATATACCGCACGTACGAAACCAGTGCATTACAAATGCGTAGGCCAATCGTCGCATCGAATACCCGCGGAACATTAGCCAGCTGAGATTGTGCAAGTGGTGTCACGATCATCGATCCGATAATCAAACAGAAGAAGAGCCATTTCTCACGAATCCTCGGCCACAATGCTCTGACAAATCCACTGACACCATCTGACGATTGCCACTGAAGTCGGGAGAGCGGCCAATAATCCAAGAGCAAGAACAGGAACGGCCACGTCACCAGCATCGGTTTTGACATCAAACCGCACCCGAACCAAAACGCGACTCTACAATATTGCGCCGAAGAAGGTTTCTCGGCATAACGAGCGTAGGCGAGCAAGCTTAACAGGCCAAAAAAAGTCGATAACGTATCCTTGCGTTCAACAGCCCACGCGACCGATTCGACATGCAAAGGATGCAACGCAAAGAATCCGGCAACAATGGCACTGCTCCATCGTGAGCGCGTTACTTTCCGGAGAAAGACAAAGACAAGCAGCGCGTTGGCTAAATGGATCAGCGCGTTCGTGAGCAAATGCGCTCCCGCATTCATCCCAAAGAGCTGGAAGTCGATCATATGAGAGATCCAGGTCAATGGGTGCCAGTTCGAATCATAAAACGTTGTGAACGCCCATTCGATTCCAGCCCAAGTCAATCCGGAGGCTAGAACCGGGTTGTCCCGCAAATAGACATCGTCGTCGAGCCCGATGAACTGGTGAGTAACCACCTGCCCGTAGACGGCAAGGGTCGTAATCGCCAGACCCAGCATGACTAGGAAATCTTCCTTTCCAAACCTGTCGGGTGAAGCCGGCGAACCGACGTTGCTGCCGGTGATTCCGCCTCCCGGTTTTCTTAGCTTGCCGCTTCTCTTAGCCACACAATCTCCGATACACGATCATGGCGCATTATCGGAGAAGACGAGATGAAACGGCGGAGAACCCAGAGTCTCCTTCCTCCGCTAATTCGTTTTCGCCTGAAGCATTTTTATCGCGTCGCGCAATTCAGCGGCGCGTTCGTAAAGTTCGCTCGCAATCGCAACATCCATCTCCCGCTTCATGACTTCCAGTTTTGAGAGCGGCCGTTTAGCGCTCACTTCGTCAAGCCACTCTTCCAAAAACGCGATCTCAGAACTTTTTGACGCCAACTCGGGAAAGTTCGAAGTCTGGAAGAACTCCTGAATTGCATCGCGGCCCTTTTCAATCTCCTGCATCGCCTCACCGAATCTGCTTTCCTGAAGGAGAATTGACGCTTTACCGCGGGTGTTCATCATCAGGACGTACGGGCGAAATTGCTGAAAACTCCAGATGATCTCGTCGCGATCGCAGTGCTCGGAGACAAACGAGAAAAGATCGAGGTTCCGTTGTGTATCGCGAATCACACCGGCAAACTCGCCCACCTGAAACAGGCTGAGGTAACGATGATAGTACTGAATTCCTTCCTGTTGCAGCTCATTGCATTGTTCGGGAGATAGTTCGTAATTTTCTCCACGCGTTTCCGCTCGCCTGGCGCGTTGCTGATGGTAGGCCAATAACGATTCGCAATTATGCGGCCGATGCCCATCGGGCCGCCCAGTCATCTCCATCTGGAGAAGCCCGAGATCAATTCGCAGTTGCAATTTCTCAGCGCCATCAATGCCCATGATCTTCCGGACTTTGATTGCACCGTTTTCATGCGGCCAACCTTTCAGGAGAGAATTAAGATCCAAGCTCATTATACTATTAACGTTCGGAACCAACGCTCCTTTGTCAATTCATTCGAATGGACAATTCGCAGTGGATGTGAGGCCCAAAATCCAGCCCAAAACCGCGCACTTCCAGCCTCATTTTGGACGGGCGTTCAATTGCTCTTGTGTCCGCTTCAGGCTGTCCGCCAGTCCGGGCAGATTCGGGTTAAGTCGCTGGGCAATGGTAAGTTCCCCAAGCGCCCTCTCCAGCTTGCCCGTATTGAGAAAAGCAAGCCCAAGATCACAATGCGCGGCCGCATTGTTCGGATCAATCCGGAGGGCCTCTTCGAACTGTTCCATCGCTTCGGGAATTCTGTTCTGCCGGGCCAGCTTGACGCCATAATCCGTCCGCATCCCGGCGTCACGCGGCCCCAACCGGATTGCTTCGCGAAACTGCTCCAGCGCCTCTTCATTTCGTCCAGCGTCCTCCAGCACTTCACCGTACTGCCAGTGCACTTTGAAGGAGTCGGATTCAATTTCCAATGCACGTTCGTAAACAGAAATCGCTTCCGCGGATTTCCCCTGCTTCCGCAAAGCCAACCCCATGTTGGCCATGGCACGCACATGGTTTGGTTTGATTCGGACTGCTTCGGCAAAATGAACGATCGCCCGGTCATGTTTTCCATCCTTTTCCAGAGCGTTCGCAAGATTATATTGCATGACCACGTTGTCACCCGTAACGGACAACGTGTAGGTGAAGAGTGTCTCGCTATTTTTCCAGCGCGTAAGTTGACGTGCGGTTAACGAGGTGGCGGCGACAATGACTCCCACCGACACAAGAACGATAGGTAAACGACCGATCTGCCAGGCCTTTGCCAAGCTTGCAAAGGTGAACACGATTGCGAAAAACAAACCAATCGACGGAATGTACGTATATCGATCCGCCATGGTCTGACTGCCAATACGGACCAACCCGATTACAGGAATCAAAGCGCCCAAAAACAACAGCCAACCAGCAATCAAATACGGTCTTGTCTTGGCCTGGCGAATCGCCACGACGGTGATTAGGCCAATCAAGACAAGAGCACCGGCCCATTGCCAGACCGGTGCGATATCGCGCGACGAAGGATACAAAAGCGCTAGATTATTTGGCCAAAAGGTCAGGAGAAGATACTTGGCATAGGCTACGAGCGCATTGGCCAAACGCCACGAAAGCGGTCTAACGACTAAATCGCTCATCGCACCCCCATACGATTGCGCGAGATACGTGACGATCATCGAGGGAAGCACCAGGCTAAAAAGAGGAATCTTCTCACGAAGAAGCGGCAGCCAGTTTTTTGCGAACTGCCTTATTCCGCCTTCCGGCTTCCATTCGATTCGCATGAATGGCCAGTAATCAAGAGCGAGGAAAATAAACGGCCACGAAACGAGCATCGGTTTCGCCATCAATCCCAGAGCCAGCCAAGCAAAAACCAATACGTATCGAGTAACTGAAGGATTCGATACATACCGGGCGTAAGCCAACAGGGAAAGCAAACCAAAGAACGTCGAGAGCGTATCTTTGCGTTCTGACGCCCATGCGACCGATTCCACGTGCAAAGGATGCAGTGCAAAAAGCGCCGCAACCATTGCGCTACACCATCGTGCACCGGTGACACGTCTGAAAAACAGAAACAGCAACAACGTGTTTGCCGTGTGAATCGAGGTATTAACAAATAGGTGCCCGCCAGCATTCATTCCAAAGATCTGGTAGTCGAGCATGTGAGAAAGCCACGTCAGCGGATGCCAGTTGGCCGATTCAAACGTAGTAAAAGCCCAGGCAATTCCTTTCAAGGTCAATCCACCCATGACCATCTGGTTCGACGTGATATAAACGTCGTCGTCGAATCCGATGAACTGATGCGTCAACACCTGACTGTAAACGGCCAAAGTGACCGCGACTAACCCAACTGCGATAAGAATGTCAGAACGCTCGAACTTTCGGTTCGAAGCCGCAGCGCTAATTGTCTCAGCGCGGTGCTGCTTTGTTCGGTGTTCCTTTTTCAACGCCATCTCGCAATTCCCGTGGCAACTGTTACTGGTTCAAGGACGATTCGCCATCAGGATAAATGGAAAAAGAGATAGACCTTTTCATTCGCTTTCTTGCCACCGAGCGGGGGCTCTCGGAAAATTACCAACTCTCTACCCGCCGCTCACTCACTGAATTCGCAGAATGGTGTTCCAAGGCGAAAGAGGTTATGCGGGTCAACAAGGTGACACTCCAGATGATCGGCGACTATCTCGCCATTCGGAAACGAGCTGGACTTTCCGCGGCGTCGATAAAGCTGATCGCGGTGGCGTTGAAAATCTTTTTTCGCTTTCTCGTTGGGCAAGGCTGCGTCGCGCGTGATCCGACCGAAACACTGACCTTGCCGCGTATTGATCGTTATCTGCCGGAAACTCTGAACGAGCTTCAAATTCAACAGCTAATTGAGAGCATTGACGTCAATCGGCCTTTTGGCCTCCGCGATCGCGCCATTGTTGAATTGCTTTACGCCAGCGGGCTAAGAATTTCCGAACTCGCTAATGCGAGACTGGAGCATCTCAATTTCGATGACCGTATCCTTCGGGTGACTGGCAAGGGCAACAAGATGCGTCTGGTTCCGGTGGGTCGGAAGGCGTGCGATGCTCTTTCGTCCTACATTTCCACGGAACGCGCCAAGCTGGTGAAACGCCGCACTGGGAGCGAAATTTTTCTTTCGACCCGCGGCACTCGTTTGACCACCACACGTATCTGGCAGATCGTCAAGGCTTGCGCGCGCAGATCAGGCCTCGAGGTAAACATTTATCCTCATTTGCTTCGCCACAGTTTCGCAACCCATTTGCTCAGCAATGGCGCTGACCTCCGAATCATCCAGGAAATGCTCGGGCACGCCGATATTTCAACAACCCAGGTTTATACCCACGTTGATCAACAGCGACTAAAAGCCGTGCATCGAAAGTTTCACCCGCGGGCCTAACCTTCCCCCAAGGAGGGAACAGCCTGATCTTGAAAAATTAGCGGGCCAATGAGTCCGCGCTACAATTCCGCCTATGAAGCGATTTCAGCTCCTTGTCTTGGTGGCGGCAATTACAGCAGCTGCAATCTGGTGGCAGTTTTATCGCTCTCGTCACACCTCCAGCGCTGCCGTCGCCGCGCTTCTTCCGAAGGACACGCTCGTTTTCCTTCATCTGCCAGACTTCAATCGTTCGCGCGCGGAATTCCAACGGACGGATCTTTATCAAATCTGGCTCGAACCAGAAGTGCAGGAGTTCCTGCAAAAACCACGTTCCAAAGTTGCTGAAGAAGATGGACTCAGGTCAGTGGCTGATGATTGCGCTTCTCTTCAAATGAAAGACGCCTTTCTAGCCCTGACCGACATTCAGTACAGTGCGTGGAAAATGGTCGGCGGCTTCAGATTCAAAGGCGATCCCGATAATGCGATGAGGATTGTTGCGAAATGGAAGGCCAGCCTGCTCCGCAAGAACGACACCGAGCCAAGTAAACCGGAAATTCTAAAACATCAGGCTCACCAAATCGAGGTCAACACTGCCGGGTTTTTTCGTCTGGCCACTGTCCGGAGCGGAGAATGGATCTTTTGGGCAAACGACCCCGAGCAACTCAAGCCGTTGTTGGATCGGCTCGATCACCCAATCAAGGATTCCGGCGGAGTCCTCGCAGATGACGACCTTTATGGCGCAGCCTCCAAACGAATACCGTCCATCTATACAGGATGTGGGTTTGTCCGCGTAGCCGCTCTCGCAGAAAAACTGCGCTCCGCTGATGAAGATGATGAAGACAACAAATTCGAGGCATTGCAAACGATCCAAAGCCTCAGTGTTGCCACCAGCTTCGATGGAGGGAGGATCCGCGAAATTACTTTCATCAAAATGCCAAAATTACCGGAAACGAATACTCTCACTCGCGCATCCCTTCCGGTGGCAACGAAGGATTCCTTCCTCTTTCTGGCAGGCGTCTTAAATGTAACAAAACCAGGACTCCCAAACTCACCAGCCGCGCTTGGCTGGATGAGCGGCTTACAAAAAATCATCAGCACCCTCTCATCGAGCGAAGTTACTTCAGAAAATTGGGAGAGCGCTTTCGGCTCTGAAATAAGCTGGATCGGCAACTGGCCTTCAAATGCGCATTTGCCTTCGCTTGTCGCGACCCTCCCGGTCAAGGACTCCGCCAAAGCCAACGCAATTCTCAACCAAATAACCACTGCCTTCCCCGATTCGCCCCCATGGGAGCACCATGAAAAAAACGGTATCCAATATTATTCCACCGAGACCGGCGGATTATTCTTTTCGTTCTCGCCGACAATCGGGGTTTCTGACCGAATGATGGTGGCTGGCGCAAACGAAGAAGTTGTCGAAGCGGGCTTAAAGCGAATCGCGGATGCAAACTCAGAGCTGGCGGCTACGCGAAACTTCCGGGCGGCTGAACGGGCGATCCCAACACCTCAAGAGATGTTCGTCTACATCGATCCTGCGCTCATTTACACCCGGCTGGATGCAGCCATTCGGCCATGGCTTTTTATGACAGCTGCTTCTTTACCTAGAATTTCTGACAGCGTTGATTTAACCAAACTGCCGACCGCCGACGTCGTGACTCGCCATCTAAGCCCAATCGTGATGTCACAACGCTACGATGGCGAAGGATATATCTCGGAATCAGTTGGCCCGATCACCGTCGGTCACGCGATCCTTGGCATCGGAGGACTCTGGGTCGGCGGCGCGGGACTTCTCCCGAACTTCTCCGGGAAATCTCCAGGGTATCTCGACCGCCCCCATCGCTTCGCCGTCCCCCTCCGCCACTGCCACTCCCTGATGATTTTCTTCCTGCTAGATTTGAGGCCTATCAGATCTCATAAAGCCACCATTCTGATAGGAGAAATCTGCTGCGGTCTGACGGAAATGTGATATGATTTTGGGCTTATGGCTATTCTTAAGAAAAACGCATTTTCGCGCCGAGTTCCTGATCTTGTGACCGAGGAACTGGTTGCCGTGCTTTCCAGGCGTGCATCGTTCGAGTTCAAGCAGCTCTTCGACATCGTGCACGAAAATCTGCGCGCGCGAAATGCGGCCAGTGGCGGTGAGGAAATGCTTCGCTTGCGAGCCTATGAGAAGTTGCAAAACCTGGTGGCCCGTGGCGCGGTGAAGAAGACCGGCAAGAAATACAAAGGCCTGCCGTCTGCACTCGCGGCAGCAATCGCTCCGCAAAATGGACATATTCCCGCGGCAGCAGCTGCGGCTGCCAGCGCCCGAACCGCCGCCATCGCCCGAGCGACTGCCGCTGCGGCAGGAAAATAAGAGCCGCGGCTTGCTTGTTAGCGCCGAACTGAGAACGTTCGACCAGGCCATGATTCGCGATTACCTTCCACTGCTCCTCCACATTGCGGTGGCGATTGGCTTTGCGGTCGCGGCGTTACTCGTCAGCGTAATTCTGGGGAAAGCGGGCCGGCGCACCCGAATTAAGGATACTGCCTACGAATGCGGGATGGTGCCGCAGGGCGAAACGCAGCCCCGCTTCAGCGTGAAGTTTTACCTGGTCGCGATGCTTTTCATTCTTTTCGATCTCGAGATCGTGTTCATGTATCCGTGGGCGGTCGTTTACAAGAGATGATCGCCGAAAGCAGCCTTATCCTCTGGAGCATGCTGAGCTTTATCACGATCCTGATGGTCGGATATATTTACGCCTGAAAAAGGGCGCCTTGGACTGGAAGCGATAGAGCCGGAACACCGGCCAGAACCATCGACTGCCACTAGCGGCTGCGCCAAAACCAGGCCGTACGCCAGGCCCCGCCTGATTTTCAGTCAAAACGGCTGCATGTTCCGGCTTGCCTGCCAGCCCTCCCTCCGCCTAAAGCTAAGCGCCCATGGTGCATCACATCGTCTTATTCAAACTGAAGCCCGAGGTCACTCCGGCGCGGATCGAAGAGATGATGATGAACACCCGCATGCAGCTCCTGAAGATTCCGGAGGTGTTGAGCATCAAATGCGGAAAACGGATCAATCCGGACTTGCCATGGCCGTTTTTTATCGCAATCGATTTCGAGTCGATGGACAGATACGAGATCTTCCGCGAAGACCCGATCCATGTGAAGTTCATGGAGGAAGTGATCAAGCCAAACACGGCCGATTCTCTCGTCCTCGATTTCGAGATGGATCCGGGCAAAGACGTCCGGTTCTCGTAAGGGCCTGTCGGGAACCGTGCCGGAACCAGCCGCGGCATCGCGTTGCTATTTAGCGCCCCGGCTTGATCATTCCGCCGAAATCCAATGCGCCTCGCTTATCTCTATTCGCGTTACCCGGTTCTTTCGCAGACTTTTTGCGACACGGAGATGCTCGCGCTGGAGCAGCTGGGGTTTTCCTTCATCGTCGGTTCGATCCATCCGCCGCTGACCAGCATCCGGCACCCGCACGCCGGCAACCTTGCAGGCGCCAGTTCATTACGCGCCCCCCCCACCGATCCTGCGGCTTTGGGAAGAAAAAGCTCGCGACGACGAATCGATGGCCGGAAGCGCTTATCGCCAGACATGAGCGAACAATATGGCAGCGAGATCAAAGCCGCGCTTGCGCGCCGAAACGCCACCTATTTCGCTGAACTCTTCGCGCGAAACAAGATCGACCACTTCCACGTCCATTTCGCGAACCGCGCAGCGCATACCGCCCTCTTTCTGAAGAGCGATCGCAGGCATCCCCTTCAGCATCACCGCTCACGGTCAGGATTTCATGGCAGATCTCGGCAGCGACGATCTCCTGCGGGAGATCTGCGACGCGGCTGAATTCGTCGCGGTCGAAACCGAATACAGCCGGGGTTTGATGGCTCAACGCTGTCCCGAATCGGCCGCCAAGATCCACTCGCGTGTACAACGGAATGAATCTCGCCAATTTTCTCCGCCCGTCTATGTCGCTTTCAGCGGCAAAGCCGGTGCGAATTCTGAGCGTCGGGCGATTGGTTGCATTTAAAGGATTCGAATACCTGATCGAAGCATGCGAACAAATGCGCCAGCGCAGCGTCAAGTTCCGTTGTGAAATCATCGGCGACGGACCGTTGCGCGAAAGTTTGCAGGAACAGATCGACGAATTGCGGCTGCGGAGCTCTCGTCACGTTGACGGGCGCCTTCCGCAGGAAGATGTTTTCGAAAAGCTTCAGCGTTGCGATATTTTCGCGCTGGCCTCAACCATCGATGACCGAGGCGCGAGCGACATCTTCCCGACGGTGATCCTGGAAGCAATGGCCTCCGCGCGCCCCGTGGTTTCGACGGACGTGGCGGGGATTCCCGAAGCAGTGGTGGATAAGGAAACTGGGTTGCTGGTCCCGGCAGGCGAGAGCGGCCTCTTTCGCCGACGCACTGGAGACTCTCTGTCGGGACGGCGAACTGCGAGCGCGCTATGGATGCGGCGGGCCGCACGCGAATCGAGAATCATTTCCAAGTGGAAACAACCGTCCAGCCGCTCATCAAGCTCTTCGAAAAACATGTCAGCCACTCAATCGCGCAACGACCAGCAGCGACATTCCAGACTGGTCAGCGCGAAAGAAAATCGCTTATCTGATCGACCGATGGCCCGATAACGAACTGCCCTTCATCGAAACAGAGCTCTTCGAAGTCCAGAAACGAAACCGGCGAAGTGAAAGCGTTCGTCTGTGAGTTCGACAAGTGATTGCCGTCTGACCACAGGGATGAAACGACTGGCGCTTGCAGCTCGAATTTCTTCCGGACGCGATGGCGATCGAAGCGGAATGGCAGGCCAATCGGAGGCTCGTGCTCGCCCTCGAAGAAGATCGCGCGAACGAATCTGCTCGCGCGCCAGTCGACCTGTTTTTGCGGCAGGCCCGTTTTGCGATCACTTTGCGGCGGATGTTCCAGGATATTTCGCACGTGCACGCGACCAGCTCGCGCGCGTTGATTTGCGGCGTACTGTTAAAGAAATTGCTCGGGATCACTTTGAGCGCGTCGATCGAAACGAAGCCAGACCTCTCGCGCGAAGTCATCGAGAAGCGCTTTGCGGCATGCCGTAGGTGGCCGAATTGCCGATCGCAAGCTCTGAGCGAGCACCTGGGCGATCCTTCATCTTCGACCGAGCCGCCGGCGGCAGTCGCGGTTTCGGCCGAATGCTTCGCTGGATGAGGCCTCAGAGCAGGATCAATTTGACTGCGAGCGCGCCGGTTTCTGGCAGGAATGGGCGGACTTGCTCGATCGATGGAGCTCTGCAAGCGTGAGATGGGCTTTTCGCATGAATAAAAAAGCAATTCTCCTCGCAGGCGGGGCCGGCACCCGCCTTTACCCGCTAACCAAGATCGTCTGCAAACAACTGCTGCCTGTTTACGACAAGCCGATGATTTGCTATCCGCTCGCCACTCTGATGCTGGGCGGGTTGCGGGAGGTGTTGATCATCTCCACGCCGAAGGACCTGCCGATGCTGCAGGATTATCTCGGCGACGGCTCACGGTTCGGAATCCGAATCGAATACGCCGCGCAACCAAAGCCGGAAGGGATCGCCCAGGCGTTTCTGATCGGCGCGAATTTTCTCGGCGATTCCGGCGCGTCGCTCATCCTGGGCGACAACATTTTCTACGGAAAACTGGACTTTTATCGCGAAGCGCTCGCCCTCGAACGCGGCGCCTGCATTTTCGGTTATCAGGTCCGCGATCCCGAGCGTTACGGAGTAGTGGAGTTCGGTCCCGACGGTCGCGCCCTCAGCCTTGAGGAGAAACCGAAACATCCCAAGAAGCCACTTCGCCATCCCCGGGCTGTATGTTTACGACAACCGCGTCGTGGAGTTTTGCCGGCAACTGCGCCCGTCAGCGCGCGGCGAACTTGAGATCACCGATCTCAATCTGGCTCTATCTCAAGCAAAAAGAACTGCACGTGAAGTTGTTGGGCCGCGGGATGGCATGGCTCGACACCGGCACGCAAACCAGCTTGCTCGAAGCGGGAAATTACATCGCGACGATCGAACATCGGCAGGGCCTGAAAATCGCCTGCCTGGAAGAGGTCGCGTTCCGAATGAGCTTTATCTCCGGAAGCGGAACTGAAGCGAATCGATCGATGGCTTGCCGAAGGGCGAATACCAGGAATATCTGCGGCTCGTCTGCGCCGAAGGGACCGCGCTCGCGTGATCCGCGCCGAACCGACGCGGCGTGATTCAGATCTACTTCGGCTGTTCGCGCAAGAAGATGGTTCGCGTCGGCAAGTAACTTGGTGACGGCATCCGGCTGCCAGCGCGTCGTAATAGCCGCGGATTACGCCGTGCCGATCCACCAAGCACGACCCGAGTGCTGTGGACCGGCACGCCTTCCTCCTCGCTCCCATCCGAAACCGCGAGCTTAAATCCATCGCGAATCAGCGCGTAGATTGTGTGCGCGATGGCCAGTCAGAAAATCCCAGCGCTCCGGCTGCGCCTTCAGCTTTTCCGCATAAGCGCGCAATACCTCCGGCGTGTCTTTCTCCGGATCGACCGTGAACGAAACAAGATGAACGTCCGCTCTTCTCGAAGCGGCTTCTGCAATTCGCTCATCCGCGTGCTGATGATCGGGCAGGGACCCGGGCAGGTGGTGAAAATGAAATCAGCGATCCAGATCTTGTCCGGCCAATTGTGCGGAGCCAAACGGTTGGGCCTTCTCATTCACGAGCTCGAACTGCGGCAACGTCCATAGGAGGAGAAGGTCGCGGTTCGTCAGATGCTGCACCTGAGCCTGGCGCAGCCAAAAGAGCAAACCCGCGGTCACAAGCGGGATAAGAATCAGGGTCGCCTTCCAGCACCGTGGAACGCTTCGGCGTCACGGGTGTTAACAAGACGGTGGCGGTTTCCGCTTTCATGATTTGGTCAAGACAAGAGCGAGCAAGAAGCAAGGGCAGGTAAATGATCGACGCAAGAAAGAGCTTGCGCGC
Organism: uncultured Verrucomicrobiae bacterium; assembly: GCA_963751725.1. Taxonomy (GTDB): domain Bacteria; phylum Verrucomicrobiota; class Verrucomicrobiia; order Chthoniobacterales; family UBA10450; genus AV80. The sequence goes on from CAVVVQ010000026.1 coordinate 92,791, forward strand.
ATCAGCCGCCACTTGTGTGCGCAGAAATCGCATCGCCACGAAAATGAAAAACCCATTCAGGATCAATTCCGACCAGCGAGATAAGTCGGAATTCACGACGCCGAGAAAGCCGGAATTCCGCTAACCAGAAGCAGGATAATGCAAAAGAGAACACTCTGGCTCGCGCTGCGCGCCCCTGTGTCGTCCCCTCTCGAGACCATTTGAAATCCGGCCCGCGCATAATCCTCCCGGTACATCCAGGCGATGGCGAAAAAGTGCGGCAATTGCCAGAAGAAAAGGATGGCAAAGAGACTCCATGCGCCGGGATCGAGCCGCCCACTGGCCGCAGCCCAGCCAATCATCGGCGGCAACGCCCCGGGAATCGCACCCACCAGCGTATTTGCCGTGCTGATTCGCTTCAGCGGCGTGTAGGCGAAGATGTAGATAACGATCGTCGCCGCCGCGAGGACGGCGCTGAGTCCGATTGCATGCGATCGGCAAGATAAATCACGCCACGCAATCGCGAGCAGACGTCCCGACGATGAGCGCGCTCACTGGGCGCATTCGACCAGCGGGAATCGGTCGCGTCCTGCGTCCGGTGCATGAGCGCGTCGGGCCGGCGTCTCCCACCATTGATTCAACGCGGCTGCGCCAGCCGCGGCCAGCGCCGTCCCGAAGAATGCGTGTGAACAACGCCACGTAACTGACGGAGCCCGGCGCACCCAGATAAAACCCAACCGCAGTGGTGAGCAGAACCAGAAGGGTCAGTCGCGCTTTGACCAGTTCCGCAAAATCCGACCCGCCGCTCCGGCGCCCTTGCGCTCTCAGAGTCAGGTCTCGACGTTCAACCGAAGGAATCAGCGGCCGATTTCATCTGACACGCGCAGGTTCCCGGAAACGAGATAGCCCGTCCGGGTCGCATGTCGCCGCTGAAACTCTGCGAGAGCCGCAGGGAGATTGCTGAAATGGCGATGCCCAAGGCAAGCATCGTTGCGCCGACAGCGACGTGAGCTGTCGCAATGTCAGCCGCCTTGTTGCTCCAGATCACCCAGGCACCCAGTGTGATCTGAGCAAGCCAGAAGCAGAAACCACGCGTCCGACCATCGCGCGAGCGGCGTGTCGCGCAGTTCAACCGCACGCGCCCGAAACAGGCATAGCGACCACGCCCGCAGCGATGACCAAGGCAAGAAAACGATGAGCCATCTGCAACCAGATGTGAAACGGCGTGACCTCCGAAAACGCGCGCGCGTTCCGCCATTCATTGATCTCCGCCAGCTTCGCCGGGCGTAACATCGGGAATGATCCGGCCGTAGGCCGTCGGAAAATCGAGAATGGCCAGATCGCGATGCTCGTGCCGCATCGTCGCGCCAAGAGCAAGCTGCACGTAGATCACCGCCGTGGTGAAAATCGCGACCCGCGCCAGAGTCCGCGCCGCCGGAACTCGGAAATTCTGATCGGAGATCAGCTGCCACATCCGCGAAGTGGCCAGAGTAATGACAACGAGCAATCCGAAAAACATTTGCGCAAGGCAGGCGTGAAAGACTCCGATCTCATCTTTCAGCAAGGTCACGCGCAAGCCACCGAGCACGCCTTGCAGCAATCACCAGACCAAGCGCAGCGAAACCCAGATTGCGCAGCCAGCGCCGATCTTCGACGCGCCATAACCAGATGGCCAGAATGATGGTCAGAAATCCGACCGTCGACGCGATCAGCCGATGGATATGTTCGAAAAATATTCCGCCGACCCATTTTGAAACCGGGAAAAGAAACATGTTGTAACCGAAAGTCGTTGGCCAATCGGGAACAGCCAGGCCAACTCCTTTGCTCGTGACCATTCCGCCGCTGCAAATAAGAAAGAGCGTGGCGATGGCCGTGAAGAAGGCAAAACGATGCAGCCATCTTCTTGTGCGGCAGATTTCACGGTTGACACTATCGATTCGAGCTAGGCTCGCAACACTAAATCAACGGTCAGAGATGCCGGCGGTCGAGCACCGCTCAAATCCGAGGCAAATGCCGGGCGCCAACCTAATGTCCGCCTGGGACTGGACCTTCGGAGCGCTCGGCCGGCGTGCTCACCAGCTGGTTGGTCAGCCGGCGCAGGCGACGTTTGTGAGCCAGAAAGTTCCACACGTTCCTTCAACCAAGCTTGATATTCCGCCGGATTGTCCACGACGAGCATCCCTTTCATGCTGTAATGACCGAGGCCGCAGAGCTGGCCGCAAACGACTTCGTAGCTGCCCTTTTTGATCGGCTTGAACCACATCGGAATGACCTGGCCGGGAATCGCATCCTGCGCCATCCGCATGTGCGGGAGAGCAGAAATTGTGAATCACATCCTTTGAGGAAAGCTCGATGATGACCGGCCGATCAACCGGCACATGCAATTCTCCCAGCGTCACGATGTCGTCTTTCGCCGCGGGATCTCTTGAGTCGAGACCAAGCGGATTCGAATTGGAAACAAGCGCGACGCTCGCGTCTGCCAAACTGGCCATCCGGTCCGGGCAAATGAAAATTCCAGGCAAACTGCTGACCGATCGCGTGGACGAGAATCGCATCCTTGTCCTCAGGAAATTGATTCACTCGCTTCGCCCAAAGCGGAATCGCGAAGCCGACGAGCAGGACGGCTTCGATCAGCACGACGGCAAATTCCAGATGCGTGGAAATGCCGCTCTTCACTCCTTCGTGATCGGCGACCGGATGCTTGCCTTTCCGGAAGCGCAGGAGCACGTAAATGAAGAAAGCCGACCAGCCGACAAAGAGCGCGCCCATGAACCAATGGCTGAACTCGATGATGTGATCGATTTGGTAGCCGTGCTCGGAAGCATTCGGCGGCAAGCCGATCAGTTCGTTGATCAGGGCGAGCTTAATCATATCGATCCAAATCTTCGTCGGTCAGTTCCTGATGCGGCTCAAGCGGCGTGTTGGCATGCCGCCAGAGATGGAAACTGAAGGCGCCCACTCCGCCCATGACAGACATGACAACGCCCATCAAAACCCAAATCGCGACGGCCATGTGCTCGTTGGTCTTGCCATCCTGCGCGCCGTAAGCAAACCGAGCAGGCAAGGGCTTGCCCCATCTGCGAACCGAGAAACAAGCGCAAATGCGACCAACAACTTCGTTTTCATATGATGATCCGAAGCCGTTTCATTTTCCGGTAAAACCAGACGCCGTAAATCATCAGACCCGCCGCCGCGACAAAACGAACAGATCGCGCCGATCCGAAAAACCGGCGCGCCTTCGACGGAATTGACCCAAAGGCACCAGGCGCCGACACCCAGCGCGAGCAGCGTCGAGACCGTAATGAAAACAATATGGAAGCCTTTCAGCGACATCTTAGCGAGTGATCGGATCGTACCAGGCGAGATAGGTGAGCCAGAAAAGCCCGAGGACAAAAAAGAAGGTGAAGATCAGGATGCGATAGATCATCCTCTTCTCGGAGGAGAGATGCATGAAGATCGCCGCGACAAGGCCGGCCTTGAATGTCGCCACCAGCATCGCGACCGCGACGTTGGCCTTCTGCGTTCCGAAATTGACGTAGGAAAGGGCAACGGTGATGTCGGTAAAGACGAGAAGCGTCCCGCCGACCATGAGATAACCGCGAATGTGTTTCGAGACATCGTGAGCGGCGTGCTCGTCGTGCGATGCCTTCGCTCGGCAGCGGCGGCTTCGTCGGCGAGTGACGGTTCGTGCGATTCGTTCATCGATTAGAGCAGGTAAAAGAGCGGGAAAACAAAGATCCAGACCAGATCTACAAAATGCCAGAATAAGCCCGCGACCTCAACTCGATTGGCGAGATGCTCGGGGTTGCGTTTGTAAAGCTTCTTGTCCCGACGGGCAGCCAGAGATAGGTGAAGACAATCACGCCCACCCAGAACGTGCAATCCGTGCAGGCCCGTGATCGTGAAATAACTCGCGAAATAGGCGCTGTGCCTCGGGCAAGAACATGTTCGAAATCCGTTCCACATCCGCCTTCTCGATCTTCGCGATCTTGTCCGTGGGTGCAAGTGGGAGGAAATGCGGGCGATCCATGAGCCGGATTGGTCGGATCGGCATTCACAGGATCGAGTGCGATCTCGTATTCCTTGACATTCGCATCGTGCAGCGCCTCGTGATTATGCAAATGACCACTGATCTCGAGTCCGCGGCGCAAGCCCCTTCGTCGGCGAGGTGGTGGTTCCCGAGATAGGGCTCATATTTCTCGAGCGCATCCTTCTTGATAAACGCGCCGAAGTGCTCAAACTTTTGCGGCCATTCGTAGGCCAGTTTCACCGCCAAGAAGGTCACGCCGCACAAGATCGTGACGAGCATGTACCACCAGTAGGCATGAAACTTCCGCATCTTGAGCGACGCCCACGCCATCACGACCGTGACCGAGGAGGCGATGAGAATCGCCGTGTTCATCGTGCCGACTGGCACGTTCAACAATCCATGCGGCCAGGCTCCGGGCGGGGCATCGAGCCGGAGAAAAACGTAAGCGGAGAACAGTCCGCCAAAGAGCATGACTTCCGACGCCAGAAAAAGCCAGATGCCGACTTTCGCGTTCCAGAGCCCGGTGTCGGGGCGGGCGGTGACTGTGTAGGGAATTTCCATGTCGTGATCGCTCGGCGGTTAGTGCACCGCGGCCGCCGCTTCGTACGCTTTGCGGTCGCTCTCGCGCATCGGTTCGTTTTGCATCGTAAAGTCAGTTTCGCGGCCCGGGAGGCTGTATTCGTACGGGCCGCGATAAACCGTCGGCGTCGTGGCGAAATTTCCATGCGGCGGCGGTGAAGGCGCGGTCCATTCCAGGGTGGTCGCCTCCCACGGATTGTCGTTCACTTTCTTCCCATGCTTGATGCTCCAGAAGAAATTGATGATGAACGGAATCTGCGCCAGGCCCATGACCCAGGCCGCGATCGAGATCGGCGTGTTCCATTGAAATCCGCTCAAGCCCCAGACTTTTTCGCCGGCCAGCTGTCCAGCCCTGTCCGCCGTCATACCAACGCCGGTGCATGCCGAGCATTCCCTGCAGAAACATCGGCAAAAAGATCATGTTCATGCAGATGAGCGAGGGCCAAAAATGCACTTTCCCCCAGAATTCACTCATCATTCGACCCGTCGCTTTCGGAAACCAAAAATAAATTCCGGCGAAGACAGCGAAGATCGTTCCCGGCGCGACGATGTAGTGGAAATGCGCGATCACGTAATAGGTGTCGTGCAGGTAGAGGTCCGCGGAGTTAAAGGCGAGCGGGATTCCGGTTAGTCCGCCAATTCCGAACATCGGCAGAAACGCCGTCGCGAAAAGCATCGGGACATTGAACCGAATCGAGCCGCCCCAAAGCGAAATGAAAAACGCGCTCAGGATGATGACCGACGGAATGGAAATGATCATCGTGGTCGTCTGGAAAAACGCGCTCACGACCGAGCCCATTCCGGTCAGCCACATGTGGTGGGCCCAGACAATGAAGGAGAGGAATCCGAGCACGAGCGCGGCGAAGACGAGCGATTTGTAACCCCAGAGCGGCTTGCGCGTATTATTGGCGATGATCTCCGCCACAATGCCCATGCCGGGCAAAATGAGCACGTAAACTTCCGGATGCCCGAGGAACCAAAACAGGTGCTGCCACAAAAGCGGGCTGCCGCCGCCGCTGATGTTGCAGCGGCGCGCCATTCACCACCAGCCCGCTCGGCATGAAAAAGCTCGTCGCCGCCGAGCCGGTCCATCAGTTGCATGACGATCGCGGCTTCCAGCGGCGGAAACGCGAGCAGAAGCAGGAACGCCGTCACGAATTGCGCCCAGACGAAGAACGGCAGCCGCATCCAGGTCATCCCCTTTGCGCGCAGCTGAATGATCGTCGCGATGAAATTAATCGCGCCGAGCAGCGACGAGGTGATCAGGAAAATAAAACCAACCAGCCAGAGAGTCTGCCCGTTCCAAAAATGGATGATAGGCTTCGGTCCGTGATCCGCGATGATCGCGAGCGGCGTATAGGAGGTCCAGCCGCCCTTGGCCGCTCCACCCGGGACGAAAAAGCTGATGAGCATGACGACGCCACCGAACAAAGAACGCCTGGTAGCTCGCCATGTTGACTTTCGGGAAGGTCATGTCCGGCGCGCCGATCTGGAGCGGCACGACAAAATTTCCGAAGGCGGCAAACGCCATCGGCACAATCCCGAGAAAGATCATGATCGTGCCGTGCATCGCGCCTAACGAGTTGTAAAACTCCGGCGTCATCTTCCCGTCCGGCATGCTTCCTGGCCCAAAAATGGTGCCCAAGAGCATTTCCGATCACTGGCAGCGCCTGGCCCGGATAGGCCAGCTGCCAGCGCATCAGCATCATGAGCGAAAAACCGAAGAAAAGAAAGATCAGTCCGCTGATCCCGTACTGGATCCCGATCACCTTGTGATCGGTCGAGATGATGTACTTTCGCCAGAACGGAAGTTCGTGGTGATCGTGCCCGGCATCGTGATGCGGGTCGTGTTCGGCGTGCGGGTGAGGAGCGAGGCCAGAAGAAGCGTCCATATGCGGGAATCTGAAACTGAATATCAGGGCAAAGTTTTCAAGAGAAAAGCGCCTTTTTACCCAGAATCCACCGCTCTCTGCCCCAATTCCCATTCCTGAGGCGCATTTCGGGCAATTCCCACGATTTTCGGGTCATCCCGCCCCCTCTGCTCGGGCACAATTCTCGCTAGATACGTCCGACTCCGGCCCCGGCGTAATTTTGTGAAACAAAGAACTCATTGATGCTCTGTTTTCAGCGATGATCAGCAGCAGCGAAGGCATTTCCGATCTGCTCTTCGCTGTCGGCCGGCCGCCTATTGTCGAAGACCACGGTGTTCTCGAGGAATTTCCAGTCGAGACGGCCACCGGAGTTCTGGATGCCACTCAAATCGAGCAGATCGCCGCCCAACTGATGGGCGACGACGACCGGCTGAAAAACGAGTTCGCGACCTACGGTTCGTGCGATTGCAGTTATGCCCTCGCCGCTCTGGCCCGGTTTCGAGTCAACATTTTCAAGCAGAATGGCCGGCAAGCGATCGTGATGCGCAAGCTCCAGACCGAAATTCCCACCCTCGAGGACCTCGCAGCTCCCGCCGATCTTCAAGGAAATGATCAAGGAGAAGAACGGGATCATTTTCGTGACGGGCGCCACCGGCAGCGGAAAAACGACGACGCTCGCCGCGATGTTGAATGAGCTGAACCTGACGCAGAAGATTCACATTCTGACCTTGGAAGATCCGATCGAGTTTCTCCATCCGCACAAACAGGCGCTCTTCAATCAGCGCCAGCTCGGAAAGGATTTTCCCGATTTCGCCAGCGGCCTGCGCGCCGCTCTCCGCCAGGCGCCGAAAGTGATTCTGGTCGGCGAAATTCGCGACCGCGCCACGATGGAAATCGCGATGACCGCGTCCGAGACCGGTCACATCGTCTTCACGACAATGCACACGATCAATGCGGGACAGACGATCAACCGCATCCTCGGCATGTTCAGCAAGGACGAGGAGCAGCAACTTCGGCAGCGGCTTGCGGACACGGTTCGTTACGTCGTGAGCCAGCGACTCGTCGGCAAGATTGACGGAGGCCGCCTGCTCGTCACGGAAATCATGGGCAGCAGCCTGCGGACGCGAGAAACACTGCTCTACGGCGAAGGCGAAAACCGAACTTTCCAGGAAATCATCGAAGCCGGCAGCACGATGGGCTGGCACACCTTCGATCAATCACTCCTCGAAGCCTACAAGGCTGATCTCATCACCGACGAGACCGCCCTCATTTTCTGCGCTCACAAAAACAAGATGCGCCGTGACATTGACATGGTGAAAAAGCTCCGCGGTTGCACTTTCGAGGAACCGTCCGGGCTCCGAATGGACACGGCAGCATAGGAAGCGCTCCAGCGCATGAATCAATCGAACCAAGCACAAGAGTCTCCCCCCCGAATTTGAAAATCCCGGAATGACCGTTCCGAAAACTCCGGCTCAGCTCGGAACCGAGAGCGATTTCCGGACCGAACTAAGCCAGAAGCTGCGCACTCCGCTCAACGCGATCATTGGATTCGCCGAACTGGTGGCGATGCGCTCCGGCAACGGAACCAAAGACCCGGACATGCAGCACATTCTCAAGGCCGCGCGCGACCTGCTCGAAATCATCAATCGCGAATTGGCCGATCCGAATCTTCCCCCGCCAAAAAGCGAACCGAGCCTCGTTCCCCCGATTTCTTGCGACGTTCTCTACATCGAAGACGACCTTGTGAATTTCACCTTGGTCGAGCGAATTCTTGAACTTCGACCTACCCTGCGCCTTCTTCATGCAGCTCGCGGCCAAATCGGCATCGAGCTGGCGCAGATCCATCGTCCGAAGTTGATTTTGTTGGATCTAAATCTCCCCGACATGCATGGCTCGGAGGTGATTCGGCAGTTGAAAGAAGATCCGACGACCAACCCGTGTCCGGTAGTGGTCTTCAGCGCCGACGCCACTCCCAGCCAAATCGAGCGTTTCCTAACCGCTGGCGCGCGAAATTATCTGACCAAGCCTTTCGATATCGATCCGTTTCTCGCGGTGGTCGATGAGATGATTGGCGAAGCTCGCAAATTGGCCTGCTGATCACCGCACATTCTCTGGCTCGGTCGTTCCGAGCATGTAAATATCGGTCGATGTTCGCCGCGACCGCGCTTGATCACCTAACGAAACCAGAACTCTATCGCACTTTGCAGCAACAGTTGCGCGCATTGCTAGAGAACGAAACGGATCCGATCGCGAACATGGCAAATTGCGCGGCGCTGATTTTCAATTCGGTGCCCCGCTTGAACTGGGCTGGCTTTTATCTCCTAAAGGGCGACGAATTGGTCCTTGGTCCTTTCCAAGGGCAACCAGCCTGTGTCCGCATCGCCCTCGGAAGCGGAGTTTGTGGAACAGCGGCGAAAAACCGGGAGACAATCCGCGTCCATGACGTGACAAAGTTTCCCGGGCACATCGCTTGCGATCTGACTCTCGATCGGAAATCGTCTTCCCGCTCCTTGCTCGGGATTCAATTGATCGGAGTGCTTGATGTGGACAGTCCGGAGCTGGATCGCTTCGATTCCGAGGATGAAGCCGGGCTATCTGCCCTCGCGGCCATTATTGCCGCGAAGTTGTAGCGGCGCTTCCGCGAAGCACTCACTGCTTTGACCGCGCCTTACGGAGCCTTCGGTGGAGCACCAGCCGCGTTCGGCTCTTCTCCCCCCGGAAAATTCGCATCTTCCGGAACAGCTTTCAGGTCGGGCTCGGTAAAGGAATCAGAATGGCTCGCGAGTTCCTTCCGAAGAGCGGCAATCCCTTCAGGTGAAACCGGGCCTGCCGGTGTTCCCCCATTCCTGGCGAATGAAAGTGAGGACATCGGCGATCTTCGCATCGGTCAACGTCTTATCCCATGGCTGCATCACAGCCGAGCCGAAGGATTGTCCCTTCACCGTCAGCGGTCCTTGCAGGCCCTTGAGCACAATCATTCCCAGCCGGCGGGTTCCGCCAGTTACATATTCCGAGCCGGCCAACGGCGGATACTGTCCTGCAACACCCAGTCCGCTCATCTGATGGCAGGTGGCGCAGTTCGCAGAGAAGATCTTCTTGCCGCGCTCAGCCGGACGTCAGCTCACCGTCTGGGCGCCGCCTCCTGGGCCTTTTGCCTTTGTCGCCTGGTTCTCCACGAAAGTGGGTCAAGTCCGTCGCCGCTGAAATTTCCCGAGTAACGCCCGAGGTAAGCGCCACCAAAAAAGATCGCAAGTCCGTAAATAGCGATCAACCAGAGCGAGAGGGGTTCGAGGCCAGCGTGCGGCTCTCGTTTCTCGCGTTGAATGGCGGCGTGAACCTGTTGGACGTCCTCGGTTTCACCGTAGTCCATCCCCTGCCGGACCCTGCGCTCTGGAGCGGTGATCTCGTTCATTTCGCCTCCTTCTGGTGCGGCTGCGGGATGCGCGGGCTGCAGGCCGCGGCTGCCCCTTTCACTTCTTTCAACGCGTGTGATTGATCGAGCGACATCAGATACGCGACCAGACATTTCGCGTCGTAGGTCGGGACAACTTCCCAGCCTTTCGGAATCGCATTCCCCCCAACTTCAACGCGTCGGCCGCTCGTTCGCCGCTGATGCGTCGTTTCTCATAAAGGAAATGATAAGCCGGCATGTTGGAATCACGCGCAAGCTGCGCGGGCTGTAAAGGTGACGATGATGCCAGGCCGCGCTGTACGGAGGGGGATGCCATTTGTGGAAGCGACTGGTCGTCGTCGGCCAGCGGTCGCAGCGCCGGCGGCCACGACTGCGGTTGCGGCTGGTGATGCGCCGGTGCAGCAGGAGAATTGGTAGTGGCAGGTTTTGTCGCCGCAGCGGAGGCGTTGTGGCAGCTGTCGTCGAAGCCGCCGGGCTCGTGTCCTGGCGCTGGAGCTGATGCCGCTGGAGTCGCACCCGGTGCTGTGCCGCAGGGGCGGTCGCTCCCGCTTCTTCAACCGGCGCACTCTTTCCAATATTCGCCAAGTCCGGACCCAATCTCATTTTCCCAGCAACACGGGACGTTCGAAGAGATAATCACGCGGCGCGCTGCGGCGCTCGCCCCATTTTGGCTTGCTCCTTATCCAAGTGGTCCCGCGGGTTCGCTCGAGGTCCGAGGCCGCATAGTCCGCTCGAATTTGCTGGCTGTGGCAGTAAGCGCAGCCGTTCGCCGCGTAAATCTGCCGTCCACGGTCGGCCATTCCAGATTTCGGCATCGGATAAGGGTCATTTCCTCTTCGTCCACTTGCGGATCGAGATGCCCGATCTGGTAATTCGGGATGAGGATCAGACCCTGCCCATGAAAAGGCGAAGGTGCCGAAGATTCCCAGGAAGAGTGGTATGATCCCTTTCATAGACGCGCCTCGAGGGCCTCCTCTTCCTGTGGATTGAGAAATGTTGGGACACTCGCTCGTCCGGCCCAAGACCCAAAAGCATCAGGCCAAAGTGAAATGCGAAAACAAAATGCGAGACGGTCAGAAGCAGACCGGAGAACGCTGCGGCCGCGCAGATACATCGGGAGGATCGATTCAGGCTTTCGCATAAAAGTCGATCGACGGATTATGCAGCGCTCGCGCCTTGCAAACAGACCGCCGCAAGGAGCATCAACACCATCAAACCGACTCCGTAGGCCGAGGACCAGAAGTGAAGCTTGATCAGCGACGCGTAACGCCATTCCCGTCCCGACCAGCCGCGGCACGATGTAATACATCGAGCCGAACATGATCATGGTGAAAAACGCATACAATCCCATGTGCGAATAAGCGATGCTCGCCTCGGTAAAATGGAGATAACCGCGCGACCGAACGAAGCGAGAGCAGCACGCCGACCAGGCTGAAGACCGTGTACGAAATGGCGCCGAAGACCGTGAAACGCAGCGTCGGGCTGTATCGAAGCAGACCAAAATACCCGCGCATCGTCATGTGATGATTCAGCCCAACCGTCGCCACCGGGATGATGGTCAGAATCGATCGCCGCGATACTGGCGGTGATCATCCACGCCGGGAACGGCCCGTCGACCAGCCGTTGCATTCCGGTCCAGCTCGCAAAAAACGCATAGGTCCAAAATCCGATCGCCGCCAGATGATAGCTGTAGACCGGACGCCCAATCACCTTCGGAATCATGTAATAGGCCGTGCCGAGCCCAATCGCCCCGAACCAGAGGAACAGAAGATTATTCGCAAACCACCAGGTCACTGCTTCCTGCATCACGCCCTGCAACGGAACCACGAAGAGCATGATTTGCGTCGCCCCGTAAACCCACGGGAACCAGAGGAAGGCGCCGAGCAAATACCATTGCGTGATGTAAATATGATCGCCGCGCCGAAAGCGGAACATCAGCATCGCCCAGGAAACAACCAGCGAGTAGGCGACAAAGAGAACGATCGCCGCGTAAGGCGGAAACTCGAGCCATTCATATCCAGTGCTGTCGCCCGCCAGAATTCCACCGACGCCGAGAAGAACGCCAAGATTCCAAAACGCCGCCGCCAGCAATGAGCAGAAGCGGATGCCGCAAGGTCGTGCGGCACAAGCGCGCCATCAGCCAAATCGCGGTGCCGATGCCGGCCATCGACGCCCAGCCGTAAACCATCACGTTCATGTGCGCCGGTCGAACACGACCCCAGGTGAGAAAGCTGAAGTTCGCCAGCAAATCGGGCGCGTGGAGCTTGAAGGAAGTGAATCCGGCCAGCAATGTGCCGAGCAGGAGCCAGGCAATCGCGGAACCGTAAAAGAACAAGACCGGCAGGCGCGTCGACGCGTCGATCAACGCGCGCTCGACTTGTTCGACATCGCGCGATCGTCACGTCCGATCTCAGTTGAAGTCGTCATTGAGTCAGCAGGGTTCATCGAAAAGGGCGGCGTAGGGTTCATGGCGTCTTGGGAGGAACGGCGTCCGACGCATGGCGGCGACGTAGCCGGATGAGCTCCTGGTTGACTGCCGGGAGGCGCACCAGGCGGATTGACCGCCGCAGCTGGTTGCGCACGGCTCTCAGAATTTGGACCGCTAACCGATGTCGGTTTTGGAGTCCCGGCAGGAGTTGGCGTTGCCGGCACTGATGCTGCAGTCGATTAGCCGGCGCTGTGGTGGAGCGGTCTGCCGTCGGCGTTGCAATCGGATTGGCCGCCGCGGGTTTTTTTGGGCCAACTCAGCCACGGTCAATTTCATCGCTTGTTCGATCGGGATTCGAACCACTCCCTTGCTCTTGTCGACCCAGGCATACGTCGTAAGCGACCTTGGTCGTTTCCTCACGCACCGCTTGCAGCTTCTCCAGTACGCGCTTTGGCCCGCTTTTCTTCGTAGCTGTCTCCGCGCGGCGAGATGCCCAATGACAACCAACGCCAGCAACCCGAAGAAGGCAAAAAGAAGCACCACCCCGATCCACGTCGAAAACATGGAGCGCGGTTGAAATCTTGAGATGGTTCGTCGTGCGTCACGGTTAATTGGTTGTGCGAAGAGACTCCAGCAGGCGGGGATCGCGATTCGGAAAGAGCGACGTCCTCGGCGAGCAATCCGCAGATAGAGGAAGCCGAGCGTCGCGCCAATGCCGACCAGCGACACCAAATCCCAAATGCTCAGATGCAGACCGCTGCCATGCAGCGCCGGCAGAATCACGACGTAGATGTCGACCAGCTGCATAAAGACCAGCCAGCCCGCGATCATGCAAAGCTGTCGCGCCTTCTTCTTCGGGCTGCGCACGAGCAGAAGGGCAAATGGCACAAAGAACCGGCCGATGACCAGAAACAGGCTCAGGCGTTCCACGATTCCGTGTTTCGCCGGATAAAATATTCGGTCTCTTCCGGCATGTTCGCATACCAGATGAGCATGTATTGGCTGAACCCGATGTAGGCCCAGAAAACCGTGAACGAGAGCATCCACTTCCCCATGATGTGGTAATGCTCCGTCGTAACGGTCTCCTTCAAATATCCGGCGTTGCGCAAGGCCGGTGATGACCAAAACCAGCAGCGACATCGAGCTGCCGGCCGGCTCCGGCAAAAATGTAAACGGACCCCACATGGTCGAGAACCAGTGGTAATCCAGCCCCAGGAGCCAGTCGTAGGCGCCAAAAGTAAGCGAAAGCGCAAAAAGCGGCAGCGCGATGAACGCCAGCTTCCGCATCTTCAAGGTATACGCCGGGATTGCCATCCCGATCCTGCCGGATCGAGAAGCGGCGGAACAGAAACGCCGCGCCCGTAAAAAAGGCGAAATAGAAAATCGCGCGGACGAGAAAGAAATGCCAATTCAGGTAAGCGCGCTTGCTGTCGAGAATCGGATCATGCCCAGGGGCGACATTCATCCACTCGTAAAGATGATGGCGGAAAATCAGGACCGGAATGAAAAACACGCGCCATCACCGGCAATGAGCATGGCCAGGTTTTCCAGTTGGCGCCGCACGACGACCGACCACTCCGCGTCCGTCACGTGATGGACAATGATCCAGAAAAAACAGCCCGCCAGGATCGTGAAGAAAAAGGCAAAGGCAAATAGCCACGAGAAACTGAACTGGTGCCGATCGACGAAGGCGCCCACGACGCAAAGCCCCAGACTGACCAGACCAACCACACCCAGCAGCAACGACAAACCCGGCAAAACGGTTCGCCTCGACATATTCGCCCTCGGGGACCGGGACGACGTCAGAACGCTCGCTCATTTCTTTGGCGCCTCCGGTTTCGGTTCGGCCTTGGGTTCCGCCGGCTTATCCAAGTCGGCGCGATGTTCCGGCGGCACATCCGCTTCCGTCGCGTTTTGGCTGCGTTGCAACGCGCGGAGATAGGCGATGATCGCCCAGCGATCGGTCACGATGACGTTCGGCCCGTAGGCCAGCATCGTGTTTTTGCCATTGCGTGATCGTGTTGAAAATTTCGCCGTCGGCCATCTTGCGAATCCGCTCGTCCTGCAACGTAACGACCGTGGTAAGGCCGTATTGCTTTGTGATTCCATCACCGGCGCGGTCATTCCGTGACAAACCGCGCAATTGATATTGAAGCGCTGTCTCCCGCGCTCCATCAATTCGGCAGTCACCGTCATCGGCAAGCCGGTTCCCCAATTCGTTCCCATCTTGCCGGTGTTGTAATAATCGGTTCCTCCGCTGAATCCGAGATGCGGCCGCCATTCATCTTCGGCGGCGACCGGCGCCGCGCCGGGTCCGGTTCGCTCGACTCCTGAGGCATTTCGTAACCCATCGGAACAGTGCCCGGCACCGGGACGCGAGCGCCGCGGCCGTCGGCAAAAAATCCAAGCGGCGCCTGCGCGCGCACTTTTGGCTGCCGCACCATGTCGGGAAAAACTTCGATGGGCGAACCAGTGCTCTTTTGCCCGCGAAAGCCGAAAACGGCGACGATGGCGACGCCGGTCAGCAGAAAAATAAGAAAGAAGCCGCGGAGCATATCTAGTCTTCGTGAATAATCGTTACGTGCTGGCCGCCGCTTTGTTCCAGGAGTTCGCGCGCTTCAATTTCGGTAAACCGCGGATCGCGCGCTTCGATGACCAGGAAAAATCCATCGTTGGTCGCGCGGCTGAACCGTTGCCAATTGAAAACCGGATGATACCAGCGCGGCAGACCGTTCATGATGAGCATGGCGAAAAACGCGGTGAAGGCGGAAAAGAGGACCGTCAGCTCGAACATGATCGGGAAAAACGCCGGCACCGTCGCCCAGTTGGTCGGTTTTCCGTGCACGATCAACGGATAAATGAACCAGGAGGGCCCGAACTCAAGGATCGCCGCGGTCAGCAATCCGGTAATCCCGCCGCCGAGGACCACAGCGCTAAGCCACGATTTGCCGAGCCCCATCGCTTCATCCATCCCGTGAATCGGAAATGGTGAATGCACATCCCAGCGCTTGAAGCCGGCATCGCGCACGCGTTTCGCCGCTTCGTAGAGCGCGGCCGCGCTCGGGTATTCCGCGCCCATTCCATAAACCTTGTTTCCGGATGGCGTTCTCATGCGCGCTCCTTTCCGCCGTGCGGCCACTGCGGATGTCTCACCGGCGGATCGTGGTGCGGGTTAGCCTCAGGCAACACGATCTTCACTTCCGACATCGCAATCATCGGGAGGTAGCGAATGAAAAGGAGGAAGAGGGACGTGAAGATTCCGAACGTGCCGATGAACGTCCAGATGTCCACCCACGTCGGATAAAACATGCCCCAGGACGACGGGAGAAAGTCCCGGTGCAGTCCGCCCACGATGATGATGAAACGCTCGAACCACATGCCGGCGTTCACGCACATGCAGACAAAATAAACGACGTAAATGTTGTGCCGGAAGCGCTTGAACCAGAAAAGCTGCGGCGAAAGCGCGTTGCAGAAAGAGCATGCCGACCCACCAGTACCACCAGTAGGGTCCGAAGATGCGGTTATAGAACGCGAACTTCTCGTACTGATTGCCGCTATACCACGCGACGAAAAATTCCATCGCGTAGGCGTAACTCGACGATCGAGCCGGTGAGCAAAATGATCTTCGCCATCTTGTCGACGTGCTGCGGCGTGATGATGTCGTGGAGCTTGTAAATGGCGCGCGCCGGGATCGAGTAGCGTGAGCACCATCGCGAACCCGCCGAAGATGGCGCCGGCCACGAAGTAGGGCGGGAAGATCGTGGTGTGCCAGGTCGGAATAATCGACGTCGCGAAGTCGAAGGAAACGACGCTGTGCACCGAGAGAACCAGCGGCGTGGAAAGGCCGGCGAGCAACAGATAGGCCATTTCATAATGACGCCAGTTGCGGTTCGATCCGCGCCAGCCCACCGCGAAAATTCCGTAGAGGAATTTCTTGATCTTGGTCGTCGACCGATCTCGCAACGTCGCGAGATCCGGAATCAGGCCGGTATACCAAAAGAGAACCGAAACCGAGAAGTAGGTCGAGACCGCAAAGACGTCCCAAAGCAGCGGGCTGCGGAAGTTCGGCCAGATGCCGTAGTTATTCGGCAGAGGCGCGAGAAACCACGCCATCCAGACGCGGCCGACGTGCACGCCCGGGGAAAATCGCCGCGCAAATAACCGCGAAGAGCGTCATCGCTTCGGCCGAGCGGTTGATCGACGTGCGCCATTTTTGCCGAAGCAGGAACAGGATCGCGGAAATGAGAGTGCCGGCGTGGCCGATACCGATCCAGAAAACGAAATTGGTGATGTCCCAGGCCCAGCCCGACCGGATGATTCAGGCCCCACGTCCCGACGCCGGTCGAAATCTGGTAACCGAGGCAGAAAAGACCGAACATCGCCACCATCGAGGTGATCGCGAATGCGACCCACCACCAGCGCGGCGCACGTTCTTCGACGACTCCGGAGATTCGCTCGGTGATCCAGCTGAAGTTCCGCTTGTTCAGAGACAAGCGGGACCCGCGCCAAAGGCTTGGTCCAGCGCGGAAGCGGATGCGTCCTCGTCGATCACATCTGGAACTGTGCTCGCGCTATCCATGTTAAATCAGAGATTCCTTGGATGACCTCGCTGCTTGTCCATACGTGCTTCACGGTTTCGCCTCCGGTTTCGCGCCTTTGTCGGCTGGTGTGATCATGGTTGGCTCTGGCTTCTCCGTGGCCTTCATGGCCGAGACTCGCGACTCCTAGCGATCCTTCCGGCATCAGGCATCTTCGGATTCGGGTTCCTGAATCCGCGCCAGATAACTCGTGCGCGTATTCACATTCAGATATTGCAAGCAGCCGGTAATTGCGGTCCTGCTTTTTCATCTTCGAAACACGGCTCTCGGGATCGGTGATATCGCCAAAGACAATCGCTTCGGTCGGGCAAGCCTGCGCACACGCGGTCGTGAAGGAATCGCGCGGGATTAGCGTGTTGTTCGACGCCCCGCGCGAACGTTGGCCGCGATCTTCGCCTCCTCGATTCGCTGGACGCAAAAAGTGCATTTCTCCATCACGCCGCGCATTCGCACGGTCACGTTTGGATTCTTTTGCAGCTTCACCGGTATCCGGCGCGCCCTTCTTCGTGAGCGGCCCGAGGTATTCCTGATAAACGGTCGCGCCCAGGATCTTCTCTTTGCCGATCGGGCGCTGGTTGTAGTCGAAAGTAATTAAACCGGCGCACTTTGAACGGACAGTTGTTCGCGCAATACCGCGTGCCGATACAGCGATTGTAGGCCATCACGTTCAAACCATCCTCGCTGTGCACGGTCGCGTTCACCGGACAAACCGTTTCGCACGGCGCGTTTTCGCAGTGCTGGCACATCATCGGCTCGTGCACCATCTCGGGGTTTTCCGGATACTCGCCCTTGTCCTGGTTGAACGGCTTCTCGCTCGCGTAATAGCGATCGAGCCGCAGCCAGTGCATCGCGCGGCCGTGACCAACCTGAAGCTTGCCGACAATCGGAATATTATTTTCGCTCTGGCAGGCGACAATGCAGGCGCTGCAGCCGGTGCAGACATTCAGATCGACCGACATCCCCCACTGCTGCGCGGCCGTTGAGCGGCGGATGAGTGTAAAGCGACGGTAATTTCTCCGGCAATTCGTCGTCTCCTGCGATCTTCTTCACGAATTCGTTGTCCTGCGCGATAATGCTCGACCGTCGCTTCGCGCACGAGGCCGCGGCCTTCGATGCTCCAGTGATCCTGCGTGATCGAAAGCGCATAGGTCCCGGCCAGCCTTCGTGACCTTGACCGCTTCGACCGTCTTGCCGTCGGCCGTGATGAAATGCGGGTTCGAACTGTTGCGCAACAGATAGCCGTTGAAGCCCGCTTCTTCGCCCATCAGGTCCGGTCTTCTTCCGTCCGTAGCCGAGAGGAATCGTGATGGAGTTATCCGCGTGACCGGGCGAAATCAGCGCGGCGATCACCAGTTCGCGTCTAATATTCTTCTTCTGCGCATCCAGGCCCTTTTCGGTGATGGCGATTTGGACCAGATCGCCGGTGTTAACGCCAAGATGTTTCGCCAAAACCGGACTCATCATCGCGGCATTGTCCCAAGTGAGCTTCGTTATCGGATCGGGCAATTCCTGGAGCCAGCCGTTATTGATGTAACGTCCGTCGTCCATCGCGTAACTGCGGACGAGAACGATCTCGGGAGAATCAAGCGTCGGCGCCGGCGCCGGAGCCCAAAGCGTGTGCGCGACTCCGCCCGCGTTGTTTGAATTGAAGGTTGGTGGCTTGTCCTTGAGCGCAACATGCGACGCAAATCCGTCCCGCAAGAACCGGGACCACGCTGTCGCGAAATCACCCGGGGGCGACGTGGCGCGGAATGTTTCCTGCACGAGTTCCGGTCCTTCCACCTTCGGAGCGCCCAGCAACGGCGTTCATCAGCTCAATTTCCGAGAGACCGCCGAAGAGCGGAAGAATCATCGGTTGAATCGCCAGATATGCGCCTTCAGACGTGAGCGCGTCCCCCCAGGCTTCCAGATAATGAGCCGCAGGAACATGCCAGTTGCTCAAGCGCCGACGTCGCATCCTCGTAATGACCGAGGCGCACGACATCGGGCACTCTCTTCTGCAGATCGGCCCAATCGACCGGCCCTTTCGTCTCTTGATCCTGCGTAATTCCACGCGGCGCATTGTAAACGGGATCGCCGCCAAAGATGAAAAGCTGCTTGATCCGGCCAGCACTGATCTCCCCGGCCAATTGGAGAATGCTGTTCGTTTTCGAGTTTCGAGCAAACTCCCGCACGATCAGCGTCGTGCCGACATTCTTGAGCGCGGAATTGATGGCGTAGGCCAGGAATTGCACCACGACCGGTTGATGCGACCCGGCCAGGACCAGGCTCGCGCCGGGTTTCGCCAGAAGATCGTTGGCAACTTCCGTTCAGCCACTGTTCGTCGAATTTCTCCCCGCCCTCCGGCGCCTTGAGGGTGGCGATCGTCGAAGACAGACCGGCGTCCTTCGTGGCGGCCGCAATCTTTTCCGCGAGCGCAAACGCGAACGCCGCAATCTGACTCGCGGGACAACGCAGGCGATGATCCGCCATCGCGCCCGTCAGAGTAAAACGATTCTCGACCACGTAGAGGCGATTCATCGTGTCCTTCGCCGCGCTCACCCGACGACGCGCAGAAAAGGCGCGAACTGCCGCCAGATCGCCGTCACCGCAATCAAGGAAATCGCTGTCGAGCGCGAGAACAACATCCGCGCGATCAAGCCGGGGGATGAGCCGCGAATTTTCGCCAAAACTCATATGGGTGGCGAAGCTCTGCGCTTCGGTCAGCAGCGGGTCATACACGCACCAGCGCATCTTCGGGAAAACCTTTTGCAACTCCCCGCGCAAACGTTCGCGCGTCGGCGAATGCACTTCCTCGACCAGAAACGCGAGACCCGCCCCGCCATCAGCCGCAATCTTCGAGCGAAGTTGCGCGAGATATTTCTCAAAGGCCGCCCGATCGCGCGTCTCGAAGTTTTCGACTTTCTTGCCGCCCTGTTCTTCTCGGTTCTTTCGGCGAAGCGTTTCGAGCGCGCCGGATCGTAGAGATCAAGGATGGAAGCCTGGGCAAAAGTGTCGGTCGCTCCGCCGCTCGCCGGATGGAGCGGATTGCCGTCGATCTTGGTCGGCCGGCCGTCGTGCGTCGTGACCACGAGCGGAATCGCGCCGGTCCGCCGCGGCATCGCCGTCGCATAAAAGAGCGCTTTGCCAGGGATGGCCCACTCGACACTCTTCGTAAACGGAACGAGATGCGCTTCGGGCCGGCGACAGCTCGTCAGGCCAAAGCCGGCCAGCGCCATCGACGCTCCCATCAGTTTCAAGAAACCGCGACGCGACCATTCGTCGCCTTCGAGCTGCGCCGCGCCCGCGGGAAATTCCCGCTCGAGCCAGCCGCGAAATTCCGGCGTGTCGCTCAGCTCGCCGAGGCTGCGCCAATAACGCTTCCCGGTCAGTTTCTCCGGTGGATGCTCGAAGACGCGTTTCATCGGTGGCACCCCTGGCAGTTCAGCGGCGGCTTGATGTCCCAGCGCTCTTTCAGAGTCTGGCCAATCTCCTGTTGCGTCAGTTTCTTCCTTCTTCGACCAATCGTCCTTCGCATCCTTCGGCTGCCCATACTTGGCCACAAACGCCGCCGACATCTTCCTCTCCGGTTTCCAATCCAGATTGAAGATTTCGGTCTCCGGTCGCAGGAAATTCTCCGGATGCCGATGGCATTCGAGGCACCACGCCATGCTGTGCGGTTTGGCATGATAGACGACCGGCATGTGATTGACCTGGCCATGGCAGCTCGCGCAACTGATCCCGCGATTCACGTGCGCGGCGTGATTGTAATAAACGTAATCGGGCGTGCGATGGAGCTGCACCCACTCAACCGGTTGCCCGGTCTTCCAACTCGCCCGCACCGGCTCAAGTTTCGGATTCTCCTTCTGCACCTGCGTATGACACGCCATGCACGTTTGCGTGTTCGGAAGATTCGAATGCGCGGCGACATCGACAAAACTATGGCAATAGCGGCAATCCATCCCGAGCTGCGAGACGTGCAGATCATGCGGGAACGGCACCGGCTGGATCGGCTGATAACCAACCCGCGTATATTTCGGGGTGATGTAATACCAGGTCCCCGCCGTCAAACCGCAAACGATGACCACGCCGCAGACCGCGATTTTCAGCGGAAGCCAATTTGACCAGCGTGGAAAAAAATTCGCCATGGCGCTTAGCGAACTGTGCTTCCCAACAGGGCCAGCCGCCAAGACAAAAACGGCACAAAGTTGTGGTTACAGAGTATGCGGCGCTCAGAGGTCGGTTCGAAGTTAAGGTTTATCGCCGCGACAGGGCGAGCGAGTGGCAGACTCTATAAATCGACATTCGCTTGGCAAAAGAAAATTTGTTCACATCTTGTTTCTCCTCGGAAAAACCCGCGATTCTTATCTGATACGAAGAAGCGGCAAGACAAGCAAAATCGCAGAAAACAAATCTTTCCAGACCGACGGTGAACGCCACGAACGGCACTCGACGTTCGCGCTGCAACTGGCGAAGATCATCAGATGACGACTTTCGCCTCGCTTGTCTCACCTTTGATCGCGGTTTGTTGCGCTCTGCGCCAGCCAGGCTGAATGCGAATCGGCGAAACACCGTTTTTCTCAACGGCAACATCCACACCGTAAATGACCGCGCACCCCATGCGGAAGCGATCGCGGTCAAGGCGGTCGAATTGTCTTCGTCGGCTCAAATGCCGAAGCCGAAAACTTCGCACCAAGGCAGTCCGCGTAGATCGATCTTGCAGGGCAACGGTCGTGCCTGGGTTGACCGATGCCCATTGCCACATTTTCGGCATCGGCGCTCGCGAGATGAATCTGAATCTCGAAGGAACAGACACGCTCGAGGATTTTCTCGCCAAGGTGAAGAGAGCGCGTCCGGCAAAACCGAGCCGGGCAAATGGGTCACCGGCCGCGGTTGGATCGAGACATTCTGGAAGCCACCGCGACTTTCCGACGCGGACCGACCTGGAAAGAGTCGCGCCCGACAATCCGGTTTTTCTCACGCGCGCCGATGGTCATGCGTGCGATCGCAAACAGCGCGGCCCTGAAAATTGCCGGCATTGACCAAAAGACGCCGAATCCATTCGGCGGCGAAATTCTGAAGGACAAACAAGACCGGTGAACCGACCGGCATGCTCCTGGATCACGCCGAGGAACTGGTCCGCAAAAATATTCCGCAACCAACCGCAGCCGAGCGCGAGCAGGCACTCCTGCTCGGCGTGAAACGAGAGCTCGCAGCTGGGCTGGTGCGAAATCCAAAACGCCGGCAGCGATCCCGCCGATGTCAGCGTCTGATGCGCAGGCGCTGTTCGACTACAGGCAAAGATAAAACTGAGAATCTACAATGCTGTCTATGGACCCGGTCCGGCCGCACGACACCTTCTTGCGCGACGGGATGACCTGGATGAGCAGCATCATCATTTCACCCAACGCACAATCAAAGTGGTCTTCGACGGCGCGCTCGGTTCGCGGGGCGCGGCGTTGCTCAAGCCTTATGCCGATGCAAAGGAGACCTCCGGTTTTCTGCGCGAAAAGGAATCGGATCTCGCTGCCAATGTTCGAGAAAGCACTGCGTCGCGGCATTCAGGTGGAAACCCACGCGATCGGCGATCGCGCGAATCGGATCATTCTCGATCTCTACGAACAGGCATTCAGAAAAGTTCACGACGATCCGAATGCCGCCGCGAACCCGCATGAACTTCAGCTCAACTTCGCGACGCCCGTTGGCGCGTCGAACATGCGCAGATTCTCAGCCCAGCGGATATCCCGCGCTTCGCGAAACTCGGCGTCATTCCGTCGATGCAACCGTCACATGCGATCAGCGATTTGTTTTTCGCGCCGAGCCGGCTCGGGAAAGAGCGTCTCGCCGGAGCGTACGCCTGGCAGAGCTTGATCAAGTCGGGCGCGATTATCATCGGCGGTTCCGATGCGCCAGTGGAACGAGGCGAACCGATGATCGAGTTTTACGCCGCGGTCGCGCGCAAAAGTACGAAAGGCGTTTTCCGGTGAGGGATGGCATCCAGAGCAGGCCGTTTCGCGGGAGCAGGCGTTGAAAATGTTCACCGGCTGGCCCGCCTACGCCGCTTTCGAAGAAAAGGACAAAGGGTCGATCGAAGTCGGAAAACTGGCCGACCTCACGGTTCTCTCGAAAGACATCATGAAGATTCCCGCGCCGGAAATTCTCACCACGACCTGCGAAATGACAGTCATCGGCGGCGAGGTCGTTTTCGAGAGGGAACGATAATTCCAAGCGCACCCGTCGCGGTCGTGTGATTGGTGATCGCGGCGCTGAGAGTGAGCGAGTGGCTAGTCGCCTCTCCCTTCTCAAGGGACGAGGGCAGTGCGTGCGGTTCCCTTCCGAAGCGCGCGACTTGCCTAACGAGCTTCTCGCACCATTCACCCAGTCACTGATCACCATTCACACGCCGCTAACAGAGCAGCGCTTTCCCCAGAATTGGTTAGGAGTACAGATACTCGTCGTGATATTCACGCTGGGGCGCGAATTGCACATTCTCGTTCCCCGTCTCCGGATACTCGAAGATCTTCCCTTCGTAATTCCGGATCACGATCTTCTCGTTGTCGTGATACAAAACGTAACCGGGATTGATCGGCACTTTTCCGCCACCGCCCGGCGCGTCGATCACAAATTGCGGAACCCCATAGCCCGTCGTGTGGCCACGCAGTCCTTCGATAATCTCGATCCCTTTCGCGACTGATGCGCGCAGGTGGGATGACCCGTTGATCAGATCGCACTGGTAAAAGTAATATGGTCGCACCCGGCACATGAGCAGCTTGTGCACAAGCGTCTTCATCGTCTCGATGTTGTCGTTCACGCCGGCGAGCAACACGCTTTGATTGCCCAGCGGGATCCCATGGTTAGCCAGCCGTTCCAGCGCCTCTTTCACTTCAACCGTCAGTTCCCGCGGATGATTGACATGCACACTCATCCAGAGCGGATGATACTTTTGCAGCATCGCACACAGCTCCGGCGTAATCCGTTGCGGCAGAAAAATCGGGACCCGCGTTCCGATGCGCAAAAACTCGATGTGCGGAATCGCAGCGCAGCCGGCTCAGAATCCTTTCGAGTTTATCGTCGCTAAAAATCAAGGCGTCGCCGCCGGAAAGAAGCACGTCCCGCACTTCGGTGTGTTGCTTCCAGATAACGAAATGCTTCTTCGAAATTGGTGTGCAGTTCTTGTTCGCCGACGCCGCTAACGACGCGGCTTCGCGTGCAATACCGGCAGTAACTTGCGCACCGATCCGTCACAAGAAAGAGCACGCGATCCGGGTACCGATGCACCAGACCCGGCACCGGCATGTGTGAATCTTCTCCGCACGGATCCGCCATGTCGTACGGCGAAGTCCAGGTCTCTTCGATCCGTGGAATAACCTGACGCCGAATCGGGCAATCCGGGTTGTCGCGTTCGATCAGGTTGAAAAAATGCGGCGTAACGGCGAGCGCCAGCTTTGTCCCGGAAAGCAGGACACCGCTTCGTTCTTCATTCGAGAGCTCAAGATGGCGCTCGAGTTGAGGCAGCGACGTGACCCGATTTTTCAGCTGCCATTTCCAATCGTTCCAGAGTTCCGGGGAAATCACATCGTCCCCGGCCCAATAGCCGGGCGCATGTGAGACGAACTCTTTTCCATCCGTTTTACCAGGGGCAAGAGTGGACATTTTTTTAGTGAAGCAAAAGGTTAATACCCTTAACAATCGTGTCAATGCAGGCACCTCAAGGTGTGCCCTTCTTCCCTTGCACTCTTTCACTCACACTTGCACCCCTCATGGTAGTGGGCCCTGGCCAGGTCGCACTCTTGCGCGGTGGCTTCCTCTCCCTTGAGAAGGGAGAGGCGACCAAGACGACCCGCAGATGCCTCGCAAATCGCCATTTGAACAACTATGTTCGCCGTTGTGTCCAAATTCCAAATCATGCGAAACCCCATCCCCACTCTCGCTTTCATTCTTATTACCCTATCGCTCGCGGCCCAGAGCGCGGTTGCCCAAACCGAAGGGACACCAACCCCAACTGTCCCACCTGCCTCCGCCGAGGCCGGCAAAGATGTCGTCCACCAACTAAATAGCGCTTTCACGCGTGTCTTCGAAATCATCGCGCCGACGGTCGTAATCATTGAGGTCACCAAAAAGAGCGACGCGAGTGATGGATCGTCCCTCGATGACCTGTTCTTCCAGGACCAGCCAGATGAAGATTCACCCCGAACGTCGCCCTCGAAATTCACAACCAGTCCAAAGTGAAGGCTCGGGGTTCATCGTCCGAAACGACGGCTATATCTATACGAACTATCACGTCGTCGAAGGCGCAGATCGCATTGATGTGAAACTGAAGGATGGCCGCGAATTTCAGGCCAAAGTAGTCGGCACCGACGAAAAAACAGATGTGGCCGTGATCAAGATCGACGCCACCAACTTACCAACCGCGCTGTTTGCCGACAGCGAGGCCGTTCGAGTCGGTCAATTCGCTTTCGCCATCGGCGCACCATTCAAACTCGATTACACGTTTACTTACGGCGTCATCAGCGGAAAGAGCCGAAGCAAACTGATCTCGACCGGAGGTTACTCGATTTCCGATTACTTGCAGACCGACGCATCAATCAATCCTGGCAACAGCGGCGGGCCGCTTTGCGACATCGACGGCAAGGTCGTCGGCATGAATACATTGATCAACGGATTGAACCGTGGACTCGGCTTCGCCATCCCCAGCAATCTGGCCAACGAAATCGGACAACAACTAATCGCCGGCAACAAAATCGTTCGACCATGGTTGGGGATCCGGATCGAATCGCTCGGTGACGACCCGTCAATCCGCGACTTGTTCAAGGGATTGGACAAAGGGGTCGTGGTCCGAACAATTGAAGCCGATGCGCCCGCCTACAAGAGCGATCTGCGCCCATTCGACGTGATTACTCAGGTCGATAATTCTCCGGTCACCACCGACAGCCAACTGCAGCGTGAGATCCTGAAAAAAACGGGTCGGCCAAAACATTGAGCTGACCGTTTGGCGCAAAGGTCAGACCCTGAAAATCCCGGTCACCACCGGCGAATTACCTAACGATATTTCGCGAGCCTCAAATGAACTCCCACGACCCTCCCCGGCTAAACCGGAAGATTCAAACAAGTTCGGGTTGCAGGTCCAGGAATTGACCAAGGAAGTCGCGACCCGTTTGAAACTGAATGTTCAACAAGGAGTGATCGTAACCGACGTAGCTGACAACAGTCTCGCCGCTGCTCAGGATATACAGCGCGAAGACGTCATCACGGAAGTAGACGGAAAACGAATCACCGGTGTCACCTCGTTCCGCGAAGCCCTGAACAAAGCCGATCCGCGGAAAGGCATTCTTCTTTACCTGGATCGCAAAGGAACCAAGACGTTCGCGGTCCTCAAGGCCGGCGGCTAACTCCTCCTGAGGCGTCGAATGACGCAGTTGTAGAGGCGCTTCTGCGAAGCGCCCGGCGAGACTGTGATTTGTCTTGAGCGGCAAATCTGTGCATCGCAACCATACCAAGGCGCTTCGCAGAAGCGCCACTACAACGCGACCCAACACTCGCGCGTCACCTGGTGTTCTTACGCTAAACACGTACAACAAAGCCCACACTTTCGTTGTGTCCCTTTGCCTGCCGCGCCGTAGCGAAGGCGGGTGGACCTTGTGTGAGGCAATCAGCCCTTCTTATTCCCCGCTAACACCAAAATTATTCCGCCAACCAGGCAAACGCCCCCAAGGACCGGCGGTAATGGGACTGTCTTTTCCTTATTAACGCTCACGTCGCCAATCGGCGTCTCGAGTACTTTCTCGCGCTTGGTGTATGTGAAGCCACCGTACGCCAAAGCAACGATCCCAATCACGATCAGTAAGATCCCGATAATGACAGGAGGTTTCATGCTTTCGTCGTTGGGTCCAAATCAGAGCGTTCGTCGGCCTGAGATCAGGTTAACGATCAGGACGACCACTGCCAGGACGAGCAACAAATGAATGAAGCCACCCAGCGTGTACGAACTGACAAGGCCCAGAATCCAAAGCACGAGTAGGATTACAAATAATGTCCAGAGCATAAGGTTCCTTTTTGTTTAGGTTTCCCTAGCTTCGTGCGCGAACCCGTCGGCGCGCTTATCAATTTCGCTAAATGGCATGTTTTTAGTCGTTTGCGGGCTAAACACGCTCACCGATCACCATTCACCACTGGCGGCTTTCGACGCCTGCATCCTTCGCATCGCCCGGCTCTTCCGGCGGATACCGATCATTGAAATAATCGCCTGTTTCGTACTCGCCGAACACACCCGGCGTAACGAGTTGAGAACGCACGTCTTCCTGGCGATCGCGCAGAACAAATTTGTATGAACCGCTTTTATCATTCCAGAAGTGCGGATTCCTTGTCGCAATAGGCTGATGCGATGTTCCGGTTGGACCGCGGAACACAAACGAATTAACGCCTTCGGTGCCCGTCATGCTCGAATCCGGCCGAGGCTGCGAAGATTTCCTAACGATCAAACCCTCCGCTGCGCAACCGGTCAGCAGAAGAGAGACAACCAAATACGTAGAGATCGTTCGCATAGGAAAATCAGTTAGCCGGGGCGACTGAACCACGCTTCTACGCTTTTTCAAACAGACCATTCACCATTCACCATTCACACGATGTATCAGGAAAGCGCTGATCGCACGTTCCAGCCGTTTTTCTCTAACCTCTCCAGCGCTTCTCCGTAATTGCATTTGGTCACTTCCACCACCAGGCGCGCTGCCCGATCACGTAGTTTTTCACTGCAAATATTGAGATCTACCATCAGGTTTCCCCGCACTTTCCCAAGCCCTACCATTGCCCCGGTACTCAAGATATTTAACGCGATTTTCGTGGCCGTCCCGGCCTTTAGCCGAGTCGATCCGGTCAGAATTTCCGGCCCCGTCTCCAAATCGATCTCGAGATCGATTCCGATTCCTTCCTCGCGCGATCGCACCGGATTGCAGGTAAGCAAGATTGTTCGCGCACCGCGCTTCTTCGCTTCCTCCAGCGCGCCGAGCACAAATGGCGTCCGCCCACTCGCGGTGATTCCGCAGACGACATCCTCACCGGTTATTCCACGCTCATCGACGGCTAGCGCGCCCCCGCCACGCTGGTCTTCCGCGCCCTCAACGCTCATGCGCAAAGCAGTCTGCCCTCCAGCGATGATCCCTTGAACCATTTCGGGGGACGCTCCAAACGTCGGCGGAAGCTCACTTGCATCCAACATCCCAAGACGTCCGCTTGTTCCCGCACCGACATAAAACAACCGCCCTCCTTTTCGTAAAGCCGCTACGACCATCTCAACTCCGCGCGTCAATTCCGGTGTCCTTTTGCCTAACGCAGTTGTCACCCCCTCTTCTTCGGCGAGAAATAGTTTTACCAGGTCCTCCGCGGTCAGTTGCTCCAAATTTTCCGAGTGCGGATTGCGTTGCTCCGTTGTCGCGGTGGAAAGTTCGGAAAGACCCTGGCGTCGCGAATCTGGCTGGCTCTCGATCCGTTCCGCGGTTTCTGCCGCAAGAAATGCCGCCCCATATTCCGGGGGTTGCTCGCTCATCGCCACGCGGGCATCCGGCATGTTCTTTTTCAACTTCCGTCGGAACGCGTGGGTATAAATCGAATCGCGCTGAAAGAGACCGCCTAACAACATAACTTTCGGCGCCAGCAAATGAAGCCGGGACGCAACCGCCGCGGTGTACTCACACAATACCCCTGCCCCTTCCTCAATGATTTTGACCGCGTTCGCCTCCCCGTTCATGCCCGCTTCGAAAATAATCGGGGCCAGCATGGCAATCTGCATCTTGTCCGCCGTTTGCGCCCAACGCACCAATTCCTCGCGCGTGTTCAATCCGAGCGCCCGCAGTATATCCGCGGTGAACTGCGCTTCACTCCGATGCAAATCGTATTCTCGCAAAATCAATCGCAACGCCTGCACCGAAAGATAATATCCGCCGCCGGCATCACCCAGAATATGTCCCCAGCCACCAGCTCGTTCGACCCGATCGTCGCGCCGACCAGTAACGGATGCGCCAGTTCCCGCATTGACCACGATCCCGTCCCCGCACCCTAATGCCGCGGCCAACCCCGATTCCCGATCGCTTCCCGAAACGATCCGCGCTTGTGGCCAGATCTCGGCACAGAGCACCTCCAGTGAGCGGCGATCATCGGTGCCGACTCCGGCCAGAAACATTCCCACCCGGTCCACGTCCGACGGCAATTGTCGGAAAATCGCGCGCAACCGGTCCGGCGAAGTCAGGCAAAAATTCGACGGTGGCAATCGCCCTTGATCTACAGGGCGCAAGCCATCCTCGGTACGTTCAACCAAGACCCACGCGGTCTTTGTTCCGCCGCCTTCCACACCCAGGATTCGCTCTGAGGCTGACATGGCTGCACGGAACGTCTACCACGCCAAGGCCTTCCGCGCCAGAGGAGAGCGAAATGTTAGGCTTCTGGCCAATTCCGACGCGCCAGCAAACAGGTGTGAATGGTGATTGGCGAGAAGTGGCGTGGGGCGGCGGCGAGGCCGAGACCATTCACTAATCACCAATCACCATTCACACACCGCCGCAGCCGAACCCCTGCGATTGCAGGCCGCCACCGCATTCGTATCATCCCACCATGCCTGAATCGGAAGCCAAAGCGCGCGCCCGAATCAATCAGCTGCGCCGAACGATTGAAGAACATAACCGCCGTTACTATGAAGAAGCGGCCCCCACCATCAGTGATCGCGAATTCGACGGTCTCCTGCGCGAACTCGTCGACCTCGAAAAAGAATACCCGGAGCTGATTACTCTCGATTCGCCGACGCAACGGGTCGGCGGCAAGCCGCTTAAGGCCTTCGCTCAAATCACGCACCGCATCCCGATGCTTAGCCTCGATAACACTTATTCCGAGGAAGAAGTCCGTGAATTTTACCTGCGGATCCAACGGCTCCTCCCCAACAAGAAAATCCCGGTCGTCATCGAACCGAAAGTCGATGGCGTCGCTGTCTCTTTGTTCTACGAAAAAGGCCAACTCCGTTACGCCGCCACCCGCGGCGACGGAAATGTCGGCGACGACATCACCCAAAATATCCGAACTATTCGATCGGTCCCGGACAGGTTGCGCGGGAATCCACCAAGCGTTTTCGAAGTGCGCGGCGAAGTTTACATGGATAAACGCGGCTTCGTAAAAATGAACGAGGAACGGACGAAAGGCCGGCCTGCCTCAATTCGCAAACCCGCGAAACGCCGCGGCCGGTTCGCTCAAACAACTTGATCCGGAAAACGTGGCCCGGCGTCCGCTCGGGATCATTTTGTACGGCACCGGTGACATCGGAGATGTCGATCTGACGAAACACTCGGACCTGTTTCCGCTCCTGAAGAAATTCGGACTGCCCCACAGCGAAAAATGGTGGTGCGCCGAATCAGTCGACGAAGTTATCGAAGCGATCCACAAGCTTGATCAAATCCGGTCCGGTTTTGCGTATGAAACAGATGGCGCTGTGATCAAGGTCGATTCCTTCGCCCAACGCGAGCAGATGGGGTTTACCGCGAAATCGCCTCGCTGGGCCATCGCTTACAAATACGCTGCCGAACGAGTCCAGACACGGTTGATTGACATTTTGATCCAGGTCGGGCGCACTGGCATTCTGACTCCGGTCGCAGCACTCGAACCGGTCTTCGTTAGTGGGAGCACGGTCAGTCGCGCCACCCTCCATAACGAGGACGAGATCAAACGAAAAGACATTCGGATCGGCGATACGGTTGTAATTGAGAAAGCCGGCGAAGTTATTCCGGCCGTGGTCGAAGTCGTGAAATCGAAACGCCCGGCCAACGCTCGGCCATTTGATTTCTCAAAGCATATCCATGGCAAATGTCCCGCCTGCGGCCATCCCATCCGACGTGACCCGGAATTCGTCGCGTGGCGTTGTGAAAATCTTCTTTGCCCCGCCCAAACGACGCGGCGCATTGAGTTCTTCGCCGCTCGAGGCGCGCTCGACATCGAGAGCGTCGGCGGCATCGTCGCCGACAAAGTCGTCGAACGCGGATTGGTCCGTGAGCCGCTCGATCTTTTTGAACTAACGACTGAGCAACTGGCCAAGTTGAATCTCGGCACAGATGATTCCCCGCGAGTTTTCGGTGAGAAAAACGCAACTAAAGCCATCGAAGCCATCCAACGCGCACGAAGCTTTCCCCTGTCGCGTTGGCTTTTTGCCCTGGCTATTCCGGATGTCGGAAAAACAACCGCCGGTCAGATTGCCCGGTTTCACAAAAAAATCGAGGACGTCGCCGATTCCGATCTGCTGCGGGACGTCATCGCTTATCACGAAACAAAAAAACCGGAGCGTGCCGAGATCGCGGAACGACTTCTGAAATCCGGATTCGCTTCGCCATCGAAAAACAAAAACGAAAAAGATCGCGGGATTGTGACCGAGAGTTGGCCCGGTCGTAGCGAAGAGCGTTCTTGATTATTTTGCGTCGACGGTCGGACGCAAAACATTGCAACGTCTGAAGCGATTAGGGATTGAACCGGCGGGCGAAAAGGTTTCGCCGAAGAGCGCGGCCGGCCTTCCGTTGGCGGGCAAGATTTTCGTGCTCACCGGGACGTTGCCTTCGATGACACGTGATGAAGCCAGCGAAAAGATCGAGGCGCTTGGCGGTAAAGTAACCGGGAGCGTGAGCGGAAAAACCGATTTCGTCCTCGCCGGCGAAGAAGCCTGGCAGCAAATTGGAAAAAGCGAAACAACTCGGAATCCGAGTGATCGACGAAGCGAGTTTCGAAAAATGCTATAGCGAATAGCTGCAAACTCGCGCTGCGAGCTATCGCCAAATCACCAAGGTCCAAATCACAAGGAAATCTCAAACGTCCAAAATCGAAATCGACTAGAATTGCGCAATCGAGCCCAGATGCCGTTGCTCGGAATTTCGGATTGCTGGACTTGTTCGGGGTTGGACCTCGGATTGGCATTCACCGATCACTCCGACGCGCGGCCGTCACGGCGTTCTGCCTAGCGAATCGAGCCGAAGCGGAATCGATTGGTTCATGGCGGCGGAGCGGCAAACATGGTGATGTTGGCTCGCCGGATGAAAGCGAGCCTCGACCTCGAATGTAAGCTTCTCGTCGCCCCGCATCACTGTGATCGGAATCTTCTCTCCAGCCGTAATGAAAAATGATGCATCAATCACATCTTCCGGTTCGCGCACCTGCGTCTTGCCCACCTGAAGAAGAATATCGCCAGGTCGCACGCCCGACCCAAAGGCCGGCGTGTCCTTCATGATCTCGGTCATCTCGGCATGCGAACCTTCCTTGTATTGCTCCGCCGATCGCGACATCGATTCCGATCCACCCGTGACGCGCTTCGCCGAACCGCACGAAATCATTCCGGATTTTTTCCGCGGCGTCAATCGGCAACGCATAACAAGCCGAGCCATTCTCGATGCTGCTGACAAGGATCCCAACCACTTCTCCCTTGAAATTAACAGATCGGCGCGCCTGCCTCGCCCCGCTGCGTCGACACGTTCACCCGCAAATGTGTCGTGGAAAAATAACGACCGAGAAATTTCCGATCGAATCCCGGCGACCATTCCAAAACTCGGCGTCTCGGGAAGATCAAGTGGATAACCAATCGAAACTACCGGCGTCGCTACTTCGATATGGTCGGACTTGCCGATCGGCAACATCGGCGTCGCGGCATCCACTTTCAGGATCGCGATGCCGCTCCGCAAATCCGCTGACATAACACGCGCCGGATAGTTTCTTGCCCGTCGAAATCAACCGTCAGACTGTCGGCGTCGCCCCCAACCGAGAACGCCGTGTAGAGCGTTCCGGCCGGATCAATAAAAAAGCCGGTCCCGGCGAATTCGCCATGCTCATCGGTCCCGCGAACTTTCACCACTGCTTTGGCGGACTTATCGAAAACGTCTTTGACGCTCGCGGCTGATCTGAGTGGTGGGCTCCTGCTGTTTTTGCTGTGCTCCGTTCGATCTGGTGACGATCACCAAACTTTGGAATGGCGACTGGGCTTGAACTAAGCCGGCCAACGCGCATAGCAAAAGCGCTGGGGAAACGACAAACCGCAACACGAAGGGGAACCGACCGGGAAAATTTTTCCTGCGCCGGACTTAGAATCTGAAAGCGGCCTCATAACTCACTGGCGTACTATCGAGAACGTAGCGCGGAGGCGTCGCGGCCCGGTGAGTGTGGGAGCTATAATTGACGTTGCGCAAGGGTTTCGGACCCAGATCACGCGTCGCAACCGGAGATGAAAGACTCCACGCCGGAATCCTGAATCCCGTGGCCACCACAGGCGTCTGGTTCTGGCGCGCCATCTTGTCAGTCCCCGGCCCTTGATACACCTTCAGCGAAATAACCGCCGCGCACACCAGCAGCGCCGTGACTGCCGCCGGATAGGATGCAAGCCCCGGAAGTTCAGCCGGAACATGAAATCCCGTGCCCGCTGCAGGCAAATGCGCCAGAGCGGTTCCTTCAATAATTCATCTCGCTGCCGGCGATGAAACTCATGCAGAAAATTATCGAAATAGCCCGGAGGCGGTTGCTCGTGCCGTTTCAACCGCAATAATTTGCCAATATCGTTTTCGTTAAATTGGTTCACGTTCATTGCGGTTGCGGTCTTGCTTAAAAATCAGGCTGGGGTTAGGAGACAGGGTTTTTCCGGAACTCTTCCAGGTAGTTTTGCAGTTGTCGGTTCGCGTAAAAGAGGCGGGAACGTACCGTACCCTCGGAAACACGCAAGATCTTGCTGATCTCGGCATGGGGCATCCCTTGAATATGAAACATGGTGACCACGGCTCTGTGTTCATCAGACAATTTCATCATGGCCTCGTTCAATCTTCGCTGGAGCTCGGAAAGGTCCGCCTCGCGGACCGGGCTGCTCGTGGCGGTCAGTTCGAGGAACTCCTTATCGTTCTGAACGCTGGCATCCATGTCATCCAGACTGAGATGATATCGGCGGCCCCGTTTCTTGAGGAAGTTCAGCGTCATATTGACCGCGATGGAGTGGATCCAGGTGTAAAAGGATGAGTTGCCCCGGAAACCGCCGATCGATTTATAGGCCTTCGAAAAAACGTCCTGGAGCAGATCGTTCGTGTCCTCGTGGTTCGAGGTCATGTTGTAAACCAGGCCGTAGAGACGCGGCGTATATTTGACGACGAGCTCATCAAATGCCGCCGCGTCGCCGCTCCTGGGTGCGTGAAACTAGCTGCTTGTCTTCGTCGGATCTCGGCTGTTCCATCGCGTCCCGTTTAGGCTTACCACGCGACCGCAGGCCCGACGACAACAAATCGGTGAAACGACGCGGAGACGGCAATGCGATGGCGGGATTCATCTTTTTGTCAGGTCGCGCGTGTAAGCATCACTGGCGATCGCGGACAGACATGAGCCATAGCAGGAATTGCCAAGCGTGGCGATGAACGCCGCCACATAGGTCAGCGCGGCCGCATTCAGAACTTTGTTCACCCCCACGACTTCCTCCCCCGGCTGCACCATGCCCATCTGTTGCAAAATGATTTTCGCCCGCCGCGAAGCGTCAAATTCCACCGGCAGCGTAATCAGCTGGAAAACCATCAGGATCAAGATAGCAACAAATCCCGAGCGTGATCAGACCGGTGAGATGGAAAATAAAGCCGCCAATAAATAATAAACGGCAACATTTGCGACGCAAACTGCGTGACGGGCACAATGGCCATGCGCGCTTTCAGCGGCGCATAGGCCTTCGCGTGCTGAATGGCATGCCCGGTTTCATGCGCCGCAATTCCCAGCGCCGCGACCGACGGCGTGTTGTAAACATTCGTCGAAAGACAAAGCCGTTTGCTCGTCGGATCGTAATGATCGCCGAGGAAATCGTTGATCTCGACCACCTGACACGTCGGTGATTTGCGCCGCCTGCAAGATTTCCCGCGCCGCTTCGGCCCCAGTAATATTCGACTGAGCGCGCACCTCTCCCCATTTCTTGAAGGCGCGGCTCACGCGAAATTGCGCCAATCAGCCCGATGATCAACGGAACGCCGACCAGCAAGCAGCCAGTTGCTGCCGAACATCCGACCCCGTAATAGTATGAAAGCATGTAATTCAAATTTTGTTTTGTTTGGTTGGAACGTGAATGCGACTAAGCGAAACGAAGTCGAAGATTCTCTCCGCTTTCTGGCGAGATTCTTCGACTCCGCCGCGCTTCGCTCAGCATCACTGTCTTGAAGATTAGACGCCTCGAGGCTGCGATTCGTTCAGATTTCCAGCCGCTTCTCGAAGCGCGACAACATCCGGATCCCGTTCTGCGTCAACACGACCACATCTTCCAACCGCGCTCCGCCAATGCCCGGATAATACAGACCCGGCTCAACCGTAAGCACTTGGCCCGGTTTGAAAACCGTTTTTTGGAACCGCGGAAACTCATGAATCTCCAGGCCGAGGCCGTGCCCGGTCCCGTGGAAAAATCCCACCTGCCGGCCGCCTCGCACTTCCGTCGGATAACCCGCGATCGGTGAAAAGCTGCTTCACTTCGTTGTGCAGTTTCAATCCATCCACGCCTGGCTTCATTTTTTTCAACGCCAGCGCCTGACCTTCCCGCACCGCTTTCCCAAAGCCGCCGTTGCTCTTCGCTGGCGCGACCGCGAACCACCGTCCGCGTCATGTCTCCGAAATAGCCGCTCTTCGCGTCGCGTGGAAAAATATCGAGGATGATGAGCGAATTCGCCTTCAGCGGACCGAAGCCGCGCTCATGCGGATCGCACGCCTGATCGCCGCCGGCGACGATCGTGTTCGCTGGCAATCCGCCGGCGCGCAAGATCGCCGAATCGATTTCCGCCCGCAGAATTTCCGAGGTCAGGGTGCGTCCTGACCAGGTGAGTTTTTTCCCGCGCCGAGTTTCGAGCCGTCAGCACTTCCATCGCGCGAGCCAACCGCTTCTCGGTAATCGCAAGCGCGCGCCGCATCTGCTTGCAGTTCCTCCTCGGATTTGGCTTCGCGTTCCGGCCAGAAAAGTCCGTTGGTCGGACGCGACCCGAATTTTCTGCGACGCCAGTTCGTTCGCGTAACCGAGCGGAAAATTCGCGGGCACAACCGCGCGAGCGCACCCCGCGTTTCCGCAGAAAATGCGACATGACTTTTTCAAAAGGCGGCGCTTTCTTCTGGGTGCCCTGCACCTCGCGCTCGATCTGGCTGAGGGAAACGAACTCATCTGCGCGTGCTTGTTTTCGCGCGCGATCGATCTCGAGATCGCTCAGGACGATGGTCCGCTTGCCGTTTTGCTCGAGAAAAATAAATGGGTCCGGCACAAAAAACCTGGTGGCATAAAGCATGTCGGGATCGTGGTCGCTCGCAGCGACGATCAATCGAGTTTCGGTAGTTTTCTCTTTTTCATTTTCATCGATATTCCTATGGCACCACATCTTACCAACCTCAACCACATCCGACCATTGACCATCACCTGATGTCACCATTCGACTCGCATTCACGCGGCCTCCGGCCGCTCAGCTCCTCCGCACCTCGAGCTGCCGGCGTCAGAATCCAATAGAGCACCCCCAACAACCCACTGTCGATCCAATCAGCACGATCGTGTTAAACACAAAGACATTCACCTTCATCCCAAGGTACCGTTTTTCTTCCCCGAAGAAAACATTCAGTTCCCGCTCCGCCGGTAATCGCTCTGCTCCATCTCTGCGTTCGAGATCAGATCGGACACCTTCTGATTCACGTACAGCTGTTCGGCCGTGACCGGACCCGCTGCATCTTTGAACAGCGCGCGATCGAACGGACGTTTCCCATCCAACACCTGATCAACAACCCCCAAATACCGATCCAATTCTCTCGGCGTTTTCGCCTCCAACCCTGAAAGGACCGCGAGCGTTTCCTTCAACTCGTTCAACCGCCGGGTCGCCTCCGGATTATCCAACCCGCCTTTGTCCACCAGCTGATGGATCTGATCCTGCGTCCGTTCCTGACGCCGGGTCAGCGGATTGAGCTTCGCTTGCGCGACAACCATCTCTTCATACGACCAGCGCATCGCAATAAATTGGCAGACGAACGGCACCTGTAACCGGCTGCTCATCTTCTTTCCGCGCTCCGCGTCCGGATGTTCTGAGAACCAACGCGTGAACGCGTAAACCAGCGCGAGGTTACGGTTCATGTCCTCATACTTGATGAGCGCGCCGCCCATGATGATCTGCGGAATCAGAACCAGCGGAACGATATTGGCCGCCGTCTTCGGATCGGCCACGAGCGACGAAACAACCAGACCCAGCGCCACCCCGCCCATCGCCGTCATCAACATGATCCCAAGATCGATCCAGAACATTCCCCGAATCGCCAGAATGTAATTCCCGATCAAGACAAAAAGGATGCACTGAAACAGGGCGAAAAAGCCGAGCGAAACAAACTTTGAGAAAACATAGTAAGCCAGTCTGACATTAAGGTTCCGCTCGCGCTGGAGGACAGCGCGGTCCCGAATAATGTCGTCCGCGCTGTTCGTTAGGCCGAGGAACATGGCCACGATCAGACTCAAGAAACAAAAACGTCGGAATATGATAGGCCGACGCGAAATCGTAGTGCCCACTGTCTGAATACCGAAGATGGTGGAAATGAACAGGGCCAGGACCGGCGCAACGCCAATCGTAATGACCAGGTTACGCTCGGTTCCGCAGCTTGCTCATGAACGACCGCTGAAGCAGCGTTCGTAACTGCGTCCATTCATCCCGCCAACGACCGAAAAACCTTTTCTTCTTCGCCGGCGCCGCCGGCAACGCCGGCAAGGTCATCACGCCGTAAGCGAGACCTGTTTGACGTCCTGGATCAGACGGAACGCCTCGTATTTGTCGCGCCAAAATTCCGGCGAATAACGCCGGGCCGCAATCAGTTGGCCCCGGCTGTTCTCCTCGTAAATAACGTCGCCACTGATATCCCGTAGCGGCGTCTCGAGCACATCGAAAATAAATTCCGGACGCGTCGTTCCGCACGATGGACAAGCGCCCAACTCCGCCCCGAATTGATGTTGATGTTCCGCCTCGGCAAAATATCGCAACATGTCGGTCGGCGTGCCGAAAAACACCAGCCGCCCGCCTTTGTCGAACAGGATCGCCTTGTGAAACATCTGAAAGATCTTCGAGCTCGGCTGGTGAATCGTGACGATGATGATCTTGTTGTGCGCCAGCGCGCGAATGATCTCGATTACATGCTCTGAATCTTTCGAGGACAACCCGGAGGTCGGTTCATCAAAAAGATAAACGTCCGCCGACCCAATCATATCGAGACCGATGTTGAGCCGTTTCCGTTCGCCACCACTCAAGGTTTTCTTCACCGGACTTCCAACAATGCTGTCGCGCCGCTCATTTAATCCGAGCTCAATCAGTTTGCTCTCGAGCCGCCGATTCAAATCGCGCCCAGACAAGATGCGGCGCCCGGATCGCCGCAGCGAACTGCAGATTCTCGCCAATGGTCAGATGCTCATCGAACGCGTCTTCCTGCGGAATGTAACTGACGTAGCGCTTCAGCAGATCGAGGTTCTGGTAGAGTGACCGGTCATTTAGCAGCACATGCCCCTGCGTCGGCTGAAGCTGGCCGCCTAACACTTTTAGCAATGTGCTCTTGCCTGAACCGCTCGCCCCCATCACGCAAACCAGTTCGCCCCGGTTTACCGTGAACGAAATTCCTTCCAAACCAGTGTCGCCATTGCTGAAGCGATGATTGACGTCCGCCACCTCCAACGACCGAATAATGTTCCGCTCTTCCTCGATGATTCGTTCGGAGAAATTGCAGCGCAAAAATTGGCCGACATCGATTCGGATGGTGTCGCCGTCTCGCAACGGCGCTGTTCCGCGCACTGGCGTTTCACCGACCATGATCGGCCGATCCGCGTCAATGACTTCCAGCGTGCCGACCCGTTTGTCGTAATCGCACAGAATTTTGAGCAACACGTCGCCACTCGTCCCGGGTGAAAGAAAAATGTCGTCTTCCTCGAGCAAGCTTGGATTGTTCGAGACCAGGTACTCGGATTTGGACGCCTTGAGTTGGAACCGGGCACCCATCGCCCGCGCCCGACGACGCAGGTCGATCAAATCCATTTCGCTATCGTTATGGAACACGATCTTGTCTTCCAAGGTCGCTTCCACTTGTGTGCCGGCTTTCAAAGGGACGTTGTTCAGCACGGCGTCAACGTTCCGCAACGCTTTGACCTTTACCTTCAATCCGAACGTGACTTCCAGCGCGCTTTCACGTGATCGCGACCGTTCTAGTTGCACTTCGTCCGCATCCTTGTGCACCCGAACAAAAATATGCGGTAACGATACGTTTTTCTTCGCGTTGAAATACGCCGCCAACTCCTGGTAGGTCAGGAATTGATCTCCCACCAGAATCCGTTGCCCCGGATAGATTCGGCAGAACCCACCGCGCAATAGCGGACGCCCACGAACCGAGACAGTTTGCGAGGTGTAATTCTTAAGCAGGATCAGATCGTGATAACGGAAGGCCAGCAACCGATCAGTCCCACTCAAGCTTTTCAAAGTCACATCCGCGCTGCTGTTCGTTCCAAACGAAAGCGCCTCCAGTGGCGAAGCGCCTCTCTGATAAACCGACGCATCGGAATCTTCCGAAGCGTTGAGTTGATAAACGATGTCGATCGCTTGCGCCGCCATCCCCAGTTGCGACATGAACGAATAGAACGCGACCACTTGTTCCTGTTTCAGGCCAGCTTGCGAAATCAAATCGTAAAGCTGAACCCCGAGCATGATCTTCCGATCCGTCCCCAGCTCGGCCGATAATTTCTGCGCCATGGCCGAAAGATCCTGCTGTTCGTAAAGCGCTTGCCGGAAAAGTTGGCGCAGCTCGGAGTAAACCGCTTCCGGATAATCGTAACGCAGGAATCCAAGACTCGAGTCAATTTCTTCTTCGAGGAGAACGCCATCGGCCTTCGAAAAACTGGCCAACACCTGAATCAGCAATGGCAAAAGGTTCGGGCTTTCCGAAACACTCCGGGGCTTGCGCAAAGCACGACGCATCCATCGCCGGCTTTTCCGTTGTATCCGGTAAGCCAACGGCGTGACGCGCTGCACTGCGCGATCGATTTTATCTGCCACTAGGCTAAGGGGCGTCATTCAGAGATATCAAGATTACAGGCTGAGCGCAGAAAGCCAAGCGTTGTAGCCACAGCCCGGCCTGCCACCCCAAAGCTTCGCGACGGCGGGTTGACCGTCTATTGTAGGGGCGCTTCTGCGAAGCGCCAGTGAGTTGACTTGGATCGGCCTTAAACGGCGAGCCCCACTAGAACGCGACCCAACTTTCGGGACGAAGGCGGACGATCGATGCCTTTAAGAATTTTTTACCACTAATCGACACCGATTGACACGATTCTAAGGCATGATCCGTCCACCTCGTTTCATCCTCTTCACCTGCGGCGCCGAAGTCCCGCCCCGAGGGCATCCTAGCCCCTTGTCTGAACATTTCCCGCCCCCCACTGTCCATTCGTGTGTGCTCCCTCTCCGCAATCCGAAATCCGCAATCCGAAATCAGGCGGCCCCCGACGCCCCTAATGGCCCCTGGACTGCTTTGCAATGCCTACGCCTTCATGTTAGCGTTCAAACCCGCTAACAGCGTTTGACCCTTTATGGCACAACCTGATCGCAATACCCCCAAGGATAATAAAACCCCACGCGGAAACGAGCCCGGCTTTAACTGGCGCGGAGTCGTTCTCATCGCCATCGCCTTCGCTCTCATCGGTATCGCCGTCCTTTTCCGCGGCGGCGCCTACCAAAATGTCGAAGACGTTCCGTACAACCGGTTCCTCGAACTTCTAGAGAACAAACAGATCGTCAGCGACAAAACCAATGCGCTTTCGCTCATAGTCGAAGAAGGTCGGCCCACCCAAACCTTGAGCGGATGGTACCTGAAGCAGGCCACCGGGTCCGCTCCGGCGCAGCCGACCAAGTTTCGCACCACCGTCTTCCTCAATTATAATACCGATCTCCA
This sequence comes from uncultured Verrucomicrobiae bacterium, assembly GCA_963751725.1. GTDB lineage: Bacteria > Verrucomicrobiota > Verrucomicrobiia > Chthoniobacterales > UBA10450 > AV80. The sequence continues at coordinate 133,601 of CAVVVQ010000026.1, forward strand.
GAAACGCTTGGCCGATGCCAATATCCAACCCGCCATAAGAATGGAGTCGGCTATCCTGGCCCAGACCCTCGTCAGCTTCCTTCCGATTGCCCTCTTCCTCCTCGTCCTCTATTTCCTCTTCCGCCAACAGATCCGTATGGCCGGCAAAGGTGCGCTTAACTTCGGAAAATCGAAGGCGCGCATGCTCGCCCGCGACAAAAACAAAATCACATTTAAAGACGTCGCCGGAGTCGAAGAAGCTAAGGATGAAGTCCAGGAATTAGTCGAATTTTTACGAGACCCGAAGAAATTCCAGAAGCTCGGTGGCCGTATCCCCAAAGGCGTCCTCCTCGTAGGTCCCCCAGGCACAGGTAAAACTCTCCTCGCCCGCGCTATCGCCGGCGAAGCTGATGTTCCTTTCTTTTCTATCAGCGGCTCCGATTTCGTAGAAATGTTCGTCGGCGTCGGCGCTTCTCGTGTTCGCGACATGTTCGAGCAGGGAAAGAAATCTGCGCCCTGCATCATTTTCATCGACGAAATCGACGCGGTCGGCCGGCATCGTGGTCACGGTGTTGGCGGTGGCCACGACGAACGCGAACAGACACTAAATGCGTTGCTGGTCGAGATGGACGGATTCGATACTCAGGAAGGTGTCATTATTATTGCCGCGACTAACCGGCCAGACGTTCTCGATCCCGCTCTGCTGCGCCCCGGTCGGTTCGATCGCCAGATCACCGTCAATCTTCCCGACGTCAAAGGCCGCGAAGAAATCCTCCGCGTTCATTCCAAAAAAGTGAAACTGGCTGAAGGCGTCGATCTTCAAGTGGTCGCGCGCGGCACCCCTGGATATTCCGGAGCGGAGCTCGCCAATGTGATCAACGAAGCTGCGCTCCTCGCTGCCCGACGAGGAATGAAAGGCATCACGCTTCACGAATTGGAAGAAGCGCGTGATAAAGTTCGTTGGGGCAAAGAACGCCGCAGCATGGCGTTGAGCGAAAAGGAAAAGACAAACACCGCCTATCACGAAGCCGGTCATGCGTTGTTGCTTGAATTGCTCGAACACACCGAACCGCTTCACAAAGTCACTATCATCCCACGTGGGCCTTCACTCGGTTCGACAATGTGGTTGCCGGAAGAAGACAAATATACCAATCGCAAAAACGAGCTCATCGCCGGGCTTTGCGTCGCAATGGGTGGACGAGTCGCCGAAGAAATCGTTTTCGGTGACGTAACAAATGGTGCCCGTGGCGACATCAAGAACGCCACCGCCATCGCCCGTCGAATGGTTTGCGAATGGGGCATGAGCGAACACATGGGCATGGTCGAATACGGCGAACATGAAGATTACGTTTTCCTTGGACGCGACATCTCGCGTGCGCGCGATTACAGCGAAGCAACTGCCGAACAAATCGACAAAGAAGTTCGCAAATTGATCGACGACGCGTACACCACGGCCAAAAACAATCTGATCGCGAATCGGCATACGCTCGAAGCGATTGCGAAAGCGTTGCTCGAGTATGAAACGCTCGACGGCGTACAGATCCGCGAGATCATGCAACACGGTCGCTTACTGAATCCTCCTCCGGGCCCAACGCCTCCTGCGACCGGTCAAAAGATGACCGACAAACCGCCGAAACAAGTCGTAGTCGCTCCAGACGCACCGCCGCTTCCAGGTGCCTTGGGCGGCGCGCCAGCTTAGCCTGCATTCCGACCTTCTCGGTTGGGCGACGCGCACCTGCTGCGGCGTGTGAATGGTGATTAGTGAATAGATCTTCTCTTTTTCAGCCCGGCTCTGCCGCACTGGCTTTACCTCAACGATTTTCAATAGCCCAAGGAACGGCGATCGCCGAACCGCCGATTTATTCAAAGCGATTTCAATCGCTCACTCCTTTGGTGCAAGCGTCGCACTACCATTCGTCGTCGTTCCAGTAACACTCTTCAAATAACTTGAGCCAAATCCTCCCGCTTCTCCTCATCTTCATCGTCATTCCAGCAGCGGGCGTGACTGCGTACATTTCGCTCTGCCTTGAGGATGAGCAAACGAGACATCCCTGAACCGCCTTATGTGACGTATTTCTACATATTCGCGCACGGCGGCATCTGGTTCTTGTTAATCCTGACCGCATCCTTGTTCGGCTGGTCCGGCATGTCGTCGGTCGGAGCACTTTACCTTATGTTCGTTTCGCCGTTTCCAGCGTTAGTCTTCGCGTCTATCCTGCACGAGGTCAGGCGCGACACCGGGTTCCATCAATTCGCTTACTGGACCTGCCTCATCTACGCAATCGCCCTGTTTTGTCTCATCGCCTTGTTTCTGAGCATCGCAATCGTTAGTGCAATCCGTTAGGTTAACCCTGCACCAATGCCTCCTCGCTCTCCCGCGTCTTCGAAACTCTGCCCACCGTGCCGAAGCTAAGCGAAGAAGGGTTTCGCTGTGTTTGGCGCACAGCTGCCCCAAATACTTGACCCAGATCTATTGCGCTCAACCCTCCCTGTTGATCCAAACCAATTCGCGGTTAGGTTCCGCCCTCAACCCTTGGAACCGTAACCAAGGCTCCCCCTCGTCAACGCAAAGGTCACCAAGGAACACTAAGAAATCAGGTGTTGTAGCCACGGCCCTGCGGGCCGTCGGATGTTCCCTCCGCTGATAGGGTAAGCGGTTTCCGGCAATTTGCCGCTCGGCTAAAAGGATCCACAGCCAGCGGGGACCTCATTTCTCCTCCCCTACCATTCGACTTCGCTTCAGTCCTGACACCAATTCGCAAGTCGCCTCTTCCTGATCGTCTTCGTTCTAATACGCTGTTACGAACTGCGTTCCTCCTCGAACATTCGCTTCATTTTCGCCTAGCTAACGCAATGCCGCATCCGTCGCGAAGACGTCTGATCCCTCCTCACCATCACTGTCTCATCCTCTCCTCATGATCCTCGCGACCTTATTCTTCTGTTGGCGCATGGGATCCCCTGGCGAATCGGTGATTGGTTTATGCGATCCTGACCCTCTCCCTTTTCTTCGCATTTTGGTTTCGGAAAAGTCACCGGTATCCGAAACTTCGTGTGAATTAGTATATCCAACAACTGCAACGTTACGACGGAACCCGTTACGTCTACGGAGGCGAGAATCAGTTCGGTGTAGATTGCTCCGGGCTCGTTCGTGAAGGATTGATCGATGCGCTTTTTCTCTACGGCGCACGACATCTTCATTCAGGTGCTATTAGAACGCTGTTAATGCTTTGTGGCACGATCAACGAGAAACGCGCGAACGGGCGCAACCATCCGTCCGCTCAAAGTGAGCGATTACATTCCTTTGCTGAAATCTCTGGCTTAGGTGGCGACTCCCATCACGCAATCCGGCAGTCACGTCCTGGCTTACCTCGGCAACGACCGCTGGATCGAAGCCGATTAAACGCTGGGTCGAACTCACCTTTTCAGTCTCAATGGCGAGTTCAAATATCCGCGGCCGAACTGGTTCTCTTCACTCGTTGGCGTTCCGTGGAATAAACGCCGAATCCAAGAACATAAATGTCTCCTCGTGCCAATTCATGGTTAGTATTAGCGATTCAAGAAGCTACATATCCATTAACCTTGACCCTGAACACTGAATCCTGAATCCTTAGTCATGCCATTAGCATCCCGACTTTCCCTCGCGCTCTGCGCGACTTTAATCGCGTTCACCACCGTCCTCGCCACCTCAAACTACCAATACGGTCCTAACGAATACGTGACCGTTGCCAAAGGAATTTCGCCTGACAAAAAATTCGCTATCACCGCGCATGGCGAAGGCGAATTGGGCGACGAAAATTTTCATATCTACCTGACCGACGCCGTTACCGGCAAAAAGATCGGACCATTGACCGAGATCGTTGACGCACTCGATACCGGTGCCGGCGCCTTCGCCGCCAAATGGGCGGAAGATTCACACGAAGTAACAATCGTTTATCGAATTGACCGACACGAACCGCTCAAGGCTGTTACCTATCAAATCAACGAGCACCGCGCTCGTCCGATCAAGGGACCGTTCGACGTCAAATCAGACGATCTCAATTCTTATTGGCAAAAAAACTGTTCCGATCCGAAACCGAGCGAGAAAGTCTTCGGAAAGCAAGAAGGAATAGACACAAATCACTCGAAGAGGAGAAGAGCGATTTTCAAATCGCCTGGCTAACAGGGAACGGTGATTTTCCAAACCGCCATAAACCATAAGGCCAACGGCCTCATTTCTTTCAGCGTGATTTTGCGATGACTTGAAGTCGTCCGACAGCTCAACGCCCAGTGAAGAAGTGAGTCCCGACAATCGTCCGTCATTTCTTTGTTTCCTTGGCGTTCGGCCACTGCGGTCCCCTGATTCCGTTCTTTGCCTGTTCAATCCCCACTGTATAGCATTAGCCATCCGCTAGTCCCCAAGCGCATGCGCCGCGTGCGTCACCGCACCGCCGGCCCGAAGCGAAGCCGCGACCATACAGGCTTCAACAAGTTCCGCCTCGGTCGCACCCGCTTTCCGCGCATTACCCGTATGAATATCAATGCAGTAAGGACATTGCGTAGTCGTGGCCACCGCAACCGCAATCAATTCCTTATACTTCACTGGGATCGCGCCATCCGCGACCGCCGCCTTATCAAAAGCCCAAAAAGCTTTCATCACCTCCGGGGCGAGGCTGTCCATCTTCTTAATCCGAGCAAGGTTGCTTTTGTTATACATAAGTGACTGTTAGTTGATTTGAACTCCGCCATTCCGCAAGTCTTGAGTGCACATGATTCTATGCACCATTACCTGACGGCTCCCAAGGCTACAACATTACTCCATGCGGTAATACCGGACGGCCCGCAGAGCCGTGGCTACAACAAGAGCGCCTTCGGCGTCAATTTTTCCCAACGCGCATGGAGTTCGCGTTCCACCATCCAGCCTTCCGTGTTTCATCCGTGTAAATCCGTGGCTAACGCCTTTCCGCAATCCGCAATTCAAGATCCCCGTCTTGCGCCAACGCCAGCAATGACTAATGGTGTGCCTGTGAGAATCGTTCGGCTATCTCTGCTGCCAATCGCTTTCCTCGCCTTTTGCCTTCTTCCGATCTTCTCTGCGAACAGTCTCGCGGCGAATCCCGGGTTTGAGACCGAACAAATCGTCCTTTACCAGCCAAGCGAAGTTCTTGAGGAACGCATGGCTGATCCCAGCAAGCTTTCCGAATACATCAAACGGTTGCGGGACGTTTGCCAAAAATTCTTCGCCACCGCCACTACGCCAGAGACGCTCGACATTGTCGTTGCCGTTCGTCCGCCGAGACAATCGCGGGTCTGGTTTGTTTCGTCGATACAACCTAAAGCAGATTCGAAACGTGAAACGTTGCGTCGTGAGCTTGAAAAAGTAAAAGCGTGCGACGTGAAAGGCGGCTCCATTGTTTTCGCTATCGCCGGTAAAGTCGCTGGCGGTGACGGCAAAAAGCGGACGGATCTTCCCATGCCTGCCGAATGGCAACGCGCCGCGAAACAAAAAGGGTCAGTCGTTATTCCGGACGGGATCCTGGACGCGATCTGGGGCAAACGCTGACTGACACCGAAAGTCTTCGCGTGCTCGAGACCTTTTTCGAGTTGTCTCAGACGAAGGGCACAAGGAATTGAGTGTTGTAGCCACCGCCTTGCGGGCGTGGGAGCCCCTTATGGACTGCGCCGGCAGAGCGAAGCGTCCGACGGCGCTTTGGGATCAAGCTGAGAGAGCGGGAATCCCACATCTGGGCGTCCAGACAAGTTTCGTGCGCCAGCCGCCTGCCATCGCTCTCACGGCAATCCACCGCCTTGCGAGCAAATCAGTCTCCTCTCAAAGCGGTGTCGCGCTGCGCTTGCCACCGCAGTCCAAAAGGAACGCTTCCAAATGCACCGGCCAAAGGAAGCAAGATTCGGAGCTAACACCGACAACAGGCCCCCGACAGCTGTCGGGGAGGCTTTCGGTGCCCGAATCCCTCCGACCAGCCATA